>NZ_AUAW01000040.1 GCF_000428925.1 Furfurilactobacillus rossiae DSM 15814 | reverse complement strand
GTATCTGAGAGTAACTGTTCAGATAGTGACGGTATTTAACCAGAAAGCCACGGCTAACTACGTGCCAGCAGCCGCGGTAATACGTAGGTGGCAAGCGTTATCCGGATTTATTGGGCGTAAAGGGAGTGCAGGCGGTTATTTAAGTCTGATGTGAAAGCCTTCGGCTTAACCGGAGAAGGGCATCGGAAACTGGATAACTTGAGTGCAGAAGAGGGTAGTGGAACTCCATGTGTAGCGGTGGAATGCGTAGATATATGGAAGAACACCAGTGGCGAAGGCGGCTACCTAGTCTGTAACTGACGCTGAGGCTCGAAAGCATGGGTAGCAAACAGGATTAGATACCCTGGTAGTCCATGCCGTAAACGATGAATACTAGGTGTTAGGGGGTTTCCGCCCCTTAGTGCCGCAGCTAACGCAATAAGTATTCCGCCTGGGGAGTACGACCGCAAGGTTGAAACTCAAAGGAATTGACGGGGACCCGCACAAGCGGTGGAGCATGTGGTTTAATTCGAAGCTACGCGAAGAACCTTACCAGGGCTTGACATCTTCTGCTAATCCGAGAGATCGGACGTTCCCTTCGGGGACGGAAAGACAGGTGGTGCATGGTTGTCGTCAGCTCGTGTCGTGAGATGTTGGGTTAAGTCCCGCAACGAGCGCAACCCTTATGATTAGTTGCCAGCATTAAGTTGGGCACTCTAATGAGACTGCCGGTGACAAACCGGAGGAAGGTGGGGACGACGTCAAATCATCATGCCCCTTATGTCCTGGGCTACACACGTGCTACAATGGATGGTACAACGAGCAGCGAAGTCGCGAGGCCAAGCAAATCTCTTAAAGCCATTCTCAGTTCGGACTGTAGGCTGCAACTCGCCTACACGAAGTCGGAATCGCTAGTAATCGCGGATCAGCATGCCGCGGTGAATACGTTCCCGGGTCTTGTACACACCGCCCGTCACACCATGAGAGTTTGTAACACCCAAAGTCGGTGGGGTAACCTTCGGGAGCCAACCGCCTAAGGTGGGACAGATGATTAGGGTGAAGTCGTAACAAGGTAGCCGTAGGAGAACCTGCGGCTGGATCACCTCCTTTCTAAGGAAACAAATCGGAACCTTACACATTAGTGGAAACGTTGTTCAGTTTTGAGGGATTTACCTCA
>NZ_AUAW01000039.1 GCF_000428925.1 Furfurilactobacillus rossiae DSM 15814 | reverse complement strand
AATCTCTGTAAAAGACAATTAAAAAATTCGAATTGAAAATAGCGGAATCTGTAATAGTTTTTAAGTATTTAAAGCATAGCAAATTTAGTTGATTTGGACGCATATATTGAATTAAAAATGTATTCAATTCAATAACGGGAAACCTGATTTAATAGCTATCAGCAGACCGAGTGAAACAAGGTCAATGCGCACTTATATGTACGCTACGCATACATATTGTTCGCTTACGCTCATGTGCTCGCTCCGCTGGGGCTACCGCCGGTTGCCTTGCCGGCAGGACAGAATCAAAGTCAAGTGCATTCGATTTTTGTTTTTTTGATTTTAGGCGGTTCTCCTCCGCCTGATCAAAAAAACAAAATCTCACAAAATCCCGTTCATCAAAAGTCGCCTTTAGGCTCCTAATGATGAACAGAATTTTGAGGGTCAACCCCATAAGTCAAAACCAAGATCAACGTCAGAATCGGAGGTCAACGTCATGGCAATCTACCACCTATCACTCAAAACCATCAGCCGAAGTAAAGGCCAGTCGGCCGTGGCTTCGTCAGCTTACCGCTCTGGTAGTAAGCTTAAAGACTTCGAGACCGGTGAAGTCAAAGACTTCACTAAAAAACATGGAGTTGCATACAGTGAGATACAACTACCTGCGCAAGCACCAGCAAAATACAAAGACCGAGAAGAACTCTGGAATGCCGTTGAGGAGAAGGAATCTAAGTCCAATTCACAACTTGCACGTGAAGTAGAGGTGGCATTACCGGCAGAACTTGAACGTCCAACGCAGATAAAACTAGTGCATGACTATGTACAAACAAACTTTGTCGATCGTGGCATGTGTGCCGATTGGTCAATTCATGATAAAGAGGACGGGAACCCACACGCCCACATCATGTTGACGACCCGGGCAATCAAAAAAAACGGTACCTGGGCGCCGAAGCAGAAGAGCACTTATCTCCTAGACGAGAACGGGGCTAAAGTCCCGCAAATCGACCCTAAAACGGGACAGCAGAAAATTGGAGCCCGTGGGCGGAAGATGTGGCAGCGCACTACCGAATCTTACACAGATTGGAACGACCGTAACAACGCCGAAATTTGGCGTAAAAGTTGGGCCGAGAGCTGTAACCAGTACTTGGCTCCGGAAAATAAAATTGACCATCGAAGCTATGAACGCCAAGGTGTGGAACAGATACCGACTATCCATGAAGGGCACGTGGCCCGTGAGATGGGCGACCGCTCGGAACGAGTTCAAACCAACATCGACATCAAGGCGAGTAACCGTGAGTTGAGCGGTCTAAGCGCCACCATTGCCAAAATTCAAGAAGAAGCCAGAAAGCTGTTCCACCAGATTGCCGAGCTAACCGAGCTCATCAGGAAACGAGCACAGGAAAAGGCGGAAGCCAAACGGCAGG
>NZ_AUAW01000038.1 GCF_000428925.1 Furfurilactobacillus rossiae DSM 15814 | reverse complement strand
AGAACAGCTTGCCCAGACAGGACCAGCGTCACGATCAGCGGAACCCAAGCCGAACGTGGCAGACAATTTCTTGAAGCAACTCAATGCTGACAAGGCAAAACAAGCTAAGTCGGCACCGCCGGAAGAATCCGTGGCGGGAGATTTCTTGAAAAAGCTCAACTCGGATAGGAGTAAAAGGCAAGCCCATAAATATCGTGAGCGAACGCATGACCAAGGAGGGCCGAAACTATGACGGAGAACGAACAGGCACTAGTACAACTTTTAAAAGCGTATGATAACGGGGAAATTGACTTTACGAAAGTCCCTGCCATTCAAGCAATTGTCCGGCAAGAAGTTGCCCGTCAGGTGGCCCAAGCGGTCAATCCCGCTGAGATAAAGGAACAGGCCAGCCTGCAACTAAAGAACGACCAAACGAGTTATAACGAACAGGTTAACAAGATTTTGGAACAGCAAGGTGCCCGACTACAAGAGCAGGCCAGCCAGCTAGACGTGGAGGGGGTCAAGCGACAGTTGCTGGCCGACATTGACCGGCGTAGTAAAGCGGTCAATGAAGCACAGGCCAAACTGGACGATGAACGGGAAAAGCTAGCAGACCAAGAGAAGAAACAGTTCTGGCGGGAGCTGATACCGAACCTTGCCGGTGGCGTTGTGAGCCTATTTTTTGCGTCCATGATTCTGTTGTTGTTCAAAGTGCTTCTCTGGGACGGTGTTTGGCGTGGATTAGGACTTAACAAGCTCACTGATTTTGTGCTGACGTTGGCGAGATCACACCCTTTCGGCGGGAGTGTACTCGGTCTAATTCTGATGTTGTTGGTCGTAGGGGCTATCATCGCTAGTTTTTGGGCGATGGTCGAGGCCGTAAAGACGTTGGCAGATTGGGACACCAAGAAACTTATGTTTTGGCGACATGACCGGTACTGATAAAGGAGAATTCAAATGTTGATCAATTGAGTTTAAGGAAATTAACCAAAATCAATTTTATCTAACATATTTTCGGCACTAGCTTGATCTAAGCCTAAATAAGTTAGTGTCATGGCTTCACTGGAATGGTTTAACAAGTTCATGACGAGCCCAATATTATAATTTGATTGGGTGTAGACGCGGTAAGCACCAGTCTTACGCATTGTATGCGTGCCTAAGTAATCAATACCTAACAAGTCACCAGTCTTACTCATTATTTTATAAAATTGCTTTTCAGTAATGTGTCGATCAGGGTGTTGAGTTGAAGGAAATAACCAAGTTGAGTGTAGTTTTTGTTTCTAGTACCAAGCTTGATAAGTTAAAAGATCAGTTTGAATTGGTTTTAGGTAGAGCAAATTAGCTTTACCGGTTTTTTTGTCGTGTATAAACGCATTCTGACGCACGGTTCCATTTTCGTTAAAGATATCGGTCCAACGAAGGCGCATAACATCACTTACCCGTAACAAGGTGGCTTTGCCAACCTGAAAAATCGTGTAGTTACGACGACCAGCTCTAAAATTGTGTAGTAAGGTATCTTGTACTTCGGCCAGGACGTTTGAATCTTTGATTGGTAAGACGATTTGTTGCATAGTTTTAGCCCCTTTTCTTGAGATATTAAAGCAGTTATGTTATTATCTTTGTAAGGAAAAAGTAAGGAGATGGTATTGT
>NZ_AUAW01000037.1 GCF_000428925.1 Furfurilactobacillus rossiae DSM 15814 | reverse complement strand
TTACTATTTTAATGATTTTATAAAGCTATTTATTTTCCGGAATATTCTTTGGGGAGATGGGGCTATGAAGGCAAAGCCGGAAGAAGTGGATCGAGTTGCTAAGATATTGGCTGACGATTATCAAACAAATTTCCGGGCGATTGAACAGATGCTGAAAGAGTCAGTTCAAGAATTCGGTGAAGGCTGGGGCAGTATTTCATTATTGGCTCAAATCTCGAATGGTCAGCGACAAACAATGTCTGATTTGGCTGAACGGAATCACATCACCAAAGGGGCAATTTCAACCCAAGTTACCGGCATGTTATCTAAAGGGCTAGTTGAAGTTGTTGCGGACTGTGATGATCGACGTCGGCATTACATTCATTTGACGAGTAAGGGTGAGCACTTAATGCAACGTGTCAACGATCACACTCAGTTTGTTGCCCGCGATGTCATTAAAACAATGGGGATGGTTGGTGTCAAACAGCTACATAACGACTTTACAATGTTTACAAGTACGATTGTTAATTCAACCCATTATTACAGCAACGATGGGTCTGAATATCTGAATAAACGATAGAAAAAATGTTACTGCACATGATCTAGCGACTCAATTTTTTAAAAAATGAGGGGGTATTATTTTGGAAACTAAAACACACTTCAAAATGTACAAAGATGGCAAACAATGGACTACATTGGCGGCGACAGTACTAGCAGTTATTGGAACGGGAACTGCTATTGCAAAAGCGGACGAAGTGCCAAGCGTGGTCACACAGGAAGTTAGCAGTGGAAATGTAGCATCATTAGCCGACTCTCAGGTGACATTGAGTGCGACAAGTCAGGCCACATCCGCTGCATCGAATGTGGCTCCATTAACAAGTAGCGTCGCAACTGATACGTTACTGACAAGTAATTCTTCGGCACCTAAGACGCAGGCAAGCAATAATACAACGACTGAATCTGTGGCCAGCTCTGTTTCGTCTAATTATGATAATAATGATCGAAATGCTACTGCGTCAGTTGACAAAGCGGCTGTAAGCGTTGCGTCGACGGCTGACAGCACTGATAGTGTAGCTAACGTAACGCCTACCTCTAATCCTAACAAACAAGTTAACGTTACTAATCTTGGCGACGTTGATGATCATGTTGTAACACAGGCAAAATCATCGGCTGCCAATGTGTATCACCAAACTTCACAACCACAAGAAATTACGCGCGTGGATGCTACGGCGACGCCAACATCAACTGCGGCAGACACAATAACAAAATACACTGATCCTGCCTATTTTAGTTCTTACACTTGGCTAGATCCTGACCCGACACATTATACGTTTGATCAGATTGCGATTAATGATGGTGGCTTGATTGTGACATCAACCAATCGTAATGGGGATGGGACGGTCTATATTCATGAATTAATGCCGAAAACGTACACGCCTGTTGAAACCTATACGCTAAGTTTGGGTCAACGCGTTATTTCAAAAAAATACGGATTCGAATACGCAAACCAAGACTACGGCGTCAGTTACTTTAACAAAATGAATTACACGACATATATGGCTCGGTGGCGGGCTGATGGTACCTACTCTGAGGCAGATCATTATACGTGGGTGCCAAAACTAGTTACGGCGACAACAAACTTTGTCGACGAAACTGGAACGGCCATTAAACCGGCAGTCACATCCCAAGGACTGGCTTGGCAAACATATACGGATACGCCAGCCACGATTAGCGGGTACACGCTTGATCAAACAAAATTGCCGACAAATCAGACAGGTCAGTTAACGTTGTTTGGCAAAGGCTGGACAGGAACAATGGACTATGATGATGGCGTTACCGCCAAGTTCGTTCAATTAACGGATGCTGGGGATATTGATGTGACGATAACGGATGATCATCAATATGCAAAAACGCCAACAACGACACAAGTCTTCCATTTTAAGGCAGGCGACGAAAGTTATCAGTCTTATACTGCATTAGATTGGCGTGGTTGGGAAAAGACGATTTTCCTGAATAATCCTACGTATGGAAAGCTTGCAGTGGTGACCTATGTTTATTCTTCGAACTATGCGATCAGTGCCCGTAAAACAGTCGATGAAACCATTAACTATGTTGACCTGCAAGGAAATGTAGTTGCAGCGCAGAAAAAAGCAACGCCACTCAACTTCCTAACAGTTTACGATTCGGCGACAAAGACGGATGCAATTTATTATTCAACAACAAAATCTGCAGCCGATGCTAAAATTGATCCGGGCACGGGAAAACCAGTAGGAGACGGTTGGCAAACAGGAACTGCTAGCTTTGAAGAAGTTTCAAATCCCACAGTAGCCGGCTATCACGTTATTAGTACAACTGCGCCAAATTCTGATTTGAATCAAACAAGTGCGCAGAGCGTTGATAACAACAGTCAGGATTTAATTTACAACGTGGTCTATGCGAAAAATCCCGCTAAACCACAGGTTGTCCCACCCGTCACACCTCCAGACGAACCGAATCCTGTTCCACAACCAGATGAGACTCCGGGAAACACGCCGACGCCAACGGTCCCGAAGAAGAATAATGTGACGCCTAATACACCAGTTGTATCGACACCCACTGTCGAACAGGAACCATCAGTGCCAGTTAATGAAACACCTCAACAACTGACTACTGAACCTAAACTAGTTCCAAATGCGCAGGGCAATGTGTCACCAGTATTTGGTCCAATCGTTACGCAAAACATTAATTGGTTGGTCCCAACTCAAAAAGTGCAATTGTCCCATGACGTTACGATTGATGCGGTTGCCGCAACGCAGCCTCAAAAGAACCGGCAACCACAACGTGCGCTCAAGACGACCTTGCCGAGAACTGGTGAGCGTGATGCCTCAACTGCCACTTTGATTGGCGAGAGTCTGTTGGGAATGATTGGATTAAGCGCAGTTGTTGGGGCGTCACGACGGTTCAAACATGGCAAGTCTAAGAACTGACTAGTTCCTGTAGCAATAAAATTTTTTGAAAGGCAAATTACAAGTTTAATCCGAACAAGCCCGGAA
>NZ_AUAW01000036.1 GCF_000428925.1 Furfurilactobacillus rossiae DSM 15814 | reverse complement strand
TGCGCTAATTCGGGATCATAGGGATTGACCCGATCTAATTCATAGCTAATAGTTGATTTGGCAACGCCTAAGGCGTCAGCCATATCTTGGTAAGTATGATGGCCTTCACTGACCAGTTGAGCTAGCGCACCACGTTGAAAACGTGATAAAGTAGCAGTACCCAAAGTAATCACTCCCTATATTGGTTGGAATTAGCTACTACCATTGTAAGTGATTGCTTTGGGCTTTTTAATTTCTGTTCGGATTAATTATAGAATTTGCCAAACGATTCAGTGCAACAAAATTGTATGAACGTTACAATTACTAGATTTGATATGATTTATTAACATAGAGTTCGTAAAAAATAATATGCCACCTAACCAGCCGACATCATGTTGTCAGAACGGTTAGGTGGCATGTTCTATTTACAGGTTATTCTTTATTCTTAAATGCGTCGTTCAACGAAGTTCGGTTCGATGCCAACAACTTTTGTAGTGACAAACGTAAATCTGATTCTTGAATCACATCGCTAATTTTATCTAGTGCGGCCATTTCGGAGGCGAACGTCTTGGCAGACAGGTTGTGACTAGCGCTGGTACCGTGGGTGACGTAATGGTACGTTTGGTACGCATCGTACCAGAAGACGTTGGCATCACGAATGTAAGTCACGTTGAATAACTGATCCTCCATAACGGAGAGTTCAGTGTCAAAACGCAATTGGCGTTCGCGAATGATTGCCATGGAATAGCACTTGTTCCACAGAAAGCCACGAATGTCGCCACCCGGTTTGATGATGTCTTGCAACATTTCGCCTTGGGTGAGGTGACGAGACAGTGGTTTGTTGACGGTGGCTTTGATCAAACCGCCGTCGGCAAAGTATCCGCAACATGCTAAGTCTGCTTTTTGCTCAGTCATATTAGTAACAAAGTGACTGATATAATCGGGTTCACACCAATCATCACTGTCAACGAAGCAGACGTAATCACCATTGGCCTCGTCTAAGCCACGGTTGCGGGCTGCTGACACACCCTGATTTTCCGGCTGGTGCAGCACACGCACGCGGCCATCGGCGGAGGCCCAAAAGTCAGCATAGGTGCCAGATTCGTCAGGGGACGCATCATCGACCAGCAAAATCTCCATGTTTTCGTATGTTTGCCGACAAAGACTGGCAACACAGCGATCGATGTAATCGACCGCTTTATAAACAGGCACGATGATGGTGACAAGTGGTTGCATTTGTTCAGCTCCTTAGGTTAATTTGACTGGTTCAATTTAATTTACTCATATTAATCATCGAAATTCGTGTGATAACTTGCTTCTAGGATACACGAATTTACACCAGACGATAAGCACTAGGCATTCAATGTTCAAAAAAGCTACGATGAAATTTTTCATTTTCATCGTAGCTTTTATTTGTGATGTTTTATAAATCCTCAAAGAAGTTGAATAACTGTTCTCGCGTAAGCTGTTTCTTTTCCTCGCCACGGACGTCAAACGTAATCTTACCAGCGTTCAGAACGATCAGACGGTTACCGTACTTCAAGGCGTCCTCTAACCGGTGGGTGATCATCAGGCAGGTGAGGTGGTCGGCGGCAATTCTATCGTTAGTCGCGGTCATGAGTTGTTGGGACGTTTTGGGGTCCAGTGCTGCGGTATGTTCATCCAGCAACAGTAGTTCCGGTTTACTTTCAACAGCCATCAGAAAACTAAGTGCCTGCCGTTGTCCACCAGAAAGGCTGCCAGTTGCTGTGTTCAAACGATTTTCCAGATTGTTATTCATGGTTGAAGCCATGGTTTTATATTCGTCGAGATGTTTGCGCAAGCCTCGTGGCACGAGGCCACGGCGTTGCCCACGTTTGCTAGCTAACAGAAGGTTTTCGGCGACGGTCATTCGTGGTGCGGTCCCTAGTTTAGGGTCCTGGAACACCCGTGCTAGAAAACGCGTGCGTTGTTCTTCACTCTCACGTTTGATTGACTTGCCATGCAGTAAGACATCACCTTCGTCAGCGTTCAAATTGCCGCCGATAACGTTGAATAGGGTGGATTTACCGGCCCCATTAGAGCCCAAGACGGTAATGAAATCGCCGGGGTAAACGGTCAGGTTCAGGCCGTTTAAAATCTTCGTTTCGTTAGCAGTGTGTGCGTTAACCACTGTGGAGACGTCTTTTAATTCCAATAGTGGTGTTTTGGTTGCTGTATCAGCGTTCACCGTTTCATTAGTAGTTTCATTAGTTGTTGCGTTCATCGCGAACACTCCTTTCAATCAGGCGGTCAAAGTGGAAGAACTTGCGGAACCGTGGCAACAACAGGCAAATGGCCAAGATAATGGCGGATAGCAAGTTGAGGTCGTTGGCCGAGAAGTTTAACTGGAGGACGATCAGTAACACGAAGCGGTAGAGGATACTGCCTAGTGTGACCGCGACCAAACGTTGTGTGAGGGAAAGGTCACCGAACGCTACTTCACCAATAATGATGGAAGCTAATGCGATAACGATGATCCCGATGCCCATGTTAACGTCTGCGTACCCATTGTTTTGAGCAACTAAGGCGCCGCCCATCGCAATCATGCCGTTTGAAATCATCAATCCCATAATCGTCATGCGATCTGTTTTGATTCCGATGGACCGTGCCATGGTCGGATTGTCACCGGTAGCGATGAACGCTTGACCAAGGTTAGTGTTCAGGAAGAAGACAAGGAGCAGGGTGACAACGATGATAACCACTAAACCGACAAAGACACTGTCGAAGTATTGTGGTAGTGAAGCTAAAAAGTCGTTTTTAAATAGGGAGGACTTACCGAGCAAACTGAGGTTGGCGCGGCCCATGATCCGCAGGTTAACGGAATAGGCGGCTGTCATGACCAAAATCCCGGCTAACAAAATCGGAATGCGGCCCTTTGTGTAAAGTAATCCCGTAATTAAACCGGCGACCATCCCAACTAGAAACGCACAAAGGGTCGCCAACAGGGGATTCATGCCACGGTAGATAAGGGCGACGGCTGTTGCGGCGCCTAGTGGAAAGGTGCCTTCAACGGTCATATCAGGGAAGTCGAGAATTCTAAAGGTAAGAAAGAGGCCAAGCCCCAGGACGGCCCATAGTAGGCCCTGTCCGATAGCTGATGTGATTAAACTCATTTGAATAGTTCCCCTTTCTGTTGTGCTTCTTTGATGTAGGACTTTGGAATGGTGATGCCCAATTGCTTGGCTGTTTTAAGGTTGATGGTTAAGTCGCCGTGACGGACGTACTTGATTGGCGTCGTCGCTGGCTTTGACTTATGTTTCAGAATTGATGCAGTCATGTCACCAGTCAAACGGCCTAACTTGTATTGGTTAATGGCGTAGGTAGCAAGGCCACCTTGTTTAACCATCGTGTCAGCTGCTGGAAAGACCGGAATCTTCTTCGCATTGGTGTTGGCAACCAGTGTTTGCATGGCGCTGGCAATCGTGTTGTCGGTTGGAACATAAACGGCATCAACCTGGCCGGCCATGGTCTGTGAGACTTGATTTAAATCATTGGTGTTAGAGATGGAGTACACCTTGAGCGTGATATTCTCCTTTTTGCACAGTGCTTTAAACTGCTTGTACTGCGCGGTTGCTGAATCATCGCTGGAAGTATAGATAATGCCAAGTGTTTTCAAGTTTGGCGTCAGTTTTTTGATCAAACCGAGTTGTTGTTCCAGTGGAGCTTGATCCGAGACACCAGTGATGTTGCCACCGGGGCGTTTGTTGTTGGCGACCAGCTTGGCCCCCTTAGGATCGGTAACGGCACCTAAGACAATTGGCGTCTTCTTAGTGGCATTGGCCAAGGCCTGTGCAGAAGGAGTTGCGATCCCAACCGCGGCGTTGACGTGTTCGTGAACAAAACGGGCGCTCATGGATTGCAGGTTACTTTGATCACCCTCGGCATTTTGAAAGTCGATGTGAATCGTTTTGCCGGGGATGTACCCGTGAGCCTTTAAGCTATCATCAATTCCGTGATTGATGGCGTCCAGCGCAGGGTGGGTAAGTAATTGTAATACCCCGACTGTGGGTACTTTTTGTTGGGCCGCTTGTTCTTTACTTTCCTGGAAGTAGGCGACACCGAGAAAAACTAGAATAATGGCAATGAGACCATACATGCGTTTCATAGAAATAACTCCCTTTTCAAACAGAATGTGGTGCTGGTTAGATAATGACTGACTGTGATGTGAAAGACGTTAGACTTCAACCCGAAATTACTCACGCTCGGATACAAAAAGGGCAGTTCGCAATAATTGCGAGCTGCCCTAAAAAATAAAAACACCGAGCCCGCACAGGTTTTATAAAATCCGTGCGCTCTCGGTGATGAATTCACATCAAAGTTAGTCGGCACAGATACAATCGAAGTGATCTGACTTCAGATTGCATCCATGCAAGATGGTGGTTAAGCAATCTGATTACCGGCTTTGCCAAGTATTCAATTGGTTCTTAACGTTTTGACTCATCGCAACTAACTCCTTTTCTTAAGCTGTCTTTATGAAATTAGTGTAGAGGAACAGTAAAACTGTGTCAATAAGTTTTTTGAGAAAAGTTCTCATTTTTGATAGGCGAGGGGTGAATTGCTGTTTTTACCAAGGCTTCGCAGAACTTGTTCCATGATTTCCATACTTTCGTCACTAGGAATCATTTGACCTTGTTCGATTTGAATAATGACCTTTTTAGAAACGCCAGATTTTTTAGCAAGTTGGCGGCGGCTTAATCTCATTTGGTTCCGTAAGTCATAGATTTCAACGGCAGCATTGTTACGCTTTTGAGCCTCTTCAAATAGTCTTTTTTTTGCAGGTTCTTTCAAATCCTCATCAATAAGAGAATCAATTGACTTGAGCTCCATTTTAATCTTTTCCTTTCGTATAGCTGTTGCGGATACTTTTTGCCCGTTTTATTTCTCGACGTGGTGTTTTTTGAGTTTTCTTGGTAAAACCACTTACAATAATGTATTGAGATTTGGTGAGGTGAAAATAGAGTGCCCGTTGTGAATTAAACTTAGTCCTGATTCGAATTTCATATAAATTCTGTCCAATTTTTTTAACCCATTTCTTCGAAATCGACACCTGCAGACCGATGCTTTCAATTTGCGTGATTTTCGATAAAATTTCCATTCGATCTCTGGAATTCAATGTGTCTAAAAATGTTCGAAATTCAGGTGACAAGTCAAAGTGTACTGAATTTTTCATTTGTATCGTAGCATGTGAAACACTAGCATTCAACTCCTTTATCTCGTCTTAAACGCCCGCCACTAAACGTTTTTGCGACTGTTCCTTTAAAAAATGGAAAAAAAGGCAATACCCGAAAAATGGGTACTGCCTTAACATACGTAAATGATAGTCGAAATGTTTATTACATGCTGAAAGATAAACGAGTCAATTAGTGTTCCGATTCAAGTCACTGACCATCAATTAAGTCAGTGAGATTAATTTCTATGTGATATTTTTTAACGTCTTCCTTAAATTACATCGGCGACAGTTATGTTATTTGTGAATTGGCTAATTGCCCAAGACTGTAGAAGGTAATTCTTCGTATTAATAGCGTTTCAGCCTTCTGTAAAACCATGATTTTCACCGATTATGGTAGTTAATGGCTCGACAAAAGACAGAGTCTTGAATTTGCGAGCAATTTTAAGGGCTCTAAGACTATACTGGGCATCGCTATTTACGGTCGTTCATTTAACATACAGAAGTTAAAAATAGATTCAAAACTAAAATAGTGTGCTATGAGTCCCAATATCAATTAGAAATATAACATTCTGCGAGCGTAAATCAGTAAATGATCGCCGTTGGATCCATCAAAGTGTAGATTGAGGCCTTTGATTTCAATATCATGCGATAACTGTAAATTTAGACGGTGTTTAATAATTTGACGTTGTTCAGTAGATAAGGTTATGGAGTGGGAGTAAAAATAAGCGGGTATTGGAGTATCGTCGAAAAAACAATCCAATATGTATTGCCAAGGTGATCGATTCTCACTTGGCATGATCCTCAGTGGTTGTTGAAATATAGGACGCCACCGAGGATTTTTTTTAACTTTTTTAAATTGCGATTTGAAATGAGAAGTTCGAATGACATCACTCATCGTTTAATTCGCGCTCCAATTCTTGGCGTGAATGTGCAACTGGAAGTGGTTTGCTTCCATTCAAATCATCGGCCACTTCTAACAAGGAGCTCATCACTTGTTTATTTGGAATACCGAAATCTTCTGGCAACTGCCCCTCTGCAACACTGGTAACCATAGTCCGAATGAATTGTGACATTGTAATTCCTCTGGCCTGTAATACAGCATTAGCTTTGTCACGAACGGACGGAATAACTCTAGCTTGAACCTTAACTTCTTTGGTTGCTACGTTCATTGCATACACCTTCCTTCATATGGTGAAATTATTGTATGCCATTTTTCAACAATCTTGTACTGGGTTTTTATACTTTTTCTTGTGCGTAGGGACTTGCTAAAATACTAAGATATCAGTAATCTGAAATGATATTCGAATTAAAGGAATGAGTGCGGTATGTACAAACGAATCCTAGCAGTTGCCGGCTTTGCGTTTATTGGCGGCGCCTTACGCGAAATGCTAGAACTGTGGTGGCCGTTTTCAACGAACTGGTTCGGCACCACCATTTGTATCAACATTGTCGGGGCATTCTTGCTCGCCATGATCAACTTTTGGGTGGCAAACCGGTTTGCGTTGCCTAGCCAGATTATCTTAGGGCTCGGGACTGGCATGATTGGTGCCTTTACGACGTTTTCGAGTTTTTCGTTGGAAATCGTGAAACTGCTCGACGCTGGTCAGATGATGATCCCGATTGTTTATGTCCTCCTTTCCATTGGTGGCGGAGTGTTCGCCGCGTGGAGTGGTCAGCGCCTGGCAGATCGATTGCTAGGCGACCGAATGGACGGTGATGATGATGTTTAGCTGGATTTTAGTAGCACTGGCTGGTGGCGGTGCGGCGATTGGTGCGACAGGGCGATATCTTGTCATGCAACTGTCCCAGCTAATTTCACACTGGCGCCTGGAACACAGCGGTCGCGTGCCCTCACGATTTCCGTGGCCGACATTTATCATCAATGTCAGTGGCAGTTTCATGTTGGGTTGGGTGATGAGCGGTGGTTTAAGCACTGGCATAAAGGTGCTTGTTGGTGCAGGGGTGCTTGGCGGCTTCACCACGTTTTCGACGATGGCTAATGAAATTGTCTTGTTAGCTCACGACCAGCGTTTGAAACTGGCCGTTTGGTACGGTTTGCTTTCGCTTATCTGCGGCGTGTTGGTAGCAGTGATTGGCGTGAAATTGAACTAACAACTAACAGCTGCTTGGAAGGCCTGAAAAACTGAATTGCAGTATACTAAAGATAATACTTCGTGCAAAGTTGGGAGAAACAATGAAAATTGCAGTTCTAACGGATAGTTCGGCTTATATCAGTCAGACCGATCTCGACCGTTATCACATTTATGTTATTAATGACCCAGTGTTGTTCGGTAACCATGTTTATCACGAAAACGTGGATCTAGACTCGGCCAAGTTCTATGCGATGTTGAAAACGGAACATGTCACACCAACGACGTCACAGGCTTCGAATGGTGAAGTTCAGCGTGTGCTGGATCAAGTGGTGGCTGACGGTTATGACACGGCCATTATCGTTGGTCTATCCAGCGGTATCTCGGGCTTTATCTCAAATGTAGAGGCGTATGCGCCAACAGTTAAAAACATTGATGTGCATGTGTGGGATTCACGGATCGCCTGCTCCGGCGCCGGGAATCAGGTGCTACTGGCTGCTGCATTGGCTGAAAAAGAGCTTAGCGTCTCTCAGATCTTTTCACGGCTGGCAAAGTTACGTGAAACGACAAAGGTGATGTTTGTGGTGAACGACATGCGCCACTTGATGCGCACTGGGCGAATTTCCAACGGGCAGTCGCTGATTGGAACCATGTTGCAGATCAAACCGATGCTGGCCTTCACACCAGAAGGTAAGATTGTGGCGACCGGCCGCGAACGGCAAATGAAGCGTGCCTTTCAGACGATTCGGACGAATTTTAAGCAAATCGTGGCTGATGCAGGCTATCCAATGCGTGTCAGCATCGTGGATGCGAATAATCCTGAACTGAAGGCACAGTGGCTGACAACGGCTAAAGATGAGTTCCCCGAAGTGACGTTTGAAAGTAGTATTATTGGGCCATTGATTGGGGTCCACACCGGTGAAAAAGCGATGGGATTCATTTACGCGCGTGACTGGCGGACATTGGTTGATTAGAGTTGTCGATGAAAATTGAAAAAGTGATTGTAGTAACGTGAAAAGCGTAATTGGTATAGACACCAATTGCGCTTTTGTCATGCTGTCTTGAAGGAATGAAAGCGAAATTGGATTGAAAGAAAAAAGTTGAAAAAGTTTTCGTTGTGGCAAATTCTATAATTAATCCGAACAAAAATAAAAAAAGGCCCAAAGCAATCTCTTACAATGGTAGTAGTTAATTCCAACCAGCTATAAGGAGT
>NZ_AUAW01000035.1 GCF_000428925.1 Furfurilactobacillus rossiae DSM 15814 | reverse complement strand
AAGAAGATGGTGCTAATGGGGTAAGAATTTTTTACCGTATTGCCGCAGAATCTGATGGAAAGGAGTTACCTCGTGTCCGTAAAGGATGCACTGCAGCTAGTGTTGGAGTTTGCCATGTTCGTTGTGGCCCTCCTTGCACTGGTCGTTCAGTTAATAGCAGTCATTATGGATTGCTGTTAACGTAAAAGCGAGCAGTCGTCTCAACTTTGGACAGTTGACGATTGCTCGTTGATCGTTCACACCACCGCTTTTGCGGATCGGTAGGATGCCATCACTAGTGGCATCCTTTTTTACGTTGTCATTATAACATGTTCATCCTAAAAAGGGTCAGTACAAGTGGATGATTCATGTGACAATAAATCATTCACTTGGTCGTTCAGTTAATAGCAGTCATTAAGGCCTGCTGTTAACGTAAAAAAACGAGCAGTCGTCTCAACTTTGGACAGTTGACGATTGCTCGTTGATCATCTAGCGCCACCGCTTTTGCGGATCGGTAGGATGCCATCACCAGTGGCATCCTTTTTACGTTGTCATTATAACACCTCCGTTTAGCAAGATGTCCAACAAAGTTTGCCCACGACGTACCCTCTTTGCTTGGCATTCTAGTCGTTTGCAAGTATAGTAAGACTACTATGACAAACTTCCTGACTTCCACCCGCCTGGCGTGGGTACTTGAATTTATTTTCCATCCACTATCCTTTTTAGTGCCATGGACCAACCAATTTAATTACTGGGGCTATGTGGTGTTATTTACTGTCCTCTTTTTAGAAAGTGCCTACCTGTTATTCTCATTCTTACCAGCGCAGTCGCTGCTGTTTGTCGCCGGAGCAATCTCTGCGAACCGGTCTTCGGTACTCAACATCTACCTCTTGTTGATTGGTTTTGTGGTGATGACACTGGTCGGATCGACCATCAAATACCACACCGGTATTCGCATGAAAGCGCGCGCCGACGCACATATTCAACAAAAACGCGATGAGGGTAAGTCGCAAAGTAAAACCATGAAGCGACTGTCTCAATCTGAAGTCTACTTTGAGAAGTACGGGGGTAGTTTTCTAATTATCGCACGGTTTGTTCCTATTGTCGGCCTTTTCATGCCGCTCATTGCCGGCGAAACTAAGATGGATCAACGCCAATTTCATCTATTCAACACGATTGGCGTCGTGGCCTGGATCTTAATCGCCACGCTGGCGGGCTTTTTCTTCGGCAAAACACAGTTTGTCAAAAACTACTTTACGTTTATCTGCATTGGTATTGCGTTGCTACCGATTATCCTTCACGAGGTTGTCCGGTTTGTGCGTGAATGGGTTGATGCGATTCGTGACCTTAATTGAGATATTTACTCCCTTCACGGACGGCCAATGAACTCATCTTGGATTGATGGTCAGCTATGAATTGACGTACCCAATCCGGATTTGTCTTACTGTAATCCCGTAACGACCAGCCAATCGCTTTTTGAATAAAAAATTCGTCGGTCGCTAAATCGGCCAGCATCATCTCACTTAAATACGCTTCATCCGTTAACGTTTTAAAGCCTAACTGCAAGATAATGCCCACCCGGCGTTGCCAGAAGTCAGGCTTTTCTTTATACCATGAACCAACTTCTGCTAACCAGTCTGGATGACGTTTGACAACGCGGCCAATTACGCCACGAATAGCGTCGACACTATCCCACCAAGGTTTAACCGTAATATAGTCACTCAGCCACGCTAACTCATCCTGTGTCAGCCGAGTGACGTTATGCTGCATCATATCAATGGCAGCATATTGATACTCACGCTCTGGCAGCGCGTATAGTGTCGCAAACTGCCGTCTCAATGCCGACAGCGTTAACTGCTTACTATCAATCAGCAACGTATGTTCCTGTTGCCTGCGTTCTGGTGACTTAACCCCAGCAAACAAAAATTTGTTCTTCATGTATGCGGCCATCCCCTCAGCCATCTCGGGATCACCTTTTAAAAAAGCTGTTATCATTTTTCAAGCCCACCTTATGTAAACGGCGGGTATCGGTGAAAGACCACTTTTCACTAATACTCGCCGCAATTGAAACCTTTATTTAATTGTGAAAACTAATCCTCGGCCTCTTTTTCAGCGTCAGCCGTTTCCAGCTTTTCAACCTGTTCACGAAGCCAGTCAGTAATTTTGGCACTCACGGAATCTGGATCGTCTAAAAACGCCTGAACAGAACTGGCCATATCAATTCGCATCTTGGACACATTGATGGCTGGCGAATCGAAAATCATATACAGATTTACTTCACGTTCATCGTCAGGATCAAGCATCTTATCAATCTCATTCGCGTAGGCAAACGGCAAATTGATCAATGAACTTTCTAAACGAACATTCATTTCAACATCGTGGAAGCCGGTGATATCAACCCGTGTTTGAATTAATTTACCGGCTGCTAGTTGTTTCTGTGCAAAGGCAATACTGTCAGCCATGACGCTTTCTGGATCATCATTCAGTTTGTCAAACGTGGTTGTGGATGAGGTTGCCACATACGTTTCATCTTGCAATGCCTGTAAAAAATCGGCAACTTTTTCTTCCATGGTTATTTTCTCCCGTTCGCTTGTTTATTTGCTTTGCGTTCGACCCAAATGCGGTTGTTTTCCTCGTAGTTGCGACGGAATCGTGCGCCCGCCACAAAGGCTTCGAAGTTGGTAATTAAACCAATTACCGCAAACAGATCGATCATCACGTTTATGAAAACCACCCCGTGGCCCGTAAACGTCTGTACCACCGCTAAGAGTAGCACAGCTGTCAAAATAATCAGAACGAAAGACTGCGGATATACTGAAAACCGCCAGTTAAGTGCAAACATAATGACAGGGATAGCGACGAAGACTAACATGATGCCTTCGTTTGCCAGAAAATGTGGCCACTGCTGGCTCGCACTCTTGCCAAAGCCAAAGTACACCCCCGCATTCACAATCGTGTAGAAAATCCAGGAAGCAATCGTCAGGCTGACGACACGTACATCTCTCATCTAGACAAAAACCTTTCTATGCCAACAAATCGACCAATTGTTCTTTCGAAATGCCGACGAAGTATTTTGCCAGGTCCACGTCTGCCAAAGCAGATGCTAAATCATCACGGTCATACTTCACGCCCGTCAGTTTGTCAGCCAGTGCAGAAACATCTTCTGGTCCGAAGAAATCCCCGTAGAACTTGATGTTGTTGATCTTACCATCATCAACGTTCAAACGTGCATCAATCGTCCCGTAATCAAAGTGCTGACGCTTCTTTACCGTAAATTCTGGTGACTTACCGTAAACCCAGTCCCAATTATTGTAATATTGTTCGTACAACTTGTCGATTTCTTTCTGATCATCATCAGTAACCTTGACTTCACGGTCCTTGATGTCAGCGAGGTCGTCAACGTTAAACAATTCTTTCAATAAAATATCACGGAACGTTGGGACATCAATATCTTGATACTCTTTGTCCAAGTATGGACGTAAATTGGTAACCCGTGAACGAACGGACTTGATCCCCTTTGAAGCAATCTTATCTTCTGGCACATTAAGTGCATGCGTCACAACATCAAGATCCACGTTAAGCATCAACGTACCGTGTGAGAATGTCTTCCCATTACGGGTGTACATCGCGTTCCCAGAAAACTTCTTGCCATCAACGAGAATGTCGTTACGACCAGAAACTTCAGCGGTTGTCGCACCCATTTTGTGTAAGGCATCTACGATTGGCTTTGTGAAAGATTTGAAATCACCAAATTCTTCACTGTTTGAGTCCACCACGAAGCTGAAACATAAATTACCTAAATCCTGATAAACGGCACCGCCACCAGACAGCCGACGGGTTACCCGAATGTTGTGCTCTTGAACGTACTTCTGGTTAATTTCTTCCTGAGTGTTTTGATTACGACCAACGATGATACATGGTTCCTCATAGTAGAATAGTAATAACGGTTCATCAAACTTCTTGTTGTTCATCAAATATTGCTCGGTGGCTAAGTTCTCGCCAATGTTGTGCGATTTCATCGAAACATAGTACATAACGTTAAATCCCCCTAAGCATCTTTTTTATTGGTGATTCACCCAGTACAGCGGTTTGTATCAACTTATAAATAGATGAATCACGCTTTCACCAATGATGTTAGCACTTTCTGAAAGCGGACACAATCGTTAATTTGACAGTGTTTCGTTTTGTGATTTCACAAACTTTCTGAATGTTGAATATTACCTTTCATTTGACCAGGTCATTAATTATTGGCAACCAAATAAGTTTACATTTAGTGCCCATAAATTAGTAAATCGCTTACATTATGACTGATAAAAGGTATAATAAGGATAAGGCAAAAGCAGTAGAGTTCCTGATTGATAGAAAGGTGGCACACAGCGATGTTACAGCAATACAAAAATATTCTTGCCCCAGTTGATGGTTCGAAAGCCACTGAACCAGTTCTGGAAAAGGCAATTGAGGTTGCCAAACGCAACGATACGCACCTAGACATCCTGAACGTTTTGGAGGTTAACCAATTCTCGGACAGTTATGGTGGCGCTGTAAGTGGCGATGTCATCTACCGGTTGGTTGAAGACGTTCAAAACCGTTTGGAATCTTTGAAACAACAGGCTGAAAAAGCTGGTGTTAAAGATGTCGACATCCACGTTCGTTTTGGTAATCCAAAACCTGTTATCTCGCGTGAATTCCCTCACGACCATGGTAGCGAATTGATCGTCATGGGCACGACCGGCTTGAACGCTGTTGAACGGTTGATGGTTGGTTCTGTTACCAACTATGTCAGCCGCAACGCAGATGTTGATGTACTGATTGTTAAGGTTAACCAGAAGTAAGATAATTAAATTATGATTTTAAGAAAGCGGTAGGTACTCTCGATTGTGAGGGTATCTACCGCTTTCTTAAGTCCTTATATTCGCATTCAAGTAGCGGATTGTATTCATAAAAGGTAAGTTGCGTCTTGGCAATTTGTTATTGAATTAGGTTTTGTAATGCTTGGATTACAAGTTCTTTTGACTTACGCGGATTCCGGCCAAATCGATCTAACTTTAAATTCACAACTGTGCCTTTGCCTTAAACAAAGTGAGATACTCTGGCTTTAAAACAGGTGCACCTAACCACCCTACAATTTCAATACCACTTTTCAAAAGTGAATAATAATCAGCATCATGGGTAATAAACATTTTTATCTACATTTTTGGGTGAAAACATAAATTACCCAGTTAACTTCAATATGAGCTGAAGGGCGTCGACATTGAAACCAAGACATGAAAGTGACCTAAATTCGACGAACTTCCGAATTTAGGCCACGGACGGTCGGAAAGACTCTTTACGAGGCTTGAACCGGTCCCATGTCGGAGTTTCAATGTCGATAACCGCAAGCGTCAGTCAGCTACTATATTTGTTCAACCATTTTAAACTCCCTAGCGTTGTGGAGCCAGTGAGGGACAGAGTTTCGTGAGCGCAATACTTTGTGGATGGTTTTTATCCACTTAGTATTGCAGGACGACTTTTAAGACGGTTTGTGGCTCAAAATCGAGGTTGAAGACGCCGGTTTTAAGGAGGCTGAGACCGGTCCCACGAAACGGCGTCCCTCGTTGGCGCAACAATGCGGCTCCTAGCAATAAAGCGTTGGTATACCCGTTTTAAGTTCACTTTTAGTTTCGCTTAAGTCATATTTATGCAAGCAGGTCTATCGTAATCAACAATGTTCAAGCAATTATTAATCACGCGTTCTTGTTTGAAACTAAACGATAGGAAGTGACCTTATGCGTAAGTTTGTTAAACGATGGGACTGGTGGTTAGTCGCCATTCTTGTCCTCGCTGCCGGACTCTACGGTTGGAATATCTGGGAGGCCGGCCAGGCCAACGATTTTTACACGGCCGCAATCGTCAGCATGACAAAGAGCTGGAAGGCCTTTTGGTATGCCAGCTTTGATCCGGCTAGTTTTATTACGGTGGATAAACCACCGGTTGCACTCTGGTTCATGGCAATCAGTGCCAAAATATTCGGCGTTCACGGCTGGAGTGTCGTGCTACCGTCCGTCCTGTTTGGAATTGGCTCGGTCGGTCTGATCTACGCCATGGTTAAACCTTACTTTGGGCGTTTGGCAGGTAATTTAGCAGCACTTTTCATGACGATCACACCAATTGTCGTGGCCGATTCGCGGACCAACAACATGGATGCGACGTTAGTCTTCTTCCTATTACTCGCAGGTTTCCTTCTACAACGTGCCGTTGCCAAACGGAAAACGTGGCTCGTAATCCTTTCATTTGCACTTATTGGCGTTGCCTTCAACGTCAAAATGTTGCAGGCGTTTATGCTACTACCCGCGATGTATTTCTTCTACTGGATTGCCAGTACGGTTGGCTGGAAGAAAAAAATAGTCCATCTGGTGATGGCAACGATTGCCTTAGCAGTCTTCACGTTAGCCTGGCCAGTCGCCGTTGACTCAACCAACAAGAGTAGCCGACCCTACATTGGCAGTTCATCAACGAACTCCGTTTTAAACTTAGCCTTTGGTTACAACGGTTCACAACGTTTGCTCGGTCAATCGACCGGAACCGGTAGTCGCTTCCCAGGCATGGGCAGTAGCAGTAAAGGCAAATCTGGTCAGGCGTCAACGGGTACTATGGGCAAAACGGGCACCCCACCCTCAGGATCAAAGACCGGCACTAAAGGCGTGGCGCCAACGGGTAAAAAGTCTGGTGGTCAGATGCCTGGTGGTTCCAAAGGCGGCGCGCCAACTGGCATGACTGGTGGCAAACAAGGAACCGGTGCTGGTGCAGGTGGTGGTGGCGGTGCCTTCAACATCGGTAGCGCAGGCCCATTCCGTTTGTTCCAGCAAGCACTTGGCGGTCAGGTCAGTTGGTTCTTCCCGCTAGCACTTACCGGCTTAGTCGGCGCTTACCTATATGAATCCGACCGTAAGAAACGCTGGTGGCAAACAACGCGTAATCAACAACAGCTCTGGTACTGGGCTGGTTGGCTCGTACCAGTTGCCGGATTCTTCAGTATCGCTAGTTTCTTCCACCCCTACTACATGATTATGCTCGCACCACCACTTGCCGTTCTGGGTGGAATCGGCATTGCCACGTTTGTAAAATCCGTCAGAGAAGGGCGTCAGCCTTGGCAGCGATACATCTTCGCCTTCGGACTACTCGCCACAGCAACACTGCAAGCATGGTACGTTTACAGTTACTATCCGTGGTTAAGCTGGCTTATTGCTGGCGGATCTGTCATTACAGCAGCGTTGATTGCTTTCGTATTCACGAGCTGGCGTAAGGTCGCCGTTACCAGTACGTTTGCGATTGCCTTGCTGTCACTTGCGCCAGGATTCTGGTCATTAACACCAACTATTGCTGGTGAATCGGCTGCCATTCCAACAGCTGGCCCCGACTTATTGACGAGTGGTGGTAACAGCGGTGGTATGGGTAACGAATCCGCAAATACCAAACTGATTAAGTATCTCGAAAAACACAACGGCAACGCCAAATATCTGTTTGCCACAATGGATTCAGGTACAGCCGCGCCCTATATTATCAAAACCGGTAAGTCAGTGATGACGATTGGTGGTTTCAACGGTACCGATAATGCAATCTCGCTTGCCAAGTTTAAACAACTGGTCAAGGCCGGTCAGGTCAAATACTTCTACGTCGCCGGCAAGAGTACTAGTGGTAGCATCGTGAACTGGGTTAAGAAACACGGTACCAAGATAAGCGCCAAAACTTACGGCGGTACAAGTGCTAGTTCCATGATGGGTGCCACAAGCACATCAGAAGGCAAAACAATCAGCAGCGCCAGCAAAAAGACGACTAAGCCAACGGGCAGTACTCAAGGTGGCCAACCTGGTGGTCAAATGCCATCTGGCATGAAGAAACCATCAGGAACAAAGAAACCTGGTAGTGCTCAAAAACCATCAGCCACAAAGAAAACGTCTGGAACGGCCAAGAAAATGACCAAACCGTCGCAAAAGCCGTCCAGCAAAACTGGTTCGTCCAAACAGGGTCAGCCAAGTACTGGTGGCATGGGTGGCAACGGCGGTACGTTGTACAAACTGAACTAAGGAGGATGACAACCATGACGAATACTTCAAATCAACTCATTTCTATTGTGATGCCCGTTTTCAACGAAGAAGCGCTCATTATGAAGACGATTCGAACCGTTCAAGGGTTTGTCAGCCAACAACCTGAGCGCTACGAAATTATCTTCGTTGATGACGGTTCAAATGACACAACAACGGATAAAATTCGTAAGGCAATCGCCTTCCATCCAGAAATGCGGCTTGTCCGTTTCTCCCGCAACTTTGGTCATCAACTAGCGATTACAGCAGGTATTCGCTACGCTACTGGGCAGGCCGTCGTGGTCATGGATGCAGACTTGCAAGACCCACCGGCTGTTATTGCCGACATGGTGTCAGCCTGGCATCAAGGGGCTGATGTAGTATATGGCAAACGGCAACAACGCGATGGTGAATCCTGGTTCAAGAAAGTCTCGGCTAAAGCCTTCTATCGCATTCTACACAGCATCACAAACGTTGACATTCCAGTTGACACCGGTGACTTCCGTTTGATGGATCGCAAAGTGGTCAACGTCCTCGAACGCATGAATGAGGATGAACCCTTCGTTCGCGGCATGGTCAGTTGGGTCGGTTTCAAACAAACCGCGGTGGAATACGAACGCCAACCACGCACAGAAGGTGTCTCCAAATACCCGCTTCGCAAGATGATTCGCTTAGCGATGGATGGTATCACATCGTTTTCAAACCTACCCTTGAAGTTTGCAAATTGGACAGGCGGATTGCTATGTGCGGCTGCTGTCCTCACCTTAATTGCAGCTATCTGGACAGGTTTTACCGGAACGACACTCCTGTTGGCGGTCGACCTGCTGATAGGTGGCCTACTGCTGCTCAGTATCGGCATTCTGGGGCAATATCTCGGCCGCGTGTTCAATCAGTCACGTGAACGTCCCTTGTACGTTGTGGCCGAAACAATGGGCTTTCCTAACAGTGCTAACAATCAACACAGTGTGGCCCGGACAATCCCAGTTAGTCAGGTCCAAAAGATCAGAAAACAATCCTAACTAAATTGACACAAATAAGGGTTCCAAACATCATTAGCAAACGCTAACGGTGCTTGGAACCCTTTTGAGATTGAATTTTACTTTATTGAGGAGGGGTGCGGGCGGCTTCGGCATGCTCTCTAAAACGTGCACCTGCCGCCCAGAATCCTGTGCATAACACGTAAGCCAATGCATTCGCAAACCCACCGAATACCTCGTATTACCCGTTATTGCTCGGTTTCTCCCGGGCTTCGGCATCACTCTCTCTAAAACGTGCACCTGTCGCCCAGAACCCTGTGCATAACACGTAAGTCA
>NZ_AUAW01000034.1 GCF_000428925.1 Furfurilactobacillus rossiae DSM 15814 | reverse complement strand
TGCCAACACTCGCTAACTGCCCCGTCACACTGGTTCCTTGTGATTTTAATTGTTGGGCCGCACTGGTGACGTTGCGCATATTTACTCGGACCATCTTTTCACCTCTAAAGTTTGCATTTTTTCTTAACGACAAAGGTCAATATTAATTAGTCTGCGTCACTTGACCACGAATCTTTGCTATTTCTTCATCATTCTTATTTACCCATTCGCTCATTAACTTATCTTGTTTATTCTCTAAATCATTTTTAAATCCTTCAAAAACAATGTTTTTAATATCTTTCTGGTTGAAGTAATACATGGTATCTGGATCCAGTCCCTCAGGATACAAGCAACTACCATAATCAAAAAACAATGTCCTTTTGCCATCAGTAGAAAAAACATTTTTAGTAATAATCATTAAATCATGGTTTCCATTTTTAAGCCGTACAACCGATCCAATTGATAACATTTAAACTGCCTACCTTTATTTAAAATCGCATTATGTTTATTAGAAGTGTCCTTTTCTAATATATCCAGACGTAAACGGTATACTCACATTCATTTGGTACTTAAAAATCATGCATTCTGTAATTAGAAGCACAATTAAAGCCACAATAAAGAGTATTAAAGAACTCGTCACTGCGACAGTGATAACACTCAAATTGAACAAAACGGCTACAACAAGTTTTGTAGGGGTTAAACTGCTCAAAAAGTATTTTTTTTCTGTTTTGGCCACCCACATTACCGGAACACTCTCTTGTTTACCAATCTTGATCCCGTGACGATTTAATTCGCGAATTGATTTGAAATAAATATAAAGATACGCCCCACCAATTAATATACTGGCAATCCCAGTTGTCCACAGATAAAAAGGTCGATTGTAGTTTGCAAATAAAACAGCCAGTGCGCTCATTGATCCTCCAGAAATATTTACATCTTCATAATTATGAGGATTACTGGGAACTATGGTCGCATGATTTTCTTTTTGAATTAACCAACCCGTTTGTTGGTTACGCCAATTTCTAAAAAAGAATAAGGCTGATACAGCAAAAGAAATGACATTGCTTACTAACAAATCTTCTCCGGATTGAAAAACAAAATAAATGCCATATCGATGAATTAATTTTAATTCATACTCATTACCTGGGTTGTAATCATAACTTGTCAAAAGTTTCTACCTCTTTTGTTTTTTATAATGTCCTGCATACGCCGCCGCATATGCTCCAGTAACACTTCTTGAGGTATTAGTTCTTTGAGATGCTTTTATAGATCCACTTTCAAATGCACCTAATTTTTTATAATTAGCATTACGAGCCACTTTTTTCGTATGAGCAAAGGATTCTTTCACATATTTTGGATGATTCATTAAAAATGATGCTTCCACAGACATTCCAGTTCCAAGAACTGTTATTAAAAACACTCCTGGTACAGATCCCGTTGCTATCCCTAGTGCGGACACACCTGCCCTAATTGTTGCGCTTGAACCCAAATCAGCAAAAGAGTCCACCAGCGCAAAACCAGCCCCTTTAAGACTTGGTGCATGTTTCCCATTATTTGTGTGTTTTAAAACATTAATTGCAAGACCTAACCCAAAAGAGCCTCTCGGAGGCAATCCATTATGTTCCAACACCGAAAAAACTCCATTAATAATTAAGTCGCCTACCGACTCATCCTCTTGTTCTTTGTTTTTATGCTTTTGTTCTCTAATTTTTTTTAATGACACATGTTTCTTTTTTCGTTCACTGCCACCAATAGCTATTGCACCAGTGGCGTATGCCAGATCTTCCATGAACACTTGTCCGCTTTTACTCCCACCAGAAATTCTGATGTTACCGCCAACACGGGCAGATTCAACGGTGATGTCCTTCATTCGACTCGAAGGACTCATGCCATTGAATGAAGTTAGTTTCTGCGAAGTTTGCGAGAGCTTACGCTCAGCATCTTCAATTTCAGTCGGTGCTGTCTGTCGTAAACGCGTTACACTAGCTAGACCGCCCGCCTCTGAACAGCCAGCATTGCCTTTACTAATTCCGCGTTCCAATTCAGCACGTAATGCACTCAGCTTAGCCTTCTGTGATTGTAAATAGTCAGTATCAATAATGGCGCTATCACTACTATCAACACCACTTTTGAAAGCAGTAATTAGATGATCGAACTCACGAATTAGGTCTTCCACGTTACTGGTTAGTGTGCGTGTTGCATCAACATGCACGTGTTGGACATAACCGCTCATACTTCGTTGTGCAGCACCCTCAAAGTTATCTGATCGTGGCACCCGTGTCATGGCAGTGCCAACACTCGCTAACTGCCCCGTCACACTGGTTCCTTGTGATTTTAATTGTTGGGCCGCACTGGTGACGTTGCGCATATTTACTCGGACCATCGCCAACACTCCTTTTGTTCCTATTTTGAAAGTATTAAAATCAATTAATTCTATCATTAGAATTAATTGATTGCATTAAATATTTAAACTTTACCAATATAGCGAGCACTTGCCTGATCAGCGGCCTGAATACCGGTGCTAACATTGCCGAATTGCCCCGCATCCCTGCCGGCTAAACCCGCATATTTAGAAATAATGCCGTTTAATTCTTGCTCTAAATGGGCAATTTGAACAAATGGTCGTGCATTGGTATCTCCTAAATTTAACGAATGTAAATGAACGCCACCTAGCCCAGATGCTGCGTTTCTGGCAGAGCTAACATTTCCTTGTAACGGACCAACATTGACTGAAATTTTCCCCATAATGTATTCCCCTTATTCCATGGCACTCTCAAGGCGACTAATTGCACGCTCTAAACTAGATTTTTGATGCTCTAATTCTGTGATCTTGTGTTGAACAGATGTTTTATTTTCTTTGTTCTGATCAACATCGCGTTTAATTGCGCCTGTCACTTTGCTAAAGCTTTGATCAAACGCTTGTCGTCGCTGTCCGCGCCACCTACTGTCGCTGAGACCACTTTTAAATGCTCTAGCTTTCGATTCGGCTTGCTCTAACATCGAGGATGCTGAAGTCATCGTTGACTTCGCACGTTTCAGCTTCGAAAGCTTACTATTAAGCTTGCTTACTTTGGAACGATCCTCTGATATCTCTCTTCTCCTGCGAGCATTTCTAGCACGCTTTGCCCGTTCTCTCGCCTCTTTTTGAGCCTTTTCCTTATCGTCACTCATTACTCATTACCTCCGATTTTAGGAAGTCGCATTTTACGATAATTACGCCCTTCAAAATAGTAACCTTCATCGATTTGTAGGTATGCTTCACCTGATACCATTTGTGTAGGCGTTAATTGCTCATCTGATAGGCGAACTCCCATTATCCCAGACTTAAGATTACCCTTTATGGCAGTCAGGATTGAACTAAATCCTGATTCAAGTCCACGTTCGGCAGTCGCAATAATTAAATGCATGTTATGCAAACCTGCATCTGTCAGAAGCAGGGTAATATCGTCTTCACTAAGCTCCGAATGATCAATAAGGTCATTAAGCTCGCTTATCAAAATAACGTAACTTTCGGTTTCGTCACCCTCTCCGCTAATACGGTCTTGCAACTCTCCCATGATACCGTTAGCAATTTCAACGTAATCTGTTGCATTTCCAATGTAATCAATTTCATCGAACGCTTTTGAATCCTTGATCTTAGTGTTTAAGACCACAGTCGTCAGATTTGAAGAGGCCATTGCCCGAATTGCCACGCGACAATAATTAGCCTGCTGCTCGTCCGTATCCGTCAACAACATAAATGGCTCCGTGCTCGTAAGATCAACCGCGAGTGGTTGCGTACTTTCAAGATCTAACCCCATTGGCAATGATGTGTCGCTCATAGTGCTTTGAACTGCCTTACGTTGCATAAACTCATCAAAAGTAAATTCATCTGGAACCATTGGAATCTCTTCCGGTACTTCACCCTGCCAATCATTTGCCATCTGTTCAGCTTCGTTTTTAACAGCCTCTAATACATGCAGTGCATCCTCTGCTTCACAGGGTTCAAAAGTTTGGAAGGACCGCGGTTCGTCTAACTTGATTAACCCACGACCAGGCATGTCATCAATAGTCAGCTTCGTACGACCAACAACATCGGAGACTTCGTTCTTGTCAATCAAGAACAAGGCAATTTGAGTCTTCAAGTTCGTTGTCATCTGCATGCGGAAAGCACCTTGACGGTTAGCAGATGCTAACAAGAAGATACCGATACTAGCCCCTTCACGCGCAATTGTATTCATCATGTTTTCGAATGGTTCTTCAAAAGATGAATCGCGAACCGCGTCATAGTTATCAATTACAACTTCAATAACTGGTAACTGTTCACCAGTAGCTTCGGTGTACTGTTCCAGTGTTGCAACACCAGCCTTGTTTAAAAGACGTTTACGCGTCTTGACGGCTTCGTCTAACCGAGTAAGTAATTTAGCAAGCTTTTCAGTTTCATCTACTCGAATAATATCGGCAACATGTGGTAAGCCACGTAATGGCAAAAGTCCATTAGTCCCGAAGTCTAACAAGTAGAAGTTCATCTGCTCCGGATTATTTTGACGGGCTAACTGCATCACCATTGTCTGTAGGAATGTAGACTTGCCATAACCAGCGGACCCAATCACAGCCGTATGACTGTTGTCGTTGAGGTCCATCACTAATGGTCGTTGCGCCTGTTGAGACGGAATATCCACAATTCCGACGGGAACTTTAACATTCAATGGCTGACTCCATGTTTCGTGATAGTTGATTAGACTGTCTCCAGTAATTGGAATCACCTTGCCAAGCGGCGGTAACCATGGTCGAGGTAACCGTTTAATGCCATTTTCTTCGGCATAATCGTGAATGTAATCAATTACCGCTTCCAATTCACTCGGCCGCTTCTGAAGCTCGGTACTATCTTTATCGTCATCACCACTTAAATCTTGTGTTAAGACTTCATACTGGCCTAACTCGTTAATCGCGTAGATGGTTTGATCTACATGGGTGGTTTCTTGATCTGGATTGTAATCCGCACCACTCCACGCAGACTGGAACAGCTCATACTTTTCATTGTTCCCGACTTGCAGGTAAGCACGCCCTGGTTCCACGATGGAAGCAGCATCTGGTGTGTGCAAAATTTCGTTGGAATCGGCCTTATCCTGTACTTTCAATGAAATCTTGAACTTAGAGTTTGACCAAATCTGGTCGTCCACAACCCCGGTAGGTTTCTGGGTGGCTAAAATCAAATGAATTCCCAGTGAACGTCCGATACGAGCGGTTGAAACCAACTCCTTCATGAACTCTGGCTGGCCCGTCTTTAATTCTGCAAATTCATCAGAAATCAGGAATAAATGCGGCATCGGCTCTGTCGCTGTGCCGTCGTTAAAGAGACGTTGATACTGGTTAATATGGTTGACATTAAATTGACTGAATAACCGTTGTCGGCGCTGCAGTTCAGCCTTGATAGAATCTAAGGCCCGCATACTCTGAGCCCCGTCTAGGTTAGTAATTGCGCCGAGCAAGTGTGGCAGGTTACGGAACAAGTTGGCCATCCCACCACCCTTGTAATCAATCAATAAGAAGCCGACATCGTTGGGACGAAAGTTAACTGCTAAAGAAAGAATGTATGATTGAACCAATTCAGACTTACCAGAACCAGTCGTCCCGGCGATTAATCCATGCGGACCATCGGCCTTTTCGTGCAGGTTCAAGTTAACAATGTCATCTTTGCCCCGTTCACCTAGTGGTACAGCTAATGTCTTAAACGGTTCATGGCTCTGCCAACGTTGGCCAACATTAAGATCCTCTACTCGCGTTGTGTCATACATCTGCAAGAAGGTAACTGCTTTAGGAATGGAATTTTTAAGGGTTTCCTGATGATTCAGAGCTGCCAGTCCGCGGGCGGCTATTTCAGGATCAAAATTGGCTGGGAAGTGATCTGGTGTAAAGGCGTGGTCCTCCAACTTGCCTTGTTCAATCACGACTCGTCCATGCTGATAATCCGCAATATCAATCACTGTTTGAACCTGCTCTGGCAGGCTTTGCATCACATCTTCGACAAAGACCATGGAAACACCCAACTCTGTTAGGTCTTTAGCAAAGTATTCCATGATGGAATGATCTAGCACCAACTCTTCGTGCGTTAAGAACACAACATAGTGCGGCGAGAAGACGAGTTTTTCTTGACTGTTATCATTTTCCTTTAGCTGTTGGTCACGGTCTTTTAGAACTTGATAGAACGAATTTAAAATTTGATCGCGACTTCGTTCGTGATAGATGAAACCACGGACGTTCATGTCCTGTAATGTAGCATGTGGCAGCCAGCGCATCCAATTCCACTTGGCTTTTTCAGTCTCGGGAAAAATCGAAACGAACTGCAAGTCGTGATAACTATGGAAAGTCGCCAGTTGTAAGGCCATTTCCTGAACCTGTTCAATCACGAGTTCACGTTGGCCAATCAAACCGACAGGTCCATGCATCAAATCAGAGGTAATAGGAACATCATGTAGTGTCTGAAAGCGCCGTTCCAGTGCCATCGCCCTTTTCATCAATGGATCTTTTGAAAAGGGATCATCTTCAAACTCAACGGAAAAACTGGCTGGAACGTCACCCAAACCCAAGCGATAGGTCAAAAAGTCATGTTGTAAGGGCGTCTTTTCATACAATCGCGAGTTGACATTTAAAATCATGCTACCCAGTGTTTGCACATCTGGGTAATGATAAAACAGCGCCTGAGATTGCTTTTTTGCTAATTTGTTGAGCTCAATCGTTTTTTCCGTCAAATTTTTGTCATATTCCGCGTCACGCTGGGCACTATTAACGCGAAAATCTTTTTTACCTTTAAAATAAGCAGAAATCGAAGTGACCACCGTTGCCAGACTCATCCCCACCATGGATAAAATCATGACTGGGTTACCCTTCGTTGCTAACGTCATAACCAAGGCCATTGCGGCCATCAGGACTGGTGGTAAAATTACTCGACCTAACTGGCTGTCTGGTGAAGTGGGCGCTTGTTGTGGTTCATCCAGCTTCACTTTGGCCTTGGGGGCTCGATAGATGATTCTTGGTGACCGATGGTAATTCGGGTAATCTTCCGGATATTCAGCGAATGTTTGTGGCATAGCCATCAACTGTATACTTGCCCGATCTAACGGATCAATTACTTGCAAATAGTCACGTTTTACAATCACGCGCAGACCGGCAAAAAATAGTTCGTCACCATAATCAACTGGCATGGTTGTCGTGGCCAATAACTGACGATTTAGAAAACACTCTCCGTTAAAGACACTCAACTGAAAACCATTGGTTGTCCTCACCAGACGCATATTGACATCACTTTGACGCAAATTGATTGCATCGCTGGGATGCGGTCCAATCACAACTTCATTGATGCCTTTCAAATCATAGGCAGAAGCAGCTCCTTGCGGTAAGAGTTGATAACTGGTTCCCCGCCACTTGGTAACTGTCCCTAGGATCAAGGCTTGATTGTTAATCAAGATGCGGCCGTCGCTAATGATGGCGCTTAATGGCGTCTGCATCCCTGAAAATGCATAGCCAGTCGTCGCAGTCCCAAATAATAACGTTTTATCTTGATCTAAGCGAATCCTAATGGCGTGCATCGTAATGCCATTGCTGACGTATAACATCATCTTTTGCGGATCAAAGCTTGGTGCTTCCGATATCATCGGCTCAGTCTTAGTTTCCAAATCCATTCTTTGCACCCCCTAACTTGCTTTCATAGGTATTAATCTTTTTCTGATACTGACTCCGCTGAGCCTGCTTTTGGGCCCCACTCAGCTTAGGATTAGCATTGACTTGGTCGTATAACTTCGTGTAGGTATACAAAATAAGTTGATCGTCATTGATGTACTGTGCAATGTTTAAGGACTTAGAAAAGTCGCCTCGTCCATTAAAAATCCAGTACTTTAAATAGCTGGCATCTGAACTCAAGGTCACATTTTTTAGCACATTCTTCTTTTGTGCATTACTTAAACTTTCAACATTGATGTAAGAAGCCGCCAACACATACTGTTCTGTTTTGGGTAATTTATCCGGTTCTTCCTGTTTTAAATCGGTAATGACCTGATCGTAATTCGTTGCTAAGTAATCCTTTTGACTGACTAATAACCGACTATCGTACGGTACTTTGCTCAACGTAAAGTACAAAACAACGCCGGCCAGCACAAACGCCAATACCGTCATTGTGTAAAAGCCAACTTGGAAAAAACGTGACCGTCGTTTAGGAATAACGGTATCGACATTAAGCGAACGTTCGTGCTCCTGACGGTATGTTTGACCCAAGAAGTTAGCCAACTGATCAACTGTGTTGGCCTGTAAAACACCCCGGTTAAACGGTGTTTGCCGAACATCCTCAAGCTTTCCTTGATACAAGGACATGTAGTCGTCATGCGGGTTCATCACAAAAATTGCGAAACATTTATATTGCCGCAAAAAGTCGCTGTCATCCATCGTCATTGGCGGTACTGCATTCGCCAATCCTCGGTGAATCACGATGGGCATCAAACTGTCATCAAAGACCAAATTATCCGGATGAAGAAATACATTAATCCGTGACTGTGTGAACTGCTGTAGTACCGCAAGGTTTTCCAGCAACCTTAATTTTTCTGATCGCGATAACTGTTTGAGAAAATCTTCTAACAACAGGTGATGTGCCGCATTTTGATATTGCCAAGTAAAACTATCTTGTTCTTCAATCAACCGTCCTGGCAGTAAGCGCGGATTCGCCATCAAAGTCATGTTTAGCAGCTCTTGGCTTGTGGTCTTCAAACGCCCCTTCGATAATTCAACACTAACCAAGTCCTGTTCAAACCTCAGCTGATATTGTTCTTCGCCAAATGTAATTGTGGTTTCTTTATTCACTACTTCTTCCTCCGATATTCTTACAACACTTCAATGACATCGCCGCTCGCAATGGCAAAATCGTCAAGAATGTCATCATCACTCAGTAATAATCCCTTGTTAACGACACGAATCATGTTACGGTCATCTGGCCTCAACGTCACCGATTCGGCGCCCAAGGCGTCGATTAGTTGCGTTAACGTTTGTTTGACAGTTAATTTGTTTGGGATTCGCAAATCCTTATTGATTAGCGCACGATCAGCCGTCTTGTCTGTTTTAACCGTAATATTGATATAGTTATCTACCTGTTCAGTCACGTTTACGCCTCCAGAATAGTAATTTCTGTCCCTTGATTCCTAAAACAACCCCCACAAGAACAAAACCAATTAGTGTAATTACAACGACTGGCAGATTAATATGGCTTCTACTACCGCTCTGTGTTGTTGGGTCAACACCTGCGTTAGTATCGATCCGCTTACGCCCAGTAAATAAATGCTTTTGCGTTTTGCGAATGCCTTTAACATCCGTATCAATCTGCGGTTTCGTTTTGCTAAACACCTGATGCTTCGTCGCACGGTTGCCGGCTTGTTGATTAGCAGCCTCCTTCGCTAATCCTTTCGTATATTGAGGATCGAACAAATCCGGAATATCTGTGGCCGCCTTATTTGAATTGCCATGTTGTGCCTGCGTAACCTGAGGCTTTTGTTGCAATACTTGTTGGTTAATCGCCAATTGCCCATTAGGTTGATCCGTAGTGGTCTGTTGCTGCGTGGTATCGGCGGGGATTTTAGTGGTTTCCTTTTTCGCAAAGGCGACATTCCCATTCATCCAAATCATTAACATCGCGAGTGCACACACTACACAAAGTTTAATCAGATGTCGTCGCTGCTTTTTCATCACGAACACCCCCATGCGTCTCTCGACTACGATAAACAATCAAGTTCATGGCCGTTGCGGCAACTGCCAACACGGCTAACCAGATGTAAACTCCCGTTGACAGGCTCACGCCAGTTGTTAATTTGGTATAAATCTTTTCCACATACTGTAATGGAGACAATGACATAAAGAACTGCGTCCAGCTGCCACTCATCAGTTTCACACCTAGACTCGGCGTAAAGAACAAGTACATCGCCGAGATGGCAATTAACACAGCCATTCCCGCCGTCTTCGTTTGACGCAATAAATATGTCGAAAGGGAAAGCGCGATAACTTCCACCAAAATTGTCGTCAAGAACCAAATTGACATTGCAATTTGGTTAGTTTGCAATAACGGTTCAGCAATATAACCAATCAATGTCCCTTCGACGATACCGACCACAACGGTCATAATCGTCCAAGGAAGATTTTTCCATAGGACATTGTCCACATTGACGAAACGGTCGATTAAGCGAATCGAACGGCTCTTTTCTAAAGTTGATAAGATATAAGCCGTAAATAACGTCGCAAAGATCATCACTAGAACCAAGTAATAGGGCAAAATCGAAGTATTAGTTGAAATTTCACCACCGTTCTTTGCCTTTACGGGATCGGACAAGTAGTTATAAACACCTTGATTGTCTGCATTACCTTTTTTGGTATTTGCCAGCACACCATTAAAGTTTTTAGAGAAATCACCGTTTTTAGCAATCGTGGTCCCCCATGTTTGTGCTAAACCACTGGCGTTACTGACAATTGCTTTACTGGTACTCGATAACCGAGCCGTGGAAGTCTTTAAGTGCTCAAATGCAGGCGTCATGCTCTTAATCTTTGCCGTATCCGCCATTGTCTTGCTGATCGCTGATTGGCTATCGGCCAGTTGTTCTTGATAACTCTTAATAAGATCTGGACCTGAGGTTTTATCCTCTGCTAATTCAGGCTGTTCCGCAGGTTCCAATGGTGTCTGGTCTTCGTCTAGCACTAATGGATCAATAGCTGGCACCTTCACGGCGTTTGTTGCCTTTAACGCCGACTGATACCATTTCATCAAATCCTGCCCCTGTGCCTGAATATTTGCGTTTTGTTCTTTAATCTGATTCAACGTGACTGCCTGCTGCTCTGAATAGCCAGTGTTATCAATTTGGTCCTGTAACTGTTGCTTTTCAGTTTCAATTTGCTGGTCAACCGATACCGCCTGCGTTTGAAATTGTGCAGATAACTGTGATGCAACCAGTGATGAGATTTCATCAATCAAACTACCGTTATCCAATTGATGATATAAAGACGATGCCGGTGCCTGTTGCGCCAAGGTCGCGTATGATTCGTTGGAAAGCCCATCATCCCCACCACTAGCGCCGTAATAAGCCTTAATAATGGAACCCGTCTGTGAAACGCGATATAACATGTCGTTGACTTGGTGCATCATGCTGCCAATTGCACTGGAATTAGCATTATTTGAATACGTAATTGAAAACTCACCGTGCGTAACTTTGAGTTTGCTACCTGTTTTACGAATCGGATCATCGATTGTCGTTTGAACCTTAGTTCCATCAGCCTTGGGTAAGGTTACCGGATTTGATTGTGTTGTGTTCGTTGCAGACACCGTAACCGTATAATCTACAGTCGCTGCGGCATTACCTAAGAGTGAATCTGGAAAGTGTGCTGTGTTAAACGTAAATACCTTTGCTTTATTGATCGCGTCCGACTCGACGTCGATCGAAGAATCCACGCTGTCTGCCTCAATATTTTGGAGAGCCTCAAGTGTAATCTCGGTCGATTTAGTCGCAGTCGCTTTGAATTTTCCGGCCTCAGTCGTGTTGATTAAGTCCGCTAGCGTTTTGGCATCGATATTTACGCTATTAGGCAGACTAAACTCAATACAGCCTTTATCGCCCTTAGACAACCCTGGCATGTTGAAATACAATCCTGTCCCAGCATTAGTACCAACGTTATTACCGACCACCGTTTTAATATCGGCCACAGCAGCGGTGTTTTTTAGATTGATGTGCTTGTCAGCCGCGTACTTTTTAATGAGATCTGCATCGTGCTGATACGCGCTGGCCTGCTCACCCGTAATGCCACCAGCAAATTGCATCCATTCCAAAGCCTGCTCAATATTGGCATCAACTGCCGCAGCATTTTTAGTCATGTAGGCTTCTATTGCCGCGCGTCCCTTATCATTAACTGGCTGCTTTTCCAAATCGGCATCATTACCTAAAGCAGTCTTGATTACGCCTTCAAGATGACACTGAATCAAGGCTTGATCTTTGATGTCACCCTTCTTTGACCCAGTGAAGAAGGTTCGAAGATTTTCCTGATCACTGCTTAATTGCGTCTTCTCATCCGCCAACACTTTGGTTCCTGCGTCATATTGATCTCGAAGACTCTTGATTGCTGGATTCAAAGCGTTGTTTGCTGTTAATAATGTTTGAAGGTGATCCTGAACCGTGCCACTTAGATCTGTTAACTGACTAACCTGATCACTTTTGATTGTATTAATTTGATCCGTAAACGCTTGGTACTGCTTGTTGTAAGCATCTGTCGATTGTTTATCATTAGCGATTAATTTTTGATGATCGGTTTTCATCAACTCTTTTTCTGTTTCAATCGACTGAGTGTAATAATCTGTGGATGTTTTCTTGTTATCTAACATCTGCTTGTTTTGAGAAGTATTGAAGCTGGTCAAGCCTTTCAGTGAGTCCTGACCGTTAGACACCGTTTGATTCATCGCGTCTTTCACTTCACCGTTAAACTGCTTAGCCTGATCCTGCCAATCGTTGTAGTTATCCTGAATGCCAGAACTCTGATCCGTTATTTCTGAAAAATTATCTCCAAGGCCTTGAAACGGTTTATAAACATTGTTGCTCAAATTACCATTCAAATACCCTTCTCGATTAACCATGCTGCCGACATTAGTTTGTGCCGTATGCAGGTTGTTCACAATACTGGAGAAATACATGTTGATCACTCGCTGATTGAATAATTGCAATAACTGAGTAACTTTTTGTTGCGCTTGTGATCTGATTGCCGGATTCTTACTCGTATTAACTTTATATTGAAGCTGAGCCTGTTGTGGATTCCGGTTCTCCAGTTGCAACGTTCTTTGAGTAAAATTGTTTGGGATAATCAATACCATTTCGTATGTCTTGTGCCGCAAACCACTTTCAGCAATATCCCGAGACGTTACCGTCCAATTGTTGTCAGTATCTTTCGTAATTAAATTAACGAAATTATTACCGAAGTTGTAATTCATATTGTGGAAGTTTCCGCCACGATCCTCGTTGACCAGTGCCACCGTTAATCGATAAGACTTTTGCTTGGCGGATTCACTAACATTGCGATTAACTAAACTGACTCGCCCCAAGAATACGATCAAGCACACCGCTAAAAGTAACCCGACCCCCAGTTGCCAATATTTTCGAATAAACCCCTTCATTGCTCGCTCCTTTAATTTGAAAAAACCGACGATTACGTAAGTAAAACTCAACAAAAGGGCCAATGAACCATCGTCCATTGACCCTTCCACCATTAGTTGAAACCAAAACCTTTTGAAAGCTGTTGGTCTGTTTGTTCCAACGTGTTGGCCGCGTTGTCCAGTTGACGATTGATATCAATCAATAGTTGGTCGAACTGTTTAACTTTTTGCGACAGTTGTTGATACTGTTGCATGTACTGACGGAATGCTTGACCTTCCCATTCACTGCTAATTTGGTTATTAGCACTGTCTAGTGAGTGAAGCACACCCTCAACCGTTTGAGCACCGTTCGTATATGCCCGTGCCTGTGAACGTAACTCTTCTGGTGTTACCTTAATGCGTCCTGCCATTATGAAACCTCCTCAAAAAAATGTAATGTATCTATCAGGAAAATGAACTCCTTAAGATTTTATAATTATGTTTAAAATGATATTAAAAAGCAAGAACTATTTTTATTTCACTATAATATTATTTGATGGTCTGTTGCTCAAAAGACGGTTAGCACGGTATTGAACACTATCCAAAAAACATTGGCTAAACTCAAAATTTCACAAGAGGAACAGTTGCATCAGGGCGATGCAAGCGTTCTTTATCTTTTTGAAATGCTCGCAAAATACTTCTCACAAACAACATAAAAAGAGTTTGAGACATAACTCAAAATAAATCGACCAGAGAAAAGTGATTTTTGCTTTTCTCTGGTCGATTTTTTCATTGCCCTG
>NZ_AUAW01000033.1 GCF_000428925.1 Furfurilactobacillus rossiae DSM 15814 | reverse complement strand
ATGGCGACCACAAGCCCGCCTTTTATGATCTGCGTCTTGTTGCGCTAATTCGGGATCATAGGGATTGACCCGATCTAATTCATAGCTAATAGTTGATTTGGCAACGCCTAAGGCGTCAGCCATATCTTGGTAAGTATGATGGCCTTCACTGACCAGTTGAGCTAGCGCACCACGTTGAAAACGTGATAAAGTAGCAGTACCCAAAGTAATCACTCCTTATAGCTGGTTGGAATTAACTACTACCATTGTAAGAGATTGCTTTGGGCCTTTTTTTATTTTTGTTCGGATTAATTATAGAATTTGCCATTACAAAAGTTGTTTGAACAACCCATTGTTGGCCTTAAAAAAATGCGGCTAGCCATTCAGACAAATAGAGCAAATATTTTTGCGTTTTTGTGGTTATATGCGTTAGTTGTGAGTTCCATGCTACTAATGAATAAGTCATGGTTCATTTCACCTAATCCAGGTGTTCGAATAAACATTATTTTATACATCTTTTTGTTTAGAGAACCAGTTATTTTCCTGAACCTATTGTTTGTGGGACTGCTTTTTCTTTTGTTGAGAAGGTTTACTAAGCATTACTGGTTTTCGTTAATGTTTGTTTCGGCATTCATGGCAATTGTTATCTCGGCTAATTTAATTAAGATTACTTCCAGGGATGAACCAATTTTGCCTTCTGATCTATCTGAGATGACTGCGATTGGTAGTCTTTTAAAAATGGTGGGAACAACAACAGTTATTGTTGTTATTACTGGTTTAGCCTTTTTGATTGCTTTTGCGATTTGGCTTGAAAAAAGATATCCGATTAGAGCAGAACCAGTAAGTAAGAATAAAACAATTACTTTGCTAGTCATTTGTATCATCAGTTTTGGATCTACGTTTTTATGGAACCATGATCATTTTGTCTTCAAAGGTATTGCAAACTTAGCCGATGATAGCAGAATGTTTTATAATCAGGAGTTGGGAGCTCAAACGAATGGTCCCATAGTGCAATTTTTGAATAATTTGGATGTTTCGATAATGGATGAGCCGAGTGGCTATTCAAAGGCAGAGGTTCAAAAGGTTGTTGAACGATATCGAGTAACTGCTAATAAAATCAACAAGACGCGGACCACATCATTAAAAAACCAAACGGTTATCATGAATCTTAGTGAAAGCTTTTCCAATCCCAACAGGGTACCCAACTTGCGGGTGACACCAAACCCAATGCCCTATATTCAGAGACTAAAGAAACAAACTACATCTGGAATAATGATGAGCTCTGGATATGGGGGTGGAACTGCTAATATGGAATATCAGTCGTTGACAGGATTGGCAATTAGCAATTTTTCACCAACGTTACCAACGCCCTATACTCAGTTAGTTACTAATTTGAAAAAAGCACCTTCTATAACCAATCAATTTGATTATTCTAGTGCTATTCATCCTTACTTTGGTATCTATTACAACCGAATTTCCGTTTACAAAAAATTCGGATTTAATAAGTTTTCATATTTGGGCAGCAAATATCCAATTAAACATCAGCACAGAATTGGAAGTAGTCCATATTTATCTGATGAAACGGCTTACGCGAATACTTTGGATCAAATTCGGGGGCATCAGGGCGGACAGTTTATCAATGTAATTACCATGCAAAATCATTATCCGTTTAATGTGAACCACTATCCAAACCACGATTTTTCTGCGTCTGGGAGTGCTTACGCTAGTGATGCAAGCAAAGAATCAATCGAAAATTATTCTCAGGGACTAAGCTACACTGACAAAGCAGTTAAACAGTTTAAAAATCAACTTGATAAGATAAAAAAACCGATTATCTGGGTTTGGTATGGTGATCACCTTGCTGGGATATATGATGGTGATCCAATGGCAAAATACGGACTGCAACTGCATCAAACTGACTATTTCATTTATGCAAATAAGTATTCTCGTCAACATGGACTTCGACAGAAAAAGGCCAAGTATGTTGGACCAAATGACTTTTCGGCAATGGCCATGACACAGGCAAATGCAAAGGTATCCCCGTACTACGCCCTTTTGACGAAGGTTCATCAAAATTTACCAGCTCTAGCGATGAATACGTCCGCCGATAATACCAATACGCTTAATAGTGGAACGCAGTTTATCAATGATAGAGGTCATGTCGTAAATAGCCAAAAGTTGTCAATTAAACAAAGAAGGCTTTTACATGATTATCGTATTATTCAATATGATATAGTGGCCGGTCACCAGTATAGTCTTGCTGATAGATTTATGAAGTAACGCTACTTTTAGGAAAGATTTTTTGCAAAAGAGTGACCGGTAATAATCGGTATATCTCTGGTTTTAAATGTGACAATAGGGCCACGCTGCATTCCAAAAATGGTTCGAGATACATGTGATAGCTTTCCTTCTCAAAAAGGAAAAACAGAAAGTTAGTTGGACATATATGCTGGTGATGCCTGAATAAAAAGATAAAAAGTGAATGGTTATTTTGGTCAAACATTGCTAAATAAATGAGTTGTTGAAAATGCCTTTGCACGATTAGATGGCCTTGGAAAAAATTATGACCATAATGATGTAAGCAATCAGTTCGGTAACTTAAGGCGAGGAACACTTGAAATCACTTCAGTCCAAAAACTTAAAGATTCGATGGATGTTTGAAATGATTTTAGGTGTTGCCGCAACCTTAAATATAGGACTGATCAATTTTAGTTAAGTTTGGATAAAAGTACTGTTAATTTCTTTATGAAAGTGTTGGTATGATTTCAATTTTTATAGACAATGTCAGTGCGCAGAAATTAACTATAATTTGCTTGCTACAATATAGCTATTTGTTCATAATGTAAGAATCAACTTACACAATGACTTAAGACTAAAGGAGCACGTACAACCATGAAGTTCTCATTTGCAAAACAAAGGCGAGGAAAACTTTACGGCGGTTACGTGCTTTTTTTTGTGTTGTTTTGTCTATTAACATACGGCGTTTACTGGTTGTTTGGCTATTCACTGATCTCAACGCATGATGTGTTGCATCAGCATGTGCCGATTATGATTGAATACCGCAAGATTCTGCTCAGTTGGCTACACCATCTAAGTGCAGGACCGTTGCAATGGTCGTGGCACATTGGTTTGGGAGCAGATGCTTTCCAAACGTTTTCGTACTACATCATTGGCGATCCGTTTGCTTACTTAATTTTGCTACTTAATAAGGCACACTTGCTAACAGGGTTTCAGCTTATAGGTCTGGTACGCATGTTTTTTGCAGGGCTGAGTTTTACCTATTTTGCCAGTCATTTTTCACTTAAACGCTGGGCCATTTGGCTGGGTGCGATGGTCTATCTCGGTAGTGGGTTTGCCATTTACGCGAGTCTATTTCAACCGTTCTTCGTTAATGCGTTGATTCTATTGCCATTGCTAATCACTGCAATTGAAGCAGTGTTGCAGGGTCGGTCAGCGTGGGGATTCGGTTTTGTTGTTTATTTCAGTGTGGTAGTTAACTTTTACTTGGCGTTCATGTTGGCCCTCGGTGGAATCACGTACCTGATTTTGCGCTGGATAGAACTCCCGCATCCTTTGGCACGGCAGCGCTGGTTTAACTTTGGTCGAATGTTATGCAGTGGGGTGCTTGGTCTATTGGCGACGGCGTGGCTGACGTTACCAGAAATTAAGGCCCTCCAGAGTTCGCCAAGATTCGATGTCCCGTTTGCTAGTGGGATGCACTTTTATTCCTTGCAATACTACCTAAGTTTGCCAAACGCACTGTTAGGTAACGTTAACGTGGATCCGTTTTGGCTAAATACGTTGTCAGTAAACGTGCTGTTGCTTGTAGTTGTGTGGACTTTTCGTCATTACCGGGACTACAAACTGATTGTGAGATTGATGGTGCTCACGATGGTGCTCAGTTTATTACCAATGTTTGCTGCTACATTAAATGGCTTCACCTCACCATCGAATCGGTGGTTATTCTTAATGAGTTTACCGATGGCGTTAATGACAGGTGTTTTCCTACAACAACTTAAGACCATGACACTCAATGATTGGGTGCCCATCTTCAAATGGGCGGCTGTCATTCTTGTCTTAATTCTTATCAGTACGCAAATTATTGCTGATTCGACCAGTACGGTGCTGCCACAATTATTCTTTTTAATGGTATATGCAGGCGTATTTGTCGTTGGCATTGTTCGACCACAATTGCTGAAGCCACAAGTTCTTAGTGCATTGGTGATGGCTAATATTTTTGTCGCCTTTAATTTCGAAAACGCTGCGTACGATATTCATCAGTTTTTGCCAAATGGTGCGGCTAGGGCGTTAATTTCTCAACCGTATGGTACAGCGACTACAGCAGTGGCAACTCAGCCAACATGGGCGGAACAAAACGGGACAAAGATTAGCAAATATGCGCCGACTTTTGCGCGCACCAGTAACGTTAGTAACTATGTCACCGCTTCAGCCGGCATTACTCCGAATAACTTTCTTTTGAATGGCGCTAATACCAGCTCGTTTTATTCGATTCAAAATGGGGCAGCCATCCAATTTAGTCGCGATTTGTTAAACAATCAACGGCAATTGAATTTACCGATTCAACAATTTGATGATCGTGGTCGGGTGCTGAACTTTTTAGGTGTTCGCAATTTATATGCTAATTCACCATTGCCAAGTGACACGAACATGCCACATAATTACGTTCCGACATTTGGTGAAACGCCGGATTTAAATCAGTCCTTCTACGGTGCTAATGGGGATGTTCAGGCTTATCAGACCACAGATAATTTTCCGTTGATGTACTTTCAGTCGCGCGTTATCAGTAATCAGACATACAAGCAACTAGATGCAAATGAGAAAGAAACCAATTTGGCGAACGTGACAGCCGTCGGCAATACTAAGAATTTAAAAGTGACAAAGCTACAGCCTCAAAGTGTCGTAATTCCTTATAAACTATACGATGCCGATCAAAATATCATTAGCACTACCAACATTGCCGACACGAATAAAGCCGATACCTATACACTTTACATTCCTAATGCTAAACAATATCAAGGGATGGAAATTCGGGCTTTGATAACGAACGTTCATTATACAGAGCCAACGTTGACTGATCGGATTAACATCGATAAGTTAAATTCACCAGGAATCAATGGTCACCTTTCTTCTGGTAGTAATCAGACGGCGGCTCATGGCGGGTGGGATGCTTTTAAACGTGATGTGGCCAATGGCTCACCCAATCAAGCTTGGCGTATTAGTATGACAAATGGCGATATTACTAACTCATTAAGTCAGATGCCTGAAACTAATTTGAGTGAGTATGAGAAAACGACGGCTGGTGTGCTTAATCTAGGGTGGGTAGACCAGATGCCAAACGGTTTATCTATGCAATTGGGACAGGTTGGGCGTTACTCATTTGATTTGCAACTTGTTGGAATTCCGATGACGACTCAGTATGATAAACAAGTACAACGCTTGCAGAAGAACGGGCTAAAGGAATTGCGGCTGGGTCATAATGAAATTACAGGAAGTGTGACGACCAAGCAGTCAGGCGTATTAGCTTCATCTATTCCTTATAGTGCTGGCTGGCATGCCACGGTCAATGGGCATACTGTCAAGTTGATTAAAACAAATCGAGCTTTTGTGGGGATTAAGCTAACTAAACCCGGCAAGCATCAGATCAAATTAACTTATCGGACACCAGGATTGACAGCAGGCATTCACTTCACAACAATTGTCGGTGGTTTAATTTCATTTTTGGGTATCGCCCAGCTTGGTTGGCACCTGTTTAAAAGAAAGAAGGATTGAATTCAATGGATGACGACTACGCAGCAGAACTTGAACAGTTGAAAAATGGTGAAATTGAAGAATTAAAGGTTACACCGGAACACTTTATGAAGTTTCAAACAGCGTTGATGAATGTGCCTTATCGTCAACGGATAGTTGGTCAGGCTGATCGTGGTGGCGAAATAACTTATCATTATCAAGAAGATTAGTATGCATACAGATTTTAGACGGCGTTCACGATGTTTTTTCATCAGTGACGTCGTTTTGTTTTCTCGAGAATTCACCAGAATGTTTCACCTATGGAAAACGATTTCAAAATAAAATGCTGTTAATCCAACGTTTGTCAAACACGGTCTAGACCACTATCCGTATAGGATTAGCATTGGTACCGCTTTCTAAAAAGCGCATTTTTCCTTTGCGAATGGTTGTATTTTGTAAAAAACATATGCTACTATGATACAGAAGGTGATTGATGAATCGCCGTTTCTACGGCAAAGTAATCCCTTACAAATCTAAGTGCATTAAGGAGATTAATGATTATGGAATCTAAAGACTTTCACATTATTGCAGACACAGGCTTACACGCACGTCCAGCCACACTTTTGGTACAAACGGCATCTAAGTTCTCTTCAGAGATTAACTTAGCTTACGATGGTAAGTCCGTTAACTTGAAGTCCATCATGGGTGTTATGTCATTAGGTGTTGGTAAAGACGCCGATGTTACGATTTCTGCTGACGGTGCCGACGAAAAGGACGCCATCAGTGCAATTACAGATACCATGACTAAAGAAGGTTTGTCTGACTAATGACTCAGAAACTCAGTGGGATTGCGGCCAGTAACGGTGTTGCCGTTGCTCCGGCCTATATGTTAGTTGATCCGGATTTAACGTTTGATAAGAAGACAATTTCTGATGCTGATGCTGAAAAGGCCCGTTTACACAGTGCTTTGGATGCATCAATAAAAGAATTGCAACAGATCAAAGCCGTTGCTGAAAAGAGTTTGGGCTCAGAAGAGGCCGAAGTTTTTGAAGCACATATTACGATTTTGCAAGATCCAGAAATGATCGGCCAAATCGAAGGCAAGATCGACTCTGACAAAGTTAATGCAGAAGAAGCATTAAAGGAAATCACCGACAATTTCATCGCGATTTTTGAGGGCATGACCGACAATGCGTACATGCAAGAACGGGCAGCTGATGTGCGTGATGTAACCAAACGGGTTATGAGCCACCTACTGGGTAAGAACCTACCTAATCCAGCCTTGATCAATTCTGAAGTTGTGATTGTGGCGCATGACTTGACACCAAGTGATACGGCACAACTGAACCGCAAATTTGTTAAAGGCTTCATTACTGATTTAGGTGGTCGGACGTCACATTCAGCCATCATGAGTCGGACATTGGAGATTCCAGCTGTTGTTGGGACTGAAGATGCCACTGCTAACATCAAGCAGGGTGATAAGGTTATTGTCGATGGTTTGGATGGTATTGGTATTGTCGATCCATCTGACGAGGATGTAACGACTTACACCAAAAAAGGTGACGACTTTGCTAAGCAAAAGGCTGAATGGGACAAGCTGAAGGACGAGGCATCCGTTTCCAAGGATGGCAAAAACTTCACGATTGCTGCCAACATTGGGACGCCTGATGACGTTGCTGCTGTTAATGATAACGGCGGTGAAGCAGTTGGTTTATTCCGTTCAGAGTTCCTATATATGGACAGCGCTGAATTGCCAGACGAGGAAAAACAATTCCAAGCTTACAAGAAGGCTGCTGAAGATATGCATGGCAAACAGGTTGTTGTGCGGACCATGGATATTGGTGGGGACAAGCATCTCGACTACTTGCCACTGCCAGAAGAAATGAACCCGTTCTTGGGTTACCGTGCCATTCGGATTAGTTTGAAACAACCTGATTTGTTCCGGCCTCAGTTGCGTGCATTATTGCGTGCTTCTGCTTTCGGTAACATTGCCATCATGTTCCCAATGATTGGGACAGTTGACGAGTTCAAACGGGCGCGGGCAATCTATGACGAAGAACGGCAAAACCTCATCAATGATGGCGTTAAAGTGGCTGATCACATTGATGTCGGCATGATGATGGAAGTGCCAGCCGCGGTGTTGATTGCCGACAAGTTGGCCAAATATGCTGACTTCTTCAGTATTGGTACGAACGATCTGATTCAATACACGTTTGCTGCCGATCGTGGTAACGAACATGTTTCCTACTTATATCAACCTTACAATCCGTCATTATTGCGTTTGATCAAGAAAGTTATTGATTCAGCGCATGCTGAAGGCAAGTGGGCCGGTATGTGTGGTGAAATGGCTGGTGACCAGGTTGCTGTGCCATTATTGATGGGAATGGGCTTGGATGAGTACTCTATGAGTGCGACATCTATGCTGCAGACGCGTTCATTAATGAAGAAACTTGATACAAAATCGACTTCTGACCTTGTTGATAAGGCACTTGATGCCGAAACCAATGAAGACGTTGCCGATATGGTTAAACAGTTCATGGCAGACTTGAAGTAAGTTATGAGATTAAAGCACTGATCGCATTTGCGACTGGTGCTTTTTTCTTCGCGAAAAGTTAAGTTTTTGACGTCATTGTGGCCAAATCCAGTGTGAATATTGGCTTGTAGAGATAGTCTAGGTTAGAATTGAAGTTAATCTAAACGATTAGCGTTTGCACTATATAAACGCAATCCGTATAATGAAACTTGATTATTTTGTTGGCAAAAATGCTGACTGAACACTGAATTTAGTTTGAAGGGGGCACCAGCGTGAATATTGGCATATTTACTGAAACATATTTTCCGCAGGTGAGTGGTGTGGCCACTTCGATAAAAACACTGCGTGACCAGCTTGAGCAAAACGGTCATTCAGTTTACATCTTTACATCTACAGATCCTAAAGTTGATAAGGATGTTTATGAGCGAAACATTTTTCGTTTTCCGTCGGTACCATTTGTTTCCTTCACGGACCGGCGAATTGCTTTTCGCGGAGCGTTTCGTGCTTTACAAATTGCGAAAGACCTTCATTTAGATATTGTTCATACCCAAACAGAATTTTCGATGGGGCTGATGGGGAAATTTGTTGCCCACGCGATGAAGATCCCGGTTGTTCATACATATCACACGATGTACGAGGACTATTTGCATTATGTGGCTAATGGTAAGTTGCTAAAGCCTAAGCAGGTACGTTTGGCGACCCGAGCTTATTTACATGGCGTTGAAGGGGTGGTTGCACCCTCTGATCGAGTGCTAGACACTTTAAAGGGCTATGGTGTTAAAACGCCCATTCGTGTCATCCCAACAGGTGTTAATCTGACGCAGTATGAACAACCCCAGTCCAATGAACTACGGCAGAAAATGCATTTTAGCGCTAATACACCAGTTTTGCTGTCCTTGTCACGATTGGCATTCGAAAAGAACATTCATGAAGTTATCATGGCGTTACCGGATATTTTGGCACAGCAGCCTAATGCACAACTTGTCATCGTCGGTGATGGCCCTGCTAGAGAAGACTTGGAACAACAGGTACGTGTGATGAAGCTAACAGATCACGTCACGTTTACGGGAGAAGTTGCGAACGAGGATGTTTACCGTTACTATCAAATGGCTGACGTGTTTGTATCTGCTAGTGATTCAGAATCACAAGGGCTGACTTATATTGAGGCTATCGCAGCGCACTTACCGATTGTGGTCATGAGTAGTCCTTATGCTGATGAGCTGTTGAAGACAGATACAATCGGGCGCACGTTTAAGCAACAAGGCGAATTAGTGCGTGACGTTTGTGACTACTTGTCACATCAGATCGATGTTAGCGATGACACCGTTCGTCAACGAATTTTGTATGAAATTTCCGCAGATGCGTTTGGCAAACGAATTATTCAGTTTTATGCTGACGCCCAGTTGATTTATCAAGAAGATAGTGAAAAATCAGCCAAGTTGAGCGATTAACACTCTTAGCACGTATTTCCGAGCTGACCTTGGGTTAGTGGAAATACGTGTTTTTACGATAATAAACGTTTAGGAGCACACAATGTTACGAATCAATATGTTCTCTGCCGCAACGTCCGTTCCCGGACAAGGAGTCGGCAGTGCATACACGGAATTAGTGAAGTTGTTGCAAGATAATTTTGATGGTGAGTTTGACATCACAATTAACAAATGGCACAAAACGGACATTTCACACTATCATACGGTGAATTTTCCTTATTACCTGTCTACTTTTCTGCCGGGGCGAGGGGTTAAAATTGGCTATGTTCATTTCCTTCCCGAAACGTTAGAGGGCAGCTTAAAACTACCTCCAATCGCAAAACAGATTTTCTATCATTATTTAATCTCGTTTTACAAACGGATGGATCACATTGTAGTGGTCAATCCAACCTTTATCCCGAAGCTCGAAGCCTATAACATTCCTCGAGGGAAAATTACGTATATTCCAAACTTTGTGTCTAAAAGTGAATTCTACGAGATGTCGTCAGCTGACAAACTTGCAACACGGGCTCGTTATCATTTAGACGCTAAAAAATTTACAGTTCTTGGCATTGGTCAAATTCAGGAACGCAAGGGTGTTCGGGATTTTATTACATTGGCAAAGAATAATCCTGATGTTCAGTTTGTTTGGGCAGGTGGTTTTTCATTTGGCCGGATTACGGATGGCTACGCAGACCTAAAAAAGGTGGTTGATAATCCGCCAGCTAATTTACTGTTTCCAGGTATTGTTGACCGTAAAGCGTTGGTTGACTACTACAACATGGCAGATTTGTTTTTGCTGCCTTCGTATAATGAACTGTTCCCAATGTCTGTGTTAGAGGCATTTAGTTGTGGCACGCCGGTATTGTTGCGTGATTTGGATTTATACCGGTCCATTATCGATGGATATTACGAAAGCGCGACGGATGTTGCCGATATGCAAAAGAAGCTAACATCGTTGCAACAAAATCCTGCGGGGATGCAACATTTACACAGTCAGGCCTTATTGGCATCTGAAGTGTACTCAGCGAGTCATCTCGCACAAATTTGGCATCGTTTCTATCTTCAGCAGGCGAGAGAGGATTAATTATGTCCCGACGGAATCGAATTGTATTAATCGTGATGGTCATTATTGGGTTAGGAATCTTCGCGTACTCGTTGCGCAATGTGGCCCTGACACAATTGCTTCATGATTTATTGCATATTAATGGTTGGTGGCTTTTGATTGCGATTGCTTGCATGGTGGGCTACCTGCTAATTGAATCACGTATCGTTCAAGTGTTTGTCAATGACCGGATAAGTGGTTTTACATTTAAAGATGCGGTTAGAATTCCACTGATTGAGCAACTCTTTAATGGAATTACGCCATTTTCGAGTGGTGGTCAGCCAGCACAGTTGGTAGCCATGATTCAAACCGGTGTTGATGGTGGTCGTGCTAGCTCAGTGCTACTAATGAAGTTTGTCGTCTATCAGGCGATGATCGTGATTAATTTTTTAATTGCGTTAGCCATTGGATTTCAATACTTGGCGGCAAAGTTACACTATCTAGCGTTATTCGTGGTGTTTGGTTTTTTGATTCACTTAGTTGTGATTTTAGGCCTACTCATGATTATGTTCTGGCATTCGTTTACCAAACGAATGGTGAACTTACTGATGAAGCCGATGCGATGGTTTGTAAAGCCCGAGCGCTACGAAGAATGGCGGGTTAGTCTTGATGAAAAGATTGATTCTTTCTATTTAGAGAGTGTCAGAATTAAGTCCCAGTGGCGATTGATGGTACACGTGGCCTTGCTTACGCTAGCACAGTTGGCAGTCTACTATTTGATTCCATACTTCATTATGTTGTCGCTGGGTTATAATCATGTTAATGTGTTGATGGTTACGGCGCTCCATGTGTTGATTGTGATGGTGATTTCGCTGTTCCCAATTCCTGGTGGTGCAGGCGGTGCCGAATTTAGTTTTGAGGCGTTGTTTGCCAGTTACGTGACTAGTCGTTCAAAGCTAGTGTTAGCCATGATTCTATGGCGGGTGATTACGTACTACTTGGGGATGTTTTCAGGTATGTGGGCGATGGCGTTAAAGCCAGATAAAGTTACTGAGGAACCGGTCAAACGCCATCGGTTTCTGAATCGATCAAAGGATAAACAATGAGTGAAGAAACAGGTACGTTATTAGAAAGCATTATTCGCCGTTTGCGGGCGATGCAGTTTGATCATCGTAGTGAAGAGCAGACGCGTTATTTTGAACAGTTTGGTGTTGAAGTATGCAAGGTGACACTGAATCAAACAACTGGTGAGTGGACAGTACAAGATGCCAGAACAGCCCCAGCTTTTTGTTATGACAATATGGATATGGTGGCAGTAGCAGTGTATGATGCGCTGACAGAGTTTAAAGCCGTCTTTTAAACTATCCGGACAACTAAGAATTTATGAAGAACCCCGCCAATGTTTGTAATTGTGCGGGGCTCGTTTATAATATTGACTTGTTGAGTTAAGGTTCATTTAAGCAACAAAACGAGTAACAGGAATTGATTACAGTCACTGATAACACTTGTTATATCAGCGACGTGGAGGACAGACACATGGCGAAATTCTTCAAGGGTCTTTATGCCAAGCTAAATACGACCCTCGGCTTCTTCTTTTTAATGACGGCACTGTTTTGGTTAAAGACGTATATCGCGTACCGAACCAAATTTACATTGGGTGTTGAATCACCGATTCAGCAATTTATTCTGGCGTTAAATCCGCTGCCGACGGCGTTATTGCTGTTTGGGATTGCGTTATATTTCCGCGGCAAATTGTCATATTGGTTAATGCTGATTATTGACGCATTACAGACGACATGGTTGTTCGCAAATATTCTCTATTATCGTGAGTTCTCAGACTTTCTGTCGATTGGTATTGTCAAGGGGTCTGGTTCGGTCGACAACAATTTGGGCAAATCGTTGGCTGGTATTTTGCATTTCTCAGATTTGTTTGTCTATCTGGACGTGCTGGTATTGATTGTTTTGCTCTTAACAAAACTGATCAAAGTGGACAAACGCCCACTGAAGAAACGTTTTGCAGTCACGATGACAGTGTTCTCTATTGCATTGATGATGATGGATTACGGACTGTCCGTAAAAGATCGTTCAGGTTTGTTAACACGGACCTTTGACAATAACTATATCGTCAAGTACCTGGGCTTAAATGAATATGCGGCCTTTAATGCCTATCAGACGCATCAACAAGCAACTAGTCGGAGCCAGGCTTCGAAAGCCGATATGAAGTCAGTTCAAAAGTATTTGAAGAACAACCCTGCTGGTGAGAATTTTCAATACTTCGGTAAAGAACAAGGCAAGAATGTCTTTGTCTTCCATTTGGAGAGTTTCCAACAATTTCTGATTAACTATAAATACAAAGGGCAAGAAGTTACACCAAACATCAATGCGTTCTATAAAGATCAGAACACATTGTCATTTGATAACTTCTTCCACCAAGTGGCGCAGGGGAAGACCTCTGATGCCGAAATGATGATGGAAAACTCGTTATATGGGTTGCCTACTGGTTCTGCGATGATTAGTTACGGAACTTCTAACACATTCCAAGCAGCACCAGCCATTCTTTCACAGCATGGGTATACTACGGCGGCCATGCACGGGGATGTGCCAAGTTTCTGGAACCGTGGTAACACGTACAAGTCTTGGGGCTATCAAAACTTCTTTAGTAAGTCGTTTTATCCTAATGCTGATAAGCCAAGTTATAACGTGGGCTATGGGCTGAAGGATAAGATTTTCTTGAAGGATTCAGCGAAGTATATTCAACAATTGCCTCAACCGTTCTATGCTAAAGTGATTTCAGTAACTAACCACTATCCATACCTCTTAGGTAAGAAGGATTCTTCATTCCCGCAGACGGATACTGGTGATAATACGGTTGACGGTTATGTAGTAACGGCGCATTACCTTGATCAAGCGTTTGGTGAATTCATTAATTACTTGAAGAAGGTTAATCTCTACGATAACTCGATGATTGTGGTTTATGGGGATCATTATGGTATTTCAAATAACCATCGTCCTGCCATTGCCAAGTTGTTAGGTAAGAAGAAGGTTACGAATTATGATTTAGCTATGTTCCAGAAGGTGCCATTTATGATTCATGCGCCTGGAGTTCAAGGTGGTGTTAACCATACTTATGGTGGTGAAATCGATGCATTGCCGACCATGATGGATCTGTTGGGCATTAAAACAACAGGTAACTACATTATGATGGGGCAAGATTTACTCTCCACGCAACGGAACCAGATTGTACCGTTTAGAGATGGTAACTTTGTGACACCACAGTATACAAAGGTTGGTAGTCAGGTTTACGACACGGCAACGGGTAAGTTACTTGATCTGACGGCGTCACAAAAGAAGCAAGTTACTTCTGATCAGGATCATGTTAATACAGTGCTAGGGCTGTCGGATAAGATCATGACACGTGATTTGTTACGTTTCTACACACCAACGGGCTTTAAAAAGGTCAATAAGAGTGATTACAATTACTCGGTATCTTCTACAAATTCACGGTTGAAACAGGAGCAAAAGGATAATCCCACCAGTGTACAAGCTAAAAATGGTGGTAAATCAACGTCGAGTGACTACAAAACTGACGCACCAGAGTTAAGTAAATCGAAGTAATCAAAAAAGATTCCACGTTTTGTGGAATTTTTTTTGTTCGTTATTTTATTATTGAGACACAAGACTACTATCGGTATTTACGGGTTAATAGGGTCCTCTGAAACGAGACGCATTATCTTTTCCGAACGATTTGTTGAATTGAAGCACACTTACTACGTGTATCCCAATTATGGAGCAAGTGTTTGAGTCGTATTTAGTCAGATTTGTGCTTGACCACAATAAGACGCTTTGATAATATAGTTTATGTTGTCAGGGAGTGCTTGAGCGACAAGCGATAGCGAAATTATTTCCTAACAAAAACACTTGACTCATGATGAGCCAAATGATATAGTATAAAAGTTGTCTTGAGGCAACGAAGTAGATCTTTGAAAACTGAACAACGTTTCGACGAATCAAATGTGTAGGGTCTTTGAACGAAAGTTCGAAGCAATTACAATTGTGAAGTCAATTCACTTTATAACCAAGTAACAACAAAACAAGAGCTATTTCAAATAACTCATTAATTTGAGAGTTTGATCCTGGCTCAGGATGAACGCTGGCGGCGTGCCTAATACATGCAAGTCGAACGCACTTCGGTTTTTGATTGACGGTGCTTGCACCAGATTGACGAGACATTGAAGTGAGTGGCGAACGGGTGAGTAACACGTGGGTAACCTGCCCTAAAGTGGGGGAT
>NZ_AUAW01000032.1 GCF_000428925.1 Furfurilactobacillus rossiae DSM 15814 | reverse complement strand
GATATCTAGTTGAGACAGTCCATTGACTAAGCGATCATGAACTGCGGCATTCTTTGTATCTTGCGAATACCGTTTCCATTCATGACTTGGTTCAAGCGCTTTAAAATCTTCTAATTGTTCAAGGTCAAGCCACTTTTTAAGTGTTACAAATGCGATTCCAAAGTCCTTGGTGAATGCCCTCATGCTTTTGCCTGAGTGTTTGAACTGATAAAGAGTGTCTAGCTTTTGTTCAAGACTATACGAACGTCCTTGTTTTTCCATACAAAAATCCCCTTAGAAATAGATAGACGATTTATTATTTCGTCTGTCTACTCTAAGGGGACAATAACATCCATTTGAGTTTGGAAGCTTTTTTATTCTAGTCTCTAAACACTGGGCTTGCCGTATCATGCTGAACATCCCCAGCCCGCACCATTGTCACTGTCAGCGGTTCTTCAAACCCGTTGCCGACAAAGGTTGCTTCGCCCACGTTTTGTTGGGCCAATTCTTTCCCAATATCATTAACAATTGGTAGTTTGCTCAACTCGTCAATCGTCGTCACACGGTGAACCAACAGATTGCCGAATTCGCCTAACAATTGACTCGGCAAATCAAGCGGACTCTGCGTCGTTAGCATCAGGTATAGTCCCGCTTTACGCCCTTCTCTGGCAACTCGCGATAAGCCGTCTTGGTCAACCCAGCCAACGTGACTGGCAGCTTCAGTCAGATAACGATGGGCCTCATCAACCGTCAGAACAATTGGCACGGTGTGTGGCAGGTTCGTTTTAATCGCCAGCATCGTCGCGGCCAATGTGGACACAACCAGTTTACCAACCTTAAGATTGCTTCGGAGCGCTGATAAGTCAATCACGAGAAAACGGTGTTGGGCTTTCATGGCGGCAAACATTGTCAGCAAGTAAACCACGTCATATTGGGTCTTAGTTGATGCATCCACATGTTCTGACCGCCGTTTTGGTCGAGGCAAACGGAACAACCGTTGCATTGTCGGATCAGCCAAGAATTTCCGAACGGCTGCCAGCACTGGTACTAGTTGTCGTTGGCGGGGACGATCATACTGTTGACCAAGCAAACTGAAATCGGCTTCGGCGTCACTAGCGGGTTGGACGCATTCTTCCAGTAATTGGTCAGGCAGCAGGCGAATATCATATGGTCGGGGAAAATCATGCAGCCTTTCTAATTGTGCCTCATAGTCCGTCCAAGAAACGCCCACTTTCACGTAAGGTGTCTCCTGGTGTAAGACATTATAGGCAAGCCGCAGACTCGTCATCGCAGCGCTCAACATAGCTACGACAATATCGTCATCAATGCCAATAATTTCCGCCAGCTGATCAGCCGATAGTTTGGCAAAATCAATAAAGGCGTTATCGCCTAATTTGCCAACTACCGCATGTGGCAAATGCGCATATTCGCCGGTGGGATCCAAAATAATTCCAGTTTGATTCTGGCGCATCAGTGCATTCAACAATGCCACTGCTGATGTCGATTTGCCGCTACCTGTTTGTCCCACAATTAACAAGTGTTGGCTAAATAAGCGATTCGCCTCAATCACTACTGGTTCAGCAGAGGGGCGCCGAACGGCAAAACCATCTAAATTGGTTGTTCCTGTCATTTGACTATCCTTTCTGTGCCAGAGAGTGTAAATCCGCCCATAAAGCTGGCATCCCACTGCTGTTGATTCTTAACCTTCTTACCAAACTCATCGATCAGCGCATGCAGTTCCTGATATTCGTCCCAGTTCAGTCCAGCGTCCGCTTCCACCAACGTTTGAAAATCACGATATTTTTTTGGCACATCTAGGCCAAGCCAGCCAAAATGACGACGGGCATACGTGTCGGCAATAAATAGCGGTTTATGAAAGCCATACAACATAATGTCATCTGCGGTTTCATTACCGAGACCCTTTACGTTAAGCAGTTCTGCCTGCAACGTCTCTCGATCTAAGGCTTCAATCTCCGCCACGTTGTCATCATGAGTACCAGACCACTCAGCAGCGGCCATGATGTACTTTGCCTTGGTGCGATATAGTCCTGCTGGTTTAATGATGTCGGCCAATTTTTCTGGGGTGCAAGCTCGAATCTTAGCCGGATCATTGTCCGTTGCCGCTAATAAAGCGCGAGCTGCTGCATCCCCATTATTTGCACTGGCATTTTGAATCAGAATGGCTGCCCACATCACCTGAAATGGCGATTGTGCCCACAGTGCTTCCGTCGACATCCAATTTTGACGGCCCATATTTGTTTCTAAAATGTTGTATAGTGGTTTTAAATTCATATCTTATTCCTCTAATGGTATTTTACCTTATTTTGAATTTTGACGAAAAATGGAGTTTTAGTCATGTCAGATCTAATTCGTATCCGCCCCGCCGCAATCGGTGATTATACTGTCCTTGAAAACATCTATTTATTAGACCGCCAGCAGGAGTTTCCCTGGGTCGCCAATCCACAACTGGCAGACTTTGAGCGCGACAGTCATCACGAAATGATTATCGTCGCCACCATTGATGAGCGCGTGGTTGGTTTCTTGTCATTTTATCGTTTAGCCAATTTTATTCATTTGCTTTTCATTGACCCAAATTACCGTCATCAAGGTGTTGCCAGTCAACTCATTGACTACATGCGCACACAAGCAACTGGCCCAATGCAGTTAAAAGTCGTCATCGCCAATCAGCCTGCTCGTGATTTCTACGCACGATTACAATTTCGCGAGGTCAAACGTGATAATCTAGCTACCCCGCCAAACATCACCTTGGAAGATACCCGATTAGACCGTTATCCATTTATCCCTCACAACTAAAAAAGCGTCAATATAAACGGTAAGTCCGCTAACAAACGAAACACCGCGTCAGATCAACGTTAATCTGATGCGGTGCTTTTTTATTTAAACTCTCAGACCCCACTAAAACGCCTAATTTAAACACAATTGTCAACGGTCGAAGACAGATAATTGCGCAAAAGAACGTCGGTGAATAGAATGATTGCATTAAGTGAACGCGTTCAGTGAATCAATCTATTAACTCATTAATCCATGCAAAACAGTCGTTAAATACGCCCTGCCAGATGTTACTAAGTCAAAGTTACCGCGACTATAAGCCCAGGTCGCCATGATTCCCCGCACAGATGTATATAACTGTTGAAATGCCAACTCCGGATCGTGGTTTGCCAATTTTTGTTCATCATTTAGCTGTTGCATTAATTCTCTTAACGTATTAAGCATCTTCCAGTCACGTAATTCGAACTCTTGGTTTAATGTTTCCTGAAAGAATGAGGTAAACACCAACGTGACCACTTGCCAGCCCTGATCCGCAGACAATTGCAACTGAAGCATGCTGAACGCCAAAATACGTTCTTCGACCGTTGCTGACGGATATTCTGCTACATAAGCGCCATAGTTTTCTCTCACATAGTTGGCCAATTCGTCATAATAACGCTCACGAATAATGTCTTCTTTGGACGTGTAATGGACGTAAAACGTGCCTGAAGACACATTTGCCTCACGGGTTATCTGACGAATCGTGGTCTTCGCGTATCCTTGCTCTTTAATCAATTTTACCGCCGCCTGAAAAAGACGCGTTTTGGTTTGTTGTTTCTGTTGTGCTCGACTCACTTTAGCAGACACGCTATTCATCCCTTTCACTGACCTCGTTCACTAAACATGGTCATTATAGCATGTCATTATTCTCCTGCCTGGTTATCTACGTTGTTAAGGAGCTGATTTTATGAACGAATTTTGGCAAACATTAATTAGCAGACGATCTGACCTGATGAGTGCCATTTGGCAGCATATCCAAATATCGCTGGTATCCTTGCTGATTGCTATGGCAATTGGGATTCCACTCGCTTTATTGGTTGTCCGTCATCACCGCGCGGCTAACGTGCTCACTCAAATCACCGGCGTTTTTCAGACTATTCCGTCGCTGGCCCTACTCGGATTATTAATTCCTATCGTCGGCATCGGCACAGTCCCAGCAGTTATTGCGCTAGTCGTTTACGCCCTGCTACCGATTTTCACGGGCACGTTAACTGGGCTCACGGGCATCGACCCGTCGCTTGAAGAAGCAGCCGATGCGTTTGGCATGACACGAACTGAAAAGTTGATCCGCGTCGAATTTCCACTCGCTATGCCAACCCTTATCGCTGGCATTAGACAAGCGCTGGTCATGATTATTGGCACGGCTACCCTAGCGGCCTTAATTGGCGCTGGTGGCCTAGGGGACTTCATCTTGCTGGGGATTGACCGCAACAACAATAGCATGACCCTTATTGGTGCGATTGCGTCGGCGTTACTGGCAATTGTGTTCAGCGGCATTATTTTCATTTTGCAGAAGAGCAAGTTGCGCTATGCCGTAGCAACCCTTGCTTTGATCATTCTCGTTCCTTCTGGCATCGGTATTTATAATGCGGTTCAACCCGCACCGCAGACCATTACGATTGCCGGTAAAATGGGCTCTGAACCGGATATTTTAATTAATATGTACAAAGATATGATCCATCAAGTGGATCCGCGCGATAAAGTCGTCCTCAAACCTAACTTTGGTCAAACAGTCTTCTTGTTCAACGCCCTCAAGAGTCAGCAAATTGACATTTACCCTGAATTCACTGGCACTGTGTTGGAAAGTTTGGTCAAACCAACGAAAAAACAAAAAGAAATTGGCACACCGCCTACTCAACTTTACCAGTACGCTAAAAATGATCTATCTCAACAGTTCCACATGACCTATTTGAAACCGATGGATTACAACAACACTTATGCCGTTGTGATCAAAAAAAGTTACGCGGACGCGCACAATATTAAAACGATTGCTGATTTACAAAAGGTTGAGGGTAACTTACTTGGCGGTTTTGATCTTGAATTTTTGGATCGCACAGACGGCTATAAAGGTCTGCAAAGCAAATATGGTCTCAACTTCAAAACGCAATCAATGGATCCTGACCTACGATATGAGGCGATTAATAGCGGCAAAATCAATCTGACAGACGGTTACTCCACTGATTCTCAAATTCGCCAGTACCGTTTAGTGGCTTTACAGGACAATCGACAATTATTTCCGACATATCAGGGTGCACCATTAATGAATACGACGTTTGCTAACAAGAATCCTAAAATTATTGTGGCACTTAACAAACTTGCTGGTCACATCAGCGAACGTGACATGCAAGAAATGAACTATGAGGTTAATGTTAAACAACAATCCGCCGCCAGCGTGGCCAAGCACTATCTGACGACTCATCATCTTTTAGGAGGTGCACGATAATGGCAGATACTTTAATTACGTTTGATCACGTCAAAAAAACTTATGGCAACAAGCAAGCGGTCGACGACGTGTCCTTCACAGTCAACCGCGGCGAAATTTTCGTCCTCGTCGGTGCCTCTGGCAGCGGTAAAACAACCACTTTAAGAATGATCAACGAGCTACTGGAACCGACCGATGGCAACATTTATTTTAATGGCCAACGGATCAAGGATTACAACGTGCGTGAACTGCGTTTGCAAACTGGCTATGTCCTGCAACAGATTGCCCTGTTTCCTAACATGTCAGTCGCTCAAAATGTCGCCCTCATCCCCAGCATGAAAAAGCAATCCAAGGCTGACACAAGCACGCTGGTCGATCAGTTACTCAACGATGTCGATTTAGATCCGCAAACGTACCGTGATCGCATGCCAGACGAGTTGTCCGGTGGCGAACAACAGCGGGTCGGCATTCTGCGTGCGTTTGCTGGTCAGCCACAGATTGTCCTGATGGATGAACCATTTAGCGCCCTCGATCCCATTTCGCGAACCCAACTGCAGAATCTAGTCATCGACATTCATCACCGACTAAACAGTACCGTTGTGTTCGTCACCCACGATATGGATGAAGCACTAAAGTTAGGTGACCGCATCGGCGTCATGCGCTTAGGCAAACTGTTGCAGGTTGGTACACCCGACGAAATTGTTCGTCATCCGGCCGATCAATTTGTCCAACGTTTGTTCGAAAATTCGATGGCTCATGATGTGTATCATGTGTTACTCAGCAAACTTGCTGTAATGGGATATTTGCAAGACATTAATGACTCGAGTACGTTGGCAAGTGGCGAGGACCGCGTCACGCTAAATGGTGACCAAACCGTCAGCGACGCGCTCACGCCCTTAGAAAGCAACGAAACTGTGTTAATCCAGTCCGAAGGCGGTCCCACACGATTATTAACCCGTGATCAGTTATTCAAATTTATCGGTGATTATCGCAGTCACTAACACATCGTCAGTTAACCCTGTGATATCGTTTGGAGGTCTTATGATGTTAGCTATGGTTTTGAATCATCCAGGAGATGAACACTCCTTTCACGCAGAAGAACGTGCAATGCCTTTGTCGACATCCACTCATAGTGTGTTGAAAATTATGGCTTTCGGTCTAAACTATGCTGAATTACTCACACGTAACGGTGAGTCGCCAGACGTTAGGTTTCCGCGCGTCATTGGCATCGAAGCAGTTGGCACAGTTTATGACACCAAGGCCGGCAGTGGTTTTCGTGTTGGTCAAACGGTGATGACGCTCATGGGCGGACTCGGTCGTGAGTTTGACGGCAGTTACGAAGAATATGCCCTCATCCCCAACCATCAGCTATACCCATTGCCAATTAAAGACTCGTGGACACAACTCGCAACCATTCCAGAAAGCTTTTACACCGCCTATGGCTCGCTTAATCGTCTGCGCTTGTCGACAGGCGCTCACCTGTTGATTCGTGGTGGCACCAGCAACGCCGGTATCGCCGCTCTGTTGTTAGCGAAAGCGATGGGCTACACCGTTTCAACGACTTCACGGGATTCCGGTAAACTACAGACGTTACAAGACTTGGGTGCCGACGAAACTTTGCTCGACCAGGGTAGCTTGGACACCACAATTTCGTTTGATGGCATTCTGGAATTGGTTGGCACCACAACGCTCCGAGATTCTCTGCAACAGCTTGCCACTACGGGCACAGCCGTTGTCACCGGTGGTCTTGGTGGCGCATGGTCATTACCTGATTTCAGTCCGTTTGAAGTACCCGGCTACCTCACCAACTTTCAATCGACAAACGTTGACGCTCAGTTGTTGAGTCAGGCCATCGCGCTCATTAAAAACCATCATCTACAATTGCCTATCGCCCAAACGTTTGAACTAGCAAATATCGCTCAGGCGCATCAGGCCATGATTAATTCTCATAAGATTGGCAAGATTGTCGTTATTGCCAATCATGAGTAATGACAATTCCAAAACATCCAGAACGATAAAAATGACTTCTTCTCGCAATTCCGAGAAGAAGCCATTTTTTGATTCATATGCCAAATTTTAAATTGTTATGAGCGTTACTTAATCGCATCTGGATCCGTGAACGTGTTAACCACTTTCCCGTTCGCAAATACATAGTAAGCGCCTGTTTGACCACGTTGTCCATTTTGCATGGCTTGTTTTGAGAAGCCATCAAAGTTATATGCCGTTTGACCATTGATGGTGGATGCCCCGAGGTACTGATAGGCGGTATCTCCATTGTTGGTCCCATATTGGCTGACCAGCGTGTTTAAAGCTTGTGCCTGGCTCGTTATTACGGCCGAGGCTGAACTAGCTGTACCGGCCTGTGCTGCGCCTTGTGATGAGGCAGCCGAACTCTGAGCTGGTTGTTGACTACTTGCAGCTTTTGAACTGGCAGCAGCACTGCTACTTACGGTAGCGCTACTACTAGCAGCTGCTGTGCTAGACGTTGAAGCGCTGCTATCATCTGTCGTTGAGGAAGCGTTATCGTCCGTTTGACTTGATGTCGAGCTTGCTTGTTGGGCATCACTGGATGAAGAAACTTTCTTTGAGGTAGATGATTGTGTTTTGCTGCTCCGAACTGATGAACTATCCGATGACTTAGATGTTGCTGACGATGAGCAACCGGCCAAAACCAAGGCCGATAAAGCAACCACACCGAATTGAATAACCTTCTTCATAAATAACTCCCTCCAGGATTTCCCTGCGAACTGAACTCATAATGTTGATTATAATTTCAAACCTAGTTCACATGCAAATAAACTTGAGGTAATTCTCATTTTTTAATCTTTTCTTTGTTTCACTAAGCCAATGGATCCCAGCTTGGCAAAATTGTTGGTTCAGTCGTCAATACGGCCTGCTGATCAGGTGTCAGATACTTTTTATTAACGACCACTTCATAAACGTAATCATTAAACCAGTCAGCACTCATGACGAAGTAGCCATCGGCCCCGTTTTCTTTGCCCCATGAGTTTTCAACTTTCCAACGGCGTGGTTGATCATCGACGACATCGACACCCGTTAAGGTCATCGCATGAGAAACTTCACCCTGCCCCGTGAGCAAACGATTGGCTTTACTCATCTGAGAATCAACGTTAAACAAGGCGTCCGTTTGGAACAGTTTGCTATCCAAATACCCGGTCTTCCGGTCCATTTGTTGTAACACGTCGTTACCAAACCAAACGGTCTCACCATCTTTTAACTGCGCCGTTGCAACCCTATTAAGTTCATCCATCGGCACGTTTAAAAAGTGAATGGGATTGCCACTTTCGATATTGTCTTGGGCCGGCATTGCGTACAGTTTGTTGTATGCCTTATCCGGAGAATTCGTCACCACGACATAGTCGTTAAAGTCGGCCGTGAAGTATTTGCTCAAGAAATCCTTCGGTGTCAAGTCGCGATCAATGTGATATTTTTTGTCGTCATCAGTATATTCAAAGTCAAACTTTACCGGTGGTTCACCAAATGCATAAGCTGCCATGCGGTAGACTTCGCGCAGCATTTGTCGACGGGTCTCTTCAAGTTGTTCCTCACTAGCGCCGTTGCTAACCAGTGTACGTAGTGTAACAGCGTCCTTACGCTCTTTAGTGTTCAATGCTAATTCAATTTCTGAGCTGTCTTCAGTATTGTGCACTTCAGGCATCACATAACTAGGCACGACGCCGTACTTTTGAACTAAACCGGCAGCCATATTCCATTGGCCACCATCGGTACCGGCCATCGACATTAACTGTTGCACTTCACGGTCATCGATTGGCCGTGTGGCGTCCTCAATCATCTTCGTATAGAAAGTATTGGCGCGTTCTACACGATCCCAGAAAAACAAATAGCTCTGGGATAACTCGAAATCCTTAATCTTATATTGCTTAGCCATGCTGTGCCGCAACGTATTGAGCGTTGCAAACAACCAGCAACGACCAGAATGCTTTTGATTGGATACTGCACCCGTATCAACTTCGGTTGAAAAAGCGCGGTTCAATCGCGTTGCCGCACGATTATCCCAACTGGCTGCCTTAACGCCATTTTTCGTAACAGCACGTTCTAAAACGGTCGCTTGTGGTTGCTTGGCGTAATCCGCTTGTAAGTCTGCAATCGTGGCCGCGTCTAAAACTGGTCGTGTTAATTCTGCTTCACTCATTTCCGATGCCTCCAAAAATTAGAATAAAATAATTTTACTCCTTAATGAGAAAAAGTCTAATCAACTTTTCACATTTGACTATCCTTACCAAATTAATCGTTGCCTTAAACCAGTTTTTGATTTTTTCAGTTTTCAATGTCAGCAAACAAAATGATAGTAACCGTTTTCTTTATAATCACAACATTGCTTTAATAAATGCGGGTAAAACGTTAAAAACTCGCGTCAACCATTTTCATTACATCATAAGTCAAAAGTTTGTATAGTTCACATTTTGTTCTAAAAGATTTTATGAATATATTTATTTATGAGTTTTTAGTGAAATAAAGCGAACATTATAACACTTGAGACTCGTTTTCAATCGTGTATACTGGTTGTTGGTTAGACATTGCCAATCATTTTCAAAGCACGATTAGTAATGAGTAAACGACGTCAGTACAACAATCTATCGGCGCAGATATTCCTTGTTCACGCTTTCCAATATCTGCTTACTATTCAGTTTACGAAAGGGTGTTTCATTGTGGATGTAAAGTTTCAAAACGTTTCGTTAGCATACGACAACGTAAACAACATTTTAAATAACATTAGTTTTACCATTCCCGAAGGACAGTTGACCTGTTTGCTCGGCCCAAGTGGCTGTGGCAAGTCAACAACCTTGAATTTGATTAGTGGTCTGCTCTCGCCAACCGGTGGTCAAATTTTCTTTGGTGATCAGAACGTTACGAAAAAAGACGCTCTGGCACGCAAAGTGGGAATGGTTTTTCAGAACTATGCACTTTACCCGCACATGACCGTGTTGGACAACATTTGTTTTCCAATGAAAATGGCCAAGGTTAAGAAAGCAGACCGACTCAAACGAGGGCGTGAACTCGCGGCATTGGTCCATGTTGAAACTGAATTGTCTAAGAAACCCAACGAACTGTCTGGCGGTCAACAACAGCGAGTAGCAATCGCCCGCGCTCTAGCAAAATCACCAAGCATTTTATTACTGGACGAACCCCTTTCTAACCTCGATGCCCGATTGCGGGTAGAAATGCGTGAAGAGATCCGCCGCATTCAAAAAGAAACTGGCGTGACCACCGTTTTCGTAACCCACGACCAGGAAGAAGCCATCCACATCGCCGACCAAATCATGGTTCTAAACGAAGGCAAAATTCAACAGTTCACTACGCCTAATCGCCTTTACGATCAACCTGACAACCTTTTTGTCGCTAAGTTTATTGGATCGCCAATCATTAACACCATTCCGTTTGCGAACGTTCGTGACGATTTTAAAGCCGTTGTCCCTACTAGGGTCTTTTCGGACGGTGTTACTGTTGCCATTCGTGCTGAAAGCATCGTTCCAGCCACGGATCCACATGACCACTTAACTTTGCTACCGCTCAGCGGCACTCAGGTTCAGTCCAACCGCTTTGGACGTGAAACAAGCCTTTCCCTTAATTATGGCGGTCACACAATTATTGCAGATGGTTTTCGAGAACAGGATTTAGGCCGCAATGGCAAACCGCTACAGTTCGCCTTGAGACCACAAGGCGTATTCGTCTTCAACCAGTCAGGTGAACGTGTTTGGCCAGAAACTATTGCGACAAACGTTTCACCGATCAAACCAACCGAGGTAATTCACGCATGATCAAACAACATCCGACAATTAAGTCAACGTTGATTGCGTTCGCCTACCTTGCGCCAATGCTGATCATTACGTTGGTGTTTAATATTTATCCCATCTTTAAATCTTTTGCGATGAGTTTTTATACAAAATACGACTTCTTTACCGATAAAGTGAGCGCTCTTGGATGGGCCAATTATAAGTTTATTTTTTCGGATCCTGACTTCTATCTGTCTGTTCGTAACACGCTGATTTTTGTCCTCGGGGTCGTGCCATTTTCCGTTCTCTTGTCACTAATTATTGCCCTCTTGCTACACCGCGTTCGTTTTTTGGCTGGCCTATTCAAAACAGCCTATTTTCTACCTTTTGTTACCAGCACAGTTGCCATCTCGTTAGTCTGGCAGTGGATTTATAACGATCAGTACGGCCTGCTCAACGCCTTCTTAAGTCATTTTGGTGTTCATCCTATTGACTGGTTAAATGATCCTCACTGGGCAATGCCTGCGTTAATTATCATGACCATTTGGAAAGGATTGGGATTCAATATCATTCTTTTCCTCGTCGGCTTGAGTAATATCGATAAACGTTACGATCAGGTAGCGCAAATTGACGGCGCAAATGCCTGGCAACGTTTCATTCATGTCACTTTGCCACTACTTTCACCCATGACTTTCTTAGTCAGTGTCACCAGCGTCATCAGCGGGTTCAAAGTATTCGACGAAATTTTTGTTCTATTCGGCGGCTCGCCAGGTCCGGGTAAATCGACGCTCACCATCGTTTTTTACCTGTACCAAAAATTTTACTCAGAATGGAAATATGGCATTGCGGCCGCATCAGGCGTCGTCTTATTTTTACTTATTCTAGTCGTCACCATCATTCAATTTTGGTACAGCAGAAAACACGTGCACTATGCGTAGTCGATTGTTCAAAAGGAGCTTCGCATGACAAAAAAGCGAATCAGTCAGGCTTTACTCATAATTATTTTGACGTTGGGCGCCATTACGATGTTAGTGCCCTTCATCTGGATGCTCTCAACTGCTTTAAAAACAGCGCCGGAAACAGTTAAGGTCCCGCCAACTTGGATTCCAAAGCACATGCAGTGGCAAAACTTCGTCACTGCATGGCATGCTGCCCCATTTTTAACATATTTTATCAATAGTCTCATCGTCACCACGGTCACCACGATTGGCCAGTTATTTACCACAATTTTAGCTGCCTTTGCATTCTCCCGGCTTAACTTTTATGGCAAAAACTTTCTATTCGCACTCTTCTTGTCGACCATGATGGTCCCTGGTGAAATGTTGATTATTCCAAACTTCGTTACCTTATCAAAATTTAGTTTGATCAACACCTATGGCGCGTTGATCATCCCCTGGTTAGCCAGTTTCTTTGCTGTTTTCACTTTACGTCAGACGTTCAACGCCATTCCAAACGAACTCTATTACGCTGCCAAGCTAGATGGCTCCTCGGACTGGCACTTTCTCTGGACTATGATGGTGCCACTATCCAAGTCGGCCATCACTGCAATCGGCATCTTGGAAGTCATTGGCAGTTGGAATTCATTCATGTGGCCACTTATTGTGACTAACACGGCTAAAGTACGAACGCTTCCCGTTGGTTTGAATGCCTTCACCAGCGATGCCGGCACACAATTTCAACTCCTCATGGCTGCATCAACATTTGTTATTTTACCGATGATCATCGTTTATCTGTGCCTACAAAAATACATCATTGCCGGCATTAGCAAATCCGGTCTTAAGGGTTAAACCGCTTTAACAACTTTGCACCGAAAGGGGTGTTGCCATCGAGAATCAGGTGTTTGTATCGGGAATGTCACTTCTGTTTGAGAAAGGATGAAAAAGATCATGAAGACCCATAAAGGTTTGATGCTGCTGGCAACGCTAGCTGCTGCAGCCGGTATTACATTAACGGCGCTGCGACCTGCACATGCCGCCGATACTTCGACAAACCGAACAAAGATTACTTTTTGGAGCGGTTTAACTGGCCCTTATCAAAAGAATCTCAACACAATCGTTAACGACTACAATCAGTCGCAGACTAAGTACCAAGTTGTCGCCACCTCGCAAGGTGACTACACCCAAATGAACCAAAAGGTCATGGCCGCAGCCAAGTCGCACAGCCTGCCCGTTTTGGGCATGACAACCTATACAAACCTACCTGATTATCAGCACCATGGCTTTATCGATAATTTAAACCCAATGTATAAAGGCATGTCGTCAAAAGCGAAAAACGACATCTACCCAGCTTTCCTCTCTGGATCAAAGATTGGTAAAACTTACTACTCAACACCGTTTTCGAAGTCAACACGCATTATGTATGTAAACAAAGATATCCTGAAGAAATATCATCTGAGCATTCCTAAGACTTGGGAGCAATTGAAACAAGACGGCGCCAAACTGAAGAAAGATGGTATTTATGCTTACGGATTCGACAAGAGTTTTGATATGGAATGGGAAGGTATGGCGCATGCAGCTGGTGTCACACCTGTCTCCAGTACCGGCAAAGTTCAGGTAGCCAACAAAAAGTCCATTGCAGCCGCCAATTTTGTTCTAGACATGGTTAAGGATGGCACGGCTAAATCAGCTGGCTCAGATAATTATTGGACTAAAAACTTCGTTAATGGAAAATCAGCTTTCTACATTGGTTCTTCCGCTGGTTTAACCCAAACAAAGTTGCAAGCACCTAAGACGTTGAACTGGACGACTGTGCCTGTACCCTCATATGAAGGTAAGAGTGGCACGGAAGTTGCAGGTAACGACCTAGTTCTATTTAAAGGTGCAAACACCAAGCAAAAATGTGGCGCTTACGACTTCATGAAGTATCTTCTTAAAGCAAAAACGGCTACTAAATGGGCTAAATTAACTGGTTATGTGCCATTATCAAAATCGGCAACTAACTCCGCAGATTACCAAAGCTTTTTAAAACAACACCCTGAAAATAAAGCAGCTGTAGACTCATTACCAAAAGCATTCGCCCAACCTGCCTTTGCTGGTTTCGGTGAATACTACAACGACAAAGGTGACGCATTTAACAGCATGCTCACTAAGAACACATCCGCAAAAGACGCACTAACAAAACTTGCTAAGCAAGCAAAACAAATTACTTCAGCAAACTAATTTTTCCAAACATTATTACATTAAGTACTACTTTTATCCCAAACAGGACGGCGTTTGTGTCAGAACGTCATCCTGTTACATAGAACACTATTTCCCCCCCCCCACATATGCCAATATCTGCGTTTATATTAAGAGGCTAATCTATGACTACTGTTCGATTTTTAAACGGTTTATCCACCATTGGCGGCAACATCATGGAAATTGCCACCGAAACGTCCCGTGTCATTATGGACTTCGGTATGACTGAAAATAGCGAAGAAACAGATGCCGAAACGTTGATTGCACAACACAGTTTACCTGCACTTAGTGAGCTGTTTCAGAATAATCAGAAACACGTCTATCAGCATGAAGCCATCTTTATCAGTCATCTGCATTTGGATCACACTGCAGCATTAGCCTACCTGCGTAGTAACATTCCTGTTTATATCTCTCATGAATCGTATCGACTGTATCAAAACCTAGCTGGCTCTGGTCTGGCAATGACTCTCGGAATCAATCTTCACGCATTTGAATATGAACGCCCCATTCAGATTGGTGACCTCTCTGTAACGGGCTTTGCTAGCGACCATGACGCTTTCGGAGCTGCTGCCCTGCTAGTTAGTGACGGCCACCACACCTTTGGTCACTCTGGCGATGTCCGTCTCCATGGTCCTCATGTCGAACGTGTCCATCACTGGATAAATGCTTTTCGCTCAGCTCATCTGGACCTCTTTATGCTCGAAGGCACTAGCTTTAGTTTTGAGCCAAATCAGAATTTGGAATTCTCCGATCCCGTCAGTGAAGATGACGTTCAACATACTTTTGGACAGCTAATTCAAAATGATGAGCGTCTCCTTGTCATCAATCCGTATCCACGAAACCTTGAGCGCTTATTACGCTTTAATCAAACAGCAAATGCGTACAATCGTCCTGTCGTTTGGGAATTGCCATACGCTCGCTTATTAAGTAGCTTTTATCCTGAAGCATTGATTCACGTTCAAGAAACAGACCGACTTAACAAACAGGACTTTGCAACCTTAATTCCTGTTTCCATGTCCACCATTCAGCATGAGCCAGACCGCTTTTGTCTACAGAATAGTTACGCTAATTTACAAGTATTGTCTCGTTGGCCAAGATTCCTCTATTTACACAGTAATGGCGAACCACTAGGTGATTACGATCCTCGTTACAGGAAGCTACAGGAATTTCTCGCGCAACATCACGCCGAATATCAGTACTTGGGCAGTTCGGGCCATGCTACCCAGAATGCACTCATCGCCATTGCTAAAAACGTTAATGCGCAAACTACAGGTATTTGGCATTCATTTCATCCAGAAGCGGCCGTCGCTGCCATGTCAGAATTAGATACCCACCTTTTTTTACCAAACTATGACGAAATTTACTCGTTTTAAAGGGGTTCTCCATGAAATTAACGATTTTATCTACTAGTGACATTCACGGCTATTTTTACCCAACAGATTTTCGAAACGCCAATCAACAATCTCCATTCGGTCTAGCACGAGCTGCGTCAGTCATTGATTTGGTAAAAAGTCAGTCAGAACCAGAAGATATGGTGTTAACCATTGAAAACGGCGATTTTATTCAAGGTTCACCACTAACCTACTACCTAAATCATTTTGATCAACCATCTGCACCCTTACTTAGCAAAGTTGCCAATAACGTTAATTACGATGTCGGTATCTTGGGCAACCATGAATTTAATTACGGTCGAGAATATATGGAACACGTGCTTTCAAAACGCAACTACCCGATCTTGTGTGCAAACATTTTGGATGAGCAGGGGCAGCCCTATTTCGGTAATCCCTACAAAATCTTCACACATAATGGGCTTCGAGTGGCCATTTTAGGGCTTACAACCTCTTACATTAGCCACTGGGAACCACTAGATCACGTGCGCGGTTTATCCTTTGTTTCCGCATTACAAACAGCAAAAAATTACGTACCTAAGCTTCAGCAATTAGCCGATATTGTCATTGTGGCCTATCACGGCGGGTTTGAACGCGATTTGGAAACAAATCGACCAACTGAACTAGAAACTGGCGAAAACGAAGCTTCAGCGCTTTCTGAAGTTCCTGGCATCGACGCTCTTGTTACGGGACATCAACACCGTGCCATTGCGACTCACGTTAATGGTGTGCCAACAACACAACCAGGATATCGTGGCGCTTACGTTGGTCAAATTGAGCTCACCCTGAGCGATCACGCCATAACTCATAGTGAGGCTTCGCTAATTAAAACTGCTGCAATACAGCCACGGATACAAATTAATGAACCACTGGCGAAGAGCGAAATAGCGACGGAAAAATGGTTAGACACGATTGTTGGCCGTTTAAAAAAAGATGCTCACATTAACAACCCGATGATGGCAAGATTACATGGCCACCCTTACCTCGACTTCATTAACCAGGTTCAGATGGAAGCCGCTGGCACCGACCTTTCCAGCACCGCGCTATTCACCAATGAGGTAGCAGGGTTAGGCCGTGATGTGACAATGCGTGATATTGAGATCAGCTATCCGTATCCAAACACCTTGGCTGTTTTAGAAATTACCGGTGCGGATTTACGTGCAGCTATAGAGCAATGTGCACATTATTGGCAGTGGGACGGTCAACAAGTTAATGTCAGCAAAGATTACACTGATCCAAAAGTCCAGCACTACAATTACGATCTATTTGCCGGCATAAATTACACGATTGACGTAACGCGGCCACTTGATGATCGTATTACTGAACTGAGCTACCATGGTGAATCAGTCAAGAAAACAGATCGTTTACACATTGTTCTCAATCAATATCGTGCAATTGGCGGTGGAGAGTTTCATATGTTCTCTGCTGATAAAATAATTAAAACTGTGCCAATTGACATGGCCGAACTAATTGCTCGTTATTTTTCCAAGCGTCAAATCGTCTCTGTAGTGCCCACTAGCACTTATCGAGTAGTAGCGAATACAAAAGTTCTGTGAGCAACTTAAAAACTCTCCCACCGAAAACTAACGGTGAGAGAGTTTTTTTCTAGCTATTTTTAACTTAGATTTCGCATCATGTTAGCAAAACCACTTTCTTCCATAATTGAACGATCATTAACCATCTTTTTGACAAGTGCAACTTTACGACCCTTCAATTTAATCCGACCTGAATCACCTATCTCTGCAATACCAGTCGTTGGTCCCAGTGAACAAACTGTTCCCAAAGATTTGTAAGTAAAGTCAGATAATGGGGTCCCGTCAATCGATGCCTTAATATTCTTAGCAGTATGTGTAGCTTGCGCAATAGAAATTTGCCCCGTAGTTGGATAGAAGCGTCCACTTGCTGGATCAGGAACCGCACTACTATCACCAATAATAAACACCTCAGGATGATCTTTCATTGTCAGCTGACTTGTCACTGCCACTCTGTTTCGTTTCTGGTCAAAATGTGAATCACTGATAACATGGCTACCCCGAACCCCCGTAGTCCAAATAATGGTATTGGCTTCGTAAACGTTATCTCCACTGATGACGCTGTGATCCGTCACTTCGTCAATTGGCGTAGAAGTATGAATAATTGCGCCATGATCCGCTAGAAATTGTACGGCAAAATCAACCAACTTCTGATCGAACATTGGTAAGATTTTTGGCATTGCTTCAAGACAGGTAATTTGAATTTTATCTGCTGGCAAATGATACTGTTCAACTAGTGACGGCATGCGGTAAACTAATTCTCCCAGCAGTTCGATACTCGTGAATCCAGCACCACACACGATAATGTGTAGGTCACGTTCATCGTGTGAGTCATTGTATGCTGCCAAACGCTCTTCGAGGTGTTTTCTAATCGCTTGGGCACTCTCAATATCTTGAAGTGGTAATCCGTATGTCGCCGCTCCCTTAATGCCAAAGTCCTCTGACTCAAATCCAAGTGCAACAACTAAATAGTCGTACTGTAATGGAGTGGCTTCTTTTTCTAACGTAACCGTTTTATTTTGGGTGTCGATTCGTGTTACATTGTCCTGCTTGAATGTCACATCCTTAGGAATAGCTTTCTGTATATCAAAGGTGATGTGCTCTGCTTCGTTTGTGCCAATTGCCACAGTATGTAAGGCAGTGGCTTCATAGTGATATGAATTTCGATCTACTAATGTTATGTGTACGTTTGATGTGCCACTTAATTCGCGGACTGTTCTTAATCCAGCATATCCAGCGCCTAATACCACAATCTCTGTCATGAAAATGACCTCCCTGTGTTTTTACTTCTCGAGACTATTATAAAAGCAATAGCATTTAATTGTCCTAATTTACGCTCGCCATTTCTATTTTGCACAATGTAGTTAATCGATAAACTTGAAAAATAAAAAACGCCTCAAAGAAAGAGACGTTTTACGCTGAAAGCTTCAATTAAAAGATGCCGGATAGGTGACTTGAACACCTGACCCTCGGTTTACGATACCGATGCTCTACCAACTGAGCTAATCCGGCAAATAGCACATCTGTTAGTATAACGGACTTTTTCACTGGCTTCAAGGCTTAATCAACGCATGACTATCATTTCTTACTGAAAGGCGCCGCGCCTTAATGAGGCACCTTTCACGACACAAAAAAACGCCAATCATCAGATTGACGTTTTAGTCGCATGGCGACGACCTACCCTCGCAGGGAGCGATCCCCCAACTACTCTTGGCGCGACGAAGCTTAACTTCCGTGTTCGGCATGGGAACGGGTGTATCCTTCGTGCCATCATCACCACACTCTGAGCGTTATCCACTCAAAACTGAATCATGATCTTCTTTTCTTTAACCGGACCACCACTTCGTGGTTAAGTCCTCGACCGATTAGTACTAGTCCGCTCCATGTGTCGCCACACTTCCACTTCTAGCCTATCTACCTCATCATCTCTGAGGGGTCTTACTTCCATATAGGAATGGGAAATCTCATCTCGAGGCGAGTTTCACACTTAGATGCTTT
>NZ_AUAW01000031.1 GCF_000428925.1 Furfurilactobacillus rossiae DSM 15814 | reverse complement strand
AACTCCAAAGTGACGAAGGTAAGGAGATTTATGGTCAACGAAAAATCGAGGTCGAACCAGTCTTCGCAGATGTGAAGGCTCATTTGAGGTTTACTCGATTTTCGGTTAGAGGGTTAGATAAAGTAAACATCGAAGTTGGATTGGTCCTAATGGCCATGAATATGATTAAATGGGCCCGAGAAAAGGCCCATTTAATCATAGAAATTCGAAAAAAGCAGGGCAATGAAAAAATCGACCAGAGAAAAGCAAAAATCACTTTTCTCTGGTCGATTTATTTTGAGTTATGTCCCAAACTCGTTTTTTTGCGAGGCACTATTTATTTAGCAGCATTCGCCTTCGGAACATCCGCTAGTGTCCAAGAAATGGTGGCAGAATAATGACCGCTGTCAGCCGCGTGGGTAGGGTCAATTGTGAGTGTACTACCAGATAAAGAACTGTGAACGTTTGTGTTCGGTGTTGTGGCATTAATGACTGAAACTGGTTGGTCATCATCCTTTAAAATAGCCAAAGATTTATTTTGGTCATTAATCAAATTCAGACTAATACCACCTTTGTTGCCGATTGGTTGACGTGTAGCCGTGTTTGCAAAAGTAGCCATCGCGGCTGTGAGCGACCAACCAGTACTGTGGACCCGCGGATCATAAATGGATAGTAATTGTTGATTATTGCCATCATAAGTTAACGATGTCCCTTGGGAGACGTTACTAACTGATCCTAGTGTCACGCCTTGAGCAATGTTATTTACGGTGAGTGGTGTGCTATCAGTCTTACTGAACGTAAAGTTGGGGATAGCATCTAGCGTTAATTGACCACCGGGATTCACAAACAGACGTGCTTTATTTGTATTCGTTTGCTGGTCAGCTCCATTGAACCCGATAACTGCGTAATACTGTGTTTGAGTCTGTGCAGCGCTAGTGTTTTTGACCGTCAACATACCATTTTGCATGCCATCTGGAGATGCTGAAATACTTGCGTTTGGTCCGTTAGTGATGGGCTTGTCTGATCCATGAGGCGGTATTTGATGCCATCCGACGACATAGGCCGATTTAGGAAATCCTTTGATGATGAAAGAAGCGTCTGATCCTTCATTAACAAGTTTGTCCTGCAACGCGCCGATGTAAACAACGGTGCTAGCGGTAATGCCGTTTGAAGTGGTGGCGGTAACCGTTACCTTGCCATATTGATTCAAATCTGAGGTTGCAGTTAGCTTACCAGTCGTGGCGTCGATGGTGGCTAACTGTGAATTATCAACAGACCATTTGATTGAATCCGTTGCATTAGCTGGCGTTAGCGTTGCCAGAATGTTTTCTGAATTACCGTTTGGGAGTGTGTCGCTTTCGCCGGCAATAGATAAAGCAGTAGCATGCACGTCCTGCGGGGAAATTGTTACCTTGGCAACTTTGGACCAGTAGATCGGATTAGCTAAAAATCCGTGAATTGTCACTGAAATTTGATAATAAAATGTAGACACGTGATCAACGTGTTGCTGAGTTTTAAGGCTGCCTGACAACGCGTTGCCATCTTCCTGTGCTTTTTTCCAGTTTTTTCCGTCTTCACTGATATACCAAGATGCTGTTATGTTATCGGTCCAAGGATCAAAAAGAGACTTAATGGCTGTAAATGAAAGTTGATAGTCTTTGTCTGACACGGTGTTCAGACTGAGGGGTTGTTGCGTGAAACCACCGACAAGCACAAATTTACCAACTGAAAACGGATCCGCGCTGGGGGCGCTCTTGGGGACAACGTTGTCGTCTGCGTGACCAGTAAAGGGGAACAATAGTGACACCAATATGAACATGATGATACTTAACCACACACGTTTAAACTTCATGTTAATTTACAGTCCTTATCCTTACTTTTTCGGGTGGCGACGACTGCCCACAAGATAGCCAACAATTATGAGAATGAGCGCGCCCAGTACGCCAAGCAAAATGTATAGCCAAGTCCAGTTGTGCTGAACGGTCACATGCTGATTGACTTGATGCGCTGTCTGGCGGGTAACTGTGAAGTGGCGGCTTAAATGCCAAATGTGTTTGCCTGATTTAGCGGTGAGCTTAAACGTGTAGTGACCTGGTTTTAACCGGTGTTTTGTAACTGGGACACCAAAATTAAAACTTGTTAGCGGTGCCATTGCATAATGTTTCTTTGTGGTTTCGTATAGTAAATGCGAATTGCCACGGCGATACACCTTTCCTGTGACAGTCATTTCACCAAACATAACTGGCTGCGTATTAGCTACATTGGCGGTCACCTGTGATTGATAATGGTTTGTGCTTGTTTTGATTTGGGTCAACTTTAAATCTGGGGCTAGTGACAGCGAGTCCGTTTGTTGCAAATTAACGCCTAGCGTCATGGCGTAACGGTTATTAATGCGAAAGTTTTTACCACTGGATGGGTGTTGCGCATGCTTGTCCGTTACGTAAAAGGCGCCGACGATTTGACCCTTAAGCTGTTTTGCCGGTGTTTTAAGGACAAATGTTACTGGTTTGGCTTCGTGTGCGTGAAGTTCCACATTGACACCAGTGCTGATTAAATCCGTAAAATTATTATGTCCTGTGGGTTGCCGATTCTTATTAGGACTGTAGCTAATCTGACCGTTATCGCCGGTCCACGCATTTGTAGGTGTGACACTTAATGTGCGTGCTTGCGATGAAGTGTTAGCGACAATTAGTGTCAACCGTTGCTCTAATGATGGGTGAACCTTTAGATCGAAGTAGCTGACACTTTTGTCGAGTTGGTTGTCTGGAATTTCTGCACGGATGGTAAAACCGGCGCCATTGCTGTTAGATGCTGCATTGACTGGCGGCAGCGATAGTATGAGAACGGTGAATAATGAAGCAAGTAATAATCCGAAATAATGTGTTCGATTGGAGGATAAACCGGACATACAAACACTCCTTTAATATAGTTGGCATTGCACTGAAACCCGTTTTGTCTGCGGACAAAACGGGCACGGTGAGTTGTTTAAGAGGTAGTGTAAATGAATGGTTAGGCTTTTGGCGCGTTGGCAGTAGGTACGTTAACCAAATTCCAGTATAAAGTGCCTTGATAAACACCTGTTGCAACATTGGTTTGCTTGCTAATGGTGAGGCTAGCGCTCTTGGTATCTGCGTAAAGGGCTTCATTGAATCCCTGACCAGTGTTCTTGGTTGCTGTCCAAATGGCGGTTTCTTGAGTGCCAGTGCCGTTATCATTTGCTGAGGAAGCAGTCAGTGTGACCGCATCTGGTTTGGCAACGTCGCTATCGCCTTTTGAACTAGTTGCATTCATTGCCAGTTTTGCATTGGCAATGGTGTCGGAACTTTTAGTGTTTTTGAATTGCCCCAGTGAGGTCATCAACTTCCAGCCATTATTTGAGCCAGTATAGTCGGCAATGTCAAGTTTACCGTTGTTGTTACCATCAAAATTATTGGCACTGTTCACGGTGTTATCGGTGTAGTTGACAGTGACATCACCATTGATGATGTCTGCGACTTTGGCGGTTGACAAATTCAGGTTAGGCACATGGTCAAGCGTTAAATCGCCAGGCTTAACTTCGAATTGTGCGGTTGAGTGGGCCGAAGCATTACTGGTGCCATCAGCAATAAATCCTTGACCAACAGTCGTGACATTAGTGATGTTATTTGCGGCAGTGCCTGGGCCATGACTGTTGTCTGCCCCACGATCCGCACTTGCTGTGGCAGTGCTAAGCGTTAGCACTGCGAGGGTTGAAAAGAAGAATAGAGTTACCTTATGCATGATCGATACATCCTCCGTTTGATTTGCTGTGATGGTTCTTTAACCATTAGAAATCACTATTTTGAACCGCCAATTAGTGTCACTACGTAATTGAGGCGCAAAATAATCAACTTTTTTTGTAATGCTAGTATAGTGAGCAACTTAGAACGCTTCAAATGAGGGGACAAAGTGATATTGATGAGAACACAGTCATTAAATTCGCTTTCATTTGTTTTTTTGACAAACAAAAACGCAGGCTTCTATGGTGAAGTCTGCGTTCCAATTGATGACAGAATAATGTGAAAAATGTTTGTTAAATGGCTTTACATCAGCTTTTATAAATAAAAAAATTGTCGTTTATTTATTTTGTAATTTGCTGGCTTGATTATCACCGGCGAATACATTTGGATGATGGCTGGCGCTTACGGTTGTCAACATTGACACACTCGCCGTGGGACCGGCTCAAGCCCGAAGTTCATGGTCTTGCACCTCGTCGCAAAGCCTCGTGAAGACCGCGAGTCTCTGCGACCGTCCGTAACCTAAATTCGGAAACCCACCGAATTAACGTTACCTTCACGGCTCGGTATCAATGTTGCCACCCTCCAGCTCACATAGCAGCCAGTTTAAGAAGATATCATTCAAGGGCAAACGGTGTTTACAATGGTTTACTGATTTGTGAAAGTAGTGGAGCTGACGGGAAACAGAGTTCCGTGTGGGCAACACTTGGCGGCGAGAATTTGGCCGCTTAGTGTTGCGGGATGACTTATGAGACGTGGATTTCGGCTCATAATCAAGGACGAAAACCGTGACTTGTGCGGGTTGAGACCGGTCCTCATGGAACGGCGTTTCCGGTCAGTGTAACGGCATTAAGCTGTTGAGACTATGTTATTTGTTCACCAATTTGCTGTGACGAATCCCGTAGCTGAAGTAAATGAGCATCCCGAACGCAAACCAGATCAAGGAAGCAACCCAAGTTTCCAGTGGCAACCGGAAAAGCAACAACATGCAGGCCAAGCCGGAAATAATCGGTAAGACCGGATACCAAGGGACACGGAAGCCGTCTGTGTGATTGATATCCTTTCGGCGACGAAGTGGGATGACGCCGAATGAGACAAAGGTGAAAGCAATCAGCGTTCCGATATTAACCAAGTTTGTCAGCTGCTCTAGTGGTACCAAACCAGCCATGATTGCAATAAGCACGGTGACCGTTGTCAAACTGGCAGTTGGATTACCGCTTTTTTTATTGACGTTGCCCAACCATTTAGGCAGAAGGCCATCACGACCAATGGAGTAAACGAGCCGTGAAGAAGAGTAGATCATGGCTAGCATCATCGTGAACATACCGGCAAGCGCACCTATTGAAACGAGGGCAGCACCCCAGTTTTGCCCAACTTGTTGCAGAGCAAACGCAACTGGGTCAGCAACGTTTAAACGTTTGTAAGAAACTAGACCAGTTAAAACAACGGAGACAGCAATATATAGAATAGAAGCGACAATTAACGTGCCAATAATACCGATTGGCATATTTCGTTTGGGATTCTTAACTTCGGCAGCGGAGGCAGCGACCACGTCAAAACCTAAGAAAGCGAAGAATACAGCTGAAGCACCGGCTAGCACGCCACCTTTATATGGAAAGAATGGGTGCCAGTTAGCTGGTTTTACATAGAATAGACCAACTAGTACGAAGATTAGGATGATGACAATTTTAACGGCAACCATAATGTTTTGAACGCGTGTCGACGTTTTCATACCATTGCTGAGCAGCCAGGCAACGAACAGAACAATGAGGACGGCGACAAGGTTAATGTAAGTGCCGTGGGCCGGATCAAACGCACCGGACAATGCGGTTGGCATGTGGATGCCAAAACCTGAAATCAATGAGTTGAAGTAGGCGGCCCAGCCTGTGGACACGGCGGCTACAGACAGCATGTACTCTAAGACTAGCGCCCAGCCGAGAATCCAACCAATGAACTGACCATAGACCACATTGCCGTAAGAATAGGCCGAGCCAGCGATTGGCAGGGCGGATGAAAATTCAGCGTAACACATGGCGGCTAGACCACAGACGATGGCGGCGACCACGAAAGATAAAATAATGGCCGGGCCGGATTTAGTTGCGGCGACTGTTCCAGGCAGAATGAAAATCCCGGTACCAATTACGGCACCAATTCCGAGTGCAACAAGATCCCAAGCGGACATTGATTTGATTAGCCGGCTGTCAGCATCAATATAGTTATCCAGTGATTCTTTCTTTAACATTTTGTCTAATATGGACATGGCGTTTCTCCTTTTTAATAAAAAACTGGTATTTTCAGCCCCTCGCCGAAAACACCAGTTGATTAATGCCAACCTCAAATAGATTGCCACAAAAAAACCGTTTGGACGAAGGTGGTACAATCATCCAAACGGTATGAGTTCATTTTAAATAAACGTTAGCCGAATGGATGCAAACCGGAAGTTTACCGTGCTTGCATCCAACAGTCGATGCAAGCACTAGCCAAACAGACTAAACGCGAATGCGTATGTGTTGTGAGTTAGTGATTGTGTCATAAACGTTCTCCTTGAAGTATGAGAAATATTCTCATTTGATGACCATAACTATAACGATTTTTTTAGACGTCGTCAACCGTTAATTTTTAAAGCAAAAACGACGGATGAACCTAATGTTTCGATTATGGAGCATTTTTAAACTCTGCGCTGATGGTGTAAACTTAACATCTGTGAGAAATTGAACGGAGGAAAACCATGAAGAAACGTGTCTTTGTCATTACCGGAGCAACCGGCACTGGCAAAACCACCGTCAGTGATTATTTGCGTGATTATTATCATATGCCTAAGGTAATCACACATACAACGCGCCCACCCCGAAAGGGCGAAATGAACGGTGTCGATTATTATTTTGAAGATGATACATCGTTTGATAAGAACCATTATTTAGAGCAAGTTGCTTATTCAGGTTACCGCTACGGCTCTTCCCATGAGGGGATCGATGCTGGGTTTGAGAAAAATCCTTACATCACGATCGTCTTAGATACGAAGGGTGCCATCACTTATGCAAAAGAACTCGGTGATGAAGCGGTCATTATTTTCTTAACTGTTAGTCAGAATGAAGATTTGATTGATCGAATGACCAAACGTGGGGATGACACGGTGATGCTACAGGAACGGCTGGATAGTCCAGAGTATCGGCGTGATCTGACCTTGCCGGCGGAATTAAAGAATGTAGCACATGTCATTGTAAATGATGACCTGGATTCAACAAAGAAAAAGATCGATACCTTGGTCACTGAAATCTTGAACTAGAAACTACTGTTTTGCAGGATTTTCTGTTACACTACTTAATAGTAATCGTTACTTTTTAATAACAATACAGATTAAAACTGTTATCAATGTACTGGAGGTCTTACCATGGCAGAAGATGTGAATACCGCGGTTGAAGTTTTGCAGAAACATCATCTGAAAATCACTAAACAACGGCGAACGATGTTATCGTTTTTGTGCCAACGTCCAGATCATTATACGGATGTGACGAGTTTGGATGCCTATATGCGGGACTTTTATCCAGGAATGAGTCATGCGACCATTTATCGGAACGTCAAGGAGTTTGAAGACCTCGGCTTGGTTGAGCAACAGGTGAACGGTGACCAAGCGCGTATTAAGTTCCAGTGTGACTTTGCCAATATGCATCATCATCACTTTATCTGTCGTAATTGTGGAAAAGTGACCGAATTGACCATGTGTCCAATGGACTTTTTTGCCAACCAGTTGCCAGGCGCACAAATTGAAGGCCATCGTTTTGAAATGTATGGCCTGTGTGCGGACTGTGTCGCTGCTGGTGCAGAATGACATTGGTCCAAATCAAACAAAACGAAAATCTTAAGTTCCATGTAAATCGAACCCGCCGACGTTTAACGCTGACGGGTTTTGTCTATACTATATGGTTGAATTGGTCTAGCAGCCAATGAACAAAAGATTTCGTTTTAATGACTAAGCTTTTATAAATAAGGAGTTAGCTATGGATCATCGAATTCCGCCGTTTGTGACCCCCGTTGCTGTTGTGTCAATTATTTTGGCGCTGTCCGCAACTAATATTGTGGTTAACAAAGTGACGAACACGTCTGAAGGGGCGCCGGTCACAAGAACGGTAACTAATTCATCTGGCAGTTCGGTTCAATCGTCGGATGATTCTAAAAAAGATAATAATTCAAGTTCAAATAGTGAAAGTTCCAAGACTGACAGCACCACTGACGAAAGCTCTAGCAGCCAAACCACTGATGAGTCAACGCCAGGCACAACGACGAAGAGCAATAGCACGGCTGACAGCAATGATGGTGGTACCACAACCCGTCAAAGTAGCTCATCGGCCACTGAATCCAGTGCAGCTAGTTCTTCTACGACAGCCAATTCTACGAACAACAATAGTGCTGCAACGGGCAATACGGGTGCTAATACAGGCTCGTCTACCGCGACAACTACATCAAGCAGTCAATAAAGGTTTATTTTTGACTCAGTAACTCTCATGAATAAGTAAGTAGGTGACAACATGCTTAGTTTGCTCGACATGGCAAACCATTTTCTTGGTTATTTTAATGTCAACACAACGTTAAAGGGACGCATTTACACCATTTTGGGCTTTTTTGGCGATTGGTATTTGCTCTACATTGGGATTCGGTTTATTCAAAACCAGGGTTACCTGCGTGGCGCATTGCTCATCTTGGTCTTCTTTGCCCTGATGTACTTTACACTGGTTAACTTTTTCTTTTATTTTCTCAAACGTCGGTTTGTACTCGACCCATCCGAAAAGATTGCGGCTTTGTTGGGCGATGAACGTTTAAAAGAACAGGAAAGTCGTTTCAATGAGCATGATCGGTATGATCATTTTGCGCCTGCGACGGGGCTGTATGATGAAAAACAAGTGATTCCTGCTAAAGTTGAGCTGAATGGTACCAATCATAAGAACTTGGCTCAGATTGCCGCACAGTTACAGGCGGCTAATCTGTTACCTCAAGATTATGAAGGTCATAGTGACCAAGAAGTTTTGAGCCAGGCCAAAGAGACCAATAAGCCAGTGTTTGCGATAGGTGAAGGAACACCCTTACCTTATTTTGATTTGCGACAACAGGATGGCCATTTTGTAGTCTATGCGGGGATGAATCAGATGACGGCACTGCCAGTCGGTCGGGTAACACGGGTCGGCTTGTCGGACATTAAGCAAGCGCATGAGCAGTTCAAACTATTTTTAGCCACTGCCGTTTTGCAAGGTGGGGTAGCTAAATCGGCTGGGCGTTCCGGCGTCATCGAGAGACGTTTGCCGTACACGGTCAAAGTTGAGGTTGCTTTCAGTGAAAAGAATTCGGCTTCCAATGCGACAAGTCAGAATTCGTCTGCCTTTTCTGAAAGTCAGACGTCTACCGAGGACCCAATGCGGTCTTTTGCAAAGTCCGCTGAAAATTTAGATTCAGTTAACAACAGTTTGTCAAATAAAACGCCTCAAAATCGTCGAGAAAATCGATAATTTTGAGAGATTAGATTATCAATAAGAAAATATCGTGAAAACGGGCGTGTCGGAGCACAGTAGCTTTGACACGCCCTCTTATTAGGGTCTAAACTTAGTTAATGACCTTGAGAATTACACAACTTGTAATTCAACAGTTTAGGTTGAGATTATTTGAGGGTGAGGAACCGATTATGTCAATGATTGAATTTCACGACGTACAGAAGTATTACGGTGACTTTCATGCGTTAAAAGACATTAATTTAACGATGGAAGCAGGAGAAACGGTTGTGCTCATCGGACCGTCAGGATCAGGGAAGAGTACACTATCCCGAACAATTAATGGTTTGGAGCGGATCCAGAGCGGCCAGTTAATTGTTAATGGGCAGGATTTGGCTAATCCGAAGACGGATATGAACCGGATTCGGAAGAATGTTGGAATGGTTTTCCAGCACTTTAACTTGTATGAAAACAAGTCTGTGCTGGAAAACATCATGTTGGCACCTCGAATCGTGCTACATAGAAAAGAAGATGAAAATAAGAAGCTAGCCATGCAACTGTTAGACCAAGTTGGTTTGGCAGACAAGGCTAACAACATGCCATCCGAAATTTCTGGTGGGCAGGCACAGCGTGTGGCCATTGCGCGTTCATTAGCCATGCAGCCAAAGGCGCTGATTTTTGACGAGCCAACATCTGCGTTGGATCCAGAAATGATTGACGATGTGCTGGGTGTTATGAAGACAATTGCAAACGACTCAAGCATGACAATGCTGGTTGTGACTCACGAAATGGGCTTTGCCCGTGAAGTTGCTAACCGGGTTATCTTTATGGCGGACGGTCAAATTCTTGAAGATGATGCAACGAAGGAATTCTTCGATCATCCAAAAGAGGAACGTGCCCGTCAGTTCCTGAGCAAGATCATTAACCACTAATTTGGAAAGAGTGTTGCCCAACTCCGGGTGAATCCGAGCAACAACGTGAATGGTGAAATTGAACTAGCGGTCTTTGCTAGGGCAGTTTCAGCTTTCGGGTTGTGCACAGGATTCAGGAGTTGGGTGCACGTTTAGAAAGTGTTGCCGAGGCCCGCATTCCGAGTCTCTGGCACACAATTATGGAGGCACTGTCATGAAGAAACAATTCAGACTTGCGACCTTATTAGTGGCGTTGGGCGCGTTGATGCTGACATTGAGTGGTTGTGGAAAATCACTGTCACAACAAGACGTTCTGCAAAATGATCGCAAGGCAAACACAATTACATGGGGTGTTAAGGCCGACACCAAGCTGTTTGGTTTGATGGATGTTCGTGATAATCAAATCAAAGGGTTTGATGTGGACATGGCTAAGCACATTACCCGGCACATCCTCGGCAAAAAGGGGAAAGCTAAGTTTATTCAAGTGACATCACAGTCACGGATTCCATTGTTGAAGAATGGGAATATTGATGCCATTATCGCCACGATGACGATTACGCCACAACGTGAAAAAGTTGTTGGCTTCTCGAATTCGTACTTTGATGCTGGTCAGTCGCTACTGGTTCCAAACGGCAGCAAAATCAAAAACGTCAGTGATTTAAACAAATCTGGGACAACCGTTCTGGGGGTTGTTGGTGCGAACTCAGTTCAAAACATTAAGAAGTTTGCGCCTAAGGCTCGTGTCTTGGAACTTCAAGATTATGCCCAAGCATTGACGTCTCTGAAAGCTGGTCAAGGGGTTGCCTTAACTACTGATAACGGGATCCTTTATGGGATGGCCGTTCAAAACCCTGGCTTTAAAGTTGTTGGCGGGACATTCACCAGAGAGCCTTACGGGGTTGCCGTTAATAAAGGTCAAAAGCCATTTACTAACGAGGTCAACAAGGCCATCAAGGAAATGGAAGCTGACGGCGAATATAATCAATTAATTAAAAAATGGTTCGGTAACGTGCCTGGATTTAACTACAAGGAGCTGGAGCGATAATGATTACTATTTTATCTGATCATTGGCAAGAGCTGTTGACCGGTCTGGGTTGGACGCTGTTATCCAGTATCCTGGCGTTAATTTTCAGTCTGATTATCGGTTCATTATTTGCCATCATGGAAGTTACGGAAAGCAAAGTGGCACGCACAATCGCCCGGATCTATATCGAAATTTTCCGGAACATTCCATTACTGGTTATTACAAGTTTCTTCTACCTTGTCATTCCAATGTATGTCGTTAAAGTTAACGGCTTTACTGCTGGGACGATTGGGTTAACAATTTATACATCAGCATTCATCGCTGAAACGGTGCGTTCGGGGATTCAGTCTGTTGACCCAGGCCAAATGGAAGGTGCTCGGGCGAACGGATTGACGTTCTGGCAGGCTATGTCAAACGTCATCTTGCCACAAGCATTCCGTTTGGTTATTCCACCACTTGGTAACCAGTTCGTTAACTTGGTTAAGAACTCATCCGTGTTGGCCTTCGTTGCCGGGTTTGATTTAATGTATCAAGCCAACAACATTGCATCCATCACGTTTGATACGATTAACAGTTATATGGTTGTCGGGGTGTTGTACCTGATTATCACGATGCCAATCAGTTACTACATGCGTTATCTAGAAAAACGCTTAGCGTAGAAAGGGGAGCTAACAGATGAAATCATTTATTGATGCCTATTCATGGATCAACCTCCGTTACCTCCTCGAAGGGCTGTGGATTACTGTTGAAGTGTCCGTTGCATCCGTGATTTTAAGCTTTATTCTCGGTTCATTTTTAGGAATTATTCGGTATACAAAAATTAAGTATGTTTCTGCGATTGTCGGTTTTATCATCGACCTTATTCGGAACTTACCACTGCTGCTGATCATCTTCTTCACTTACTTCGGGTTGCCAAACTTCGGGTTCAAACCTGAAATTATTCCAGCGACGATCTTAGCGATGACCATTTTCGAATCCACCATGTTGGCTGAAATCATTCGGTCTGGTATTCAGGCGGTTCCAAATGGTCAGATGGAAGGTGCCCGGGCAAACGGATTGACGTACTGGCAGGCCATGTTCCAGATTATTCTGCCACAAGCCTACAAAAAGATGATTCCTGCGTTGGTTAGTCAGTTTATTTCACTGATCAAGGATACGTCGCTGGCAACGATCATTGTGTTACCAGATTTGACGTACCATGCTCAAATTATTTACGGACAGAATGCCAACTACATTATTCCAATGTTCTTAGCACTTGCTGTGATGTACTTTATCGTATGTTACGGATTGTCTGTTTTGGCCAATTACATCGATCGCCGCTTAGCTTAATTCAGTTCAAATATCATTTTTGCCATCAATCAACTGTTCTATGACAGTGATTGATGGTTTTTTTGTGCTCATTGCTTCCGGTGGTCAGCATTGACACGCTCGCCGTGGGACCGGTTTCAGCCTCCCAAGTTCGGAGTCTCTCACCTCGCCGACAAGCCTCGTGAAGACCACGCGTCTTGTCGACCGTCCGTGTTGTAAATTCGAGAAAACCATTCGAATTAACAACACTTTCACGGCTCGGTATCAATGCTGACCGCCTACCACTCCGTCCAGTCTGACCTCCCGCCAAAAAATTGTTTGAATGATAAACATTTAAAAATACAAAAGTAAAATAAATATTTATTTTGTGGGAAAAGTGCTATTCTAATTAAAAATTAATCTTCAGGATTCGTACATATTATTTTTACTAAGGGGTGACGGGGATGGGGATTCAATTAGATCAGGTTCGCAAAGATTATGGTCGTACGGAGGTTTTACACGGTGTGTCTTTTTCATTACCGTTGGATACTGGCAATGTCTTTGGCTTGATTGGACCAAATGGAGCAGGCAAATCAACCTTAATGCGGTTGATCAGTGGGATTACGACCATCAATGGTGGACAACTGAGACTTGATAATCAGGATGATTCACACTATGAAAAGTGGGCTCAGCGCAATTCACTGTATATTCCGGCTGGTGATCGTGGATTACGAAATAAATTAACGCCATTGGAAAATCTACGTTATTTCAGTGCTATTCGATGTGTACCAATTAGAGATACACAGGCCAGAATGCTGGCCAATGCTAAGCTGTTTGATGCGGAAAGTCTGATGAATAAAGAGTTTGATCAAATGTCGACTGGTCAAAAGAAAAAGGCAACATTACTCGTTGCCATTTCGTTTGATACACCGATGTTATTATTGGACGAACCCTCAAATGGTCTGGATATGTCTGCACAAGTGGATTTAATGAAGCTGGTCGACTCTGTTGCTAAAAAGTCGCAGCATACGATTATTCTGTCTTCCCATGATCCGGTACTAATGAGTGAAGTGACCACACAGTATATATTCGTGAATGAGGGGACTGTGATTAAAACAGTTAATCACAGTTTGTCGGAAGCGGAATTGCGGCAAATGTATGAACAGCTGTATCAAAAGGCGGTGATTCGATGAGCGTACGTGAATTGGGCACCATGATCTGGGTTGAAGTAACGATGCAAATGAAGACGGACATCAAATACTTATCATCGACTGTGAGTGAGTTCATTCTTTATACTTTTGCATATTTAGCGGTAGTGATCTTTGGGGCAGTGAAGGGCATGAACGCTTTTTATCACACAAATCTTGGTGTTGTCATGATCCTAATTGGCTTTATGTTTTGGAATATGGGCGTGGTGGCAATGGACGAGTCGACGCTGTTTATTGAGACAGGAGCACGAACGGGTATTCTAGAAACGGAGATTCAATCTCGCTTTGCGCTGTGGTTCATTGCACTAGTTCGAAGCTGGGTCACTGATATTTATTACTTTGTGTACTTACTTATTTTGAGTGTGATCACAGCATTTGTTATTTCTGTTCCAGTCCTGCAATTAGTTAAGGCTGACGTCCTCGTATTTGTCATCGCCATTATTTCAAACGTCGGCATGTTAGGGATTGGGCTGCTATTCGGGGCTGGTTCGTTGAGATTTAAGCGAGTGGGTAACTGGAGCAGTATTCTTCAGTCAGCAATATTATTCGTGGCAAACGTTGCGATGCCAAATTACTTTGGTGCCCAGTTGTTATTGCCGTTTGGTGCTGGTATTGAAATTACGAGGCACTTGTTCCTTGGACAACCGGTATCGCTTAACCTAATTGGAATCTATTTTGGCGTAAACGTCATCTGGTTTGCTCTGGGCTTAGTCATTTTTCGCCACGCAATGCAGAAAGAGCGGCGCATTGGCAGTTTTGACCGATTTTAAAATAAACGAAATGGATGCGGACATTAAAAAATGTCCGTATTTTTTTGAGTTACCACTTGCAATTACTTTGTTACACACTATAATAATGGTATACAAATTACTTAAACACAAATAGTAATGTAATTGAAAGAAGGATGACGTTTATGCGGAATGATGAAATGAGAGATATGCAGCTAATCAGTAATGGCGGTGTTTGGTCTGAACTGGAAATTGATGAGCTGAGTCGCCGCCGTCAACGGGGAAGCAATCAATACAAGCGTTGGTAAAGAGAAAAATGTGGGTTTGATGAAAACTGACCAATCCTGAAAAATTAAAAAAATTTAACTTGAATCGTTCACTGATTGTCGAAAAGTCAATTAGTGAGCAATTTTTAATTCTTATAAAATGCTGTCATATCAACGATGAAAAGCTCCTACGTTGTTCATCAGCATTCCTTACCATTAGTTACTAATGATGTGCGAATAAATGGGGATGTATTTCTGCTTGTAAATTAGAATTTGATTAGTTATACTCTGTCTAATGACTTTTTAATCTTACGAATAAGACTGTGTTCATCATACATAACGGGCAATGTTTGATGCACTTGAATGCGGTTGAAGAAATGAGGGAGTAGCATGGCAGATGAAGAGAACCATTTTCTAAAAATCGAAGACGTCAGTACAGCTTTTAAAATTCAGGGTAAATACTACCCGGCTGTATCTGACGTCTCTTTAGATATCCACAATGATGAAATTGTTGCCATTGTGGGGGAGTCCGGATGTGGTAAAAGTACCTTAGCAACGACGATCATGGGCCTGCATGATCCTGCTGAAACCAAAATTGGTGGGAAAATTGAGTTTGAAGGCCAAGACCTGTTAACACTCAATGAAGACCAGATGAACAAGATTCGTGGTGCCAAAATTGGCATGATCTTCCAGGACCCGTTATCAGCGTTAAACCCACTGAAACGAATTGGTGATCAAATTCAGGAAGGCTTGGATTACCACACCAAGATGACTGAGGCTGAAAAGAAGGCCCGTGTGCTTGAGTTGGTTAACCAAGTTGGGATTCCTCATCCAGAACGGGTTATCCGTCAATTTCCACATGAATTATCTGGTGGGATGCGTCAACGTGTGGTTATCGCCATCGCGATTGCTTGCAAACCAGACCTGATGATTGCTGATGAACCAACCACCGCCTTGGACGTTACCATCCAAGCGCAAATCTTGGACTTACTTAAGGATATTCAAAAAGAAAACCATGCCGGGATCATTTTGATCACGCATGATTTGGGTGTTGTCGCTGAGACGGCTGATGAAGTTGCGGTTATGTATGCTGGTCAGGTCGTTGAAAAGGGTTCAGCCAAACAGATTTTTGATAATCCGCTGCATCCTTACACGCGGTCATTGCTACGTTCAATGCCTCAAAAAGACAGTGAAAACGATGATCTGTATGTCATTGAAGGTTCTGTTCCTTCATTACAGAAGATGCCTCAGGACGGCTGTAAGTTTGCCCCACGGATTCCATGGGTTCCCGCAAGCGAACATGAAGCACACCCAACGATGCATGAAGTTGAACCGGGACACCGCGTCCGCTGCACCTGCTACAAAAACTTTAAGTTCCAAGACGAAGCTTAGAATGGGGGAGAGTAAATGAGTTTAATTGAAGTTAAAGACCTAGAAGTTCATTACCCAATCCGTTCTGGGTTTTGGAACCGAGTAACGGATGAAGTGCTGGCTGTGGATGGAATTAGTTTAGATATTGAAGCCGGTGAAACATACGGACTAGTTGGGGAGTCTGGGTCGGGCAAGTCAACGACTGGTAAATCTATTGTTGGGTTAGAGAAGCCAACAAAGGGACAGATTCTATATAAGGGCAAGGATATTACCAAGCCTCGTAATCGCCATGAATTGGATTATAACCAAGATGTACAGATGATTTTTCAGGATTCATTGTCTAGTCTGAATCCACGCAAACGAATCGAAGACATTATTGCTGAACCATTGCGGAACTTTGCTCATTTAAGTAAAGATGATGAAAAACTACGAGTATTGCAATTATTAGATATTGTCGGCTTAGATGCCGATGCCTTATATAAATATCCTCATCAATTTTCAGGTGGACAGCGTCAGCGTATTGGGGTTGCACGTGCCGTGGCAACTAATCCTAAATTAATCGTCGCTGATGAACCCGTTTCTGCATTGGACTTATCTGTACAAGCTCAGGTTTTGAACTTTATGAAGAAAATTCAAAGGGACTTTGGTGTTTCATATTTGTTTATCTCGCATGATTTAGGTGTTGTTCGTCATATGTGCGACAACATTGCGATTATGCATAGAGGACGAATTGTTGAAATTGGGACCCGAGATGACATTTATAATCATCCAATGCATATTTACACTAAGCGTCTTTTGTCCGCAATTCCCGAGACCAGCGTTGAACATCGTGAAGAAGCGCGTGAGCACCGTGAAGCTGTTGAAAAAGAATTTCAGGAAAATCAAGACCGCTATTACGATAAGGATGGCAAAGTGCTACCGCTGATTGCTGTGACCGATACACATAAAGTGGCAATGCCACAGGATGAAGTCGATGAACTTCAAAGGGAGGATGATTAAATATGTGGAAAACAATTTTACGTCGTCTTTTAATCATCATTCCTGAAATTATTGCGTTAAGCATTTTAGTCTTTCTGCTAGCTAAGGCAATGCCCGGTGACCCATTTACTGGTTCTATCAATCCACATGCTAGTTTGGCACATATTCATCACTTGATGAGAATCAATGGATTATATGATCCTTGGTATCAGCAATATTGGAACTGGGTTGTTCACTTATTCCATGGCAATTTGGGAATGAGCTATGAGTATCAAGAACCGGTCACTCGAATTGTTGGTGAACGTGCTATTAACACATTATGGCTGGCTGTATTTGCGACTGTTATGACTTATGCAATTGGGTTGCCAGTTGGTCTATATGCTGGACGGCATCAAAATTCTCGTTCTGATCATGCTATTCGAATTTATACTTACGTAACCTTGTCTGTTCCATTCTTCGTTGTTCTTGTTTTAGGTTTATGGATTTTTGGTTATATGTTGGGTTGGTTCCCAACAACGGGTTCAATAAATACAAACGCAGCGCCAGGAATGGGCTCCGTAATATCTAGAATTCAACATATTGTTTTGCCAGGGTTATTGCAGGCTTTCTTTAGTTTAACTGGTATTGTTCAATACTTGCGTTCCGAGGTAATAGATGCAACGCATTCAGATTATGTGCGAACTGCACGTTCCAAAGGGGTACCTGTACGCGATGTTTTCAGACATCACATATTTAGAAACTCACTATTACCAATTACGGCAACTGCTGGATATGCCATTACAGGATTATTGGGAGGATCAGTCTTTACTGAAACAATTTTCTCATATCCTGGGATGGGACTACTATTTGTGAGTGCTATTAATTATCGTGACTACACTGTTATTACAGCTTTGGTCCTGTTATTCGGCTTTTTAAACATGCTTGGCACACTTTTGTCGGACATTATTATGGCAGCTGTTGATCCACGAATTCGGATTGAATAGAGGAGGAAATCTAAATGGCACAAAATGACAACTTAGAAAAAAAGTCTTCTATTTCTGCTGAGGATTTGGCTCGTCTGTCAAAGGAAGCAGAAGAAGAAGCAACGCCATCATCCAGAAAAATTATTTGGAATGAATTCAAGGCTGACAAAGCTGCTATGACGTCAGTAATTATTATTGTTGCTTTCATTTTATTTGTGGTTATCGCTTCGTTTTTCATACCAGCTCATGACTATAAAGAAGTTAATATTATGAGCTATTTCAACAAACCGTTTACTCCCGATTTTTGGCTTGGTGCAGATTCATCTGGACGATCAATTGCTAAACTGCTCATTGTTGGTTCGAGAAATTCGATTGGCATAGCAATTGGCTTAACCTTCATATCAGGAGCCTTTGGAATAGCTTATGGCCTTATTTCTGGGTATTTTGGTGGAATCACAGATATGATTATGTCACGTATCTATGATTTTATGATTATGTTGCCGCAACTAATGTTTATTATCGTGTTAGTAACAATTATTCAAAACTATAATGCTGTGACTCTAACACTCATTCTGAGTTTGTTTCAGTGGATGGGAACTTCCCGTTTAATTCGTTCTCGCTCATTAGCAGAATCGAGAAAGGATTATGTTGCGGCTTCTAAAACATCTGGAACGGGTAATTTCAGAATTATTTTTAGGGAAATCATGCCTAACATTTCATCTTTAATCATTGTTGAAATGACATTATCATTTGCTGCCAATCTTGGGGTTGAGACCGGACTCAGCTTTTTAGGATTTGGATTGCCAAATGGAACCCCGTCGCTTGGGACTCTTATGGCCAATGCTACAGATCCAACAAACATTACCCAATACTGGTGGACTTGGATTTTTGCTGCCATTGAGATTATCGTGCTATGTTTAGCCGTTAGTTATGTTGGACAAGCGCTCAGACGCGCAGCGGATTCTTCACAGCGTCTAGGTATGGAATAATTATTATAGATAAAAAAGTTCTTGTTTAATTAAATGAGAACTTTTTTCATTTAATTCTTTACATTTCTTAATGTTAGTCTTACACTCATAAACGTTATATAAATTCATCAATTATTCTATTGAGTGTACATATCGAGGAGGAAAATACATGTCGAAAACTAAAATTGCTTTGACGGGTATGGCTGCTCTTTCTGTTTTAACATTGGCAGCTTGTTCTAATGGGAATAGCAGTTCATCCAATAAGATGGTTAAGCTTCCACAGGCTTATAAGAACTCAAAATCCGCTATTAAGGGTGGAACACTGAAGGTTGCTGAAGTCAACGATGCTCCCTTCCAGGGAATTACAGATCCTGCGCTAGCTTCTAATGCTGAAGACACTGATGTTTTTGCACCTGAAATTCAAGATTTATTCAATAATGATAGTCATTATAAGTTTAAGAATGGTGGCCCAGCTAATTTCAAATTGGATAAGAGCGCAAAAACAATTACTGTTACGCTAAGAAATAATTTAAAATGGTCAGATGGGAAACCTGTTACGGCCAAGGATGTTGAATATGCGCAGGAAGTCGTTGCGTCTCCTGATTCAACATCTCAACAGTATTCGGACTCTATGTCCCAAATTGTTGGGATGGATGAATTCCATGCTGGAAAGTCTAAGACCATTTCAGGAATCGATATGCCCGATGGAGAGAATGGTAAAAAGGTGGTCTTCCACTTTAAACAGATGTCGCCTGGCATGCAATACGGCGGTTCTGGATTTATTTGGGAATATGCGGAGCCATATCATCAAATTAAGGACATTCCAATTGCCAAGTTAGCCTCCAGCGCCCAGGTTCGGAAAAACCCATTATCCTACGGGCCATTTAAGTTAAAGAAGGTTGTGGCAGGGGAATCAACTAGTTTTGTGCCAAATAAGTATTACTGGGGTTCAAAGCCTAAAACCTCTGGTGTTACAGTTCAAGTTGTTTCTACCTCTGCTATTGAGCAAGCCTTGAAGTCACACAAATATGATTTAACTGTGGGCGGACTTCCAACTTCGAAGTATCCACAGATCAAGAAGATTTCAGGGTATACAACTACTGGGACGCCATCACGTTCATTCGGATATTTTGGCTTTAACTTAGGTCATTTTGATACTAAGACTGCTGAAAATGTCATGGATAGTAGCAAGAAGATGTCCAATGTTAAACTTCGGCAAGCTATGGCCTATGCTATTAACCAAGACGAGGTCAGCAAAAAGTTTGGTAATGGATTGTCCGAACGGGCAACGACATTAGTTCCTAGATTCTTCACCCAATTCCATGACAATAGCAATAATGGTTATCCTTTGAACATTAAAAAGGCTAATAAGCTACTTGATGAGGCTGGCTACAAGAAGAAGGGAAAGTGGCGTCAAACGCCAGATGGTAAGCCACTGGTAATTAATTTTGCAGCGATGAAGGGTAGTGACACCGTTCAAGCCGAGGAAGACGATTATTTACAACAGTGGCACAAGGTTGGTTTGGACGTTAAATACGTTAATAATAAGCCAATGGAAATGAACAGTTTCTATTCTATGCTACAGGCACCAAGCTCAAATAAATTTGATATTTACTTAGCTGCTTGGCAGTTTGCCACAGAGCCTTCACCCCAACAAACTTATGGTAAGTCAGCGCAATTCAATATGGGTCACTTTGTTACGGCAAAGAACACTGAATTGATAAATAAGATTGACTCTCCTAAGTCATTTGATACTAGTTACCGTAAGCAACAGTTTAAAGCATGGCAGACGTATATGACTAAAGAAGCTGCATACCTGCCACAAAGTGAAGGTACTGACTATTCACCAGTCAACAATCGGGTTAAGAATTTCACTAACGATCCTGCTCACACAAATACTCAATATGCTGAACTTGCTTTAACATCAAATTCAACCGCTACTAAGTAATTTTGCCTTTCATAATTGACCGAATTTATCTGTATGGGATCATAGAGTTTTTAGAGCAGTTATTTATAACTGCTCTATTTTTATAAAGTGATCTGTGATGATACCGTTCTTACTTAGATTGGTGGCTAAAAGAGTCTAAGTTGGTTTGAAAATAAACTACGCGAGTTAGACAGTCATATGGTTCATTTGAAAACATTTAACTATCAAGTACCGAACTTCTATATTAAAGCGAGGCTATAATACATTCGGAAAGCTGGATTATTCAAGTGATGTCAGTGAGTATTACACGGTGAAAAGCTGTAAACGAAGATCTGCATAAATTGCAGGTCTTTTTGTTATGGCAAATTACAAGTTTAATCCGAACAAGCCCGGAAACTTTCAATGGCAGTCTGTTGATGATGGATTTTTAATGGTCGTTGATTAATAAGCTCAAGTGCTGCCAGGATTTCATCAGTCGTTATCTGGTCAAAGTTAGTCTTTTTCGGGAAAAACCAACGTAACCGTCGATTGAAATATTCATTAGATCCCCGTTCCCATGGTGAATACGGGTGACAAAAATACACTTTAATCTGATAGTCTTGTTCTATGGATCGATAATCGGCAAACTCCTTACCATGATCAACAGTTATAGATTTCACTTG
>NZ_AUAW01000030.1 GCF_000428925.1 Furfurilactobacillus rossiae DSM 15814 | reverse complement strand
TAGTAATATTAGTGACTTTATGGGGTCTTAAATGCCTGACACGACTGGTCTTCCTATTAATTCGAAATAGTTTTAGTATTTTCATTTTTAAATATGTAATTTTCAAAAGCATTGCTCGTCTTTAAATTTAGAAATTAAAAAACGTCATCACATGATGTGACAACGCTTATTAGACCTATACCTTTTGTATGAACACTGTTTTATGTCTTTATATTTCGCAAAGTGATACAATGTACACAATTTAGTAAATCATTATTTTTATATGTCATGATTTTTACTAGAGTCGTGACATTAGTGATAAAAAGCCCGTCAATATTAGGAATCGACACAAAAAGACCGCCAAGAAAAGTTATTTTTTCTTGGCGGTCTTTTAACATTGTTTAGTTATGTTTCAACAAAACATACATATTTCACTTTAACGAATTAACCAGATTCCCCACGCCACATCAACAATCGCAATGACAACAGCAATAGCTAACATAGTTGGCAGGCCCAGGATTAATGACAATAGCAATAAAATCACATCAATTGTCATGATCACGACGAAAGCGGCAGTGGTCAGTCCTTTACGTTGACGCTTGGGTTGGCCCGTCATTTGGGCTGATAAACGCAGATCCTCAGGCATTTTTTCTTCCGATGTGGATGTTTCTGGCGTGTAATCGAAGTGTTCCAACGGATCTTTATCCATAACGGTCACCCTCTTATTTTTGATGCTGTCAGTTTAACCCGAAAACAAAAAAATAAGATGAATCGCGTCCCATTTCACGCATTTTACGCTCTTGTTAACGTGTTGGTAAGTTAAGATAACACGTTTAAATCTCCGCACAAAACTACGCTTCTTCGCCCCACCACAGTTTGACCAACGCTTGCGTGCCGTCGTTACCCAGATGTTGGTCATCAACCAACTGTTCGTAAAGCTGTTTGGCCGCATCAGTTGCTGGCAGGTTCAAGTGCATTTTATCGGCTTCATCCAGCGCAATTCGCAAATCTTTTAAAAAGTGTTTCGCAAAGAAACCAGGCGTGTAGTCATGCTTGAAAATCCGCGGGACATACGTGTCCATCGACCAATTATCCGCACCACCCGCACTCAAGGTTGCCAACACGTCCGGTAAGTTTAGCCCTGCCGCCTTGGCGTAAACTAGCATTTCGGTCAATCCTGTCATTGTGCCCGCAATCATAATCTGGTTGGCCATTTTAGCATGTTGACCAGCGCCCGCCTCGCCAAACCGGTGGACAGACTTACCAACCTGGTTAAACAACGGTAGTACTTTATCAAACGTGGCTTGATCACCACCCACCATAATTGTCAGAGTGGCATTCTGCGCGCCAATATCACCACCAGAAACAGGCGCATCCAGTGCTGTTACATGGTGCGCTGGCGCTGCCTCCGCGATACGTTTGGCAAGGGTCGGTGTACTCGTCGTCATATCCACAACAATACTGCCAGGTTTAACACCTGCAAAAATCCCGTCATCGTCAAAATAAATGGTCTCAACATCTTGTGGGTACCCCACCATGCTAAAAATCACGTCACTTTGTTCGGCAACTGCTTTCGGATTGGATGCCCATGTTGCACCCTTTGCGACCAATTTGTCAGTCTTAGACTTTGTTCGGTTGTAAACCGTTAGCGTATTGCCAGCATCCAGCAGGTGCTCTGCAATCGCGCCGCCCATAACACCTGTCCCAATAAACCCAATTTTCATATTCGTCCTCCTCACATCGTTCGTTTACAGACACAGTATACGTCCTCAAGTCGGGGGTAGGTCAATCAACAGCGTGCGGCTTTTTTCAAAAGAAAAACAACCTACTTCATTTAGTAGATTGCTTATCAAAAATGCTTAACTTCAAACGAATACTTATTTCAACTTGCGTGGAATCAGATTCCGAACGCCACCCTCCGGCACCTTCATATCGCCATAATAACGTGGAATCAAATGAATATGCGCGTGAAACACCGTTTGCCCGGCATCTGCCCCTAGGTTCATCCCAATGTTATAAGCATCGGGTTGGTAACGTTCGTCCAAAATCTGCTTCATTTGAACAACAAGGTCATCGATGGCGTTTTTCTCATCCTTAGTCAATCCCCACCAATTCTCTACGTGGCGACGTGGCACAATCAAAGTGTGACCCGGATTAACCGGTTTGATATCCCAAAACGCTTTAGCGAAGTCGTTTTGCAGAATAATATCCTTATCCGCTTTTTCGCAAAACGGACAACCAGGTAACGTTTCAAACTTTGTTTCCAAAGTGTTCCCCTCCCGTAATGTTTTTTTCATCGTGTGTTTAGGCAACGTGCTTACGGCTCAAACGACGAGCACGGCGGCGACGATGATTGCTGACCAACAACAGACCCCACAAAATCCCGCTGATAATGATGATAATCGTCGTCCACAGTTGATAACCTTTCACGTGCTCAGCAAAATATTCTAATGTATCGTCGTGGTAATTAGCACTAGCTTGGGTCAACACCTGACTACTAATCAAGTTGACGACAGCATCACTAGCAGCAGTTCCGGCTAATCCAATTGACGACGCCTGCTGATTCACATCATCGCGAACTGCACTTCGCATAGCTGCCGTGTTGAAATCCAAACTTTCACCAGCATACGTTTCCCGTGTACCAGTCTTTAATGTGGCTTTTATCAAATCATCTGTTGCTAAACTCGTTGGTAAGTTTTTAGCCTGCAATTGACTGGCCACTTCTGCGTGCACCCGATTGATGACAGTCGGTGTTTGAATTGCCCCTTCCATAAAGGTGCCGCTTAACACGGTCAAACGGACGATCAGGGCTAACACAAAGATGAGGCCGACCAAAAAGCTCAGGAATCCATGGGGCTTTTTTTGCTTAGTAAATCCCTGTGATACTGGTTGTTGTGGTGATTGCGGTATCGAGCCACGTTGCTTGGCATCATACCGTTGCGTGCGACTCATTGGTTGTTCTTGATTGTTATTTTTCATATTGATAGTTTAGCACATTCTGCTGAAAATGCCCTTTTCGCAAACGTTAAGAATCGCATAAGGACGGCATTATAAATTTAAAATTATCATATAAGAAAATTTTCAACAGTCCGTTTGAAACCCCCGCTATACTTTAAAGCAATTAGAGAGAGTACTACGAAAGAGGGAATTCATATGCATGAATACAAAACAAATCGGGCATTCCGAACGCTCGTTAACGTTGGCATCATCGATCAAATTGGTAGTGGTTTATACAGCATCGTCTTTTTAATCTACGCCGCCTCGCTACCATTCAAAACACTGGCGGTTTCTATAGCCTCCATTGCGTGGGTCATACCCGCCTTAGCAAACATCTTTACCGGATATTTAGCCGACCGAACGTTTAATAAACGACACGCAATGTGGTTCTCGTATTTTGTTCAAACCATCTTATTTCTGATCATCGCATCACTGATTGGGCGTTCAACCAAAGAAGGTATTTTCTTCTTTATCATGGCATTGGATATCATAGCCCGCCTACTTGGTGATTACGGCAATAGTTTATCCACGCCACTTATGAAGCACATCGTCGCGCCAGAACACATGAATGAAGCCACTTCAATCGGCACCGCCATTGGTAGTTTGGTTCAGATTGTGGCCTCAGCGCTAGGTGCCACACTAATCGTCGCACTTCACCATCAGTACGATCTGTTCGCCTTACTTGACGCACTCACATTCTTAGTTGCCGGCGTAATCTTCTTTATCGCTCGTCATCAATATGATCAAGCCGAATCTGACGTTCATAAATCTGTTCTGACCGCTAAAGCGTCTCGCTTGGCAGAAAGCAGTGAAGCAAAAGAAGGCTTTGGCACTAGTTTCAAATTGGCAATGCAAGAATTTACGCAAAACCCTTTCTTATTATTTATGATTGTTGCAGGGTTGGCCGTCAACCTACTAGGAACCGCCATCGATCCATTATCAAACTTGATTTTTCTCCACATGAGCAGCTTTTGGTTTATCAACTACGGTTACACCATCGCCCTGCTCGACATCGTCTTTTCCGTTGGTTCTATTGCGGGGGCAGTGTTCGTTAATGACATGCTTAAAAACACGTCAATGGTCACCCTCCTGGCAGCCTCAATGGGACTGTTAGTACTAGTTGCGATTGACATGTTGACTCTCCACAACCTATGGATTCTGCTGGTCCTTTTCTTCGGCACAGCTTACTTACTAGGCAAAATCAATCCACGCTTCAACGCAGTCATTATTAACACTGTGCCAGATGATCACCTGGCAGCTACCGGTGGCGTCATAAGCACTGTCATGATGATTGGTGCCCCCGTTGGTCAATTTGTCTTCCTGACATTAGCAAATGTTATCAGCATTCCTGTATCCCTCATTATTTATGGCATTAGCTCACTGGTTGTTACCATTCTGATCTTAGTCCGTGGTGCTGGTCGCCTAACTAAAAACGATCCCACGACTGCTCGGTACAATGAAGCTCATGTTTAATTTTTCATACTAGGCAACCACGGTGCAACAGGATTATGAATCTGACTTCAAACAACTTTCGCGAACGTCGCAGCTACGCTCAAATATCTTCGCGTGAAACATGCGCATATGCTAGACAAGGGAGTCAACATTGATACCGAGCCGTGAAGGTAACGTTAATGCGGTGGTTTACCCGAATTTAGGTTACGGACGATCGCAAGTACAACAACCATCAAATTTTCAAACCCGAAACACTTGACCTTTAACCGTAGCGCTTCTATAGTGAATGCTAATTCAATAAAATAACTAACTTGATGAATAACATTAGAAAAGGAGTGGCTACATGTACACAGTTCAAGAAGTCGCCAAAAAGCTCGGCATGACGACCTATTCAATTCGTTACTATGATGATCATGGCTTGTTGCCTTTTGTTAAACGTGACGAAAACAACAATCGGCTGTTTGACGAGGATGCCATTGAATGGGTCAACTTAGTCCGTTGCTTCCGCTCGACAGGCATGCCGATTGCCGAAGTGCACCATTACATCGATCTGATGTTGGCTGGCGATGAGACAATTCCTGAGCGTTATCAAATGATGTTAACGCAGCAGGTCCGTGCCCAAGAACAGTTAGCTGACAAGCAGCGTCAGCTTGCGAAAATCAACACTAAGGTTTCCCATTACGCCAAACTAATGAATAACGATGCTCCCGATGATTACGTTCCTAATCAAGCACAACCTGATGATAATCAGGTTTCTGTGAGCTAAATTAAAGATTAAGTGCCGCACTTTTACGTGCCGTACTTAATCTTTTTTATTATTTCTGATAATTTTTCTGTTATAGTTCATCCCCTGTCACACTTGCTTTCATCCTTATTTTCAATATTCACATAACAAAAAAGTGATAAAAACCATTTGACAGTTATAATAGTTTTGCTTATAGTAATCATTAGAGAAACGAATAACGTTACACAATTCCATTACTGATTAAGCAAAATTGTGAGACATATACGACCCTAATGTCGTTTGCAAAACACACTCACAATTTCCACACGAGGAGGACTGCACATGCTACACATTTACACGATTGGTTCATCAACTTCATGCCGCCGGGCCGTTAAGTGGCTCAAGGATAAAAAGGTTCCTTTCCAAGAACATCCTATCGACACAACAGATAACTTATCCGTCAAGACCCGTGAAAAACTTTCGACAAGCACGGTTAAACAATTCTTGGCCGCTAGTGAAAATGGTTGCGATGAATTATTAGCCCCTCGCTCATTAACCATGCAGGAATTATCCAAAGTGATGGATCTGACTAGTTTAGGCTTAACGGAAATGATCAACGTCATCGCCAAACATCCAAAGATGCTCCGCTGGCCGATTGCGTTTGACGACCACCGTCAAATCTTACAAGTTGGCTTCAACGATGATGAATTTGGCACATTTATCCCACGTAAACTTAGAAAAATGGAACTTAATAATATCCTCTCCCGTTTGAACGGGTAAGAGAAAAGGAAAGTCGCATTAATTGTGGCTTTCCCTTTTTATTTGCGAATAAGCACAATAAGACATGTGTTATCTTTGCGCTGTGAAAACGTTTCATTAACGGTCAACCCTAGGTATGTAAGCAAGGAGTCTAATAAATGTCCTTACAACAAAAAGCAAAACACATGTCAACACGTCATTATAAATTGTACAAGTCTGGCAAGTTTTGGATCACTGCCAGTGTTGCAGTATTTGCCATCGAAGCTGGTGGCTTAACACAGGCCGATGCAGCGACCACAGTTGCCGCTTCGACAATTGAAATTGCACGATTGGCAACTCAGCCTGCTCCTGACCAATCCTCAACAGCTACTTTGACGACACCAAATCAACAGCAGAGTAGCCAATCACCTCAAAACTCACAGGTGAATAGTCAAACAAGCATGACTACGGCCAGCACAACTACTAGCCAAGCAAAGTCTGGGGCAACTGAATCTTCAACCACTTCAACAAGTTTGATTGCCTCATCAGCCGCCTCTGAGAAAACATCCGCTATCATCTCTGATGAGGCCAAAATACCTGCCATTTCGCCCATTAATAGTGAAGAAACAGGGGCACCGTCTGTTACGGCCACTTCTGAAAACAGTCAGTCACCTTCAACACAAGCAACAAGTGTCACCAGTGCTGCCGAATCAAGTGACACCAATGAATCCACGTCAGTCTCAAATCGAAATGCAACGCTGATGGCGACTAGCATTCCCGTAACAACAAACGCCCAAATCATGGCGACCACAGCAACGATAACCGCTGATTCTACTCATGCGGATTCAGATATCGTTGACATTGAAGACGCTCAGCTAAAGCGGGCCATGTTGAACGCTTTTCAAGTAACCTCAGGTGAATTAACTTATGGTGACGTGCGCCACATTACGTTTGTCCACAGTAAAAATGAAATTACAATTCTCCTGATACCGACAACTACTGTGAATCCAATTACGAGTTTAAAAGGACTTGAAGTATTACGCGAATTGCCAGAAGACTGGGGTGTTCAACTGTCGGTGTACCTTAAGCCCGGAGTTTCTTTGGTACCGCTCACAGGACTCCACATGACCTCGGCTTTTGACATTCAACAAGATGGGGCCGGTAATTGGACTGACGCTGATATTGCGGCTTTGAACTCCCTGACGTTTGGGGGACTTGACTATTACTGGGGTATCGAATTCGCTGGGAAAACAACCATGACGAATACCACCGGCTTGCGTGATGACCAAATCCTAAAATTAGATCCAATGTTTACCAAAGCTTCACAGGCAAATCCAGACGGCCTGTTTCTGTCCCTATCTAATCAGCGTCTTTCAGATTTTTCTTACTTTGCCAAATTTTCAAACGTTCGTATTTTTTCAGTGAATAATTATCGTGTCTATACCGATCCAATTCATATCGCTCAAACTGGTGACGACATCAATATCGTGAGCCAGACCATTGGTATCGATGGCAAACCCATTTTAACTGGCTACAAAACTTATAATAGCGATACCCCCATTGTGACGATTGATGGCGATCATTACGTTATCAGTGGCTCAAAACAGTATGCCAACATTGGTTACATCATTATTTCCAATCAGTACGGTGTCAGTGGCTACCCAATGTACACAGCCGTGGAGTACGCCAATGGTAACACCCTGCTTCAAACGGGCATGGAATATTATCGAACGACATGGGGCAACGTCAGCGTTAATTACGTTGATGAAGACGGCAATGTTCTTGCAGACGCACAACACGTTAACGGTGATGTCGGCCGGGCTTATGCCACTACGCCTAAACCAATAGCTGGCTATAGTGTTAGCCGCATTGACGGCAATGCTAACGGAACCTTTACCACCGAATCACAAACGGTCACGTATGTTTACACCAAAGATATTGTTAAGGGTGCTGATGTTCTGGTCACTTATGTGGACCAGCACGGCAATGAAATTGCCCCATCTGAAAAGTTAACGGGAAATATCGGGGACTCCTTTACGTCGTCGGTTAAGCCCGTTGATGGTTACACATTTGATCACGTTGAAGGTAATGAAACCGGCATATTTACGGATGAAGATCAAACCATCACGTATGTTTATACCAAAGACGCCGTTCGCGGCGGCGATGTTATCGTTAAGTACGTTGATATAGACGGCAATGAAATCGCCCCAACACAAACGCTATCTGGCAATGTTGGTGACACTTACGAAACGGTCATTAAACATCTAGATGGCTACACGTTATCAACAATTGACGGTCACGCAAACGGCACATTTACGAATACAGATCAAACAATCACATATATTTATGTGAAAGAAGATGGACAAAATCCATCTGACAACAATAATGACGGCGACGGGAAGCCAGATGTCGATGCACCAGATTCCTCAAATGACGGCAATGGCGATAACCCAACGGTATCTGAAGTACCAGATTATTCAGACAATGCAATTGATAGTGAAACTACAAATCAAATGACACCAGGCCAGTCCGCTAGCTTACTCCAGACCTCTGTTAGTTCTTCCTCCGCTACATCTAACTTGTTAGGCTTTGCTTCTTCTCAAAGTCAGCAGTTACCACAATCGGAAACAGCTAACAATGCAAGTCAGACAGCCGATAACCGCAGTCAAGAATTGCCGAATACAGGCATGCACGAGACTCATTTGGCAGCGATGGTAGGTGCCATACTGCTAGGTTTACTGGGAACAATTCCTTTTTCTAGCAAACGTAAACACGATTAATGTCCGCATTGATTGCAAAACGAACACCTCGAAAACGAGTTATCAAAACTCATTTCTGGGGTGTTCGTTTTATTTCGAATTAAGTTATGCTTTATGCATCTTGGCGTGTGGCCGCAATGTCAACTTCACGGATATTAACTTCCTGCGGCATGTCGTACATAAACTTCACAGTTTCGGCGACATGAACGGGATCAAGGGTGATACCACCCATCGTTTCCTTCCAGCTTTCGTAATCTGACAACGCAGACTTGCTGGTCACATGCGTCAACAATTCCGTTTCAGCAGCGCCGGGCGCAACCATCATGACACGCACGTTTTCGGCTGCACTTTCTTCCCGAATGGTTTCTGACAAGCCGTGAACGCCAAACTTGCTGGCAACATACGCCGCATGATTAACGAACGTTTTTTTACCAGCCAACGATGACATGTTAAGAATCGTTCCATGATGACGTTCACGCATATCATTTAAAACAATTTGAGTGCCATTCAGCACGCCCATCACATTGGTATCCAACATCGTTTGCCATTCTTTACGGTCTTGGTTTTGAACGTTGCCAAGCAACATCAATCCGGCATTGTTGACCAACAGGTCGGTCTTGCCGTACTTGTCTTCGGCCTTACGAATGGCTTTTTCAAACTGATCGTAGTCCGTTACGTCGACCGTGTCGATCATGACATTATCCATGTCCTTAGCAACTTCAGCCAATTTTTCTTCGCGACGGCCCAATAGCAACATTGGATAGCCATCGGCAGCAAACTGTTTGGCAATCTCCTCACCAAAGCCAGAACTTGCACCAGTAATAACAACTAATGATTTCATTTTTAATAATCCTCCAAAATTCCTTTTATCAACGTTTGCAAGTATAATGGGCACATTGACAAAAAGGAAGTACGCACCTTAACGTAACTATGAATTGGAAGGATCAACTTAATTATGCAATCACGTCCCACTACGACTCATCCCCGTTACAGAAACGAATTCGACGCCACGATGCAATTAATTCAGGGAAAATGGAAAATTATGATCATGTATGAAATTGCAGAAACGGGCACCAGCCGGTTCGCCGACTTACAGCATCACATTCGCGAAGTGTCCCACAAGACCCTCACAAATCAGTTAAAAGAACTCGCCGATGATGGTCTTATTGAACGCCACGATTTTCAAACAGCCCAGCCACATGTGGAATATACATTAACCGCCAAGGGCCAATCAATCATTCCATTGCTGGACGCCATTTGCGACTGGGGCGACACTCACATCGATCACGCGCAGATCGAACGCTCACTGTGTGACGAATAATCGCTAACGCGGATAATTCGTTTGCGGTGTAAATCGTGCTTGCCACAGGAAGTCCGTAACCGCGCGATCCACATGGGGATTTTGATGGAGCAGGTAATGGATGACGCTAATCCCGCCAACCAGAGTTTCACTCTGATAACCATCCACCCGGCCGGCCAACATTTCGCCTAGTTTATGGTCGCCCTTAACGGAAACGCCCAAATCACCACCGGTGCCAAACAAATCACCGGCAATATTTAACACTTGGATGTGCCGCGGAAAACGATCCGCGGCTTTTTGTTCTGCTTTACTAAACGTCGTCGCAATATTGACGAACTTAGCGGTATCAGGATAATCTTCACGTTTGTCTGCCGCCTTACCGGTCAAATATTGATAAACAATGTTTGCACCAGATGAATGACCGACCATGTTGACAGTGCTTATATGTTCACGTTGCTTCAGCATCTTCATCACACCAGTTAGCTGCCGTGCCTCACGTGACGCGTGGTGGTTATCCGCAAAGAGCACAAGAATCAGTGGATTCCGTTTACCCAGTGGTCCACGTTTATCAATGGTCGCTTTACCGCTCTTAGCGACGTGAATCGTCCACACCGCCTGACCAATATCATAACGTTCAAGTCGCGCATTCATTGGTCCAAACGTCAGCCAGTTACTGTAGTCACCAGAGACAAAAAGTGTCGGTGTCTTACTGTAAGAAACCTGAACGTGACCCAGTTGCTTTTGCTCACTCGCTTCCCAGCCCATGACGATACCAGCTAGTACTAGCACTGCGCACAAAATACCGATCAGCCAGCGAATAAACCGATCCTGCTTTGCTGGCCGCTGCGGCACTGCGTGTTTTTGTTCACCCATCGGAAACATTCCCCCATTTAATGGCGTAATTATACCGCACCAACTAAACGAAACTATGAACTGTCGCGGGTGCGCTGCGAATCATTGGTGAAAATTAATATTTTGATTGTTAGTCAGATTATTTTCACTTTAGTGATGCTAGTCAAACATGATAGTTCAGTCGTTGAATGCCGCTTGCGGTTGTCGACCGTGACACGCCGTCGTGGGACTGGTTCAAGCCCGCAGTTCACGGTCTTTCACCTCGTCGGCCAGCCTCGTAAAAACCGAGTCTGGCCGACCGTCCGTAACCTAAATTCGGATAACCCACCGAATTAACGTTACCTTCACGGCTTTGTATCACGGTCGACGCCCTCCAGCTCATATAGTAACCAAGTAGTGTAACCACTTCGGTTCTAACAAATTAACGATTTTAATGAGCTGCCCGACACTAAAATGATCACTATCACCTATAGTAGTGAAGCTGGTGCAAAACAGAGTTCCGTGTCGGTAATACTTGGCGGCCAGGGTTTAGGCCGCCTAGTATTACAGGACGAGTTCAGAGACGAGTGGTTTTTTCGGCTCTGAATCGAGGTAGAAGACTCCGGGCTTCAGGAGGCTGAGACCGGTCCCATGGAACGGCGTTTTGTGCCAGCGTAACGGTACAAAGTCAGTTTATCGAATTAAAATGTCATCGAAACTGACAACTGAACGAAAAATTGACCTACTCCTTAGATTAAGGAATAGGCCAATTTTTTAATCTGAAATAAAATCAACTGCGAAAGCGCTACATTTCGGCAATTTTTGAATCGAGGTACCGGCTCAACTTTTCCTTAGGATAATAACCGGACACCTTTTCGACAGCCTTACCGTTCTTGAAAATCACTAAGCTTGGCACGCCCATGACTTTGTACTTTTCCGCAATTGCTTGGTGGTCATCAACATCTAACCGCAAAAAGTTAACCTTGCCATCATAATCGTCTTCTAACTGGCTCAATACTGGCTCTAACATTTTGCAGGGACCACACCAGGGTGCCCAAACGTCTAACACGGACAGCCCGCTAGTCGTTGCCGTATCAATTTCCGTTTGCGTTGTTACATTTTGTGCCATGACTTGCCTCCGTAAAAATTCATGAGGCTAGTATACGCAATCGGACCATCCGTTTGCAACTGTCACTGGTTGATTGCACCAACGTTACTTTTTAATAAACCTGACGCCACATCAACTGATTGTGTTTGACTTCATCAATCGTTTTAGTTCCGGCCAACTGCATCGTGATCTGCAATTCGTGGTTGAAGTGCTGCATGACGGAACGAACCCCGGCGACGCCACCAAGATTTAAGCCGTAGAATAACGGGCGAGCAAACGCCACGAGGTCAGCCCCGCTCGCCAGCGCCTTAAAAGCGTGCTCGCCGCGACGAATACCAGAGTCAAAAATAATCGGCACCTCATGGTTAACGGCTTTAGCGATGACCGGCAACACATCGAAGGATGCTGGACCACCATCCAATTGACGGCCTCCGTGATTGGAAACCCAAATCCCTTTAGCACCAGCGCCGATGGCCAACATGGCATCATCCGGTGACTGAATACCTTTAACAATGACCGGTAATTTTGTATAGCTGGCGATGGCATCAATGTCGGCTAAACTCAGTGTCCGTTTGGCCTTAGCATAAATTTCCATGATGTTTAACCCTTCGCCGCTGTTGTCACTGGCAGAGTAGTCTGCCAAATTCACCATGGGTAACGGGAACGAGAAACCCGTCTTCACATCGGCTTCACGATAACCGCCAAGTGATGCATCAGCTGTTAAAATAATGGCTTTGACACCTGATGCAACTGCCTGATCTAAAATCCAGTGGTTAAAACCATTATCATTACTCATGTATAACTGGAAGAATTGCGGACCACCGTGACCAGCCTTAGCAATATCTGCCACCCGCTCATTTGCGTAAGTCGAAATCGACATGATGCTGCCTTCATCAGCCATCGCCTCAGCGGTTTCTGACTCACCGTTAATGTGCAGTAATCCATGTGCGGCGGCTGGCGCATCAATCATTGGCGTATTAAGTTCCATGTCCCACAGCTTGGTATGCAAGTCTGGATTTTCAAGATTGCGAAGTACCCTGGGGACAATCTGGGCGTGGTCAAACGCCGCGGTGTTTTCACGCATCGTCCACTCTGTTTCTGCCCCACCCTGAATGTAGCCAAACGCACCGGGTTCCATGCGTGCCTTTACCAGTGGTTCCAAACTCGCTAAATCATTGATTTCAAGTTCCTTTTCGTCCTTGCTTGCCTGATATTCAGCCATCGTTTTATCCTCCTGACCGTGCTAACCATCATAATTTTCAACATAGTAATGGTAAAACAAAAGGCCATTCACACGGGTGAACAGCCATTTCAAAATCAAATTTATTATTCAGTTTTTCACTCATCGTTTGTTCGGTTAATAACCTATCCAAAACGTTAGCTGTCGCGCCGCGTTTGCCGAGACAAACGGCGTGATCGTCGTACGTAATGAATGATTAAAGTGATCACAACGGCAATCAGGATAATGAGACCAAACAGCGTTGAAGAAATTTCGATGTTAATGGCCGGAATGGAGATGAATAGCTTAATCGCAATCAACGCAATCAGCACATAAGCCATCGTTTCTAGCTCGGGAATCTTGCGCATCAAGTTCATAATCACTTCAGCAATGCCTCGCATACACAGGATCCCAATTAAACCACCAATTAAAACGATGACAGGATTGTTTGAAACTGCGAGCGACGCAAGCACTGAATCAATCGAGAAGACAATGTCCATGATCTCGATCTGGATGACAACTGACCAGAATACAGAAATATGACCGATGCGCCGCGGTTTAGCGGACGTTGCGTCAGCGTTTGCGGCTTGGCCAACTGGATGTCGTTTCCGTTTGGTAATCAAGTGATGGAAATAGCGGTAGACCAGATAACAAAGGTATAACGCCCCTGCCACCTTGATGATCCAAAACTTGATTAGATACGTCCCAACACCAATAATCAAAAATCGAAACAGATAAGCGCCCCAGAGACCATAAAATAACGATTTTTCACGATCTTTTAGGTTACTCAACGAGGTTGTTTGAGCTGCCAGAACAACTGCATTATCAACTGACAGTAAACACTCAATTAAAACTAATGAACCAATGATCAACCAGTCATTACTGCTGGTCAATACCGCCGCCCAGTTATGGCCGTCGAAAAACGGTCCGTATAGTTGGCTTAATAGGTGTAACAACGATAAAATCCTTCTTTCTTGCTCATAGGAGCGTTGCCGCTATCCAAATCTGGAAAAAGCCTCTGGCAACGGTGCATTAATTGTGACGCGTTTATCACTAAAAGGCAATATCAAACTTAATTTAACCGCGTGCAAAAGCATCCGTTGGTGTGAAAAGCTTTCGGCATTCGGTTGATACAACGGATCACCAATAATTGGATGCCCATTACCGGCTAAATGAACCCGCAACTGGTGCGTCCGTCCCGTTTTGAGTGTTAATGACACTAGACTTGCCGTTGACGTAGTATCGAGCACTTCATATTGCGTTAGTGCACTCTGGGCATTTTCTCCATTAATCATTCGTTTGCGCCGGTCTTCAGGATTACGGCCAATCGCATCAGTAAACTCCCCAGTCGCTTGTTCGAAATGACCACTCACCCACGCCTGATAAGTCCGCTGAATGTGCTTATCGCTGATCTGCCGGTCTAGAATCGGGACAACTAATGGCGTTTTAGCCACAATCATCGCGCCGCTCGTCGCCATATCCAAACGGTGAACCATCCAGGGTTGCACCTGTTGAGGCGCCAACTGTGTCGTCAAAAAATTCATCACAGTCCCTGCCTCATCCGTACGATTTGGGTGACTTTTTACACCGCTTGGCTTATTGATTACTAATAATTGATCATTTTCAAACAGAATTGGCAACGTCAGGTGATCATCGGGAAGGTACGTTTGGACCGGTGTTTGCAACTCGTCGGCGCGGACTGTGAGTGTGACCACATCACCAGTGACAACGTGTGTATTGTAGGGACGATAGCTGTTATTAATGCGCACATCTTCGCGCACTCGCAGATAATGTTGCAACCGTTTAGGAATTAACCACAAACGGAGCAACTCACGAATATTCAATCCTGCTTCTTGATCGGTCACAACTAGTTGCGTTGTCCATTCATTTTGATTCACCATTGCCAAACCCAATCACCCTCCTTCTTCAACATTAACTTTCTGACGTTTTCATTGGCCTGTTGCCGTTACGCTGACCAGAAACGCCGTTCCACTGGGACCGGTCTCAGCCTCCTGAAGCCCGGAGTCTTTAACCTTGATTATGAGCCGAAAACCACGTCTCATAAGTCATCCCGCAACACTAAGCGGCCAAATTCATGCCGCTAAATGTTGCCGACACGGAACTCTGTCTCTGGTCAGCTTCACTACTGTCACAAATAAGAAACAGTAGCAATTCGGTTCCTAGGATTACCTATTGTTAAAGACTGCTGATAGTCTATGAAACTTACTACTATATTAGCTGGAGGGCGTCGACATTGATACCGAGCCGTGAAAGTGGTGTTAATTCGGGATGGTGTTACCGAATTTACACCACGGACGGTCGAAAAGACTCCGATTTTCAGGAGGCTTGGCGGCGAGGTGAAAGGCTCCGAACTTTGGAGGCTTAAACCGGTCCCACGGCGAGCGTGTCAATGTCGACAACCGTAGGCGACATTCGATTAATTTTACTAATATCCGATGTTAATAAACTGTTCTTTTAGTCTAACCCAGTTGTAAACAAACCGAGCGTTTAATTTTACTTACTTTTTGTAAGTTTTCGAGTATAAATCTGTGCATTTTTCAAGTAGCAGTCTTAACATTCTAAATGAGCACAAGATATTTAATGAATTGGAGATGCACGTTATGGCAAAAATGATTGCTGGGCAAGCATTAGTAAAGGTATTGGAAGATTGGGGCGTTGACCACGTTTATGGAATCCCTGGTGGTTCTATCAACCATACAGTCGAAGGCCTGTACCTTGAAAAAGATAAAGTACAGTACATTCAGGTTCGCCATGAAGAAGTCGGCGCCATGGCTGCGGCCGCTGATGCTAAGTTCACCGGCAAGATTGGGGTCGCCTTTGGCTCTGCGGGTCCTGGTGCAACCCACCTCTTCAACGGACTATACGACGCCAAGATGGATCACGTACCTGTTTTGGCGCTCGTTGGGCAAGTTGGTCAACCAGTCATGAACACCAACTACTTCCAAGAAATGGATGAAGACCCAATGTTTGCGGATGTTGCTGTCTTCAACCGCACAGTTACTACAGCAGAACAACTGCCTTATGTTGTAAATCAAGCGATTCGTGAGGCTTACCGGAACAAGGGTGTTGCGGTTGTAACGATTCCTGAGGACTTATCTGCCAAGAAAATCGACTACGAAGCCGCTAAGACACCAGTAACAGTATCTAACACGTATAAACAAGTGATTGATCCAAAGGCTGTGAGTGACACTTTGGCGATGATCAAAGATGCCAAACACCCTCTGCTTTACATTGGGACAGGTTTAAAGGGCGCTCGTGAAAAATTGGATGCCGTTTCTGAACGCTTTAATATTCCTGTCATTTCCACTGTACCGGCAACTGGTGTAATGGAAACGAATCACAAGAACTATCTGGGTACTAACGGTCGTTTGGGTGGCAAACCTGGATTTGAAGCCATGCAACATGCTGATTTGGTTCTCTTCATTGGTTCCGAATATCCGTTTGCACGCTTCTGGCCGAAGGACGTCAAAATTGTCCAAGTCAACGATAATTCATTTGATATTGGGAAAGTTGTTCCAATCGACTACGCTGTGATTGCGGATGGCAAGACCTATCTGCAAGCGCTACTCGACACTGGTGAATCACTGCCTGAAACAGACTGGATCAAGGAAAACCGCATCAACCGTCAAAACTGGTTGAAGTGGTTGGACGATCGCGCCAACGATGACAGCAAGGGTCTTGAACCCGAAGCCGTTATGCGTAAAACACGCGAACTCGCTGGGCCAAACGACACGTATGGTGTTGATACTGGGAATGTTTCTGAATTTGCCGTTCGTGGCGTCAAGATGACAGAAAATCAGAAGTTTGCTATTTCTGGACTGTTTGCCACAATGGGCTATGGCATTCCTGCCGGTTTGGCCGGTGCCTTAAGTGTTCCGGATGGACAAGCATGGAGTTTTTCTGGTGACGGTGGCTTCTCAATGGTCGTTCAAGACCTGATCACTGAAGCCCGTTACGAATTGCCAGTCATCAACATCGTCTTCTCGAACCAGCGTTTCGGATTCATCTGGTATGAACAACAAGAAACTAAGCAACACTTCTACGGTGTCGACTTAACCGATGCTGATTGGGCTAAGGTTGCTGAGGGACTGGGCGCTGTGGGCATGACAGCCACTAATCTTAAGGAACTAGATGCCGCATTTGACCAAATCAAACAATTGAAGGCCGCTGGCAACAAGAAACCAATCGTCCTCAATGCTGTAATCGATCCAAAAGATCCCGTAGCCGCAGCATTTATGCCACTTGATCCAAAGCAATTCGGTCAAGACACAGTTGATGAATTCGCCAAGCACTACGGTATCGACACGAAGGCACAACCTTCTCTCGGTGAGTTACTGCGCGGTGAATAAACCTAGTTTAAAATTTCAATGATAATAATCGTCACGATGTTCGTTGAGACTTGCGAACATCGTGACGTTTTTTAGTATCATTCCTAATTTTCGCGCATTTGTCCTAGAAGCCCTCTTTTATCAATGAAAATCAGAAATTCAGCCCATAAATTCGCGGTTTTGGCCCCACCAGCAAACACAAAATGTTATAGTTAACTGGATATCTTTTTGAGGTGAGTGCATGAGTTACACGATTCACACAATCGAATCTGCCGATTATCAGGCCGCCGCTGAACTTTTAAAGGCGGCTTTTGCATCGTCAAAAAAGACGATCGACTTTGATGACCAGTTAGCCACGCTCCGTTTGGAACGCACTTATCTGCCCACGTTTGAGCTTGTCAGCAAAGATGCGTATGACAACATTGTCGGGTATGGCACGATTTCAGATGCCTATATTCAGGGCCAGCCAACCGCCAAATTAGCCATTCTGAACCCATTGGGCGTGCTACCTGACTTTCAGAAACAAGGCATCGGCCGGCAACTGGTTGATGAGCTTGAACATCGCGCGTTTGTCCGCGGTTACCAAGCAATTATGACTACAGACTGCCCAGACTACTTTGCCCTTTTTGGCTATGATTTAGCTGGCCATTTCGACATTTGTGACGCTCAAACAGCAGCAAGCAAACTGAGTCTTCGCGAGTTGCGGCCTGGAGCGTTGCGGCATACAGCCGGCCTACTGATGCACTCACCGGCTCTCAACCATAAAACTGTTGATGACAAAAACATCGATACTGTTGAATAAAATGATTAATAAAGTAGGGAGTTTTGAACATGGCAAAAGTGACAGTTGAAGAAGTAGCAGACCATTTAAGACAGACCATGGGCCATGTCGCCACCAATGAGAATACGTTATTGCGGACACGAGCAGCTGCCCACATTGGTGCTTACCAGCTAAGCCTGACTCAATTACAAATTCTGCAATTTTTACTTCAGAGTGATGAGGCCGTCACTAACAGCATCTTGGCTGACCACTTTGCCATCTCAAAACCCGCTGTTACAAAAGCGCTCCGTAAGCTCAACAAAGAATTGTTAGTTGATACTAAAGTTAGTGAAACAGATCGTCGGGTCACGACATTAGCGCTCACAGGTGATGGCGTTACCCTAGCTCGTGAATACCAGGAGATTGACCGTGAAATTAATGAAACATACCTTGGCATTGCACAAAAATTCAGCAAGGGAGATCGCAAAACAATCCTCAAATTTCTCGAAACTGTTGAAGGTAGTTTAAACCAGGGACAACCTTTCTAAACCATTGCTCATTCTGATTGAATTCGTCACAAACATTGCTGTCAAACATAAAACATTCAAAAAGATTGCTTAAACAATTCGTTTAGGTAATCTTTTTTTGCGGACTCATTATTAAATTGTTCATCTTTTACCCATCCGTTGTGACCAGAATTGTGTTTTTAAGCCCCACTGTCGGCCGATAAAAGATAAAACTTGCCACTATGTGTGATGGATGATGTCATCGCCACTCATTGGAATCTCAATTGTATACAAGCCAGCCCCATGCAATCTATAAGTTTTGGGAATCGAACGTCTAACACAGACTTTATTAGAAAAAGATGATAAAATAAGAATTTGATTAGATATTCTTTTTAAATTCGAGGGCATAACATGCGGTTAATTCAAGCGTTCCTATCATTTTGGCGCAACTATACTAATTTCCGTGGTCGGGCAACGCGGATAGAGTTCTGGGGTTGGCAATTTTGGCAAGTTATTTTTATGCCGCTCTTTTTGATTCCAACGACTTATTCTATCCGAGACTTCTTATCTTCAATCGATGCTAAGCAAAATGGTTTATCATTTGGATTATTAGTAACCGTAGCAACTTCATCCTTGCCACTCCTCCTACTGCTAATTGGCTATGCGGTCATCGCTTTAATTCCTTCTTTAGCCTTATTTGTACGTCGCCTACACGATGCCAATCGCTCTGCAGGCTGGCTGGTTTTAAATGTCGGTGTAGATATCGCTTTGTTAATTACTTACACGATCACGCGTAGCCTGAATGCCGACATGGCACTCATTTTTGCGAGTGCTACGGCGACGATTTTTGTTCTACTGAGTACCGGCTTCATTTACTTGTTACTACTGCCAAGTGAAACAAAGCATAACCGGTTCTTCCCTACCAGCGTCACGCCGCCCACCGCAACACTATCGTTATAAAGGAACTCGTTTGACCGTGCTGTCATTAATTTTATTAAGGTTCGTCACGTTCGTGTTTGGACTGTCATACGACCCGCTCACCCGTGGTACAATTTAGAGCAGAGTTTAGCTTGAATTTTCTGGAGGTGGCGATAATGTGGCGCCAATATCTTGAACCAATTCACGTGGCAGTCATTTTGTTCCCACTTTTAGCGATTGCCATGGCCGTACCGCTATTTGCTTACCACTATCATCGTTATGGCGCGATTTCACGTTGGCAGGTCTTTGTAAATTATAGTTTTTATTTTTATTTACTGTGCGCCTACTTTCTCATTATTTTGCCGTTACCATCGCGGGCTTCTGTGGCCGCATTAACGACACCAACACACAACTTTCATCCCCTGCTGGTGTACTATACTTTTAAAGCCACCGGGTTCAGCCTTCATAACGCCGCAACTTGGATTCCAACGTTACACACAGCAGGATTTCAACAGCCTTTTTTCAATGTCATGCTGACCATTCCGTTTGGCTTTTATCTCCACTACTATTTCAAACGCGGTTTCTTCACAACCATTATCTTGTCATTTTGTTTAAGCCTGTTCTTTGAAGTCACTCAACTAACTGGTTTGTACGGCTTGTACGTTCGTCCCTACCGTCTATTTGACGTTGACGATTTACTCCTTAATACGACCGGTGGTTTCATTGGCTGGCTGGGTGCCCCATTGTTTTCTTGGTTACTACCTAGTAAGGAGCGAATTGAAACAGCAAATGCCAAACGTGCGCATCAGGTTGGTTTGTTACGAAGGTTCACAGCTTTCGTCATCGACATGCTGTTCGTCGGTACATTCACCGGCATTTTCATGATTGGTGGCCTCGCCTTTGATCACGATCCAAACATGTGGCTGTTGCTAGTATTGGGTTTGTTGCTCTTTGTGTTCATTCCACAGGGGCTTTTCAAGGGTACTACAATTGGCCTGCGCGCTGTCTACCTGCAAGTTAAGGCAACCAACTGGCGCACCGCATCATGGTTACAGGTGATCATTCGAAATTTGGTTATTTATATTCCGCTTATCTTAATTGGCCTTGGTCTACAGCATATTTTTAATATTCACGGTCAATTAACGTCGTTTGGACTAATTGGTACGTTTACAGTATTGATGATCCTCATCTTCATGGTGGATATCGTTCTTGCAGCACTAATGCCAACGTATCCACTATTATTCGAGCGGCTGAGTCACACGACAACCATATCTTCGTTTGTTACTGATGAGCAACCAACTGCTCCCGTCCGCAAACAATCGACACCTAGTTCACCAAAGAAGAACTACACAACTCGTTCTGAACGCCATCAATCACGTTAAGGAGTTTCCATGTTTTCATTATCGCAAGTGACTAATTTTCTAATTTTCTTTCCAGCACTTATTTTTATTATGGCCGTAACCTTGGCTATCTTTGGTTATCGTCATGATCCCCGACGTCTTTTGAATTCTTGGTATCTCGTCGTCGGAGCCGTTATTTTACTGGGCATGCCAATTATTTTATTGGCATCACTGTCAGACACTCATCACATTGGGTGGCGAATTCTCAGTGGACTAGCTTTCTTGGCCCTCACACTTGGTTTATTTGATTGGGTCATGTTGATCAACTGGCATTTTCGACCATTACGGCGTCATTTTCGCACGTTAACCATTTTTGCGATCATCCTTGGACTTGCGCTGGCTGTCCTCCCTTTTATTCCAGCTCACGTCTGGCCTACCGACTTACTGACACCAATGAAGTACGTCAACACGGCACTCACCCTGTTGGGTGCTTACATGTGTATTACGATCGCTGACTTCCTCGTGGCCACTTGGACTTACCCGCGTCAGACAAAACTACACGGTGAACATTACGTGATCGTCCTTGGCAGTGGATTACATCATGGCGATCAACTGTCTAAACTATTGAAATCACGTGTGGACACGGCGATGCGCGTCGGCAGTATTGCCAAAGACGAGACTGGTGACTGGCCAATTTTGATCATGTCCGGCGGTCAGGGCGCTGATGAAACCGTCAGTGAATCCTCGGCCATGGCTGCCTACGCGAAGGAAAACGGTTATCCCGCCGCGGCGATCCGTTTGGAAGAAAAATCAACGAGTACGTTTGAAAACTTTCAATATTCACTCGATGTCATTCATGAGCCACATCCAACAATCGAATTCGTGACCAATAATTTTCATGTCTTTCGTGCCTCAGTGTTCGCTGCAATGCTCAAGTTAAACAGTCGTGGCATTGCTGCGCCAACACGGTCACATTACTATCATCGCGGTCTCATTCGAGAATATGCAGCCCTGACGTGGTTACACAAAACACGCCATCTATTAGCGCTGATTCTGATTATTGTTCTGACAATTGTGATTCCATGGTTCTATGGATAATAGGACTATAAATGATTTTATTCTGAATTTTTGAGGCAAATTATGCTGACACCAATTGAAATCAATAACAACTTTGAGTGGGTCGATGTCCAGGATGAGACAGCTGCTGAGCACCGGCGCCTCATTCAGAGTTACAAGCTAACCGAAGAAATGTACGGGTACGCAACCGACCCTAGTGAACGCGCACGCATCGAATTTGACAAGGAAGCAGGCATTTCACTGATGATTTTTAATGTCATCACTGATTTGCCTGATGATTCCCCTGAAGCAGCTACGGCGCCAATTGGTTTTCTATTTAAAGGCAAACGGGTGTATACGTTTACCAGCGGTACCACGAACTATGTGCATAATCTGGTTATCAATTCCAACTCAGCGTTAAAACTGCCACCCATCGAACAGCAACAACCAATCGATGCCATTTTAGGGTTGATGTACAAATTGACAACGACTTATTTGGACAAAATCAATCGGATTGATCGGCGGCGGGCAGAAATTCAACGGAGTTTGAAAACCAATCCTGAACACAGTGCCATTAACGAACTCATGGACCTTGAGACAAGTTTGGTTTACTATCTGACTGCGTTAAAAACCAACACAGACATGCTTAAGGATCTGCAACGGACCCCAGTCGTACCGGTCAATGCAGATCAAAAGGAACATATTACGGATATACTAGTTGAATCTCAACAAGGACTAGAAATGGCACAAATGGCTTCCGATGTGGTTGAACGTGTGTCAAACGCCTATTCAAACCTTATTGATAACAGTCTGAACAACACAATGAAATTTTTGACAGCTTACTCCATCATCATGACTGTGCCGACCATCGTTTCTGGTTTCTTTGGTGAAAATGTTGCGTTGCCGTTTGAACACAATCCCTATGGCTGGCAAATCACCATTCTGATCATGATTGCGCTTGGCACCGTTGTTTATCTCATTTTGAGACACTACCGTTTTTTTGACCGGTAGATGGATGATCCTTTTCGTCACCACAATAAAGAAGACTTCATGTTGATAGGATGGACATGACCCAGTCAAGTAAACAGTCGAAATAATATAAATTAACTTGCTTTGCGAACGGTCTGATTCCGATATTCATTCGGAGTCAGGCCGTTTAGTGTTTCTTGCGGACGACCATTGTTATACCAGTCGATTCCAGCGTCGACTAAGGCGACAAGTTCTTTGAACGTGCCGGCCGGTCGTAGATCAAACCATTCATCTTTGATATGACTCCAAAAGGTTTCCATGGCGCCATTATCAATAGGTTTACCACCACGAGACATACTGTGTGTGATGTGATGTTGACGTAATTCTAAGTCATAGATTCGAGCTGTATACGCAGAACCACGGTCAGTATGTAACAGTGGTTCT
>NZ_AUAW01000029.1 GCF_000428925.1 Furfurilactobacillus rossiae DSM 15814 | reverse complement strand
GAGTTCGATCATCTAATTACTGCTTTCAAAAGTGGTGTTGATAGTAGTGATAGCGCCATTATTGATACTGACTATTTACAATCACAGAAGGCTAAATTGAGTGCATTACGCGCTGAATTGGAACGCGGGATTAGTAAAGGCAATGCTGGCTGTTCAGAGGCGAGCGGTCTAGCTAGTGTAACGCGTTTACGACAGACAGCACCGACTGAAATTGAAGATGCTGAGCGTAAGCTCTCGCAAACATCACAAAAGTTGGCCTCCTTTAATGGTATGACTCCATCTAGTCGAATGAAGGACATCACCGTTGAATCTGCCCGTGTTGGCGGTAACATCAGAATTTCTGGTGGAAGTAAAAGCGGACAAGTGTTCATGGAAGGTCTGTCATACGCCACTGGCGCAATAGCTATTGGTGGCGATGAACAAAAAAAGAAATATGTATCGCTAAAAAAAATAAAGCCAACTAGTAAATCAAAAAAAACTGAGCAGAAGAGAATTTCTCCAAATGATATGAAGGGTACCAAAGTGATGGAATCCGGTGTAGTTCCATCAAGTATCTTACTAAGAATTGAAAAAGCGACTGGATTAGATAAGTTGCAAAAGAAAAAATTGGTTCAAGAAATTGAACGTTATGGTGTCGACGCCGTGGCGGATTTTGCGAAATCAAAAGCTAAGTCAAAAGTTATAGACAAGGCCCTGCAAGGGGCCCATCAATGGTTTGAACGGAATACAACTGTTTTCATGAATCGGGGATTAGTTGCAGAGACAACGAATGGACTAGAACACACGATTGAAGCAACGCCGGGACCGCTAACTGAGATGACACGATTTGGATTAACTAAAGGATCACCAGCAATCGGTGGTTTAATGGATTACAACTCAATGAGGAAAAAGGGTAGCAATGTCATGGATGCTTCCGTTAAGGCAACAGCACATGTCGGGATTGGTTTAGAATCTGCAGAAATAGGCGCAACGATTGGATCGGCCGTACCAGGAGTCGGTACAATTATTGGTGCTGCTGCGGGATTAGTTGTTGGGTTTGGAATTAGTAAAGTAGCTGATTATGGATTTGATCATCTTTACGATGGGATTAAAGGAAAACTCAAAAGAATAGGAAGCGGACTTAAAGGACATAAGGGATTAGGGTGGATTTAAATGCTATATAAAGAGATCTTACCTTTAATAACAACTGCTAAAAGAATCGATGGAAGTTATGAGACTGCTTTTTTTGATGAAAAAGAACAGAAATTGAAAGTAAAGCAAAATAGTTCAGACGAGTGGCAGAGGCAACTTGACATCACTAAAATTGGAGTTGTTATGGGCCCAGGAGTGTTTGGATTAATGGCTGGAGTGTTTCCAGGGGTATTAAATGGGAAAATAATATTACCAATACTAATATTTCTATTCTTGTTGATTGGTTTTGCTGTTGGGTATTTATTAAAGCGTGCGGCTGAAAGTCTTTCTAACGATAATTCAGTACAAACGATATTTAATCCGTCAGTTTATTTGCGGAATCAAACTGGAAGACTATTTATTCAACTGACTATAGTTATTGTTTTATTATTAGTTTCCTTGATAATCGTCACTTTCCTTTGTTTAGAAATTTTTCTTTTCGGCATTTCTTTTATAAATATCACAATTTTTATGATGGCCAGTTTTATTTTTTGGGTAATGATACGACAACCGTTATTCAGAAAAGTTAAGGTTTACTATTCGTTGCTAAACGAACGATAAATTTAAATAGCATGAAGGTTTATATACGAAAAGGAGTTAAGAATGATGGAGTTTTTATCAATTGGATCTGTTATTCGCTTACAACAAGGCAAACAAGATTTAATGGTCACGTCTCTCGTTCCTCTATATAACGACAATGGTGTAATAGGATACTTTGATTACAGTGGATGTCCGTTTCCACAGGGAGATAATGGCTCGGAATCATATTTCTTTAATCAAGCTAATATTGAAGAAGTTATTTTTAAAGGGTATGAAGATGAGGACATACGAGACTTTAAACAGCAAGTGATGAATAAAATAAGCACCACAAAATATCCACATATGAAAATTGATAATTCAGAAGGCAACGAATAAATATTGGGGTAAAAATCATGGTTCGAGTAAATATGCGCAACGTCACCAGTGCGGCCCAACAATTAAAATCACAAGGAAGCAGTGTGACGAGGCAGTTAGCGAGTGTTGGCACGGCCATGACACGGGTGCCACGATCCGATAACTTTGAGGGTGCTGCACAACGGAGTATGAGCGGTTATGTCCAACACGTGCATGTTGATGCAACACGCACGTTAACGCGTAATGTGGAAGACATGATTCGTGAGTTCGATCATCTAATTACTGCTTTCAAAAGTGGTGTTGATAGTAGTGATAGCGCCATTATTGATACTGACTATTTACAATCACAGAAGGCTAAGTTGAGTGCATTACGCGCTGAATTGGAACGCGGAATTAGTAAAGGCAATGCTGGCTGCTCAGAAGCGAGTGGTCTAGCTAGTGTAACGCGTTTACGTCAGACAGCACCAACTGAAATTGAAGATGCTGAGCGTAAGCTCTCGCAAACTTCGCAGAAACTAACTTCATTCAATGGCATGAGTCCTTCGAGTCGCATGAAGGACATCACCGTTGAATCTGCCCGTGTTGGCGGTAACATCAGAACTTCTGGTGGAAGTAAAAGTGGACAAGTATTCATGGAAAGCTTGTCATACGCCACTGGTGCAATAGCTATTGGTGGCGATGAACGAAAAAAGAAAAGAGTGGCTTTAAGGAAAATGAAGTCCACTAGTCATCATAAAACCAAAGAAAAATCGGATACTTTAGCAAAGGTTTCAGAGTTAATTAAAAATGGCCGAGAAAATATTGATCGAGGAATGGTGACTGAAAAGGCGACATGGGAAACAGTTGCGGCCGTGAAAAAATCTTTTAATCATACTGGGTATCATAAGATTGTCAGTCTAAAATCTAGCAAGTCTGGTTTTAAAACCTTTAGACAAGTACGTGGAGAAATTAAGCGTACCAATATCTACAAGCAGATTGATCGTGCGGATGATGTTCTGAGTGGTAGTGCACTTGGTAGCAAACTATCCCGGCATTTGGCTGATAAAGAATTTAGATTTGCAGGTGGCAAGGTAGTTGCCAAGGTACCAATAGTAGGCAGTTTAATTGACGGTGGGTTAACGTATGGTGAACGACAAAAGAAATATGGGAAAAAGGCAGCTGCAATTGACGGAACAGTACATGCTGGGATTACCGGTGTGTCAACAGCTTTTGGAGCTGCTATTGGAACAGCAATTCCAATACCAGGAGTCGGAACAGCATTAGGAGCACTTGCCGGAGCTATGGTCGGTAATGGTTTATCGAAATGGTACGATTCTATGGCTCATAAAAAGACTATGGCATTAAAAGGCAAAGGCTTTGTTGGGAAGCTTTTGAATGCAGCTAATCCATTAGGATAAAGGAGAAGTAAAATGCTATTTTGGCATCAAAAGATATGGCTTGGAGATGGAGATAGGCCAGGTCAATCGATTTATTGGGATACTAAGGAGAAAAAAGCATATATTGGAGAGTCAAGTAAATTGGTTTCGGCTAAGAAAAGCAAGAGCAACAGTTTGTACGCTGGTATTGGAGTTACATCAATCATCGGAATAATTGGATTCTGCAAGCTAATAGGAATTCGTGCTAGCTCATCAGATTTAAGCGAGCTTTGGATGGTTATATTGACGCTTGCTTTCAGCGCAGGACTGATTTATTTTATGAACCGTTTCTTTTATCGTCGACACACAAAATACACGGAAGTAACACCAGTACGGGCCAGAACAGCCATTAAAACTCATTCATTTTACGGAGCTGATTGGAAGGCATTGTTTATCCTTTTTCCTGTAATGTATATTATTCTTGGTGGTTTCACAATACTCTTTATATATGGAATTGTTGTTGATACACTGACGGGGGTTTTGAGATGACAGCTTTATTTGGACCAATATCGGGGGCAGTTTTAATATTTTCATTTGTACTTATTACTTTTCTCAATAACCCTTATCGAATTCATTTCGCTCAAAAGACAATTAACGAAGCGGTTAAAGCACAACGGAAACAAGAGCGTTTACAAAAAAAATCAGAAAAACAAAAAGAAAAGAGTGAAATTAATGAATAAAATTTTACCATTGGGTTCTGTAGTTACTATCAATGATAATGATGAGGATAAATTCATGATTGTCGGTCGTGCAAGTATTGTTAAACAAGGTGATGAAAAAGTTTATTTTGATTACGGCGCCGTTCTTGTTCCGAACGGCATGATAGATGCAGAATCAACTTTTTTCTTTAATCGAGAAAATGTTAACGAGGTTTTGCATCAGGGGTACATTGATGATGCTGAGAAAGAATTGGAAGAAAACTATGATCAATGGATTGAAGAAGACCCTGACATCGTAAAAGGTTCGGTTGAAGCTACAGACAATGAATAATTAAATGAAAAATAACTAACGATAATTTAAAGCCTATGCGTTGGTGCACAACACGTAGGCTTTAATTATAACTTTTAATATCGATTTAAAATTATTGAAAAAGGTATAAATAAAAATATGAAGAACAAACAATATAAACATGCTAGTAGCGATAAAACCTTCTACAAGATGTATAAGTCGGGTAAGAACTGGGTGATAGGGTCGGTTGTTGCACTGGGCGCAAGCTCGATGCTAATAAATACAGTTCATGCTGATACTGTCAATGACGATGGCAATGCCATCAAGGTTGATACAGTGACACAAGGCGATACGAATTCACCTGTAAATGCCACTTCGGCAGCATTACATGAGACTTCTCATACTGCACCGTCAGAGACATCATCAACGCAGAGTGCTAGTTCTGTTTCAAGTTCGGCGTCATCTTTGCCAGACAGCAGTGAGACAAAGAATTCAGCAGTGAGTTTGCAGGCATCGCAAGTAGTAACAGAGTCGACTGCAAGTGCCACGACTAGCAATGCGGCGTCATTAAGCGCCGACAATACTACGAGTGCGTCCGTTAAACAGGACAGTGCCTCAGTGGACTCAGCTACTGCAACTAATCCAGCAACAGCACAATCAAAGTTTCGGATTGATGCGGCGTTTGCGCCGGCAGCCTCAACTGATCCAGCCGTTGTAAAACCAACGATTACAATTCAAGCGCCTAACACGATTAATGATTACACAACTCAACAGAGTGTGGTTGTTCAGGTTGCGGTTAACGATGTGAATCATGAACTGGTCAACGGGAGAATGCAGATCACTTTGGATCATGCTGTATTGATGAATAATCCAACTGGTGAACGTCATTACATTAATGGTGCAGGTGGTCCTGACGATTATGATCTAGCAACTGTTGCGACTAATAAGGTCTACGTGAAGTTTAATCGACCTATTTCATCTGGAACAGTGATCAGTATTAATCTGCCGGTTCTGGCTGCACAATCCGCGCGGCATGATACGCCGATTAAAGTAGAAGCAGTAATGACGGGTCAGACGGATACGGGACAATCATTTTCTTCTGATAGCGGACAGAAGATTATTCAATACGTCGGGCAAGATGCCACGACTCATGATGCGAAAGTCAACGATACGAATGGTCTTTGGCTTGGATTACCGGCAAATGGTATGGATGTTTCAGTCGAACCCAATTCTGACATCAACTGGGGTGCACCAGCAATGCTAAAACAGGCTGATGGTTCTTATTTGAATAATGGTGGAACGGTTGTATGGGTCTTAAACGAAAATTCTCAGGTCTATTTGAAAGATGCTCACTTAAAGATGACATTTGAGAATCCCAAAATGCTTGACTATTACGTATGGAGTACCTATCGTGACGCTCGTATTGGTCATAATTTACCTGGTATGTCACCGGAGTTTAGTGAGGGGTGGGTAATAACTCGCAGTAATAATACAGTTGATGTTGATTTTGGGGAATTAACGGCCAACGCTATATCCTCACTTAACTTTCAGTTGTTTTATAGATTTCCCGAGAATGTTAGTGCGTCTGATTTAGGAAAGTTGACTATGCTCTCTGGAATGAAAATGATCAACTGGTAAGTACAACTGTTAACTATCATTTGGACGATGCGGCTTCGCAAGGTTCGATGTCAAATGATAGAAAGCCTTATACTGTGGCTAATGGGGATAGCGTCGTTATTGGCGTGAAAGCTATATTTGATACACGGGATTTAAATGGTGCAAGCTCCTTGGGGATGGTTTACAACTTACCCGCAGGTTTTCAACTAACAAAAATCACCAATCCATTGACCAACAAGGACTGGGATAACACTGACAACACACCGATTAGCAGTATTGACTACTTGCAAAACGGTGTTTGGCATCAGGCCACGGCGATGACTGATCAGAATGATTTGGATTCGTATAATTTAAGTGATATTCCGGTCGGAACGCCACAGATTCGACTGAATTTTACGGACGCAAAAAGACTGAGAAGTAATTGTCCAATCAGTTTTGTGGGTAAATTTATAAACGCACAGAATGGGATCACGTATTCGTCCTTGGATCATTACGAAGTGGTTGACAGCTCACATAACGGACGGAAGTATAACATTCCTTTGGATAATACAGTTCAAAGTGATGGCGTCGCTGCGAATGCCCACAAGTTCACGATACAGGACCAGACAATCGTACCAGATGTACCTGTTTTAGGCGCACAGGATGCACTCGTTGCACTAAATAATAGTACAGTGGTTAATAATGATTTTGATCCAATCATGCTGTACGCAAATAATCCGCTTGGGTACTCCAAAGGCCGTTATGTATTTGCAATTATTCCTGCTAGCGTGCAAGTAGACAGTAGTGTCTATGTTCATGATGGGGAAACAGGTAAAGAACGATTAATTTATGCTAATGTTATTAGTGCACAAGGTGAAAGTCAGATAGGAACAGAGGATCAGATTCAGGTTGTAACACCGCAATATTCAGATTCGTACCGTGATTCATTGAAACCACATCTAGTTAAACTGTCCGATGGTCGTCAGTTTCTTTATTTGGTCGACGATTCAGATGGCTTTGGTCGCACGGCTAATGACACCATGTTGGCGTACCGGTTTGGTCTGAACTTCCATGGTATGCAAGTGTCGGAGAAGAACTTTCACGTAATTTATGGTGTTGGAACACAAGACGGAAATTGGGTTAACGGGAGTACCAATGCCGGTCGCGGTTATAACGAGACAAACTTGACGTCAGAAATCCAGGGTATCTTGGGTGCTGGTAGTGCAAGGGTGCTTGAAAAAGATAACCTAGTTACTATTGGACATAATGAATTAGTTAATTCTCGTTTTGAAATCGCCGGATCTGCCGACGAAGACCAACACGGAGACTGGCATTATACTGATGCGACATCGGGCAATGCCGTTGTTCAACCGGATGGTGACGTTCGTATGCGGATTACGACAAGTACAGACGGAACTGTTCCAATCACTAACGGATCACTGGTTATGATTATGCCTAGTGTTGGCGATACCGCAATCAATGATGGAACTGTCGGACGTAATTCGCAATATTCAGAATACGTAAAAAACAAGGATGTTGCGGTTTCGCTTAATGGCAAGATGCTTAATCCGCAACAATATCGTTTGAGTTTTAGTGATTCGCTAGACCCACAACGTTTCAATAATAATGGGCAGGCTATTGGATCGGGTGACTGGCAATCTGACTTCATTAACTTCGACAGTGCAACGAAAAAGGGTACTAGGGCATTCAAAATTGAATTTGAAGACGTGACTTTGCGACCAGGGGACAAATTGAATCTACAGTTTGTTGGTGTCGTCCCAACACAAAATGATGGCGATATTGCACCGAACAAGACTGCGTATGCATCAATTTCGCTTTATGGTAACGAGGGTCAGGGTGCGGATGCGTACAATGTGGAATCGACAAAAGTTGCCGTTAAGATTTCATATTTAGGTGTCCACGCACGAGACTTAGTTTTGAACCAAGGTGAAAACTGGCTTGTTGATGACAGCTTTGATGGTGCAACGACACCTGATAAACAGAATTTGAGTTTGGACAGTGTAGACGATGCTGGACAGGCCGTTGTGAAATCTAGTAACAATGTGGATACTAGCAAGGCTGGCGACTATCAGGTCCAGTTCACAAATGGTAACAAACAGGCCAATGGTCAGGTTATTGTTGTACCCAGATTTCAGGTGCATTTCTTACAGTCAGGGACAAATATGGTCCTCCATGTACCAGTTCAAATTGGTGGTAAAGCAGCTGATGGAAGTTACGTTAAAGTCGGAGATGCCTACGATTACCAACCGTTGAGTATTGATGGGTACACATTGGCCGTAGCGGGTGAGACCGTTAAGGGTAACTTTGCTGCAAATAGTCAGGACGTAACTATTTATTATTTGACGAATTACACGGCGGTGCCAGAAACGCCAGATGGGAAGCCGATTCCAGGAACGAAAGGAAATACGGGTGTTGGTATTCCGGGAGAACCAGTAGATGATAAATTGGTCCCTGATATTCCGGGATATACGTTAACTGTAGTGCCGAATGTTCCTAATACGCCTGGCAATGCACCAGTGATTTACAAGGCCAATCCACAACATTTAAGTGTTCACTATGTCGATCAACTTGGGCGAACCATTCATTCGGATGGAGTTATTAATGGTGAGACTAATGGCATGTATGATGCCAGTGCCTCTCGACTTACTTTGCCTGGTTATACCTTTAGATCAATTAGTCAGGGAACTTTGACTGGTAAATTCTTAGTAGATGGCACTGGGACGTTGACGACAAGTGATGTGACGTTAGTTTATAACACAAATTATACCGTGGTACCGGTGTTGCCATCAGGCGCTGAAATTCCGAATGTGCCACATCATACTGGGAGCGGTCGACCGGGAGATCCTATTGATTCAGCTTTGATTCCAAATCTCCCAGGTTACACTGCTGATAAAACGGTTATCAATATTCCTGATCAACCTGGGAGTGTAAAAGTAGTCTATCGTGCCGATGCTCAGATGATTCATATTCATTACGTTGATGGTAGTGGCCATGTGCTGCGTGATGAAGTGGTGCTGGCTGGGTTGACTGATGGCGAATATGACGCTAGTGGGACCATATACCCAATTAGTGGGTATATGTTTGACCACCTTGGCGAGGGATCAGGTGCGCTTAGAGGGATGTTTACGGTTGATGCTGAGGGGCATTTGGTTACTAAAGATGTTGTGTTGGTATATCGGAAGGTACCAGCAGTGAAGACTGATATTACATCTGCTGCACCATGTGCGAAGCTGCCGGTAGAGGGGAAATTAACAAGTGAGCGACCTGTAGCGCAAGCGGCACCTGTAAGAGCAGTTATCACTAACAACAATGTTGATGAGACGGCAGAGTTGCCGGCCACTGGCGTTGATAATAAAGGTCAACAGATTGATATTCTAGCCGGTATGGGTATTTTGACGGCGATGAGTGTATTAGTGTGGAGAAAAAGAACAGAAAGTGCTGAATAAAAGAATTTTATTAATTACCTTTGATTGACCTGAATGATAGCCTCATGTAAGTTTTATATAGTGAATTTGAATTATCAAAAAATCTAATAAAAATTTTAAAATTTTCTGAATATAAAGTAAAATTTCAGGGCAAGAAAGTGTTATAATTTATCGTATTATAGATACATTTAAGATGATAGTTGTTTGAGGGGTTGCGCTAAAAACCTCCAAATAACTACTAATTATTTGGAGGTTTCAAATGTTGATGTGGGTGCTTCTAAGGAAAGTACAGGTTTAAAATGAATAAGATGTTTCAAAATTGGAAAATCATTATAGGTCTAGTTCTTGGAGTGTTTTCTATCGCATTCGGATTTATTCCACCACTTACAAACTATTCTTATGTGGCTTTTTTAGGCTCAATTTTTACTTTTTTTTATGATCAATATACTCGAACAATGAAAGCCTTAGATAGTACAGATGAGTATTCCGGTCGGATGTCAAGTGATGTTAAAGATAGATTACACGTTGTTCGACTTCAAGAGCCCATGGATACTTTTAAAAGCTACGTTGTTGATAGACTTTCTGTTATTAAGTCAATAAAAAATACAAGTTTTAATATCTATGATGACCATGAAGAAGCAGATGAGAATTTCAATCATTCACCTGAATTAAAAAAATCGATACCTAAAATAGCAAAAGAAATTGATTCAGGACTCGTTTGGAGAGATATTGGCGATAAATTAGCTAAAACTAGATTTAGTGAAATGCGTAAAGCTGTTTCACAAAAAAATGATAATCAAAATGTTGGCGAATATAGTTCAAAAATAGTAAATAATCAGGTCCCTTATCCTAACTTTTTAATTATCACTTACAAAGACAATCGAAAAGAAGTCCTTTTTAATTGGGATTTTAGATCGAGAGGAATCGCGCCGAATGTTTTAGTTTCTAGTGAAAAAGAATTGGTTAATTTTTATAACGCACAATTTGAATTGTTATCAAAAAATTCAGTTACAGATACTGATGAATTAAGATAATATTGAGAGCCAGTCTATACTAAAGAAGTAGAGCAAATCTTTTTTTGCTTCTGCTTTCTTTATCCACTTATTTATTGCTTTTCTTTCATTATCAGGGACTCTCTCTGCAGTCCACTCAGCAGTTCCTTTGATGTAGGGAAAAGCATTATCAGAGAAAGGTGAAAACGCTTTGAATAATTCAAAATCTTGAAAAACCACTTTTCTATTAGATTTTTGAACTGCATTCATTAAACGATCTAAATCAAAATATTTTATTTGTTTGGAGCCATCCATTGAGGCTTTAATTGAAGAATCAATATTAGTTTGAGTATGAGTGTTAAAGGGTCCAAATTTAATTTCATCACCCAAAAATTGGCGAATCACAATTTTTTTAAAGCCTTTTTCAGGTGTTAGTTGATTTAGAAATGCGCTAATGTCTTCTATATACGACGAAAAATTAAAAATAAATGCTAAATCTGCTGAAGGAATTTTTTCTGGTTCCTTGTTAACATCAAGAGCAATCCATTCGCATTCTCGATCATTGTTCATTGACCTTTTTTTTGCTTCTTTTAATGAGTTTTCATCCAAATCAATTCCGATGAATTTACAGTTTTTTGGTAAAACATCATTAAAGATTTCTAACCAAAGACCAGTTCCACAACCAATATCAATAATTGACTTTGGATTTTGCTTTGCAATTTCTTTTGCAAATTTATATCTTAACTCTTTCTTTGCATTATTATGATCTTCTAACCAACCTGACGCTGATAATTGAATCCCAGAAGTATTACGTTGTCCTGCCATATAAAAACCTCCAAATAATTAGTAGTTATTTGGAGGTTTTTATATGCATCGAATTTCGATAATTAAATTTGCGAAGCACTTTTTTCTTTTGAGCAGATGAAACAGCGGCGTAAATTGTCGTTGTTGTAATGCTCGTATGCCCTAGTAGTTCCTGCACTTCACGAATATCTGCTCCGTTATTAATAAGCTCAGTAGCAAATGTGTGGCGTAGAAAATGTGGAGTGGCAGACGACGATGTGTTAGTGATATTGCGATATTTGAGAAATATATTTTCGATACCGAAAATTGATAAACGATTACCGTACTTGTTGAGAAATAGGGCATCTGTATGAGGAATAAAAGTATTTCGAGTTTGTAAATAATCCTTCAATGCTTGATATGTATCAGGACTGGACAGAAACAGAAGTCTTTCTTTCCGATTTTTTCCATGTATTAATAAAGAACGATTGGCAAAATTTAGGTCATCGATGTTTAGACTGCTTAATTCGCCAATTCGGATTCCCGTTGCTGTGAGAACCTCTAGGATAGCAATGTTTCGCGTAGATGTTTTGATGCGATACGGTGTTTTAGCGCGGTTATAATCTTCGTAAGCAGCTGAAAGAATGGTTTTGACCTCTTTTATTTGAAGTACTCGGGGTAATGTTTCGGGGACGATAAACTTTGTGTTGCGTCGAAAGCCAGTGTTAGGATCCTGGTTTAGAACTTGCTCGTCTAGTAAGTATTGATAGAACATTTTGCAAGTTGTAATTTTTCGTTTGATTGTAGACGGCATTAAGTGCTGAGTAATTTGTAAGTCGGTGATAAAGTCCGACATACCATCGGTTAATTCTAATTCGTGATGTTCTTGAAACATCATGAACTGTGTGAGATCTGAACGGTAGGCCAGAATGGTTTTATGACTAATATTACGAAAATGTTGTTTGTCTTGAATGAAGTTATCAATAAGTGTACACATAAAAAATCCCCCAAATTTGCAGTGATAAATTCAGTCTACAAATGGGGGATCAAAAAGACAATATGAGTTTTGCTGTCTTCTTAGTGCACTAGATTATTCTAATTTTTGACAAATATAAAAGGGCAATAATATTAGTAGATATTATATAAAAGGTTTAAAATAACAGTTGAGGGGGTTAGCTTAAAATATGATCGACCTTTGTCAAAATAAGGGAGTTGCCATTGTATGACGCAAACGATTTAGCATCATGCATTAGTTCATTGATTCGCCGTTTGTTTTTTGGAGAACTAGGTTTCTGATTTAGATTATAGCCCAAAATATAAGAGAAATTTTCAACATAATCCGAAAGATGATTAGTACGGGCTAAAGTTAACGCATACTCGGCGACCTTGTCGCTTGTTGTATAATTCTTCTCAGTTGAGTAAAATTGGCTAATGTTACTTAGAGCATGAAGAATACGCAAGGTGTCTTTGCGAGAAGTAGCAGGTAACTCTGTAATGTCCTTAAAAGCGATATCAAAAAAATGACGTGCTCGTTCTACCTTGTTCTGTAAGGCATGGCTAACTGCAATACTTGACGCAATCAGAGCAGAGAGTACTGAAGAGCCAGCTGTTTCTATTGATTCTTGAGCCAACGTGAAATTGAAGCGTGCTTCTTCTGGGTCAGGGTCCTTTTGGACAAGCAAGATGTTGCCTAATAAGAAGTAGTACATGGCACTTTGCTCACCTTTGCTCAAAGTGTTGCGTTTTAGCGTATTTAGTTGTTTTTTTGCAATTGACACCTGACTTTGATATAAGCTCGTTTCAACATTTTCTAAAACTTTCTCTTGTGGGTCAATAAGATCTGAATTAAATTCGGTCAAAACATCGTTAACAGTCAGGTCGAGTCGCTGGCAGATGCTTGCAAGAATATCAATGGTAGGTGCCACAGTGCCCTTTTCAATGGCGCTGATTGTCGACTGCATACAAATACCCTCGGCCAATTGTTGTTGATTCATTTTGAGTTCTTTGCGGCGATCGCGTATCAATGAACCTTTAAACATAAGTATCTCCTGATTTGTCTTTTTTAGAGTTTGAGAACAATTATAGCATGTAATTTGTGCGTATATTTGAGAAGTAATGGAGGAATCAACATGACAGTTAAATTTTTGATTTTACTTGAAACTGGAATTTGTGCTGCAGGTGTTAGCATATACATTCTTAAACGTCGTCATGTTTTAAAGAGAACGATTCCAAGTATTCCGCCTATGCATTACGTTTAGTTTAACTAGGGAATGAAACGGCAACGTTGATAAGTAGTATCGACGGGGCATCAAATTTGAAATGTGTCGGTGATTTTACTAGATTAGTAGTTAATTAGTTCAAGGGCTTGAATCGTTGGATGAATTAATTTTACCACTAAGGTTAGTATATGGATATTTTGGTGGTTGAAATAATTTTTACCTTAAAACCTTTTTAATAATATCAATATTATGATATTATTGAAGGGCTGATAAAAAACATGATTATAATAACTGGGGAACATTGAATGAAACTGCGAAAAAAAGCAATAGTAGCGAGTTTGGTAGGTTTGATAGGAATTATTGCGATAGGAATAGGCTGTTTATGGTTTAGTGGGATAATAACCGGTGCTAACGAATGTGTAACGATTAGATCAGGTAAATATATTATGCCTAGGCAAACAATTACTACTTCTAAAAAAGACGGCTTTCTCGCACTTCAATTAAAAGTTAAAAATGTTGGACACAAGCGGCAGTCTTTTTCATATTCAAACTTTAGGCTAAAGAGTATTCAGGACAAACAACGCGAAGTAATCCCAGAGGTCAACTCAAGTACTTCAGGTAGTTTGAGACTAAAAAGGGGAGAGCAAGGCAATGTTTGGGTCACTTTTAAGGTAAAAAAAGATCAGCGTTACAGATTAATCATGCATTTTATTGACGGACATGGACATCGACGCTTTTCGGAGACAATCGTAAATGCGAAAAAATACAAAGATCATACGCGGGATTCCGGTATAGCTACCCAACAGTTCGTGGAACGTGTTTTCCTTAATAAACAACATTTGGCTGGTGACGGCGAACTATCTAATAATATTAGAATTGCACGCCATCAGTTTAACAAACAGATGGAATCCAACGTAAACAAGAAGGTTTTCAATAATGGTAATAATGCCAATAATAACTGGCAAGTTCGAAAAAGTATTCAAAGTATAAATAAGTCAGTTGACAAAACTGTGTACAAGGTTAAATCCAACAAAAATGGGAAGGCTGTCGTAACAGTCATTCCCAGAGCGCTCGATATGAAGGATACTAGTGCGTTGACCCCGATTAGGGAGCAGTTTCACAGTACGCTTTTAAGTAATGATGAAGACAGTTCTCCTGTTGTAGATGGAACGATTGGCGCAAATGGCCAGATTGCGAAAAACTTTAAAGATCTATCAGCTGTATGGCCAATCACCAGGTTTGAAGGAAAAGACATTTCATTAAAAAAAGTCGGTCATCGGTGGGAAGTTGATACAAAGTCTGATAGTTTTAGAGAACTTCAAGACGAGTTTGGAGGTAATTTGTAAGTATATGCGTCCATTTACTCAGACTGTAAGTTGTTGGAGATTAGTTATTTATAGAAGTAGCAACTGGGATAATAGGTATGATGCCTATTATTTTTTTAGTCAAATTCACCATTATTTTTGACAATCTCAGTGCGCAGCTTCGCAATTTTCTTTAACAAAGAGTCATTGTTTACATGGTGTGCAAATGATTCTGCGTACGTGAGATATTCATCATAATTTCCGCTCATTTTGTGTAAATTCACATCAATTATTGCCATTGCATAGTAAAGCGAGTCGACAAAGAAAAAAGTACCTGATTCGAGGGAAACGTGCAAACCATAGTTGACGCTTTGATTGGCTAAATCAAATTGTTCAGTATTGATAAAATATTTGGACATATCGGTAGCAATCAGAAGACCCCAATAAGAGACATCCTGAAAAGAATCAACATCATATGCTTGAAATACTTGTTGAAAGTAGAAATCAGCCAATGTCATTTTCTTCTTTTTTTCGTACAATGCACCAAGCTCGGTTAATGATAGTAGTTGAAAAATATTATTGTTTTGGTCAGAGCGACTGTTTTGAAGCAAATTATTGAAACCGAATATTGCTGTATCAAAGTCCTTTGTCACCCACAACCTTGATTGTATTTTCAGAAAAAGCAAGTGTTCTTTTTCAATCTCGTCCTCTACGTTGTCGGAATCGTAATTTGCTAGTAAGTTACTTACTTCTTCATCTTGATATCTCATAAACAGCATATCAGCAGTGTGCAAATCGGATTTTAAATTTTTGTTCGAATGGTTTTTTTTAATGTTTTTTGCATCAATATTAATATCGAGTTTTGCTGCAATTTGAGCTAAAATTTTGCTGCTTGGGAGAACGTTGTTTTTTTCAAGCTGACTTATTGTAGCCTGAGTTGTAATCCCTTGGGCTAAGTCAGCTTGTGTTAATCGTTTATCTTTTCGTGTGTTTTTGATCAATTGACTTATATCCATGCTTATCATCACCGTTACTTAAATTTGAAAGAAAACAATTTTAAATATATAATAATATTATTATGAAAGGTGGAAATAATAATGAAACGTTTAATTTTGAGTATGGTCACAATTGTGTTGGCATTAACTATTGGTTCCACGAGTATCAGTGCTGCAACTGTTGAATCAGAAACTACAGCTCCAAATGTGACAATTAAGAATTCAACTCAGAAAAATAACAGACCAACAAACTATTACTTTTCGTTAAAAGACGATTTGGAGTATCGTTAATAGTTATTGTATTACAATACTTTAGTCTCGATAACAATATTTTTGTTTTAAATTCAGTATTATTTAGAAAAGATAAAAACGATGATCTAGGTTTTTGACCTTGGATCATCGTTTTTTAGCGAAGGCAAAAGTTAACCTTCATTGGAAATAGAAATTGGCCCCGTAAGTTTAACATACATAGAATTAATAAAGCCTAGTCCCTGTAGTTGAAACCAGACAACGCCAGATGGGTCACTGACTTCACCATTAATGACAACAACACTACGATTGGCAATTGTTCCGGAAGGGCGTCCATATGGCTCAGCATAATAAGAAACTGATTTACCATCGACGAAGTCAATACTTCCGCGTGCTGAAACGGGTTGAATATCCCAATTATGTTCTTTATGTACATCCTGATGAGAAGTAGGACGTACAGGTGAATTATTCAGTGTAAAGGCATTTGGCTTGTACATAACCCACTGATTCGTGCCCATGTTATACCAAAACTCACCATTATTTGTGGCAATTCGAGAAAATACTCGCCAAACTGATCCCACCGGCATTTCTAGTGCCTGCAATTCGCCATCAGGGCGATCGTAGGTTGGAACATCTTCTTGAATTGTGGCATACATTTGTACCTTTTCAACTTCGGCCCAATCGGATTCACGGAAATACAAACGTGCCTCTTGTTGTTCGTTTGTGAAGACGCCATCTAGATTGCCGGTGTGATGAAGTAAGCGGTAGTTGGCAAATTCGGGCACCTTTACTTCATAGTGATCGCCAATGGCACCACGAAGCACTTTTGGTTCAACTAATGTTTTACCAGAGTCAACGTCTGTGTAATAAACCCAAACTGGAACTCCTTCAACTAATTCTTCACTCATAATTGCAGACCCCACTGAATATTAATTAATGATACAAGTATAGCGCACTCTGTGGTGGTGGTAAAAGACTGAAAGCGAGACTTAGACAATCTTTTACGAAAAAAAGACGTGCCAATCAAGGCACGTCTTGCTTATTTATTTTTTACTTCTTGGTTTGTGCATTTTGTTCGACATTGGCTTTATCTGATTGACTTTCAGCTCCAACCTTAATGTTCTCACCATCCATCACAGCTTCAAGGTTGTGTGTATCAGGGTTATCCAAGAAGAAGTCGGCAATCCGATCTTCTAATTGTTCCTGAATGACACGACGTAGTGGACGAGCACCCATTGTTGGATTGTATCCTAAATCAACGAGCTTTTCTTCAACCGGCTTCGTTACACGAATGTGCAAGTTGCGGTTAGCCAACTGATCATTAACATCGTCTAACATCAGTTCAACAATCTGACCCAAGTTTTCCTTGGAAAGGGAGTTGAATTCAACGATGTCATCAAAACGGTTTAAGAATTCAGGCTTGAAGTAGTTGCCTAACTTGGCCATCAGACTAGCATGTTCATCTTGAGCAGCACCGAAGCCAACGCTGTTTTCACCACTGTCACCAGAACCAGCGTTAGAAGTCATGATGATGATGGTGTCCTTGAAGGATACTGTACGACCTTGAGAATCAGTCAAACGACCGTCATCCAAGATCTGCAAGAACATGTGCATAACATCTGGGTGAGCCTTCTCAATTTCATCTAACAGAATCAATGAGTAGGGGTGACGACGAACCTGTTCAGTCAATTGGCCAGCCTCTTCGTAACCAACATAACCAGGGGCAGAACCAATCAGTTTGGAAACACTGTACTGTTCCATGTATTCACTCATATCGAAGCGAATCATGGCGTCCTTCGAACCGAACAATTCCTTAGCAAGTTGTTTAGCTGTTTCCGTTTTACCGACACCAGTAGGGCCAATGAAGAGGAAGGAACCAATAGGACGACCAGTTTGATTCAAACCAATTCGGTTACGGCGAATGGCACGGGCAACTTTATCAACTGCCTGGTTTTGACCGATAACATGTTTTTCAAGCCGCTTGTCCAGATCCTTCAATTGGGTCTTTTCTTGCGCTTGCATGTCACTAACCGGAATGTCAGTCTTTTCTTCGATAATGTGTTCGATATCCTTTTCAGTAACCGTTGCAGCATCATCGGGTTGTGGATTTTCGTCCGCGTCCTTCTTGGCCTTTTCTAACTGATTGACCTGATCACGATAGTAGGCAGCCTTTTCATAATCTTCTTTGTCCAAAGCGGATTGCTTGTGTGCTTCTGCAGTGTGAATCTTATCTTCGTAAGAAGTAGGATCCACGTTGCGTAACGTTAAGTTTTTCTTTGAACCAGATTCATCAATCAAATCAATGGCCTTGTCAGGCAAGAAACGATCCTGAATGTAACGGGCTGACAAACGTGCTGCGGCTTCAATTGCTGCGTCAGTGTAGTGAACGTGGTGATAGTCTTCATAACGCTTTTGAATACCCTTCAAGATTGAAACCGTATCTTCAATAGAAGGTTCCTCTACTTCAATTGGTTGGAAACGACGGGCTAAAGCAGCGTCCTTTTCAATATCACGATATTCTTTCTGAGTTGTTGCACCGACGAGTTGGAATTCACCACGGGCAAGGGCAGGCTTCAATACATTACCGGCGTCCATGCCACCCTCAGCGTTACCTGCACCAACAACTTCGTGAATTTCATCGATGAACAAGATGATGTCATCGTTCTTTGAAACTTCACTCATTAATTGTTGCATGCGTTGTTCGAATTGACCACGAATACCAGTTCCTTGAACCAGTGAAACAACATCCAAACGAATGATTTGTTTGTTAAGCAGCTTTTCAGGCACCTTACCGTTAACGATGGCTTGAGCCAAGCCTTCAACGACAGCCGTTTTACCAACACCAGCTTCACCAATCAGAACTGGGTTGTTCTTTGTCCGACGGTTTAAGATTTCGATGACACGGTCAATTTCTGTGTCACGACCAATGACAGGATCAATTTTGCCTGCTTTAGCTTGATCAGTCAGGTTTAAACCATATTGATCAAGTAGGGGATGCTTAGAGTTTTTATTGTTGTTACCGCCGTTATTATTGCCACCACGGCCTGCTTGTGTTTGTGGACCTTGTTGTGCTTGTTGAAAGTTATTGGCATTGACGTTACCGTTTTGCATTGCAGCAAAGAGGTCATCTAAATTACCAAAACCAAATGGATCTTGAGCCATATTTGTTGATCCTCCGTTTCCGTTCATTAAATTATTCTCAGCTTGTTGTAGAAGTTGATAGCAATTTTGGCAAAGATGCACTTGCATCTGTTGTCCGTTCATTGTGAGACCTAAATGAATCGTGGCCTCATTTTGATGACAGTTTTGACAAAGCATGTTATCGCTCCTTCTAAGGGCTCATCAGCGCGTCTAACAACTGTTATCAGCCTCTGATGGCGAAAGGTGGTTAATCAACGTTTTATCGTTTGACCAACTTTGACCTTTGACTAGTATTATACACACTAACAAAAAGTGTGCAAGGGAATTGCCTCAATTTTTAGCACTTTACTGTTATGAGTGCTAAAAGCTTTTTGCTCGTAAGCATTTAAACCATGACGGCAAACATTGAATGCGATCACATCTATGATGTATTTACTTTTTTTGTTAGTATTAGAGAAAATGGTCATATTGGAGTGATAAATCATCAAAATAGTAAATCGATGGTTGTACTATGTTTTGGCTTTCTTTTGCAGCCTTTTAGTAATTGCGTCTCTTTTTTTTATACCGACTCAAAATGTGTTCGAGTTGAATGTCTATTGGTTTAGTCCATTTCTTTTAATATTATTGAGTTTTTCGATGTTCATAATATTGAAGAGCCTTTATAGCCTATTAATAACGCACCTAAACGTCATTAAATACGTCAATTTATTCTTGTTCGCTATGATTTTTCTTGTTCAAGGATTTGTCAGCAAGTATTTAACGGTCGCTCTAACAACTGATGATTTGCGTATCAAATCGCAAGCTTTTTCACTAGCAGCTGGTTCAAAAATTTGGGATAGCTATTTTTATCAATTTCCAAATAATGTGAATGTTACAGTCGTGTATAGCTGGCTAATTCGTTTGTTTCAAAGTTTTCATGTACAACATGTCAGTTTAATGATTGTTTTGACGTTATTTTTAATGACCGATTTGGCCATTTTCGTCACTTATAAGAGTGTAAAATTAGTCGCAAATAAAGAAATATCCGGAACCTTCTTTTTGATTTTTATTGCCGGTTTTTTTCCTATCTACACATACGCCTTGAATTTTTATACTGATCCTCTTGTCATTTTGTTTCCTGCCTTGGGATTTTATTGGCTACTAAAACAGGAAAAGACAGATAAAATTTGGTCGAAATCAATCTATTTTGTTTTGGCAGTGTTTTCATTGTGCGTGGGCTACTTGATTAAGCCTAACGTTATTATCATTATCCTAGCTTTAATCATTGCGATTTTCATCAATTTTTTTCAAACTAGACGTAGCTGGATTCTTAATCTTTCTCAGCTGGGTTTGGTTTTATTAATATGCACTGGATTCGTGTTGCTTAGCAACCAAATTAAATCGGTCAATCAGTTTCATAATAATAGTCAAGAACAAGTTCCCAGCAGCGCTTTTATTTACATGGCATTGAATCCTACTACAGATGGTCAGATTAGTAGTGAAATGTACAAGTTTCAAAATATCAAATCAGTATCAAAAAGAGATGAAAAGATTAACGTAGCAATTCAAAAACGTTTAGTTAAAATGAATGGAGGTGGAATTTTAGCTCATTTCTGGCGCAAATTTGTATTTACATTCAGTCGTGGAGTAGTTGATGGCGATGGTCCAAATTTACAATCAGTGCACCATACGAAAATTTCCCGAAATTTGAAACAATTTGCTTTTTGGGGAACCAATTTAACTCAGGTTTTATATGTGATTACGCTTGTAGGTATGTTTTTCTTTGCCTCAAATCCAAAACGATTACATGAGTCTTGGACGACTTTGATAGCAGTGCTTAGTATATTAGGGGTGATAGCTTTTCACACCGTTCTTTGGGAAGCAGAAGCACGGTATGCTTTTTTGATTCTACTCTTCATTTTGACGCTAGGAAGTGTTGGAATAGTTGAAGTCTTTGCAAAAATGAATGCAAATAATAATAGCCTTTTTAACTATCATAGGAGTTTCTTTAATACTGTTATATGTGCAGTAGCGCTTGTTGGTTTTACAACAAGTTGGTCACTGACAAACAATAAGATTACAAATCAGAATGTCGTTGCACAACAGTCTGGTATAGCTTATGGACTTAAACAGACCTTCCTGTTGAAAGGGGGGCAAAATGCAACACAAAATTTCACTGCAACAAATAGTTTTTCAATGTTTAAGATTCCCATGCAAATTTTTTCTAATAAAAAAATTAAAGTTTTTTTGGTTGATAAGACACAAAATTCTTATGTTGAGATGCAACAGAACATTATTAATGGAAACGTCATCAATAATGTAAATGGTCACGCAGGTAGATATCAAATCAAGATCCTAAACTCTGGCAAACAGACTGTGAGAGTGGATTCGCTTAATTTCAGTCCACACTATTCTCTATCGTCAGGAGGGTACTTGAACAATGGTCATCAGATTGGCTTTTATTTGCCATTTTCAAGTTATTCGGAATCAGAATACACTTTGATTCAACCCTGGATTCTTTCTATCATAACCATTTTGGGCTTATTAATTGCACTTATTCAAATAAACATTGATGATATCTGTAAAAAAAAGAAGAGCAATCAATGTAACGAGAATTGTTCGACTGAATGATGTAATAGACATATTGTCCTCTGCCGCTCCAAAAGGGTTGAGGACTTTTTACATGGAAGTTTCTTCACAAAAACGGTACCTGTTCGCAAGATACTTATTTCAGTTGGTTGTTTAAGTTTCAGAGGGAGCCAATTCACTTTTGCTTAAAAAAGTTAAAAATTTTCGAAATAGGAATTTGTCATGGAAAATATGGATTTTTACGTTGACTTGCTAGTAAGTTATTGGGTAGTATTAAGCGTGTCTGTCCGTAAATTTATATCTGATTTAGTACTTTTGGTATTGGGGTATACGTTGATGCCGAATTAATCGACTTTTTCAAAATTGGCGTATATTTGCTTACTTTGAGGATTCTTTGGCTGAACTATTATTTAGGGGGGAGATACTAATCTCACCACCATGTTTTTTTTATGTAAAGCAACGCAACAAATTGGACCCTCGTTGATGTTAAGCAAAATATACCTATTTAGTGTTTAATCAATTCGCGAGTGTGCGGTAAGTCTTAAACTTGCCATAATATTTGGAGTTCTAAGAATACCTGGAAGAAATCTTGCTAATTGGCAACAGACTAATATAGATTAATTATAGATGGATAAAATTGCTGAAGATAAGTTTCTTTCTGTTTTTGCGCTTTTATGCCTTTTGAAGATGATCGGCGAAAGACAATTGTATCTAGGGAGTTTCAGCATCTAATTAAAGGAGAAATATGAGAATGAAATCACGGTTGTATGTTATTATACCAGCCTATAATGAACAGGATACCATTGCTGAAGTTGCGAAAGAATGGCATGAGATTGTTACACTAACGAGCCCCGATAGCAGGCTCGTTATCATCAATGACGGAAGTAAAGATAAGACGCTAACAAAACTACAAGCTTTACAACCGCAGTTACCACAATTAGTGGTTCTTGATAAACCAAATGGCGGGCACGGTTCAACGGTTTTGTATGGATATCATTATGCTGAAGAGCAAGATGCAGATTACATATTTCAAACGGATTCGGACGGACAAACACTTCCGGATGAGTTTTGGCAGTTTTGGAAGGAACGCGGTGACTATGACATTCAATTGGGCTTTCGCAAGATAAGACAGGACGGTTTGGCTCGGTGGATAGTAACAAAAACACTACGAATGGTTATATGGTTTCAATTTCACGTGTGGGTTACAGATGCCAACACACCATATCGGTTAATGACGGCCGAGTCGTTACAAGACATCTTAAGCAGGATTCCAAAAGATTATAATTTGCCAAATGTCTTAATGTCGGTTATGTATATTAAACAACATAAGCGTTACAGATTTGCGCAAATAACGTTTAGGCCACGGCAAGGCGGTGTCAACAGCATTAATATTCGGTCTATTATAGGAATTGGGCGACAAGCGGTTCACGACTTTGCTCATCTTAGGTCTTCAATTTTGAAATAGTATTATTTATAGATTCTTCATTAGAAGTGAAGTAGCTTGATAAATATTCTTGGTATCCGAACCGTTGCTGGTTTGGATATTTTTTGCTTTAAGTTAAGTAAATCCGGGAAGTAAACCAGGTCTCCCAATTTTATTGCAGCGTTTTTTGGTAGTAACGGTATAATGAGATGTGATTTTAAGAAGATCCTCAGGGATAACTTTATATTAGGTAGGGAAAAATCTGTGAAAAACAATCTAAAAGGCTCTAATAATACGCCGCTTTTATTAATAATTGTCACTTTTTTATCTACGGTGGGTTATCAAATATTATTTGGTCAAATTGGGATACTTAAGGGAACTGCAAATGGCACTGTTATTTCAAAAAAATGGTTGCTGACCAATTTTCTGAAATTCGTTTTATTTGCTGGTCAATCACTTCTATTGGTCAGCGTTGGTTATTTTTCACCTGATATAAAGTCTAAATTGAATGTGATATTTCGGTGGTGGATGAGTATTGTCGTAATGGGAGTGATTCTTGCTTTAGGATGGATGTTTTTCGATCAATGGTCGAACTCCAGCGTAATATGGCTGGTTGCACTCCCTATGATTAGGAATACATATCCATTGTTGACGGCTGCAATTGTTGGGACACTACTTTCTGGATTTGTGGATACAACGTGGCGTGAACATAAAGAAACATTTTTAATTTTTGCCACTGTGTTGTTTTTTGTGCCAACTATTTTTAATCAGGATATCTTTGTTACACAAATTAACGGAATGCCAACGTTTATTGAATATTTGTTAATGTGCTTTTTGGGAGTGACGTTAAGGCATTTGAATCTCAACAATATTTCACGAATGCATTGGCTGCTTATTACAGGGCTGACATTTTTTCTTGCGGCTGTTTCCTTAATTTTAATGATTCCTTTATCCAATTTTTCACATCAGGGAATTTCTACGGTAAATCGCTTTTTACAGCCTTATTCGATTCTTACGTACTTAATAGCAGGGTCAACATTTGCGTTAGTAGTAAATACACGGAAAGTAAAGAAAACTGGTTTTATACGCTTTTTTGAACCATCATGGATGTGGATTGTCAGTGCTATCGTTTTTCTTACTAATCCACAGTTTGCCTCTTTTATTCGTGCGACGACGTTTGGCAAGCTATCTGGTTTTAAAAATTTGCATTCATTAATGTCCGTTGTTCTATATACACTATATTTAGCATGTGCAATATACGCATTGAGTGTCCTTACTATGTTTGTGACTCAAAAAATGCTTAGGACCAGAGAATTTGAAAAAAGAATTAAAGGATTAGGCAAATTACAAGTTTAATCCGAACAAGCCCGGAAACTTTCAATGGCAGTCTGTTGATGATGGATTTTTAATGGTCGTTGATTAATAAGCTCAAGTGCTGCCAGGATTTCATCAGTCGTTATCTGGTCAAAGTTAGTCTTTTTCGGGAAAAACCAACGTAACCGTCGATTGAAATATTCATTAGATCCCCGTTCCCATGGTGAATACGGGTGACAAAAATACACTTTAATCTGATAGTCTTGTTCTATGGATCGATAATCGGCAAACTCCTTACCATGATCAACAGTTATAGATTTCACTTGGGAACCGAAGGTCCCCATAAACTTTCCAAAGGTATCATTTAAAGTCT
>NZ_AUAW01000028.1 GCF_000428925.1 Furfurilactobacillus rossiae DSM 15814 | reverse complement strand
TCCTTATAGCTGGTTGGAATTAACTACTACCATTGTAAGAGATTGCTTTGGGCCTTTTTTTATTTTTGTTCGGATTAATTATAGAATTTGCCATATATTATAGTTTTTTAAACGGAGCGTATATATTATGGGTGTTTTAGGAACGACTATTAGTGCTGTAGTTGCTGCTGGCGTAGGGGCTATTTTTGCGTCGGTTAGGACTGACCGTAACGCAAAATATTTGGGGTCGGATTGGCGTCAAAGACTAGAAAAGCTATGCGAATTAGATAGAATAAAACCTTCAAATTTGAGACAATTGCGATTTTCAGTTAATACACATATGGGAAACGAATATTTTGACTCATTCGATGTAAGCATTGGTAATATACGAGGTTACAATCAAAAGGCACATGAAGAGAAAACAAATTTTAAAGAGTGTCTAAAATGGATATGTCCATGGCACTTACCGGCGAACAAGGTAATAGTTCATACCGGTTATTTTGATCAGTTGATTATCAATTTTTGTGACAAGGCTTTGAACAAAAATAATCAAATATGGTGGCATGGCGATAAAACGTTAAAAGATGCTTATGCTGATACTTTTCGTCAATTCTGTGCCTTACTTCTTAAAGCTCAATGGGTTGTATTGGATCAAAAAGGTAGATTTAAATACCAAATGCTGACACCTAAGCGTGGTGGGGATGATGCACTCCTTGAAGGCTACTGGATTATAAAGAAAAACCTGCCAGACGAGTTACATGATTTAATGGGTAACGCAGGCAGGGACGAAAAAGATCGTGAGAAGCAAATATATGGATATATTGATCTCGTAGAAGTTGCTCCGAAGCCTTGGCTGGAACGCTGGATAGTGAAATTGTATTCTTTGCTTGCTTTTCTTCTGTGTCCAGCCATTGCATGGATTACTACTGGGCTTTTTCTCCACCAGACAATTAGCAAAATTAGTTGGTGGATTGCCGTAGGATTAGCGACAGGAGTAGTCGTTTCCATCATTTTTAGACTGGTTGTAATTTTTGGATATTGTGACAGGTATGAGCAACAGCGCCTTAACTGGAGAGAGACGGAAGAATCAGGTAATAAGTAATAAAGTGTACAATTTATACTGGCAAATACAAAATAATGACCCTGTCTTATCAGTTTTAATCCTAGAAAATAGCCCTTTTTCACGCAATGACCTGATACTCGTGAAAGAGAGCTATTTTCTATAGGTTTTTAGTTAAAATTTTTGATCTGGTAATATTACCTGTGAAAAAGAGCCGTAATAAACTCTTAAAGAAAGTGTGCAGCTAACAGGAATTTGCTATAATAAAAACTGATGTTAAAAGTAGGTGGCCCGTTTTCAAACGTGGAGGTGATGCAATGCTCGAAAGTTTACGAAGGGATGCACAAGCATTGAAAACCAAGGATGTTCTTGCACTGATGCTGCAATCGGCCACTTTTGTTGCGGTTCTGATTAGCACCGTCATTGCAATCGTTGAATTAATGCAATAAAAAAGCCCTTTAAACTATCACGGTTTTAAAAGAGGGCTTAAATCTTATTATAAAAAGTAAATCTTGAAAACTGTCCCTATACTTAAAACGTCAATCTGAGATGTTCTAGTTCATACCTAGAGCATCTTTTTTTGTTCTTTGCAACGTTCCTTATGTAAGGAATTATACAGTCAGGTTTCCAAAACATCAACCTTTTTTCCGAATTCGCAAAATGATAAATTACATTGAGTTGGGTCTAATATGGGCTTATAATCGCTGTTAAATAAAGGATTCTCTGTATACAGAGAAAATAATCATAATGTTATTTATTCAAGAATTTTCCTTATACGCAAAAAGGAACTTTTTTTAATTTAAAAGCATTTAGCAGGTCTGATTGACAAATTAAGCCCTAACTTCCAATTATGGAGGTTAGAGCTTTTTTTGCATTTTATGAATAATTTTTATCTTCTCAAAACTATGTATTTTCCGTTATGCCTGCCAAAACCGTGTACCAAACCGTGTACGATTTTACATATTTCTATCTAATTCTATCCAATTATTTATGATATAATTTCATTTGAAAACATTGATATAACGGCTTCAAACGTTGATGCAATGGGCTTTAGTAAATATGTCAGATTTTCCAGTATACCCAATTATTGCGTTCACAAGAACGCCGGTATCAAAGGAGTTCTAAGCCTTCTTTTCAGGACCGTGTACGATTCGTGCACACGATTGAAGGTTTAGAACTCTTTTTTGTTTTCAACTAACATGTGTCGCGTATTCGGATTGTCACTAATGATTTTCAATCAAGTCCGGTCAGACATGAGACACATCGAATTTTAAAAAATGACCAGGTGATTTTATTAATTACTACATTGCAAGCTCGTTTGCTAACATCCAAACGGTCCGTGAAGTTGCGAATCGTTTGAACCAATCTGGATATCAAAATATGTATGATTGGACCACTAGCAAAGTAACTGATCTTGAAGATTTGAAAAAAATTGCGATTCGTGAGAAAGCGGCCGTAATGAACTGCGATGTGTTTATCATGATTTATCCAGCCGGGAAGAGTTCGAACACGGAACTTGGGTTAGCGCTGGCTGCAAATAGAAAGATATTCATTTATGCAACGAATCATGATATTTTAGATGTTGCCAAAACGAGTAGCTTTTACCAACTACCAGAAGTTACGGTAGTTTTCGGCAACGTTACTGAGCTTACATCATTGGTTCTGCACGACAATATTGAATGATGCTGTTAGATTACTTGTTAGATGTAATATTATTGAATGCTAAATTAAAAAAAGTCGGCCATCTTCTGGTCGGCTTGTTTTCTGCTTAACTAATTACAGTTGACCACTGAGGTGCTGATGCTGCTGGTTCAAGCTATGACGCCACAAATGGTGAATCGCACGTAGCGCCCATCCCAGCACCATCAGCAACCAACCAATCGTACCAAGGTGAATCGCAAATTGAATGTGGACGGGCGATAGAAGTAAAGCATCAAGACCAGCTAATAAGCCCCACAAAAAGAAGAAGACACCGGCACCAAACGGAATTTGGTAGACAAGTTTTAAAGCCATCGTTTTCAACATGATAATCCTCCATTTCATGATTAATAGTTAGCAGATTAGGCGATTAGAAAATAAAGAATAACGACGATTCCTAAGATAATTCGGTACCAACCAAACGGTTTGAAGCTGTTTGTTTTGACATAATCGAGCAACGCTTTGATCGCAATATAGGCGGTAACAAAGGATACGACAACGCCAGTTAACAAAATTAGACCTTCCTCGCCAGCGAGCGTGCCACCATGCATGAAAAATTTAAGCAGTTTGAGCAGTGTGGCGCCAAACATGGTTGGAATGGCGAGAAAGAAGGAAAACTCAGTGGATGCCAAGCGTGAGGCACCGAGAAAAATACCGCCAAGAATCGTTGCGCCAGAACGTGAGGTTCCGGGAACAAGAGATAAGAGTTGAAAACAGCCAATTAGAAAGGCAATACGATAGGAAATTTGCGGGACTGTTGAAATGGTGGGCGTCAGTGTGGCATTGTGGTTTTCCACGAGGATAAACAAAATGCCGTACAGAATTAGCGTGATGGCGACAACAACCCAGTTCATTAAGTGAGCGTCCATCCAATCGTTGAGTAATAGGCCAACGACTACGGATGGGAAAACGGCAAAGATGACTTTCCCCCAAATTTGCCAAGTGGCTTGTCGTTCAGCCAATGTTTTACGAGGCGAAAAGGGGTTCAACTTATGGAAATAGATGATCACAACGGCAAGAATTGCGCCAAGTTGAATGGTGACGTTGAACATATTAATGAATGCGGTGGACTGATGTAACTTAATAAACTGGTCGGCTAGGATAAGGTGACCGGTTGAACTGACTGGCAAAAACTCGGTAATGCCTTCAATAATGCCTAAAAGAGCTGCTTTGATGATATCTAACACGTTGGTTTCCCCGCTTTTTGTAATTAGTTGATTGGTGGGTAATGGATGATGCTAATCAACTTTTAGCCACAGTATAACGGAGCAATGTAATGACTTAATGTCGGGTTCATATTGACTATGTAAACGTTTGGTAAAGGTCGGGATAACACAGTAGGCCAAAAAAAAGTTTGCCGTTTTAAATTGGCAAACTTTTTTGTGTTTTTATATTCAACTTTTTGAGATGCTGTTTTTATGCAGTGAGGATTTGACAAAATTCAACAATCTCACCATTAGGTCCCTGGATATTAAAGTATTTAATTCCGTGGTCCCAGAAGGGCAATGATTGAACTTCGTGGTCAATCATCGTGAAACCAGCATCTTTAGCAACAATGAAGGCTTCGTCCGCATTGCTAGTATTTAAGGAAATATGATTGATTGCACCGGGTTTCATTGGCGTTTCATCAGCAGTCCAAGTTTCAATGGTGAGGTGGTTAAGCGTCATGAAGGCAACTTGACCGTCGCCATTCTTGAATTGGCCCCGTTTGGTAAAACCGAGTGATTCCCAAAAGGCAATGGATTTAGATAAATCTGTCGTTGGAATACCCACGTGTTGAACGTCGTCGATAAAATTTGTAATTTTCATAATGAAATCCTTTCAAGTTTGAGTGATTTTTGGTTAAGCATTCGTTTGTTTCGAAGGGGATGGTGTGGCGTTTTCTGCATGACCAACATCCAACGCTTGATGCTTTAAGTTGGGGAACACAACACGGTCCGCAATTCCCGTGATGCCGCCTTGAAAGACGAAGGCAAACAGGGTGCCAATCCCAAAATTAGTGAAGTCACGGGTGATGGCAAACGCAATGATGGCCATGATGGTCGGTGGAATGTAAGAAGCCCACATTGCTAGGTTGGCGTTACCACGACAGTATTTAAAGCGAAGAATTTGCATTAAATCATCGGCTGGATGCAAAACGAGGTTGACGCGTTGGTAAATTGAAATTGCGATGGCGATGAGTGCGACGCCGAGAAAATTTAAAATAACGTAAAAGCTAATCATCCAAATGCCATGAGCCTGTGGGAGACCAGCAAACAATTGTGGATAAACACCGTTAAAGAAATCCGCAAATAGTTGAATCAGGGCCGAGAAGGGCACCATAAAGATCAAGTTACCGAGAGCCCGACGCCATTCCCATTTGCCAACCAAAATAGCGTTTAAGACGGTGGTTAGCATCCCAAAGATAAGAAATGCCCAGAACAGGTTCCAGTGAATGGCAGTCCCTAAATTGGCTTCAGCAGCTGTCCAATACGCGGAACCAAGAAAAGATGGGTGAATCTTTGACGACGTGACCAGAGTTAAGACATTTCCCGCCGAGTTAATTACCAATGAAAGAATGAAGAGGCCGATTGAAGATCCCATGGAAATGGAACGACCATTGTTTGATTGTGTCGTCATGTTGAAAACTCCTCACTTAATATAAGACCGAAGAAAAACGCGTTATGCTTGTAGTTCTCGTAATGCTAATGCAAAGTTACCTAGTGTTGCTGAGCCGTTATGTTTAATGGCAGGCATGGCGATGTAATCGTCAAGATTACCAACATTAACGTAGTCGTTTAGAAGTTCACTAAACTGTTGGCGCACCTTCTTTAAAAATGGCTCACTGACTACGCCGCCTCCGAAAATGATTTTGCCAGGTCTCATAATTAGTGTGACCTGCAATGCTGCTTGGGCAACGTAATATGCCATGATGTCCCAGACATGGTCAGTTAATGGGACTTCCTTGCCAGGTTTGCCAGTCCGAGCTTCAAACGTTGGCCCAGCAACTAAACCTTCAAGACAGTCACCGTGAAATGGGCAAATACCGTTGAAATCGAGGTCATCAGGATGACGTTTGAGACGCACATGGCCCATTTCTGGATGACCCATTTCGCCAAGAAAGTCGCCATCAATAATGGCGCCAGCGCCAACACCGGTCCCAATGGTGTAGTAAACCAACGAGTTGATTCGTTCATTGGTTAGCGTTGACATAACGTACTCACCGTATGCCGAACCATTAACATCGGTTGTCCAAAACATGGGAATATCAAATGCTTCTTTTAATGTGCCAATGAAGTCTGTATCTGCCCAGTTTGGCTTCGGTGTATTTGTAATGTAACCGTATTTAGGATCGTTACGGCGTAGTTCAATTGGGCCAAATGAGGCCACCGATAGTGCTTTAATATCGAATTGACGAAAGTAGTCAATCGTTTTTTGGAGGGTTTCCGCCGGCGTGGTCGTGGGGAAACTAACAATATCCTTTGTTCGGTAATTTTCGTCGCCAACGGCACAAACAAATTTAGTACCGCCTGCTTCAACGCTGCCTAATAACATAGTGATGCTTCCTTTCTGATACTCAGTAAATGTAGTTGAGATAAAAATGTAGCTGATTAATTTAAAACTTGTAAGCGATTACAATGTCTAATCATAGCCACACACCAAAAAGAGAACAATCTTTATTTGAGGATATTGTTAACTTAATCACTAACCATGTTGATTGTTATACTCCCGTTGTGATGGGCTTTTAAAGGGGGTAAAGGAAATCAATTAGGTGGCTGTGAAAGCTGATGGACGGTCAAAGCACCGAGACAAACGTTTGTCTTTGAAAAGCAAAAAATCAGTATGAAAATGGTTGATCGTTTTCATGTAACTTGTTTAAAAACGCCGTAGACAAACGTTTGTTTTAAAAGCAGGAAAGGTGAGCTAAATACTGAAATAATAGGCCTGAAGCTGGTTAAGGCACCGCCTGGACATGATCGACAATTGAGGCCAATTCGGCTTAATTTGCTGTAAAAGTGGGTTGTTTCATCCCCGGTAAATTTTTACAATAGCGAATGTTATGAAATTCACATACAAATCAGAAACGGGGTTTATGAAATGAAGGCACTTGTTCTTGAAGGCTTAAAAGATATGAATGTGCGTGATATCGACGCACCTAAGGTTCCGGCCAATGAAGTAAAAATCCAAATGAAATATGCAGGTATCTGTGGCACGGATACGCACCTTTATCAAGGCCTACCAGGTTCAGCTCAGGCAACACCACCAATTGTTTTAGGTCACGAAAACTCAGGTCAAGTGGTCGAAGTTGGTGCCGACGTCACGACAATTAAAGTTGGCGATCGGGTGACCATTGACCCGAATATTTACTGTGGTCATTGTCGTTACTGCCGTGAAGGTCGTCCACAATTGTGTGAGCACTTGTCGGCCGTTGGTGTAACACGGAATGGTGGACTTGCAGAATTTGTTACTGCACCAGAATCTGTCGTTTACCCAATTCCTGACGAACTCTCTTTTAAGGCTGCCGCTTTAACCGAACCAGTTAGTTGCGCCGTGCATGGGGTGAAATTACTAGATTTAGATCCTGCACAACATGTGTTAATTATTGGTGATGGTTTTATCGCGCAACTCTTTACAGCGATGATTAAGTCATTGGGTGTGACACATGTTGATGTTAGTGGTCACAATGATCAAAAACGTGACCTGATGAAACGTTTGGGTGCTGAGAACGTTTATAACAACGGGACTGAAACTGTTCCTTCCGGGTATGACGTGGTCGTTGAAGTTGTTGGTGCACCAGCGACTCAAGCTGCTGCAGTAGATGCTGCAGGAAAGGGCGGTCAGGTCTTGATGTTTGGGGTTGCTAACCCAGATCAAACATTTGCACTGAACTCTTACGACATTTTCCAAAAAGAACTGACGATTAAGGGTTCCTTCATCAACCCATATGCCTTTGAGGACTCATTGGCATTCTTGGCAGGTCATCAGGAATTGGTTGAATCATTAATTTCAGATGAATTAACCTTTGATCAAGTTGCTGATTTCCTTGGCGGCAAGTTTGATCACAAAGTCAACAAGGCCATCGTTAACGTTAGCGAAAGTGTCAAATAGTTAAGTAATATTTTTACAGAATTAAATCTTTGTTGTATGCAAAAAAAGCACGTGTTACCTCACTCAAGAGTGAGGGGAACGCGTGCTTTTACTTACTACAGGATCTATTTAATTAGTGATGATCCGAATCTGTGTTTAAGATTAATTGCATTTCTACAAATGGATACTGACCACCATTTGTGGCTTGCCAGTGACGTTTTACTGGCATAAAGCCTAAGTTACGATAGCATGTTTGGGCGCGAATATTGAATTCAGCAACATCAAAAATAACAGTTTCTGGATGATAGTGTGTGTTAACAAAAGCTAAAATTAATTGGACAAATTGTTGACCTTTTCCTTGGTCCGTCAATGATGGTTTCATTCCGAGACCAACTTCAACGATTGATGGTTGATCAGTTGGCTCTACCATGAAAAAACCAGTTAACTGTCCTTCTGCAACTACCTGAAAGTAGTGATTCGCCCGTAATTTAGGGGAAAGTATCTCTTCGTAGTCTTCGGGGTCTGACGACATATCGTAAAAGTTGTATATGCCGTCATAATGCCAAGTATTCGCAATTAGCTCAGCGTTATTTTGAGTCAATGGGGCAATTGTGGTCATGGTCTATAGCGTCCTTCTGTTGGCTGTTGAGTACTAAAAGTTTTGGTGCAGCGTGACTGGTAAGCGTTGGGTCGTAATTGGTGCAGTCGGTGTCGCAATTCGATTAAGCAAAGTTGTCACAGCGGCGTGTCCAATCGCATATGTCGACTGTTGGACGGCAACCAGGTCGACATCGAGGTAATCAAACCAGCTGAGGTAGTCAAATGTGCCTAACTTAAAGGCGTCTAGCTTTCCCTGTTGCTTGAGCAATTTCATGACTTGGCTGAGGATAACACTGTCGGCAACTATCAGACTATCGATTTTTTCCTGTTGTAGGAGTTCGTTGAGCGCTTTAGCGGTGGCAGCGGGCGTATAGTCCGTTTGACGGGTGAGGTTACGTTTGGCTGGCAAACCGTTGTCTGTGAGTGCTTGTTGGTAGCCGTTGAGACGTTCGATTGCTGAAAAAGCGACCTGACTACCAATAAAACCAATCCGTTTGCTACCGGCATCAATCAAGCGTTGGGTCAGATCACGGGTAGCTACCGGATTATCCGTCAACACGGCGTCATAGTGATGAATGCTGTCTGCGTTGGGCACCCGGTCCACGAAAACAGTGGGCGTGGTTTGCGTTAATTTATCGTAATTATCAATCCCACCAGTACTGGCAATAATTAAGCCGTCGACCATCTGACCAGTCAGTGCATTTAAAAAACGCGTTTCTTTAGCGGCTTGTTCGTCCGTGTTAAACAACACCATGCGTTTGCCGGACAAAGCTAGTTCATCACCGATACCACGAAGAAGTTCAGTGAAGTAAGGATTAAGAATGTTGCTGACAATGATGCCAATTGTGTCTGTTTGTTGGTTACGAATACTTTGCGCTAACGTGTTTGGCTGAAAATTCATGTCTTCTGCAATTTGATGAATTCGTGCCCGCGTGGCAGGTGTCACGCGAGGACTATCCCTCAGAGCGCGAGAAACCGTCGACGGTGCCATCCCGACGCGTTTAGCAACATCTGCTAACGTTACGTGTTTTGCCATGTTAACTTCCTCCATTTGCAACATCAAGTGCCTATCATTGTGAATGATCAAACTAATTTTAGCATATCCATTTACTTGTAATAAGACGAATTAGTGGCGGAATAACAACTGCCATTCCAGCCACAGCCATAGGCCAAACAAGACCAGTATGTAAAGGGCGCACGCCCAGAAAGCAACGATAATAAAAGTGTTGATAACAAACATTCGGACAACCAACAACCCTAAGGCCAGAACAGAGGCAATGACCAACCGTCGTTGAATGGCGTCGAGGTGCTGACGAAGCTCTTGTTGAGACAAACTGACCAATCCTTCCTCTTTTCTTGCATTTTACACGCTGAACACGTTAGGGTGGTAGGTAACATCAATTAATTAATGAATTTAGGCAAGTAAATTTTTAAAACTAGAGAAAAAGGGTGAATAACCGTGTTCTTATCGATGAGCCACTTAAACAAGACATACTCCGGTAATAAGGTTGCCGTTGAAGATTTCAACCTGGAAATTGAAAAAGGCGAGTTTATCTGTTTTATCGGGACCTCTGGCTCCGGCAAAACAACGACCATGCGAATGATCAACCGGATGCTGAACCAAACTTCTGGCACAATCCAAATTGAGGGTCAGGACATTTCCAAGATGAATCCGGTCCAATTGCGACGCCGAATTGGCTATGTGATTCAAAATATTGGTTTGTTACCGCATATGACGATTCGTGACAACATCACGTTGGTGCCTCGCTTATTGAAGTGGTCTGAGGACAAACGTAATCAACGGGCTAAGGAAATGATCGAGATGGTGGAACTACCAGACAGCTTCCTAGATCGTTATCCAGCCGAATTATCTGGTGGGCAGCAACAAAGAATTGGTGTGGCCCGTGCATTAGCGGCTGATCAAGACATTATTCTAATGGATGAAGCCTTCAGCGCACTGGACCCCGTAACGCGTGAAATGTTACAGGACCTTGTAAAAAATCTGCAGCAAAAGTCTGGTAAGACCTTTGTGTTTGTTACGCATGACATGGACGAGGCGTTGAAGTTAGCAACGCGCATTGTTGTGATGTCTCACGGGAAAATGGTTCAAGTGGCAACGCCGGAAGAAATCTTGCGTCACCCAGCTAATGATTTCGTTGAAGAATTGATTGGTCGTGACCGACTTATTCAGGCTAAGCCAAGTATCACCACTGTTGGACAGGTGATGTTAAAAACGCCGGTTGCGATGGTTTCATCGGCCACTTTGGTGCAGGCATTGAAACTAATGCATGATCGGCGAGTTGATACGCTACTGGTGACGGATAAAGAGAATCATTTGCGTGGCTTCGTTGATATTGAGACCCTAAACGACAACTACTCACCAACCAAACAGTTGGGGGATATTTTTAACGAACGCATTTTCTATGTAAATGAGAATGCGGTAATTCGTGATACCGTGGATCGTATTTTGAAGCACGGTTATAAAAACGTGCCTGTTGTGGACGACGATGGCAAGCTGGTCGGTATCGTGACGCGTGCCGCGTTGGTGGACATCGTGTACGACGCATTGTTTGTCGATGATAAGTTGGATAGTACAGGCAATGACGATCAGGAGACGACGGGGATGACTCAACCGAGCGCTGAAAGTGCCACGAGTCAAACAGCTGAGTCTTCTCAAAGCCAGCAAACCGGGGCACACGCCAAAGGTACAGCAACGTCCGATGAGACAAAGGTGGGTGATTAATGATGATCACCTTCTTACAAAACTTTGGTGGCCAATTAATCTTCAAAACGTGGCAGCACCTGTATATTTCAGGAATTTCCTTGTTTCTTGGCGTAATCGTGGCGATTCCGCTTGGCGTTTTGTTGACACGATTTAAAAAGATTGCCGGGATTGTTATTGGGTTAGCCAGTGTCTTACAAACGGTGCCAGCGATGGCCCTACTAGCATTGATGATTCCACTGTTTGGTATTGGTGCTAAACCAGCTATTATTGCGTTGTTTATCTATTCGTTGTTACCGATTTTAAGAAATACGTATTTGGGATTAGAAGATGTGAATCCCAGCGTCCTAGACGCCGCTAAAGGGATGGGCATGAGCCAACTTGAGTCCATTCGAATGGTTGAGTTACCGCTGGCAGCACCGGTGATTATGGCCGGTGTCCGTTTGTCAGGCACTTACGTCATTGCGTGGGCAACGTTAGCTTCCTATATCGGGGCAGGCGGCCTTGGGGACTTTATTTTCAACGGTTTGAACTTGTACCGGGGTGACTTGATTCTTGGTGGTTCGATTCCCGTTATTATTTTGGCGCTAGTTGTGGATTATTTGTTGGGTCTGCTAGAAAAGGCTCTGACACCGCGAGTTATCGGCGATGAGGGGGGTCAAAACTAATGCGACATTTACAACGAAAAGTTTGGTCATTAGTCATTGTTGCGCTAGCCGGTGTGATGCTTTTGAGTGGCTGTGGTTTTCCTGGGCTCAACAACTCGTCAACAGGAACTGTTCGGATTGCTTCCATGTCGACGACGGAATCACAGATTATGGCAGAAATGTTAAAGGATCTGATTGAGCATGACACGAATTATAAAGCAACGATCGTTTCCAATTTAGGTTCAGGTAATGTTACCTTCAACGCGCAGAAACGTAATGATGCGGATTTATCTGCGGTGCGTTATACCGGGACAGACTTGGAGTCAATCATGGGCAAAAAGATTGACCGTTCTCGTACGCAGGCGCAAACGGATGCTTACGTTCATCAATACTTTAAAAAACATTATCACATGACTTACTTTCCCAGCTATGGATTTGCGGATACTTATGCGTGGATGGTGACGAAGGATTACGCCAAAAAGAATCATGTGAATACAGTTAGCGACTTAAAATCACATGCGAGTCAGATGAAAGTAGGGATTGATCCGATTTGGGAGAACCGTCATGGTGATGGTTATGCTGATTTTAAACGGACTTATGGTTTTTCATTTGGTGATTTGTATCCCATGCAAATTGGCTTGGTTTATGAAGCACTGTCACAAGGCCGGATGGACGCCGTGTTAGGCTATTCTACCGATGGACGAATTAAGAGTTATAACTTAAAGGTTTTAAAAGACAATAAGAATTTCTTCCCGCCTTATAACTGTAGTGTTGTGGCCAACGATGCTGCCCTAAAGCAGTATCCTCAACTTAAAAAGACACTGCGTAAGCTGAATGGCAAAATCAGTTTGAACACGATGCAAAAGTTGAATTACGAAGTGGATAATAATCTTGAGGAACCTGCGACGGTTGCCAAACGTTATTTGCATCAACATAATTATTTTGAAGGAGGCCGGTAATATGAGTCAGCTAAATATATGGCAACAATTACTGTATTATTTTGAGCATAATGGCTTATATGTCTTGAGTCAGTTTAACCGACACTTCCTTATTTCAATCTATGGCGTGTTGTTTGCTGCAATCGTTGGTATTCCGATTGGCATCTTGATTGCCCGTAATCGTCATTTGAGTGGCTGGGTAATCGGAATTGCCAATGTTATTCAAACGATTCCATCTCTAGCAATGTTGTCAGTGTTAATGCTTGGCCTTGGTCTTGGCGTGAATACCGTTATCGTGACAGTGTTTCTGTATGCGTTATTGCCAATTATTAAAAACACATATACCGGAATGCTAAACGTCAATGCAGATGTACTTGATGCCGGCAAGGGGATGGGAATGACCCGTCTTGAAGTGTTGCGTTACATTGAACTGCCGCTTTCGTTGTCTGTTATTATGGCAGGTATTCGAAACGCTTTAGTGTTGGCAATCGGAATCACTGCGATTGGCTCGTTCGTTGGCGCTGGTGGTCTTGGTGATATCATTATCAGGGGCACGAATGCCACAAATGGTGGTGCAATCATTTTAGCTGGCGCCTTACCAACCGCTTTAATGGCCATTGTTTCCGACGCAGTGTTGGGTTGGCTACAAAAGTTATTTGATCCTTCGGCACGACGCAATCATGCGCAGGGTGCAGAAGAATAGTTAACGAGCTTGACTTACGCTTATGGTTGTCAACATTGATACACTCGCCGTGGGACCGGTTCGAGCCCGAAGTTCACGGTCTTTCACCTCGCCGTAAAGCCTCGTGAAAAGCCGAGTCTTCACGACAGTCCGTTGTGTAAATTCGAGAGAGCCATTCGAATTAACACAACTTTCACGACTCGGTATCAATGTTGACGCCCTTCAGTTAACAAAGTGACAGGTTTGCGTGCAAAATATGTAAAACGCAAATTGTAGAATTTTTAACTTTTGTAGTAGTGGAGCTGACCGAAAACAGAGCTCCGTGTCGGCAACACTTGGCGGCGAGAATTTGGCCGCTTAGTGTTACGGGATGACTTATGAGACGTGGTTTGGCGGCTCATAATCAAGGGCGAAAACCGCGTTTTGTGCGGGTTGAACCCGGTCCCATGGAACGGCGTTTCCGGTCAGCGTAACGGCAAAGACATAGCCAAGAACGATTTAGGATTTTCAGCTTATGAGGATTGTTATTTAAATTGAGTGCTAGGCGTTGTTGTTCACTGAAGTAGTTGACGACAGCGCCTTTTATTGAAAAAGGGTGACAGTAAATGCGTGATTATAGACAAACACAGCGTGTAATTCAGGACTTGTTGGATGACCAGATTGTACCCGGAGTCAGTTACGCGTTGATCGATGGCTCAGAAGTGTGCCAAAAGGTGAAGGGTGACGCACAGTGGTGGCCGGAACATGAGCCATTAAAAACGGGAATGTTGTACGACTTAGCATCATTGACTAAGGTAGTCGGGACCACGACGGCATTATTACAATTAGTGGAGCAGGGTCAGCTTAGTGTTGATGACAAACTATCCCAGTTTGTTCCTGAATGGCATGATGCACGCGTTTCATTACGGGATCTGCTGACGCATACGTCGGCGATTGCGGGGTACATTCCACATCGTAATGAACTGCCCGCTAAACAGCTTAAACAAGCGTTGTTACAGTTACCAGTTGGTGACACGTTTGAACAGCGCGACCATTATACTGACATTGGCCTAATTTTTATCGGCTATGTGTTGGAAGCCGTTTATCAGCAACCGGTGCAACAAATTATTAATGAACACGTTTTGAAACCACTTAAAATGAGTGCGGCAACATTTACACCGGATTCGTCAAACAGCGTGCCAACAGAATTGACTCAACAGGGTCTAATTCGCGGGCGTGTTCATGATCCAAAAGCCGCTATTTTAGGCAAACATTGCGGTTCCGCTGGGTTGTTTGCTTCACTGGCTGATATGACAACTTTTGCACAGTGGTTTTTAAGTGATCGTGACGACGTTTTGACTGTCAAGACGCGTGACTTGTTACGGACGGATCAAACACCAACACATGATTTGGGCCGTTCATTAGGGTGGAATTTATTAGCGAGTTCAGATAACACACATTTAGTCAGTTTTCACACCGGTTTTACGGGCACCATCATTATTTTGGATCGGGTCACGAAACAGGGGCTAGTGTTATTGACAAATCGGGTGCACCCAAGCCAAAAAAATCATCGCTTTATTGAGTGGCGTCCCTCGCTATACCGGACCTTTTTAGATGAAGTTGCTGGTGGTTAAAATAACAATCGACACACTGTGCTAAACTGAAAGAAGTGTATAGCCCAGCTGTGGGTTAAATCCAAATTAATTACAATTAGGGGTGCGTTTGATGACTGAACCAATGTTTATGATTCCAGTGTTCCATGAAAAAATTTGGGGTGGCACTGGTCTTCACGACCGCTTTAACTATGATATTCCAACGGATCACACCGGTGAAGCGTGGGCCATTTCCGCCCATCCACATGGTCCTGCAACGGTCGTAAATGGTGAATTCAAAGGTGAATCATTGGACACGATTTGGGCTCAGCATCGCGAAGTGTTTGGCAATGCCAAGGGTGATGTGTTCCCATTATTGACAAAAATTTTGGATGCCCACGAGGATCTTTCGGTGCAAGTTCACCCAGACGATGCTTACGCGGAAGAACATGAGCATGAACTTGGTAAGACTGAGTGTTGGTACGTGATTGCCGCAGAACCAGGTGCCAAACTTTATTACGGGCATCATGCGCAAACTCGTGAACAACTCGCTGATTGGATCAATAATGACCAATGGGACAAATTGTTTCGGACCGTACCGGTGAAGGCCGGCGATTTCTTCTATGTTCCCAGCGGCACGATCCATGCGCTTGGCGCCGGGATCATGGTGCTCGAAACACAGCAGAGTTCAGATACAACATACCGTGTTTACGATTGGGACCGGACGGATGCTAAGGGTCGCAAACGCCCATTACACAAGCAACAAAGTATCGATGTGACCACGGTGCCGCACGTTGATCCAAAGCTTGATGTTACAAAAACAACAGTTGGTAAAGCCACAATCACAAAGTTTGTCGCTTCTGAATTTTTTGCGGTTTATGAATGGCGGACAAACGGTGGGGAAGCTCACTTTAGTCGTGGCAAGGCGCCTTACACTTTGGCATCTGTACTTGATGGCCGTGGTGAATTGATTGTCCCTGGTGAACAGCCATACACCTTAGTTAAGGGAATGCACTTCATTATTCCGTTTGGCATCAAGGAATGGACCGTTAAAGGTGACGTACAAATCATCGCCAGCGAACCCGGCGCTAAGGCTTAGCGTCACAATCGCTGTCACTGAAGCAGCATTAATTGAACAGTTAAGAAGTCAACCAGAGAGCGGGACATAACACGTTTTGGCTTTCTCAGGTAACGCGAATAAGGCGTTCATGGGTGTTTTTCCCATGAACGCCTTATTCGTGTTAGATGAGCAAAAGTCAGTGTTATGTCCCGCGTTTGCGGCAATTTTTCATCCGCATGACCCTTTGCGGTTGAAGAAAAATTGCCTGTTGACGTTTCATTAGAAATTGAGTTGAGGCGTTATGTCCCAGTTTCTTTTTGTGTACCCATCAATCAGACGTAAAAGCTAATTTTGCCAAGTAAACATATTCGAAAAACAGTGGTTTTGGTGATTAGCGACGTGGATTAAATTAAATCAACCGAACTTACCAATTAAAATAAGGAAATTAATGTTTGCAGCAAAAAGGTAGTTATCATTGTTGGCTGTCATTTTTGAAAATGGGTAGGCTACACAGTGAATCTGATATTTGCTTGGATTCAGTGAGACTGACAAAGAGACAAGAAGGTGACAATTATGCCAAGTTCGGCACTTAATCAACTTATGATGATGTATGAACGAATGAAACAACTCGTAGAACACGACACACTGACAGATGACGTTGCAGCTCAATATCAGCATCAACTTGCCGGTGTTGTGATTGATGACGGCGTGGCACCTGCCGAACAACAATTCCTGAAGGGACTACAGAATAATATTTCCGCGATGTTGGCTGCTGCCAGTCATCACAGTATTTTTCTGACGATCATTAATGATAATGGCTCTTTTTCGCCGTTTGAAATTAATGTTGCGGATATGATTCATCTGCGTGAGACGGACTTAGATTTATATAATCGATTGCAGGACGATGCGTTTATTTATCAAACGCAGCATTTGGACGGACCAGCGGCATTAGCTTTGTTCCAGCAGGCACCATGGGCGGCAGGCTCATAATAAGGGGGCATCTGTATGGCACAACAACAACTGGCACGTAATCTGCGCAATCGTCAAATTCAGTTGATTGCGATTGGTGGCACCATTGGCACTGGCCTGTTTTTAGGATCTGGCCGTGCTATTCATCTGGCAGGACCGTCAATTCTCCTGAGTTATATGTTAACGGGGGTAGTCACGTTTATCATCATGCGTGCGCTAGGCGAAGTACTTCTTTCTGATGAACGATTTAATTCGTTTGTCGATTTTATTCGCCAGTATTTAGGGGAAACGGCTGGCTTTATCGCAGGGTGGACGTACTGGCTGTGTTGGCTAGTGACAGCGATGGTCGAACTGACTGCTGTCGGTCTTTACTTTCGGTTCTGGTGGCCTTCACTACCCCAATGGTTACCAGGGCTCATATTGTTGCTGGTTTTACTAGGGTTGAACCTAATCACAGTTCGTTTGTTTGGTGAAACGGAATTTTGGTTTGCCCTGATTAAGGTGGCAGCCATCATTTTATTGATTATCATTGGCACGGTCATGATTATCATGCACGTTAGAACGGCTAACGGGTTCGTTGGTTTGCAGAATCTAGTCAGTCATGGTGGTCTGATGCCAAACGGATGGAGTGGTTTTGTGACTGCGTTGCCAATGGTTGTCTTCAGTTTCGCAGGGATTGAATTGATCGGCCTCACCGCCGCCGAAACGAAAGATCCCCGGAAAATTCTCCCCAAGGCAATCAACGAACTGCCAGTAAGGATAATTTTGTTTTACGTTGGTGCGTTATTTATTATCATGACGATTATTCCGTGGACGGTGGCCAACGCGAATCAAAGTCCGTTTGTGCAGGTATTTGCCGCTGCTAGAATACCGGCAGCAGCCAGCATTATCAATTTTGTAGTTATTACTGCGGCAGCATCGGCTTGTAACAGTGCACTATTTTCGACTGGACGCATGCTTTATACCTTGACGAATCGCTATCATGGTCACGGAATTGCTAAGCTCGGTCAATTATCTAAAACACAGGTGCCGGGCAACGCGCTGACGTTTTCAGCAGGCATTATCATGATTGCGCTGATTTTAAATGGCGTCATTCCCAACCAAATCTTTACGATTTTGGCAACGATGTCGACTACTTGTTTCTTGTTTGTTTGGGTCATGATTGTTGTGGCTCATTTACGATACCGGCAGAAGGTAGGTGTCGGTGACGGAGCGTTTTTGACGCCCTTAACACCTGTAAGTGACTATTTCGTACTGGGCTTTTTGGCATTTGTTGTCATTGTGATGTTATTTAATGCGTTAACAATTGTGTCCGTATTTGTGGTCGGTGGTTGGCTGGTTTTGCTGTTTGTCATCAAACGAACAAAGACGGACATTATTCGACGGACCAAATAGCGCGCAACTTAATCAACAATACCGGTTTATGAATGGGAGGAAATCAACATGGCATTTGTTCAATTAAAGGATCATAAATCACGTTACTTATGGATTCCAGACGACTACACTTTGATTTCAACTGAATCGCATGAACGTAACGGCGAACCAATCACAATTGAACGCTATCAAGAGCAGCCAACGTTTTTGTTACATGGTGCACAGGTAACCACTATTTACGCAAACGATGGCCGGGACTTACAAAGTTATCACAACTATACACAGGCGCCAGACCAACCATTGCCGGGCACTCAGGAGGCAGAAAAGTTGGCCGAAGATGTTTGGACCGACACAGATCCAGATTTCGCGCGCGGTTTGTCCTTGCTGGTTGTGGAAAACCAACAACGTTCCTATGTGGACGCTAATGGCGAGGAGCACCAATTCCCAGTTTTGTGGGTCAAGTTTGCTCATGAGAATGGGTCGTATAATTGGGTCACAGTTGCGGGCGGCAACAAGATTGTTGAAGTTGAGCGTAATTCCGAATGGGATTACTTTGGTGGTCGTCGTGCTACAGAAGAGTGGGACAATGACGACTGGGTTCAGGCTCGTAATGGAGAGCGGCCACAGTTGGCAGCGCCACACGCACGAGCATAATTAGTTATCAAAGAGTGTCCTTTGAATTTTGGCTTTAGCGTTACGCAAAAACGACACAACGTGATTTTTCACGCTGTGTCGTTTTTAGTTGTTTGAATTCTAGCAAACGCTAAAACGTTGCTGGAATCACCATGTTTTCCTGTTCGCTAAAATCTTGATCTGGATATTTACGCTTTAATGCGGCGACTAACAGATGCTTGGCAATGTCGCCATTCCGGGTCAGGATGGGACCGTGGAAGTAGGTGCCATAGACATTTTTGTAATGGACGCCTTCAGTGCCATCCGCACCGTTGTTACCAGCACCTTCAGAAACAACTCCTAGTGGCGCTTCATCCTTACCAAGAAATGTCATTCCTTGATGATTTTCAAAACCGTGATAGACTTCGCCGGTTTGTTCATCTTTGATAATCGTATCACCGATAAAACGATGGTCATGCTGATTCTTCGTGTAGTGGCTCATAGACTTAGTTCCAGTAATGCGCTCACCATCCGCGCCAATATAATATTGACCAAGTAGTTGAAAGCCGCCACAAATAGCTAAGGTAGGACCGCCGTCTTCAATAAAGTCGGTAATAGCTGCCGCCTTTGTTGGTAGATCCTTAGCCACGATGGTTTGCTCGAAATCCTGTCCACCGCCGAAGAAAACAATATCAAAATCATTAGGATCAAATGGATCACCGAGACTGACCAATTTTGTCGTTACATCAGCGTCCATTTTTTTTGCGTAATATTGCATTGCTAAAATATTACCGACGTCACCATAGGTATTCATCAGATCGCCGTAAAGATGGGCGATTGTTAAATGATAGTTAGCCATTAAGCACCCATTCCTTCCTTTATCAAACCTTCACTGGCTAATTGTTTACGTAATTGTAGCACGGCCGTATAGGTTGCCAGTACATACACTTTTTTGGTTGGCAGTTCCTTAATTTTGGCAGTGACCTTAGTTAAGTCAGGTTCAATCATCGGTTGATCGATACCTGCCACCTTGAGTCGGAACGTAATGTCTTTATAGCGTTCGCCACCGGTCAAAAATGCCTTTATTTTGGGATTCTCGCCAGTACCAGCAGCACCAAGCTTTTCAAACTCACCATCCCAGATCCAACTAGTATCAATACCGTCAGCATAATTGGCATTGAGTAAGCCGACGAATGAGAAGTCTTCAGGCTCTGTTAAAATCATGTCGATAACTTGGTTCACGCCAACAGGATTCTTAATCAAAATCAAGGTAACGTCCTTATCGCCGACGTGAACGACCTCCTGACGGCCAAAGACACGTTCATCACTGGTGAACGCTTGGCGAATTTGAGCAGGTTCTACATTGAGAAAACGGCCAACAGCGTATGCAGCGAGGGCATTATAGATATTGTATAAACCGCCGATACCAATCTTAAATGATTCACCATCCAAATCAAACGTTGATGCAGTGGGCGTCATGGCCCCCAATTTAGTAACTGCATAGTTAAGCTCTGGACGGTGGAAACCACAATTAGGGCAGAAGTAATCGCCTAAATTACCATAGGTCATAAAATGATAGTGCAAAACGTGCTGACACTTTGGACACAAGATGCCGTCCGTATTCGTCGGTGCCTTCATATCGCCTTTTGGTAGGTGATTGAAGCCGTAGTAAATTTTGGGGTTAGGAAGATCAACTGAGTTAAAGAGTTGAGCGTCACCATTCGCAATGATAGTCGCTTCAGGTGCAAGCCGCACACCATCAATGATTTTTTTGTACGTCGTGTAAATTTCACCGTAACGATCCATTTGATCACGGAAGATGTTGGTGAACACAAACGCAATGGGTTTAATGTAACGCGTTACTTTAATAACGTTTGCTTCATCCACTTCCAAGACGGCCAGTGGGCGTTGACCCCGGGAACGTTTGGCATGAAGAAATGTGCCGACAATCCCTTGTTCCATATTTGAACCAGTAGGATTTGTCAAAACATGATCGTATTTTTCACGTAAAACACGGACGGTTAGAGCGGTCGTCAGTGTCTTTCCGTTTGTTCCAGTAATCACGATAACATCATAATTTTGTCCCAAATGTTTCAAAATTTCGGGGTCAATCCGAGCGGCTAGTTTGCCAGGTAATGATGAACCACCGTGCATAAATGTGTGTAAAAACCAGTATGATGTCTTGCCAACTGCTGTGGCAACCCCGCTTCGTAATGACATGAAAAGCTCCTTTAATCTGTAATTAACTTTAGCCAGTTTAGCACATCTCGTCTAAAACCCACGGTCCAATGCTCAGTTTTAATGAATTCACTAACTACTTAACTTGTCGATCAGAGAAAGCAAGTTCAAACATGTTTGGCCGTCGTGCTGTTCAAGTATTGGTCCATTCGGTATAATGGAAAGCGATAAAATTTTTGACAGAGGAAGGCAACGCATGGCACAGTTATTTTTCCGGTTCGGGGCAATGAACTCAGGTAAGACGATTGAAATCTTAAAAGTCGCGCACAATTACGAGGAACAAGGCAAGTCCGTCATTATTATGACAAGTGCCGTGGATACTCGTGATGGTGAAGGTTACGTTTCAAGCCGAATTGGTTTGAAGCGTCCGGCTCACACCATTAAAGCAGATACTAACGTCTTCGAGGCCGTTAATGAAATTGATCCGGAAGCGTCTTGCGTGCTGGTTGATGAAGCTCAATTTTTACAAAAACACCACATTTTGGAGTTAACTAAGGTTGTGGATGAACTGCACATTCCGGTGATGACGTTTGGACTGAAAAATGATTTTCGCAACGAATTGTTTGAGGGATCAAAATATCTGTTACTTTACGCTGACAAGATTGAAGAAATGAAAACGATTTGTTGGTTCTGTGCCAAAAAGGCAATCATGAATCTCCGTTTTCACGATAACAAACCCGTTTATGAGGGTGAACAGGTCCAGATTGGCGGAAATGAAAGTTATTATCCAGTGTGCCGTGAGCATTATTTTAACCCGCCTTTACAGAAGTAAACTGACAGAATGAGCGAAGTAGGAGACAGAAGTTATGGATGAAATGTTTAATAAACTGCAGGCCGTGTCGGACCGCTATGAGGAACTTAATGAACTCATGAGCGACCCTGAGGTCATTGCGGATTCAGATCGCTTTATGAAGCTGTCCAAAGAAGAGGGAAGTATTCGTGAAACGGTTGAAAAGTACCGTCGTTATCGTAAAGTGATGGATGAAATCAGTGACGATAATGATTTGCTTCATGAAAAGCTTGATCCTGACATGGAAGAGCTGACCAAGGAAGAACTAAAAGAGTTGGAAGACGAAAAAGCCCAGTTGGAACAGGAAATCACTGTTTTGATGCTACCTAAGGATCCAAATGATGACAAGAACATCATCATGGAAATTCATGGAGCTGCCGGTGGTGATGAAGCCAGCTTATTTGCCGCGGACTTATTCAATATGTATTCTCGTTATGCTGAAAAGCAAGGCTGGCAAGTAGAAGTCATCGACGAAAATGCGACTGAAGTGGGTGGCTTTAAAGAAATTGTCCTGATGATCACGGGCGATAAAGTTTATTCCAAACTGAAGTTTGAAAACGGCGCGCACCGGGTTCAGCGGGTTCCGGTAACAGAATCTGCTGGTCGTGTGCATACCAGTACCGCGACTGTTGGTGTGATGCCAGAGTACGAAGATGTTGATATCGACTTAGACCCAAAGGACATCCGGACTGATGTGTTCCGTTCATCCGGTGCCGGTGGTCAGCACATTAACAAAACAAGTTCGGCCGTTCGAATGACGCATATTCCGACCGGTGTAGTTGTGTCGATGCAGGATCAACGTTCGCAACAGCAAAACCGTGTCAAGGCGATGGAAATTCTGAAACAGCGTGTGTACGATTACTACGCTTCCCGTGAACAGAGCGAATACGACGAGCAACGTAAGAGCGCTGTGGGAACTGGGGACCGTTCGGAACGAATCCGGACGTACAACTTCCCTCAAAACCGGGTTACGGATCACCGAATCAACTTGACCTTGAACAAATTGGATCGCGTGATGAACGGCGAGTTGGACGAAATTATTGATGCCTTGCTTTTAAACGAACAGGCTGAAAAGATGGATGAGTTAAATCGTGGATAAACCAACTATTTTAGAAGCCCAGCAGTGGGCTTCTTCTTGTTTTGACCAACAGTTAAAAAATAATGATCCAAACTTAGCGGCCAGTATTATGATGGATTTGTTCAATTGGTCGCGAACCCAGTTATTGATGCGTTTAAGAGATGCACTGACAGTGGCTCAGTGGGACACGTATCAGCAGGCTGTTCGACGGATTGCAAAGGGAGAGCCTGCTCAATATGTGATCGGCAAGACTCAGTTTTATGGACACTCATTTATGGTGACACCTGCTGTATTGATTCCCCGGCAGGAAACTGAGGAACTTGTTGATTGGGTGCTGACTGATCATGATGATGTCGCTAAACGTGTCTTGGATATTGGCACGGGTAGCGGCGCATTAGCCATTAGCATGGCATTAGCACGGCCGCACTGGCAGGTAACAGGAACAGACATTAGCGATTCTGCCATTCAGGTTGCCAAGCAAAACGCACAGTCGTTGCGAGCAAACGTCGGTTGGCAGGTTGGCGATTTGTTTCAACCTGTAGAAGATAAGGTGTTTGACCTGATTGTTAGCAACCCACCATATATTAGTGAGGATGAGCGACCTTTGATGGATCAAAATGTGTTAGATTATGAACCTCATCAAGCGTTATTTGCGGATCACCAAGGTTTAGCAATCTATGAACGAATTGCGCAACAACTGGCCGACCACTTAACAGACAAGGGCGTCGCGTACTTCGAGATTGGTTTTGCCCAGGGCAAGTCGGTCAAACATTTGTTTGAGACGGCTTTACCTGAAGCACACGTGACATTGCGACAAGATATTACCGGTCATGATCGAATGATTCGTGTTCAACGGTGAACGGGAATTTTAGAACAGGAGGATGTAAGGGCATGGAAACGAAGCGTTTTTCAAACCAGGAAATTGAAGCTGCTGCCGCGGCATTACGAGATGGGCAGTTGGTTGCATTTCCAACCGAGACTGTTTATGGGTTGGGGGCCGATGCAACAAATGAAACAGCAGTTAAGCAAGTGTATCAAGCAAAGGGGCGGCCAAGTGACAATCCGTTGATTGTTCATGTAGCCGACGTTGAAACGGTGACCACATTAACAGAACCACTCTCGGAGGCTGCTAAAAAATTAATGGCAGCTTTTTGGCCAGGTTCGTTGACAATGATTTTTAAGTTGAAGCCAAATGTATTGTCCAAGGCCGTGACGGGTGGTTTGGACACAGCAGCATTTCGTTTTCCAGCTAACAAAACGACGTTGGCATTAATTAAGGCTTTAGGACGGCCAATGGTGGGACCTTCTGCTAACACGTCAGGTAAGCCAAGTCCTACCACGGCTGATCATGTGTTACATGATTTGAGCGGCAAGATTGCTGGTGTCGTTGACGATGGTCCAACCAAGGTTGGGGTCGAATCGACGGTATTAGACATGTCGACTGATCAACCCGCCATTTTGCGTCCAGGAGCAGTCACACCTGAACAAATCGAAGCGGTAATTAAGCAAACTGTTGCGACGGAAGTCCACAAGGTTGGTGCTAAAGAGACACCGAAAGCTCCTGGAATGAAGTACAAACACTACGCGCCAGCCGCCCAGGTTTACATCGTTAACGATGGTGACTGGCAGTCCGCATTAGACTGGGCTGGTCAGCAGCCCGTCCAAATAGGGTTGATGGCGACCAAAGAACGTTTGGCAGGATTGCAATTGCCAACGAACGTAGAAGTATTTGAACTTGGACAAAATGTGACGACCGCTAGTCATTTACTATTTGCGGGATTGCGCCATTTTGACGACGAAGGTGAAATTAAAGATATTCTGGCCGAGGGTTTCCCAGCCAGCGGACTTGGGCTGGCATACATGAACCGTTTAAAAAAGTCTGCTGGTAATGTTTTCTTCACGACGTCACAAATCTGATTGCGTGATAATTTCCGATTAGCGTAAAATGAAGATATGGTTTGAACAATTAATACCATCAGATCACGTAGGGTTATTGAACCTGTCAAGGAGGAATTGCCGATGAGTTATCAAGACACAGATCCAGAATTATGGCAAGCAATCACCAACGAAGGGAACCGTCAGCAGCATACCATTGAGTTGATTGCGTCTGAAAACATTGTTTCAGATGCCGTTCGGGCTGCACAAGGCTCTGTTTTAACCAACAAGTACGCTGAAGGTTACCCGGGTCACCGTTACTACGGTGGTTGTGAATATATTGATGTCGTGGAACAACTTGCAATTGATCGTGCCAAACGGCTCTTTGGTGCCGAATACGCTAATGTACAACCGCATTCCGGTTCACAGGCAAACATGGCTGCCTACATGGCGCTCATTAAGCCAGGAGACGTTGTGATGGGGATGGCATTGGATGATGGGGGTCACTTAACTCACGGTTCAAAAGTTAACTTCAGCGGCAAAACGTATACTTTCTATGGCTACCATGTCGATCCAAAGAGCCAACGGTTGGATTATGATGCCATTTTAAAACAGGCTCAGGAAGTTCATCCCAAATTAATCGTTGCAGGCGCGTCTGCGTACAGCCGAATCATTGATTTTAAGAAGTTTCGTGAGATTGCGGATGCAGTCGGTGCAAAGCTCATGGTTGATATGGCTCACATCGCTGGGTTAGTGGCAACTGGGTTACATCCAAGTCCAGTACCATATGCAGATGTTGTCACGACAACCACTCACAAAACACTTCGTGGGCCACGAGGTGGACTGATTTTGGCCAAGGCTGAATACGCGAAAAAGTTAAATTCAGCCGTTTTTCCGGGCACTCAAGGCGGTCCGTTGGAACACGTAATTGCTGGTAAAGCAGCTGCGCTGGGTGAAGACTTACAGCCAGCATTTAAGGTTTATGGCGAACAGGTCATTAAGAATGCACAAGCGATGGCCAGCGTATTCAATGAGGATGATCAGGTAAAAATTTTGACTGGCGGTACGGATAATCACTTAATGACGCTAGATCTTACCGGTACGTCGTTAACTGGGGCAGCTTTGCAGGACTTACTTGACGCTGTCGATATCACGACAAATAAAGAAGCAATTCCTAACGATCCTGCCGGTCCACGCGTTACATCTGGATTACGATTGGGAACGCCGGCGATTACTACTCGGGGATTTGGTGAATCGGAGAGCAAGCAGGTTGCAGAACTGATTCTATCCATCATTCACCACCCCGAAGATGCCGCTGTTGCCCGCGATGTAGCAGTTAAGGTGCGTCAATTAACAGATGCGCATCCAATTAATGTGAATTAATCAAGAATTACACTCGCGTTCAGAGCTAAAATCGACTAGAATTAGTTTCAGAAAATAAAAGGGAGTGTGGCATCCGATGGGGAAGTTTGAGGTTCTTGATCACCCGTTGATTCAACATAAATTAACGATAATTCGTAACCGGGATACAGGCACGAAAGTCTTCCGTGAAGTTGTGAACGAAATTTCAACACTTATGGCTTACGAGGTTTCACGCGATATGCCGTTGGAAGATGTCGAAGTAACAACGCCAATCGAAAAGACGGTAAAGAAACAGTTGGCTGGTAAAAAGGTCGCTATTGTGCCAATTTTACGTGCAGGTTTAGGAATGGTCGACGGATTTTTGAACTTGATCCCTGCTGCTAAAGTTGGGCATATTGGGATGTATCGTGACGAAGAATCGTTACAGCCCGTTGAGTATTTCGTCAAAATGCCAGCTGACATTGACCAACGTCAAATTTTTGTTGTTGACCCAATGTTAGCTACTGGTGGCTCAGCCATTATGGCCATTGATGCACTTAAGCAACGTGGTGCACACAGCTTTAAATTTATGTGTTTAGTAGCAGCCCCAGAAGGTGTAAAAGCTTTACAAAAGGCTCATCCAGAAGTTGATATTTACACGGCTGCATTGGATGAAAAGCTCAATGAAGATGGTTATATCATGCCTGGTTTAGGGGATGCGGGTGACCGTTTGTTCGGTACAAAGTAGTTATTTGTTTTCTGATTTCAATATTCAAAGAGAGATTTAGAGCTTCCTGATGATGGACATGACCCAGTCAAGTAAACAGTCGAAATAATATAAATTAACTTGCTTTGCGAACGGTCTGATTCCGATATTCATTCGGAGTCAGGCCGTTTAGTGTTTCTTGCGGACGACCATTGTTATACCAGTCGATTCCAGCGTCGACTAAGGCGACAAGTTCTTTGAACGTGCCGGCCGGTCGTAGATCAAACCATTCATCTTTGATATGACTCCAAAAGGTTTCCATGGCGCCATTATCAATAGGTTTACCACCACGAGACATACTGTGTGTGATGTGATGTTGACGTAATTCTAAGTCATAGATTCGAGCTGTATACGCAGAACCACGGTCAGTATGTAACAGTGGTTCT
>NZ_AUAW01000027.1 GCF_000428925.1 Furfurilactobacillus rossiae DSM 15814 | reverse complement strand
TTGCCGTCCTTTAAAATGATCAGTCATCTGAAAACCTCCAGTTTCAATTCATGATACAGGATGCACTCTCCCTGAGTAAACTTTGCACCAGAACCCCGACGCATCTGTTGCGGGGTTCGGCACCAAAAGCTAAGTAATTGAACCGCTTCGGGTTCTAAGAAAACTGGTAAGCCACTGTCTTCATCAGTTAAGAATTCATTAGCATGGGTGACTAAATCACGGTTTTGCTTGTCTATTTCAGCTGGTGAGAAATGAGATGTGGAAAAGTCCAACTTTTGAGTATCTATATTGTATCTATTAGTATCTATGTTTTTAGAGTCTTTATATAGATCGTGACCGTTTTTCGGAAGTCTGCTTGTACCAAGGACTTGAGCCTCATTATCAACGGTATCATGCTGATTTCCGTTTTTCGGAAGTCTGCTTGTATCAAGGGTTTCAACGGTATCATGCTGATTTCCGTTTTTCGGAAGTCTGCTTGTATCAAGGGTTTGCGAATTATTTTGACTTTTTTCTCTCAAATAAACATCTTTTTCATTAACTTTTAGTTCAGCTAAATACAACCGATTGGGTAGTTGACGACCCGCTTTTGGCTGAAAACCCATTCGCTTCTGCATTAACAAATGAGCTCCCTCGAGTTCTTTTTTTATTTTAGCAATTTTTGTATTTGAACAGTCGAATAATTGTTTTAATTCCTCGTTTGTAAAGACAAAATAGACATTGTCATTTTCATCAACCCAATTATTTCGTAGTGAATATTCTAGCCGATCTTTGAGGACCATGTAGGCTAGTTTAGTATCACTACTTAGGTGTTTATATTGATTGCCATACATCAATACTTTAGGAAACTGGAAAAATAAAGTTCCATATACGTTGTCTCTCTTATAAAAGTCGAAATTTTTTTGATCCATAATAAAATCTCCCTTTCTTGGCACACACTGTCTCAAAAGAGAGTTGCTAAAACATTTGATTTGCTTTAAAATACAAATCTGATATGCTCTAACTGAAGTACAAAGCGAACATTGGTAGTGATCGGCTTTGTACTTTCACCAGCATGTGTCTGTTTGTGAGTTGCCCACTCGGCAACTTTTTTTAGTTTCTAACAACAAAAATGGACTAAATAGCTTCAATTAGCTACTTAGTCCATTGAGTTTAATTTGTTTTTAACTATCCTTCACTTGTCCTCTAGGACTGGTTTGCGGTATAATTAACCTACAAATTAAGAACAATGTTCAGTCGATTTTAACTTGGCGGTGAAAATCGACTGAATCTAAGTAGCTGTATGGTAGCTACTTGCTAAACCTAAAATCCCTGATTCCTCGTGAATCGGGGATTTTTTCTGTTTAGCTTGATCTTTGTATTCGGTTGTTAAATTAATCTTAGTCTAGCATAGCGCCTACTTACCGGCAACTTTATTTGGTCTTATATACTATCAACATTCGGTTGGTAACAATGTTGTACTGGAAATAACCATTGGCTATCCTTAATTGGAATCCCAACAAGAGTTTCCTTATGGTGAATGTTCTAAAACTACAGATTAAACTCTTTTTTCAACAACTGTTCTAAATATCTTGAAGCTGTTAACTCTTTTTCTTTAGCGCGTATTGCTAATTCGTTAGCAATGTTTTGTTTTAAAGTATAGGACTTTGAAATTCTGGGTGCAGGATCTTCATTTGTTAATGAGCTGCTGTTCATACTTTTTTTTAGTTGGTTCATTTTATCTTCAAATGCCATAATGTTAATCCTTTCCATATCATAGCATGTCACATCATGATATGATCATTGTCTAGTAAAAGTATCAAAGATATTGTCAATATTATCAAAAAATTCTCTTGTTTTTTGCGTTGAATTATTTTCTTTTTCCATATTAATCAATGGTTCATGATTAAGTGTTGTTTTATTAAATATTTCTCTCTCTGGAATTAACGCGATTGTTCGTGGATCTTTTTCCATTTGCTCTACAAATTCATGTGAAGATTTAGTATTATGCTTTATTCTGTTCCCAATAAATTTAAGCTCTGCTGTTACAAAACTTTTCCGATTTTCAACATTTATTACATCTTGTTTCAATTGCTCCATTCGCAATTCCAAATTACTTTTTGAAATAAAACCATATTCACTTGGTTCAATTGGGCTGAACACGAAATCTGAAATAACAATCATGTTCTGTGTAATTGTTGAAAAGTCTGGGTGTGTATCTATTAGTACATAATCAAAATCTTTCAATTTATCATAGTTGTCGGAGAACCACATATACATTAATAATTCCTTATTGGCTCTCGTTTGAAGATCATTGTTGATTGTATCCAAATTCATAGAAGCAGGAATAATTGATAAGTTCTTGTGTAATTCAATAATTTCTGCTTTTTCACTGTCTTTTGTAAAAATATCAGATAAGGTTCCATGGTCTTTATAAATATCATAGGTTTGAGTTAGGCTACATTGATGGTCGCTATCAATCAGCAAAACATTATATCCCTTGCAAGACAACCATTCACCATAATTAAAGGTTAAGGTTGTTTTACCAACCCCACCTTTAATAGCAGAAAAAGTAATTATTTTCATAGTGTTCCTCCTTATTCACTATCATATCATATCATGCTATGATATGCAATGACGTGATTTTTAAGTCGATTGTTTTTTATGTCTGTCTTTTCAACAGTCACCTTGTAGGCCATTGTTTTACTGGAATAATCTAATAAGTACATAGATAATTTCAGTTAGTACATCAAATATCACATTATGGTTGCGATCGGACCTAGTAATGGTTGATGTTAAAGATGCTGAATTCATTAGGAATAGAGCAATTTTAACTAGAGATCGTTTGTTGTAATTATGTCTAGTCTGTATGCAGACTATCTGCTAATTGGCGAGCAGCCAACAACATCACGTCCTTAATTTGTTCTGGTGGCTCAGGATTACCTTGGCCTAACCAGACACGTAGAATATTGGTAAAACCACCTAGTTGAAAAGCCATCACATAATTCACTTGGGTAGGAGTGCCCTGAACATGCCAGGGAGCCGCAAACTGTTGATAACGGGGGATTGCTTTTTGCTGCCAAATTTCATTCATGTGATCAAATAAGCCTTGTCGGATCAATAATTGAATTAAATCTCGTTTTTGCCACCAAAAATTTAAAAAAATGTCAAAAGTAGTTTTTAGCATCATTTCCCCTACCTGCGGTTTCTGTTGGAGCAATTGTTCAAAGTACTGATCGAACAACTGATCACACAGGTAATTAATAACCGCTTCTTTATTTTTAAAAGAATGATAGAACGTTTTTCGTGATAATTCAGCGGTTTGGGCAATTTCAGTAATAGAAATATCCTGAAAATTCTCTTTCGTCATTAAATTTATAAGGGCGTCACATAACCATTGCTTAGACTGCTCAACCATACGCTGCTTTCCGTTCATTTTATTAACATCTCCTCTACTATCGGTAACAAATTATAGCAATCTGTAGCACTTAGCCAATAAGGATTGTTTTAATGTTTAGGACTAATTATACTAAAAGTCGCAAATAAAGGTAACAAATGTTTCCTTTATATTCATCTGTTACCGAAAGGAGCGCTTGATAGATGTCAAAAGCTACTAAAATTATCAGTTTTATCGGGTTAACCATTGCGATGTTTATGGGCACCTTAGACAGTACTATCGTCAACATTGCTTTACCCAAAATTATGACCCATTTTAATGCCAGTCTAACTGATACAAGTTGGGTTGCCACCATCTATACGTTAGCCTTAGCCGTGTTTATGATCACTGGTTCAAAGATTGCTGATCGTTATGGTCGTAAAAAAATTATGTTATTAGGATTAGCCTTATTTGGTGGCTTTTCAGCGGCTTGTATGCTGGCAACATCGTTACCAGAATTGATTGCTTTTCGATTTTTTCAAGGATTAGGCGGTGCCATTATCACCCCGATTGTCTTACCAATGGGAATTGAAATATTTGGCAAAGCGCATATGTCCAAAATTGCTAGCGTTGTGGGCGCGGTAACGGCTTTAGCCGCTGCCGGGGGGCCACCGATTGGTGGTGTGATTATTGAATATGCTTCTTGGCGCTGGGTATTCGGCATTAATGTCCCCTTAACCATCGTAGCCTTTCTAATTGTTGCTATGGGGGTAAGGGAATCATATGACGAATCCTTGGCGGGGAGAATTGATTTACCAGGAACGATTCTTTTAACACTAGGCTTGGGTGGTTTAACCTTTGGCCTACTAGAAGGCCGCCAATATGGTTGGCAGTCGGGCATCATCTTAGGAACACTCATTGGCGGCGTATTAGCTATTGGATTGTTCATCTTTATCGAAAGTAAAGTCAAACACCCGCTACTTGAATTAGATTTGTTTCGTGAAAAAACTCTCACTGCTTCTAGTTTAGTTTACTTTTTAACCGGCTTTGCATTAGTTAGCCCCACCTTGATTTTAAATTACTTTTTACAAGACGTTCTGAACGATACAGCGTTACATGCAGCCCTAATTATTATTCCAGTTTCTTTAACAATCATGGTGGCGATGCCTTTAGGAACTAAGCTATTTGATCAAGTTGGCGCAGTTCCGGTTACTTTAATTGGCCTCTTAGTCATGGCAGCTAGTTTACTGCTCTTGTCGTTTATCACCACCACAACGCCTAAAGCTGTTATCATTACTTTTCTGGTGATTAACGGTGTTGGTTTTGGGTTCTCTTCGGTTTCGTTAGTGGCCTCAGTTAAGCATTTGCCAAAAAATAAAAGTGGGATTGGTTCGGGAATTGTTAACGCAGCACGTCAAATTGGCACCTGTTTAGGAATTGCAATTCTAGTAACGGTCCTTGATAATAATGTCAATACAGCTAAGCAGCATATTCATCAAGATGCCATTCAAATTGTTGATCGACAGCAATTATCACCCAAAGTAAATAAAGTGGCTCATCAACAATTGAATAGCCTATTTTCCACTACTGGATCAGCCAAATTAACAACTAAAAACAAACAGACGAACCTAAGACGTGCCCTTAAACAAGCGGCCAAATCTCAAGTTGATTTACCACAGCCCCAAAAGGGAACCGATCTTCACCAGGTCTATCAAGCCCAGAAGAAGTTAGCACTAGCTACTGACAACTTAAAAGCGGGCAACCAGCAACTAGCACTTACCTTAACCAAGTTAGAAAATCAAAATACCGCTATATCTAAACTATCAGTAGCTTCTCAAAAAATTAATTTGGGTAATCAGAAAATAAGCCAGGGTCAGAAAAAATTGTTAGTAGGTCTCAAACAATTGGCACAAAAAGAAGCTTTAACGACAGCTTTGAGAAAAATTAAGCATACTAAGAATCGACAACTCAGTCAGGCCTTCAGTTATACCTACTTAGTAGGAGCGGTGATTGTTTTGATTCTGTCGCCGATTGCTTTGTTGACAGATCGCAAGCCATTAAAAAGTTGAACTGGGAGCTAGCTGTTAACTTTAATACGGATTACTAGCTAAATCTAAAAGGGGCCTCGTATTCGAAGCCCCTTTTGGTATGGTGTAAACAGTTTTAAAATATATTGTTTTTAACTAATTTAAATCGTCGCTGTTGCGTGCGTTTACTAATCCCCGTCTTTCGTTCAATCATTTTATAGGTCATGCCCTGTTTTCGTAATTCGTAGGCAAATCTGATCTGTTCATCAGAATAAGTTTTCGGTCGACCCTCCCGAAATAACGGATCATGTTGTTTGGCATACAACTTGCCTTCTTGTGTGCGCGTGACAATCATATCCCGTTCAAACTGCGCAAAAGCACTGAATATTGTGAAAATGAGCTGGCCAGTTGGTGTATTATCAATTAATCCCATGTTCAAAATATTAACTTTGATGTTCCGGTTAAACAGCTCTTGGATGATAGTTAAAGCCTCACGTGTATTCCGCGCAAACCGATCCAACTTAGTCACAATTAAAGTATCATCTGTTTTTAGAGCTTGCAATAGTTTTTGAAACTCTGGTCGTTCAGTTGTCGTCCCAGTAAATTTTTCTTGAAAGACTTTTTCTGCTCCCGCCAATTTTAGTAACTCAATTTGATTTTCTAATTTTTGATCAGTGGTACTGACTCGCGCATAGCCATATTTCATTCTTTTATCTCCTGACTTATGTCATTAAGTAATGACACGGTTCTAACCCTTTAATTATACAGCATCAAAAAAGAGGCCACAACTGTTAAGTTGTGTCACTGCCATTTTCTATTATTCCTGTTACAGGGTCTAATTTGGAAACTCCTAATGAACATCTATAAATCTAGTTACATCACGAAATTAAAAACGGCCACTAGAGTATACCCTAATGGCCGTTTTTGATGCTACTTTCTAATTTCGTATTGTATCCACATTGTTTAAAGAAAACCAAGAATGTGGTCCCCTGTCAATATCAGTGACCACCCGACCGTTGAATTCGCTTTAAAACCTTTGCAAGAAGCCCTAAATCGAATACCGGTGTTAGATTATCGGCCGACTGTCCATACTGACCAAGGATTTCAGTATCAGCATCGCCACTGGCAAAACACGCTTAAAGAGCACCATGTTTTTCAGAGTATGTCACGTAAAGCCACTTGTCTCGACAACGCCGCCATGGAGTCGTTTTTTCACATTATGAAAGTCGAGGTTATGGATGAACATTTTGAGACCAAAACAGCGCTTATCGAAGCTATGAACGAATGGATAGACTTCTACAATCATCGGCGCATCAAAACAAAACTGGACGGCAAGTCCCCGGTAAAATACCGGGAACTTACCGTCCAGAAAGCAGCTTAATAAAGTTGTCTAATTTTAAGGGTTCACTTTATCAAGCCGTGCCTTGAAAGTCTTTTTTGATTATCCCAATGAGAACTTTAATCGTGATGGCGTGAACGTGTCCCTAAAAAGTAAGCACCAACGGCTAACAGAATCAGTAAGCTGATAATGCCCAAGCCGCCACCCATCCACATAAAGGGCATACCGCCAGTAAAAGCCCAACCGCACATCATGGTCACCACTTTCCTAATTATTTTAGTTTCAGTATACGCGCTTTTGCCAGGTACTACCAACCGTTCTGCATTATTTTAAGCTGTTGAGTAGTTGACTTTGTTCATTGGTGGTTAACGGTAAAATTGGTAGGCGCGTGCTTCCGACTAACCAGTGTTGGGCGTTCAGCGCCGCTTTGACGGGTGCCGGTGAGGGTTGTGTGAATAGTGCTGCCATCTTCGGCATTAAACGTCGTTGAATTTGCCCTGCTTGGGTGATATCGCCGTGGTTCAAGGCGCGGCGCATCGTCGCCATTTCATTTCCAAATAAATGACTCGCCACTGAAATCGTTCCCTGACCACCCAAGACGAGGGTGGTCAAGCTCTGAGCATCTTCGCCCGTGTAAACGAGAAAATCTTTAGGCGCCTTTTCAACAATTGCGGCCAATTCTTCATCGGAACCACATTGTTTGATTCCAATTCTGTTCATGACCACGGCTTGGATTAAAGTTAACATAAAATATATCACCTTGGCTTACCATTGAAGTTCATTACCTTCTGACTTTCCCCAATCAAGCTCGTGATCCCTTTTCCCGTCATCTTGCCAATGACTGGCTAACCTCATTCTACAATTCGCCTAAATAAATCTTTGAGTCGGTTAGCAACTTCTTTACGATCCTTGAGTGCCAGAATACTTGTACAGTCATTACTAAAATGAAATTGACATCTCTGCCAAAGGCTACCCTGAAATTGCGTAGTGATTGCATCCTTTAAGCCACAATGAGCGTCTGAAACAAACATATCAACGTTGGTAAGGCCCCGCTGTTTAAGTTCACTAAAGAAGTCCATCCATGCAGCTTTTGATTCACTATCACCGATATCAAAACCGAGCACTTCTCGACGACCGCTAGGGTCGATTCCAATCGCAACAAGTAAGCTATTACTTGTCACAACGTGACCACGGTGTACCTTAAATAAAATTGCATCGGCATACACAAAAGCATACTTTTGCGTAAGGGGACGTCGGTTAAAATCCAGCACTTGGTCGTCCAAATTATTGCATAAAGCCGAGACCGTACTTTTAGAAAAGGCTGTCCCACATAACTTCTTAGTAATCTCAGCTACTTTACGTGTTGAAACACCTTGGATTACCATTTCCATTAATGCCAAATCAAAGGCCTGCTCACTACGCTGGTAGCGTTTGAACAGCTGTGTTGAAAAATTGCCATGACGGAGTTTAGGAACGTGTAGTTCTAGAGACCCTACGCGGGTGGTAAGCTGACGAACCCGATAACCATGCCGTGAATTGGTTCGTTCATCCGAACGTTCATAAGCCTTAGCTTTAATCTGCTCAGTCGCTTCGGACTTAAGAATTTCGTCAAGGATCTTGGTCATAATTGATTGCATGGCCTTATCCCGATCACCTAGTAATAGTTCCTTTAATTCGTCATCTTCTAAATTTAATTCAACCTTTGGCATAATGAAGTTCCTTTCAGATTTCACAAAGTCCTATTTAGAATTTACACCAATTATACGGACATAACCGCAGTTTTTTTCCAGTGGAGAGTGTAACATCTGTTAATGTTAGTGCGGTAACTAAAGTAGGCATATTTCTCTGCGTTAATTTCAACTTTGTCTCCTCCATTTTTTTGAAATACACTTTATTAAAACAGTCATATGTGTCGTAAATATGGAGAAGCCAGCATATATAAAAAAGAGTGCCATGTGACACTCTTTTTGAGCTATTTAATATCAACAACACCGACAAATTCAACATCATCAATTGCAGTTAAGTAAAAACTATCAGTTGGTCCAAGTATTGCAAGTTGACCATTTTTGATTGTACATTCTTGATCTGGTGTGGTCAGTTTCACCGTCCCTTTTAAGGGAATGAGAACTATATTTCCAGGTACAGGGTGAAATTCTCCGTTGTTTGTCACTGTATTTTTCTTTAGTATACGATGACCAACCCGTCTTTGACCATTTTCGTAAAGGTGTTCATGGACCTCATCACCGCGACTACCAGTTAATATTTTCATATAATATATACCCCCAAGTTAATTGACTTTTTTACGTGGTTTTTCAGTATTATTGGAATTTTGTTGAGTGTTGTTTCCACAGCCGCCCATACTACCAGAGCCACCGTGCATACCCTTGTGCATAAATAGCATCATGAGTGGGTGTGCTAGAAGAAAAAGGGCTATCAGAATCCATTGTGACATAGTTTCACTTCCTTTTGCTTTGTTTCTATAATAAGTTTTTGTCATCACTTAATTACACGTTTTTAATCTTTTCACCAGTCAATCCCATCGCATTAATTGCCACGATAATTGTCGACATCGCCATGACCGCAGCACCAACGGCTGGGTCTAGAATGATTCCAATAAATGACAACACACCGGCAGCGAGTGGAATTGCGACAATATTGTAGCCTGCTCCCCACCAGAGATTTTGAACCATTTTCCGATTTGTGATTTTAGCCAAATCAAGAAAATGTAAAATATCGCTGGGTTCTGATTTAACCAACACAACATCAGCGGAATCAATGGCAACATCGGTTCCGGCGCCAATTGCAATTCCAATATCGGCCGCGGCAAGACTTGGTGCGTCATTTACGCCGTCACCAACCATGATGACGTGATTGCCCTTTGCTTGATAATCAGCAATAATCTTTTGCTTATCATCTGGTAATAGGCCTGCATGGAATTCAGTCAATCCTAGTAAGTTAGCAACGTGTTCCGCGGCTTTTGGATTATCGCCAGTGAGCATTACGGGGGTAATTCCTCGCCTCTGAAGACCACTAATTAATTCCTTAGCACCCGCTTTGATGGTGTCGCCTTCAGCAACCATTCCTTGAACTTGGGTGCCCTGCAATAGGAAGCTGACGGAATTACCCTTAGCAGCCCATTTATCAGCAGCGGCCTCGTCAAACCTGATCCCTTGCTTCGTTAAATAGTTACCATTAACAATCGTATAGTCAGTGCCATCAACATTACCGGAAATACCAACGCCCGGAATATTTTGAGACTTTTCAGCCGCAACGACTTCAATGTCCTTCGCTTGGGCTTCAGTAATGATTGCTTGGGCCAGCGGATGAGTCGAATTATTTTCAAGGGCGGCCAGTCGGCTTAATAACGTTGTTTCGTCAATCCCATCATTTGGAATCAATGCATTCACCGTAAATTTACCTTCTGTTAACGTGCCAGTTTTATCCAAGAGAACGTGGCTAACATGTTGACTTGCTTCAATGGCTTGGCGATTTCGAACTAATAGCCCATTTTGAGCGCCAATCGTAGTAGAACGAGAAACCACTAATGGAATCGCTAATCCTAATGCATGCGGGCAAGCAATCACGAAGACGGTCACCATGATCGTCATTGCAGTCGCCAATCCCTGGGGTAACCAGGCAAAGAAAGCAATAATCCCAACACCCAATGCCGCGTAAAATAGATACTTGGCAACTAAATCAGCTTTATCTTCTGCTTTAGATTTAGCTTGCTGGGCATTTTGAACCATTTTCATTACTTGAGAAAGATAGCCGGAGTCACCAGTACCACTAATTTTAACCGTTAGCGTCCCGTTATTGTTAATTGCACCACCAATGACCTTATCGCCAACGTTCTTGATAACGGCAGCAGATTCACCGGTTACCAGTGCTTCATTCACGGTCGACTCCCCAGCCGTAATAACACCATCGGCTGGAATACTCTCACCTGAACGCACTTGGAAAGCTTGACCAACTTTTAAATCAGATACTGGCACTTCTTTTGTTTCACCATTATCTGTAACTAGATGGGCCGTCTTAGGCAACAGGGCCGCCATCTTTTGTAAGGCATCCCCAGCCCCCATCAATGCATTCATTTCAATCCAGTGTCCTAGAAGCATAATTAAAATCAGGGTTGCAAGTTCGAACGAAAAATCCATTACATGATTTGCCGGGTTCAAGAAGTTGTTGGCAATAAATGCGTACAAACTGTAGAAATACGAAACGGAAATTCCAAGGGTTACTAGCGTCATCATTTCAGGAGATTTATCCTGAATTTCCGATTTAGCCCCCTTTAAAAATGGCATTCCGCCATAAAAGTAAAGTGCTGTATCAAACAAAACGATGATAATGCCAACAATTAGCGGTGAACTGAAACTAAGGATGGAAACGTTTAAACCCATGATTGGTGCTAACAGTAAAACTGGAATCGCTAAGACAACGGAGACCCAAAATTTAACTTTCAAATTCCCCATATGCATCATTGAGCCACCGTGCATCATCATGTCGGTCCCAGCCATATCCATATCACCGTGATTCATCCCACTCATATTCATAGTTTCGTGATCCATGTTCATTTGACCATGATCCATTTCGGCCATATCGTGGTCCATGTTCATTTGATTATGATCCGTTTCGGTCATATCGTGATCCATTTTCATGTCATCATGATCCATATGACTCATATTTGATTCATTATTTTCCATATTCTTAGCACTCATGTTTTTCATGTTCATATGGTCCTCTTTATTTGCCATGATTATCGACCCCTTAAAAATAAGTGTGCGTAGCAAAGCGGTTAGAAGCCGGAATATAAGTTCCTTGTGTGGAAATCCCCGGGCTCGGGATTTTTCCACCAGGTTCTTATATTTAGGCTTCTGCTTTGCGGAGCACCATGCCACTATATGAATGAGAATTACGACAAAAATTCATAAGTTTCCGCCATCAGAAATCCCAGATTCTGGATTTTTGTGCAGCAATCCTAAAAGTAAACAGAACACCACAGTCTTAACACGTTTGATCACCTGGCAAGCAGTTACACTGAACTTCCTCGGGCGCTGTTTTGGCCTTTTCAGCTAGAATCGCCTGTAAGTTCGCAATATCCGCCCGTGAGAGTTCCCTTGACTGAATAACGCCGGCAATTGTTGAACCAGCCCGCATCGCACACATATGGTCAAACAAATCATCTGCCGCTGCCGCCATTGATTCCTTCTCGCCAACAACCGGCTTATACGTGAATGGTCGACTGCCGCCATGCTGCGCAACCGCCTGTTTTTGAATCAACCTGTGAAGTAGCGTTTTGGTTGTTGAAGCTGACCAGCCTTCTAATTCGTTCATAGCATCGATTAGTTCACGACTAGTCGCATGTCCCATTGTCCAAATTGCTCTCATAACCATCCATTCAGAATCGGTGATGGTTACATTCTTTGCATCCTTCAATTGGCTTCCTCCATTAATTGAATTCTAAGTTTACGTTTGTAGCCTCTTAACACTTATTAGTTTATAACTGTAGTCACAATAATGCAACCTTTCTGCCAGAAAATACCATGACATTAAAAAAACGCCTAGATAATATTCCAGGCGTGGTTTGATACGATATATTAAATTAATGATCTGGGAATTTTTGGTTTTCTTGTTAGTATGGTGAAATGCCTCTTAGAATCCGTCTAGTATCTGCTGAATCTGATAGAATTGTGGAAAACGGACTGAGGATTTTGTCATGCCAGATTATCCAAGCAATATTTCTCGAGCGCAATTTGCGTTAATACAACCTGATTTAGAAAACTTCCGTAAGCATACAAGACCGCATCGTTATGCCCTAATGGCCTAAGACTCATATTTAAATTTTTTGTTTAGAGTTATCTGGATGTCGTTAGATAATCAATATCGTACAGCCTGCATTGCATAGTTGGAACATATTTCATTCAAATTCTTAATTGATATTTTCTAAAAAGATATGGGTGAATTCCTCAATACCTTTAGTGGTTCTGTTGCAATTTCGAGGTGGTGACGAAAAACTTCGTCCAAATCTTGCTTTTGGGATAGTGCAGCGATAATTTCTGTGGTAAGTTCATTCATGGGGAATGCTTCCTGTGATGTTTTCTGTGGTTACTAAATATCAGTATGCTTCCAAAATATTTGGGAATCCTCAACCTTTCACGACTGCAATTGGCTCAGCAGACATCAGCAGTATTCGATTACTAAATGGTGCAAAAGGTGTTGGCATTTCTGTCTCTGAGAATCTATCAATTGTGATCATCGATTGGACAGAATTAACCCAATTAGCACGTCCTATTTTAGCACCTGTGCAGTAAAAATTTACACAGATGGATGAATTAGCTATTACGGCTCTCGTTGATCACATACAACAACGCATACCGTAACTTTTACCGATATCACACTCAAGCAGGGCAATACGGTGGCAAATGTTAATTAAAACAACAAAAGAGTGTCAGTGTTTTTATGTACTGACACTCTTTTTAGTTATCTATTGCATTTTAGCTTCAATATTTGCTAATGTCACTTCTGAAGTAGACTCAAAATTCAGATCCGCTCCTGACAACACATCTGAAATACCAACTGCTAGTGATGTTTCACCTGCGCCATTGATTGAGGAAATTCCAGCAGCTGAATCTTCTAATCCAATGACATTTTCTGGATCTAAATGTAAGACTTCCGCAGCACGAACGAAGATTTCAGGATCAGGTTTCCCCTTTGTCAAAGTGGCGGGATCAACAATGCCAACAAAATATTCGGTCAATCCCAAATGATCTAGAATCATTGGTGCGTTTTTAGAAGCTGATGCCACCGACATTGTATAGCCAGCTGCCTTAGCTGATTGAATGAAATCTTTCATGCCAGGCAAAATATCATCTTCAGTCAATGTTGAAATGAGTTGTTGATAATTATGATTTTTCTTTTCTGCTAATGCTTCTTTATCTGCTTGAGAAAAATCATCGGCATGATCCCCAGCATCCAAAATCATTTGCAAGGAAGCCATGCGACTGATGCCCTTCAAACCTTCAGCCAATTCTGGTGTCCAAGTTGTGCCAACCTCATCAGCTATTTGATGCCAAGCTTCACCATGAAAGCGCGCCGTGTCAGCAATAACGCCATCTAAATCAAAGGCAAAACCTTTAATATCTGAAAATTTAGCCATTTTTATTTATCCTCGCTTTTTTTAATTTGGTAAGTTACAGTATATGTTTTTGTTTCATTTGCTGGCAAAACAATATCACCAAAGCCTTCATGATTAACCGCATCAGGCAAGGTCTGCATCTCAATAGCAAGCGCTGTTTTAATGTCACTGCTATCGTCAGGATTGGCAGTGAATACAACCACACCATTGCGATCTGAATCCACTGTCAAGGTCAAACTTTCATCGGGTGAAGTTAGTCCTACTCCCTCCCCTTGACGGCTGGGATCTAATACCCAAGCATCATCGTAATGCTCTTGTCCCAAGGCATGCAAATGTGCAAAATCAAATTTTGTATTTTGATTATCAATCACGTTACCGGTTGGAATCATGTGATTATCAACTTCAAGATGTTGACGTGATGCAATTTGTAATTTATGCTGACTGATATCTTGATCCTTACCAACTAAATTAAAGTAGACATGCGTCATTGGATTGAACAATGTATTCTCGGTTGAAACGCCACTAAATATAATGTCTAAACGATCTTCATCGTCCAATCGATAGGTCACTTGGGCAGCTAATTGTCCGGCGAATTCATCATCAAAAGTACGTGTGAAATTAATTTCCGCCGCTGTACCCAAATTTCTTGCTTCACCGTGCCAATTAACCGCATCAAAGCCATTAATGCCAGAGTGTAAAACATTGCCATGATCATTTGGCGTTAATGTAAAATGTGCCCCATTAATATCATAATCAGTTTTTGATAGACGACCACCAACACGACCAATTGTATTTCCAAAATGGAATGGATTATCTAAATACGCGGCTAAATCATCAAATTGGACTAACAATTCTTGTTTGACACCATCACGTTCAACGGAAAACGATTGCCAAGTTGCCCCGTATGAAATTGCAGTAATCTGTGTGTGCTTGATATTTTCTAGGGTAAACGCCGTCACGACTTTTCCGTCAGGTAATTGCCCAAAATCCTTCTCCACTACTTTCATGATATCCTTTCCTGCTATACAGCAAATGAGCGATTCCTCGCTCATCATCATGCTTATTACTTACTCAATTCAACAGGCTTACCGGCAACATCAATCGTAATTGGTTCGCCATCAATTAACTTGAAGTGGGAACCATCCTGATCAACGTCGACTTCAATTAAACGATCACGGAAGACTTGTCTAAATGAATAGTGTGACCATTTCTTCGGCAGGAATGGTGCGTAATGCAACTTGCCGTCGCGAACCCGCATCCCAGCGAATCCTTGAACCACCGCAATCCAGCCGCCGGTCATCGCCGTAATGTGCAGGCCATCAACAGTATCGTTGTTGTAGTTGTCCAGATCAAGTCGTGCTGTTCGTTCATAAAGTTCAACGGCTTTTTCTTCATAGTGAAGGTCAGCAGCCAACACGGAGTAAATGGCAGGTGACAAGCTTGACTCATGCACGGTGTATTGCTCATAGAAATCAAAGTTGGATTTCTTCTGTTCCGGTGTAAAGTCATCAATGAAGTCCCAGATACCCTGCAGTACATCCCCCTGCTTAATGTAAGGGGAGCGCAAAATCTTGTCCCATGACCAGTTCTGGTTCAATGGTAATTGATCTGCAGGAATTTCTGATACCGGCTTGAGATCTTTATCGAGGAAGCCATCGTGTTGAACGAAGATGTTGAGATCTTTGTCATATGGCAGATACATGTTGTCGACAATGTCTTGCCAATGCTTCTTTTCATCTTCACTAACATTCAGCTTCTTAGCTTGTTCGGGTGAAACTTCCTTAATAATCTGAAGCGTGTATTTCAACGTCCACTGGGCCAGAATGTTGGTATACCAGTTATTATCAACGTTGTTTTCATACTCATCAGGGCCAGTCACGCCATGAATCATGTAATTCTTGTTTCGCTGGCTGTAGTGAACCCGGTCTGCCCAGAAACGGGAAATTTCGGTCAAGACTTTTGAACCTTCGTTTAGAACATACGAAGTGTCGCCAGTGTAACGGGTGTAATTGTAAATGGCAAAAGCAATATCGCCATTTCGGTGAATTTCCTCAAAAGTAATTTCCCATTCATTATGACACTCGATTCCGTCAAAAGTGACCATTGGGAACAGGGCACCCTTGAGTCCCTGCTGTTTGGCGTTATGGTACGCACCGTCCAACTGCTTGTAACGATACATCAAGAGGTTGCGGGTTACCTTAGGATCGGTAATGCCCAAGTAGACGGGCACTGCGAAGGCCTCGGTATCCCAGTAGGTTGCACCACCGTACTTCTCGCCAGTGAAGCCTTTCGGGCCGATGTTCAAACGTGAATCTTCACCATAGTAGGTTGAGAACAGCTGGAATAAGTTGAACCGAATTCCTTGCTGGGCTTCGGTATCCCCATCAATGACAATGTCGGATTTGTTCCAGCGGTCGGCCCAAACTTGCTCGTGAGCCGTCAGCAAATCATCGTATGATTGGCCGGCAACTTGGTCACTTAATCGATGCATGGCATCGGTTAAAGCGGCTTGAGTGTCGTAATCCCGTGAGGTCACAACGATCACGCGCTTTTCAAGTTGAGCGGATTCGTTGGGTGCCAAGACACCGAAGAATTCGTTGACCACTTCTTTTTCACTGGGTTGAGCTACTTTTTCAGCAGTCAAGTCAGTGACATTGCGCATTTCCATTCCCGAAGTAAACCGTGGCGTCCCAAATGGATTAGGGGTCGTTTCGGCTAAGACGTTGCCCGAATCAGTTCCCTGCTCAGTTGAGAGAACTTCCCAGAAACGTTCGTCGTAGTTGGCATCCTCGTTCTTAACGTCGCCGTCGATTGCAGAATCAATCACGAGGTCCACTTTATTTGAGCCAACGTTTTGGACAGTCACCCGCTGAACGGACAGTTCCTGCTGGGCAACGCTCAAGAAACGTTCAAATTTGACAGCTACTTTGTCATCACCCTTGGTTACCGTAAATGAGCGGGTTAACAAAGCCTTTTTCATATCAAGGTTGAGCTCGAAATCGCTGAACTGGTCTTTCGCTAGGTCAATGACTTCGCCATTAATCTTAACGTGCATTTTAATGAAATTAACGGCGTTGACAACCTTGCCGAAGTAATCGGGATAACCGTTCTTCCACCAGCCAACCCGGGTCTTGTCCGGATACCAGACACCACCGAGGTAAATCCCGTTGAGGGTGTCATCGCTGTAGTCTTCTTCGAAGAAGCCACGCATCCCCATGTATCCATTTCCCAAGCTGGTCATGGATTCCTGGAGTCGTTTGTCTTCCGGGTTAAAGTCGTGGGTCACAATATTCCAAGGAGCGACTTCAAAAGTTCTTTTCATAAGTTAACATCCTTTCTAAGCTTTATCAGTTTCTTTAATGAATCCAACTGAGGCTGCACCAAGGGCCATGATGATCCCAGCTAACAGGAACATGTTAGGCTGTGCGTTACCCAATAATGGGAATAAGCCGAAGCTGGCAAGTGAGGCAACAATTTGTGGCAGACAGATTGAACCGTTGAACAGGCCAAGATAAGTCCCCATATGTTCACCAGACAAGGTGTTGGTAACCATGGTTAATGGGTAGGTGTTCATCGATGCCCAAGCCATTCCAACTAAGATAAATGACAGAATCAAAATGTATTGAGTGTGAATGAAGAATACGGAGATAAATCCAACTGCACCAAGGGCCAAACTAATTGAGTAGCCCAACTTGTGGTGGTTGTTTGGCATTTTAGCCAAGACATATGACCAGATAACCGCAGCGATTGATTGAACGGCAGCTAAGACACCGTACCAGTTACCGGCAGCTTGATAGCCTGAAGAAGCGGCATTGGTAGTGTTCTAAACGTTGCTGGCAATCGCGCCGGCTGAGTAGGTCCAGAGGCTGAGAAAAAACAAAGTTTCTTCTCAGCCTCTAGTTTTATTTCCGATAAATTAAGAAACCATCCTGAGTAAGCTGTCGACCCTCATAATTTTGACTGAGGACTTCTTGTCCGTTACCATCAATTGTAACAGTTTGATTGCTTGTATTAAACAGTCCAACCAGTTCACGGCCATTAAACTGTCGTCGAACCTCAATCAAGCCGTTTTTAAGTACCTGTAAGCTTAATTCCCCCTCAGAAAGTAATTGCCAGTTTTGGCGACGTAACTCGTTTAACTGCTGGAAGAAGGCAAAAATTTGCTTTGCCTTACCATCGGGGTGCCAGTTCATCGGTTTACGACAGTCAGGATCATTTTCACCAGTCATTCCGTATTCGGTTCCATAATAAATGGATGGGACACCAGGCTGCAGAAAAGTAAATGCAAAGGTCTGTTGAACTAGGTCAACATTATTATGGGCTAGAGTCATTATCCGTGCTGTATCGTGTGAATCAAGAACATTAAACATCATCTGATTAGTTTGATCACGATACTTCATCAGTTGCGTGCTCAACTGTTCAATCATCTGATTACTGCTCAGTTCATGATTAATGAAGTGGTGCAAAATCGCCGTAGTATAGCTGTAATTCATAACCCCACTAAATTCATCCCCATTAAGCCAAGCCTGTGAAGTGTGCCAAATCTCACCAAGAATATAGAAATCCGGTTTCAGGGCAACCATTTCTTGGTGGAACCGCCGCCAGAAGTGGTGGTCAATCTCATTTGCAACATCTAATCGCCAAGCATCGATATCAAAATTCTCTACCCAATACTTTGCAATTCCTAACAGGTAGTCTTGAACTTCTTGACTAGCTGTATTCAATTTTGGCATATGAGGCGTATAGTCAAACGTGTCATATGTTGCATCTGGTGTAAACTCAAAATTATCCGTCTGGGTATAAGTAGCTGGAAACTTATTTATGTGAAACCAGCCACTGTACCTTGAATCCTTACCGTTTTTGAGGACATCTTGCCACTGCGGCGACTTATCGCCAATGTGGTTAAAGACTGCATCAAGCATCACCCGGATTCCTCTTTTATGAGCCTCCCTAACGACTTTTTTGAAAAGCCTAGCATCACCAAAATGAGGATCAATTTGGTAATAGTCTTCCGTATCGTATTTATGATTTGACGGTGCCTTAAATAGCGGATTAAAGTAAATTCCATTAACTCCTAGCTTCTGTAGATGATCGAGGTGGTCAAGTACTCCTTGAAGGTCACCACCGTAAAAGTCTTGCCGTCCAGGCCTAGTATCTGGATCCCATGCTTTTGTACTTGCAGGATCGTTTGTCTTATCACCGTTAGCAAATCTTTCAGGAAAAATCTGATACCAAATTGTTTTCTTGACCCACTCAGGAGCATAAAAGGCATCAATTTCTTGGAAGAAGGGCATTCGGAAGTAAGTATTCATGTCCTCCAACTGTTTCTTATCATCAGGATCAATGAAACCACGATCAGTATAAATAATATGCGTACCATCTACTCCTATGATTGTAAAGGCGTATGCTAACCGTTTCTTGGGTTCTGTAACAGCAATTTGCCAGTAATCAAATAGATCATCACTCAAGATTTTCTTCATCGCTGTTGGTTGAGTATAAAACGGCGGCCTAATTCCAGCAAGGCTCCGTAAACTATAGGGATCACCGTGAAGAAGTTCTACTTTCTCTACATCATCCTTTGCTGTTCGTAAGCGAATACGCATCGTTTTGGCATCATATAAGAACGCCATTTCACTTTCGGGTCGGTGATAAATTGCTGCATAATTCATTAATCAATATCTCCTTTTTCAACAGAGGTTTCCTTAACAACGTAAACCGCAAAGATACCGATAAAGCAAAGAACACCAGCCATAGTTAACATGTGTGGAATATCATTGCCTAATAACGGGAAAAGAGCAAACGAGGCAATCGAAGCAACGATTTGTGGAAAACAAATCCAGCAATTGAACAGGCCCATGTAAGTACCATCATGATTACCATCAAGGGCATTAGTCAAAATAGTAAATGGGATTGAGTTAATTGTTACCCAGGAAATCCCAATACCAATAAAAGCAATAACAGATAAGAACCGTGTAGGAGCAACTGACAAGCCCCAGAAACCGAGAGCACCAACTAACATTCCAAATGCGTAGGCTGGCTTACGGATCTTATCATTCAACTTTGTCAAAACTAAGCCCCAAATGATAGCGACGACAACTTGGATTGCTGATAAAACACCAAACCAGTTACCAGCGGCCTGATAAGCAGCACTGGCAGCGTTAGTTGTATGCCAGATATTCTTTGCAACCGCCCCTGTTCCATAGGTCCACAGGTATTGGAAGGCAGACCAAGCAAAGAATTCAACAAGTCCTAACGTCCAGAAGACTTTTGGTGCATTCTTTACAATGGTAAAGAAGTTTTCACTAATGTGATCTTCTTCACTTAAACCATGATACTTAGCATAGGTTTCAGGATCATATTCATCAACCTTCCAAATGGTGAAGATAGATGAAACAACAAGAATTAAAGTACCGAGGTAGAATGAAAATTTAACTGAATCAGGCAATTCGCCCTTGGCCGCAACGTTAGTGACACCAATCCAGGTTAAGAAAAAGGGAAACAAATCGGCAGCAACGGAGCCAATGTTACCCCAGATAGTCTGCCAAGACCAAGCGGTATCCTTTTGTTCATCATTAACCATATCAGAAATCATCATCTTGAATGGTTGCATAGACATGTTAGAGGAAAGATCCATGAATAAAATGGAGATTGCACCGAACCACAGGGCAGTACTCGTCTTGAAACCAAATGAACCAGAGTTGGGCAGTAAACACATCACAACAACTGCAACAATTGTCCCAATAATTAAGTATGGGAGCCGTCGTCCAATTTTAGGAATCCAAGTCCGATCAGAAAAATAACCAACAAGTGGTTGAACGATCATCCCTGCAAGTGGCGGTAAGATGAAAAAGTATCCTAATTTAGTAGGGTCTGCACCGAGGGTCTGAAAAATACGACCCATATTTGAGCTTTGTAAAGCAAATGCCATCGAAGTTCCTAAGTTACCAAATGTCATCAGCATTAAAGTCGAAAAGGCTAATGTTGGTAGCATCTTCTTTCCTTTTTCTTTGTCCATACAAAAGACCTCCATGAATAATTACTAGTGAATTTATTGAAATGCAATTAAAATAATAGCATTATTTTTCATCTTTGCAAGCGCTTGCACATTTTTGCAAGCGTTTGCACACTTTTGTAAACGCTTGCAAAAATTTTGTCGATTGATGAACAACTAGGGACTGTCTGAAAACTAAAAATTCAGGTATAATCTGAGGAAAAACGAATCGAGGCATTCCGATGACAACACCTAAACGATACGAACTGGAAGATGCTCAGTGGGACCGAATCAAAGGATACTTCCCGCCATACCGGACTGGCCGTCCATCAAGCCTAGACAACCGTACCGCCCTCAACGCTATCCTCTGGCTCATGCGCAGCGGGGCTCCTTGGCGTGATCTACCTGAACGCTATGGCTCTTGGAAAACGGTGTATAGTCGCTTCCGAGCCTGGGTAAGTTCAGGCTTGTTCGAACAGGTTTTTCTCGAATTGATTGACGATCCCGACATGGAAAACTTGAGCTTAGATTCAACGATCGTTCGAGCACATCAAAAGGCCACTGGGGCAAAAAAAATGCCGAATGTATGGTCGAAAATCAAGCTATTGGATTAAGTCGAGGTGGCCGAACGACCAAGATTCACGCACTCGTTGACGGATTAGGGAATCCCTTGGGTTTTCGCCTAACAGGTGGTCAAGTACATGATAGCCAAGTTGCCAGTGAGTTGCTGGAAGGCTTCGATATTTCTCAATCAAATATTATCGCGGATAAAGCCTATGGCACCGCGAAACTTCGCCAGTATATTGAAGATAAAGCAGGCGTCTATACCATTCCGCCAAAGGAAAATACCAAAGACAAGTGGACCTGTGATTACCACGTTTATTGTGAGCGCCATTTGATTGAGAACTTCTTCAATCAGTTGAAGAACTTTCGTAGGATTGCAACGCGTTATGATAAGCTCGCTCATGTTTATCTGGCTACGGTCTACATTGCCTCAATTTGCATCTTACTTAAGTAGTTTTCAGACGGACCCTAGTAATAAATCATAGTAAATCTTTTTAAAAAGAAATATATCAGCTTAACCTAACCCGAATTGTCAAATTAAGTTAGAAATTTTTTAACTGTTCATCTGTAATCTGACTGATGAATGCTTCCAGAGGTGTCTGGTAACCCAAACTTTTTCGTGGGATGTGGTTTCGTCGACTGGCAACTGCTTGAACAAATCCATCTGATAGCTGGTCCATAATAAGATTGTGACGTAAACCATCTTTACGCAGCAGACCATTGGTGTTCTCATTTAAACCACGTTGATTGGGTGCTCCGACAGCGGCAAAGTAAATATTTAAATCAAATTGGTTAGCAATGGTTCGCCAACCGGCGAACTCCTTACCATGGTCAAACGTAATTGACTTAAATAGGTGTCGTGGCAGCTTCGAAAGCCATCCTGCTAAACTACGGTTGACATCGTGTGCCGACTTGGTATGCGAATTCAGCACAATTGCGACCTTAGTTTGTCGTTCAACCAGCGTGGTTACCGCACCCTGATGGTTTTTACCTTGAACCGTGTCACCTTCTAAATGGCCGAATTCTTGATTAAAATTAGGATAGTCCTGATAACGATTCTTTAAATCCCTGCCCAATTGACCCGCTTTCCCACGGCGTTCAATGTAACCATTAGGGTGCCGTTTGCCGTGCATCGGTAAATCTTTGGTCGACAACCCCAAAACACCGCGTTTGAAAAGGCGGTAAAGGGTTCGAACCCCACAGCTGAAAGCTCGTTCTTGGCGATTAATAATGGTATCTGGTTGCCAACCAGCTTGAGTTTTGGCTTGAATATAGGCCAGTTCATCAGGGCGTAGTTGAATTGGTTTACGCCCACAATGTTGTTTATGCTTTCGATAGTGGCATTGGTAATCAATAATCGTACCGCCAGCGTCAAGAAACCGATAAATACGATACACAGTTTCAGCACTCCGATGGAGCGCTGGGGCCACTAGATAAGCCTTTTTACCGAGTTTCCAAAAAGAATAAATTGTGGCAAGTTCGTCTATAGTAAGATGAGTATAGGTCATTTGTGATAGACTTTTGATTTTGACACTCAAAAGTCTATCACAAATGGCTTTTTAAATTTCTAACTTAATTTTACAAACCGGGCAATATAAAATACATTATGGGCTACCATTCATACCAATTAACCAGTCGCTAATTTTTTGATTACAAGTGCATGCCCCCATCTTCATGCCGGTTTCGAGTTTGGTGTTGCCGTTGCTTTTTCGTCATGTCCCACTCAGTCTCCTTTAAACCTTGCGCCTGTTTTTGCCGTTGGTAATCTTCATCACGGGCATATAGGGCGGTCATGATTGCGTTACTAAAGGCCGTCTTTAAGTAATAATCTGGACTAACTGGCTTGTAGTTCAGTGGTTGATAACGTCCGATATTTGCTTTTCTGTACTGGTCGTCCTTGGCTTGTTGCCCTTTTAACTGTTTTTGGATTTTCTCGATCTGACTGTTCTTAATCGTTGGATCGACTTTACATTCACCCAAAAAGAGTTGTTTAGTGCCGTCATGCTTTAAAACCCGTTGTAAGTGATGATTCTCTAACTGATCTAAGCTAAGCTGTCCCGATAAATAAGCTAGTCCTTGTTGATGTTCTTGGGGACTGAACACCTGTGGTGGATTTGCTTGCCACTGTTCAATCGTTTCGGCCTGACATGGCTTTAAAACAGGATCATAGTACATCACGGCTGTATAGGCTTGTTCCTGTTTAATCAATGGCAATCCATCTAAATCACCTTTGGGAAAGGCCCTTTTCAATACTTCATGGTATTGCGTTTTAATGACTTGCTTAACGGCCATGATTGCCCGTAGATCTTTGACTGCGCGAGTAATCTTTTGCTGTTCGGTTGGTGAATATTTCTCTAGTAACCCTTGATCGACGTGTTCTAGACTTTCTAAGTTATCGTCATGAATCATCAGCGTATATTTCAGTTCGATTTTGACTTCCTTTTCTTGTTGCATTAATAACTTCCAGCCAACGTATGGCCGTTTGGTAAAGGTCAATAATTGTTGGGTCAACAAATCATCACGAATGTTCATTAAACGTTCGTTTAATTCACTACCCTTGAAAACTGTTTGCTCGCTTTCGGTTTCCTTAATTAATTCTCGTCTTTCAGCTTGTGTGGTCTGTTCAAAATTAAGCTCTGGATAAAGTTTTTTCGTAGTACGATCGACCACTTTATTTAAGAGTTCATCTGCCTTTTTTAATGAGCTTTCTTGTTGGTTAATTGTCAATAATTGTTTAGTCACATCTTCACCAACCGCATGTTTAATTAAGGTGCTGTTTTTCCAATTAAATAGCATGCGCCGCTTATCATCTAAGTTCTCCAAACTGATATAAGTTTTCAGTTCATGGCTTAACTCTTTAACTACCCGTTTTTCATTAAACGAGAAGTGTTTACTTAGGCTATCTAAATGACCTCTATTGATTACTTTTTCTTGGTTATTTTTATAACTGGCTTTGGCCTTGCGATAGTCCTTAACTTGTTGGTTAAATTCTTTTCTTTCATGCCGCTTACTATTGATTCCCTCATGTTGCATTGGGGTATCATCTATTCCCTCCTCGATAAATGATTTTTCGCTGATCCGCTCGGGAATATTTTTTTGCTCTAAAACTTGATTTACACTAACCGCCCAATTGTGCCGCCATTCAGTTATTTTTTCTTTTTTATCCCAATCAACTAGCCACACCTTTCTTGATCTTGGAAAACGACTATTTCCTGTATAAGTCTTGTTCCCATTTTCATCTAATATATTTTCTCTTTTACTTTTCAATCCCCATGTTCCGTCTGGATTAAATGGACGATTAGTTAGCATAACATGAGCGTGCGGATTATCTAGGTGATCTCTATGAATTGCTACGTCGGCAACCATACCCTCATCAACAAAATTTTCTTGTACATATTTTTTCAATAATTCTTTCTGTTCATCTTCACTTAATTCAACTGGTAAAGCCACGTTAAACTCTTTTGCATAGCGTGAATTTGCTCGCCGATCTTTTCTTTCGACTTCATTCCATAATTTTTCTCTATCACTCGCCCATGCTGGCGCATTCTTTGGTGTCAAAATAAAGCTTTCTGGCATGACTGACCGAGCATAAAAATAGCTTCGACCTTCTTTTTGATCGAATAACTTTTCACCACTTCGATAAGCAGCTCCAGCAATGGCACTACGTCCTTTACCAGCACTAATATTTTGAAAACTCATGTGAAAAATTGCCATGTCGGTCACCACCTTTCTTTGGGTTTATGGGTTTGCTTTTGTTGTCGCCAACGGCGACTTCTGATACAAGGGTTTAGCACAATAACACAACCAACTTTAGTTGTTGTGTGTAAGTGCGCATTGACCTCGCTTCGCTCGGACAGCTGATCCCCTTAAATTTACTCTTAGTGTAAGCCTAGCGCTTCGCTTTTTCAACGCTTATATTGACTTTTATTAGTTTGAATGTTATTATTTTGATTAATTATATATAAGTTTGTAAGGAGGCATTAGTATGACCCTATCAACATTGGAAAAGCAAGAAGCCAAATTAAAACAGCTTAATCAAAAGATTAAAGCTGAAAAAAGTAAGATTGAACAAAACCTTGGCAAGCAAATTATTAAAACATCAAATTTAGATTACGCCGATTTGTCCAATCAAAAGATTAAAGACCTCGCACAAAAAATAGCAACGGTTTTAAACCAAGAATCAAATAACCAATTGTAACTAAGTGGTGATAATGATGGCTAATCAATACGAAAAATTGGTTGCACAAAAAGCTCGTTTGAAAGAGAAAATGGATCGGGAAAATTTTAAATTACGACAATCCAAATACTACGAAAATCGGCAAGTCCGTAAAGCCCGTTCCCGGCGGTTAATTCAAAAAGGCGCCTTGTTAGAAAAATACTTTCAAGCCGATAATTTATCGGTAGATCAAACCGAAGAACTTTTAAAAATATTTGCCGACTACGTTAATGCGCATAAACCGAAAAAGCTAAAAAACGACCAGCCTAGATTTTAGGCTGGTCGTTTTTACTTTTCGGATCATTCATTGGCTTTTCAATTTTTAAATCTGAATTATCTTTAACAAAGTCTTTGAATTGATTTTGGGTTCTCTTACTAATCTCTTCTTTAACCATTTCAAGCTCTAATTGGTTCGTTTTTTTTTAGCTTTTTGTACATCTCGTTCAACTCATTAGCACTCAGTTTTTTGTCTGCGCGAATCTCTAATCCTTGAATCGCATTGTCATACGTCCACTGTTTAATTTTATTCATGTCATTAGTCCGGTAATAATCAGCAATTAACTCGTTCCATGTATCCCACTTATCCAAAGGGACATTGATTAACCCAGCGCCACCATCAATCATGATTTTATTGGCGCTTAAAGTGGCGGTTCGTTTATTACCGTCCCAAAAGATTTGTTGGCGCATATTATGATACATAATGGTTAAGGCTTTATCAGTCGTGGTTGTCTGGGAATTAGCCAATGTTTTTTGTAGAAATGTTTGTTCCTCTTGTTCATCAATCAAGGGTGGTTCAAAAAACTCTTTGCTTCCCAAATCGAGCCCACCTTGTCCTTGCCGTAGCTCACCAGGAACTAAGGCGTCTTCGGCTGCCACAATCTTGTTGATTTGCTTTTCCATGGTTAACGTTAACGGCTCATTTAGCGTGGTGATATATTGCCAACCACGTTTTAAATTAACAATCGTTAACACATCTTCTACTGGCACCCCGGCCACACTCATACCGTCCATGATGGTTTGCGTTTGTGGCAACGTCGTATTGACACCCTCAAAGCGAGAATTCGTATGCACTAACTTAGTAAAGTTTGAGCGTGCAAAGCGTTTGTTTTCTGCGGGGGTAAAATGATACCGGTCCTCATACACTTGCTTTTCAGTCATGTTCTAACCTTCCATCTACATTTTTTCAAATAATGTTCTTCCATGTCAGATCACAAAATGTTTTTCATTGATGATTTCTTCTTGGCGTTTATTTAAAACATAAGTGTGCAAAGCGTCAAACAGCTTGCGTTTATCAGGATCAGAATTATGCGCTATTTGCTCCCAAAGTTCTTCAATATCGATTGCCCACGGGTCAGCCAACAATTGCTCTATCTTTTCAACTTCTTTGATTGGTTTAGTCTTTTAAAAGCGCCTTTAACGTTCAGCTGCTTACCCAGCATATGCCGTTTAAGGTATCTATTTGCTATTCTAAGCGGTTCTAATCTGCTTCCGGTGTAATTTGTTCCTCATGCAATTAACGCACTAAATATGAGCTTATACAGGCCTTTAATTTCAAGCATAATCGTTATTAGCCTTTTCGGGGTGCTTGGCGGCATAATCTCTAGCAGCTTGTTTATTCCACCAAACCCCAAATAGATTTTGCATGGTGCCGTATAGGTAATTCTCAACGTCTTTGATATGTTTCTCATTACTTCTAAGGGCGTTAAAGTAGCGTCTTAACGTCTTGGTCATCAAGGACTTTAGCTCTTCATCGTCGAGTGGAATATAGACCCCAATATTTTGATGTTCTTTTTCGACCGCGTACTTGGCATTGAGAATAATCCCGATAAACCGACGCAGGTTCTGGTGCAAAGTTGAAATTAAGCGTAGATCAAAGTGACTGTTTTTAGTGGTTGTAGCCTATGCCGCTAACAATTGGTCGACTTCTTGATAC
>NZ_AUAW01000026.1 GCF_000428925.1 Furfurilactobacillus rossiae DSM 15814 | reverse complement strand
ACTTTAAAAATTACGCCAGAGTTCAACTCCAAAGTGACGAAGGTAAGGAGATTTATGGTCAACGAAAAATCGAGGTCGAACCAGTCTTCGCAGATGTGAAGGCTCATTTGAGGTTTACTCGATTTTCGGTTAGAGGGTTAGATAAAGTAAACATCGAAGTTGGATTGGTCCTAATGGCCATGAATATGATTAAATGGGCCCGAGAAAAGGCCCATTTAATCATAGAAATTCGAAAAAAGCAGGGCAATGAAAAAATCGACCAGAGAAAAGCAAAAATCACTTTTCTCTGGTCGATTTATTTTGAGTTATGTCCCAAACTCATTTTCATTTTCTCCAAACCAAACATTCAACTCTACCTGTTCTCACACATTAAACACCCAAGGATATTCTTGCTATTCGTGTCATTCTTTCTCTTGTCCAAACGGGCGTTGACACAAGGTTGACCGTGACATTGTCGAGCTCATAAAGTGTTCTGACAACTCGTTTTACGTTTGCCACCAGTTCATTGGCACAAGGACATCCCATGTTGGTTAGTGTCATTTCTATATCGCAATTGCGGTCATTTATTTTGACGTCATAAATCAATCCTAAATTAATGACATCGACGCCTAATTCTGGATCTACAACATGGCTCAGGCATTCCATTACCCTTGTAATCGTCGAGTTGTAAATGCTAACTTGATCGAGCTCATCCATATCAATTCCTCTTTTCTCACGGATTAACCAAATTGGTCAGCAAGATCATGGACCGGAACTTCAATCGCAACATCACTGATTGGGAATGAAGCACAAGTATGAATGTAACCATACTCACTATCGGCCACGCGGCGACCATCAATAATTTCGGGGCTGAAAACTTTTCCTGAAATTAATCTGGATCGACAAACACCACATTCACCGCTCCGACATAGTGAAGGAGCAGTAATACCTGCGCGCTCCATTGCCACTAGTATCGATTCATTACTTTGAGCGGAAATGATTTGTTCATGGTCACGTGTCTTGACCGTCAATTGATAGACCTTATCACGTGAATCAGCTGGATAGTCTGTTTCGTGATATGGACTGCCATAGTTACCACTTAATTCATGACGAATGCGTCCTGCTGGCAAATTGAGTTTTTTAACTTCCTTGTCCATAAATTCATACATTGCTTCGGGTCCGCAAATGAAAATTGAATATGGTGTTTTCGGAGCATATTTCTGAATTAATTCAGCTGTGATGAAGCCATGTTCGAATCCGTCGATATCATCATCACTCAGGACATTAATCAATTTTACGTCGTTAGTTTTTGACAGAATCTTGCTAAACTCTGGTGCCAGAAGAATATGGTCGTGTTGCCGACTTCCATACAGAATTGTCAGGTTAACGTGCTCTGTACCATCCGCAATTGCGGAAGCGAGCGAATAGAATGGTGTGATCCCGCTGCCACCGGCTAAGCCAACAATATTCTTTTGGTCACGCAATGGCTCAAAGTATAAATTACCAGCTGGTGCAGATGCTTCAATGGGAGTACCAACAGCCCAGTTATCGAAAATAAATGACGTCACAAATCCATTTTTGACCCGTTTGATGGTGATGATATACTGATCCTTCAATGCGTCTGCTGGTGCGGAACGAATAGCGTAAGGTCTAGTAACGTAACTATTGCCGATTTTCAGTCTAAAACTAATGTACTGGCCGGCTCTAAAATAGGCTAGGTGCTGTGTGCCTTTTTCCGTATCAGGTTCCAGCACAAAGCTGCGTTCATCAGCACTATGTTCAATCACTTGCTTGATTTTCAAAAACTGACTTTCAGGATGCAGTTTGCTAGCAAGCTCATTCACAGGAAAGGTTTTGGGTAACGGACGTGTGGATGCCGCGTCAATGGCAGCATTACGTTCGTTCTTCAATGATTTCAATCCTTGTAAATCCTGTTGCAAAGTTAAGTCACTCATTTTGTTACCTCCTGTTTTGCTAACTGTTCAGCGACCATATTCGCTGTAACAAAACCAGATTGATAGGCGGAACTGTAGCCATCCATCAAAAAGCCACTACCACCACAGAAGTGTAAATGTGGCATTTGCTGGTCATCTTCGTTAATCGCCATTGTACGAGCTAACATTTGATCCCATGGATGACCGTAATAGCCATAGATTTCACCTTCGGGACTTCTAAGATAACGGGCAAACGTTTCTGGTGTTGCAATTTCAATTTCTTCTACAGCATCGCGAATTTTTACCCCAGTTGCTGATTCATATTGGTCAATAACCTGTTGTGCAATTTCGTCTTTGACTTTCGCATAATTCTCAGGTTGTACATCATCCCAACTTGAGCCGAAATACAACTTTGTTGCGTATAGAACCGAAGTTCCTGCCGGCGAGCATCCAGGATCAGCTAGATTGAGACAATTCATAATCGTGAAATCATTTTGTTTGTTTCGTTCTTTAGTCGCAGAAAATTGTTCACTTGAATCTGCTGTTTTGGAAATGAAAACACTGTAGTCTTTGATGCCTAATTCTTCAGGTGATTTATTTAATCCTAAGTAGACTAAAAATCCGCTTGTCCCTAAAGTACGTGCGTTTGCTAACTTCAAACCGCGTTCGGGTACATCGCTGGCACGCATCATTTTTCCATAAACTGTAGTAGGAATGACGTCTGCAATAATTTCACGGCCATAAATAGTTTCTTTACCAATTTGCACACCAACGGCTTTGCCGTTTTCAACAACAATTCGATTTACTTCGGTGTTAAACCAAGCGTCACCGTAATTATTAAGTAAGGTTTGCAGAATTGCCGTCGAAATTTCATGAGATCTGGTTGTTGGCACGTAGGCGCCCATGACAACGTAAGCAACCAACATCATGCCCATATAGGCAAATTCAAAGTCGTCACCTGGTACGCCAATGTAGCACCAATAGGCCATCATAATGTCCTGGGCCTTTTGAGGGACATTAAGCTCGTCTAGGACTTCCTTGTAAGGTCGTTTAGCATAGTGAATGAAGTGAGGGTACTTTTCTCCAATTGCATGCCAATCAATGTTATTGGGCTTTGCCTGAAACTCAGCGAAGGCCATTAAAGACTCCATGCCTAAATCAAAGAATTTCGTGACACTTTCTCTGCTACCGGGGACGAGTTCTTCTAGTTTGTTAATGAAAGCTTCTTGGCCAGTGGGCATCACAGCATCAAAACCATCTGGTCCTGATTTGATAACGCGATATGCGCCAGGAGCCTCATGAAACTTAACGTGTAACCCCAGCCAGTCGAACAGTTGGCGAACACTACCTGGCATTTCTGGCGTGCCATAGTTGGCCAGCTCATGAAGCGAGGGTTCAAACTCAAAACGTCCTCGAGTAAAACTTGTTGCTGCTCCGCCAGGCAAGTTATGGCGTTCAAGTAAGAGCGTTGACAATCCTCGTTTTGCAGCCGTTGCTGCGGCCACTAGGCCACCGTTTCCGGCTCCGATTACAATCACATCATATTTTTTCATCAATAAGACGCCTCCAATTAGTGAACTTATTAACTAGCACATGTTCATTATTGGTTGCCCAGGCGTATAATGTAAACGATTACAAGAACTAAACGGCTATTAATGCGCATTTTATTACCAGTGATCACTGGTATGACCACGACCATTGAATATGTATAAAGAGGGTAATGATTACGGAATTTAATGCTATTGAGGCACCAACTTCTGTTAATTTATTTATTGAGCAAATCAAAACGGCAATTTTATCGGGCCAATTGCATATTGGCGACCAACTACCAACCGAACGGGAATTATGTAGGCAAATGAATGTCAGTCGGGGTGTAATTAATACTGGATTACGTCGACTTCAAGCGCTTCACTTTGTCGAAATGAGGCCACGGACCGGTAACTTTGTTGCAGATTATCGCCGCAACGGCAGTTTGGAAACGCTCAATGAAATCATTAATTTTCGTGGCGGCAATTATCGACCATCATTATTAAATTCGATTTTTGAAGTTCGTCATCAGTTGGAGAGCGACATTGTGCGATTGGCAACCCGTCAACAAAATAAAACTACATTATTAGAGGCCCAACAGACGATTGTTCAGATGGAAAATAACTGCTCGCCAGCGGAATCTGCGCAGCTTTTGTACCAATTTTTCCATACGCTAGCGATTGCCTCAGACAATGCAGTTTATCCATTGTTAATTGCTAATTTTCAATCCATTTATCTGACTCTAGGCAGATGGCTATTTGAAATTGGCAATTCAGAAACAATCGATCACCAATTGCAGGAACTTTTTAGCAGTATTCTAACAGGCCAGCAGGAAGCAGCCATTAATAAAGTCAATCAGTTAATTTCTTGGTCAGCTGATCAGATACTTGCGCGTGATTAAGCGGATTCCCTTTTTCCCAAACTAAATGTTTTACCTTCCTCCCAATTTTCCCTATGATAATCACGTACACATCACAGCATTTCAATTTAGGGAGGACGTTTACACATGGCAAAAACAGTCACAATCGGCAAAAGTAACGTTTCGACAACTAAGTTAGGTTTAGGCACAAACAAAGTCGGGGGTCATAACCTGTTTCCTGGTTTAAAGGATGAGGATGGCGCGGCTGTGGTTAAGGCCGCTTTAGATAGTGGCATTACATTACTCGACACAGCATTTATGTATGGTCTTGGCCGGTCAGAAGAAATTATTGGCGACGTTTTACAGAACTACGATCGCAGTAAGGTTGTCCTGGCAACAAAGGCTGCTCAAGACAGCGACAATGATTTAAAGAATAACAATACCCCGGCATTCCTGAAGAAGTCCGTTGATATTGCGTTGAAACGTTTGAAGACTGACTATATTGATATCTTCTATATTCATTTTCCAGATGAAACGACACCAAAGAACGAGGCAGTGGCGGCGTTAAACGAGGTCAAACAAGCTGGCAAGATCAAGGCAATCGGTGTTTCCAACTTCAGTTTGGACCAGATCAAAGAGGCTAACAAAGATGGGTTAGTCGACATTGTAGAGGATAATTACAGTCTGGTTCACCGAGAAGCAGAAAAGGAATTATTCCCATATCTGGAGGATAACAAGATTTCATTTGTCCCATACTTCCCACTGGCATCTGGTTTGCTGACTGGTAAGTACGGTCCTGACGATGCGGATAAGTTCAAACAATTCTCGGCTGAACAATATCAACTGATTATGAAAGGGTTGGATGTTGTCCGCGGGATTGCTGACGAACATGACGCGACTGTCGCTCAAACGATTTTGGCATGGTACATCGCCAATCCGGCTGTTGGTGTTGTGATTCCGGGTGCTCGCAAACCTGAACAAGTCGACAGTAATGCGAAGGCGTTGACCGTTGTCCTTTCTGATGAAGAATACAAAGCAATTGATGACGCATTTAGTGCGTTTAAATAGAGCATAGTGAAAAAGTCTTTCGAATAAGACTTTTTTTCTTACTATTTTTGGACAATGTTTTACAAAGGCGAGGGACAGTTTATATGAAAAATGTGCAGCGCAATGACACGACAATAACGATTAGGATTGCAAAAAATGATAAGGCCTTTTTAGAAGCGTATGCTAACTCAAAAGGAATTGGCGTCGGTAAATTTATGCGCGACTTAGCTTTAGAAAAAGTAGAAGATGAGTATGATTGCGAAGCGTTTATTGAAGCTGAAAAAGAATTTAAAAAGGATTCAGTCGTTTATTCTCAAGAAGAAGTGGAAAAAGAGCTGGGATTTACTGACTGATAGAGCTCAATGACAATAAGCATTTTAGGCTGGTTTATACAGACAAAAAAGTGAACGAACATCGTTTCTAAAATGATAGTCGTTCACTCTTTTGTGTTTTAATAATTTTTCAAAGAAATAATCTAGATTTTTGGTATTATTCAACTAATTCCGTGATGGGACACGCTGTGCTTCATCGTTTTGACTCACATATATCTAGCAAATTGCACATTCAGTTGATGATAAACGGAACGACATTGGTATTACCATAGTACGTCTTATGGTCTAGATCATGGTACAAATCGTGTAACGCCTTTGGGACTTGGTATTGGTGGAGAATCGCGTATTTTGAAATATCTGATCTGACTTTAGCCACAATTACATCATCGTTGCCATTGTTATTAAGCTGTTTAGCATAGCCCAACAACATGTCGCGAAGTTCTGGAATTGCTTGAATTTCATCGTCTTGATAGGCTTTGTCAATGTCGTTAAAAACGGCCGTTTGTGATTTATTCATAATACGTCACATCCTAATGGTTTAATATACAAAACATTATACATCGATGCGTCGGAATTGACGTTAATCCATTTCCAACAGAACACGATTGGCCACGGCTTCGTTGGTGATGACGTCCGTCAAAAGACCACCACGTAGAGCGCCAAGTAAAGCGCGACTCTTAAATTTGCTCTTCACAATACCGACACGGCGGGGAACCGTCAGTAATTCGTCCATTGACACGCCCATGGTTTTATCATGATTATTCAGTAAATTACCGTCCACGTCATATGGCCGTCCAAACAGCACACCGGCAATCTGTTGATCATCAACGTTTTCAAATAGGTCACTGAAATGCTGCTTCCAAACGGGGATGGTATTGATTGAGGCAAGTGTGCCAATGCCGGCAAACACCATATCCATTCGGGCAGCGGACGATAACGCTGGCACTAAGGCAGGTTCACTTCGTAAAGTTTCACGAATCTCATCGTCGTTGACATAAAGCGGTGCTGGCAGGGTGACGTACTGGGCGTCAAACTTGGCAGCCGCTTTCTGGACAAGCGGCACCGTACTGGCGGCCGTGTTCAGCTTTAAGTTTTCACCAACAAACTGTGTGAAGATAAGGTTTTCGCGGACTTCCGTTTGAAACCGGTCAATGATGTTCCATACGGTGTCACCCCACGTCATCCCGACAACGTGACAGTGACGGATCAGTTCCTGAATTTCAGCCGCAGCAAAGTCAATGACGTTCGCTGAGTCTTTGTCCGGTGAGTCGCTGTCTTTTAGAATCATCATGTTGCGGATATTGAATTTTTGCTTGAAGGCAAGCTCCATTTCGACGTTGCGGGAAACGGGTGTATCGATACTGATTTTAACCAACCCTGAGGCCAGTGCCTCATCCAGCGATTTACTGATGAGGTAACGACTGAGATGGTATTTTTCCGAGATATCTGTAATAGGTAGTTTGGATAGGTAATAATCCTGTGCAATCCCGGCTAATTGTTCACGGTGTTTGACATCATCCATGTTTGGTTACTCCGTTCTTTAGACTTCTATTGTCTATCTCATCACAGAATTTTAAAAAATGCAAGTGTACTTTAAAATGTGCAAAAGATTAAATTGACGTTTTTAAGTATTTAAAAAATCGGCTTTCAATTTGCAATATTAACACGAGCCGAGTAAAATAGCACCTGTAGAACACGATATCTGGTTCGTTACTTTTTCATGGCATGTGACGAACTGCACGAAAAGGGTGGTACATGGCGAATGAATAATGAAATTGTTGATTTGCACTTGAATGACCCACAGGTTCGCAAAACGTGGGAGGATTTTCTGACCTCGTTAGGCATTACGGATTTTCAGTCGCAAGAAACAGCTGCAATTGACTTCACCCTTGGCATTTATGAAGGCGACAAGCTAGTGGCAACTGGGTCTGCGGCTGGGAATGTTCTGAAATACATCGGCGTTTGCAATAAAGGCGTCGATCAAGGGTCACGGTTTAACACAATTGTCTCTGCGCTCATCAGCCGTTTGTTCCAACAGCAGGTATTCCATCTGTTTGTCTTCACTAAGCTCAAGTACTCCGAAAGCTTCCAACATGTCGGGTTCCATGAGCTAGCGCATTCAGATGTAGCCGCATTGTTGGAAACTGGGGACAGTAGCATTGATGATTATCTCGATGCGATTCCGCGCGTAGCCGACCAAACGAACAAGCGGGTGGCCGGCATCGTTATGAATGCCAATCCGTTTACTCGGGGGCATCGTTTCTTAGTCGAGCAGGCAGCTAGTGAAAATGACGTCGTTTATGTTTTTGTCGTTAACACGGATGCTTCTCTGTTCACAACGGCCGAACGGTTTGAACTGGTCAAACAGGGAACAGCCGATTTAAAGAACGTCATTGTCGTGAACGGCAGCGACTACATGGTGAGTTACGCCACGTTCCCGGCTTACTTTTTACCGACGCCTGATCAACAAGTGGATTACCAAACGACCCTCGATGCGCGGATTTTCCGTGATCGGATTGCGCCGGCGTTGAACATTAAGACCCGGTATTTAGGAACGGAACCGTTGTCACGAACGACTGGAATTTATAATCAGGTTTTGCAACGTGAACTTCCGCCGCAGGTAGCCGTTAAAATCGTCGATCGAAAAACGACGACGGATGGGACGATTGTGACTGCGACTGCTGTTCGTAAGGCGATTGCAGATGATCAACTTGATTCATTAGCTGTATTGTTACCACCTAGCACGATTAACTTTATTAACCAACATTTAGAGTCACTACAGTTTCGCATCAAGAAAGGAATGAACATTAATGGAAATTAAGCAGACCGCACTTGCGGGCACGCTGGAATCTTCCGACATTCAAATTATGTTGTCGAAGGGCACTGACGGTATCACCATTGATTTGGAATCGGACGTTGAAAAACAGTTTGGCGATCAAATTCGTAAGGTGATTACGGATACGTTAGCTGAATTCAACATTGATAACGTCAAGGTCAAGGCCGTCGACAAAGGCGCTTTGGATTGTGTTATCAAGGCACGGACGATTGCCGTTGCCCAACGCGCATTACAAACTCAAGATCAACCAGCATGGGAGGCATTCTAATATGGCTGAAACTGAAGAACGCTTACGCCGGACAATGATGTTTGTTCCTGGTAATAACCCCGCAATGGTTAAGGATGCCGGTATTTACGGTGCTGACTCCATTATGTTTGACCTTGAAGATGCCGTTTCGATGGCTGAAAAGGATGCCGCTCGTGCATTAGTTTACGAAGCCTTGAAATCACAAGACTACGGCAATGCTGAACTGGTTGTCCGCATCAACGGTGACGACACACCTTATTACCACAACGATATTAAGGCAATGGTTAAGGCCGGCATCGACGTTATCCGTTTGCCAAAGACTGAAACTGCAGACATGATCAAAACGTTGGAAGCAGATGTTTTAGCTGCTGAAAAGGAATTCGGTCGTGAAGAAGGCTCAACCCACTTGATGGCCGCTATCGAAAGCGCTAAGGGTGTCTTAAATGCCCCAGCAATTGCTGCCGCTTCTGACCGCATGATCGGGATTGCATTGTCTGCTGAAGACTACACAACCGACATGAAGACACACCGTTACCCAGATGGTGCCGAATTAGAGTTTGCCCGCAACATGGTTCTGCATGCTGCTCGTGCAGCTGGCATTGCTGCGTTCGATACTGTCTTCACCAACATGGATGATACTGAAGGCTTCTACCGTGAAACGCGGTACATTCACCAACTTGGTTTCGACGGCAAGTCACTGGTTAACCCACGGCAAATTGCCATGGTTAACGAGGTCTACCAACCAACAGCCAAGGAAATCGCGAACGCCAAAAATGTTATTAACGCCATTGAAGAAGCTCGCATCAAGGGCTCCGGTGTTATCTCGATGAATGGTCAGATGGTTGACCGCCCTGTTGTTCTTCGTGCACAACGGGTTATGCGTTTGGCAAAAGCTTCACATTTAGTGGATGAGGAGGGCAATACCATTGAAAAATAATGTAAATCGCGAATTACCAGATGATGTGATGAACGCCTTAGACTACCAACCCTACCAAACGACAAACATTGGTAACCCAGATATCCAACGGGTTGCGCCAAGTGTTCACGTTCAAACGGGTGACGACAAGCTAGTCGACTCCATCGAAGACGTTGTTAAAGCAACGGTTAAGGATGGCATGACCATTTCATTCCATCACCACTTCCGTAATGGTGACTTTGTGTTTAACAAGGTGATGCGGGTTATCATTGATGCTGGCATTAAGAATCTAACATTGGCACCATCTTCACTGACTGGTGTTATGAACGACATGGTTATCGAAGCCATCAAGGCTGGTACGGTAGCCAACATTACGAGTTCAGGGATGCGTGGTTCATTAGGTGACTTCGTGTCACACGGTAACTTGAAGAACCCAGTTATCTTCCGTTCACACGGTGATCGTGCCCGTGCGATTGAACATGGCGACATTAAAATTGACGTTGCGTTCCTTGGTGTGCCAAACGCCGACAAGCTAGGTAATGCCAACGGGATGGACGGTAAAGCTGTTTTTGGGTCATTAGGCTACGCTTTGATGGACGCACAGTATGCTAACAAAGTGGTACTGTTAACGGATAACTTGATGCCATACCCGAACACGCCAGCTTCAATCAAACAAACACAAGTTGACTATGTGGTTCAAGTGGACCAAGTGGGTGACCCAGACAAAATTGGTTCTGGAGCAACTCGTTTCACAAAGGATCCTAAGGAATTGAAGATTGCGTCAACAGTTAATGATGTGATTGTTAACTCCCCATACTTTAAAGATGGCTTCTCATTCCAGACTGGTTCTGGTGGTGCTGCCTTGGCAGTTACCCGTTACCTGCGTCAGGCTATGATTGACAACAAGATCAAGGCATCATTTGCTTTGGGTGGCATCACCAAGCCAACGACAGACCTGTTAAACGAAGGTTTGATTGACCGCGTGATGGATGTGCAGGACTTTGATAAGGGTGCTGCTGATTCCATGCACACCAACCCTAAACAACAGGAAATCGACGCTTCGTGGTATGCCGATCCTGATAACAAGGGTGCAATGGTTGATCAACTGGATGTTGTTATCCTGAGTGCTCTGGAAATTGACACGAAGTTCAACGTTAACGTTATGACTGGTTCAGATGGTGTCATTCGTGGCGCCGTTGGTGGTCACCAAGATGCTGCGACTGCCAAACTGACGATTATTTCTGCACCGTTAGTGCGTGGCCGAATTGCAACGGTTGTGCCAGATGTTACGACGGTTGTAACGCCTGGTGATTCCATTGATGTTCTGGTTACCGAATACGGTATCGCCATCAATCCTAAGCGTAAGGACCTACAAGAATCATTAGGTCATTTAGCTGGTGTGCCCGTGTACACAATCGATGAATTACAAAAGATGGCCGCTGCCAAAGTTGGCACGCCAAAACCACTTGAATTTACCGACCGCACTGTTGCCCTCGTGGAATACCGCGACGGTAGTGTAATTGACGCGATTCATGAGGTAAAAGATTAGAGAGCGTGAACACCCCGGTTTAGAGCCGAGCAATAACATAAAACAAGCGTTGCAAAGGTGAACTTTCCTTTGCAGCGCTTGTTTTGAGTTATGCACAGGCTCGTGGAGTGTGAACGCGTTTTGGCTATGTAACAGTGCAAACTACTATTTTTGATCAGTTTTACAGAGTTGACACCTAACTTTTCCACGAAACAGTGCACAAAATCGCAATTTCCCACCAGCTATGCGAAATCGCTAACCGACATTTGAGAAGTATGGTAGTCTTTAGATATTGTGATTAACATTCAACGGAAGGGGCGCAAACGACGTGAACACGCGCGACTTGGCCTATTTTTCATCATTAGTAGAATTGAGAAACTTTACGGTGGTTGCTAGCCGTTTCAATGTAAGTCAGCCGACCATTACGGTGGCGATTCAACGGCTGGAAAATGAGTTTGGCGCGCCGCTGGTTCAACGTGATCGTGCCCATAATAAACTGGCCATTACGCGTGCGGGAATCTTGCTGTATCAACGTGCTCAACGCATCTTAAAGGACTTAGATCTAGCACATAGTGAGGTTTCTCGCGCCAATCAATCGACCATTCAGTTTGGTATGCCACCAATTATCGGCACGATGTGGTTCCCATTAATTGCAGGTCAGTTGTTTTCAAAGGGGCTGTTAAATTACACCCAAACGTTGGAAGTTGGCTCTGATCAATTGTTGAAGGAGTTAGAGTCCGGCAAAATCGACGTCGCGCTGCTCGGATCGGTTCGTCCACTTCATGAAGAAAATCTTGATATCACATTATTGGCATCGCATCCATTTAAAGCAGTTGTCAGCAAGGAACATCCCTTGGCAGATGCTGGACATATTTCGTTTGAACAATTGGCGCGTGATAATTTTATTACAATGACCGGGAAGTTTGTTCATCCACAGGCGTTGAAGGCCTACAGTGAATATGCTGGTTTCAAACCGAATGTCATTTATAGCACGCCAACGTTGTCGCTAATTAAAGGGTTGGTCAGGGCTAATTTAGGTGTTAGTTTACTGGTTGACGATGCCGTTCTGCCTAGCGACGACGTGGTTGCGTTGACGTTGGACGATCCATTACCTGAGCGGTTTAACATGTCGCTAGTCGTGCGCAAGGCCTTTTTGCCGAACAAGATTCAGCAAGAATTCATCAGCACGCTGTTTGCACTCAAACAAACGGTGGCGTAGAGATCTAACAGCTTAAATGTCGCCTGCGGTTGTCAACATTGGAACACCGCCGCGGGACCGGTTTGAGCCTCCTGAGAAACCGGGGTCTCGCACCTCGTCGTAAAGCTTCGTGACCCCCTCGAATCTTTACGACCGTCCGTAACCTAAATTCGGAAAATCGCCGAATTAACGTTACTTTCACGACTTGGTTCCATTGTTGACGCCCTCTGACTATAAAGAACTGAATTGGCTACTGAACATTTATGTATGTTCAGTAGCCAATTTTTTATAGTTTATCTGTTATAGGAGTGAAGCGGGCCAGAGACTGGTCCCACGGAACGGCGTCTCTGGTCGGCGCGACGGAGCGGCATGTTGTGTCCCAGTTTAAACAAGCAAATAAATAGCGGTGAGATGCTATTACAAAACAGTAATGATTTAGCACTTATCATGATAAAATAAACGAAACACAGTTATGAAAGTGAGCAACGATGAAGAAACGATTGGTTGATTTTTTAGCGGCGGTTAACCGTTATGACACGATGACGGCGATTGCTCAAGGACTATACATGAGCCAACCGTACGTCAGCAGACAGATTGGTGAGGCTGAAAAAGAGTATGGCGTTCAGTTGGTCGACCGAACATTGCCGATTCATTTAACGTATGCTGGTGAGCGATTGCTGTCGTATTTGCAACAGGAACAGCAGTTACATCGAGCGATGGATACTGAAATGGAAAGCTTAGGAAAGTTTGAGTATGGTTCACTCTCGTTGGGCATTAATCAACCGTTAGCGGCCAGTTGGTTTACCGAGCTACTTCCTGATTTTTACAAACGTTTTCCACAGATGCACGTATCTATTCAGGAAGTTACCACTTCCAGAGCAGAGAATATGTTGCCAGATGGGCAGTTGGACATGTTTATTGGCAAGACGGTTTATCATCCACGGGTGGTGACGAAACCATTAGGCATCATGAAATTGGCACTACTGGTGCCGGCTACGTCACGGCTTTATCGCAAGGACAGGTTCTGGCGACAGGCCACTGCAGAAACGATTAGCCGGCTAAATGGTGAAAATTTCATTCGTATTGGCGGTGAATCACGGTTTCAAGAACTAGTAGACCATGCTTTTCGCGACAACGGCATCCATGTTAACAACCGAATGGAGGTCAGTGACTCGCGGATTGCCTTCAGTTTGGCATTAAAACAATTAGGGGCCGTTATCGTTAATGTGAATAGTGCCAAGAAATTATCAACAGATCTGCCCATTAACGTGTTTGAGTTTTCGCCGGAAATGATGAGTTTAGATTTCAGCGTCGCCTATCGAAAAGCATTAGTACCATCAGAACCGTTAAAATTCCTGATTCAAACGTGCGTTAAGAAGGCTGATGTATTAATGGAGCAAGGATACGAGCTCTAATGTTGCGGTTGCGACTTTATAGCACTTTGGATATAGCGCAATAGTTGCTGAACAGCGGCATTATGGCGATCAGGATCGTAAACAAACTGTAGGTGACTTGTGACAGGCGTCGTTAGTGGCCGCATCACTAGCTGGTCAGTCATAAAGGGGCGCACGGACTCTTTGAACAGTAGCGTGCATTGTTGGGAGTTGGCGACAACGCTTAAAATAGTTTCAATATGTGTACTTTCAAAATGAATCGACGGGGTGAAACCAGCTGCCTGACATAATTTAATAAGGGTTTCGTAAACACCGGAACCCTGAGGGAGTGACGTGAACGCATTGTCGGCTAAGTCGGCAGGCGCAAGCGTCGCTTTTTTTGCGAGGGGATGGTTCGCCGGCAACACGACCACTAACTCGTCGTCGAGTAGATTGATCTGACTTAAGTGATGATGCTGAAGGTAGGCCGTATTTAAATCACGAATAATGATGGCATCCAATAGCTGTGATTGCAGTGCGGAAACGATGCGCTGCCCCTCAGTTTCCTGAAGTTGGACACTGACGTTTGGATAATCCTGCATAAAATTGGTTAGGGCTTGCATGAGTCCATATTGAGACATGATTGGAACACTGCCGATGCGGATGCTGCCGCGTCGCAAGTCTTCGACTGTAGTGACTGCCTCACGCATTTCGTTGTACTGACTGAGCAACTGCTGAGCGTAGCGGTAAAAAGTTTCGCCACTTTCCGTGATTTGAAGGCTCCGACGATTGGCCGTGCTGATCAATTCTGCGTCGACTTCCTGTTGGATACCTTTCAAACGTTTGGAGAGGGCTGACTGGGTCATTTGCAAACTGACGGCAGCGTTAGACACACTTTGGGCTTCGTAGGTCGCAATGAATGCCCGTAAATCATCGATTGTCATGCTATTTTCCTTTCTATTCCATTTAGGAATAACAATACAACAAACGCGATTTGTTCACAACGTGTTTCCAACGTAAGCTGATCATTGTAAAGCAAGGTTGAAACGTGCGAAGGGAGCGTTCGTAATGGCAAACGAACCATATGATTTGAGAAAAGTATTAAACGAACTGAAAAATGAACCGGGCCAGTATCATGAAACAGATGAGCTGGTTGATCCTAACGCAGAGTTGTCTGGTGTTTATCGCTACATTGGCGCGGGTGGTACCGTGATGCGGCCGACTCAAGAAGGTCCAGCAATGATGTTTAATAACGTCAAGGGATTTACAGATACGCGCGTTCTAATTGGGCTACTTGCCAGTCGAAAACGGACTGGATTGATGTTTCATCACGATTATCAAACATTGGGTCAATTTTTGAACAATTCGGTCGAAAATCCTGTGGCACCGGTTATGGTGGATGAAAATCAGGCACCGGCCCATGAGGTGATTCATCGGTCAGACGAGGATGGTTTTGATATTCGTAAGTTAATTGCCGCACCGACAAACACCGAGTATGACGCAGGACCGTACATCACGATGGGACTCGTCTACGGTTCAAATATGGATAAGACCATGAGTGACGTTACAATTCATCGGATGGTACTGGAGGATGAAGACACTATCGGTATTTTCATTATGCCCGGTGGCCGGCACATTGGTGCGTTTGCAGATGAATATGAAAAAGCCAACAAGCCAATGCCGGTTACCATTAATATCGGGTTGGATCCAGCGATTACATTAGGGGCAACGTTTGAACCACCGACTACACCACTTGGCTATAATGAGCTGGGCGTGGCGGGGGCGATTCGCCAAGAACCTGTTCAGTTAGTTGATGGCGTCAGTGTTGATGAAAAGGCGATTGCGCGTTCTGAATTCACGATCGAAGGCTACATCATGCCAAACGAACGGATGTAGGAAGATATTAATACGCATACTGGCAAAGCTATGCCTGAATTTCCTGGTTATGACGGGGATGCCAATCCTGCAGTGCAGGTCATCAAGGTTAAAGCGGTGACTCATCGTAAAGATCACCCGATTATGCAAACGGTTATTGGTCCAAGTGAAGAACATGTGAACTTGGCAGGTGTGCCAACAGAAGCCAGCATTTTGTCGCTGACTGACCGTGCGATTCCAGGGAAAGTCTTAAACGTTTATAATCCGCCTGCAGGTGGCGGTAAGTTGATGACGATCATGCAGATTCATAAGGATAATGAAGCTGATGAAGGGATTCAGCGGCAGGCGGCCTTACTCGCGTTTTCTGCGTTTAAAGAATTGAAGACGGTTATTTTAGTCGATGAAGATGTCGATATCTTTGACATGAATGACGTGATTTGGACTTTGAATACGCGTTTTCAGGCTGATCAGGACATCGTTGTGTTACCGGGGATGCGTAATCATCCACTTGATCCATCTGAACGACCACAGTATGATCCGAAGTCTATTCGTATCACGGGGATGTCCTCCAAGATGATTTTGGACGGAACAGTGCCGTACGATATGAAGGATCAGTTTGTCCGGGCTCAATTTAAAGAAGTCAAAGACTGGCAGAAGTACTTGAAGTAATTACTAACTATCAACAGAGGTTGCAAACGACAGAAGGAGGCAAAAATGAAACGCATTGTGATTGGGATTACTGGCGCATCCGGAACGATTTACGCAATCGCCTTGCTCAAGGCATTGAAGCAGTACGCAGATGTTGAAACACACCTCGTCATGAGTACCTGGGCTAAGAAAAACCTGGAATTGGAAACAGATTTATCACTCAGCGAGGTGCAAAATTTGGCAGACTATACGTATAACATTAATGATCAAGGTGCAGCTATCGCAAGCGGTTCATTTTTGCATGATGGCATGATCATTGTACCGGCAAGCATGAAGACGATTGCGGGTATCGCTGTTGGATATGGAGATAATCTGATTGCACGGGCGGCTGATGTCACAATGAAGGAGCAACGCAAATTGATCATCGTTCCACGTGAAACGCCGTTAAGTGCGATTCACCTTGAAAACATGACGAAGCTGGCACGTCTCGGTGTTCAGATGATTCCACCAATCCCAGCCTTTTATAATCATCCCCAAACCATTCAGGATTTGATTGATCATCAGACCATGAAGTTACTGGATGCATTACACATTGCAAATAATGTTGATCAACGCTGGGAGGGGATGGCTAAATGATGCAAAACGATAGCCGGACGTTTCAAACGACTCGGCAAGACTATACTATCCAAGCCGACGTACGTTTAATTGGCAAGGATGCGCTGATTGTAGTAACTGGTGGTGACCATCCACATATTGGTGATGTTACAACATTGACGGCGACTACAGACATGCAAACAGTTAAGTTTCCCAGCCATGACGGTCGGTTCCACAAGGATAATGTTGTTGGAGAACAAGTCGCTAAGGTAATCCAAGCTGTTTTACCGGGCAGCTGCACGATTACCTCTGGTATTCACGTGGATCATATTTCACAATCCCAAATTGACGTAGCGGTGCCGATGGGCGATGACCTGGGCGTTCAAATCAAAACATGGCTTCAACAACAAACAATTTCGGCATCTGCACCAGTTTATTATTCCGATGATGAAAAACCTCAATAAGAGTTATGCTCGGCGTTCCGTGGAGTAGGGACGGCCGTTTCATGGGACCGGTCTTAGCCTGCAAAAAACCGCAGTCTTCCACCTCGATTCGAAGCCGAAAGTCACGTCTTCGAAGTCGTCCAGCTATACTAAGTGGCTCAAATCGCCACTAAGTATAGCTACCACGAAACTCTGTCCCCACTCCGCTTCACTTACATAACGAATAACTGTCATTTTTTTACAATATTTAAGTTGAATTATGAATATGAACTAGCAAATTTTAGTCAAAGTTAATGTCGAATGATGCACCATTGATGCGTCAGATGTGTGAGTCAAGTACAATGTGAGCTGGAGGGCGTCGGTGTTGAAACTAACTGCGAAAGTGGTGTTAATTCGGTGGTTCTTGCCGAATTTACAGCACGGACGAGCTTGAAGACGGTGGTTTTGCGGCTTCAAGTCGAGACGCAAGACGGTTTATGGCTTGGGTCGGTCCACGCAGAGAGTTTCATAAACTGACAACCGGAAGCGGAAGTTAACATTAAAAAATAGGATTTGACTGCCGTATATCACGACAATCAAATCCTATTTTTAGTGGAAAAACTATGCACGACGTTTGCGACCAAACTGGTACCAATGCTTGCGATTGCTGTAATCTAGCACGTGCTGCTGGTATACGCGGCAGGCAACCCAAGTCATGAGGACCAGCGCAATGGCGGCAATTGCGACGCTTGCCCAAACTTCAGAAAGTGCGGCGTTACCAACTGCGTAACGAACGGGCATCAGGCTTTGGGAGAGGAACGGTACATAAGAACCGATTCGAATGAGTAGGCTATTACTGTTCACTGCGATGAAGGAAGCAACGTAAGCCAGCATCCCCACCGTCGTTAACGGTGACAGCGCTTGGCTAACTTCTTCTTGGCGCGTGACCATGGAACCTAACATGGCGGCAATGACGGTGTACAACATGACACCGAGGACAAAGTAGGCCACTAGTACACTCACCATCCCCGGTTGAATCTGGCTAAAGGAAAAGTCACCTAAAAAGCTGATATTGTGGTTGAAGTATTGCATCCCAATCAAACCGGCAATTCCGGTAATGATGACTTGTAGGACAATCAGCGCCAGCATACCAGTTACCTTACCGAAGAATTGCGTCACCGGACTGACACTGCTGACCAATATCTCCATAATGTGAGAGCCTTTTTCAGTAGCCGTTTCCTGGGCAATCATACTGGTGTACATCGCGATAAACATGTAGATCAAAAAGGTGACGACAAACGCGACGACCAAGTTAGCCCCTTGTTGGTTGGATCTTTGACGGCGAACGACCCCATTTTGATAGGCGACGTTTTGTGTTTTATACGAAGCGGGGGCAAACAGTTGTTGTAACTGTTTGGCAGTCAATCCCAGTTGCTGGGCGGCTTGTCGCAGTTTTAATGTATTCAAATTATTTTTGAGCGTGTCACTGTCTAGCGAATTACCATTGGTACGTTGTCGGTAAACGGCACTAACCGTTTGACCGGTCACAGTGACATTGAGGTAGCCATCGATTTTTTCGTGACTCAGCCTTTTCTCAGCGACTTGTTCAGTGGAAATGGCCTTGCTGACACGATAATCGCCGTGTGTCGGTGATTCTATCAATGCATTACGCAAAGCCACGTTATTGCTGGTGATGGCAATGGTTGGCGTTTGGTTGGTCTTATTAGTGATAAACGCAAACAACGCGATGGCCGCAATAATTAATACGGGAAAGAATAGTGAAAACAGATAGGCAGGTGACTTGATATTCTTGCGAATAACTTGGCGGGTGACGACCATAAACTTATTCATGATTGGCCACCTCGATTCTGAAGATTTCGTCTAACGATGGTGGCTCTTGCGAAAATTCCGGAATATAACCTTTGCTGGTAGCAGCTTTGAATAAGTCGTGACCCACGGCTTCGTTGTCTAGCGTTAGTTCGTAGGCATTGCCACGTTGTTGAACATCATTGACGCCAGGAAAGGCGACTAATGCTGCTTTGTCCAGTGGTGAGCGCAAACGGACGCGGGTGTTGCCGAACTGTGATCGAATCTCATCTGGTGTGCCACTAAGTACGGTTTCACCGTTTCTTAGCATCAGTAGATGATCACTGATGCGTTCCACATTTGCCATGTCATGAGAGGAGAAGATGATGCTGGCGCCATTTTGCTTCATTTCGATGATACTGTCTTCGAGCAATTGGGCATTGACGGGATCGAGACCGCTAAATGGTTCATCAAGGATAATGAGTTTCGGTTGATGAATTAATGTGGCAATCAACTGAACCTTTTGTTGATTCCCCTTGGATAGATCCTTGATTTTATCTGTCAGTTTGCCCTTAACATTAAATCGCGCCATCCACTGTGGGAGGGCTTTCCGCGTAACGGCCGGTTTTTGCCCACGAAGAGCGGCAAAGTATACCACTTGGTCCTGGATGGACATGCGGGTGTAGAGGCCGCGTTCCTCCGGCAGGAAGCCGACCGTATTATAATCGTCTTTTGTCAGGGGATGATCTTGCCACAAAACGGTGCCACTATCAGGTGGTAGAAGGTTTAAAATCATTCGAAACGTGGTGGTTTTGCCAGCGCCGTTTTGACCGATCAGACCCATGATTTCGCCCTCATGAATAGTAAATGACTCGTCCTCAACACCTTGTTTAGGACCGAATCGTTTTGTTAAGTTTGCTACAGTTAGCATGCGATTACCTCGTTTGGAGTGCGTCATTACCGTGAACATTAACACTGTCAGTATATGAAAAAATGCAACGAATGAACAGAAAATTTGTTTGTTTAGATGGGTTAGGGCTTGCATTCGAGTGGGTGGAAAGCGCTAGTATATAGTCACGGTGGTTGTTAACTGCCTTTTATTAAATGGAGGTATGAAAATGGCAACAGTTACAGATACTTATAAGTTAAGTAACGGCATTGAGATTCCTAAAGTCGGCTTTGGCACATGGCAGATTCCTGCTGGTGACGTTGCCTACAATTCTGTCGCAAACGCCCTTAAGGTTGGCTATCGGCACATTGATACAGCGAAGGCATACGCAAACGAAGCGAGTGTTGGCTAAGCCATTCGCGATTCAGGCATCGATCGCAAGGACATTTTTGTGACATCAAAATTGCCCGGCGAGACGAAAACATACGACGGCACATTAGCGGATTTTGATGCAACATTTAAAGCTCTGGATATTGATTATTTAGATTTGTACTTGGTTCACGCACCGTGGCCATGGTCACAAATTGGCACTAACCATGATAAAGAAAACGTTGATGTTTGGCGCGCCATGCAGGAAATCTACAAGAGTGGCCGGGTAAAGGCCATTGGTGTATCAAACTTCAATGTGCACGACTTGCAAAACGTGATGCAGGATGCTGAAATTGCACCGATGGTTGACCAAATTCAGTACTACGTTGGTTTCACAGAGCCAAAGATTGCCGACTTTGCTAAGCAAAATAATATTTTGGTGGAAGCGTACTCACCATTAGCAACGGGTGGCTTGCTGAACAACGAGGATGTTGCCGCAATGGCTAAAAAGTATGGCGTTAGCGTTGCCCAACTAGCTTTACGGTTCTGCATTCAAAATGGGCTGCTACCGTTGCCTAAAGCAACGAGTGCTGCCCACATTGAGGCGAACAAAGAACTTGACTTTACGATTCAAGATGAGGACATGGACAAGTTAAACAACATGCCTGACACTGCACCATCACATTTTCACAATGCAACACAAGGTTAGTTAAAAATCTTGTTAACTAGTTAATAAACACCCAGCAGAAATAGTCATAATGATGTGCATTCACATCGTTGACATGTTTTTGCTGGGTGTTTTTCAGTGAGAAACAAAATTTGGGGGACAGCGTAAAAAATGCTAATAGAAATTTGACGACCTTCAGATGAGAAGCGATATCTGAATGATGTTCACTGTCGGTTATTTGCATGGTCTATTTAAAATAATAATTTTTCCAGCGGCGTGTGAAGTGCTTAGAATATTTGCAGCATGGCTCAAATTTTTTGCTGTAATGCCACCAGAAATAACTTTGGAAATTACTGGCTTAATTTCACCAAGAGTCATTAGATTAATTAAAAATTTTAATATCTGGCCTTGTGTTTCATCTCTAAAATGAGTATTTGCTTTAGTGAAGACCATTTCACTGGCTAGGGTAAGCGATTTTTCAAACAACTTTGAAAATTGGATGCCTTCTTTTGAAGAAACGGTTGTGCCGATAATTCCATGTGGCAAGGTTAGCTGAACCGCAGCATCAAAATAATCGTCTAAATTACTTAGGATTGCCGTTCCATCAACAAACGTGTTCAACTGCGGTCTAAGTGCCTTATGGTAATCCACTACAGTGTCCACCTTGTTTCTTAAGAGTCCCTGAAAGTGATTCGGACTGGCGGTCGCAAATACAATTAGGCCCGACCAATGGGCTAATTGTGTCAAAATCGAGCCGACACCACCTGCACCATTGATAACCAATAATTTTTTGCCAGTATTTGCATTTTTACTGGCAATAAAATTCATTTGTTCAAATAGCAACTCATACGCAGTTAGTCCAACTAGAGGGATGCCGGCCAACTGAATATCAGAAAAGTGGTCGTCGACTTTTGCGATTAGTTTCTCGTCAACTACTTGTTCCTCGGCGAAGGATCCCTGTCTTTTATCAGTACCGGAATATATCACCCGCTGACCAACGTTGAAATGTTTGACAGCATTACCAATAGCTGAGATATGACCGACAACATCGTAACCGTAAACTACCTCATTGTTGTCACTCAATTGTGTCATTGCTTTGATGTCATGAGGGTTTATTGAAGTTGCATCAACGGTCACTTTGACGTCATTTGATCTAATTACTGGTGAAGCTACACTACGATTGAAAAAACCGTCTTTAGAGGCAAACACTGCTCGCATGAGCTATTGCTTTTCCGGAACATCGGCTGAGGCGGACAAATCATGTAATTGCCGGAAATCAGCTAGCGTTTGTCGATATTTTTCGATAACTGTTTCACTTGAATACTTACCAAGTGGCAACCGTAAAGGTAACTTGTCGAAATTATTGGTTACTTGATCGAAAATGATTTCGGCGGCTTTATCTGGATCACCAGCCTCGTGATGAGCGCCTTCAGCATTTCCTTCAATAAAATCAGCAAACTGTTTATAATCGTTGATTTGGGGCACAACTTTGTTTGAGGAGCGGCCTGCCCAATCAGTTCTAAAGCCACTAGGTTCAATTAGCATGGTCTTTATGTTGAGGTCTGCAACTTCTTTCGATAAGGACTCCGTCATCCCCTCAACAGCGTACTTAGTACCATGGTAAAATGACAACGTTGGAAATGAAAATAGACCACCGATTGAGGAAAAGTTAACAATTGCACCGAACTTTTGGTCGCGCATGATTGGCAATACTGAGCGGGTCATATCTACTAACCCCCAAACATTGACGTCAAACATGTATTTTACTTGTTCACGGTTACTTTCTTCAAAGGTACCAAAGTATCCTAAGCCTGCATTATTAACTAGTACATCGATTCTGCCAAACCTGTTCATAGTTGCGGATACTGCTGTTTTAATCTGCTTTTGGTTGGTAACGTCTAGCGTTTGCTTGAGAATTTGACCGTGATCAAATTCATCGAGATACCCCAATTGTTCGGTGTGACGGGCGCTGGCCACTAAATTAACGTTTGCCTGTTTGGCCAGAAAGGTTGCCAAAGAACGACCAAATCCTGTAGAAGTTCCTGTGATAAACCATGTTTTTGTTGCCATAACTAAATCTCCTTTGTTTGTTATTTATTTTGACAGAGATAACCATACGACTTAAACTAATGTTTAAGTCAAGAGACAATTTAAACAAAGGGAGAAATTATGTATTCTATTGGAGACATTGCTAACATTATGGGGATTAACACTTCTGCAATTCGTTTTTACGATAGAAATGGACTTTTACCCTTCGTTCAGCGAGATAAGGCTGGTCGTCGAAAGTTTAAGCCTGAAGATTTGAACTTTATCGAAGTAATTGACTGTTTGAAAAAAAGTGGTGTTCCTGTGAAGGATATCGCGCAATTTATTACGCTGTGTATGCAGGGCGATCAAACACTTCAAGAACGTTATGATTATCTAGATGATGAAGAAGAAAAACTGTCACTTAAGATCGAAAAAATGCAGACACAATTGGAGTTCTTACAGTATAAAAAATGGTATTACAAAACCGCGATTAAAGAGGGAACCGAAGATATCCATTTTCTTCCGAATTCTCGTATGATTGATCCGCAAACGCGCAATGAATTCGAAGAGAAGCGGAAGGTTACTGCGGACATTCATGAATTAACTGATTTATAAGACCACGCATGAGTAATGTAAGCTATTGCAAAGAAAAAGGCAGCCAAATTGGTTGCCTTTTTCTTTGCAATAGCTCTTTTACGTGTCTGTGTTTGGCCATCCTACCCTCTCCGTCAAATTGAGATGGACCGTTCCATGGGACCGACATCAGCCTCCTGAAAAGCGTAGTCTTCTGCCTCGCTTCAAAGCCGAAGCCCACATCTTTGAAGCGTCCAGCAATCTTAAACGGCAAATTGCGCCGTTAAGTATTGCATTCGCGGAACGATGTCTCAATTTGACTGCGCTAGCTTTAGCGGAACCAGTTTTTTGGACTGATAAGGAACGGATTTATGAGTTCGTTAAATAATTTAAGGATGAATTTGACATATTTATGTGGAACTCGATTTATCATCGTTGCCACTATTTAAATTTGCCCTGTTGTTGCGATGATCTTTATTCAAGCATTGTCAAAAAAAGTCTAAACATCAGTAGCCAGCCGGTGAATCTGCTTCAGTGTTGGGCTGGAAGACAGCGATGCTGGCACGGTTATCACGGGTGGGATCGGTGAGTAGCTTAATGACATAATCGCTGACGCTGGCGCGCGAAACAATGGTGTTTGTAACTGTAGTGCCACTGACTGAGGTGTCATAGTCAATGGTTGTGTCATTGGTCATCCAGGCACAACGAATTAACGTATAATTCAAAGTTGAATTTTTGATCACGTCGGCCGCGCGAACGGATACGGACATTAAGTCACCAACGGCCTGATTTTCCCATTCTTTAAAAGCACCGGTTAGTTCGTTCTCGATACCGATGCCAGTAATCCACAATAATCTTGAAACGTGCGCTTTTTCCATAGCAGTAGTGATGACTTGTGCCTGCTGCTCATGTTCCGTGTCACCACCAAGGGTTTCAAAGACAATGTCTTGGTTAACCATGGCTCGATTTACCGCAACGGCGTCAGTTGCATCGCCTTCGATAACCGTTTCACGGGCAGGATCAGTAATTGTCAGGCGTGATGCATTCCTCAAGAACAAGGTTAAGTGGGCATCTGTCTCGTTTAATAAACGTTCAGTGACTTGGCGGCCAATCGTGCCATTAGCCCCTAAAATTAAAACATTTTGCATCATTAATACCTCCCGAACTCAGCTATTTCGACTAAGTGACGTCAGTATAGAGCCTTCGAGTAACTGTAATGCAAACGAATTTCTAAAGTTTTTTGTGATTTAACCGCAGACCGTGAACCAATACAAAGAAGTTAATCAGCAAGAGTACCGCCAGCACAATAAAACCACGATGCGTGCCTAACTGAGTGCGGAACGTAAAGGAGTGGGTGCTACCAGCCTGTGTCAGCGCGACTACCGCAGACACAATCGCCGTTCCGACGGCACCGGCGAATTGCTGAACGGTGTTGTAAATAGCGTTACCATCACTTTGCTGCTGGTCTGACAGTGATTTCAGACCGGTTGTCATGATATTGCCGAATGATAGACCAGTGCCAAACATATATAGCAGATACCAACTTAAAATGATGCCAGGAGTCAGAGAGCTTGTACCAAACATCATGCCGCCCAACGCGACTAACTGACAGAAAGCACCGGTCAAAATTGGCCGTGTTGGACCGAAATGGTCGAGAATCGTGCCACCTAGGGGCGCAAATAACGCTCCTAGCGCAGCCCCAGGCAGGACAACTAACCCGGCAATTAAGGCACTTTTACCGTTTACGAGTTGCAGAAAGTTTGGCAGGAGAAAGGATAATCCCAGCGCACTGATTTGAACGAGAAAGAATGCTAAAAGGTGCCAACTGAAAACGGGTTGACTAAAAACTGTCAACTTAATCAGTGGCTGGTCAATGCGTTTGGAACGCCAAATGAACGCTGCGAGGGCCAAACAACCAATGACGATGCCTAAAATAACAGGCCACGGTTGGGTCGTCACGTGGGCCATATTGCTGAGACCAAGGATAAAGCTGATGAAGGTCAGCGCGACTAGCCCCCAACTGAGAACGTCAAAATGGACTTTTTCTGTTTTATTGACTTGCCGAATGGTCAGTAACCCGGTAATCAGCGAGAGTAGCAACAGCGGGATGAGGAACATAAAAATGTCCCGCCAGTTGAGGTTGCTGACAATCAGGCCGCCATACGTTGGTCCTAATGCAGGTGCAACCGCGGTGACTAGCGTGCCAATGCCCATAAGCAGACCAATTTTGTCCATTGGTGCCTGCTCCAAAATGATGTTAAACATCAACGGCAGTGCAATCCCAGTTGCAACACCCTGAATTAGTCGTCCTAGAAGAAGCACGCCAAATGTCGGGGCAAATGTATCAACGATTAGGCCAGCAATAAACAGCAGGTTGGCAGTTAAAAAGAGCGTCCGCGTTTTGAATCGTCGTTTGAGGAACGATGAAATCGGGACAAACGTCGCAACAATGAGCAGGTAGCCAGTGGTTAACCACTGAACGGTTCCCGTACTGATGTTAAATTGCCGCATCAATACGGGAAATGTAATATTCATGGCCGTCTCGACCACCACACCGGCAAATGACATTAGACCGGTGGCGAAAATGGCAAGGATCAAGCGACTATTGAGCGTTCGTTGTTGCAAAAAAAGACCTCCTTAAGGTGCAATTAAACGTTACTTCGTTTATATCACAGTCTCGGAAGTTCTCGCTAGAACGAATTTATAAAACTTTTTATGGAAAGTAATTAATCACTGAAATGAATGTTCTTTTGATGAAGTGCAATGGAGTAGCCGACGATGATCAATAGGATGCCAACTGCGGCAAACCAAATCGCGTGAACGTTGAAGGATAATTGCAAAAGAGCCGAAATGATGGCACCTGCCGCAAACGCCACCACCAACTCTAGGTAAAGCAACGCGCTTATCAGTTGACTGCGGTTGTGATGGAAATGAAACTCACCAATCGCAATCATGGCCATTTTAAGGTTACCGGTGGAATAAACGCTGTTGTATCCGTGACCTTCAATGGCATTAAAAGCCGTTGTTTGCATGGCCATGACCATTGCTAACGGTGGTACCGCGAAAATATCCGACACGCTCCGTGGTTCGAACCCAACGATGATACAAACCAGCATTTCCAGTAAGAGAGTGGGGATGCGCCAATAGTGTGTGTTGTGGCGATGCTTAAATAAACTGACGGCCAGCACGCCCAGTGAGAAAAAGAGGATGGCTGCCACCTTGGTCATGAGGCTAGGCAGATTGCGTTTGGCAACGTCGACACTCAGAAAAATGATGTTACCCGTCTGCATAGCCGCCAGTGAGCCACCGCGCTGTTCAAACGTATAAGCGTCGATAAAACCACCGACCATTGTGAGAGCTACGGCGAGCCGTCGAAGCTGGTAAATCTGGGGAACACCGTCTTTATCTAGGGGCATAATAAACTTCTTTCCGATTTCGTATAAGGAATAGTTTAGCACAACCGCGGAAGATTAAAATTCAATGATAAAACGAAGGCTACAGTGATGAAAAATAAATTGCTATTTTTTGAACAAAGCGGACCATTAAATCCCAGTTTCAATAATGATACATGGGGTATATTGTTCAAAACTTAATTGTGGTAGTGCCTCAAAAGGTTGCAATATCAGCATCTTTCACGAGTCACATCAATTGTTAGAGAAACTAATTATTCTTATGATTACGATAAGAACATTGGCGGAAGCAATAGATGGAGGCGACGAAATGATGATGGAAATTAGTATGCATTCAAAATGGTTGGCTAAAATGGTTCATGGCTTTTCTGCCACACTGATTATGTTTGGCACACTTGGTGGGCTGGCTTGGAGTCCACCATCGTCTGCAAAAGCGGAAACGAAGACAAAACAACGAACTGAGCGCAATGAAGGGATAATCAATGTTTCGGCGAAGGATTTTTTGGAACGCTTTCACCTTAATGGGTCAGCAACATACAAGTATGATGCGAAAAACGATACGGGGATTGTGACGCTTACGGAAGATGTGAAGGAACAGGCTGGTAATTTTACGTTAAAAGATCGGATTGATCTTGATAAGAGCTTTGAACTGACTGGTTCGGTTAACCTCGGTAGTGATTCAGAGACTACAGGAGCTGACGGTATTGGGTTTGCCTTCCACCCTGGGGATACAAAAGCAGTTGGGTATCGCGGTGCCAACATGGGAATCGGTGGATTGCAAAATGCCATTGGTTTCCAGCTAGATACTTTCCATAATAGTTATTCAGCCCCTGATCCTAACGGAAAATATCCCAATTATCAGTTAGGGTGGGAAGCCGATCCAAACGTCAATCCGTACGGGGCGTTTGTTACAACGGATGGTGAAAAAGGCTGGGCTACGATTGACACGGCTACGGTGCAGAAGTTTGATGGCTCAAAGAATATCGATGGTAAGTTTAGACCTTTCAAAATTTCTTATGATGGAAAGACGCGTTTGTTAACGGTTCAGTATGATGCTGCTGAAGGCGCAAAGTATTGGACGTACACGATTCCTAAGGGCGAGCAGTATCAACAGATGGCGATGGCTGTCAGCGCTTCTACAGGGGGCTCGAAAAACAAACATCAGTATAAATTTGATGATTTCAAGTATGAATCTTGGTCCGGTATTAACGTGCGGTATGTTCGTGAAGATAAGGATGGTTATCACGATATTGCTGATCCTGAAAGCATGTCAGGGCCAGATGGACAAGAGTACAAAACAGAACAAAAAGAGATTTCCGGTTACAAATTTAAAGAAATGGGTAAAGACAGTTTGCCCGCTAGCGGAACATACAGCGGTACCGGTGGCACGGTCATTTACGTTTATGAATCGACTCAGTCGGACTCGGCTGGGGTTAAGGTGATCCATAAAACGGAAGATGGCAAAATTTTGAAAACTGAAAATGCCACTTACGGAAAAGATTCAAGTGGCAATCCCTTGCCGCCAATCGTTGGTAATCAATATTTTACTCAGCAGGGCACATTTGACGGGTATGTCTTCGTTAAAGTAGATGAAAGTGGCTGGGCGCCAACAGGTTTCTTGGAGAAAGACGAGGGTATCGTGACTTATATTTATCGCGATAAGAATGCGCCAGAAACTGCGATGCCAGTTACGGTTAACCACGTTGATAAGAGCACAGGCAATTTATTGAAAGAAGGATTGGCGACATTTCCAGATGGCTTGTTTGTCGGTCAACGATATACATCGGAAATTGGTGAGTTTCCTGGTTTCAAGTATGTTGGCATCGACGAAAATGGATTGAAGCCTACAGGAATTCTGGACAATAAAGGTGGCGCTGTGACCTATTACTATGAGCCAGAACCAGAGCCTGCTGGAGAAGTGAAAGTTCATTACCAAACAGAAGATGGTAAGACACTAGGTAGTGCGGATGCCGATTATCCAGATGGTCAACACGTCGGTAAGCAGTACACGACGAAGCAAAAAGCGTTTGATGGGTACGAATTCGTGAAAGTGGATGAAGAAAAGGGCCTAGCAGCAAATGGTACATTGACAGCTGACGGCGGTGA
>NZ_AUAW01000025.1 GCF_000428925.1 Furfurilactobacillus rossiae DSM 15814 | reverse complement strand
CAATAGAATCTTCATCATTAACCGTGGATCATAGGCTGGCCGCCCAGTGGCGGCAGTTGCGTTCATGACGTCTTTTAAAGGAATAGAGTCTACGAATCGGCTTAACACCGTGACCACATGATTTTCACTAGGCGTAAAATCTAAATTCACTGCCAAACTGGTTTGATTATTGTTATAATTCTTGTACATGGAGATAACCTCGCTTTCTAATTGTTTAGTCGCTGTTGGATGAGTAGAGCATTGTCTCTGTGCCTACATAATAGTACGAAAATAAGGTTCGAAATCAAAAAACGATTTCGAACCTTATTTTTTATTCAAGAGTTTTGTCCCAAACTCGTTATCTTTTCTAGAAAATCTTTTAGACTTTATCCAAACGTCACAACCCGCGTCTCAAAATGATCCTCATACAGCTCAATCTCTCGAACCCCACGTTTGGTAACACCATACGCGTTATACCCCGTTACATTACCATAATCGAGCTCGATATCACCTAGTCGACTGCGGAAGTTATTATTGTGGTCGTGGCCGGCAAACAGACCTTTAATATCGTGTTGCCGCATCATCTCGTAAAACAAACCAGAGTTGTATTCTGATGGGCAAATTTGTTCGCCCATGCTGCCTTCCAAAATAAAGTCAGCTGCATCGACATACTCTGGTAGTGGTATGTGCAGAAACCCGAGATCCGTTCGCGCCGTCCGTTTGTCCGCCTGACTGAGCTTTAAATACCAGTCAATCTGTTCAAATTCCAGTGGTGCATAGCCTTTACCCAACTCCCAGTTGAGGTAATCACCGCTGTCCCAAACGAACAACCGGTTTCGCATCACGGTACCAGCATAAATGTCCAGTGTGTAATTTTCTCGGTTAACCGTTGTGTAGACATTTTCTTTAGGCGCTGGCAACTGTAGGGCAGATTCAAAACTACGAATTTCCGCCCGCGTCAACGAGCCTTCTGTATCGTGATTGCCATAGGTCACCGCGACAGGCGCGCCCGTTTCATTCAGCACTTCGTAGAACAAGTTTAGACTATCCTGCGGTGTGTCATTTTCCCAGATTAAATCGCCCGTCACAATAATCAGGTCATACGTGTGATGAGTGAAGAAATGCTTCAATGCATTGATGGTTCGCTGGTCAGCTGGATTCAGCGGCACACTGCCGAAATGAAGATCCGTCAGCTGACAAATTCGAAACGCCTCGTGTGGCGCAACCGTTAGTTTCATCCTTTTACCCCACTACTGAAAGAGTTGCTTATCAACATACGTTTGGTAGCCTTGCGCGACATCGGCTACGCTATGCGTATCTGACCCGTACACCATCGGGATACCGCGTTTCAAGGCTGCATCAATAATTGCAAACGTCGGTGACGGTTCTTGCTGTGTTGACCGCAGCAAACCGGACATATTGCAGTCCAGCATGTCGCCTCGTTTGGCCACCAAATCTAGTAACTGGTTAACTAATTGACTAGTTGTGTCATCTGACCACACTGTGTCGGTGGGAAATTGCTGCAGCCATTTACGATACAGCGTGATGTGGCCATATCGGTGCGGCTTATTGGGCGTCTCCCAGCGAATCGCGTTGATCATTGCACTTAGGTAGGCATTAGCGACCTCGACCGGACGGCCGTACTCAGCCAGGACACCATCGCGAAAGTCCAGTTCACTATCATCCACTGCCCGCAAACCAGCAGCAGCCGGTAAGAAATGCACGGACAGAATGGCATCATCAATTCGTTGCCCATACTTAGCTAACATCAACGCCGTCCAGTCCCGGTAACGTTCAAAATAATCAATTTCGAAACCGACTAATACGCGAATCCGGCCAGCGTAGCGGGTTTTAATCAACGTCATCTTTTCGAGATAGGCATCTAACTCCCGTTCAGCCATCGCTGCCGTGTAGATGGCGTGGCGTGAACCACGGGTTTCTTCAGCAAACTTTGGCGGCATCGGAAAATGCTCCGTAATTGAATACGTCTTAAAACCCGCCGCAATCGCCGCTTCAAGATAATCTTCCACTCGCTCGCCAGATCCGTGCGGGCAAAACTCTGTATGCGTGTGCCCGTTCCACGTTTGCCGGTCTATGCGACCTAACTCTTCTGCACTTAACATTACGCCTCCACTAGCGGCGTTACCGCATCCCGCCGCAGCAACACGTTCACATGTGACCCGACCTCTGGGTGTTCACATGTATTCAACTGTTTCACTTTCAACCGTGGCCCACTCATTGTCGCAAACGTAAATTCGAGCCGGTCACCCAGCAGTGACGCTGACTCGACCACACCTGGAATTGAGATCACCTCCGCATTCGCTGAGTGACGATTATCTTGTGTTGCACCGCTTGGTTGCCCGTTATCAAACGTAAATAGCTCTGGTCGGATCACATGCTGCCGTTGTTCATTGACGACACAGCCAAGGCTACGTAGCGTGGTGCCATCAAGAATGTTGTTATTGCCAATAAACTTCGCAATGAACATATTCCGTGGCCGTTCATAAATATCGGTAGCACTGCCCTGTTGCTGAATCTTGCCATCGTTCATGATCAAAATATCATCGGAAATCGCCATGGCTTCTGCTTGATCATGCGTGACAAAAATCATGGTGATGCCCAGTTCCTGTTGAAAGCGGCGAATTTGATTGCGCAGTTCAACCCGAATTTTGGCATCCAGCGCACTCAATGGTTCATCCAGCAATAACAGTTGTGGTTCTAGCACCATCGACCGCGCGAGGGCCACCCGTTGCTTTTGACCACCAGACAATTCATCTGGGTAGGCATCTTTCTTTGTCATCATGTCGGTCAATTCCAACATATGATCGACACGTTTAATGATTTCAGCTTTCGGACGGCGCTGAACGCGCAGTCCATATGCCACATTGTCTGCAACCGTTAAGTTTGGAAACAGCGCATAAGACTGGAAGATCATGCCGATGTTACGCTGGTTAGGCGGCAAACTGGTAATGTCGTGACCCGCCAGCCGAATGTGTCCCTTAATGTGTTTGTTCAATCCGGCAATGGCACGTAATACCGTTGTTTTGCCACTGCCGCTGGGACCAAGAAACGAAGTCAATTGCCCCTTCTTGACGCCAAAACTCATATCCTTGATCACCTGTGTTTGATTAAAGCCGATGTTTAATTGTTCAACCGTCAGTAAATCGTCCATCTTACTTCCCTGCCTTTACGTCTTTGCCGGAGAGTTTCATCAATATGATAGCGACCAGGATCAGTAGCCCAAAGTAGCAAACTGTCAGGACGCTGTTGGCGTTGCCGTTGGCCTTCATCAATCGATACATATAAATTTTGAACGTTTCGTAATCACCGTTTAAAAAGATGTTTGTAATTACATATTCACTAAAACCCGTCGTAAACGTCAGCAACATCGCCACGAAGACACCCGTTTTGATGTTTGGTAGAATCACGTGAACAAATGCACTCACTGGTCGCTCGCCCAGCATTCGTGCTTGCTCAAACATCCCCCGAAAGTCGCGACTCATGAAGACGTTATCCAGACTCTGGTAAAACGCCGGAAAGCTGAGCGCGGTGATAATTAAAATCAGAAAGATCAACTTAGGGATCGGCAAGTTGCCGTAAATTTGGACTAATCCGGTCACGAGCACGATTCCCGGTACCGCGTAAGGCATGACCATCAGATAGCGCACCTTTGCCTTCAGCCGCTCATCAAAAACGTTGATGTAAAAGATGACCGGTAGAAAAATGACCATCGCCACAACCACCGCGGCAGCACCAACAATCAGTGAATTAATCGTCGCCGTCATGAAGTCACTGTTGGTCACCAACTGGCCGTACCACTTCAGTGTCCACGACGCCGGCAAAATCGTCTTTACCCAGTTTGTCGCAAACGAATAAACCAGCGTGGCCAAAATGGGTAGTAATAACAGTCCGGCAATCATGGTGAGGATGCCGACTGACCACTTTCGTTCTGTCGTCATTTGCTCTTCATCCCCCTCATCAATATAGGATAGCCGCCCAGCAAACGATGACGGTTGCGAGCAGGCCTTTTTGTTGCCACTGCCACAGTTTGTAACGTTCGTTTACGTTTAGTTAACCAGTTCCCAATTGTCACTAAAACGACAATCGACAGCACAAACACCGTCGATAGCGCACTCGCTAACGGAATATTCGCGTTCAATGAACCGTTGATTAGCGATCCAATAATGATCGGAATCGTTGCAATGTTGTTGCCAGTCAAGGCATACATCGTTTCATACGTCCCCATGGCGTTTGCAAACAGAATAATGAAAGTTTCAATTAAGTTTGGTAACACGATTGGTAACACAATGTGGGTTAGATAAAAGCGACGACTCGCGCCCAACATCAGTGATGCTTCCTGCCAGTCGCGGCTGATTTCACGAAACGGCGGATACAGGAACAGGATGCCCAGAGGGACTTCAAAGAACACGTAGGCGAGGATTAGCCCACCAAGCGAGTAAATACTGGGGCTGTGGACTGCTGAGCCAAGGCCTGCCATGACCGCGTTCAGAACGCCGTCGTTCCCAAACAAGATGATCAGTGAAAAGGCTAGCGGAATCCCAGCAAAGCTCGTCGCTATGTTAAATAGCGTCAACGCCGCCGCTTGAGCTTTCGCGGACAAACGTGTAATCGCCCACGCTCCTAGGACAGCGATAATCAAGCCAATCAAAGCGGCTACAACAGAAATTCCAAGACTATTAAAGATGGCCTGTCGATAATATGCCTGTGTGAAAATGGTCGTGTAATTGGCGAGCGTAAACTGACCGTCGCCATCCAAATGAAAGCTGGTCATTAGCATCGCCATCATCGGCAACAGTATCGTGACACCCATCAGAATCAGAAATGGTGAGAAAATCTTCGTTTTTGTTTTCATGCAGCGACCTACTTCTTGCCCATGACGTCTGACTGCCACATCTGCGCAAGTTTGACCGTGGTCGTGTTCCACTTGTCGTTGTTCTTCACGTGATAAACGTTCTTGTAGTCACTATCTGGCAACAGTTGACTCTTTACGCTGTCAGGCAGTTTGACATCTGAACGAATTGGTCGAGCAAACCCTTTCGCCAAGTTGATTTGTCCCTGGTCAGACAGGATGAAACTCCGCGCTAGTTTGGCCGCCGCTGGATGTGCCGCCTTCTTGTTCAGGACTTCCGCGTAACCACTCGTGACTGTGCCATCTGTGGGAATGCTGATCTTAAAACGGTCTTTGTCGCCGCCAATCAGTTTGCGATAGTTCAACGCGTTGAAATCCCAAACGACAGCAACTTGTTGCTCACCTTTTTTAAAGTTATCAATTGATGTATCGACCGTTGATAAGCGGTCTTTCTTATGTAAATCAGCAAAGAAGTCGATGCCGGGTTTAACGTTCGTTTCGCTACCACCCTTAGCATGAGCGGCGGCCAATACGGCATACTGCGCCTGCGCTTCCGTAGCCACATCCCCGACAGAGACTTTGTAATTGCCCTTCGTTAGGTCAGCCCACGATTTCGGCGCGTCAGCAGCCTTCACGTTCTTAGTGTCCGTAATAAACGCAATCGTGCCAGTATAGCCAGCAGCCCAGTAACCCTTCTTGTCCTTCGCCCACGTTGGAATCTTGTTCCAGTACTGACTCCTATACGGCATCAGCAGATTCTTCTTCGTAGCAGTCGGCCCTACGTTGATGCCAATATCACCGATGTCAGAGGCCTTCTTGCCCTGCACATTCTTAAAGTTCTGTAACTCCTGCGCACTCGACATGTCCGTATCCTTATGTGAGACACCGTACTTCGCCTTAATGTCGTTCCATGAACCAATCCAGTTGGCCCACGTATCCGGCATCCCTACCGACTTCACGGTGCCTTCCTTCTTGGCCGTCTTCACCACCGTCGACCACTTATCCGACGTCGCGGCCGCCGCATTATTCGACGAGCATCCTGCCAGTACCACTCCCAATAAGCTCAGCGTCACCGCCGCTACACCCAAACGTTTACCTAGTTTCATCTAATTGCTCCTCTCTTTCTCTGCCTTACAGAGATAAGGTTAGCAAACGGATGTAATGATTCGGGAAGAGGATTGTAAAGGTTGAGTATGGATTGGGTAAAGAAAAAAGAGTGAACACAAATGGTTCACTCCCCAAAACATTTCAGCTAATATTGATACCCCAATGATTAATCGGTCCAAACTTTGAGCCAATATTCAAATCCCAAGTAACTGCGTTTAAAAGATAATCTTCAGCCGTTTGAACGGCAGTGGCAACCGGAGATCCTTTCGCAATCTCAGCTACGATGCAGGCAGACAATGTATCTCCAGTACCATTAATATGCGTTGTTGGGCGTAGTGCTTTTTTATACTGCTTCAATTGCCCATCCTCGCTCAGTAAATAATCCGTAATTTGACCTTTATCGTCAACATCATCATGACTACCCTTTATTAAGACGTTTTTAGCACCTTCAGATTGAATGGTTAACGCCGCACTATAGTAATCTTGCTCACTTTTTATCGTCATTCCTGAAAGCACTTGCGCTTCATAAAAGTTTGGTGTGATGCAGAGACTAATAGGAATCAGTTTACGGATTATTGCACTTACAGCCTTATCTCCTATTAGCTGGGCCCCGTGCTTAGTCATAATAACAGGATCTAAAACAAAATTTTTGACCTGATATCTTTCTAAATAATAACGTGTAACCTCAATCACATCAGGGGAAGATAGCATCCCGGTCTTAGCTCCCGCAACATGAAAATCAGAAAAGATAGATTCAAATTCATTCACAATAAAATCATGTGGTAAGTCAGTGCTGTCTTGAATGCCAACAGAATTACCCGCTACACAAGATGTCATAATCGATAGACCATAAGTTTGCTGATGAAAGAAGGTCAGTAAATCTGCCTGTGCACCGGCACTGCCATCACAGTCTGATCCCGCAATTGTTAATACCTGGGGTACTGTCATTATCATTTCTCCTCTACTCCATTGCTTTAATTACGCTTCATTGGAATAATGTCGGGTGGCAAATCACGTGTACGTTTGTGGTAAATTGCGCGCTCACCGCCAATAAATTTCGGTCTACTTCCCAAATAAGTTGTATGTGCTTGACCAATAGTCTGAATAGAAGTTCTAAAAGGTATCTGAACAAACTTAACGTGCATGCCAATTGCAGTATCACCAATGTCCATTCCAGCTTCCGCAGTGATGTGTTCCACTTCTACCGGATCTTTAAAAAGGTCATACGCGGCAGTTTGAGCGGCACCGCCAGCCTGAAGTGATGGTATGACAGATACAATTTCATATTGTCGTTGCTTTGCGACGGAACGTTCAACAAGTAAAGCACGATTAATCTCTTCGCCGCCTTGCACGGCTAGATTGATACCTCTCGGAATGAGCACATCGAGTAATGCCGAAATGACCCAGTTTCCAATTTCTTGATTAGGGTCTTGTCCCAAACGGATACCTTGAATCTCGCTCGTACTACATCCGACAACAAAAAGATCATTTTCTTCTAGATGCATTTTTGACAGGAGTTCTTTAACACCTGTCTCAATTTCCAATCGAACGCGATCATGTAAGTCAGCGCTGTTCATTACTGTCCTCCTGCACGTTTAGCCTGGGCAGCGTGATACTTCCATGTGACAAACGTGAAACCAAGAATAATTGTCATTAAGGGATTTAAATACGGATAGAATGCAAACGGGATGTACCTCAATGAGTCGACATTTAAAGTGCCTGAAATAAAGATGCCACTCACACCCCACGGAACAAGTGCATTAATATCTGCCCCTGCCGTTGCTAGCGTTCGCGATAGATACTTTCTTTCTAAATGTAGGCGATCAAACGCACCTTCAAAAGTTGTTCCAGGCAAGATAATGGATAAATATTGTTCACCAACCGCAAAGTTAATGCCAATACCGCTTAGAGCAGTAATTAAGATTAATTTTCCAGGTGTATTCACAAAATTCTTTACACTATCAATCAATACGTGTACCACACCGAACTCAATTAACAATCCGCCCAATGATAAAGCACAAATAATAAGTGAAATTGAGCCTAGCATATTCGTAATTCCACCGCCACTCATCAGCTTATCGACAACTTTAGATCCTGTAGAAGCATGGAATCCGTTCATCAACATCGTGCCAATTTTCTGTACAGATGCGTTTGAACCACGTACCACATTCAAAATAATTGCTGTGATGGCGCCACTAAGTAACGTTGGAACTGCTGGCACTTTGCGCCAAGCTAGAATCAGTAACACAAGAATTGGTAACAATGACCAGACGGAAACTGGAAAGGCTTTTGTCAGGACTAAACTAATATGCCTCACCGACTGTAAGTTAGCAGTGTGCGTCGTGTTACCCATAAATACATAGATAACCAACGCAATCAGTGCGGATGGCAATACCGTTTGTGCCATTGTTTTCAAGTGTTCGTATAAGTCTACTTTTGCAATTCCAGTTGTTAAATTCGACGTATCAGAAAGTGGCGACATGTTATTTCCCAAAAAAGCGCCTGAAACAATCGCGCCTGCAATTAAGGCAGAGGGAAAACCTAAGACGTGCCCAATTCCCATAAATGCAATCCCCATTGTGGAAATTGTCGTAAAGGCACTGCCAACAGTGATTCCAATCAATCCGCAAATCAAAAATACTGTCGGTAAAAATAAGCGGACCGATAAAATTTTAAATCCAACTACCATAATCGTTGCGATTGTGCCTGAGGAAAGCCATGTCGACACTAAGAGACCAATCATCAAGAAAATAATAATTGGAATCAACCCGGGCGTTATGCCTTTTGTAATCCCATCGAAAATTTCATCCCACGAAAATCCCCTTAGATGTCCGTAAAACATCAACAGCGTAAAGACAAGTAAAATTGGAATTTGTGGTGCCAATTGATACTTAATAATCAATGTGCCCAGAATTGAAAACATGATTAACAGCGTTACAATACTTTCTGCCAAACCAAATTTCTGATGTTCTTTATCATCGTTTTTCATTTAGATACCTTCTTAACAGAAAGGGAAGCCACTTTAATTAAGAGGCTCCCCAAAATAGAAACAAATTACTTCGTTTCCTTTAAATCTTTTTGTACTTGTTCTAGCCAAGAGTCGTTTTTATGACTGTAAATAATGAGTGGTGCGATGAATAACGCAACCGTGATGAGCACAACGAAAATTGCCTGAACCAAATCGCTTGCAATCAACGTGGCAACAATGATAACGGCAATCCCAAAGATCAGAAGATATGCCCACATATATGCAATAAAGTTACCGTGCTGACCGAGACGATATGGTCGCGATGCATCGGGTTGTATTTTTCTCAAACGGATAATCGACAATGCAATCAGAATGTACACTAATGCGTAAATAACTGTGGTCGCATTCGTCAACGTTAAGAAAACCCCGTTAACGTTCTTCATTACCCCATATAACAATGCAAACAGTGAAATCATAATGCTTTGTGTTAAAACGACATTTTTCGAAACATCATATTTGTTGACCTTGTGATAGCCAAATGAAGCTGGTAATTGACCTTCCCGCGCAACCTGAGTCATGGTCTTTGAAGGTCCTGTTACCCAAGCAGATAATTGAATTAAAACCCCAATAACAACCATGAAACTGAAAATGTTGGCGATGATACTTGGCCAACCCAGAATTTTGCTCCAAAGTACAATTGGCTGTGTAATGTTAGACAGTTCAATTTTCCCGTTAGGAACAACGTTTGCCACCAAAATACCGTTCAGAATATTCATCAAAACTAATCCGATCAAAGCGATGAAAATCCCACGTGTGTATGTTTTTGCGGCGTTGTGAAGACGTGGAATAAAGACTGATGAGATTTCAATCCCAGTATAAATAAACGAAATTGCAGCGAAGTATTGCAACGTTTGAATATTAGCCAAACTAGGTAATAACTTGTGCCAACTGAATGTGCCCAAGTAACCAGCCGGGTTGATTCCCGTCTTGATCATGGCGGCAATTCCCATGATCAACATGATCACGATAGGAATATAGACACCAAGCCAAACACCGATATTCCCACCGACCTTAGCCATATCAAACTTCAAGTTCAAGAACGTGATAATCCAATAAAAAATCAAAATATTAGCAAGAATAAACCAGTGATTATTGCCTAAACTGACGTTACCGATAGTGTTTCCCCATAGTGGTCCAATAGTTGAGGCCACCATAACCATGCCGGGGAACATTTGAACCCACAATAACCATGCTGTCGTGAAGCCCCATTTCTCACCAAGGCCTGTTTTGACCCAAAGCTGTGGGCCACCTTCTTCTTGCATCATCGTGCCTAATTCACCGGAAATTAACGCAACTGGTAGGGCAAAAAAGACAACCGCGAATATCATGTAAGTGATTTGTGTCCATCCAGTGGCCGCAACAGAAGGAATGCTCCGAACAGTTGCACACAAAGCCATTGTCATCCCGATGAATGTCGTCAGACCTATCTTTGTAGCCTGCTTCTCCATTTTTCTAGTTCTCCTTTAGATTTTATTTGCACGTTAAATCTCAGAGACTATTTTTCAAAAATGGCTTCAAGATCGTGTTGCATGGCTAGTTTTATTTTTGGTGTGAAGTAATTGAAGTTTTCGGCTTTATTCATGTATGGCGTCATGACAGAGGCACGGATAATCGTTACCTTCTTGACATCGTTCCAGTCTTCTTCAGACACACCAAGACTCTTCACAAAGTTCAACGGACTGTCGCCATAGTCAGATTGAGTAAAGTCAGTATGCGAAACAATGTATTCTTTCCCATAAAGACTGCCCTTAACGTAAGAAGCTTCCTCATACATCTTGTGGTTTAAGTCGTTAATGTCTTTTAGACTGTGGTTCCCTTTTTCAGTCAGCACGTAATCAACCATGTTGAAGTCTGGATTAGTCAACGGATGAACTTCAATTGTGTGTTCGCCAACTTTGAATTCAAGATTGCTCAAAAAATTGTAATAACGGTTAGCACCTTCCATTGAGGCACCAATTAACTTACCGTAACCAGAAACATTTAATGGTAATACGCGGTGAGCAGCCCAAACAGCGGCAGCAGTTGCTCCGGCTTTAGATCCTTCAAGAATATAAGCACCTAATAACGCAGGGATGTCTGCACCTTTTTCGAAAACGTAGGTAGCAAAGTAAGAAATCGTGTCGCGCATCCGAATATCCTTGATGGCAATCCCACCAGCGGCGTATGGTACGTAACCCATTTTATGTGGATCGATAGTGATTGATTCAGCCTCGTCAAATGCCTTGTAGGCTTCGTATACATCACGTTTGATATAATCTTTCTTTTCTGTGAAGACACCATACTTTTCATGGACATCTTTTAGGTCCTCGTATGGGATAAATTTGTTATCTTCATCAAGGAAAATGGCACGAGCATAACCACCGTAAGCAGCATCAACATGCAAGTAGAAGTAAACGCCTTTAGCTGCGAATTTCTTCCGTAATTCTACAATCTTGTCAATATTGTCGACGGCACCTTCTTCAGTTGAACCGGCAACGCCGACAACCCCAAGAATAGGTGTTTTGTCTGCTGTCAATTTGTTGATAATATCTTCAAGCGCGTTAATGTCCATCCGGTAATTATCGTCAACTGGTACGGGTACAACTTGATCCAAACCAATACCGATAATATCAGCGGCCTTTAACCATGAATAATGCTTGGTTTGTGGCACTAACCACTTACCCAGTTCGCGTAAATGTTCGCCACCACGAGCAGATTTACTCTTAATTTCGTCAAGTTTAGTACCAGCTTTTTCAAGCAAGTCCATAATTTCACTAGTTGGCAGGTTTAATAGTTCCCAATCTGACTTGCCAGCAACTAATTCCGGTGTGATCTCTTTCATTGCCAAAGGTAATGACTTGATATTCCGTGCATACCAGAGACCTTCCAAGTTTGCTAAAGAACCATCGGCGACAATGTGGCCCCAACCATTCTTGTAGCCCATTAATTCAGCCAAATCATGACCAACTTCTTCTTCCATTTGTGAAGTTGCAGGGGATGATTCATAAGCCACGTTGTTTCCGTTCCATAACATTGCATAGTTGTACGCAAGGATAGAAGGCATTAACGTTTCCGAATTCATGTGACCCCAGTAACGACCAGCTGAATGCCATGGCACTGATTCAGTCCGAATCCGCTGGGACAGTTCATCCAAAACATCTTTCATTCTGTTAACTGTTGCTTTGAAATTTGGTTGAGACTGTTGTTCTGGGCTGATCATGCCCTTGTCTTGAGGAATATAATTTTTACGCCATCCTAAATGTTCATCAACCAATTCGTTCAGTAAGTCTTTATATAATTGCCCGTTTTCTGCCTTGTCACCAATGAAGAGTGCATTAAGGTCCAGATCTTTTGGTGCTGGTTTAAGTCCATCCATCGTTAAATAGCTTCTTTCGATATATTTTTGAAGCACGCGTGTTTCATCGCAAATAATATATTCCAGCTCAAACGTCCCTGTAAAGGGTCTTTTGAAGGCGTTTTCACAAGTGAGAATTCAATGAGCCCTTTAACGGCGGCATTTCTATTTTACGAATTGAGCATTCTAGCCCTTTATCGGGTATCGTAAAGTGGACTTAAAAATGAAAAAGGCCTGCCAATTTAATTTAAAAATAATTGCCAAGCCTTTACGGGAACGTATATTCGATTTATGATATTTTTTCTAATTTTTAGCTTTAGCCAGGAAATAATTACGCTTCCCACGACGGAAAATTACAAATTTTCCAGAGAAGTTAGTAGATGGATCAACTACTGCATCAATTTCATCTACTTTTTCACCATTAACGTAAATGGCTCCAGCCGATACATCTTCTCGAGCCTGTCTACGTGAAGGTTCAATTCCAGTCTCTGTCAATACATCAATAATATTGACTGAATCCGAGCTCATTTCAACATGGGGTACCTTTTCAAAAGCTTCTTGAACTTCAGCTACGCTCAATTCCTTGACGTTGCCAGAAAAGAGGATATCAGAGATCTTTTCTGCCTGATCCAAGGCCTCTTGACTGTGAACGAACCGGGTTACTTCTTCCGCAAGACGTTTTTGAGCATGGCGTCCAGCCGGGTTTTCTTTCACTTCTTTAGCAAGTTGATCAATTTCATCTTTGCTTAGGAAAGTAAAGAACTTCAGGTATTTAACCACGTCACGATCGTCCTGGTTCAACCAGAATTGATAGAACTCATATGGTGATGTTTTCTTCGGATCGAGCCATATAGCGCCACCAGCTGTTTTACCAAACTTAGTACCATCAGCCTTTAACATCAATGGGATAGTGAGTCCATATACTTCTTCATCAGAGCCCATAATTTTATGGATCATATCAATCCCAGAAGTGATGTTTCCCCATTGATCAGCACCACCAATTTGTAACTGAATATTGTGTTCACGATGCAACGTCATAAAGTCAATTGACTGGAGAATTTGATACGTAAATTCAGTGTATGAAATTCCTACTTCCAAGCGGCTAGCCACAATGTCTTTGGCCAACATCGTGTTTACGTTAACGACTTTCCCGTAGTCACGAAGGAAATCCAATAACGAAATCTTCGATAACCACTCATAGTTATTCACCATCGTTACGTTTGCATCGCCACCGAACAAGCGCTTCATTTGTGCACCCAGCGCCTCCACATTGTGGTTAACTTGTTCCATCGTCTGAAGTTGACGCTCTGTTTTTCGTCCACTTGGGTCACCAATGCTCCCAGTAGCGCCACCAATTAAAATGTATGGGTGGTGACCTGCTAGTTCGAACCGTTTCATCATCATAAACGGAATCAAATGACCAATATGCATACTGTCACCAGTGGGATCCACACCACAATACAAAGCAATTTTATGATCCGATACTAGTTTCTTTAAGCCTTCTGCATCAGTTTGTTGATTGATTGCATCACGCCAGGTTAGTTCTTCAATAATGTTCACGTTCATTCCTCCTCTTTTTTACAAAACAAAAAGTCCCTAAGATAATATATCCTAGGGACGATTAACCGCGGTACCACCCGAATTACACTTTCGTGTCACTCATTGATCTGTAACGGGACCAAACCGTACTTTTCAAAGAAATCGAGTGTAATTCGATATATCACCTTTGCTAATTCACACCAGCCATTAGCTCGCTTTAAAAAGAATATATATCTACTTTGGACGATTAAAAAGTTTTGTTTATTTAAAACGTTTACAACGCCTACAATACGGTATTCATAAGGATTTCGTCAACAGTTTACGGCATTATGTTTTAATGAGCTTGGCGTTTAAGTTTATGTACTTTTAGAAAGCGTTTTAAACACGGTTATATCAGCGTTCGCCATGTGACAGTCGTTTTGTGCTAAACTATTTTTCTTAAAAATAGCCGTTTATGAGATTTTTTACAATTTTTATTAAACTCGGGGTTGCTTTTATTAAAAAACGATGATAGTATTCATGACAACAAATAACAAATCATTTTCGTGTCAGACAGTAGAAAGTTTGCCTCAGGGTTTAGAGAAGTGATGGTTGGTGAAAATCACGCAGGGCATACTGACGAAATACCTTGAACCGAAAACGTGTCTCCCCCTCGTTACGGAGGATTTTAAGTGCAGACTAATCTCTGAATTTAGGTGGTACCGCGTTGATGAGCGTCCTAATTAGTAACTCTTGTTACTAATTTTAGGGCGCTCTTTTTGTTATTTGAAATAAACATTGGAGGTGATAAACATGAAATCAATCGATGAAACGCTAAAGTGTAGCAATTGTGGCGACATTGTTTTCACAAGAACTTCAAGCAATGGGCAACATATTTGCGCAAATTGCGGTCATGCAGAATAAATTCTTAGTCACAACGGAAATAAAGGAGATCAAAATGATGAAATCAATCGACGAAACACTGAAATGCACAGAATGTAATGACATCGTTTTTAAGAAAATTGCCGGCACACGTACTATCGAATGCGAAAATTGCGGCAATCAAATGACACTAAAGGAAAACTAACCTAAAGGTGAAAATATGGAAAACACAAAAATCAAAACACAATTATTGGTAAATATGAATATTAAAAAAATTAGCATTCAAACACTTATTACAATTATCTTGTTGGCACCGTTAACGTTTGCTCTGACAACTTTCACATTCGTTTCAGTACCTTTTATCGCCGCTATTTTGATTATGGTGAGTTTAACCGCCTCAATCATTGGTGTATGGACATTAGCTGGTCAACTCGCCAAAGCAATAACAAAGGACAATAATCATGACTGATTCGGACAGCAACTATTGAAAGGCCCCCTCATAAACAGAGCGGGCCGGATACATATAATGTCACAAAATCTTCTTTATTTTTTATATTCTCTTAAACATAGAAAGCTACAATGATTCTACTTAAGTAATTTCCACCCAATACAATAACTTTTATCACTCTTCAGGAGTAACTTATGATTAATCTTAACGATAGTGACATCATGTCATCTAGTGAGGCAGCTAGCCGATGGCGAAAAGCTGACGACTATGTTCGTCAGGTCTTCCGTAAAAATCCAGAACGTTTTCCAACTGGCACGATCCGTAAATTTGGCAAACAGCTGGTTGTCACTCGCCATGGCATGGAAGTTGTCACTGGCGAGACAGAACCAGAGGCACGGCGTAATTATCAAACTAAAAGTCCTCATAATTCAATGTCAGCAGTAGAAGCTGTTGAGACTTTTGACAATCCCTAGTCTTTAGAAAACTGCTCGCTAGTCTTAAATAGCGTTCATTTAATAAAATCTTTTGTCTTTAACAATATCATTATAATTTGGCCACCTCATGACTGCGAGCATCTGCACAGTTAAGAGGTGGTCTTTTGCGTTTGTGAAAGCATACAAAGTTAACATATATGCTGCATATATCTAAGCCCTTTCTTTAAGTGTGTATTCGAAGCATAATATTCTAGTATGCAAATCAAACAATATTAGCTAAAAGAATCACAAACTGTAGACAAAATAAAAAAATGGAATTATAGTAGTACCCGATGGTAGCTACTACTAAAAATGAGGAAAACATGGATCAAAAAACAGAATTATTGACGCGTTTCGGGCTCACAGAAAGTGAAGCCAAAGCGTATGTAACCCTCTTACAGATGGACGCATCAACAGGTTACAAAATTAGTAAAAACTCTGGTATCGCTCGTTCAAAAATATACAATGTACTGTCTTCACTTGAAGACAAAAAATTTATTCTTGAATCGAAAGATGACACACCTGTATATACTGCAATTCCAGTAGACGAACTAGTTGCACGTTTTAAAACTGAGAGTGAACATAATATTTCAAACTTGGAGAATTCTCTATCTGGTTTGGGAACCGTTACTGATTATGGTTCTGTGTGGGCATTAGATGCCTATGATCAGGTGTTTGAAAAAATTCAATACCAAATTCAACACGCTACTCACAGTTTGTACGTGCAAATCTATTCTGAGGACTTAACGCCTGAAATCACTCAAGCGTTGGCAGACGCAGAAAGTCGGCTTCATGAATTCGTTGTAATATTATTTAGTAATCATCACCGCTACGATTTACCTTTTAGACGTTTCTATAAACATTTTTTTGAAGCTGATAAGGTATTGGACTACGGTGGTCGCTGGGTAAATGTTGTCAGCGATGGACAGGAAGTCGTTTACGGAAAATTACCAGCAGACTCCGCTAACACAGGTGTAATTTGGACAAAAAATAGTTCAATGATCTTTCTCGCTCAAGAATACGTGTTACATGATGCTTATGATTTACGTACTCTTTCATTATTACATGATGAGGCAGAAAAAGTTTTTGGACCTGATTTGGAAGGAGTGCGTGACATCTACTTCGATAAGAATTGAGGAGATCGTTATGCGAGTTGCTTTAATCAGTGCAATTGTTTTAATTAATCTGTTATTCATTTTTGTTTTAGTTCGTGATTTACTCCGTCACCGAGATGAAATCATGAGTGAACCGGCGAGCTCAGTCTGGACGCCAATCGCTCAGGCCGTGATTTACTTCCTGTCAACATTTGGAATATCCGACTTTGCGATATCGACAGCTCTTTATCCAAAGGCTAAGTGGGTTTCTATGAAGAAACTGCCTGGGACTTTGAACACACAATGTGTTATTCCCGTGTTTGTCATGTCGCTGGCCTACATCACAAATATTACAGTTGGTATCAAGACCTTGCTCGTTGCCATTATTTGTCAGGTTATCGGTGCTTACCTTGGACCGCGATTCGTCGTCAAATTACCAGAACGCGTAATTCGCAATTTCGTTATTGTTGGTTTGCTAGTCGCCACTGCACTTATTGTAGCTGGTAAAATGGGACTCATTCCATCAAACGGAACAGCTACAGAACTATATGGCTGGAAACTATGGTTAACTGGTCTGCTTATGTTTATCTATGGAGCTTTAAACAACATCGGGATTGGCTCCTACGCGCTTACCATGGCTACAGTTTACGCAATGGGCATGAATCCCGTTGCAGCCTTTCCAATTATGATGGGTGGTTGTACCTTCTCCGTTTCAATCGGTAGCATGCAATTCATCAAACTAAACGACTACTCGAGAAAAATCACTATGTTCTCAGTCTTTGGAATCGTCGGTGTGTTAGTCGCCGTCTTCCTAGTCAAGAGTTTGAACACATCAATTATTCAATGGATTGTGATTGCTGTTCTGCTGTACTCAGCGGTTTCATTATACTTGGGCAACAAATCCAAGTCTGACAACACTGCTAGTAAGGAGGCGTAAAACATGCGTTATTTATCCGCAAAAGATATTCAACAAACATTTACAATGAGCGACGCCATTAAAGCCGACAAAGAAGCACTCAGCTTGTATTCTTCCGGTCGTGCTGACATTCCGTTGCGAACTAACATCGATATTCCGGAACATAACGGACAGAGCCTATACATGCCGGGATACATGAGTGGTGCATCCCCGGCTCTCGGTATCAAGTTAGTCTCTGTTTATCCTGATAACATTGCCAAACATCTGCCTAGTGTTCCTGCAACAATGGTGACTCTAGATGCCAAAACAGGCATCGTGAATGCTATTCTGGATGGCACTTACCTGACCCAATTAAGAACTGGTGCCGTTCAAGGTGCCGCAACAGACCTGTTGGCCAAAAAGAACGCAAAAGCCGCCCTCCTTATCGGAACGGGCGGCCAAGGGATGGCTCAACTAGAAGCAATGTTAACAGTACGTCATCTAACTATTGTCTATGTTTCAGATCTTGATAAGAAACGCGCACAAGATTTCTGTGACGAAGCCAAAGCTAAGTTTGGTTATACATTTAAAACAAAATTTCAGGTTGTTGATTTCGCCGATGATGTTGTACCTTTTGTTGATATCATTACCACTGTCACTACCTCTAGACGACCGACATTCAATGGCTCACTAGTTAAACCCGGCGCACATATCAATGGCGTCGGTGCCTACACGCCAGAAATGGCCGAGCTGCCAGCGGAGGCACTGGTTAAAGCCGACCGTATCATCTTCGACACAATGGACGGCGTTTTAGCCGAAGCCGGTGACATGATTCAGCCGCTAAAGCGTGGCATTATCGACAAGGACAAGTTTAATGGCGAACTTGGGCAGGTTATTAATGGACGAATTGACGGACGGACCGAAGAAGATCAGATCACTGTGTTTAAGACCGTTGGGACTGCAGCGCTGGACGTGATTGTGGCGGACCGGATTGTTAAGGCAGCTGAGAAAGAAGGAATTGGTGCAGTACTAGATTGATTTTATTCTCACTTTTAATTCTAACGGAAACTCAAGACACATATCCAAACTAATAATAAGACTCAAAACCAATTTTTGATTTTGAGTCTTATTTAGTATGTAGACTTAAAGTATTGTGGAGTAGTCGACATGTCCGTATCTTTATGTAAGACACCTTACTTCGCCTTAATATCGTTCCACGAACCAATCCAGTTGATAGCAAAAGCATCCGGGGTTCCTACCGAATTCACGGTGCCTTCCTTATTGGCCGTATTCACCACCGTCGACCACTTATTCGACGCCGTTGCTACTGCACCCCGCTAATGCCCCCCAATAAACTCAGCGTCACCGCCCGTACACCCAAACGTTTACCCAGTTTCATCCAATTGTTCCTCTCTTTCTCTGCCTTACAGAGATAACGTTAGTAAACGGATGTAAAGGTTGGGTAAATGATCCAAAATAAAAATGCTTTTTTAGAACAACCGAATTTTGTAACAGCTTTGATTGTATCTAAAAAAGCGAATTTATTTTTGTATAAGGACCAATTAAAAGGTTTCATCCATTATGTCGTACATATTGAATTAACAACATATAGCAGACAATCAAATACATAAAGACAGATAACCCAATGACAAAGAAGAAGATTTGTAGAAAAACCAGTATTGTTTCTAACCTAGAAATCACGTCTAAAATGATCAAAAATCCTACAGGGATATTTATCGAAAAAAAAGCCAGTGACAAATAACTTGCATTAAAATATTCATCTAAATAACCACCCTTTTGATCTTCTTTAATTGTTTTGTTTGATAAAAAATTAACCATAACACCAAGTGTCGTATAGGAAAAGCCTGTCAGTATGGTACTCATTGTCAGTACGCTCTTCGATATTTTTTCTGCTTCAAGAATTGAGCAATATGAGAAGAACCAATACCCTAGTATACTTGAAGCGACTATTCCAATGAAAAAGAATAAAACTAGCCACTTATTTACTGACAGATAATACAGTAATCTCTTTTTCATAGATCACCTCAGTTAAATCATTAATCGTTATTGCCTAAATATCGATTAATTTCGTCTTTGTGTGTCAAATAATTTTGTATCATCGCATCAGCCAAGCGATTTTCATAATCCCGAACCGTATCATGATCTTCATCAAAATCAAACTCTACATGTTGGATATATGGATTATTTTGCAAAGAGATCGTTTCAAACTTTTCAGCCTCACTATCTCGAGCATTAATACGAATATCCTTCATGTGATCATCGGTTGTCAAATCATCGATATATTCTTTTAGATCGTCAATCGAAGAAAACATTGATTTTTTTCTTTTTTCCATACGTACCTTAACATCAATAGTCGTCCGTCCCTGATTTTTTAGTTTTCGTTGCTGCGACAAGCCTAAACCGGTCAGATTTCTGGGCGTTTTTGCAGGAACTTCGATTGAATAAGTTATAAGCCCAAAATCTTTTTTGTGTTTCAACAATTCAAAACCATCAGGAATTGAAAGCAGGTCTATTTCTCCAAACTCTCTTCTAAACCCATTTTGCTGATACTCATTTATGTTCGTCAAATTTGAAATCATATCTCTGAAAGCAAGAACAGTTGGTGCCATGGCACCGCGACAATAACTAAGGGTGAAATCACTTGTATCAAGTAAAAAATAAGACTTTGACGCGAATTCTTTCCCTTCAGGGCTACTTACTTCCTCAGATAAGCCTGTATTAATATCATCCCATTGAAAATCATTAACGTCCCTCTTTTGAGAAAGTTTGCCGAAGATAATCTGATTTGTTCCCTCTTGAACAAACTCATTTGCATTTCTCAAAAACTCGAAAGCAACGTTACGATTCTTAGAGGAAATCAAACCGGAATATTCTAAAACACCCGAGTCAAACAATTGATGCAACATCGATTGCTTCTCTCTGTCAGTCAAAAAATACTGCGTTGAACTTTGCACATTACTTTGTCGAGTATCGAAAGCATTTAGCCTATAGAATTCCATTCTTTTAGTGACCATATAAATTTTCCTCCGTGTTCCACTAATGGTACTATTGTACCGTCGAGGTTGACTTTTTTCAATTTACATAGCTTAAAAATTCAAACGAAATTTAGTATTTATTGCGAAATGAGTCACAAACGCACGGTTGCATTTTATCGACAATCACAGGCTTTTCATAGATGGTCAAGTTACTGGGCAGTTACGAATATAATACCAATAAAAACAGCTAGTATTCAGAAATGCACTCGAACACTAACTGCTTTTGATTCGGTTGGTTTTAGTCATTCGCTATCGCAATTCTTCACGATACGGAAGAATCACATCATCCAGCAACGCCTGCCAAGCAACTTTCATTTGTGCGCGTGCTCTGAACAAGCTCGCTCCTGGATGTTCAATCTGATACTGATTAACATCCATACTTCGGTTCAGATCTGATAAGCCGGGAACATCTTTAGCACCACCGTAATATTGAATTACTGAGCTATGCAATTCTGAGTTTGGAATACACCACTCCTTAGAAAATTCATCAATGGCAAGATCTGCTGCACCATCAAAGTAACGTCGCTTAATCACAAACACATCATCTTCTGGACTAATTTTTCCTCTATCAATATCATTCAAAATCTTTCGATAAACATTCCGCACATTCTCTGGTTTATTCATCTTTTTAAGCGCTTCTTCAATCTGGTTACGAGTGTCCTTGTTGTTTGCTGCATAAATTCCCAACAAACGATCGATGAACGCAGAGTCAATGTTGTAATTGTTAACCGCATTATCATCGTAGAAGTTGATATCCGCAACTTCAGTTGGGACATCTGGTCCCTCATTGACAATGGAGCCTTTGATAGTATTGTACACGCCGGCCTCTTCTTCTATAAGATTTGGAAGCAACGTTGACTGGTCGGTCTCCTCCAATTCCTTATTGTATTCATCGTAGGTAACCAATGCAGCATATGACTTTGCCATTGCCTGATAGTCTTTCGTATATTCCAAACGCTTTTCAATATCTGAATGCTCATCGATTTCAGGGTTTGTCTGACAAAATAGTGAGAACGCGGCATATGCGCGCATATGCTTAACCTTTGCTGTTTGATAATCGTCATAGATCAATCCTGATTCTTCTTTGCTCTCCGAATATAAGCGTGTTGCTGCCTCAACATTCGCAGCCATGGTGGCCGGACGACGGAAGGTCACAATTAAACCCTTAGACTTACCTGGAAAAGTTCTATTCGTACGGGAGAAAGCCTGAATTAGCTGAGCATACTCTAACATCCGATCAACAAACAAAGTCTGCACTTGTGGCGCATCAAAACCAGTTAATAGGCGATCAACCACAATAACAAGGTCCACTTGCTTTCCTGGCTCTCTGAATATCGCCTGCTTCCGTGATAGACGATTATTAATGTCACCATTGTAGCGTTGAATTGTATCTAACCCCCAACTAGTATGGTAATAGGCATTGTAATCATCAAGAATAGCTTTCATCTCATCTTGCTTAACTGTAGCTGAGTCAGGATTTTCGTCCATTGAATAGGTGATTGCAATCCGAGGAAAATCCGGATCTTCAATTTCACGGCCGGTATGCAACGGATGGTCAGAAAACGTCTTCGCCATCCAATCAGAATCATGCGTCATGTCTTTAATTGCTTTATAATATCGCTTTGCCATGGAGATTGAGCTAGTTGTGAGAATTGCGGATTTCTGTGGCCGGCCATTTGCAAAATCAAATTTAACATAGGCATTATTTGGAGCTAGGATTTTCCGTATCACTTTCTGAATATGTTCATCGCTTTCATACACCGAATTATCAATATATTTCTCACGTTCAATTTGTGAAAGCGTATCAACTTGTTTAGACAATTGCTCGTCGGAAAGTGCTAGGTACTTTGGCATACCTTGCATTTGCTGGAAAATATGATTCGTCAGTGAGTCCTGATCAATGGTGTCTTCATGTTCTACCTGAAAACCAAGCACCGATGCGTCGTCCAACGCGTTCTTAATCGTGTAGGTGTGTAATCGTTCACCATATTGGTCATGTGTGGTCCGTGCCAGTGTACCCTGAGCTTCACGTTTGTTTTCTTCGAAGATTGGCGTACCTGTAAAGCCAAACCACGTTGAATTCGGGAAAAATTGTTTAATATCTTCCATGTTCTCTGGGCTCAACGCACGATGACACTCATCCACAATAAATACGATGTGCGACCCCAGTAGCTTCTGGTAACGATGTGTCCCTTTCTCATCATCTTGATGCCGCGCTTTTTTTAGCGCGGCATCAAGCTTTTGACGTGTCGTGATAATAATCACATTTGAATTATCATCTGAAAGTAATGTCTTAGCAAGTTCTCTAGAACTGCCAGTTCCAACGACTAAAGCATTTTTGCGCGTATTTCCAGTCGAGAGACCCGTATTAAACTCCGAAGCAAATCGCGTGAATTCATCATTTGTCTGATCGTCCAAGTCCTTACGATCAATCATCATTATAGTGCGATCAATCCCTGGTTTACGAGCAAGTAACTTAGTTGTCACGAAGGCTGTAAGCGTCTTACCCGATCCTGTGGCATGCCAAACATAGCCAGATTTGTGATGACTTGCCGCTTCATACAAAGCGCGAATCGCATGAATTTGATACGGATGGAGCACCATCAAAGACTTAGTGGATTGATCTTCGCTCACTATAGTGTAATCAGCGATTAACCGATGCGCATCTGGAATATTTAGAACCTGCCGCGCAAATTCATAAAGGTTATCGACTTTAATACCATCTTTAGTACGCCAGCTAAATAAATACTTACGATCCATATTCTTCGGCTGTGCGTTGGCAAAATATCGGGTTGTTGGCTCGTTAGAAATCACGAATAGTTGAAGTGTTGAAAAGATGTTGCCAGAAAACATGCCCTCTTCGCTATACTTCACGATTTGATTGAATGCTTGATAGATACCGTCTTTAGCCAGTACTTGTTTAAGCTCAATTTGTACGATTGGTAGACCGTTAATCAAAAGTGTGACATCAAAACGCCGATCATGTGCCGCTTCATCGTTGCCCGCCTTGGCGATCTGATGCACGACTTCGTATGATGAACGTCCACCACCAATATCTTGGTTAGAAAACAACATCACGGATAATGAGCCCAGACTCGTGTCATCACGTTCGATGGTGATACGTGCGATTCCATTTTCCCCTTTGAGCCATTTTGCAGCAGCAAACGGTGTCGTTGTCAGGCTAAGTAATTTTTGTTGAATTCGACTAAACTCACTATTAGTCAGCTCATGATCATTTAACTCATCTTGATTGTTTTGTACGATTTTAGCTCGTAAATTTGCCCATAAATCTGCCTCAGTATGTAAATCCGAGCGAAAATTCCACTGATTCTGACCACTACCCAGAATATCTATCAGCTTTTTTTCAACATCTGCCTCTGAATTTAATGCCATGTACTTCGCTCCCTGTGTTAATCTAATGCATTCATTATATCATGGGAAGGTTAGGTAAATTTCAGGCTATTGTAACTTGGGAACAGCGTAAGCTTGAAAATTGTATAACTTCTAGTCTAGGTGGTGGCACTCCAAACACTACTATATTGGATTACTGGAAAGGAACTCTTCCTTGGATTCAAAGTTCCGACTTAACCTTAGACGATTTACATTCGTATCGGGTGAATAAATACATTACAGAGAAAGCAATTTCGAAATCTGCAGCTAAAAGAGTTCCAGCATACAGTATGGCCATCGTAACTAGGGTGGGTGTTGGAAAGGTTGTAATACCCAAGACTGATTATTCTACTAGTCAAGATTTTGTTTCTTTGGTTGGGCTAAAGGCTGAGCAGAACTTCCTACTGTATGCTGTCTATCGTATTCTCAGGCACTTATCAGACAATACCCAAGGTACCTCAATTAAGGGAATCACTAAAAAAAATCTTCTAGAATCTGAAGTGGTTTTGCCAGCAAATAGACAAGAGCAGACAATGATTGGACGGCTTTTATCGAAGCTGGACAACACTATCGCTCTTCATGAGCGTAAGCTTGAACTCTTGAAAGAGCTCAAAAAAGCATACCTTCAGCAACTGTTTCCGAAAAACGGTGATAAAACACCACGTCTTAGATTCGCTGGATTTACTGATAATTGGGTGCAGCGTAAGTTGGAGGATATTTTGACAGTTTCATTAAAAAGAAATTCTGACAATTTGTTTACTCGTAAGGATGTTTTATCTGTTTCGGGTGAATACGGTGTTGTTAATCAAATCATGTTTCAAGGAAGATCATTTGCAGGAAAAAATTTAGAAAATTATCATGTCCTTCAACAAGGTGGTATCGTTTATACCAAGAGTCCATTGAAAAACAATCCCTACGGAATAATAAAAGCGAATCGTGGTAAAACTGGCATTGTTTCTACTTTGTATGCCGTATATCAAGTTAAAGATAATTCAATTCCAGAGCTAATTAATTTTTATTTTGAGATTAATAGTACAGTAAATAACTATCTCAGGCCTCTAGTTAATAAGGGGGCTAAGAACGATATGAAAGTACGTGATACAGACGTTTTAAAGGGGAAAATAATTTGGTCAGAGGATTTAAATGAACAAACAGAGATTGTTAATTTGTTAGATAGAATAACTTCGCTTATCGCTGTCAATGAGCACAAGTTAGACAGCTTCTGCGAACTAAAACAAGCATATTTACAAAAACTTTTTGTATAAAATCAAAAGCCTCCTTGATAATAATATATGGCACAAATTTGCCATATATTATCAAGGAGGTTCTTTTATGACAAGAAAGAAATCAACACAACTGTTCTACCACTACTTCGAGGATTGGGTCGAATTATATAAAGTTAACTCTGTTCGACCCATTACACTGAATAAGTATTACGTCACACTTGCTTGGCTAATTCGTCTTGCACCAAAACTACAGCTATGCGATCTGACCAGGCAAAGTTACCAACAGTTGATAAACGAGTATGCTCAAGATCACGAGCGCCAAACTACAATGGATTTTCATCATCAGCTGAAGAGCTGTATTGTTGATGCCTTTGAAGAAGGTGAAATTAAGCAAAATCCAACGAGAAAGGCTGTTATCACGGGAAAAAGACCAGCACCTAAGAAAGTGAAGTTTCTTAGCCAATTCGATGTTCAAAAGCTGATTCACGTGATGAATCTGGAAACGTCACTTAACTGGGATTGGTTTCTTTTACTAATCTTAAAAACAGGTTTACGTTTTTCAGAGGCGTTGGCGATTACACCTGAGTGTTTTGATTTTACTAATCAGACACTATCTGTGAAATATAGTTGGGATTATCGACACACAGATGGCAGCTTCCAGCCAACCAAAAATCCATCGTCTGTACGTCAAATTCAACTCGATTGGCAAATTACGATGCAATTTTCTCAGCTGCTTCACGGCCTACCAAAGGATCAACCAATCTTCGTTCATGGCCGAGTGTTCAATGCATCAATCAATCGACATCTAAAAGTACTTTGTGAGAGCGCCGAGGTTCCTGTCTTGAGTATCCATGGCTTGAGGCACACTCATGCGTCGCTATTGCTATTTGCCGGTGTATCAGTAGCAAGCGTTGCTAGACGTCTCGGCCATGCAAACATGGCGACCACGCAATCAACATATCTGCATATTATTCAAGAATTAGAGTCTAAAGATGGAGAGCGAATCATGCGCGAAATGTCTCAACTCGTTTAACTACTAATTAAAACTGGTCGGCACGTATATTTGTGTCGACCAGTTTGCCTATACGTATAATTTTTGTAAAAACGCTTGCTTTAAATTGTTAAGTTGCCCCAACCTCCTCTCATGAAGAGCGATAATTTGATTAATTTTGTTCATAAACGTAGAAATTTTATCTTGTTCATCAACTTCCGGCACTGAAATTCTATACTGTTGCAAAACCTTATAGTAGAGTCTAGTACGCGTACCACCTTTTTTTTTGCATTTTTGAAAATCTCAAAAAGCTTCCAGAAAAATTGAGATTCATAACAAGAAAATCGAGGTTCGATTTATCATTATTTGTGAATACAGGGTACTCACGACTCACTTGAACTGACGTATCAAATGTATTCTTGTTAAAATGAAAAATCGAGTCATCCGACATGTAACGGTAAGTTACAAAATTTTGGGGAACAACATGAAATGTCACTCCATCGTTAATGTCAGTTCGACCATTGTCAAAGTACTCTGTTTGAAAAAACAAACCTGTTCTTGCCGAAGTTGCGATAGGAAACTGATAGCCAGTTACCAACTCATTGTGTTCAGTGATTAGTTTTCCAAGCTTACGCTGTTCCCAATCTCCATCAAAGCCTTTAAACCGCAATTCTGGCACTCTTTTTGTCGGCGTTTTCATTTTAACGCCTCCTTAGTTGCTTCAATCAACGCACGACTGGATTCATCTTGAACGTTAAGATCATCAAGCATCGCTAATAGTTCCGAGGCATTTTCTGCCAATTTCTTATTGATATCAATAAGCTCAGTTTGCACTTTAGCGGCATCAACAGGTGGTTCTTCTTCAAAAGTATCAACATAGCGAGGAATGTTCATATTGAACTCATTTTCCTCAAGTTCGCTGAATGGCGCAACATGAGCAAATTTGTCAATGTCCTTGCGATCCTTATACGCATTAAAAATCTTATTGATGTTTTCTTCAGTTAGCCGATTCTGATTCTTGGCCTTCTCGAAGTCTTTACTGGCATCAATAAACAAAACATCACGGCTGGCACGATTCTTCTTTAGAATGATAACAGTCGTTGGAATTGATGTTCCAAAGAACAAATTTGATGGCATCCCAATCACTGCATCAATACTGCCATCACGCAATAATTTCTCGCGAATTGTACCTTCTGCCGCACCACGGAACAAAACCCCATGCGGTAAGACGATTGCCATCGTACCAGAATCCTTTAAGTGATAGAAGCCATGCAAAAGAAAGGCAAAATCTGCTTTACCCTTAGGAGCTAATCGACCATAATTATTGAAACGTGGATCATCTAAAAACGTTTTGTCTGATGACCATTTTGCCGAATATGGCGGGTTCATTAAAACAGCGTCAAATGTGTAAGGTTCATCGGTTGGCCAATCCTTGTTCAGAGTATCCCCGTTACGCAAGTGCATTTCATCGAGGTCAACACCGTGCAGAATCAAATTCATCCGTGCCAAATTATACGTCGTTGTATTTAATTCCTGTCCGTGATACTGCACATGATCGGGATCCTTCAAATTATCGCGAACGTTCAACATCAAACTCCCTGATCCCATCGTTGGGTCATAAACTGAAAAGCTTTGTCGATCGGTCTGCCCCAAAGTAGCAATCTTTGCCATCATTCGCGAAACCATGTGTGGCGTATAATATTCACCAGCTTTTTGACCAGCTTCAGAAGCAAATTCACCAATCAGGTATTCGTAAGCATCCCCAATGACATCACCCTCGTGACCAAGAACATCAATTACATCGAGTTTCTTAATAACTTCACTAATTGAGATATTGCGTTGCTGATCATCAGCACCGAGTCGCTTAGATGTTAAGTCAATATCATCAAATAGGCCATTAAACTGATCATAATGTGTAGTCAGGTTAATAAAAGCTTTATTGAGTGTTGCCAGTTGAAAAGTATTTTGCTTAGCCGTGTCAACCATGACGTTGAAGAGATAGTCAGGCTGAATCGAGTAGCCAAGTGAATCCTCCAGTCCAGCAACCACGTACTTACCATCCGAACTAGCTAGCAACGTTCGATAATATTTGGTTTGCTTTTCCGGCGTGTTATATTTATCGAGTGACTGACCATCAAGAATAATCACGTTCTCAAGCTGCCTGTCAGAAAGGTACTTATAGAAAATCAATCCAAGCAAATAATCTTTGTATGAATTTGCAGCCATCTTGCCTCGTAAATGATCGGCTGCACTAAATAGCTGTTGATTTAAATTGTCACTCATCTTATTCTCCTTCGATTTACAAGCTTACGCTCACCCTAAGCTACAGTATATCAGTTGCGATGATGTTGTAACCAAGGTTCGCATCTGAAAATAATTAAGTATTGACCATCCTATAAAGAAATTAATGAATTTGTTTTTGAAATTCCCGAAAAAAAGACCATTCCCCTTTAAGGTAATAGTCTTACCAATCCCATATATTAATCCTTAAACTCTTTTGTAAATTCTAACTCCTTGCCTGCTTTTTTCTTTCTGATACTGAAAAACCCCAAGAAATTTAGGACCATCGATAAAATTTCCCCACACTAAGCGCATTTCTTCATCTGAAATTTTCAGTTCAGCTTTCGAATCAAGTAAAGCTTCAGTGTTTGTTTCTTGAATCTCCTCTAATTTTGGATCCCACTCGTTTAGCCATTTACCATGTTGTTGACCATCGAGCCATGGCATCCAGAGTTTGTACTTAGAATTGGGTAAGTCGGCATAGACATCACGTGTTGGATTGGTTAAACCAGTTCCAAATATTTGAGCTACTTCTTCAAAGAATCTCATTAGTGGCATACTTCCTTTTTCAATGTTTAATGTGTACAGAGCAAGCCTCATATTGCATTTTGTGTAGACGGTTCAACGCTCTATCTTTAGATTGCTGTTTCTATTCAAAGTAGAAAGAGCCCAATTCATACGTTTCAACTCTTTTTAAAAAGAGTTGATATCGTTCAACTAAATCGACAATATCCTCTATATCTAATAAGGTAATCGGCGTACTCTTCGACGGATCCTTGGCTTCTCTCTTAGCAGCATCTGTAAAATAGTTAGTGGCAAGTAAAATGCCGTACTCGGTTCCATTCTGAATTGCCCCTCGAAAGTCTCGAACGGCTCTATCCCCTACCTGATGATTGTAACGTTTAGATTGAATAGCTACCCTAATAGTTCTGAAAACCTCATTCTTAAAGTATGCATATCCGTCTATTCCACCATCACGGGATTTTTGAATACCGAGACTATCATCTATTTCAGCTCCCATCTCTTTAATCAAACGTCGACTAAATTTTTCAAACCTGTATGGATCCATGATACCTAACTGTGCCTTTAGCTGATCTTTCCAAGTCTCTGTTTCATCAGGTAATTCAGCGGTTGAATCATTGCTTTCTTTTAACTCTTTCTTTTCAATTTTTTGGATAGATTCCTTGTTTTTCTTCTTCTCGACCTGAATTTCATCCAGTAAAGGTTGTGAAATTCGACGGACCCTTTCTCCATTCAGTTTGCTGACATCCGTTTTCAAGCCTTTGTCTGTCAATACATATGGTTTCATGCGTTCATCGATTAAGTATCCGGCCAATGCTAAATGTCGCGCAGCCCAAGAAATAGTAAACGTAAACGGAATATAAGTTCCACCCCGCTTCGGCGCAGGCTTTTCATACCATAAAACATCATCATGGATTCGTGTGTCGAACTTAGGAAGTTGGTTACGTGCTTCTTTTTTATCTAGCTTTCCACCCGCATCTTGAAGTGCTGCAATTAACGCCTTCATAACAATGTTTTCTCTGGCTATATTGTTTGTATAGCCTGGAACCTTAAAATCACTTTTCATTAAGTTTATTGCCTTCCTGTATGGAATTTAATTGCTTATATTACCTTGATTGAGTATTACTTAAGGCATACCAGGGTGACATTTATGCAAGTTCAATACTTTCTTTTTATGAAGTATACTATATTTGTATAATGTCTTTATCAAACTAATCTAATTAAAAGCCAACAAAACAGAAGGGAAGATTAGTATATGAGCACTCACTCACTCACTCACTCACTCACTCACTCACTCACTCACTCACTCACTCACTCACTCACTCACTCACTCACTCACTCACTCACTCACTCAC
>NZ_AUAW01000024.1 GCF_000428925.1 Furfurilactobacillus rossiae DSM 15814 | reverse complement strand
GTAACATTCGGTGGTTTTCCGAATGAAACGGCTTGCGGGTTATGCGCAGATTTCTGGGCGACAGGTGCACGTTTACGAAAGAGTGATGCCGAAGCTCGGGAGAAATCTCAATCACCGCACCCAAAACACAACGGAGGAACCGCAATGAAACGACTACGAGGATTAATAGTGATCCTGTCCGCAATAGCCGCGATGTTTATCACAACAGGACTAGTTAGGGCCGCCAATGATGACGCAAACGTGAACTTTAACGTTCAAGCGCAAATTCCGGATAATCAAATTGATAAGAAACAAAGTTATTTTGATCTAAAAATGAATCCGGGTCAGACACAGACTGTGTCGACCATTGTTCAAAACACGTCTGATAAAGACATGAGGATTAAGAACGAAATTCATACAGCGCATACGAATGAAAACGGCCAAATTGAATATGTCACAGAATCAAAAAAGCAGGATTCATCTTTAAAAGTACCATTAAAGAAAATTACCCAATTACATGAGGCGAAGGTTATTACGGTTCCTGCCAATAGTAAAAAAACGGTGTCAGCAACAATTCGTGTGCCGGATAATGCCAAAACTGGTGTGATTCTTGGCGCGTGGTACTTCGAACGAATTGATGCGAAACAAAAAGATCGAAAGACCGGTGTGACCGTGCATAACAAATATTCTTATGCAGTTGCGATGAAGCTAACGGTGAATCATGAGGTATCAGCAGCGCTGAAACTAAATGATGTGAAACCTGGGCTGCGCAATTATAAGAAAGGCGTTTTTGCTAACCTGCAGAACACCGCAGCCGTTATTATTCCAAATTTAACGGTGCAAGGAAAGATCTACCCACAGGGGTCAGACAAAGTTGTAAAACAGGCTAAATTACAACAGATGATTATGGCACCAAATTCTAATTTTGATTTTCCAATTCTGTTTGGCGGAGAAGAATTGAAGCCCGGCAAGTACACCTTGAAGATGACGGCGAAGAATGAAAATGATACATGGCATTTCAAACGTCATTTCACGATTCGGGCTAGTGACGCCAACCGCATAAATGATAAGTCGCTCGATAAGGCAAAGCCACGTCATCCAGGCTGGTACATGGTGGAAGGTGCAGGCGCTGTGATTATTTTAGGTGCCATTATTGGTGGTGCGACATGGTGGTTCCGGCGTCGGCGCTAACCATGTGAACAAACGAGGAGGTGCAAGATGCGTAAATGGCAGCAAACACTGACCCGGTTTATTATGGTGGGCCTGTTGCTGGTGGTCTCGGTGCCATCAACGATTAGTTCCGTTGGTGTTCAAGCCGACACTAGTAGTCCAGCAATGTCATCGGCAAATGAGTCAACGCGGGCACATGAAGACATGGATGCGCGTGCATCTGTTGAAAGCGCGCCATTTAGTGAGTCGCAACGCGCTGGCACTGATGAAAGAAACGACGACACGACTCAACGGCCAGCGAACGCTGAATCTGAGAACGTCAATGCAAAGACGGATGAAGAACAGCAGAAACAAGCTGAGGCACGGCTAAACGACGATGGCATTAGTACCCAGTTGGTAACACGCTTGGATACGGCAACGTTGATTCAGAACGGTCAGACGGTTCGGGGAAACAATGACTTGCTTGGTGTGCTTGGTGGCTTAACGGTTAGTTTAAATGATGTTGTTAAGGCGACAGTATCTATCTTGACGGGTGATTGGACAACTGATATTGGCACGCCGATGAAGACTGGCGACAAAATAACTGTTATCAACCGGGCGCTTGGCTTGATTCCACTCTATACGGAAAATCAAACCGTGGTTGACCCCGGAATGTCAGTTACCCAAGTTAATGCCGGCAGTTTGCCAGGCAATGTAACCTATGACAAACGGACGGGTACGATGCCAGCAATCTTTGGGCAGTCATTACAGTTAAGCGCTAACGTTGCGTTTAATTACACGACAGCTGATCAAGTCAACAGTGTTTCGTTTATGATCGATGGTCAACAAATTGCTGGGGACGCGTTTACCAGTGCTGATACGGTAATTTCAGGAAAGACATTAACCGTGAACACTGCTAAAATAGCCGCTCGCAACTGGACTGCGATTAAAACCGCTCTTAATGGCCTTTCAGGTGGAAGTACGCATACGTTGCAGGTGGTTGCTTACCATAATGGCCGGCCAATCAATCCGTGGATGAGTGCCAATAGCATCAGTTTGTACGTCAATCCAGACAAACCAGTGATTAATGATGTGTGGTCGGGTCAACGGCGCTTATCTGGGACGGCATTGCCGGCTGGGTCGACGATTAAGGTTACAGATAGCAGCAATAATGTGTTAGGCACAGGTGCTGTCGCTGATGGTGGCACGTATACTGTTGGACTCAATCGTGCTGTTGCCATTGGCGAAACGATTACTGTAACAGTAACTAGCCAAGGAATGAACGAGACGGCGACAACGGTCGTTAAACAAAATCAGGCGGTTCAGGTTACCAATGCGCCAAAGTTTGTTTGGAATCAGCAGGCGTCGACGGCCGATACAAACGATTTCTGGCAACTGACGGCCTCAGGTGCGGGCTTTCCAAGTGCGAGTAATGCCACAGAATTGGTGATCGATGGCAACAACTTGGGCGCAGATAATCCCATTACACGGGGTGCCACAGCAAGTGTGGGTTCAACAACGGGTGTGAATCCGGCTACGAAGGTGACGACACTTAATGGCCTTGATCCTCAACAGACGCACAAAATGATGCTGACAATTCCAGGGATGAATGATGCAGTAACCGACACAGTACCAATCGTGATTGCTGTGCCAACGCCCCATTCTGTTATTGCAGGCGATGGCGCCACAACGCTGACGGGTAAGTTAGCCCAACCAGGCAGCCGTGTAACGGTTAAGGACAATAGTGGAATGACCTTGGGAACTGGCACAGTGACAGCCGGTGGCACGTATCAAGTTACGTTGAATCGGGCTGTCGTTGGCGGTGAAACGTTAACAATCAGCGCGACAAACGGATCTGGCGGTACCAGTGCGACAGAAACGCTTAATGTGCCACAGATGGAGCAACTAAGTATTCAGTCGGTGTCTCCCTTAAACTTTTCGCCCGCCATGATCAAAACAGGAACGACACTGGCACCACCGCGAGCGTATGACTTTGCTGTCAGTATTGTGAATTCGTTGAATGGCGGTGCAGGGGCTAATTGGACACTGTCTGCCACGCTGGTCAATAACGAGCTGGTGAGCACGACTGATCCGACTCACAAGTTGGCGCAACCGTTGATTTTTACGGATGCGAATGGCGTTAAAACACCACTATCAACCAGTTCGTTGCCAATCTTCACGAACAATTCAAGCAATGTGACGATATATCCTACTAGTCAGTTCAGACGGACGGGGATGACGGATACTGCAACTCAGCAAACCCTTAATCGCGGCATGGGTCTTAGCGTTAAGAGTGACGCGGTGTTCGCGGAGAGTTATCAGGGAATTTTGAATCTCAGTTTGACAACTGGGCCAAACAAATAATCGGTGGGCGACACTTCATATCTAAAAAATTAAAGTGGTATAGTGATTCTATTAGATTTTTAGAGGAGTCACGAAATGAAGCGTCAGTCACTTGAGCAATGGCAGAAAAACATGTACGCACTATGGATCGGTAATTTTGTTACTGGTGCTGGTGCCAGCATGAGTCTGCCATTTTTACCGTTATTTATTAGTGAGATGGGCCATTATCCAAAATGGGAATTAACGTTATATGCCGGCCTTGCCTTTTCGGTCACTTTCTTAAGCCAGGCGATTGTCTCACCTTTGTGGGGACGGCTGGCCGATAGAACAGGGCGTAAACCGATGCTACTGCGGGCGGCAATCGGGATGACTATCACGGCCACTTTGACCGGGTTCTCACCAAACGTCTGGGTCTTAATCGGCCTTCGTTTGATTCAAGGCGCGTTTTCTGGATACATCAACAATGCGTACGCCTTGATTGCCAGTGAGGTGCCAATGGAAAAAAGTGGTCAGACGATGGGCACATTAACGACCGGGGCGGTTGGTGGTCAGTTAGTTGGCCCTGTCATCGGTGGTTACATTGCCGGCATCTTTGGTTACCGTATTCCATTTTATATGTTTGGTGGTCTGATGCTGATTGCGTCGTTAGTCACTTATTTCTTCGTCAAAGAAGACTTTAAACCGACTACGGGTAAGGCCGCCACGGAGCACCAGAGTGCATTTGCCGGTATCAAACATGTGCGCATTGTGTGGGCAATGATTATTTCGTCCATGCTGATTCAGGCGGCGACGACATCGATCAACCCCATCATTAGTCTGTTTGTTAAGGAGCTGATGCATGGTCGTGGGAATGTTGCCTTAACCAGTGGAGTGATCGCCGCTCTGCCAGGAATTGCAACGCTGATTGCAGCGCCACGCCTAGGTGCGCTGGGTGACCATATTGGACCACAGCGAGTGTTGATTGCTGGACTTGTTTTTTGTGGTTTTGTTTTCTTCCCAATGTTTTTTGTCACCACCGTTGTCATGCTGGGCATTTTAAGATTCTTGGTCGGCATTTCAGATGCGGCGCTACTGCCAGTGACACAAACAGTGATGACATTGAACACTCCTGATGACGCAGTGAGTCGTATTTTCAGTTACAATCAGTCATCACAGGCAATTGGTTCCGTCGTTGGTCCAATGTTGGCCTCAGGGGTAGCAGGTGTACTCGATTACCGTTACGTTTTCCTGATGACAACGCTGTTGGTCATCATTAATTTGGTTGTTGTCATGTGGGCTTATCGCACCGACCACGGTTCAACCACAAGTAGCGAGCAGGCATAGTTAACAAAACAATCGGTCCATTCCCCAAAACGGAGGATGGACCGATTGTTGTTTTCGACCAAACTTTTCAAAAGGTGCGGTAGAACATAGCGTTAGATGTCGCCTGCGGTTGGCACCAGTGACACGCTCGCCGTGGGACCGGTTCAAGCCCGAAACTCACGGTCTTTTGCCTCGCCGCGAAGCCTCTAAAATCGAGTCTTCACGACCATCCGTAACCTAAATTCGGGAACCCACCGAATTAACGTTACCTTCACGGCTCGGTATCACTGTTGCCGCCCTACAGCTAATATAGTGGTGAACAGCTATGCAAACGGCTATCGCTGAATAACAGCAGTAGGCATGTAAAGTCTAATCCTTAGCTAAAGGAGTGGAGCTGATTGGAGACAGAGTTCCGGGCGAAAACTGCGACCTTTGCAGGTTGAACCCGGTCCCAGGGAACGGCGTCTCCGGTCGGCGCAACGGGTAATTGACACTTTAAACACGAGCTTCGTCATAGCAGTTGTCGTTAAAAGATAAGTTTTTCTAAAGGGATTTTAATCGTCATTCAGTGAAATAGCCCAATGTTTCAATTCGAGCATCAAACTCATGTTACAAAAGCTAACATGTACCTATACCAATAAGCACAATTGGCTTTACAGACAGTCGTTACACACCTATACTGCTTCGTAATAAGAGAGAAAGATGTGATGTGAATGAATGCTGCAAATTCTGCTTTTATGGTGCTGTCGACGATTCTAGTATTGTTCATGACACCGGGGTTGGCGTTTTTTTACGGTGGGTTGGTGTCCAAACGGAATGTGGTCAGCACGATGCTATCCGTGTTTGTTATTTGTGGCATCGCCATTTTACTATTCATCGCAGTAGGCTATGAGCTTGCCTTTAATGGCGATATAGGTGGCGTGATCGGTAAGGTCGATCATTTCTTTCTTGGCGGTGTGTCATTAACAAAGCTAACTGCGACGAAGATTCCTGAAGCGTTATATTTTTTGTTTGAAATGATGTTTGCCATTATTACACCGGCGTTGTTCGTGGGTGCCGTTGTTGGCCGGATTCGCTTTAACTTTTTGCTCGTATTCATTGTGTTTTGGAGCTTGCTTATTTACTACCCAATGGTTCACATGGTGTGGAGTGCAAACGGATGGTTAGCTCGGATGGGCGTGCTGGATTTTGCCGGTGGAACAGTGGTTCATATTAATGCTGGTGTCACAGCATACGTTCTATCTGCGTTTCTCGGTCGGCGGCTGCATCCACATCAGGATCAACCCTATAATTTACCGTGGGTTCTTTGTGGTACGGCTATTTTGTGGATTGGGTGGTACGGTTTCAATGCGGGCAGTGCACTGGCAATCAACCAATTGGCAGTTACGGCAATGCTGACCACGACGGTCGCAACGGCCACATCAATGGTGGTGTGGCTAATATTGGAAATGACGATTCGAAAACAAGTTTCTCTGGCAGGTATCTGTACGGGTACGTTGTGTGGACTAGTTGGCATCACGCCCGCAGCCGGTTATGTTACTGTTGGCGGGGCGTTTTGGATTGGCTTATTGGCGACGCTAGCCAGCTACGGGTTCGTTCATGTGGTAAAAGACAGAATCGGTATCGACGACGCTCTAGATGCATTTGGCTGTCACGGTGTGGCTGGAATTACCGGGTCGATTCTGACTGGCGTATTTGCCACTCGCACAGTTAATCGCACAATTGCCGAGAATGGCTTATTTTATGGTGGTGGATGGCACTTGTTAGGTATTCAAACTTTGGCTACCGGTGTCACAATCATTTTAGTAGCAATTGCGAGCGCTGCAATCATTTTAGTGTTGCGTCGGTTCGTTGCCATGCGGGTCTCAGCTACAGATGAGCGAGTTGGCCTGGACGAAAGTGAGCATGGTGAGCATGCGGAAAACACTGATGAGTACAGTACGGAAATTGGCCAACATCACAAAGAATTTGCGGGTCAATTAGCACATTTCAATCGGCATCAATCATGATTTATGGTGTGATTGATCAAATTGGTCAAATTCCTGTTCGACACGGCGCTCTGGTACAAACCAAATCATCATGGCGATAAAGGTGCTGAAAATGACGGCCGGCGGGAACCAGATGCCGATAAACAAGCCGAGTATTTTGGTGCCAAAATCAGCGACTATCTTAACGGGACGGTTGATTGCGTAGCGAAGCTTTTTATTATCCGGGTCGGCTTTAATCAATGCCAAATCGACTGAAAAATACCCAATCGATAATAACAGGAAAACGAATCCATAGAACAGTTCCGCTGTTGAAGAAAAGAAATGTTCATCGACAAATTTGGTTGCGTAGGGGAAGAACGACGCGCTGAACAACATGAGTCCGTTTGCCCATAGAACCCTGCCGTCGATTTTATGAACCAGTTGAAAGATGTGGTGTTGATTATTCCACATAATCATTAAACCGACAAAAGAAATAAAGTAGGCAAGATAGCTTTGCTTTAAGTCCCAAATGGCTGACCACGTGGCGTGAGCCGGTTGTTTAAGCTCCAAGACGAGAATAGTCATCGCAATGGCCAAAACCGCGTCAGTGAATGCAGTTAAACGTTCTTTACTCATGGGAAAAGCCTCCAAAGATAATCAATTATGTTTTCAGTGTAAGCTAAAACACGGCAAGTTGTCTGCTAGAAGGCATATAGAATTAGCTATCTGGTGACAGTAGCGCAAATAAAAGAGCTTGTGACATAAACTTATTGAGGACGAAAAATATGAGCAATATTGCGCTCCAAGTCCTGAGAATTCCGCTTAACCTAAAACTGACCCATTCCCAAAGTTCGGGAATAGGTCAGCTTACATTAATGCTCGTTCTCAAATCGGACTTATGTCACAGCCCTTTGGAGGTTATTTCAATTTGTCATTAGGATTGTTGTTTCCACTTGCTAGCGTCTACTTGAACCAAAAATTCAAAGTCTGGATTGAGTTGAATGGACACGATCCGTTGATCGTCAACAGTTGTTGCACGGGTGAAAAAGTCATGCCGAGCCTTGCCTTCGCCTAGGTCGTAGGTAATATTAGTCCGACTCAGGTCTGCAAGGGTCTCCGGTATAATGTCATCAATGCTAGCGTCGTCTTCAAGATCATTGGTTAGCCAAGTTAATTCATCGAAGTTAAACACAACACTAGTAGTTCGCAGATGGTGCATACGGGTTAATACTGCAAAGAACAAACTGAGTTCATTTTTGGACAGACCATCAAAGTTTACGGAATCAATGGAAAATGTGTTATGAGTCATGACAGTGATCCCCTTCCACAATAAATATTTTTATAGCAGTACGATAACCTGAAAGGCGGATTTCTGCAATTAATCTGTTCCTGGTTTTGTTACATAGCTTAAAAACTAATGAAAATGTTAATATGTCCCATTGCAGTTGCTGGGGCGCTGTTTGTAGAGAGCGTTTGCACACCAAGATAAAATTAAAAGATTAATACTTGCCTTATAGTTACTCGAACCTGTTATACTTAATACTGTTGTTAGGAACCTAAGCATCAAAGCGTTAGTATTGATGGGTTTTATCAAGGCTGCGTTTGAAAAGGAGTGTGGCACATTTGAGTAAGAATTGTGTTATTGATATTGATAGTCCGAAAATGGACTGGGTCGTGGATCAATTATTCACGAAACCAGAGGAAACGGACGCGAACAGCCCACACAGCTTCAACGTTTGGGTAGGCCAGGAACACTAGCCGACCACGAAATACATTGCCATAATTAAATAATTATTGATTTGAAGGCCGTAGCTTGAATAGTTGCGGTCTTTTTATTTTTTTGAGGAAATTGCTTGCGTTAAAGTGCACTTTAAGATCTATTATCCATACTAAAGGTTGTTTAAAGCATTGAAGGGAAGGCTAAAATTATGGAATACGTAACATTGAATGACGGCAATAAAATGCCACTTGCAGGATTTGGTGTTTTTCAGATTCCAGATCCAAAAGAAGCCGCACAGTCAGTCTCAGATGCTATCAACAGTGGCTATCAACTGATTGATACTGCTCGCGCATATAACAATGAGGAAGCGGTCGGTAATGGTATAAAGGCATCAGGCGCTAAACGTGACGATTTATTTATTGCCTCTAAATTGTGGGTTAGCGATACAGGCTACGAAAAAACAAAGGCTGCATTTGAAACATCGCTACGGAAATTGCAATTAGATTACTTGGACCTTTATTTGATTCACCAGCCTTATGGGGATATCTATGGGTCATGGCGAGCGATGGAAGATCTTCAAAAAGAAGGTAAGATTCGTTCAATTGGTGTGTCAAATTTTGAACGTGACCGAGTGACAGATTTGGCCACATTTAATAATGTGAAGCCAGCAGTTAACCAGATTGAATTGAATCCGTGGTTTCAGCAACCTAAAGAAATTGAGTATTATCGCCAATATGATGTTCAACCGGAAGCATGGGCACCTTTTGCGGAAGGAAAACATGATATTTTCAAAAATGAAATACTTAGTAAAATTGCGGCGTCCCATCATAAAACTGTAGGTCAAGTAATTTTACGTTGGCTGACACAAAATAAGATTGTGGCATTGGCCAAGTCAGTTCATAAGGAAAGAATGGCAGAGAATATCGACATTTTTGATTTTGAACTTACAGACGCAGAAATGAGTCAAATCACCCAGTTGGATCGAGGTGAAAGTCAATTCTTCGATCATCACGATCCTGAACAGGTCAAACGAATGGCAACGTTACACTAAAAGCTCGTAGTCCGGATGATTAATCTGGGCTACGAGTTTTCGTAATTAGTTTGAATTAGCGTCACCAGCGTTTATAAATCATCATTAATGACAGTAGTCCGGATCTGTCTAACGTTGTGCATTTGTTACAGTAGAGCATCGATTACACTGCCACCAATTGGTGTTGCTGTACAATACCGCGCTCCAGTGACTGACTTTCTTGTTCCGAACTGACGAGTAGTCCTGACAAACGTTGGATAACTGCTATTCGCAGGAATTCGGATTCGGAAGTGGCGGCCGCAATTGCTGCCCAGGCGCCAGCTTCGGCGAGATCCCGGGACATAATGGTTGCCTGCGTGATTGTTTGGTTAGCACGATCAAAACGTTGTGTTGCCAGAGCGCCGTTTCGTAAACTGTAAACGGCCAACATTGCTTGCTGGTGACGAGGAGAAGTGATGCCGAGAGTCCACGTAAAGGCTGTATCAGCGGCTGTACCAACTTGAACGTTACCATCAGCTTCAATTGCCACGGCGAATACTTGGTTATGACTGAGCAATGGCGCCAAATACTTAAGGTAGGCCTGTTGCATTGCCCATTGTTGAATCATTGTGTGCGTGATGGTATCTGTCATGAATGCCGTTGGGGTGGCATTGTCGACAAACATAAACTGGTGTTGAAGGGGAACAAGTTCTTGCTTGGTAAGTGCTTGCCGTGTCTCGATTGGATTGTTTGCATTGAGAGCCGGCGTGGTGATTTTATTGACGTGACGAAGAAAATGCCGGATATTACTCAGCGTTTGATCGAACAAGGCGTGTGCCTGATCATCCGGTGTGACAACACCCATTTTAATGGTGAAGGGTGTCCCGGCGACATTAACAATGCGGGTCATAAATTTACTTTCTAAAGTTGTCATGATAAATTTCCTCCTCGTGTAAGTGAATTGAAAATGGGTTATCGCTCTCGCTGAAGTGATAAGAACATTTCCGTTTGGATTAATAATGAGTTTAAGGAGGGCATCATAAAGTCAGCTTAAATCCTGTCTAAGGAACTGCAAAGTTGGTAACGATTCGGTTGCGATGGGTCTATTTTGTTGATGTAAGCGGTTAACTGACAAATTTTGAAAGTTTTACTTACGAAGCACAGAAAATTCTGCTAGTGTAACCTATTGTGCCAGCAGACGGTGATTCTTCACGGCAGTTGCTAGGCATGTACAGATTAGGAGGACTTTTTTTGAACGAAACAGAAGACATTAAACGATTTCCAATTATGATTGGCCTACTACTTGGTGGATTTATTGCAATGTTTAGTGAAACAGCATTAAACATTGCTTTATCAAGTTTGGCTAAGCAAATGGATGTCCAAATGGGGACCATTCAATGGCTGGTTATTGGGTATTTATTGGTCGTAGGAATTTTACTACCCCTTTCCGGGTTATTGACACGGTGGTTCACAACGCGTCAGCTATTAGTATTTGCCTTAAGTGATTTTATCGTCGGCGCAGTAATTGCTGCACTGGCACCATCGTTTGGGATGCTGTTAGTTGGCCGAATGATTCAGGGAATCGCAACAGGAATTATTTTGCCACTAATTTATCTGGTGGCACTTTCGATTTATCCAATGGATAAACGCGGTGCTGCGATGGGAATTATTGGACTGGTAATCATGTTTGCACCAGCAATTGGACCCACTTTATCAGGATTGATCTTGGGTGCACTGTCATGGCAGTACATTTTTTGGGTAATGGTACCACTTTTGGCGATTGCACTTTTTCTAACGGTAACCTACACAAAAAATGTGGGCGAAATTACCCGTCCGCATGTTGATATATTATCAATCGTAGAATCGACATTGGGTTTTGGTGGTATCGTTATCGGTGTCAGCTTGGCCAGTGAAACGGGCTGGGGATCATGGCAGGTTATCTTATCTCTATTGGTGGGTGTCGTCAGTTTAGCGTTGTTCTGCCAGCGTCAATTAAACATTGATGAACCAATCCTAAATGTTCGTGCGTTTGGCATTCGCAACTTTTCCGTTGGTACAGGGTTAGTGATGATTGATTTTATGGTCATTATGAGTTCGATGTACCTTCTGCCAACGTATTGGCAAGATGGGTTGATGGTTCCTGTCGCGCTGACGGGTGTGTTAATGCTGCCAGGTGGTATTATTAATGCCTTAGTATCAACTGTTGCAGGTCGTTTATTTGACCGCATGGGCGGCCGCCGTCCAGTGATTGCTGGCTTTTGTTTAGCCGCAATCGGTGCGATTTTGCTGGTCTTTACGAATAGCTCATCTGCCTATTGGTACGTTGTCGTGGCCCACGTAATTTTAATGATTGGTGCACCGCTAGCGATGTCACCGTCACAAGCCTTTGGTCTGGGTGCATTGCCACCACAGATGGCTGCTGATGGTAGTAGTATCATGAACACATTGCAACAGGTGTGTGGTGCTATTGCGACAGCGTTGTCCACGAGCTTGATGAGCAGTGGTGAAGCGGGCAAACGCACACGTGACGCCATCTCGTCGGGCACCAGAATGGGCTTCATGTTAACTTTGGCGTTAGCGATTATCGGGGTTATCGTTGCAACCGTATTTGTTCGGCAGCAACAAGCACCAGCAGACGTTGATGAAACCTCTGCCACACAATCGGCAGGTCATGAAGCACCCGTCGAGCGTTAATTAATGAAATGAGATTCAAAAAAAGTTGGGTAATTGTTGCCACGTTGTGTGGTGAAACAGTTACTCAACTTTTTAATTACGCCAGTTACTTAACGTAATGTCTACAAAGGCATCAATTAGTGACTGCTGGCGCGTCTGTTTATGGGTCAACATGTGCGCCCGAATTTCGTTGTGGATTGGATTATCAATGGCAATCAGCTGGCCGCTTGCTAGTTCTTTTTTGATAGTTAAAGTTGGCAAATAGGAATAACCGATCCCACTTTCGACCATTTCCTTAATCGCGGCGATGCTCCACAGTTCCATGATTTGTGGGCGGCGATGAAACTCACCCCACAGTGATCGTTCAAATTGATTGCGGTAGCTGCAATCTGGCTCATTGATGATGAAGGGTTCGTGGCGATCGCTGATGAGTTGGGTAAACGTCTTATGTTTATCGGCTGCTGTGACCAAAGTTAGAGATTGTTCTCCTAAGTCATGCTCAACCAGTGCCGTAGCGGTTAAAGACGGCCACATCATGAAGGCAATATCGGCCTCGCCATCTTGTAGCTGCTGTTGATTATATGAACAGGTGGCATTAGCGATTTGCAGATCAACATCCGGATACTGTTTGCGAAAGGCTTTAATGATAGCGGGTAGGTGAGTGACAGTTAACGATTCCGGAGCGGCAATTCGCAGAGTACCGGCAACCGGCGACTGATCGGTCAAATGTTTAACTTGTTGGAAGTCTGCTAACAATTGGTCAGCTAGTGGTCGCAAACGTTTGCCAGTGTCTGTTAAGAAAAGTTGCCGTCGTTCATATTTAAAAAGACTGCCACTTAGTTCTTGTTCCAGTGCTTTCACTTGAGCAGAGACTGTTGATTGGGTGTAGCCAAGAGTTTTGGCGGCCTTGGTAAAACTGCCTGTATCAAGAATGGTTTTAAAAGTCGTCAGTTGGCGAATTTCCACGTGTGTTTGCCCTCCATCGATATAATCGATTAATAATATTTAAAATATCAATTTTACGAATGAATGATTCACGTGTAAGCTTAAATCATCTTGAAGGGAGTCACAAGCATGAATATTGAACCTTATCATACAAACGCTCAGTTAACGGCAGGATTGGTAGACCTGATTGAATTTTGTCAAAACGATGAAGCTCATCTTGGTATCAAAATGATTGAACAGCCGGATGTTTTTGAAATTGAACATCACTATCAGGAAAATGGCGGTAACTTTTGGATTGCCCTAGATGGCGATAAAGTGGTCGGGTCAATCGGTTTACTAAAAGTTGGGCAACAAACGGCCGTTTTGAAGAAACTGTTCACCTATCCAGAATATCGTGGTGAGCCGCATCGACTGGGTCGCAAGCTTTTTCAAACGTTGCTGACATATGCACAGGCACAGTCAGACATCGACAAGCTGGTCTTAGACACACCGATGGGTGAGCATCGTTCGCACTTCTTTTATGAGAAACAGGGGTTCAAACGTATTTCCCGGGAAAAGTTGACTGTCGATTATGAATTTCCGGATCGCGATTCCCTCATTTATGAACGTGAACTGTAAACGTCAAATAGCTGTTCTATTAGTGTTAGCAATAGCAAAAATTTCAGATGTTAATTTAAATTAAGCTGCAATTTCATTGCTAAAGCGGCGAACGCTTCATCAGCTGTTGATGATATTCTGAAGTCTGCAAACTGCGTGAACCAAGTGGCGTGGGGATTGATTTCGATAACATGTTGCGGCGAGCAATGGCGATAATAACCGTTTGATCCAGTCACAATTGTGAGGTCACTTTGAGATAGCAATTCATCGGCTAATTGATCGTTTAAAGGTACGCGCCAGGCGCCATCGGTCAAACGTTGGCGCACATAAGCATTGGCTTGTTTAAGGTTGGGTGGTAAAGTACCACCGAGATGACGAAATGCCGGTTCTGGGGATAAAAGGCCGTGGCAAACGGGGCAGCGTGGGACGTCTGAATGCAGTGCCTGAAGATTAAAGATACGGCCACATTGAAGACAAAAATTAACGTTAATGCTACCCCAGACTTCAATTACGTGGTGGCTACCAGCGACTTGGTGTAAGTGATCGACATTTGTGGTGACAATGCCATCAATGAGGTGCTGTTTTTCTAACTGCGCAATAATTCGGTGAGCTTTAGTGGGACCATATTTGCGAATCGGGTCCAGCATTTCCCGATGAAAACGCTGATAAAAGGCGGCAGGGTCATCTTCTAACCAAGTTTGGGAGAACAAACCAAACTGGTTAACTGCGGATTCCATGTCGGGAATATGGCTTGGCACAGAGATGCCAGCCCCGGTTAGAAATGTTGGTCGGTGAGCCGTGGTCAGTTGCTTTGCGAGCTGGTCGATTTGTCGATCAAATATTGTTTGTTCTGGTTCCAACATAGGCTCACCTTCCTTACTTAGTCTCATACTGTCAGTGTAGCGAAATTATTCTGCAGGGTGAGTGAACTCGTTTAAGTCGACAAAAAAATGATATTTGCGCGCAAACGCAAATATCATTAGCAGCATTATTTTGCACTCTCGGTCAGTGCTTGTTCTTTAGGGTGATTCTTAAGAAAAATCGCATAGTCCTTTTCGACCTGTGGAATATACGCTTCGGCCCAATCTGTCATTGCTCGGTCAAATTTCTTAGAGTCACCGATATAACCGGCAATCATTGGCCCAGTCGGTGTCTGACAATGGTCCACTGCCAACAAACGACCACATGATTCAGCATAAACGTGAAATTGATCTTCGCTGAGAGTGGCAAGATCCACTGAAGTTTTCATATCTCTGAACTGGCGAACATAAAAACTGTGCTTTTTACTTTGGAAGTAACCTAAAAAGGGATCAGATGCTGATTGGAGAATCTTCTGGCTGTCGATGATACGGCGGCCTTCGTTTTCTTCAAACGTTGAGGTCAAAGCTAGTTGACGCTCCGCACCGGTCTTTCTGGTTGGCAAAGCTTCCTTAATCTGTAATACTAGGTGACTGCCATCAATACTGGTGAGCAAAACTAAATAACAACGTGAGCCGAAACTCCCGACGCCAACACAATGACGAGCAATATCAGTGATGTGGTATTGGGATAACAACAGTGCGATATCAGTACGTACAGTGGAACGATAATCGGCTAGGTAATCGATAATATTACGCGTAACATCATCATTGGTGTGACGCGTAATTTTTGCGTTATCAACGAAGCGCAACCCAGCGTCGGTCGTTTGCGTGAACTTCTTAACGACTTGTTCCGAGTTCCGTTTGCCAGCCTTATCCAAGAAATACTGAATCATCTCAGCGGTTGGATCACCTTCTGGTACAGCGCCCAGAATGCTGGCCACGTCGTTCGCTGGATAGAAACGGTCAATTGTCGACCGTTTGATACTGGCTTCAATTCCCGCCCGATAACTTTTGGCCACGTTCCGTGTGATTTTATGAATCTTTTTATCTGTGTAACCATTCTCGCGACCAGCCAGAATAACGCTCACTAACAGTCGTTTGACATCGCGCTCCCACGAATTGACACCAGCTTCATCGAAATCGTTTAGGTCGAACACTAATCGCCGTTCGGGAGAAGCAAAAAAGCCAAAATTGCCAAGGTGGGCATCGCCCGAGATGATGACGGGAATGTGGGTACTAGCTTGGTGGTTGAGGTCAAACGCCATTAGCTCGGCAGTACCACGAAAGAACGTAAAAGCTGATACGCCCATTCGCCGATACCGTTCTGGCAGTAATTCAGGAACTAGCATATCTGAAATCCGCTGCATTAAGAGCGTTGGATCGCGTTGCGTTTGTTTGAATGTGCCGAGTGCATCAAAGGGGACCTTTTCACGTAATTTGTCGCCCATGTGCTCTAAGTCCGTTTGGCTACTATTGACGATGATGTTATTGATGTCTAAACCACGATTTGCCATGAAAGTTAAGGATGCCTCCTGAGTAAATATTGGTTTGATTATACCCCGTGGTTCGGTATAGAAACAAACAATCCTAAATCTTAACGTTAAAAAGGCTATCCAACTAATAGTGGTCGGGTAGCCTCAAAAACAAGATTATAAATACTTTTCTATAGATACTTAGCGTCAGCTTCGTGATCCTGACTCGATAAAATCTTTGGACCGTCTTTGGTGATTGCTAAGGTGTGTTCATATTGACAGCTCAAGCTACCATCAGCCGTACGAACAGTCCAGCCGTCATCAGCAACAGGCGCACAGCGCCAGTCACCAACGTTGACCATGGGTTCGATGGTGATGGTCATGCCATCACGCAAACGTAATCCTTTACCGGCCTCACCGTATGCAGGAACCATTGGATCTTCGTGCATCGTTGGCTGAATGCCATGACCGACGTATTCACGAACGTCACCGTAGCCCATTTCGTCTTCAACATAGTGTTGGATGGCGTAACCGATGTCACCAATCCGGTTACCGACGACAGCTTGGTCGATACCAAGATACAAAGCCTTCTTAGTAACTTCCATCAACTTTTTAACTTCATCGCTGACATCGCCGACAGCGAAGGCCCAGCAGGAATCTGACATGTAACCGTCTACACTAATAACCGTGTCGACTTTGACCAGATCACCGTTTTTTAATAGCAGGTCCTTACGTGGGAAAGCGTGACAAACTTCGTCGTTAACGCTGACACAAGTGGCGAAGTCGTAACCTTCGAAGCCTTTTTCTTCAGGCTTGGCGTTATGTTCTTCAAAGTAACGGACAGCAAATTTTTCGATATCCCAGCTAGAAATACCGGGTTTAATAATGTCACGTAAACCGATGTGCATACCGGCTAAAACAGCACCAGCTTTACGCATACCCTCGATTTCGCGAGGTGATTTCAATGTAATCATGACTGATTTCTCTTCCTTTTGTCTTTGATAACTATACTTATTTAGTATAACCATTTTAGGATAAAAAGAGTAGCGTCTCGCTTGAAAAGGCTTGTCGCCCTTACCTTTTGCATTTCGATGGTGAGTTCACTATGATGAGTGTTGAGAGAATAAAGGGGCGAATAATGATGAGCAAAGAAATTTCAGGAATTAATGATACGACCACACTGTCAAACGGTGTTGAGATGCCACGTCTAGGTTTAGGTGTCTGGCAAGCAGAGCCTAAAGACGCCGTTAATGCTGTGAGTTCAGCAATTCAAATGGGTTATCCAATGATTGATACCGCTAAAGCGTATGGCAACGAACAACAAGTGGGCGAAGGCATTAAACAGGGTTTGGCAGCCGCTGGTAAAAAGCGGGACGACTTATTTGTGACGACCAAACTTGCCAACTCTGATCAAGGGTACGAATCCACGTTGACTAATTTCGATGCCAGTTTGAAACGTTTAGGTTTGGATTATGTGGATTTATATCTTATTCACTGGCCAGTTGCCGGTAAGTGGGCCGAAACTTGGCGTGCGTTTGAAAAAATTTATCAAGATGGTAAGGCACGTGCCATTGGGGTCTGTAATTTCTCTGAACAGACGATGAAGTCATTGATCGCATTAAGTGACATTACGCCGATGGTTGATCAAGTCGAATTTCACCCATGGTTGCAGCAACCTTCCTTGAAGAAGTACCTTGCTGATACAGGGATTCAACAAGAAGCGTGGTCACCACTTGGTGGGACTGGTGGTTCCTTAATGAAAGAACCTGTAATTCAAACCATCGCTAAGAAACATGGCAAATCGGCTGCCCAAGTATTGATTCGCTGGGATTTACAGAATGGATTGGTGACGATTCCAAAATCTGTTCATCCAGAATACATTAAGCAAAACGCCGATGTGTATGATTTTAGTTTGGACGATGACGATATGAAGCAACTGGCTGCTATGGAGCAGAGCAAACGGACTAGCTACTGGCTAACCAGTTTCGATTGGTACTTTGGTGATGAAAAATAGTTTGTAGAAATTACGTGCCACATTCGTTAAGCGTGTGGCGCGTTTTTGTTTGCAGTTCAAAAAAAGTATTGTGGATTTAGTGCGGTGGATGCCGCTTGCGGTTGGCAACATTGACACGCTCGCCGTGGGACCGGTTCAAGCCGGAAGTGTGCCGTCTATCACCTCGCCGCCAAGCCTCGTGAAGACCGCGAGTCTTGGCGTCCGTCCGTGTTGTAAATCCGAGAGAACCATTCGGATTAACAACACCTTCACGGTTCGGGGCCAATGTTGCCGCCCTCCAGCCGATGAAGTAATAGTTTCCGAGAAAGTAGTATTTATCAGCAAGTGCAGACAATGCAACCATTATTGTGATGATGGTCCAAGGCAGTTTTTCCTTGTTATAAGGATGTGGCCAGATGATTTATTGGCTGCCGACTTGTTTACAACTACAGCAGACAGCGGTTTAATGAAAACTATCATTTTTAGGACTGGGGTTCTTTTATGTTCAAAACACAGATTGGTTTAATTAGCACGATTGATCGGCTTAGACTTCCTGCTAAACAGCTTAGTCAGGTCTTAACGATAATTGAACGAGAATTTGACAGTGCCGTTATCACAGTTACAAACACTACGAATCCGAGTGTGTTGACGCTCATTCAAGAAACTACCGTGAATTCATTTTCGGTTCCTCGTAACGGTGCAGCCAATGGTCGTCGTATAGTGGTTTCAAAGTTTCTTGAAGTTAGTAGGCTATCTGATAAATCATTGATTCTACATATTGATTTCGATAAGCTCGCAACAATGATTATTCGAAAACCTGATGCTTTTCACCACCTCATTACGAAGATGCGACTTGGAATTTCATTTGATTATGCCTGTGTTAATCGTTCGTCAGAAAATATGCAAACGTATCCGAAGGCATGGACAGACACAGAAACGTGTACGAATAAGTGTGCCCAAGCATTCTTTGAGTTATCAGATTTCACCGATTTTACATCCGGTGCTGCAATTATCAGGCAGAAATTTTTATCATTTATAAGTGAAGCATCAAACGCCAAGATGATTGATGCTGAGTGGCCACTTATTGTTAAGCGGCATAATGGGAAAATAGGCAGCGTAGAAACTGCAGGTTTGCCGTTTACCCAATTGAATCGCGAGGTGACACAAAAGCCTCTTTGGCAACGCTATGCTGACCGAATCAAGTTAGTTCAACAGATTATTGAACCATTAACTCGAGAATAAAAAATAGACGCTTGAAATTGAGAAGTAGTTATACACTACACTCAATTTCAGGCGTCTATTTAGTTAAAATGTTGTTTAATTATTTTTTGCGATTAAACTCTGTAAAACCATTATCTTTAGCAGTTTCGATTGTTTTGACCACTGTTGGCATAAAGCCGTCACCCAGCTCTTTCTCGAGGGAGTCGAGGATTTCCTTTTCGTGCTCACGGAAATCAATAACTAGTTTTTCTCCCTTTGGGGTAGGCGCCAAGAAATGACGACGACGGTCTTTAGCATCGGTCTCTGAACGAATGTACTTCTTTTTCATCAATCCAGTGATTGCTTGAGAAACGGCCGATTCAGAGACGTTAACACGGTCTGACAAATCAGTCAGGTTCGTTTTAATATCAGTTACAATCGCCACTAAAACACCTAATTCACTGTTGTTTAAATCATATTTAGCTGCATATGCACTGAAACGTTGGTACAAAATACGAAAATCACGAATGACAACAGTTTCAAATTGAAAGAAAGAGTCGTTGTTGTCTAGTTCACTCATGATATGTTTCCTCCCATTGCCGGAATCAGTAACCCACTTAAAATTTTAATGACTTTATTATATCAGGTTATCGCCGTCATGACAGGCTTTTTGGAACTTATTTGATTAACTTTCTATATCAAGTGATTTTTATCCAGAATTTAGGCCAATTTGAGGAAGATTTGTGGGACTGATTTTAAATAATTAGCACCAAGAAAAGGTTAATGGCGGTCATCCTTTTCAACAATAAATAGCGTAAATGTATGATTGTTAAATAAATCAACTAAGCTGGTGTCAACACTTATTCAAATATTCACAAACTGTTGGCATTCCAACATAAAAACCAAGTATATGATGCTAGGATAAACTTGAAAACTGATGAGGAGGCGAGTTAAATGCGTGATGAAGAGCCGACACTACACTTTTATGGGGGACCATATATTGCCTTAGTGCCAACACTGATCTTCATTTTATTAAGCGGTGTATTTACGATTGTTTTTCATTATTATTCTTTGAAAGCGCTTACTATATCTGCAGTAATCGGTCTTGTGATTGTTTTCTTTATGGCTAGGAATCGCAAACAGTATTGGAACACCATTGTTAGCGGCCTGGCACGATTTGGAAATGCGAAATTAATTTTTGTCTTTTTAATTATCGGGGTTTTTACAAAATTATTGTTAGTTGGAAAGGTTGGCCAAGGATTTGTATGGCTGAGTTTAATGTTGGGACTTCATGGTGCTGCTTTCACAATATTGGCATTTATAGGAACGGCCGTTTTCGCTTTAGGATCGGGAGTACCATTTGCAGCATTGTTTGCAGCACTTTCTATCTTTTATGTACCAGGTATCTTAGTGGGATCAAATCCAGCAATTCTTGCAGGTGCCATTATTGGCGGTGTCTATTGTGGGGATGCACTATCACCAAGCTCACAACTAACTAATGCAACATTGGGTTTGGAAACAAATTCTACCACAGGTGAACCTGCTGATTTAGTTAAAACATTGCAGCAACGAATTCCTTGGATTGCTGGCGCTGCACTTATCACAGTCATTCTACTCGGCATTTTTGGTGGTCAAGGAGGCACGCCCCATTCATCAGCTGCGCTGGCTAAGTTTTCTGATCCTCGTGGTCTATGGATGCTGATTCCAATTATTGTGGTTGTTCTGATTTGTATTCGCACTAAAGAAATTTTGACTGGTCTTACTTGGGGCGTTGTAGTGGGAACTGTTGTTGGGTTGATGACGAATTTGTTTCAATTTAAGGACGTTATTAGCATTGATCCACATAATCCAACGTTGCTTGCAGGCATTTTATTCGATGGTGTGTACAGTATGGTTGATATCTCTTTACTGACAATATTTCTTTATGGACTTATTGCAATTATGCACGCCAGTGGTGTGGTTGATTTGATTTGTGAGCGGATTACAAGTCATAGGTTTGTTCGTACGGCTCGTGGGGCTGAACTAACAATTGCTGCTGGTATTGGACTCGTCAATATTTTGCTCAGTGGTTGCGACTTGCCAGGAATTTTGTTGTTTGGCGAAATGTCTGACCATATAGGGCACGCCGCTCACATTTCACCAGAACGAAGAACATATTTGATTATCACAGTTGCAACCTCATTCACCGGTATTATTCCAATTAATAGTGTGTACGTGATGGGCGTGATTAGTGTAGCAACCCAAATGCACACCAAATTCCCATTCTTACCAGTACCCACTCCAACTGCAATCTTTGGTGCCACATTCTTTAGTTTGATATTAACGATATTGTGGCTGTGCTGGGTACTATTTGGATGGGGTCGAACCATGGAGCCAGAGGTGCAAACAACAAACGCAAAGGTCAATTCAGAAAACATTTCTGCTGTGTAGATAAGTGAGAAATGGTGGTATTGAAGAATATGGAAGATATAAGAGCTTTGCAATCAAATCAATTATTTAGAAGCTTTGATTTTACGGCATTCAGAACGCTATTGGCAAATATCCCTTTGCAAAAGGAAACTTATAACAAGGACGAAATAATAGTTGAAGAAGGAGCAGAAGTACAACGCGTCGGTTTTGTTTTAAAAGGTGCTTTGCGTGTTACTAACTACACGGCAGAAGGTCTTGAACTCAATAATTCATATTTTTTTGGATCGGAAATGTTTTCGGAATATCTAGTGTTTTCTCATGCAAGATCCTTTGTTTACACCTTAGTCTGTGCTGAAAATTCAGAAGTTGTATGGATGAATGCAAATCAATTTCGCACCTTGGTGCATCAGAATGCGAATCTCTCGCAAGCAATGATCTATTACATGTCATGTCGAGGTTATCGCGATCAACTGCTTTTAAGGTGTATCGGGTACAAAACAATTCGTGAACGATTGGCCTTCTGGCTACTTGGCATTCATCAACGTGATGGTGATAGTGTTCCAATCCCATTTTCACAGCAGATTCTTGCAGATATTTTGCATGTCAGTCGAAGTAGTTTAAATCACGAGTTAAAACAACTCTCGGAGGAACGTATTTTAACCTATGAGGATCAACATTTGCATATTATAAATCGGGATGCATTAAGTGAATTGCTATAAAGAGGAGATGGCATGAATGAGTGATGAAGAATATGACCTAATTATTGTTGGCGGTGGTCCTGGCGGAATGACGGCCGCCATTTATGCCGGGCGTGCAGAATTAAAAACGTTATTGATTGAAAAAGGTAGTTTTGGGGGACAGATCACAGATAGCCTAGATGTTGAAAACTTTCCAGGTAGTCCACATCTGTCAGGCCAAGCATTAATGGATCGATTTAAGGAACATGTTACACAGTCCGATTCAGTTAGTTTGCTAACTACTCGCGTTAGTGGCGTTGAAGCTGCCGCAAATCATAGACAAATTGTTCATACTCGACGGCGAGGCGATTATACTGCACGAGCAGTAATTCTCGATGTGGGCGCCAAACCACGTCAACTGGGAATTCCAGGCGAAGCTGAGTTTTCAGGCAATGGTGTTTCCTATTGTGCGACTTGTGACGCTGAATTTTTTAAGAATCAACATGTATTTGTCCTCGGAGCTGGAAATCAAGCTATTGAAAATGCAATTTTGCTAACTAAATATGCATCGAAGGTATCTGTAGCCGTTATGCACGATGAAGGTATTTTAGATTGTAATGAGGTTGATCGCCGTGAAGCTATGGCAAATAACAAGATTGAGTTTATTTGGAATTCAACACTGGCATCCATTAATGGTGAAGATTCCGTTACTAGTGTCACGGTTCGTAACATTTTGACTGGTCAGGAACATGACGTAGATGCAACTGGCGTATTCTCGTTTGTTGGTATGGTTCCACAAACAGACTTTTTGCCTGATACTTTGGTCAGAGATGTGCACGGCTATATTAAAGTAAATCGTAATCAAGCTACAAATGTGGCAGGAGTCTATGCCGTTGGTGACTGTACGGATACACCACTTCGACAAGTTGTTACTGCTTCCGGTAATGGTGCAGTTGCTGAGGTCAACGTTGAACGATACTTGAAGGAGACCGCACAACTGGAGAAGATTATGGGCGATACTAGTGGCAATGAAGCCGTAATGTTCTACTCGCCATACGATGATGAATCTGTCAAACGTTTGGAGCATATCGAGGCGCTGTTAACGCCACGCTATAAAGTTAATCTTGATGACATAACATCGCAATCATTGCTCTATCATCAACTAAATATTGGTTCGGATTTTGCAGTTGCACTGTATCAGCAGGGACATCTCAAGCAAGTCGTGGATTTAACGCAGGATTCAGCAGAGAGCAAACTTAGTCCAGTCCGTCAGTAAAAATACAATTAATGAAACTAAGAATATAAAAAAGGAGTGTATGAATTATGGGCCAGCATTTAGTATTTCCAATGGGAACAGTCATTTATAAACCAGATAAGGCATGGAACGGATATACAGTCGTACCAACAATTAATGACGGGATTTTGATGTTCGACATGAACGGTAATGAGATTCGCCGTTGGAACTTTCAAGGTATGCCACCAAAGCTATTACCAGGTGGTCACCTCATGGGAAATTCAGGAATGCGTTATCCAGAGAATGGTATGCAAGATGGCGTTAATTTAGTTCAAATTGACTACGATGGTAAGGTTGAATGGCAATTTGATCACTTTGAAAAAATTGATGATCCAGGTCATGATCATCGCTGGATGGCACGTCAACACCACGATTATCAACGTGAAGGCGCCAGCGTTTACTATTCTCCGAACGATCATCCGGCAATTGATCATGGTAAGACATTGATTTTAGCTCATCGGACAATTCATAATCCTGCAATATCCGATAAAAAATTGTTGGACGATATTGTGTACGAAGTAGATTGGGATGGCAATATTATTTGGAGCTGGAGCTGTTCTGATCACTTCAATGAATTTGGATTTGATGAAGCAGCGAAAAATATCTTGTCTCGTAATCCCAACATGCGTGAGCCAGATGGTGGCGTTGGTGACTTCATGCACACTAATTGTGCCAGCTATTTAGGGCCTAACAAATGGTATGACCAGGGTGATGAGCGATTCAAGCCAAACAACATCATCATGGATTCACGTGAATCCAACATTTTGTACATTGTGGATCATGATACTGGACATATTGTATGGAAGTTGGGTCCAGATTATACACACGACCCGAAAGCAGCAGCAATTGGTCAAATTATTGGTCAACATGGATTGCACATGATTCCCAAAGGGTTACCTGGTGAAGGGGACCTTCTACTGTTTGACAACGGTGGTTGGGCCGGATACGGTGTTCCGAACCCTGGCAGTAAAGATGGTTCAAAGAATGCATTGCGTGATTACAGCCGGGTACTGGAAATTAATCCAGTTACGATGAAACTTGTTTGGAGTGTGACGCCAGAGAACATGGGTGCTGTAATGCCCGTGGACAGTAGCAAGTTTTATAGTCCCTATGTGTCTGATGTTCAACGTTTGCCAAACGGCAATACAATGATTGATGAGGGAGCCGACGGGCGGATTCTTGAAATCACCAAGGACTACGAGGTTGTTTGGGAATGGATTTCACCTTACTTCACTCATAACGATGATGGACCTCGGAATAACATGATTTACAGGGCTTACCGTTATCCTTACAGCTATGTACCACAAGAGCCAAAACCAAATGAAGTGCCAATTGAGGCGGTCGATAATACGACATTTAGATTGCCAAATGCTGGCAAAAAGGGTGCGAAGACGGTGGTGGATGTCGACGGTACGCTACCATACTATCCCGATGTGGCTCTTTGTGTGGCAACTATTGATGAGTCAAATGAAATGCAGGCTAAGAAAAAAACCGTTCACCTATTTGATGTTGATCGAAAGGTCTTTGAAGAAATCAATCAGGATGGTTTCAATTCCGAAGTACTGAACGGAAAGAGTGATAAGCCACAACTCGTTATGTTTGGTGCTGAACGATGTCCGCATTGCAAAAAGGTTCATCCACTTTTAGAAAAGGCCTTTAAGGAAGACTTTCCAGGCAAATTTAAAGTTTATTATACTAATGTCGATAAGAATCCGAGCCTGACGGAGTCCATGAGAATTACTGGTACACCTGTCGTTGCTGTCTTTCAAAATGGCAAGGAGATCGAACGGTTCCGCGGAGAACTGGACTATGATGGAATTTGTGACTTTCTTGATGAGGCTTTGACTGCAAAGGCCTAGAATAGTACAAAAAATGACTTTGAGTTTCGAGAAATGTAAATATCGGTTTAGAGATGACACTGTTATTTTGATGGTGCCATCTCTATTGTTTTAACTAGCAATTTACATGTTAGTGAAGCATAGCTACCGCCTAGCGTAACGGAAGCTAAAGCACACTTCAAAAAGTGCATCACCTCACATTATCAAACGTAATCACCATCTTTACACTTGACTATAATCTAGTCGACAGGTTACGCTACTCCTGATCGATTTGCAGATGATAGTGATGTGATCGATGATTAACCGCCGTTTGAAATGGCCGCCCGCTACGCTTTACCGCCATGAATTGTAGCGAGAATGGTCGATTGAATTCGTGTTCTACAACACAATGACGATAAAAACGAATTGCCCTTGATAAAGAAAGGAAGCAAAATTTTGGCTAATCAAATTAAACATACAAAAGTTGTTCTTGTTGGTGACGGGGCTGTTGGCTCCTCATATGCATTTGCAATGATGCAACAGCAAGTTGCCGATGAATTAGTAATTGTTGATATTCAACAAGATCACATCAAAGGGGATGCCCTTGACTTAGAAGACGTTCAGCCTTTTACGTCACCGTTGGATGTCCATGCTGGCAGTTATGCCGATGCTGGTGATGCCGACTTAGTTGTCATTACTGCCGGTGTTCCGCGTAAACCGGGTGAAACGCGCTTAGACCTTGTTAACAAGAACATGAAGATCTTGGAATCCATTGTGACACCGGTCGTTGACAGTGGTTTCAAGGGGACCTTCATTGTGTCTGCTAACCCTGTTGATGTGTTGACCGCCGCTACACAACGTTTGTCAGGATTCCCGAAGAACCGAGTTATCGGGACTGGGACGTCCTTGGATAGCAGTCGTTGGCAAGTTGCTTTGGCTCACAAACTGAATGTCGATTTGCGCAGTGTTAATGCGGATATTCTTGGTGAACATGGAGATAGCGAATTTGCTGCCTATTCTGCTGCGACAGTTGACGGCCAGCCATTGTTGGATGTTGCCAAGAAGGCGGGCGTTTCACAGGCTGAACTTGAACAGCTGGAACAAGAAACGCGAACCAAGGGTGGTAGTATTATCAAACTAAAGGGAGCCACATTCTATGGTGTCGCTACCAGTTTGATGACATTGAGCCGGGCAGTATTACACAACGAAAATATTGTGTTACCCGTTGGTGCACCAGTGGATGGTCAATACGGATTGTCCGATATGTACATTGGCACACCGGCACTGATCAACGAAAATGGAATTGCCAAGGTTCTCGAAGTACCGTTGACTGATGAAGAGCAGGCCAAGATGGTCGCTTCAGCCAAACAGTTGAAACAAGTGCTTGATGACGCAATGAACTAAAAATGATTTCAATGAAACGTCGCCGTAGTTGGTGACGTTTTTTGCTTGCAGGATGAAGTTTGTCGAAAAAATTTTTGCAAACATCGTATTCGTTTCAACTTTCACAATAACTGTGAGCCAATGCAAATGAGTGAAAACAAGTGTTTACAGTAATTGTGAAGCACTCAACAGCAAGCTATTAATGTTTTTAATGGCAACCGCTTCGTTTGACTATAATTAGTTACGCTTAGTAGACTTAGAAGCGTTAAGTGAATGAGGTCACAAACTGGATTAAACGTTCCGCCGACCTCGCTTTTTATTTGTTTATGTTTGTTACTAAATACACAAAGAACTGGAGGCACATTTTGATGTCAGATTATCGTGTTGAAGAAGATACCATCGGGCCAGTTAAGATTCCTAGCGAAGCACTATGGGGACCACAAACCGAACGGAGTCGCAACAACTTCCCAACAGGGCAATTCATGCCAATTGCAATTATTCGCGCCCTGTTACAGATCAAAAAAGCTGCTGCCGAAGCCAATCAGGAATTGGATCAAATTAGTGCAGAAAAAGGTCAACTCATCATTCGCGCCATCGATGAGCTACTGAGCTTGAGCGACGAAGACTTACGTAAGGACTTTCCACTTCGTGTTTATCAGACAGGTTCTGGTACGCAAACGAACATGAATACAAACGAAGTCGTGGCCCACGAAGCTGCTAAGCTGGATGACTCAATTGAAATCCTTCCTAACGATGACGTGAACCATGGTCAGAGTTCAAACGACATTTTCCCAACGGCGATGAACATCACTGCTAGTGTTGCCGTTAAAGAATTGGAAGATTCTGCACAACACTTGATCGACGAGTTGAAGGTTAAGCAGGACAAGTACTGGCGGACAGTTAAGATCGGCCGGACTCACTTGCAAGACGCAACGCCATTGACGTTTGGGCAAGAAATCAGTGGTTGGGTCAGCATGTTGGAACATGACCTTGGCTACTTGAAGAGTTTAGATGGCACATTGCTTGAATTAGCGATGGGTGGTACCGCGGTTGGTACTGGTTTAAACGCTGCGCCTGGTTTCGCCGATGACATTGCTGCCCGGATGAGCAAAGTCTACGGACCTGCTTTCACGGCTAAGACAAACAAGTTCTATGGCTTGGCTGCACACTCCAACCTTGACGTTGTCCACGGTGCAATGAAGACCTTGGCTGCTGATCTGATGAAGATTGCTAATGACGTGCGTTTCTTAGCAAGTGGCCCACGTGCTGCCTACGCCGAGTTGAACATCCCTGCTAACGAACCTGGTTCATCAATCATGCCTGGTAAGGTTAACCCAACGCAGGCTGAAGCGATTACGATGGCCGCCGTTCGGGTAATGGGTAACGATGTCGTTGTGACCATGGCTTCTTCACAGGGTAACTTCGAAATGAACGTGTACAAACCAGTACTGATCGACGCTTTCCTTGAATCAGCTGAATTGTTACGTGGCACGATGACCGGCTTTGCTGACAAGATGATCCATGGTTTGACAGTTAACGAAGAACGCATGGAAGAATTGGTCGACAATTCATTGATGACGGTTACGGCTTTGTCACCACACATTGGGTACCATGACAGTGCCAAAATTGCTCAGCAAGCTGACCAAGACGGAACCACATTACGTGTTGCTGCCTTGAAGTCTGGCAAAGTTACTGCTGAACAGTTCGACGAATGGGTTGATCCATTGAAGATGACGAACATCGACCGTAAGTAAACGACAGTCGGGTTTCGCGTCTGAACAAAGCACTATTAGTATTAAAAAAACATTTCTTGATTAACAATGCGTTGCACAACTCCTGAAGACTAGATGTCAGGGGTTGTCTGCGCGTTTAGGGATATACAAATATCCATGTTGGTTAGGTTGGCGCTGACATCGCAAGATGCACGCACCTTAGAATGTGAAGAAACGGCCTTCGTCGATTAAGCGTCGGCGGGGACACGAGAGGGATAAAACATGAAGCTTGAAAACGTTAAGTACAAAAATTTTCTGTGGCCAGTGTTAGTTGGACTGATCATTTGGTTCCTTGCGCCAATTCGGCCAGACGCTGTTAGTTTAGCAGCTTGGCATATGCTCGCAATCTTCGTTGGGACGATCATTGCCTGTATCACTCAGCCAATCGCAATTGGTGGGGTTGCTTTAATTGGGGTTACACTGACAGTCCTGCTTGGCATCGTGCCAATGAAGGATGCCACAACGGCCTTTGGTAACAACACGGTTTGGTTAATCGCGATGGCTTACTTCTTGTCACGTGGGTTCATCAAGACTGGTTTTGGTCGGCGGGTAGCGCTGATCTTCGTGCGTTTGTTTGGTAAACGGACGTTAGGCTTGGCCTACTCACTAGTCGGTGTTGACTTGGTTACTGCCCCTGCAACACCTAGTAATACGGCCCGTGCCGGTGGGATTATCTTCCCAATTATCGAATCACTAGCAACAACGTTTGGCTCTCATCCTAAAGATGGGACTGAACGTAAGATTGGTTCGTTCCTTGTTTATACCGAATTCCAAGGGGGACATCATTACTTCAGCAATGTTCCTGACTGCGATGGCACCAAACTTGGTTGCCGTTGCAATGGCTGGTAAAGCTGGCGTTCACATTACGTGGATCAGCTGGTTCATTGCCGCTCTGGTGCCTGGGATTATTAGTTTGATTTGTGTGCCATACATTATTTACAAGTTATATCCACCAGAGGTTAAGGAAACACCAAACGCCAAGGACTGGGCTGACAAAGAATTAGCTGACATGGGACCAATGAGCACGCCTGAAAAGATCATGATGAGCGTCTTCTTGATTGCCTTGTTGCTTTGGATCGCTTCAAGTTTCATCGGTTTGGATGCAACCTTGGTTGCCTTTATCGCAGTTTCACTATTGTTGCTGACGGGTGTGCTATCCGTTCAGGACATTCTGAAGGAAACTGGTGCTTGGAACACATTGATTTGGTTCTCTATCCTGATTTTCATGGCAAACGAACTGACTCAATTAGGTTTGATCAAGTGGTTGTCTTCATCAATTGGCACGGCACTGCATGGTGTTAGCTGGATGATGGTGCTGGTTATTCTGTTTATCTTCTACTTCTACACACATTACTTGTTTGCTTCTGGTACTGCCCACGTTACGGCAATGTACGCTGCACTATTGGCTGTTGCTTTAGCTGCTGGGGTGCCTCATATGTTAGCGGCAATTATGTTGGCCTTTGCAGGTCCACTGTTTAGTTCCACTACGCACTATGCAAGTGGCCCGGCCACAGTGCTGTTTGGTTCTGGCTTCGTGAAGCAGTCCGACTGGTGGCGTCTAAACGCCATCCTAGGTGTCTTCTACATCGTCGTATGGCTAGGCGGTGGTCTGCTTTGGACCAAAGTATTAGGTATGTGGTAATAGAAAAGTGAGCGTGAGCAGGCCGGGTTTGACCCCGAGCAATAACATGGAGGTGAAGAATTCGGTGGTTTTCCGAATAATTCAGCTTCGGGTTATGCACAGGGGTCAGGTCTGCGAGCGCGTTATGGCTATGTATTAGTAAAGAAGTTATCCAAAATCTTTTGAACTCAATACCAATCAAGAAGAACCGAAATCGTGTTTTTGACGATTTCGGTTCTTTTCGTTCAATGAACCTCAACTCAATCTGCTGGAAATTTGCAGCATAACGATACTACAATGCTGTTATATGAGTAAGCAAGGGGGCAACAGCGATGACAAAATCACTTCCAATGTCGGCATTGCGAAACTATAATAACGTGTTTGATGAAGTGCGCGATGGCACAACAATTCGGTTTACGAAAAACGGTAAAGACGCGGGCGGCGTCTTGGTCAATACGCAAGAGTGGGAACATGTACAAGCTGAAATAAGGCTTTTAACAGAATTAAATAGAGCGGATCGTAACTTTGGTACAGTGATTTCTCATGATAAGTTCCGTCAGAAGCATCGACATGAATAATGCCTATACGCTCTTTTTTTCTCAGTATTATGACGATGATCATCAACAAATTGAATCGAGTTTGGCGATGTTTGGCTATCAACGTGCGTCGATCAACATGATCTTAAACAAGATTGATCGTACTATCGATCTCCTGCAAAGCAATCTATTTTAGGACCTAGATTAGATAAAAACACAACGATACCAAATAATTACAGATACCTAGTGAGCGGCGACTATTTACAGTTTTATCAAGTCTTTCCAGAGACTAAAACAATTCGTGTTTATCGTCTCTTGAATGTACATACTGATTACTTAGCAATACTGGGCTTAAATTAATTCGGGTAAATGTTCCCGGAAGATGCACTATTGCCAGCGAGGAGGGATTTGTCGAAGTATATAAAGCGTTTTATGAAAAAATGCCATCCTCGGTGTCTTCTACATGGTCTTACGTCTATGTAAAAGTCAAACGTGCTCTTGAACTTAACACCGATAGAAAAATGAGTTTGGGACAAAACTCTTGAATAAAAAATAAGGTTCGAAATCGTTTTTTGATTTCGAACCTTATTTTCGTACTATTATGTAGGCACAGAGACAATTCTCTGCTTATCCAACAGCGACTAAACAATCAGAAAGCGAGGTTATCTCCATGTACAAGAATTATAACAATAATCAAACCAGTTTGGCAGTGAATTTAGATTTTACGCCTAGTGAAAATCATGTGGTCACGGTGTTAAGCCGATTCGTAGACTCTATTCCTTTAAAAGACGTCATGAACGCAACTGCCGCCACTGGGCGGCCAGCCTATGATCCACGGTTAATGATGAAGATTCTATTGTTTGCGTATACGCGTAAAACG
>NZ_AUAW01000023.1 GCF_000428925.1 Furfurilactobacillus rossiae DSM 15814 | reverse complement strand
CATCAACAATAACTGGTTGTACTTTAAAAATTACGCCAGAGTTCAACTCCAAAGTGACGAAGGTAAGAAGATTTATGGTCAACGAAAAATCGAGGTCGAACCAGTCTTCGCAGATGTGAAGGCTCATTTGAGGTTTACTCGATTTTCGGTTAGGGGGTTAGATAAAGTAAACATCGAAGTTGGATTGGTCCTAATGGCCATGAATATGATTAAATGGGCCTGAGAAAAGGCCCATTTAATCATAGAAATTCGAAAAAAGCAGGGCAATGAAAAAATCGACCAGAGAAAAGCAAAAATCACTTTTCTCTGGTCGATTTATTTTGAGTTATGTCCCAAACTCTCCTTTCATTTCTACTGATTTGCTTTTTTCTCCGCGTGCTGTCGTTCTAGCTCACGAAGTTCTTCCTCAGTCGTTTCCATATGATCATAGAAATGATTGAGTTTGTAATTCAGGTGATCGATGGCAGACTGCAAGTCATCACGCTTTTCTTCCATCACCGCGAGTTGTTCCTGCAGAATAGCCTTCTGCTCTTTCGTATTGTCTTCTTGTGCGTCGAATAACTGGATATATCGCCGCAAACTGTCAATACTCATTCCAGCAGCCCGCATCTGCGTCACAAACGTAATGCGACGAATAATGCGATCATCAATATCACGGTTACCAACCTCTGTTCGGTCAATTTCCGGAATCAAGGATTCCTTCTCATAATACCGAATGGCTGCCGACGATACGCCTGTTTTTTCACTAGCTTCTTTAATATTCATTGCGTTTTCTCCTTGTGGATCATAGTAGCACAACGACCTAAATAACCGGTCAATCTTATTGATGTACTCACAATAGACCTTAATGTGTACTTGAAGGCAAGCAGGAAAACTAAATTTGATAAATCGTCATTGTATCCGTTTGACCAACTACTCTTCCACCGGCCTGACGAACAATTCTATTAGACGCCTCATTTGCAAATTCGACGGTTACTTGAATTGGATTAATCCCCATCTTTCGGCATTCATCTATCAACAGTTGGCATAATTTTGAGCCGTATCCTTGACCACGGAACGGTCGACCAATTGCATAGGCAATATGCCCAGAATTCTTTTTCATAGCTGGTGTTAATTGATGTTTAATTCTACCAATGCCAACTGGAATTCCATCATCATTGAGTAACCAATAGGTTGAACGTGGAACGTAACCTGGCCGCAAATTTTTTCCAACTTTTTCATCTACCGACAACTGTAACCACTTAAAATAGCCAGAGTGAGATTTGCCAAACATCTCGTTGTGGAAGCCATTTTCATTGGCCGAAACTTGTTGGAGTAGTTGATAATATTTGAAATTATCGTTAACACTCAATGCTTTAAAACTAAGCACGCTCATCCCTCCTCGGCTCTCATAACTAGATATAGCTCTTCTACCAGTTCTTTTTTAAATTGGTGCGCTTATTTAAAAGAAACATGAAACAGTCTCGCCATTTTTTCCGTCGGAAAATTAATGTTCAATTGATTTCCGTACACTTTATAGTCCACTGATTTAGCATCCGGATACAATACCTTGACTGCGCCAATATTACCATACTTGGCCAGGTTAATCTGATGGTGACTTCTTTGTCCATGGCCACGCCATACGGCTAAATATAATTCCCTTTGCCCTTTTAACGCAAAACTGAACCACTCGTCATCTAATTGGGTGAGTCCATCTGGCCATGCTGGTAGCATTTGGGGGATTTTTTGACGATATGTTTTATAAGTCTCAATGCCCTGCTTCACAAGTCTTAATCGACTTCCCTGCACATGATCTAATAATCCGCTTTGATGAATACGCAAAAGCATCGCGTTAACCATGTTGAAAACCACTTCTTCATCATCGCCATCAGTTAATGGATATGACCACACAGCGCATTGTTCCGGTGCTACTACAGAAGCACCAACAGCAGCCACATTACCATTCCGAACATAATCTGTTTGATCCGTTAAGGATTGAATACTGTGCTGTGCTAACATGGCATAATCATGACGCATTCCCCCACTGCCACAGTTTTCAATTACCAATTTTGGATACTTTTTAAATAGTGTTTTAATCCATTCAATATATGCCCGATTGTGTTCCAGCAAACCATCTCCAACACTATCAGACTTTAAATCCGTTCCTAGCCCTGTTGTAATGTTATAGTCCATTTTAATGTAACCAACACCATAATCTTCTACTAACCTTTTTACGACGGCATCGGCAAATTCAACAACCTCAGAGTTTCTAAAATCCAAATGATATCTGTCAGCATCAATAATTCTTTTGCCATGCCGCATAAAAAACCAATCATCAGGTAGCTTATCTGCTAGCGGACAATGAATTCCCATGACCTCAATTTCCAACCACAGACCTGGTATCATTCCGGCATTACGAATGTACTGTATTAATTGTTCAATACCATCTGGGAATCGCTTTTCCGATGGCATCCACTCGCCAACACTGTCCCACCAGTAACCTGGCGCATACCATCCACAATCAATTACATAATACTCACAGCCAACAACCTGGGCCTGGTTGATTAACGGAATTTCTTTTTTCGTTGTCGGGTCTCCGGCCAATCCATTCATATAGTCGTTGAAAATCACGGGAAGACGACGATTATCGTCATTTTTTCGACGAATCAATCGTCGATACTTTGTAAGTTCCTGGAGGGCATCTTCAGCATCACCTAGAATTTCACCGAATGCTACTTTGCAAGTAGTAAAACTGTCCCCATTATCCAGCTGGTGCCACCAACCATTATCCAGCTCTTCAGGACCTGATAATCTCAACGCCAGCAAGTTCCCCGCACCAATATCTGTTATTTCATAGTGCCAAGCACCATTATTTTCAATCTCCCAAACAGCAGTTTCCTTGGTTACCTCGTTTGTTAACAAACCGGTAGGCGAATATTCTGAACATGACCATGATGAATTATTATTAATGCTAATGCGTTTAGTAGCCGCCTGTTTTTTTTCACCATCAACCCAGTAATCAAGACCCAAATCTTTGAGTGAAGCCTTTTTCCATTGTGCTTCAGCTGTCCAATTATTATTAGCCACAAATAACTGATTGTGCTCTGAGTAATTCGTCAATAAATCGTCGGACTGATTAATCCCAGTAATTGCAAATGAAGACAAGTATTCAATGCCCTGTTGATATTTAGTGTGATTGCTTACCTTTGTCCAACTACGAATTATCTGTGTATCGTTAAAAAGCTGATACACACTGTCTACGACAATTTTTCCACTAACGTCTGTTTGTGTAATAACTAACTGCTTACCTGTCTCGGTTAATGATAATAGATGCTTTTGATAAATTAAGTCACTTCCAGGATTTGTATCTACAAAACTAAGTCCCTTATGATGAAAATTACGTCCTGTAATTTGAAGTTCTGTGATACCAAAGTGCGTCTTAATATTGTCAGGTGCGTCTCTAAGGTCGTTATTATTCATTTTAACTAGCAGAACACGGTTATTTTGAATCTCAAATATCAACTGTGCCTGATCAGTTTTTGCAACAATTTGCTTCATTTTGCAGTCTCCTTGTCATCTTGGATTTCGGCTTGACTGTCAGCAACAACAGATTCCCGAATCTCGTCTTCCATGTCTTCAAACTTTTTATAAAACAACAATGGAATGATTGCGATGGCAAAACAAACAATTGTTACCCAATGGAAACTAATTGAAATACCCAATAGTGCATGCGTACTCTGTGTTTTATTAGCAATATACCCAAAACTTGCCATAATCATTGACGGAATAAAGCCTGCTAATCCACTACCAACTTTTAAACAAAACGAGGTTCCCAACGCAGTTAATAATCCCGTGGCATTTACGCCATTTTTCCACTTACCGTAATCTACTGCTGAACCCAACATAGCAAATGGCATAGAACAGGCGATACCTGATCCGAGATTTGCCAAAATCCACCCCACCACAACTATCGTCAAATTATGATCACCAATCATAATAATAAATTGACCAATAATCGCTAAAACGAGAGCAGAAATCCAAAGATTCTTTTTGCTCATAAATTTATTTATTAGAGGAATTGCTAACATTCCTGCAATTTGGACTGATGCTATCGAATTAAAAATTGTTACTAAACCCTTATTACCCAAGTTGTAGGTGAAATAATACACTAAGGTCGATGTCCTTTCAGTTAGTGCAATCCAGAAGAAAAAGTTGCTGATAAAAATAATAATCCACGGCCAGTTCTTCTTCATCGCTTTAACACTTTTATTTAAAGGTACCCTCTCATTCGTTGTATGAACGCGTTCCTTAATATGTGCAAACGAATACAGTGTCATAATTGCTGAAACTGCTGCAAACAAGATAATTAGCCACCTAAAGCCGTTGACATCATTTCCACGTCCCAAAAAGGCAACCAGCGGCAATGTTGTGGCATTAACAATCAATACACCTAATTGAGAACCCGTCATGCGCCATGAATTTAATTTCAGCCGTTCCGACGGGTCTGGTGTTAGCAATGGTAGTACAGCTGTTAAGGGTGTATTCAAACCTGTATATAAAATTCCAGTGATTATGTATGTTACCGCACACCACCATATTTTCCCTGTAAGTCCAACTTGTGGTGCCCAAAAGGTTAACACGCCAAAAATCGAGAAAGGAATTGCTAGCCATAAAAAGTATGGTCGAGCCCGACCATACTTAGAATTGGTCATATCGATAATACTTCCCCAAATTGGCGCATCAATTCCATCAAATAATCTGGCCACTAATAAAATAATTCCTGCAGTCGCCACAGGCAATTTTGCCACATCCGTATAAAAGTACAGTAAGTAACTGCTGATCACAGTAAAAACAAGTTGACCTGCAGTATCCAACATTGCATAACTGAAACGTTCATTTGCTGACACGTCAGATTTTCGTTTCCTAGACATTTTTGATCACTCCTATTTTTATATTCTTAAATCCAAAAATAGTGTAATCGCTTTCACAAGTGCTTAAAATGGTGTATTTTATATAAAAGGTGTCTTTTTGTCATGTGTTGGAATTTGATATAACAAGTTTTAGTGAATATTTATTTTACGAAGTGTCGTTATGTAACTTTTAGTGGCTGGAGGTGCTCACTCGTGAACACAGTATCTTGTTTTTCACTTAATGCTCCTGTTTTACATTTTTCGTCAGGTAAGTTTACTGCCGGTAAAAATTGGCAGCATAAGCATATGTATCATGAAGGTAATTTCGAAATTATTATTGTTATCCACGGAAAGTTATTTCTACAGATTGATCAAAATAAACTTCAAATAACAGCTGGGGAAGCTTTTGCTTTACCTCCTTATCACCATTTATGTGGATACCAATTTTCACCTGAAGGCACTCAATATTTTTGGTTTCATTTTTTTGTAAAACCTGGTGGGCTTAAAAATATCCAGTTTAAAACTAAGCGTGAAATTATTGACACTATTTTCAAAAAAACAGATGCATTACTTCCGCTACAATTCAAAATTTGTGAAAAGAACAAAACATTTTTATTGGCAAACCAAATTCTCGATGTATCAAAAGGTAATTACTTCACTCCTTTGGCCGTGGATTATTTATTAACAGAATTGATTATTCAGCTGGCCGATGATTACCATAAACAGCTCTCAGGAACGCTGATTTCTATGAAGAAAAATCGGGTTGACACTATTAAAGATTGGATTCGGGCTAATCTAAATAGTCATCTTAAGGTAACAGACGTTGCCAACGCTTTTAATCTCAATGCAAGATATTTAGTACGTTTTTTTAAACATGAAACTGGCCAAACGGTAATCGCATATATTAACCAGCTAAAAATGGACAAAGCTAAAGAGTTATTGATTAGGAGTGATTTATCTATTAAACAAGTTGCTGGAGAAGTTTACTTTGAAGACGAAAAAAGATTCATGAAGGTTTTTAAAAACAATTTCAATCTAACCCCTACAGAATTCAGAAGGGCATACACTCGTAAATTTCTTGATTCCAGTCGCTTTGACCCTGAAGTTCCTATTAAACAAACGCCTGAAAGACAATAAAAAAGCCGAGTTCTTAGAGAAACCATTATCTGGTGATGGCCTCTTTAAGAACTCAGCTTTTATTTTTAATTTCCTATATTTTAAGCATTCTAGTCATTTTCCTTCAACCACTTATCCAGCACACTGATAAACTCATCATGCTGATCCAGCAAAGCCAAATGGCGACTGTTGGCGAACAAGTGCCACTTAGCGCCTGGAATGTGATCGTAAACGGACTTAGCAATCAGTGGTGTACATAGATCATCCGTCCCATTAGTAACCAATACGGGCACATGAATGTTCTTCAAATCATCGGTTACATCGTAATCACTGATGGTTCCGTTCTCGGTAAATTCGTTTGGTCCCTCAGCGATTAGGCTGGCACGTTTACCATTTGTTTCACGACGCAGTGGTTCTGGTGAATTCTCGTCGGGATCATCCCAGCAATAACGCTCCATGTAACGGTCATTAGCAGCCAAGTACTTAGGACCAGAGAAGTCACCTGTTCGTTCAGCCTCAGCAATTGCCTCACGGTCCTCATAACTCAAGTAGGAAATTAACCGATGTTGCTCTTGCGTCCACAACTTGATGGAAGCAGGCGAACCGTCGATCATGACACTCTTAACTCCCGTTTGGTCATAGTGCGTAAGGTAAAGCATCTCAAGCATGCCGCCCCAAGATTGACCCAACATGTGAATTTCATCCAGGTGTAAGTACTTGCGGAGCGCGATTAATTCCTCGGCCCACGTTTCCTTCACATAAACGGATTCGTCCTCAGGCAATGATGACTTCCCACAACCAACTTGGTCATACATAATCAACTGACGACCAGTTTCTGCGTAGTCATCCAGCAATTCAAAGTAATTATGCGATGAGCCAGGACCACCGTGAATTAGCAGTAATGGTGCCTTGCCCGGCGTCTTCTCACCGACAATTCGATAATATGTTTTATACCCGCGAAATGGCATGTAGCCTTCTTCAATCTTCATGAATCGCAACTTCCTTTATGTGTGAAATATGGTGCTTATGTTGATTGTACGCCTTGCAACAAACATCGAAGCATTCTGAAATAATTATTTTTCAATCATCTTAGACAAGTTAAAAACGTGATAGGCGAAATTATCATAACTCGTCTAACACGTTTTGAAATTCTGGATTATTTTTTTGCTGTTAACTTAGCGTCCACTTCTAACTGTCAAGATATCTAGCAGCATAAACGTTGGACTTAATAACTTAAACTCGCCACCATGAGAAGGATACGCATACCTATTTTAGACATCTTTTTAGCCATTACGCTCGTTGCCTCAAGGATCGTATACGGAAAAAAGCATTAATTGTGTTCACAGCCGGCTCAAATTAGCCTAGCGTTTACGTTTCATTTTGATAACCACCCAGCTCAGCACACCGATAATGACAATCAGCACGCTACCGACAGCCCAGTAAAGCATCGTGTGATCCGGTTTCAGCGTCACGTCTTGGTTATTGTATTTTTCGGCCTGTTCCTTAGTGATCGTAAATTCACGGACAAAATGCCACTTTTTCTTGGCGGCAGTCACTGTTAAATCAAGCCGGTAGCGCCCTGGTTTAAAACGTTCCCCATTCAAACGGATTGGATAATCCATGATTGAATTTGGTGCAAACTGAACGTGATCCTTTGTCGACTTATACAACGTCCGTTTGCTCGTTGTTTGAACCTTTGCCACAATTTTCGCCTGACTTAAGTAACGTTTTTTTACATTGCGCAATTGAGCTGTGACCAGATTACGACCCGCTTCAGATTTAGCTTTTACATCCCCCAGTTTTAACATTGGTGTTAATTTTTGCCGACCTTGATGAAGGACCATTCCCACCACGTATTGATAATTATTCGTGACGGAAATTCCTTTCGAGGTCTTTTTCTTGTCGGGTGCTACTTTTTTAAACGAAATTCCGCCGGCAATCACACCGTTAAACTTTTGTTTAGGCGCATCGATTTCAAAAATCGCCATTTTCGAACTTTTGGGCGCTAAACTGAGTTGCTTTGGTGCTGTCGTCACAACATCTGTTATGGGTGTGGTCAACGTTTTGTCAGACTTAAACCGTGACTTACCGTACTCAACCACTCCGTTTGGATTCGTTTTCGCCACGTTCACACTTGTATTGATCTTAATGCGTTTGTCGGACGTATTGGTAACCTTCACCATGACACTTTCTTTTTGACCCGGCTTCACGTTTAAATCAAAATACGTTTTCGATTGATCCCGTTGCAGTGACGATTTTTGTGGCTCCACGCTGAAATCCATGCTTTGTGCGTGAGCCACTTGACTATGTAGCAGGAGGCCAACCACCCCACAAAGCATCACTATAATTGTCGTTAATGTTTTCTTGGTCATGTTGAACCCTCCTGTGTTTCGCATATTTGAAACATTTAAAACTAAACGGTTTCATCTGGTGTATCTTCTAGTGTCCAAGTCAATGTTCCATTGTAGGTCCCCGCACGAGCGGCACCAGCTGGAACTACTAGCTGAACACCAGTTGTTTCTTCTTGTTCAGTACCAGTCACTTCACCACCAAAACGATGGATCGTCGTTCCTGTTCCCTTACCTGTTGGCGCGTTTAACAGTTTCACATTTGCATCATCAGCAAGAACCGTCACATTGCCACCAACCATAGTTGGTTCCTGGCCAGATTCAGTGCCTAATACAGCACGATCGTTGAATAGAATCTTAGTACCAGTCATTTGATGCTCCTCGCCGTTCTTAAAGGGCAGGCTCTGCTTGGCTGCTAATTGCCATCCAAGTCCGCCACCCCGTTTGTCAGTAACCTGAACGAAGTTGGAACGTTTGACTGAACCTGCAATACCGTCGATTTGAACTGTATCTGTTTTGGCATTGAATGTTTGTTCCTGCGTGTTGGATGTCGTCCGTTGACCGAAATCTAGTTTGGACGCGTAATCAATGGTCAATGAACCACTCTGATTAGTCGTCCCGGATCCTGTCAGCTCAGTTGCTGCGTCGTTAGGATCCAATGGTGTCGTAACGCTACTCGGATCAGTAAATGAAACCGTCGCTGTAGAATCCCATGACGCTGCCATAACCGGTGTTGCCAACCCCAGCGTCAGTAATGATGCGGCAATAATGGTCGTTAGTTTGCTTAATTTCATGATTTTTACCTCACTTTTTTATCTGCAAAGGGACGGCCATCGTTCATTGTTATCGGCCCGAATTGGTGGCAAACGGACATGATGCAAACATTTCATTTTGTTCATGTTCCATCACCCCTCCGTTTCGTTCGGTACATCGCTCAGGTTCCAAGTAATTTCGCCATTGTAAGCTCCTGCCTTGGCCTCTGAGGGTGAAACTTGGAGCATGAGCCCCTCTTCACTATTCCATTGATTAGAAACGACATACGGATCATTGTCAGGATTACGTGCTGTTTCAATCTCAATGGCTGCATGACTTACCGGCAGTAGTTCACCATTCTTTTTATACTTAATTGCGTCCGGCAACACATCGCCAGTCGTATTTGTTAACGCCTGCGTCAGTGTCAACGTTAACGACCACTGTTTGGTTACATAACGTTGATCGGTCACACTCAATGGCTGATCCCAGCTTACTAGCGGAAACAGTTGATTGGCTTGCCGCACAATCAGATCACGCCCAAAATTCAAATTTTTGGGGACACTGGATAATTGCAGCGTACCGGGCGGATTGTAAGCCGCCATTCGGTGCAACGTTTTGCCCCTGACGGCAGTTGCCATCGCTTCCGGATCACTGGTGACCATGCTACCAGCAAATTTTCCCCACTCAATTTTTTCAAATGACTGTGTTGGATCACCACTAACTGCAGTAGTATCCCAATATGCAAACGGCGAATTCGATAAGGTTAAGCTGGAATTAGCATTCAGATTCAATGCCCGAGAATTTGTGCCAGTCCCAGTGTTTTGTAAATCAAATGCAGCCGGGTCCTCAACGACAGCCGTTGTCGTACCTGTGCCTAAGTCTGCCGTTGCAGCAGTTGTACTATTGTTTCGCGCAGTCAATGATCCTCGGGAAGCAACAGTAATATTATTGTTTCCCCCTGAGGAACGAATCGCCGCAATTGACCGATTATCTGTATCTAGGTTCATTTGGGCATTCTGACCAATCGTTAAAGAAGCATTGTCATTGGCGATTTGAAAATAAACGTTATTTCCAGGCCACTCCGCATTAAACTTCGTCCCGGTTCCTAACGTAATGTTGTTATAGTACAGATAAACAATTGGATAACCTTGCGTCCCGTTAGTTCCAGTCAAGTTCAGCGTACAGTTTTGCCCCGTTGTAAATTCCCGAGTCCCACCTGTCTGGTCCTCAGATGGCCGCAAATCATAATAAAACATCGAATAGTTCGTATTGTTGACGTTCCCGGTGTAAACCGTATTGTCGGCCATTTTGACGCTCCCGGTATAAACGTTTTCCGCTCGCGTATCTATGTTGCAGGTGCCTGAAAACGTAATGTCCGAATACGTTGCAATGACCAGGCGATTAACCGTTGTAGCCGTACTGATATTGCTGAATTCAAAGTGCCATTGACCTCGAGCCGTACCGCTGAACGTGACAAATGCTGCCGCCGTGTTTGCCACTTGAATATCATGCACGTTTAGTGTCGGATTGCCTGAAACCGGTACACCGTAACGTAAAGCGCCACTGCCAATGTTTAGGGTATGTTGCTGCCCATCGATTTCTAAACTGCGAGTGATGGGATTGGCAGATATTGAGGTGGCAGAAATGTTATTCTTCAAAAAAATCTTGGTTACGGATGGCTCGTTAATCGCAGTCTGTAACTCAGAAATGTTGCTAACCTCGCGCTCTGTCTCGCCAAGTTTTGTGTCTTCTTCTACCCGGGAAGTTTGTGTGCTTTCTGATCGTGAACTAGTTTCTTCATCGGTTCTACTAGGCTGATTAGCTGACTGTGAATCAATTGAATTGGTTTCACGTGAAACGGTTGCCTCACTTTCCAAATGTTTTGAACTGGCCTTGCTACTTTGACTGACGTCGCTATTAGTGTCAGAATCATTTGATTCACGATCGCTTTCACCAGATTGACTACTTTCACTCATTGAAGACACTGAACTACTACTTGAAGATCCACTTTCACTGGCTGATTCTTCAGCAGCAGGATCAATCGTTCCAATCAGTGACACTTGTTCAGCGGGAAGGTCACTGAGTTTAGTCACGTTTTTCGTATCCACATGTTCAAACGTCAACAACCAGCCAAGGCTGCCAGCCTGAGCAGTTATAAACGAACCACTTCGGTCATTGTTAATGCTCAAATTTCGTAAAGTTAATCGCGTATTATCATCCGATTTACCCAATGGCAGTGAACCTTCAGTTAAAGTTAACTGGTGCTGCTTCCCTGTAATCACTAGCGAAGTTGTCCGTCCAGCTAATTGGCGGACATCACCACTGATATCTGCGGCTAATGTAATCTCCTGAACATCGCCATTTTCGTAAGCATCTTTGAATTCGGCAAACGTATGAACGGTCGGCTTAACCTCAATAACATCAGTTTTATCGGCGGATGAGCTATCTGCAACCGCCGTTATCTTGTTTGTCGTAGAATCACTGACCACTGAAGTATCAATTGAATTAGCCGTCTGTGAGTCGTCTTGCGAAGACTGTTGTGAGCTCTCCACTGATTCATTAGCCTGCACCATCATCTGCGGACCAACTTGATTACCCCCAATAACCCAAAACGCAATCATAAACAAAGTAAACAATCGTTTCATTGGCAAATCTCCGTTAATGCTGATTTTTTCACAATATATCAATTAGCATTTTTGAATTAAAATCATAACTCTGTGATTATTGATAAAGGATGCGAAATTTGTCATCAATAAGTGCTCTTCGCAGCAAAAAAAACCGTATCAAATATGTTTAGTCATATTTGATACGGTTTTCGGTTTTAAGTTTTGTGTTTTTCTATTTAATTCATCAAGATTAACAGTACTGAATTATCTAGTGATCTCAGATGAATCTTGCCACTTATATCAGCTGGAGGGCGGCAACATTGACACCGAGCCGTGAAGGTAACGTTAATTCGAGTGATTTACTCGAATTTAGGTTACGGACGGTCCGTAAAGACTCGGCTCCTCACGAGGCTTTGCGGCGAGGTGAAAGACTCCGAACTTGGGAGGTTTGAACCGGTCCCACGGCGAGCGTAACAATGTTGCCAACCGCAAGCGGCATTCAACGTCTCACAAATAACTAGTGTTTAATGTGCAATGCCCGCTTCCATTTGGCAAATACGATTGATTCCGTGCGCGGTGTAATGCTGTCATATGCATTGCGGCTCATCGCTTCCCAAACCTGGTCATCTTTCATGACCCGTTGAATAGCGTTTGCTAAACCAACAACATCGTTATCCGCTACAAGATAACCGTTCTTACCTTCATCAATCATGTCTGACGGACCATAATGCACATTGTAAACGACTGATGGAACCCCATGTGCCAGTGCCTCTGCCAGTGCCAATGGTTCATTGTCACTTTCCGTAGCATTAACGTAAACCTGTGCACCATCGTAAGCCTTGTCTAAATCTGGATGGTATCCCTTAAGTGTGACGCTATCCGTCAATTCAGCTTTCTTAATCTGCTCAGTAAGTGGCTTTTCCTGATCACCATACCCATAGATATCAAGTGTCGCATCACTAATATGTTTCTTCACCGTCACAAACGCTTTGACAACGTCTTCTGTATGTCGTTCCTTAGTCAACCGTCCAACGACGATCACCTTGTGAGCCGTCCGTTGTGGCAAACGAACACGTTTGGCATGAGCTTGTTCATCATTGACCACACTAAATGGCACGACGGTGATTGGCGCCTTAACCTGCGCTTCACCGCCCATCCACCGCGTCAAATCAGCCTTCTGCTCGTCTGTGGCCACAATAATACCGGAAAGCTTATCAATTTGATTAACGATCGGATTGGCATAGATTCCAGACAGGTTAGCGTAGACCTGATCTTTAGGATCAATAGTATGTGTCGTCGGCAATGTAATAAACCGACTGACCTTGGTCGTCATACTTAACATTGCATCGTAAGCCGCGCCCGGACGATCAGCAACAAACGTTGAACCCTCGCCATCACGACGGTTCAATTCGTCGAGGAAGAACGTGAACAATTCATCGTAGCTATCAAAGAACAGATCCTGCCCTTTATAATCCAATAATTGGAGTAACGACAAGAAGTTGTGGCCATCTTTGTCATGACTGAAGTATTCCTCAATCACCCGTTTGCCATCTGGCGCGTAGGTCACTTGACTAATGAGTTCGCCCGCATCGCTAAAGAACTGATCACGTGTTTTAAAACCGCGGAAGTCCCACAGTTCTGTTTGGACTTTTTTGCCACTGCGGTCAAACGCATCAACACTGTACAACTGGCCAATTGTGCCTGGTGCGAAATGAACATTCATCACTAGCTTATCGCCATCATAAACGTGACTCACATCGGCTCCAGGATCTACGTTGTAATCCGCAGCCAGGTTTAAGGACTCAATTTTGGGTTCGTTTTTGCCAACTGGCTTTAAGTCTTCAATACCCTGGAAATAATCATACATGTTGACGACTTGATCATCTTCGATACCGAAACGTTGTTTATTTGCATACAACATTTGATCAAAATTGCGTGTCACCAATTTAGCAGGCGTTCCCTGGTGCTTAAACAGTTGCAGCCGTTTGATTTCAGCATGTTCGATTCCTGAATTCAAAGCCATCAGATATTCATTTACGAAATAAATCATTTGCTGGCCTCCTGTTGTTTGTCCGCCTGAGTTCTTGAGTCAGCTTCAGCAAACGCCTTAACATCGTCTAAAACAGGTCGCCATTTGTCCCACACAGCATCTTCTGAGAAACGTTTGGCATCCTCGTAGGCATTTTCACTGAACTTTTGCATTAGCCGGTCATCTTTAAGCAACTTCGTGATGGCATCCGCCAAAGCATCGACGTTGTCCAACTCAACCAAATAGCCATCGCGATCATTTTCAATAATTCCCTGAGGACCATACTTTGCGTCATAAGACACTGTTGGCACCCCATGAGACTGGGCTTCCAATAAAGCCAGCGAGAATCCTTCAGCTCGTGACGCCAGCACATTAATTTGCGCACCATCGTAAACCTTGCCAACATCCAAGGTGTAATCGTGGAAGGTAACTAAATCGCCAAGCTTTTTATCAGCAACGATCTTATTCAATCGTTCGCCTTCCTTACCGTTCGCGTATCCCCAGAAATCTAGGCGCGCTGCCGGCACTTTAGCATGAACCTTTTCATAGGCTTCGATCACTTTATCTTGCTGCTTTTCGGGAGAAAGACGGGCCACCATGATGATTTGTCCTGGTGTCCTGTCCGACCATTTAACGTGAGGCGCATTTAAAACGTCGTTGTCAACGATACCAACAGGTAATTCAAAGACTGGTGTTTGATCGCCCCAACGGTCAATAAAGTCTGTCCGTTGTTGCGGCGTTGGTGCTGCCACACCCTGCCACTGATCCAAATTCTTAATTGCATATTCGTAGTTATAGTTCAAGGTCGCCGTCATGATCTTTTCAGGATCATTCAAGTGATTTGAATGAAGGTGCATCATCTTAAATGCCCGTGTCCGCATGTTAAGCACAGACCAAGCCAATTCAAACGTCCGGTCAACGACAAATACGTTATTTTCACCGTCGCGTTTGTTCAATTCATCGAGGAAGAAACGCATCATCGCCTGCTCACCGTTAAATGAGTAGTTTGTCCCGTGCCAGTTCATGATCCGGTATAGCGAATTATCGTACTTACCTTCCTGATTTTTCATGTGGAATGTTTGGTAAACCACTTTACCATCAGGATTAAAGACCTGCTCAGCATTAACCACGCCGTCTGCATCGTGCCACTGCTCCAGCGCCTTGAAGCCACGGGCATCCCAGTATTCACTCTTTACCAGTTTGCCATACCGATCAAATGTCCACACCGTTTCAACTTCCTTATATTCTGGTGCTCGCATTTTAATTCGCTGAATAATTCGTTCAGAATTTCGCACCATAAACCCGTGCTCGTCTTGATCATTAACCAGCACTTGTAAATTTGGTTTCACGTGTAAATCAGCCAATGTAAATGCCGTCTTCTTAAGGTCTTCTGTACCTTCGAAGAAGTCAAACAGATTGACCATGTCACTATCCGCCAATCCAGCATGAGCCAACGTATCATGTAACGTCAGTGAAAAAAAGCGTGTAACAATCTTTGCCGGTTCGCCGTGATCCTTAAACATCCCCAGCCGCTTCATTTCCGCGTGTTCAATTCCTGATTTCTTTTCGTTAAAACTTGCGTTGATAAAGTAATACATCCCATTACCTCACTTATCTGCACACCTATTTTTTAATCATACCAGAAGCTCACAAAAATAGGGCTCAGCATAATTGCTAAGTCCTATTTTAACGTACCTTGAGCCTGATGAACGACCTTTTCGCGAGCTTAATACCTTTTTTAATGCCGTTTTTGCTCGCCAAGTCCCAATAATGTGGCTAAACCAAGTAAAGCAAGACTAATCACGCCTGTTAAACGGAGGTTAGTGTTACCTTGTTCACCTGTTTCGGGTAGTTTTTTGTTGTTAGTCGTTGAATTCACCCCGTCATGTTTGAACCGCATTGGTTTAACCACGGCAGATGGAATCAGTCGATGTTGTTGAACAGCCTGCTTAGCAAACGCACCAGGGCGAGTTGAAACCATCGTCAGACCGTTATTTTCTCCAGTTTGTGAAGTCGGTGATGCCTGCTGGGCAACGGTTGGGTCCGAAGCATCGTTCATGCTGGACTCATTATTCGCTTGCAACAATAAATCCGCTTGATTCTGCAACTGTTGAGCTTGCTCTAATGCAGCTTGAGCCAGTTGTGCATAATGTTGGGCTAATGCGACATCATTATGCGCGGCTGCTTCAGCAGCTAACTGGGCATCTTGTTGGGCTTCATCCCTAGCTAATTGAGCAGCATTGACCAGATTTTGACCAGCTGGTGTCAAGACGCCTGCGTGAGCCGTTTGAGCTGCTTGGCTTGCTGCACTGGCTGCTTCGCTAGCCGCAACGCTGGCATTTTGTGCGTCTGTATTAACCGTCTGTTGAATCGCTGTCGCCATCTGTTGAACAGCCGCCTCAGCTGACTGAACCGCTTGTGCAGCAGATGTTGCCACCTGTTCGGCGCTAGCAGCTGCACTCGCAAATTGGCTGGCAGCACTAGCATCATTCAACAACGCAGCACTAGCCGCCTCGCTGGCTAACACACTCGCCAAGTTGGCAGCACTGCTGGCAACTTTACCGGCCGATTGAGCCGTAGCGACTTGCTGTTGTAACAGTTTGTCCAAACTTTGAACAGTTGCATTCGTCGGATCACTTGCAACTTGTTGACCGGCCTGAGTTGCAGTTGCGCCTGCCGAATTAACGTGACTAGTCGTGTTGTTAGCAGTACTTTGCGCGGTCTCGTTAGCTGCCGAGGCTGCACTTGCCTCACTTGTAGCGGCACTCGAATCCGCACTAACCGCCTTTTGCAAACTAGCTAATGCCTGGCTAGCGGCACCCTCAGCAGAAGCAGCTAGCTGTTGCGCTTTAGTAGCGGCTGATTGAGCGCTTTGTGCCTTCTTGGCCCATTCACTAGCTGCAGATGCGTCATTAATATCAGCGGCACTGGCAGCAGATTTGGCAAAGTCTTCGGCTAAAGCAGCGGCCTCACTTGCGGCCGTTTCGGCGCTAGTCGCCTCATTAACCTTTTGTGTCACTTCACTAGCCAGTTGATGGACACTGGCATTTTGTTTATCTATTTCGGCTGCGCTTGTCGCAACCATTGCTGTTGAAGCCACCACTGATGCTAGCGAATTAGTTGACTGATTGGCGGACGCAGCGCTGGATGCCTGCTTCGTTGCCTCACTCGCGTAACTGGCGGCCGTTGATGTATCTGTCGTAACCGTGTTATTGACCAATAATTGTAAATCTGTGGCATGACTGGTCAAACCTTGTGCTTGATCTGTGAGTGTCTGCGTGTTGGCATTAGCTGATGCCGCAGCACTGGCATATTGACTAGCGGCAGAAACATCGTTGTCAGCTGCTGCAGATACTGCTTGACTGGCTAATGATGCGGCGGTACTTGCGGTTGCACTAAGAATCTTTTCGATTGATTGAGCGGCACTCGCAGCAGAAGTTGCTTGGCTAGCCCAACTCTTGACGGCTTTGTTGGCAGTATCTTTATCGGCATCTTGATTAGCCGTCGATGCAGCGAGACTGGTCCCATTTACAACATGTTGAGCGGTTGCTGTCGCCGAACTAGCGACACTCGCAGCATTACTTGCACCAGAGGCTTGCAAACTAGCGGCATGACTATCGGCACTTAATGCCTGCGTAATCAGTTGATTATTGGCAGTAGCTTGATTAGCTAACGAGTTGGTGACACTCTGTTCAGAATTCAGCAAACTTTGGACATTTGCGGCACTCACTGCAAAGTTACTTGCCGCACTAACATCGTTCAGAGCCGTGGCAGAGGCCGTTTGACTAGCTAACTGCTGCGCGTCATCGTTTAAACTGGCGGCTACGCTGTCTGCCGAGTTTAGCCCCGACTGTGTTGCTACTTGTTGACTGATCAAACTTTGGTAACTGCTGTTTGCCTTATCTGCTCCCGACTGAACAGCGGTTGTCGATGTTGCGGCACTGCCAGCCAATGATGCTGCCTGCTTGCTGACATCACTGGACTGTTTAGTTGCCGCACTCGCCTTATCATTAACCCCATCGGCAATTTGGCTTACCGCATTCGCATCTGCTTTGACGTCATCTGAAAGAGCCGTCATTAATGACTGAGCCGATGTGTTGTCTGCATCAGCATCGCTTTCCAAACTGGCCACGGTGGATGCTGCCGCACTGGCTGATTGAGCTAACTTAGTCGCTAACGCCGGATCATTAGAGGCAGCAGCAGCGCTAGCTAACAACTGTAGCGAACGCGCTACACTAGCGGCAGAATTAGCCGCAGATAAGGTCGCACTGGCGGCAGAGTCTAACGATACCAAACTTTGGTTTAGACTCTGAACCGTCTTATTCGCTAAATCTGTATCCGCCAACTTTTTGCCAGCTGACGTATAACTAGCAACGCTCGCAACCTGACTGCTCGTTGATGTCGCCTCACTGGTTGCAATGTTGGCATGGATGGTCGCTGAGGTTACCTGCTCAGAGGCAGCTGTGTGATCGGCAGTCACTTTGTCGTTCGCGTCGTCTGCCAAACTATGAACCAGCGACTCTAATGAGTTAATTGTAGATTGATTGCTCGTCATATCATCATTTAGAGACGTAGCGGCCGACTGTGCACTCGTAGCGCCACTGACATCGTTTAACGAAGCCGTGGACTTGGCTGCACTAGTCACGGATGCCAATTTGCTGATCGTTGACGTCGCCGAAGCAACCGTACTGTCAGCTGATTTGGCTGCAATTACAGCCTGACTGACCGCAGTTGAGACTGCCTGATTCTTCGTATCCGCGCCAGCCAGTGATTTCAGTTCATTTACTAAGCTGGTGATAACAGCACGCTGATCGGAAATCGTTTTGTTTGCGCCACTAGCAGTCGTGCTCGTTGTCGTCACTTTTTCGGCAGCTTGACTAGCAACTTGGTGGTCGTCTGTGACCAACTTTTGTACCTGAGCATAAATCGATGCGGCCGAATCGTTTAACTGATTGATTTTTGCAACATCGGCAGACGCAACAGCACCGGCTGACGTTGCCAATTTTTCAGCAGACTGAGCCGTTGATTGATCGTTTGTTAAAGCTGCCAAGGAAGCAACACTGGCGGCACTGGCAGCAATCGACGCTTGCTGTGAAACAACAGTGTTCAGACTCGTTGTTTCACTATTTATACTTTTAGCACTGCTATCCAGACTTTGAACTTGTGAATTCATTAAATCCGTCTTAGCCAGTGAATTGGTGCTTGAAACGTTACTGGCTATTTGACTATCCACATTTTTACCGGTCGTTACACCAGTTGCCGCGCTAGTGGCTGTGTTGCCAGCAGACGTAGCAGCATCTTTTGCTGCTGTGCTATCGCTAGCTAGTGCTGATGTGGCCGAGTTCATAATACTCGTCACTTCAGACTGTGCACTGGCCGCTGTCGAGGCCAAATCATTAGCAATCTTAGCTGCGCTTAGTGCCAAGGACTGATCCTGGCTCGCCAAAATTGGCTTGTTAAAACTAGCAACACTGGTCGCGCTCTTTGCATAATCCGTTGCTGATGCTGCAGCAGCGCTGGCCTCACTAGCCGTTGTCGCAAACTTATTGAGCAAACTCGTTGCTGTTGAAACGGCCGTTTGAATACTTGCATTATGAGGATCTTGACTGGCAACACTGGTCAATGAGCTCAAATTAGTCGCCATTGTGGCAGAGGCCGCTTTAATGATTGGCGAGGCACTATCGGCTGACAACGCTGCACTGGCCGCCTGACTAGCTAAATCACTGGCAACCGTGTGGTCAACAGTCGTTGAAACTGAATTGAAGTCATTAGTTAATGACTCAGCCTTAGTTTCCAAACTATTAGCGACATCTTGATCTGAGTCTGCCTCGCTAGCGAGTTGACTGGCAGTCGTAAAGTCGTTGTCATTAGCTGCACTAGTGGCTTTGTCCACTAACGTAGCGGCACTAGCAGCGGCTTGTTTGGCCTGATCAACCAACCCATTAATCGAACTGGCTAAATTAGCGGCGCTCTTGGAAAGCGTCGTCAATTGCGTATTACTGGTATCACTAGTCGTCGTTTTAGCAACTGATGCGGCATTAGCACTCGCTGCACTGGCCAAACTATCAACCAGTGAGCTGGCAATACTAGCCACGTTAGCAGCACTACTAGTCGTATCCGCTGCTTGACTGGCGCCAATGCTGTCGTGAATCAACGTATTTTGAGCATCGTTTGTGAGTGACTTAGCTTGTGAGGCAAGCCCATTGGCAACCTTATCGTCAGAATCTGCCAAGGATTCAGCAGAGGCGGCCTGACTGGCAAACGTGCTAGCTGCACTGGCATCATTCAAAGCTGCGGCTGACGCGGCTTCACTAGCAAACACACTAGCATTGCTGGCAGCAACGCTTCCAGCAGATGCAACGGTTAAAGCTTCACTTGTTAATGAATTGACTGCGCTGGTTTCACTTTGAACCGTTTTATTTTTCGGATCACGGGCAGCAATTGACGCTGCTTTACTTGCCAACGAATTGACCGTTGATGCCGTTTTCGTTGTTTGACTGGCAACACTGATCGTTGTTGAAGCGGCGATGCTAGCCGCACTAGCCGCTGTTGACGCATTATTGCTATCCAAGGCGACTTCGCTGGCAATTTGACTGTGAACACTGTTGACGCCTGATTGAAGGCTGGCAATCGTCGAGGCGATACTGTTCGCCGTGCTGGCCTGTGTGGATGCCACGAACGCCAACGACTTTGCAGCTGATTGATCATTCAGCAATGCCACGTTTGACGCCGCGCTAGCCGCACTTTCGGCAATACTAGTCGCCGTTGAAAGACTGACTTTCTGGTCACTGACTTGATTATTAAGCTGATTGGCAGACGTCAGAATACCACCCAAATCAGTATTCGCGCTATCGGTGTTCACTAATCGACCCGCGTCACTAACAGCGCCGTTCATTTGAGAAGCCGCACCGTTAGTCTGGCCAACATCACTCGTGGCCTGACTAGCTAAACTGTTTGCGACATTTACCGCTGAATTAGCGATACTGCCGTCACCAGCGATAGCAGTCGTTATCTGACTGTAAACATTGTTTGCTTGAGAGGCCAAACTATCAACTTGATACTCTAAAGAGCTAACAGTCGAAGCGGCCGCAGAACCCTTGTCCGCATACTGGCCGGCTAATGACGCGTCATTGTTGGCCGCGGCAGAAGCTGCTAACGCTGCGTAAGAATTAGCTTCGTTAGTAGCAGATGACGCTTGTTGGTTATCGATCGCAATCGCGCTTGCCAGAGAGTTAGCACCCTTAATTAGATTGGTAACTTCTGCGTTTTTAGGATCCGTAGCTGCCACAGAATTAGCAGCGCTCAGAATGCTATTAACGTTTGTCCCTTCACTAGTGGCAGCGATTGTTGCCTTATTCGCAATGCTGGCAGCTGTTGAAGCAGCCGAGTTTTGAATGGCCGCAGCCGTGCTATCGGCGATAGCTGTTTGGTTAGCTGCAATGGCCAATGAATTGGCCTGGCTCATTAATCCCTGAAGTGAATCTTGTAAGCCAGGAATTTGATGCTCAGCACTTGCGGCCAAAGAGGCATCTTTTGCGGCCTCATTTACATCGTTTAGTGCTGCTGCAGACGCGGCCATTGAGCTATACGTGCTGGCCTGCTTAGCCAAATCACTTACTGTCGTTTCAATACTATTCGCGGTGCTAGCAACCTGTTGCCCTTGTTTGGCCAAACTCTGTAGCGCACTATCAGCGGTCGTCGCTGACGCAGCACTGGCAACCTCAGAAATTGCTTTATTAACGTTGCTGTTTTGCTGACTAACTGTTGTCGCCTCACCAGAAGCGGTGGAGGCAGCTGCCGCCGCATCGGAACCCTGTTCACTGGCAGTAACACTATCAACGTGGACCGCGTTGGCAATAATCGGTGCCGTCTGACTAATAACGTTGTTCAACGAAGTTAATGACGATGTTAGTTGTGCATCCTGGCTCGCAATTGATGCCGCCGTTGAGGCAGCTTGAGAAGCACCTGTCGCGTCATTGTTTAACGCAGCCGTGGATGCCGTACTCGTCAGTTGGTCAACTGTTGCCCGATCATTAGATAACTTGGTTGCAATCGAGGCCGCAGAATCCGCTGCCTGGCTGGTTGCAACAGCCGATTTTTGAACTTCGGCATTTGTGCTGTCAGTTGCTGCATCGCTGGCAGCTTTTTGCGCAATACTATCTGCCTGAGAGGCAACATCAGAGCGGTTAACCATCATCGATACCATATCAGTATCCGTTGACTTCGTTGTGGAAGCGGCTTGTGAAGCAACAGTGCTATCTGCGTTAACCTCGTCATCAATATCATCATCTTCAGCTAAGAAGTCCATGTAGAAAGCCCGCGCTGCTTTTGCTGCGGAGTCGGCTGTGCTTTGCGCAGCTGCAGCCGATGCATATAACGTTTTGGCATTATCTGCCTGATTTAGGGCAGCGGCTGACTGAGCGGATTTGTACAGACTATTAGCAATTGCCGTTTGATCAGCTGCAACGGTCTGCAAAGACTGTGTGGAGGCAGCGGCAGATGCGGCCGCTGCTGCCTGCGATTGAACGTGAGCATTTTGCTTGTCCTGTACAGCCTTATTAGCGGCCCTGACACTCAGCGAGTTGTTGCTCGTCACAAAGTCTTGAATCATACCAATATCCGCGCTAGCCTGTACTGCGGCCGCACTGGTGGCCTTCGCCGCAGAACTCGCCGCAATACTATCGGAACTAACAGCACTCTGAACGAAATCATTGGCGCTTTGAGCAACCGTGAATAGACTGGTAGCGACCATAGCGGCCGACAAAGCTGCCGTTTGGGCACTCGTCGCCGAAGCAGCGTATTCACTGGCTAAACTCGCATCATTTGAAGCCGCGGCCAGTGAAGCTCGTGAAGCAAAGTCACTGGCAGCAGAAGCATAGTTACTCGATTGACTGGCAAATGACGTCGCTGGTTTAGCCTCGTAGCTGGCCACGGAAGCAGCAGATGCTGCACCACTAGCAGCTGACTGGGCTAAACTGGCGGCACTGACAACCTTGTTATTCGCAAGGTCGGTTTTCCCCGTTGCTGAGGCCGCATTGGCATTAGTCACGGCCTGAACAGCTGCACCACTGGCGGTTACGGCATTATTAACGGCATTCGACGCAATGCTTTGAGCCTGACTAGCAAGTTGTGAAGAAACCTGACTATCAACGGTAACCTGACTGGCCACGGTTTTTGTCGAACTAGTAACGACAGTCGCCGCACTGTGCGTCACCTGTGCTTCCGAGTTCGCCTGAGCCGCCAAACTAGACGCGCTCATGGCGTAATCGTACGCAGCACTGACGTCATTATCATCAGCGGCACTGGCGGCCAATGACGCAAATTGTAACGCCTTGTTGGCATCATTATTGGCAGAGTGAGCCGCTTTATTCCCAGCATCCGCATTTTGCGAAGTCGTGCCGGCGCCAGTTTGAACATTCCCGTTAGCTTGGTCCGCAGCTGCTAATGACATTGCCTGGCTAGCGGTCATGTTAGCCTGAATCGCTGTCATTGCAGCAGATAACGCGGCTGACTGAACTGAATGGACAACACTCTGAGCTGTCGAGGCCACATTTGAAGCGGCAATTGAGGTCGCGGTGGCCGCAGTGCTCTTGGCTTGAGAAGCAGTGGATGTCGTTTGGGCCGCTGTGATACTGGTTGCATTCGTCAGCTCGTTAGCTGCCGTAGCCGCACTGTTAGCAACGGTTGATGCATTTGCAATTGCAGTGGATGCTACTGTCAGTGCTGAATTGTATTGCTTTGTGGCAGAAGCCGCTACAGCATTTGCAGAATCAGCTTTTTTCTGATCGTTAGTTGCCATATCCGAATAATAGGAAAGATTTGAATCCTGTTTAAAGCTTGAACTTTCCCATTTATATAAGGAATTAGCGGAGTTGGCAGCAACAACTGCCGCAGAAGCGTCCGCCAACTCCTTCAAATAAACTTGTTCAAGACTTGTAGCTAAGCTATTAGCGGAATTGGCCGTTGTAATAACTTCAGCAACTTTACCGTTGACCGAGTCTAAAACGCTCTGAGCACTTGTCGCTGCGCTCCCTTGTCCTAAAATGGCATTATAGTAGGATTGTGTTGCAGAATACTGATCAGTAACCTTTTGATCATTAGGCGAAACTGAAGCGGCATAACTGGCAGCAACTAACGCCGATTTAGCGCTAGAAAGTGCGCCACTGGTCATCGCCTGATATGAATTAACCTGTGACTCAGCAGCAGTCACGGTCGGCGTTGGATCTGCCGTAAACGTATAAGTTAGCGAGGTATTTGTGCCAAACGTTTCTTTCAAGTCTGGCGACTTGGTTAAGAGATAGTTCAGTCCATCGGTTCCTTTAACTTCTGAGGTCGGTTCGACTGCAGATAGATCGATTGCAGTGCCATCAACTCCAGAAATAGTCCGGTCCGCCTTGATCTGCTTACCATTGGCATCCACATAGTGAATCGTGGTGGTCACAATGGCGCCAGTCGTAATCGGTTGTGTCATTTGAGTTGCGTTATTTTTCACAGTATACGTGAACGCTGACTTAAGACCATAACCGACACTGTTGTCCCAAACGACAACAGTCGAAGGATCCATCCCCATGTCAATCGCCGCTTGCGCAGATTTTTGATCGGGGTACACGTGAATGGTGTCCCCAACATTAGCCGTGACCACGATTGGTGCCGATTGTCCAGTAGGCGTTTTGACGTCCAACGTCACCCGTGAAGTACCCTTTGTGTAACTTAAATTGGTTATTTTGGCTGACTGAGGGTTCTTAGCACCGCCAGTTGAAGCGGCGAAAGACAATGTGTACGCAGTCGATTGTGATGTGTCCACAGAGACTGTTTTAGTGAACGTATAGTGACTGCCATTGTCAGGAACAGACATCGTCAACGTCCCTGTGCCAGAAGCAGCATCATAGTGGTAACTTAGCGTAAAATTGTGAAATCCCCCATTGAGAATTTGGGAACTCATATTTTGCCAAGTTGTGGAGGAACTGCTTGTGCGGGCATAGTCATTGATTAACCCATTTGCATCAGTAGTTCTCCAGCCCATGTAAGGTGTTGTCGGATCACCGAAACGATTCTGGCTCTCCCCACCATTGGCAGGACTGCCTTGATTTCCCCATGGATCAAAAACAAATCCAAAGGCATTCTTAAGATTTGCAATACCAAGACCCCCACCTTTCATACCATTAAAGGTTTCAGTTGGGTTTTCAGGCTCCTTAACAAACACAATTGACACACCATCAGCACCGCCAGAATAACCAACTTGCATGGCACCAGTTAGGCTGAAATCATGCGTAAAATCAACAGTTGTATTTAAATTAGCATGCCCAACTTGGTCATTGACATTCGCAGTTAAATAAACCGTTCCCGTATTATCAAACTGCACACTGGTCCCATTACCAGTGAATTGAGTTGACGCATTTGTGCCCGAAACATTTCCAGTTGCTGTCCCAATTTCCATGTTGTTGCTTAAAGTAGGCAGACTAACACTGGCATCCTTTTGTGTGATCATCACAGGCTGGTTAACAAGCGCCAACGACTTCTTCAGTTCTGTCAGCTGAGCCGTTGTTGTTGCGTCTGGGACACTAATTACCATCATGCCATTAACCATCGTTAGCGTGCTGCCTGTCGGTAATACAGCTTGTTGAACAATTGACGTGGGTACATTGGTATTAGCGTCTAATGGTAAGGGTGTTTCACGTGTAACAGTCGTTTTTGCTCGGGACTGAACGCCCATGGTACTAGCTTCAGATACCGGAGTTACAGCAGATTGTGCCGGCGATACTAATGATGCCGTACTTTGCTCAGGGCTACCTGCTACGCTTTGACTAGTAGAAACCGATAAAGCAGCATCTGCCTGTGGCGCGCGTGAAACTAGCGTGGCCGGATTAATAGCATTCCCAGTAACGGCCGCTGGCTTTTCAGCCGGAGCACTTGTCGGTACCTGATCATTATCTTGCTGAGCCAAATAGGCACGTGAAGTTAACGCGCTACTGTCAGGATTTTTTTCTGAACTACTGTCAACGCTGCTTTGACTATTAACACTAGTTAAATCTGGATTTTCACCATCAGTCGTCTGACTAACTGTCATTTGCTCTGAATTAGCCGCTTGAGCCGGGTTGGATTCAGAGGCTTCACTAGTTATTGAGTTGCTACTGACAATACTGCTGACTGCACTGTTATTAGGTGTGTTTTTGGCAGCTCCGTCGTTGCCAAGACTCGAAGAAGTAGTGATTGAAATCTCAGATGTTTGTGACTGAGTACTACTTTGATCCGCCGAGGCCATCTGATCCGTACCAATCATTCCCATGCCAAAAAAAAGTAGCGCTATGCCTGCAAACAGCCAGCGCTTCCCTGCCTTATACATCTTGTAGTGCTCTTTACGTGCCGTTGAGAACCGACCCAACTCACTATCTTTCATAAATCCCCTCAGAAACCCTGTTTCGGAAAAATTAGCATCGTTAAATATCACATTTTGTTAATTATATATCGCACAATTTATTTGTAAACATAGTAAAACAATGCGTTATCAAAACATTTAGTTGCATTTTTAGATAGTGTTGGTTTTATTGAAATTGGTACGGTTCAAAACTCCCTTATCACAAAGTAACAGGCCACTATTGGAACGTTAAAGCCAAAAACAAAAGAGGCTCTTTCTGACAAAAGAATTGATTTCTAAGAATTTAATAATTTTTATATTGCTTAACTTTCTAGAGTCGTAATGTTTATTACCAGTGCGAGCATTGAATGAAAAACAGCGTTCGACATCAAAAAACACCCTGGAGACTTGATCAAATGGCCAAGTTTCCAGGGTGTTCGTATATAAAACTTTAAAATTCAGTCTAGTCTTCGCTACCCATCCAACGACCAACAAAGGCCGCGATAGCAGCACCCAAAACTGGAGCAATCAAGTAAACCCAGTAGTGAGACAAAGCAGTACCACCAGCAAAGATGGCAGGTCCGAAACTACGAGCAGGGTTCAAAGAACCACCGGTCAAGTTCAAGGCAACAATAATCAAAAAGGCTAAGGTTAAACCAATTGCTACTGGTGCCATTGTAGCGTTACCAAACTTGTCGCTCGTGACCATCAAGATAACAAATACGAACAAGAAGGTAATAATTGTTTCGAAGCAGAACGCTGCACCAGCAGAGATCTTAGGAAAATCCGTTTGACCAAAACCAACGCTCTTGGGCAAGCTTAATGCGTGTTCAAAGAAGTCCAAAACGGCTGAAGCAACTGTGGCACCTAAAAATTGCGAAATAATGTAAAAAATGGTGTCACTAGCTGACAAACGACCGTTGATCAACATCGCAATAGATACTGCGGGGTTGAAGTTACCACCTGACACGCCACCAACGGCGTAAGCCATCATCGTAATGGCCAATCCGAATGCTAAACCAATGGCTAAAGTGCCGCCTTTAGCAACCGTAACTGTACCAGTACCGATGAAAACAAGCATGAAAGTTCCGATAAACTCGGCAAAATACTTTCTCATTTTCATTCCCTCCAGGAATATGTAAATTTAGAAAACTTTTGTTCGAGTTAAATGATACCCTATTTAGCCTAAAAATACAGACTAAACACCTGTGATTAACCATTTCGCTACAAAATAATTACGTTTCGTGTGCATTTTCAAAATTACATAGAAAAAGAGTTGAACCATGAGCTTATTTCAAACAATCGCAAATTTGATTGTTCAAGATAATAACTGATGGTTCAACTCTATTTTAGTTTCGATGATTAGCTGCAATGACTTGCAAACGATGGCCAGCAATCCACAATAGGATAGCCGCCACCCAAGAAGCAAAGATCACGCTAATAATTCCTTGCTGATAAAACGCACTGCCATTAGCCAGCCATCGATCCGTGAGCTGATTCAATTTGGACAACTCCCACACACCTACAATGGCTGGAATCAAGGTCACCGTGTAAACGAAGAATGATGCCCCACCTGTCAACATTGTCAAACTAATGACAACACCGGAAAAGATGTTGATAATGGCTGCCCATAGTAATAACCCGTGAACGGCGGCATTAGCCTGTTCACGCCATTCCTGATTCATTTTAAATCCGTCCTTTTATCCTTAGTTAGTTGATTCATTATGACACACTTTACTAATCTAAGGGACAAAATGACCGACGTTATTACTTTGTCTTACGATCTGCTAAAGCCTGCTTGCCTTGATCAGTTAATCCTTCGACGGTATTGCCACTTGCTTCGATGTAACCAGCATCGATCAAAGGCCGCGGATCGCCGCCAACCGCATTATCACAGTAGTCTACGAAATGAGTCACTGGCGTCCCGGATTCAACACGTCCTGAGGCAATCGCATCTAAGATATCGTAATCTGTATTTGTTAGTTCCATATCAATTCCTCCTTCTTAAACTGAGGAAATTATACCCTGTTCATTCCTATTTTGTCCTGAATTTGTCCTGCATGTCTGTGACAAACCACAGTCTTGTACACCTGACCACATCGGCTGTCTTAACCCTTAAGCACACCGAGACGATTGATGAAGAAGATGCATTTCAATTAACTGTGTTTACGACGCAATAGAAATAGACCAGCAACTAATAACACGGCCACGCCGATTACAACAAAAAGAACACTGCTCTTTTCGTTTGTGGATGGTAAACGACCTTCCTTATTCGACTTAGCTGTCTTAACTTCACCGTTTTCGGGCGCGGGATTTGTTGGCGTCGGCAAAGCAACTTTAGGCAATGCTGCCTGACTTTCGGATGAAGTACTTGGTTTGTTTGGTACAACAGATGTGTTCGGAGCTTCTGCTTTATTTGGTGTACTTGGTGTTTCTGGCTTACTTGGAATGCTTGGTACTCCTGGGGTACTTGGCACACTTGGTGTTTCTGGCTTACTTGGAGTGCTGGGTACTTCTGGGGTACTTGGCACTTCCGGGGTCCCTGGGGTTTCCGGCGTGCTTGGTACTTCCGGGGTCCCTGGGGTTTCCGGCTTTGACGGTTCACCAGGTTTATCGGGTTCGCTAGGCACATACGTGTTGGTAAACCCTTCGCTTGTTTGAGTACTCTTATAATTTGCGACAGGCTCTTCTTTGACGGTGTAATTAATGACCTTGCCTTGATTGTCATACTTTTGCAGGTTGTCAAAAGCGTATTGCCATTTTGATTTATTAGAAACCGTCTGACTGTCTTTCTTACTGCCATTTGCATAAAGATCAATAATGACACTCTGAGGTCGTTTGCCGGCAGCGTCATTGTCATCAACCCATGTTTTGGTGCCAGTAACAGAAACAACCGCCGTGTTGTACGCTGACACATCAGCGTGTTGATGATCTTTACTAATCGTAAACGGAATAGAAGTCTTACTTAATTGGTAGCCTGCCGCGGATTGATGTTCCACAAAAGAATAATCTCCAGCTGCTAAGTTTGCGACTGATATTTTTCCGTTAGCATCCGTTGTTAAGCCTGACTTAATCAATATGTTGTCCTTGTAAAGGTCAAATGTTGTATTTGCCAGCGTAGCATGCGTTTGTGCATCATATTTTACTAAGTCAACGGAACCATTTAATCCATTTCCGTTTCCGCCACCACCCCAAATAACATTGCTATTTACAGTAGTACCATTGCCTTCACTATCTGACGTATTGGATGAAATCTTGTTACTCCAAGTATTGCCACCGTTTGTATTCAAATTTGTGATTTTAACCTTGTAAACAACATCAATATTAGTGGATATATCTCCAAGATTCATTGTTAATTGTTTGCCATTTACAGTCACATTCGGTGTTATTGTGCCATCGGCAACCCACTGACCATTTTCTTGGTGACGTTTAGTCCAAGTCATCGAGTTAGGAACGTACTCCTGACCTTCGCCTAGGGTATCGGTCAACACCACATTTTTGAGCTTTTCCGCATTCGGATTAATTGTCGCTTCCCATATTATTTCAGTGGGATGACCCTTGTCATCATATGTGCTACCATCTACCCAGCCTATTTTATTAATCAGATAACTGGCAGAACCACTGCCATTAGAAGTTGTCCCCACTGCATTTACAAACAACGTTCCTTCACGGTTAAAGCTGGTATCTGCTAAAGCATTAGAAAAAGTAATTGTGCCTTGTGAATGTCCGCTTAAAATGGTGCCTGTTCCGACCACCTTGCCATCATTATTAGTGATATCGAAAGTGAGATCGCTATTCATAACGACATTGTCTGGCAGTGAGAACGGCGCCGTGTCTCCTGCAGAGATCACTACCCCATCTTCGATCTTCCATTGATATTTTGCCGTATAGTTACTGTATCGATCGAGATCCTTTTGACCGGTAACATTGTTTCCCGCGTCATCCCAAACAGTGGCATCGTTGGCATCCAGGCCAGATACTGAGACGTTGGCTGCCTTTGCAGTGTTAACGGACATCAACGGTCCCATTAGACTAACTACTAACACCATAAACTGGATTAAAAACAATAACTTATGCTTTTTCATTTGAGAATTATCTCCTTACTCAACATATAAATTACATTAGTCACTACATACTTTAGCGACTAATGTTTTCCCAAACTAAATTATACAATGAATAATTAGCCAATGTTAAATGATCGTTATTATTTTTAAATCAAAGGCCAATGGTTAGCAGTTAACCTGCATTTCCTGTGTTAATTGACGCTTTCTCAATTTATTTGCTTATGGGAATAATATTGCGAAAGCATGCCCTTATCATTTTCAAATGTCCTCTCATTGAATAGTGTTAATAAACGTTCACAGTTTCTTTTTAAGCAAGATCCTCCTGCCACGTAACGCCGGTTTGCCTATAATATCAGCTTAAAATAGCTACTTTTCATTTTGGCTGCACAAATCGAATCAGTGAGAATTACATTCAATAATTAACTAATTTACAGCTTACTTGGCGTTGTATGCGGATTCATCCCCATAGGCACATAATTCGCGTCCAACCGTAGTGCTTGCTACGCTATCAAGTAGAAAGCTCCGTCCAACAGGTGTTTGATGCCTTAAAGGACGCATGCCTAAACAACTAAGACGTGTTTAAATTAGGAGGATAACGCATATGCCAAACTCACTGTTAAATACAGCTACACTAACAACTTTATTAACACAGCATCCTGACGCACCAGTTGTATCAATTTACGCAAACATTGATCCTGCTGATCGGCCACACACACGATTACGTGTTCAGGATCTTATTCGTCAGGCAAAGCAACACGTCACCCGTCAGTTTGGCACCGACTGGTGGGCCAGCATTGAACCGCGAGTAACAGCTGCACTCAGCGATGACGCACTGTTTGCACAAAACATTAAAGAAAGCATCGCCGTTTTAACCACAGCAGATCAAGTAATCATCGATCATTTGTCCACCAATGTAACTGACCAAGTGTCTGTGAGCACCGTTCCAGAGTTACGACCACTGCTACGTGAACAACAGCGCGCATTCGATTTCGATTTACTTGCTCTAAATGGCGATTCGTTTAAGCTTTACCAAATTCGTAATCATCGCGTGATTTTGACCCCTCTGCCAGAGGATGCACCAACCACCTTGACACAGGCGCTCGGCACAGAAATTCGTGGCGGAGACGTTAACGGTGTCAGTCGCGGCGAACACGCCGGCTATCACGGTCACCACACAAAGGATGTCGGCAAAGATATTGACCTGACAAATTACTTCCAAGCCGTTGATAACTTCATGCAAGCTTGGCAAAAAGATACGCAACGTCCTCTAATTCTGTTTGCCTTACCAGAAAATCAAGCTTTATTCCGCAAACTCAGTCGGTTAGCACATGTTTCCACAAAGTATGTGTTGAATGAATCTCCCGCCAACTTAAGTACTGCCCAGATTCAGCAGCGGATTGAACCCTTATTTGAACAGCATGCCGACCAAATTATTCAAACAGGACTCAAAACTTATCATGATGCTGCTAATGCCAATCATCAGGTCAAGTTACCGACCGACATTGCCACAGCCGTTTCTCATGGTCAATTAGGGACTTTGATCGTTGCCGACACATCTGAGTGGAACGGTCACTTAGATCGTGATCAATTCATTGCCGATCCAACCGCCGCTAATGCTATTCCTTCACTGTGCGTCACTATGCTTCAACATGGCGGCGATGTGATTGTTGTTAATGAAGACCAGTTGCCAGATGGTCAACCAGTTGGAATCAGTCGCTATTGATTTACACTAAAATGAAGTAAATATAAGGGGTTAAATGCGTCTTAAACGGCGTACTTAACCCCTTTTTCTTGCGCACTATGCTATGCTGTCGGTGACAATCAACGCTAAGATCAAGTATATACGGAGGGTGATTACTTATGCCTAAAACGTTTGCCGACAAAATCAAACTATCCACGTACAAACATGTTTCGATCCGTCATCAACCAGATACAATTGAGTCACTGCCGTTTGACCAAGCCAGTGACTCAACAAAAACAAACGACCTCATTCTAAGTTTTTGTTTATCAACAGACATGATGGCCACGGAAATTAAAACGATTGCGGACGAAAAATTGCTTTCATCCAGAGGCTATCTTTACCTAGTTTATCCAAAATTGAAAAACAAACTTGGCCTACCAGGGATTCATCGCGACGTCCTTTTTCCCGCTCTCCACGTTGATGCGGACAGTGGTGCAGTAGCCGATACTGGCCTTAAATTTTCTCGGATGGTGAGTTTTGATGACAACTATACAGCCGTGGGTTTGACCTGGCTGGCAAGCAATCCTCGTCGTGCTGACAATCCGTCTGGTCGCGTGGCAACTTATGAAGATCGGTTGAGCGAACTCAAACAACTAATCAATGCAGATAATGATGCCCATCAAGCTTTCGATACGTTGACGCCTGGCTATCAGCGTTCTTGGGCACGTTATGTATTCAGTCCTAAAACGTCTGTAACTCAGCAGGCACACCTTCAACAAATGATTACCTTGTTGAAGGAGGATTACGCATCAGTTGAATTGTGGCACCAAGGAAAAAAACGTCACTAAAAATTTTGCAAAAAAATCTGCGCCACGTTTCAAACTCGTAAACGTTGTCACATCAATCGTTTACAAACGTTAACACCGAAATTTCCACGTTTCGCAACTATTTCATTAAGTCTTTTTAAGCTTACTTTTAGGTAACGTCGGTATATTATAAGCATCGAAGGAGTTCATACCCCTCACTCCTCCGACGTAATGTATCTCCCCCCAGATATGTTAAGACTCTCTCTAGAATGATGGCTGACCTAGGATTCCCCGATCCTAGGTCAGTTTCTTTTTGTCTATTTTTATTGATCAGCCTTAAATTGGAAAGACTGGCAGAGACCCCAGAACAGTAATATCATCCCTCGTTGCTGCTGTTCCCTCGGCCAAAATCGCACATTTATAAACAACATTGGCATCAACTTTAGCCATTAAATTTTCTGCTGCAGTCAATGAACCTCCAGTCGAAATCACATCGTCCACTAAGAGTATTCGTTTGTCAGTAAGTCGAAGAACATCATTACCATCTAACACTAACGTTTGTGATTCATTTGTCGTAATTGATTTTACAGGAACGGTAGATTGTAAAATTAATCCGAACGCTGTTCGGACAAAAAAGATCAGCTTCCTTTAAAATGGTGTTTACCACAAACCCATCTTTTAGGAGCTGATCTTTTGTCTAGTATAACCTATTCCGAACGAATTAAAATCGAAACCTTTTGTGAACTAGGGCTGTCCAATATCCAAATGGGCGTTCGGCTGAACCGATCACCGTCAACAATTTCTTATGAATTATCTCGATGTCAACCTTATCAGGCTGAATTAGCACAAACAGATGCCGAATACAAGCGATCAC
>NZ_AUAW01000022.1 GCF_000428925.1 Furfurilactobacillus rossiae DSM 15814 | reverse complement strand
GATGGCGTTAGAATCGAATGGCGACCACAAGCCCGCCTTTTATGATCTGCGTCTTGTTGCGCTAATTCGGGATCATAGGGATTGACCCGATCTAATTCATAGCTAATAGTTGATTTGGCAACGCCTAAGGCGTCAGCCATATCTTGGTAAGTATGATGGCCTTCACTGACCAGTTGAGCTAGCGCACCACGTTGAAAACGTGATAAAGTAGCAGTACCCAAAGTAATCACTCCTTATAGCTGGTTGGAATTAACTACTACCATTGTAAGAGATTGCTTTGGGCCTTTTTTTATTTTTGTTCGGATTAATTATAGAATTTGCCATAAATCAACTGGTATTCAGAACGTCTCAGCATGCCAAACACCAACCCTTTTTATCTCAGCATACCTAAAAAGCATGACAAACTATGCGAAATCGATATTCGACAAACGTTGTTTTTACAAATAAGATTTATCCAATCAAAGCCAGAGTGCGGAGGAAAACATTACGCGTAAAAAACATCAAATCAGCATTATAGTAGTTATACTCATTTTCTTGTCCATTATTTGTTTATTGCTTATTCTCGCTAAGAAGGCATCTCAGCCAACGAAAATTGGTCACATCCGTCGCAACGCTGTTCCAACAATCCTTATTCCAGGAAGCAGCGCTGGACCACACCGGTTCGATTCACTAGTCAAAGATCTTAATCACCATGATCATCGCCAACACAGTCTGTTACGTCTGACTGTGCATCAAGACAACACGATTACGCATACGGGATCCATCAGTCGCCGGGATAATCGACCATTCGTTGTTATTTCGTTTACTAACAACCACGACGGCTACCGTAATATTCGCCTTCAGGCTCGATGGCTACGCACGGCATTAGATTATCTCAAACGACGCTCAGACCTGCATACCTTTAATGTCGTTGGCCACTCAAACGGTGGACTCGTTTTCACCGATTACCTCGAACACTACTATCAACAGCAACGGGTTGACGTCAGCAAATTTATGTTTATCGGATCACCATTCAACTTCAATAATACGGTTCAGAATCAACACACGACAATGCTTGAAACCTTTATCCAACACCAAAACAGGCTCCCACACAACCTCATTGTATTCGGTGTTTTGGGAGCCCAGTCTTATAGTTGCGATGGCCGCGTGCCCGTTCAAAGCGTGGATGCCAGTCGACAAGTATTTCAGAATCATGTTCAATTATTCAACGAACTACTCGTGACTGGTAAAAACGCTCAGCATTCAGACTTGGTCCGCAAAGTTGACGTTGAAGGTGTTATTCACAATATGATAATGTATACGGCCTCGTAGCTTAACAATATAATTATGTCCTAAAGTTTGCCGTTCAAGAATTGTGCTTCACCATTACCGAAACTCCAGTCATCATCGTTGTTAGGAACCAGGCTGAAGACAACATCCTCTTTACGAATTCCTAGTTCTTTATTCAATCGATCCACCAGTGTCTGATAAAAGTCTAGTTTGGCACGTGTTGAACGTGGCCGTGTTACCAAATTAAAGAACACTACGTCACGCGTTCGTTTGATGCCTAATCCAGTATCCAGAATCTGCATTTCAAACAGTTCATGCTGGGTCAGTAATTGATAGCGATCACCTTCTGGTGTAGCAAATTTGTCGACCTGCACTTCATAAGCGATATCCAGCAATGTTTTTAAGTACGCCTCGTCGTGTCCTTTGATAACGTCAATTCTCATTAATGGCATATTTTTACCTCTTTCTTAGTTCTAAGTTAACAACAGTTTGAAATAAACGTTAGCTATCCAACAACTATAATAATGGCACGCCTTCGTTCATTTGATAAGAATATGGTACTATGAGTTTCAAATTAAAAAATTGATCTATCTCAAGAAGGCAAAAAAATGACCATTCAGCATTCAGCAACAGCATGTTTAGCGCGCGCCCCATTGTTCTCATCATTGGATTTAGAGACGTTAATATCACTTGTGCCGGCCTCAAAACATCGTCAGTTATTTCCGAGGGGCTCTTTCATCAAGCAACCCTTTGATAATAACGATGGCATGTTTGTTCTAGACCAAGGATCTGCTAAAGTCTATTCAGTCTCCGACACCGGCAAAGAAAAAATTCTCTACATGATGAAGCCGGGCGATATTACCGGTCAAGAAACACTGTTTTCTGTTCGTAAAACGGACTACTTCATCGAAGCACTAGAAGATTCTTACGTCTGCTCTGTCTCTCACCGTGCTTTTCAGCAACTACTGCAAAAATCGCCAGCGCTTTGTTTAAAACTGTTAAACACCTTTGGTGACAAGCTCGTAGCCGTTGAACAAAATTCAATTCGTCGGGACACGCTCTTAGCTAAAGATCGTGTGTTGTCGTACTTAAAAGATAAATTGGACAGCTCAACTTCCAGTACGTTTCAATTACCCGTTAAAAAGAAGGAACTAGCAAGCTTTCTGGGCCTGTCGCCAGAGACCTTGAGTCGTCAGTTGAAGGCTCTTCAAAAAGACGGTGAAATTACCGTCTCTGGAAGAAACATCACTTTCACAACACCAAGATATTAATAAAAAGAATTATCTTTTATCGATAAAATACTCAATCATCATCTGGGCAATTTCTGCCGCATGCGTTTCAAGTGCAAAATGTCCACTATCAACAAAGGCAACCTTGGCATGCACGTCATCCTTTTGAAATGCCTCTGCGCCAGGATAAATGAAAGACGGATCGTTCTTACCCCAAACAGCCAGTAATTTGGGTTGATATTGACGTAAATAAGCTTGAAATTCTGGGTACATCTTGATGTTATTTTGGTAATCGTAAATCAAATCAAGTTGGCGGTCCGCATAGCCAGCAGTCCGTGTGTATGCAATATCCAGGGTATACCCATCTGGGGAGACAGTTCCCGGTTGCGTACCAAACGTGTACTGGTCTTTGATTGTTGCCGTTGCAAAAGCATTTCGGTAAGAATTACGTTTGGCCTCCGTTGGATGATCCCAGAAGTCTTGACGTTCTGCCCACTTGTTCCCCAATCCTTCCTGATAAACATTGCCGTTTTGACTGACAATGCCAAGAATCCAGTCAGGATGACGCAAGGCAATCCGAAAACCAATCGGTGCACCGTAATCAAACACGTACATATAAAACTTATCAATGTTTAATTGCTCAATAAATGCCGTCACAACATCTGTCAAATGATCAAACGTATAGGCAAATGTTGCATGATCTGGTGCGCTGGATTGCCCGAATCCAGGAAAGTCTGGTGCAATCAGATGAAACTGATCAGCGAGCAACGGCATCAATTCACGAAACATGTGACTAGCTGTCGGAAAGCCGTGAAGCAGTATCATCGTTGGTTTAGTACTGTCGCCTGCTTCCCGATAAAAAATGTTTAATCCGTTCACATCAGTGGTGTTATAAGTGGTCATTGCAATACCTTCATTAATTTCAGATTATTTCCTAAAAAATTCACAATTCAATCTTCAGTATTTATAACCTCTAAGGCAATGTGGAAAGTTGTGTTGCAAATTCATATGAAATTTTTTTGCCAGTTCTATTTTCCCGCCAGCCAACTTCGGCATGTGACTGCTTCGAAATTTGTTTAGCACTATAGCTGGAGAATCGTCGCAGTGTGTCATTAAGAACCGACCACTCTTTCTTCGTGAATGCGTCTTTAACTTCTTCTTGATTGGCAATATAGTATTCCCAAACATGATCGTTCACAATCTTTTCTTGTGTCTTAATTGCCCCTGCTTCCTCAATGGCACCATACAGTAGCTTATAATTATCTGGCACTGGTCCATATCCTAGGCGGGCGTACGGAACACCACTCATCGAGATAGTATTGAGCGCAAAATATTTAAAATCCGTATAGAACATCAACTTGTTTAATTTTGTTGTGGATAATTGCGGAACATGAATAATAAAAAACATCACCATATTGGTAAATTTTTTTAAATCAAAAGAGGTATAACCTGCGAACTCGGTATAGTTTGACGATTTAAATAAAATATTAATGCCTGATTCGAAAAATTGTTGAGCATCAGTTACAGCATTATTCATCAAATGTTGATTTAACGATTTTTTGCCACGTTCGGTCAGCGCCTTACCAGTAATTTCTAACAAATCACTGGCTGAGGATGGTTTTGACTCCAATTCTAACAACCGACTGTTATTTGCCTCAGAAGGCAATGACCCAGTCTCATAGGTAGCAACGGTTGTTGGACTCCAACTCATTAGCGCAGCAAAATCTCGCTGGCTCAAACCTAAGCGCGCCCTAAGGCGTTTAATTCTATCTGTCGAAATAATATTTTTGTTTTTGCGATAAATAGAAAATGCTTTATTGATAGCCGCATTATCCAAACTTTCATCAAAAACTTGTTGATTCGTTTGAATATCAAAACGCGCCGGTGATACGACATTAATCTTTTCACCACGAATTTCATAAACTTCATTAACATCTCTAATTTCAAAAGACATTTAAATCACTTCCTTTAAAAATATAAAGATTGATGAAATGACAATACTTTTGCGTGACCCTCAACAAGTTTTAACTTTATGTACAAATTAGGCACCTGCTCACCATCTTTGTGAAATATCCAAACATACTCGCCTGTACGATTTCTATCTGATTCTGGTCCATGAACATAATTATCTGGTGTTAACTCGAACAAAATTTGCTTTATTGATGCAGGCGTCATTTCTGTAATACGTGCATAAGAAACACGCCGTTGTACAATTTCCCAATCATTTCGGGATAGTGCACGTTTAAACGCCCTTAGAAAGGCTAAAACTTCCGCATTATTGACATGACGCATTTTCAGTCTCCAAGCAATATTTATGTTAAAGCATACCATTGCTACAAAATTGTAGCAAAAGTTTCGACTCAAAAAGCACCACAACTTAAAAACTGTGATGCTTTAAAATCTGAGTAGAAACTGCTCTACATACTTCACACATTTACTGCCTTTGCATCATCTTGTCCGTCAAAAGCAATGGTGGAAATATGATTACAATGGCCGCTAACCCTGGCACCGTTAAACGACCCAAAACGAAATAATTTCAGCGATAAAACAGTACGCTCCTTTTTGAACCAGGATCAACTCAGGTAAAATGCCAGCAAAACGAATCCCGCTACCATACACGTCAAACTGATTTCATTTGCAAAACTGCCACTGCGTGCGGCTTTAACGATTGCATAAATAAGACTACTGGATGATAAAATCAGCAACAAAATCAACCAAGTCAAAATGTCGGCAGAAATGAAACTTATGCCGGTTGATTGGTTGCGTTATCAGATGTTCATAAATGAACCTATAAACAACGAGAAATTAACCATGCTAGTGGATAATTTCTTAATGCCAGCCTATATCAGACATCAGACTCCCTAATTCTGTTTTCACAAATAGCTGTCAGTTAAAGAAAGTTGAGAATGTCGCACTGCGTTCCGCTCTTAAAATGAATTCAATTTGATAAATTAAGAGGAGAAAACGTATGTGTACAAGCCTAACTTTCGATACGGAAGATAAACGTCATTTTCTGGCCCGTACTATGGACTATGCCTTTGAATTAGGTGGCCGCCCTGTTTTTTTGCCACGTCATTATCAGTGGGAAAGTGCGACTAGGGAAGCTACATTCACCAATGACTATGCTTTTCTTGGCACCGGACGCCAATTAGGGACTTACTTCTTTGCTGACGGTATCAATGAATTTGGCCTATCCGTTGCCGCATTATACTTTCCGCGGGAAGCTAAGTATCAAAGCGCCCAACCGGATAAAAAGAATCTCGCTCCTCACGAACTCGTTTCCGTTTTATTAGGAAACTGCCGTGATTTAGACGAAGTGCAGCAAGAACTGGACCAAATTCGTTTGATTAAATTTGAAACACCATTGATCAACACTGTACCGCCCTTGCACTGGATCGTAACCGATGCAAGCGGTCGCTGCTGTGTCATTGAACCTCGAAGTGAACAGTTGGCGCTGGAAGATGATCCAGTTGAAGTCATGACCAATTCGCCGGAACTACAATGGCACATTAAAAATTTGAACAACTATCTGACTTTGCAACCAAACGCCTACGAAAGCAAACAGTTCATGGGCGTCACTGCCCATGCCTTTGGTCAAGGCACCGGCACGGCACAATTGCCCGGTGGTTACACGCCACCACAACGATTTGTCAGAACAGCCTTTCTGAAACAAAACATCACCCCTGTCACGGGTGAATACGCCGGGGTTAACGCCATCCTGCATGTTCTGCACAATGTCGAAATTCCGCATGGTGTCAACATCAAACAGGGCGAGTCAGATTACACTCAATACATTGGGATTATGGGCGCAACATCAAAGGCCTATTATTTTGTCCCTTATGACAACCAGTCAGTATTCAAGGTTTCTCTAACACCTGAGCTATTGGAACAAACGGAACCAGTTGAGTTTCCGTTTACTAATGAACAACAGGTTACAGAATTGAATTAGCGAATCACTAGTTAAAAGTACAAAACAACTTTTTCAACAATACAACGGCCACTGCGAGAATCATTCATCGCAGTGGCCGTTGTGTTACTTTTTGTGTGTGGCAAACTTTTCTTTTAGAAAACCTTTCCAAAAAGAAATTGTTAATTTACCATACTTATTCTTTGACTTAATCATTTCATGGAGAGTAGCATTACCGTTGTTAAAAGAGGAGCTGACCAGATATAACCATTACTTAGCTAGAAAGTGTTTCAGCAAGCTGTTAAACAGACAATCCGGATGTCGTTTTCTACAGTACATGCACATCGCACCACTTGTTCATCGTAAGGCATTTTAATTAACGATGAGTAAACAATTGAATATAATTTTTAATTCAAATAATTGGGGAGAAATATAATGACAACTTTAAATTATGATGTTTACAACAACAAGCGCAACAGTGTTACCCGTGGTGTTCCAGAGGATACTAAAGACCTTCAGTGGGTCGCAAATACATCCACTCTTGTTTATGGCCAAAAAGATGCCGTTTTAGTTGATACTTATATGACTAAGGCTGCCAATAACGAACTCATTGATTGGATTCGTGACCATAACGTTAACCTTAAATATATTTACCTCACTCATGCACATGCCGATCACTTCTTTGGCGCTGGGATGATTCAAAAGGCCTTTCCTGAAGCGACAATTATCGCTACCCAAGCGACCATCGATGGGTTGCCCGCAGTAATGACACCCGCAAACATTGCGACTGTTTGGGAGAAGCTATTCCCTGGTAGTTTGCCAGATCCGATTACCAGCCCAGAGGACGTTCAACCAGTTAGTGACCACTTTGACTTAGAAGATCACGAAATTGATATCATCCAAGATGGCTTTACTGACACGCACGATTCTACCAGTCTGTGGGTACCAGATTTGGGATTAGTTGTCGCTGGTGATGCCACCTACAATGGCATCCATGCTTACATGCCCGAAACAACGCTTGCAGCTCGTAAGAATTGGATCAAGGTCAATGAGCATTTGAAGACATTCCATCCTAAGTATGTCGTAGCTGGTCACAAGGTTCCAGAAAACCCCGACGATCCCAAGATTTTAGATCAAACGATTGAGTACATTACAAACTTCAATAAGTTTGCTGAAGACGCCAGTTCTGCAGAAGACTTATACAATAAAATGCTGGCTGTTTATCCAAAGTACGTTAACCCAGGCTCCTTATGGAGTGCATCACATTCTGTCATTCGTTAATTGAAAACTATGTTTTTACAAAGAGGTTCTCAACTGTTTGTGTTGAGGGCCCCTATTTAAGTCATACTGGCTGTTTTTACAGAAAAATTAAAACTAAATGAAAATTCACACTTGACACTCATTTTGAAAGTTGTAAATTTAAGTCATCAGTTTAAAAACAGAAACGCAATGACAAGAAGAGTACGGTTAAACGTCATCCACAGAAAGGTGCATGTTGGTGAAAGCACTGTTGATGAATAACCCGAAGATGATCTTCAAGCGACACCGTCGATCCGAATGTGGTTAGACGACGTTGGGTGCGCCCATTACAGCGCCAGAGTATCAGGTTTGTGCACGAACCTGGCACTTGGCGAGGAAACAATCGCGAGGTTGCTTCAAAATAAGGTGGTAACACGGAAATCCGTCCTTTATTAACAAATTATTGTTAATAGAGGACGGATTTTTTCTGTTTTATAAACATCAACAAAACTTTTCGGGGGTAATGACTTATGAAATTTAAACGCGCAATCACATTGGGCACAGTCACTCTGCTATCGGCACTCTTTTTAGCCAATACCACGGTCACACACGCTAATGCATCAAGTAAGTATGCCAAAGATCAAACTTTGAACTGGACAGAAAGTCAAGAACTGGCAACAAACGACTTAGCAAAGGCCACGGATACTGAAAGCTTCAATGTTCTGCTGAATACGCAGTCTGGCCTCTATCGTTTGAAAGATTCTGGTCATAAAATTGTTAATGACCTTGCTACTAGCACAAAGGTCAGTAAGGATGGCAAAACTTACACTGTTAAACTGCGGCATAACGCTAAGTGGAGTAATGGTAATCCACTGACGGCTCAAGATTTTGTGTACTCATGGCAACGCACGCTAGATCCTAAAACGGCTTCCCAAGATGCTTTCTATATGTACCAGGTTGAAAACGCAGAAGCAGTCAATAAAGGTCAAAAACCTTTATCCGCTCTTGGTATCAAAGCCGATGGTAAATACCAGCTGACCATTCACCTCACGAAACCAGTTTCCTATTTTCAGAAACTGTTAGCATGGCCATTATTCTTCCCAGTAAACAAAAAAGTCGCCACGCAAGAAGGCAGTAAGTTTGGCACCAGTGCGAAAAACAATGTGTATAGCGGCGCCTTTAAACTCACCGGCTGGACCGGCACAAACAGCAAATGGACGTTGGCTAAAAACGGCAAATATTGGGACAACAAACACGTTCACCTGAGCAAAATCAACGAACAAGTTGTTAAAGACCCCTCCACTGGTCTAAACGAATATCAATCTCACAAGATCGATGAAACAGTCCTTAGTGGTGAACAAGTTGCCAACTTTAAGGGTCACAAAGATTTTGTATCTCGGAAATCCTCGAATGGTTACCGCCTCGACTTCAATCAAAAGAAGGTTAAGGCATTCCAAAATGTTAATGTTCGTAAAGCCTTCTCACTGGCTTTGAACCGTAAAGATCTTGTCAATAACGTGTTATCAGACGGATCTGTTGTCCCACAAGGTTTTGCACCAACTGGCATCGGTACTAACCCGAAGAGCGGTAAAGATTTCGCCAAATCAGCATACGTTAAATCCGGTGTTACCTACAACTTAAGCGAAGCCAAAAAGTTACTGAAACAAGGTTACAAACAGACTGGTACCAAATCGATCAAGACAGAGGTGCTAACTACTGATGATGACGCTGGTAAAAATGTCGGCGAATTCATTCAATCACAGCTCGAAAAACTGCCAAACGTTAAAGTTTCAGTCGTCAATTTGCCTAAAACTGCTCAACTTGCGCGTGAAAAGTCCGGCAATTTCCAACTCATCATTGGTGGCTGGCAATCAGTTTTCGCGGACCCCATTAACTTCCTAGATATTTGGGAAAGTAACAGTCCGTATAACTTCAGCGGTTGGAACAACAAGCAATACGACACATTGCTCAGTGCGTCTGAAAACAGCTTGGCAAACAAGCCCGAGGACCGTTGGAATAACTTAGTCAAAGCCGAAAAACTGCTCATGACGCAACAAGGTACCGCCCCACTTTTCCAAAAGGTCCAGGCACAACTACTCAATACCAAAGTAAAAGATGTCAATTACAATCCATCCGGTGTGCCTTACGACTGGAAAGATACGTACATTGCTAAATAAATTTTAGCCGCGTTGCATTAAAAACGGTCCTTAATCGATTTTTGATTAGGGATCGTTTTCGTGGTTTTCGTGCAAAACAAAAACGGCGCACCGTGTAAGGTCCGCCGTCAGGTTTCAAGACAATGCTCTGTTTGTCCATGGTCGCTTCCCCCAAACGTTACGTTTCTAAAGGTGAGCTCTCAAATAGCACTTTCATTCTCTTCATTCAACTTGTCGCAATCGATAATCAGTTGGCAAACCTCTTTATCCGGTGTCAATTTCATCGAGTACTTCCGACCAAACTCGATCATCGTGTGATGAGCTTGATACAATTCCTCGGGCTTAACGACACCCACAATCTTTTGTTCCACCTGCAAGGGTGACGCTGATTGTTTAACAAAGTGAAGTCGTTTTGAAATCGCCGAAACATGCGTGTCCACTGCAAACGTTGGTTGACCAAACACATCGCTCAACACTAAATTGGCCGTTTTCCGACCCGCTCCCGGCAACGCCATGATGCCCTTTCGATCGTTTGGAATCGTGTCATTTAACTCTTCATGCACAATGCCAGCAGTCTTAACGATATTCTTCGCCTTGTTATGAAACAGGCCAACTCGCCTAATGATTGTTTCCACGTCTTCAACATTGGCGTGCATCAATGCCTCGGGATCAGGATATCTGTCAAACAACGTTGGTGTGACCTGGTTCACGGAAACATCGGTCGCTTGCGCGCTGAGAATGACTGAAATCAGATACTGAAATGGCGTTCTCGTAATCAGTGATGGTCCAACCGGCCCGATCTCAGCTTCCATTTGATGAATCGCCCAAACAATCTGATCATCTTTTAACATCGATACATGTCCTCTTTTCTAGCCAAAGCCTGATTAACTAACTATCATTGAATCTATCCCATCAGACCACTAAAGACAATGTGCGTCACCGGGTCATCAAAACTGGTTACCGCGATACTTTTGTAAATGTCGCATACGGCACTTTAAAACGATGCTTGGAATCAATCCGTTTGAAGTCATCACCAGCAGTTAAATAATCTGGTAGTAAGGCGATGCCTAGCCCATTTTTGACTAGCTTAATAATGCTATCCCAAGAATCAATTTCCTGAACATTCGTCATATTATGATTTAATCGCCGTAGCGTTCGTGCGCGAAATGGACAGTGACGATCACTATTCACGAGGTACGGTAGCTGAGCCTCCTCTTGGCTTGCTGCAACCACGAAGGAAGCGGGCAGATTGTCGGTTGCAATCTCCTGATAACCTGGGTTACTAAAGTTAGCATATGTAACAACGACATCTGTGTCATTATCTGCTAGCGCCAAAATTTCCGTAGAGCTCAGTAAATCAAACGTATTTTGTGCCAAAGAATACTGTTTTTGCTGAACAACTAGTAAATTAAACAGCAGTTGCGACATCACGATATGTCGTTTGGAAACAGCATCCGGCTTCATCTGCGCCCTAACTTTACGTGTGGCCTGCAAAACAGACTGCGCATATTGGTAAAATTGTTTGCCATTTTCTGTCGGCACAATGCCTTGATAGCTGCGCGTGAATAATTCAACACCAAACTCCGCTTCTATTGCCTGCAATCTGGCCGTGATATTTGACTGTGCAAAACCCATCAGTTTAGCAACCCGATTGATTGAATGTTGCTCGTACAGTTGGACAAATATTTCTAAATCTTGTAATTGCATACTGAATCACCCTATCGTAAATTGTGATAACCGTATCACAATCCTGTAATATGCACCAGCAATCGACGTTACTATAATTAGAAACATAAGTTATTCAGCAAACACAAAGGAGATTGTCACATGCCATATTTAAGAGTTCGAATCGCTAGTCCTAAAACAACCGTCACTTCACAACAAGTTGCCGCAATGCTCACCCAACTTGCAGTCGACAAACTGGGGAAGGCCGGAGCTGTTGCTGCCGTAGACGTTCATTTCACTGATCCAAATGATTGGTTTATTGGCGCTAAATCCGTTGCCGAAACAAACGAAACAAGTTTCTTTGTTGAAATTAAAATCACCGAATCCACTAATTCTCGCGATGATAAAGCAGCCTTTATTAAGTCAACGTTTGAAAATATGAGCCAATTTTTCCCAAACGTTTCCCCCACCAGTTATGTTGTTCTGCAAGACGTCGCGTCCGATAGCTGGGGTTATGGTGGCAAGACTCAAGAATACCGCTATATTGCTGGCGATGCGCATTAGCATTCTACGATAATAGGCCAAGACTACTTATATGAGCAGTCCTGGCCTATTTTTGTATCAATGTTTATTCAATTTAGGCACTACGTCAGCAAACCTTGGTATGCTATTAAACCTCTGATCTACTTCAATACCGCAAAACCACCGTCCCAGCCAATTTGTTCGTTGGCGGCCAATGTCATTTGCAAAAATCCAGTTCCTTCAAGTTCCCGCGCACGGCGCAATGAACCCGCGTCAACAAAGGCTAACTTGCTACCTTCCAATGCTGATTGCAACGTTTTTTTGGCATCTTCGTCATTAGAAGCTGCAAGGACAGTCGTTTTTTGTTTGCCCGCAACTTCTGCCGTATTTAGAGAAGCTGCAAAGTTAGTGTTGAAAGCCTTCACGACCTTTGAATCAGGCAGCAGCTCAGCCAGATGTGCAGCGGCTGAACTATCTGCGGGAACAACCAGTTCATCCCAAGTATCAAAATTCAGAGGATTGGTGATATCAACAACGATCTTGCCGGCCAATTTTTCGCTTTGCGCCTTAGCAATTTCCACAGCTGCGTTAAAAGGCACCGCTAAAATCGCAATGTCGCCAATTGTATCAACTGGATCACTACTACCAATGTAATTTACATCATTACCAGCATCCGTAAAGACCTTGCCAAGTGCCTGACCCATGTTACCCTTACCAAAAATTGTGATTGCTGACATATGAGTGCCTCCGATATTTGTATTATTTTTAAGTACAGTTTTAAAATAAACTAGTCTTTGATGATTGTCAATAAATCAATTTATCGGTTGTTTTAAATTCAGTGATTTCACACATTTTAAAAACTGTTATATAATCAAATACAGAATTTTAAGGAGATCTATTATGGCAAACACTCAATTAAGCGACACGATTCATGTTCTTGCTTATATCAGTTATTTCAGTGGGCAAAAAATTACTAGCCAAGAGATGGCCAGTAGTATCCAAACCTCAGCTAGTCTCGTACGAAAAATAATGGCAAGTTTAAAACAAGCAGGCTTATTAAAACAAGGCCATGGTACAACTAACCTGGCATTAGCTCGCGATGCCGCAGAGATCACTGTTCGCGATATTTATCGTTCCTTGCCTCAACAAGAACTTTTCCACGTTGATCAAAAAACTTCAAGTACCTGTCCGGTGGGCGCCGCCATTCCACCGGTTCTCGACCACTATTATATGGAAATTCAGGCCGCGGCTGAAGCGAAGATGGCACGAATTTCGCTGCAAGATATTATGAATGATATTGATTTGCAGGCACAACTGACTGAGAAACTGTGACAATTAAAAACTTCTTTTTTGAGAACACTCATTACTTACAATCACGCATCTCTAATCACCAGATGAAAAAAATCCCAAAATCAATTATGATTTTGGGATTTTTTGCTTTTATTACTAAATTTATCCACCTAATTAATGAATTGCGTAAAAGAAGCCAATCACAAAAACAATCATTAAAATTGCCCACCAATAACCTGACATAAAATCCCAAAAGTTCATCTTGCCAAACCGACGTACATAACGGTTTTTTCTCGGGTCATACGTGAATTGGGTAGGATCGACTTTAGCATCCTGTTCTTCAGTGCCAAAAACCAGCGTGTCCAAACTAACATTGAAAATATCAGTGAGTTTAATTAAGTTTGCTAAATCAGGCGTGGCATCCCCTGACTCCCACTTGGAAATTGCCTGACGAGTTACAAACAGTTTGCCTGCCAAATCGTCTTGAGTGGTGTTCGTTTCTTTACGCAGTCTTTTGAGTTGCGCCGGAAATTTGTTCATTATTGAAAATCCCCCATCAGTTAAAAACGTTTCTTCCTAAAGATTAAATAACCTGCCGTTACGAAAATCACAATGTAACTAGCGGTGCTACAAAGTAGTTGCACATTCGAGAGATGACTCGTATCAACGTAAGTCGCGTAATTGTAGTATTGCCGTGTTAAATTCGTTAAGTTAAACGGATTCCACCGTAAAATATGTACTGCCTTATTGCCATTGAGTAAGCTAGCAGAAATAAACTGTCCAACAAAAATCATCAGTAAGCTCACACTAATCACAATCGCATTACTGTTAATCAAACAGGAAAGTAAAAAGATCAGACTGATGATAAACGTCGTTGTCAGCACATCAATTGCAGACGTCTTCAACATGTTCTCCCACAGTGGTTGGTGGTAGAGATAAAGCATTGACCACGAAACCGGGCGACTGAGCGGTGTCATCCACAAAACAAAGGTAAAAGCCATGGCGATAACATGCAGCAAAATGTTGTAGCCTAAAATCACAATATATTTAGAGAAGTACACCGCTCGCTTATTAGCCGATTTATAAATCAGCGTTAAAATGGCGTTATTCTGAAACTCCATGGAGAAAAAAGTCGCCCCAACTACAGCCAGAATCAAGATAATCCAATCTGGCGCGTCGTAACAAGTCGTCATCAGCAACTTACTTTCATTATAGCCAATCGTTAATCCCGTTGTCACCATTAGCCCCAGCAAGACTAGCGGTGAAACCCAAACCATCTTTTGATGCATCAGTTTGTAAAACTCTTGATAAAGACTGAATCGCATTTTTATTGTCATCTCCTTAAGTAGTGCTAAACGTGTCGTCGTTTGAACAATTGATAGCCAATCACTCCAAAACCAGCAGCGTAAATCAGATTACCCGCGATAATTTCTAAATTATTCAAGTGAGACATGTTGGCATACGGTGAGTTAGCCAGTTGCTGTGTCACAAAGACCATGTTTAATGGATTCCAGCGCACAACTGTTGTCGAAGAAGCAAACGAATCCATGAGGGCCACTGAAATGGACGCACCGAGAAAACCCAGTGCTAATCCAATACCGATAACGGCAGTGTTCATTTTTAAGAGTGTAATCAGGAGAAAGGCCAGCGTCACAATAAAAAGACTATAAACTAACGTTCCGATAACATTGCCAAGCAACAAGTTGATGCGCGTAGGCTGTCCAGTGGAATACGTGAACCACCCGTACTGCCGCCCAACCATCAAGAATTTCAAAATGAACGTTATAACAACGGCGACCACCGTTAATAAAAGACTGTACAGCCAAACAACTACTAGCTTTGCCAAGTACGTTTGCCACTTGTGAGAATTCTTATATAACACCACAAGAATAGTATGATACTGATATTCCATCGCTAAAAAGGTTGATGCTACGCCAATAATAATCACCGGAATCCACTGAACGGCGCCGAACTCAAAGACTAAAGTAGTTGTATTTATGCGCACTGTTAACGCGTTGTACAACATTAAAATAACTAACAGAACGATACCGCCGACAAACGTTCTTTGGTGAATAAATTTAAAGGTTTCTTCAAGTAGATTACGCTTCATGATCGGCCCTCCGCTGCTGTTCAAGAATCGTGACCACAACTTGTTCAAAATTAGTTTCAATTGGTGCCAGTTCTTTGAGGTGAATCTGTTGCTGATACAGGGCATCCTGAATATCAAAAATGTCGGCTCGTTTAACTCTAAAAGTATTGCCTTCTTGTATGTAATGAATTGTCCGCTGTTGCAATACCTGTGCAGTTAGCACTTCGTCTTCTGTTAAAAGTTTGTAATCCCGATGATGAAGTTGCTCAAACTCCTCAAACGACTGGTTCACAATAATTTGACCATGATTAATGAGCACCACATGAGTCATAACCTTTTGCAGCTCACTCAGAATGTGACTCGAAATTAGGAATGCAGTTCCTCGATCGGCATATTGCTTGATAAGTTTGCGGATACCAATGGTTGCTTCAACATCCAACCCGTTCATTGGTTCATCTAGAATAACTAGCTGGGGATGGTTCAACAATGCGATGGCAATACCTAACTTCTGCTTCATTCCCAGTGAATAGCCTTTTGCTTTTTGCTGAATATAGTCAGTCATTCCCAATTTAGCAATAAGTCGCGCCATGTCTTGATGATCGTGAGAATAAAGCGCTAGATTTTGCCGACCTGATAAAAACGGATAGATTGCTGGGTGCTCAATCAACGCACCAACGCTGTTCAATGCCGCGTGCTGATTTTCCGTAACAGGTTGGTGATTAATTTGAATACTGCCGTCAAATTTAGTCAGTCCAAGAATGGTCTTCATAATGGTCGTTTTCCCGGCGCCATTGGGTCCAATCAGCCCCACAATATTTCCCGCATCAATGTCAAAAGACGCGCGTTTGACGATTTTAGTTCGACCAATATAGGTTGTCACGTTTTGAACCTTGAGCATAATAATTCACCCTCCAAATTGCGAATTGCTTTTTGACTATCTCCACTATTTGCTATAAATTGGCTCGCATACAAGCAAACAAACACTACTTTTTCGCAAATCGAAAGCCACATTCGCGCAACTGATGGTGACGCAAATGAATTACAAATGCCGATATATCAACATTCAACCAGGTTGCATGGTGAAAAACGACGATAATCGCCTTTCCATCTAAAAAGCGATAACGAAAACGTCAATCGAGGTCTTTTTGCTCAACAGGGCTCTAAACAGCGCAGTCTTTTTTACGTCGAACTTATCGCCGTGCTTATTCAACTGACTTTTTGATCACCAAATAACTAATTTACTTAATTTAAGATCATTAATTATTTAAAACATATTGTTTATGTACTACAATATTCTAAACTGGAAGTTTAATAAGCAGCCAGTTCACTTGTTGATATATTTTTTCGATATAAGCGATTAAATAAAAGTATTAGGTAGGAGAGATGAAATGTTTTTAGCCTTTGAAGAAATAAAGAAAGAAAAGAAACGATATGGATTAATCGTCTTGATGATTTTCTTAGTCAGTTACTTGATTTTTTTATTGTCGTCACTAGCAATTGGCCTGCAAAATGAAAATACGCAGGCGATTGATTCGTGGGGTATTCAACGAGTGGTGTTAAATAAGAACGCGAACATCAGTATGCCCCAATCAATTTTGACAAACAAAGATACCACTGATACGAAGATCGGTAAGAAGGAGTCAGTAATTGGCCAATTACCGGTGGTGGTTAAGGCGGCCGGGCGTTCTTCGCTAACGGCCCAATTTTTAGGGATTAAGAAAGGTCAGTTTATCTATCAGGATCAGCAATTGGTTGCCGGTCGTCGTGCTCAAAAGAATGACGAGGTTACCGTTGATGAAACTTTCAAGACGGTCAACCATTATCGGCTCGGCGATCAGTTGGAACTTAATATTTCGGGACAGAAATACAAGATTGTCGGCTTTGTCAACGGTGCAAAAATTAATATGCTGCCGATTATTTATGGGGACCTGTCAGTGTGGCAAACTGCCCGGCAAACGGTACCAAACGTTGCTTTCTCTGGGATTGTTTCCAAAGACCGTCATTATACCTATAATCACCTCGATGCCAAAACATACTCGGTCAAGACCTTTGTCAACAAGCTAACGGGGTACGCCATTCAAAAGACGACCTTCACTCTGATGATTGCGTTTCTGTTCTTAATTTCGATGGTAATTATTGCAGTCTTCTTGTACATTTTGACGTTGCAAAAACTGCATAATTTCGCAGTAATGCGGGCACAGGGAATTTCAACTCGCACACTGGTAAACGCCGTCATCAGCCAATCACTATTATTGACGGTCACTGGGGTGGTATTAGCCCTGCTATGTATGTGGCTGACAGTTGCGATATTACCGGCTGCTGTCCCAATGAATTTTGCCCCAACGATTATCATTTCTGGTAGCTTGGGCATGTTGATAACGGGAATCATTGGTGGGTTAATTCCAGTTCGTTCAATTATTAAAATTGATCCGGCGCAAGCAATTTAGGAGAATATTATGGCAGTAATTGAAATCAAAGATGTGAAAAAGACGTATGGACACGGCTCAGCCCAAGTTGAAGCGCTTAAAAAGATTAATTTTGAAGCTAACCGGAGCGAAGTCGTTTTAATCATGGGACCGTCCGGCTCGGGGAAGAGTACCTTCCTGACGATTGCTGGTTCACTGCAAAAGCCGACTGCAGGCCAAGTTTTTGTTAACGGTGAGGACATCACCCACTTTTCGGCGCAGCAAAGTAGTAGCTTGCGTTTGAACAAGATTGGCTTTGTTTTACAGGCCTATAACTTGGTACCATTTTTAACAGTTCGTAAACAGTTTGTCTTAGTGGACAAGGTGAAGAAAAATAATAATTTATCGCAAGCAAAATTAAATCAGTTGTTTAACGAGCTAGGAATTACTAAGTTAATTGACAAGTATCCCCAAGAGCTATCAGGCGGACAACAACAAAGGGTTGCCATCGCACGAGCCCTCTATGCGAACCCTGAAATATTACTGGCCGATGAGCCAACCGCTTCTTTAGATACCAGTAACGTTGAGGAAGTCGGTAAGTTATTTAAGCGACTTGCCAAAGAGCACAATAAGGCGATTATGCTAGTTACTCATGACCCACGGCTCGAGAAATATGCGGACCATATTTACGATATGATGGATGGCAAGCTCGTTAAGCAGAAGTGATGTTGGCTGACTAATTTGTATCCTGGGCTCCATTCTTAAGGTGGTTATTCGATGCTATGAAGTGTAAAAAATATATTAAGAAGCTTTCTGAACGGCGAGTTTCCGGTATTAAACCGGTGACTTGCCGTTCTTGTTTTATTTTGAAACGACATTTATTATAAAAATCAATTCAACTTGTCATTGCTTGAATTAATGATGTCTAGTCTCCAAAACACTCACATTTTTCTTTTCGACTTGAACTAGTCGCACCTTTTGATCATCAAATGACTAATGTTAATCGCAATTTGTTCACGGGTCAGTCCCTGCTCCCGTTGATAGGCATAGCTATCACTTTTCAGCATTGAAATAAGCATGTCGGCTCGAAATTTCAATTCAGCTTTACTAATGTTATCGCTTATTGGTTTTAATGCCTGCATGGTCAAGTTAACCAACTGTTGATATAACGGACTATGATAAAACGTGCTCATGACAGATGGTCCCGTTTCAATTTCTGTCAGCAGCTGTATTCGCCGCTCACGAAATTCAAGCCATCGAGTCAAAAAATCCTCGAACTGTTTATTTGCCGATGACGAAGGATTCTGCAACTGAGCCTCTTCGCCTGTGATGAATTGCTGAATGTAGTCAAGCGACAGTGCCATGCAAAGTTCACTTTTATTTGGAAAGTTACGGTACAGCGTACCTGTTCCAATGCCGGCGACTTGCGCGATGTCCTTCATACTGACTTTCGAAACCGCTCTTTCCTTAAATAAATTGGCAGCGGCATCTAAGATTTTTTGCTGATTAATTTGCGCGTCTTTTCGCATCAATTAGCCTCCATTATTACAATTAGTACCATACGCTAAAAGTGTGTTCTTGACAAACGGAGTATGCTCCGCTTATTATCAATTCAGACTCTTAACGTAAAGAAGGTTTATCTGATGCTCATTTTTGCCTATGGTTTAGTAATCGGGATTTTTGTCAGCTTGATTGGTGGTGGCGGTGCTGCTTTATATCTCGGAGTATTGACCAGCCAATTAGGCTTGTCATCTGCGGTTGCAGTACCAACGTCATTACTCGTAGCATTACCGGCCTTATTCTTCGGTTTTCTGACACAATTACGTGTTAAAAACGTTAATTTTCATGTTGGCAACCAAATGATTGTAGCTGCTATCCCTGGCATTTTAATCGGTACATACAGCGCACAATTCATCCCCAAAACACTATACAACTGGATCGTCGGCACCATTTTCATTGTTATGGGCGCAATGGTTTTGTTGAAATCAATTCATCAAACGCACAATACTCACACAGACTCAACACAGGTATGGTTGGCGCGATTTTTTGGTTTGCTAAGTGGTCTAATGGTCGGCATCGGCGGTTTAAGCGGCGGTGCAACAACAGCTGCAGGTCTCACATTATTAGGATTAACTGCCGTTGAATCCGCGGGTACCGCCACATATGTGCTCATGACCATGTCTTCAATTAGCCTAATCGGGCACTTGTTCACCAGTACGTTTGCTTGGCAAGCAGGTTGGTTGCTGATGCTGGGGGCTATCGTTGGTGCGGTGGTTACGCCAGTGATTATTCAACGCCTTGATTTGCGTCGAGTTAATCGTGTGCTAACTCCATTCTTGGGACTGCTGATTATTTATTTTGGCGTAAAAATGTTTATTTGAAATTTTTATAGCTAGGTCATCCACTGCGGTAAAAATTTGAGGCTCATAGGCTACAAATAGCAGCAAAAAACGCTCATCCAGAAAATTTTCTAGATGAACGTTTTTTCTTGGAAATTATTTTAATTCAAGCTTCTCTGTAATTTGATCGTAGACAGCTTGCGTATTCATACCGGTTAATAATGGCACTCCATTAATAACCTTATCCTTAACGTTGTCTGGTACTAACGTAGTGCTAACAACAGCGTCGTAATCATCGATGTGGTTAACTTCGTCAGAAATTTTACTTTGCAGCATCTTAACCTGGCCGTCAAAACCTTCGTCAGCTAACCAATTCTTGATTTTTCCTGTGACGACCGTGGATGTTGCTACGCCAGAACCACAAACTACCATCAATGTTTTCATATTTTCGACCTCCAATGTCGAGTTCCCTGAACAACTAATTCAAACGTTACTTTTTGTCTGAAACCGTTGTTGCAGTTTTACGGAATTTGTTTTGCCAAATCATCAAACCTAGTACCACGATACCAATTAAACCAATACCACCCCAGCTAATCAGTTTGCCTAAACCAACAATTAATAACGTGGTCCAAGTTCCACCATCACTTAATACAGAAATGGAAGAGTTACCTTGCAAACTGAAGTGAGCGCCCTTTGCGGCAGCGGTAACCAACGGTGCAACCCATGATGCAATGTACAAACTAACCACGATATCGACAATACCGCCCAAGATAGTCCGCAAAATATCACCACGGAAAACAGCGGCCATAACGGCGATCATGAATGGAATGGTTGCCAAATCACCGAATGGTAACACAGTGTTACCAGGTAAAATAACGGCAATCAACAGTGTTAGTGGCACCAAGATCAAAGCTGAAGATAAAACAGCTTGCTGTCCAACGGCCAAAGCACTATCCATCCCAATGTATAAGTCGCGACCAGGGAACCGTTTCTGAACAAAAGCATTGGCCCCTTCTGAAATGGGTGTCAAACCTTCCATCAGTAAAGACACCATCCGTGGCATCAATAACAATACGGCAGCGGTGTTAACACCGAGTTGAAGGGTTTTAGCAACTGAGTAATGTGCTAGAGCACCGATAACTAATCCAATTACCAAACCAATGACGGTTGAATCACCAAAGATACCCATTCGTTTTTGGACAGTTTCTGGCGTGATCTTAACCTTGTTAATCCCAGGAATGCGGTCAAACAACCAGTTTAACGGCAAGGCCATCAAGAAGCCAGGTGCTGAGGCCCCTTGTGGGAACGAAATGCCTTCCAACCCGTAATACTTCTGAACGGTTGGCGCAGCTAAATCCGCCAACAGGTAGATCAACATAACGTGAACAATCATGGTAAATAGCCCGAGAGCAAAATCATGTGTCACAACATAGACAAGTGAACCAGTAAAGGCAATGTGCCAATAGTTCCAAACATCCACGTCCAGTGTTTTGGTCAAACCGACCAGTAACAAGATGACGTTTGCAATAACACCAACTGGAATTGCCAAACTACCTAAAACAGTTCCGTAGGCGATGGCTGATGCTGCTGGCCAACCAATATCAATCGACGTCAGATGTAAGCCAAAGTTTTTAACCATCGCCTGAGCAGCCGGCCCGAGGTTTTTAGTCAATAGGCTGATGACCAAGTTTAGGCCAACGAACCCAACGCCGACCGTTAACCCAGCTTTGAATGCTTTACCGGGTTTGATACGTAAAATAAGTGCAAAAATAAATAATAAAACCGGGAGCATAACGCTCGCTCCTAAATTAACAAACCACTGTAACGCTGCCATTACAATTCCTCCAATAATTAATCAATCTCTGCTTGTTTCATAATGTCTTTGAAGTCAGCAGTAGTACTAATAGTCGTCAACTTCTTCATTAGGTCATCGTTCTGGAATAATCCCATTAACCGCTGGAGCATCGCTAACTGCAAATCAGGATCATTCAGTGCCAACATAAAAATCAATTTAGCTGATACATCAGCGTTATCGCCCATTTGATTGAAATGAACTGGTTCCTTCAATTGGAGAAAACCAATTTGTGGTTTAATCACATGAACCGCATCCGTATGTGGAATGGCAACCCCCATCGACGGCGCAATTAATCCCGTTGGAAACTGCTTTTCACGGTTTAAAATACCCTCTTTAAAACTTGGTTTAACCACGCCAACTTTTTGTAATGCATCGGCTAACGTTGTTAAGGCTGTGGTTTGATCGGCCATTGACTGGTCGAACAAAATCACATCTTTATCAAAATACACGTGCGACTACCCCTTTCACTTTTTTTACTGCAATAATAACTGGACCTGTGACACCGTTTTTTGTGCCACTAATTTTTCTGTAACCTGCTCATCAGCTAGTTTCGTTAGCAAAGTCATCAACTGCGGGTCATTTTGTGCTGCGGCGGCGTTGGGCGTTGCCAGCATTACAATCAAACGAACGCTTAGTCCTCGGTTCCAATGCTGCAACGTGGGAAATAGACCGACCAAAACTGTGTTCTTAAGGACAACGGATCCCACAGCGTGTGGCATCAAAATTTGCGGTGCAATCATGGTCAGCCCCTGAGCCTCGCGTTTAACGATCAAATCCGTAAACGCATCAACATCACTGACCCGTTGTAACTGACTCAAGCGTTGTGCCATTGTTTGAAACGCGTCTAACGAACTGTCTGAAGACGACAGTGACATAAAAAATAGCTCTTGCGAATCAATCATCAACTGTCCCTCCGTTCAATCCAATTAGCGACCTGATCCCGGTCGGCCTTAGTGAACATCGCGCTAACCATCACCACGCTAGTATTGTCAGCCGGTGTTACGTTGACCGTCGTGATAATAAGGTCAACGTGCCCGTAGTCAGCGGCATGCTTTAGATACCCGTCTTTTGAAACAACAGCCACCACATCCAAGTCTGGGAAAGCCTTTTGAACTTTCACTCGGATAAGTTGTGACGTACCAACACCGCTGGCACACATAATGAGAATTCGTTTGGCCGGCTTAGCCTGCTCTAGATACTTCGCAAAGTACAAAGTAATAAATCCACTTTCGTCGGCACTAATCGCGGCTGGCAAGGCAAATTTCGTTTGCGCCTCACTGGACAGCTGCTTAACTTGGGCAAGTTCATCGGGGTATTCGGACCCAATCTCCTTCAATAAATGATTGGCTACTGAAATGCCATTTTTCAATCGGTTAACCATCGGCTTGATATGATTTCGTAGGTCCGCAACCAGCGCAGTCCGATCCACGGCACGGCCATTAAAATCAAAACCATCAACATAGAACACAACAAGCTGGTCAACCAACCGATCTTCATGATTCGTACTCGGCAATTCACGATCGTACCGCATTGAGACCATGTACTGAAGTAGGTAAAAGTCTTCGATGGCAGGCAATGTTGTGTTAAGGTAGCGACCAATTTTCCCGATAATTTCTCGGGCCACTTCTGCAAACTTGGGGTTGCGCTCCGTCAACGCTTTTTGATCAGCAGTCAATCGATTCTGTTCCGGATCATCAACGACCTTGCCCTCACGAAAACGACTCATCAAAATATAGAGATGTGAAAAAATATTTATGTTATACGGGTAAGGAATCGTTAGCTTCAATGAACGCTCCAAGTATTCCAGCTGAGCGATTAAAAACCGTTCATCAAACGATGACAGCTCATGGAAATCGTCGATAAAATCATCGATGCTTTCTTTATCCATGAGATCGCCTTTATTGATCGTATTTCGAATCGCCTGGCGAATGTTTGGTTCAGGACCAGTTATAGATAAACGACGATAGCGATGCTTTAGTACCAGCCCAAACGACAACGCCAGCTTATTCATCAAGGAAATATCGTTTTCAATCACTGTTTCACTCACATAATAATGTTCATACAAGCGGTCAACGTTTAAATCAAACGGGGCGTTGAACAATAGCTCCAGTAAAATCCGGTTCCGTCGCTCAATTGGTGAATAATCCAATGTGTTATCCACGCTGGTATTCCGTTCATAAATATACCGATCGTAATTTAGGCGATACCCCCTTCCACGAACTGCCTCAATGACATCACCAGACTCTGAACTATCATTAATGCTACGGACATTTCGATAAATCGTTTTAGTAGATGTGTTGGTGACCTCAGAAAGTTTGTGGGCAGTGATGTAATCGTTTTGTCGCATCAAAATATCAATCAAAGCTTGTTGCTGATCATTTAATTGCATAAACGCCCCACCCCTTTTAATATAATAGGCTAGAAAAAGTATCCGCTTTCACAAGATAGTGTCCTTTGCAAGGGACATTTTGAGCGAGATTCCATCTAATCGCTCTTAAGCTTTTCAAAGTTGTTCAACGAAAGTTTGTCCTGAAGCTATTCTCCTCGCGGTATTACGGACCTTTATTTTGCCTGACCCATCAAGGTTCCAGCAATTATTCTGCCTATCGGTCAACGATATATAGGATAAACCGTACAGCTAAAAAAAGGTTCTCAACCTGTATCAATTGGTTGAGGACCTTAATATACACATTCAAAAGGCGTCAAAATCTGTTAACTCTTTCGCTTGTTAATTGGTCGTTGATTGCTTCAGTCATTGCGAAAAAACACCCTCAAAAATGAGCGTGTTCTTTAGATTAATCTGTGCCATCCCCGGCCTATTCTAAATAGACCTACTTGAATTCAAAACGTTTTAATCGTGGTTTAGATGTTTAAGATTATCTACCGTCGTGCCAAACTTTTTCATATACTTGTCAGCTTTTAAAACGTCTTGTCGTGAGAACGTAAATTCTTTCTTGTTATTAAAATGATTAAATAATGGCGAACGAAAGGCAATCCAATAGTTGCTAAAAATCCACACCAGAGCAATCACCAAATCTACCCAGTTGAATAAATTCTGCGTGCGCAACTGCCACAATCCCCAGGTAGAAGTAAGTGTTAGTCCTAACACCGCAGTTAAACTACCGGGATTGTACCAACTATGCAATCCGAGGTTAAATATCACGACGTGCATTAAGAATTCCAGATAGGCAAAAACGATAGCGGCTAAAGCTAGCCAATGTACCTGTGGGAAAAATAGCGGTAGCAAATAAACAATCACTGCAAACCACTCATTCCCCCACAATGCGCTAAGTTGATTTAACGGCCATAAACGCACATCTTCATTCACTTGTTTCATTTCAACCTTAATGCCGCCCCATGCAAAACCACCGGGGAACCCAAATTCTTCGAAAAAATGTAGATGAATGAAGACTAATCCAAGCAACAATATTTTTTGTAGCAAATCCCATTGTCCCATTGCCAGTAATAGGACGTAAAAGCCAGCGATATAGACTTCCATCTCATACCAATGGCGAACTAATTTTCTCATTTTTGCTCCTTCAACTAATGACCAATGCGGGCAAACGAGGTTACTTTTCGGAACCGTTCTACCTGCCAGTCACTCATTCGATATTTAGTCTGCTTATTTTTAAACGTTTGAACGGGCAACACAATGGTCAACAAAATGCACATCACTAACGTTAGGAACCCCGCACACCAGGTCCAGCCGTTGACTAAGTGATTAAACTGAACTTCATAGATATAGGCAATTCCGATCGGCAGAAAAAGTAAGAGCGTTGTTGCCATCCCCGGATTGTACCAAGTATGCATCTTGACGTTCATCTGGACGCAATGACCTAGAATCTGAAACAGGCTAAACATAACTACACCTAATCCTAACCAATACCAATTGGGAAACATAATTGCAATAAAATATATAACCCAAGCACTGACATTAACGATGCAAATAGACAACGTGTTGCCAGGATAATGATCCGTTAACTCGTGTTCATCATAGATAACACGATTAATTACCAAGGGAGCGCCTCCTGGGAACTGATACTCTTCAAGTTGATGAATGATTAGTGCAATCAAGTTAATAATGAGTAACCATGTCGTTTGCGACCAGTGCGGTTCCGCGATTAAAAGATAAACTACAAAACAGATCACCATGCCGCCACCGAATCGATACCAGTAGTTTCTAAACCATGCCATTAGTCTCAACTCCTTTAAATAAATGTCACATTTGATTCATTTAATTGAGTATATTATAGTTGCCGTAATTAGAATCCACTACCTATTCGGAGGTAACTTGCACAAATGACTGAAAATGAGACAGATAAACGACACCAACGCATTGCCCAAATTACACAAACCCAACAAGACTTTGTTATGGCCTTGAGCCAGTTGTTAACCACTAAGCCGCTCAATAAAATTACGATAACCGATATCGTCACGCGTGCCGGCTATTCAAGACGCACATTTTATCGTCATTTCATAACCCTGGATGACATCCTGATCTACCAACTTGACGGACTGACAACAAACCTGTATGAATTGTTATCCAAACAAAAAAACCTGACGTTTAATCAGGTCGTTTTGTCGTTTTTTGAGTTTTGGTGGCCTTACCGTGAATTACTCGACCAACTGAGTACTAACAAACGGCTGTATCTATTAGCTGATTCTTTGACGAAAAATCTTTCCAGTAGTTTGCTCAGCCAAATCAAAGGAGCCAATACGGATTATCTGCAACAATTCGCCATTGGTGGCATGTTTGCCATGCTCTCTCATTGGGTCAAACAAGGCGCGACTAAGAGTCCTAAGGAAATGGCAAAAATTGCTCAGGATATACAAATTCATTTAACCACCGCTGAGTGACAATTTTGATTGGAGAGTTGGGCTGAATCCCCCCTACTAAGTGCGGTCAAAAAAATCGATTCCAGAATTGTTGAGAGCTTCACTCTAGTAGTCCTGTTAGGTAATCCCGATATTTTTTCGCCAAAGATTCAGGATACTCAATTTTCATGTTTTTGCCGTAACTTAACAGGTATTCAACCATGTAGGTTTCCTCAGTAATATTATAGCCACCGCAGACGTATGCTTTATCGTTTTCCTCAACTAACCGCATATTCGGATAATGATCCCTTAAAAAGTGATCACGCCCTGCTTTGTTAACAACACATCTAAATTGGATGTTGTGGTACGTCGCTTCATATTTATCCTGCAGCTGTTGTAGCTCAGCGTTCGAAAACAGTTCTACTTGGCCATCGTATAGACTAATTTCGATTAATTTATCGCAGCGGTAGGTTCCCCATTTATGTGTTACCAAATCAACGGCGCTACAAAACCAAATGCCATTTCGATAGAACAATTCAAAAACTTGAATGATGCTTTTTCTCACTACATGCTGTGTATCTGTGATTGAAAGTGCCTGCTCGTTTAAAATCGATTGCATCACAATGTCCAAATTAGCGACACTTTTAACCGGCGCCGTGCTATAGAAATAAACGGCGCTAGCCATCGAGTCAATGCCCTGCTGTTGTTTCCGTGGCAGTGTTTCCAACAGTTTCTTTTGAATTTGCGGAAATGATTTTTCAAACGGATTACTGGATAGTCCCTTCATCCCCGACAAAGCAAAGAAAATCGCCTGAACTTCCTGAACGTTGAAAGTAACCGGCGGCAACAAGGTTTGATTCAATAACGTATAGCCGCCATACCGACCTGCATCTGTATAATATGGCAGGCCAATTTCTGACAGTTCGTCGAGATCTCTCAACGCCGTCCGTTTGGAGATATTGAATTCAATGGTCAAATCTTCAAGATGAAACCTTCTTTTATTATTGAGATAAAACAATTCTTGATTAAGTCGTTCTGCTTTTTTCATAATGTCCTTAATGGTGACTTATTATGACACCTTTGATTGATATCCTTATGTTATCAAATCAAAAGGAGAAACGGAAACCATGAAAACATTATTAATCAATGCGCATCCAGATTTTGACAATCCTGCATCGTATTCAAATACACTTGAACAACAATTCTTGAGCGATTATAACGGGAGCTTTGAGGCTGAAGACCTAACTGTCCTTAATCTGTATGATATGGAAATACCACGAATTGAAAAGGGTCAACTCTTATCCGTTTGGACAAAAGAAGCTGATCACACTGAACTAACGCCGACAGAAAAACATATTGCTGATCTATCCGCTGAATTATTGAAACAGTTAAGGGACAACCAGCGCGTGGTGATTTCTCTGCCAACTCACAATTTTAACGTCCCTTCAAAATTGAAGGATTGGATCGACAACATTCTGATTGCTAGAGAAACGTTCAAATATTTATCAAAGCCATTAGCAAGCGGGCAGTCTTCAAAAGGTTTGATGACGGACGATTATCGACTGATGATCCTTATTGCCAGTGGTTCAATTTATACTCGCGGCGACTTTTACTCCGGAATGGATTTTGCAGTTCAATATTTAAAAGCCATCTTTACCGATGTGATGGCGTTTGGTCAAGTCAACGTGGTCCGTGCAGAAGGCACTTCTATTATGCCGGTTTCACGAGAAAACATTTTGAATGCGGCTTTTGCAAAATTGGATACTCAGTTTAATGAATTCTACAAAAAGTAATCAATTAGCTCCGTCGATATACATTCATTTAGGTCAAATAGAGGCTAACGGCAATATCTCGACAATTTCTGTTATTCACTGCATGGTTGATTTAACAACATGTTGTGAGAAATTATCATGAATAAAGCACGTCTTGAGTAGTTTACCGATGCCGTTTTAGCCATAATTTTAACGATTATGATTTTAGAATTTGAGACAGCAAAATCACTAAAATTCAGTGCAATTTTTAGTCAGGTACCTTATTTAATTTCATATGCCATCGGCTATCTATTTATCTGTGCAGCCTGGTACAATCATTACTTTTTATTCGGTAAGGCAAAGATCATTACACGTCATGTGTTTTGGGCAAACAATCTGTGGCTGTTTGGTACCTCATTTTTACTCGTAGCAACTGCGTGGGTGGGTGAAGGCATTTTCGCCCGTGACCGCAAACTTTCTACATGTTAATTTATGCAGTCTAGACAATTGCGTTTGTTATCTTAGCCAACCAGATTATCACGGCCAACGAGAACCATCCAGTTGTTGTCATCAGCATTAAGCACCTGACGCTGTATCGTTATTTGCCTTACTGGCCAGCGGTTACGGTATAAGTTGTGTTACAGATTTTGTCGCTTCTATTCTTCCCCGCCGGCAATCTGATTCTGATTACTTTGCAGATTATTACGTCTGCCGTCTTTTCGAATAAGGAAAGCGCCAAGGTTATCGAGGAAAAGAAATAAGTCTATCTTTATGACAAACCATCATGAAAACAAAAAGACTGCTATTGATTATCTGGTTAAAAGCTTAATAATCAACAGCAGATTTTTACATTATTGGCACTATATTCTGATGGTGTAATTGACCGAATACAGTTTCCTAGTTTTTAACTTTTGTCTAACCCTCACACAATGGCAATCATGCCGACGAGCGCAACGCTTGCAGCAAACGGCACCCATAGAACAGCAACGTCATCAGTATCATTGAAATACCTAACATTACTTGGATACCTTAAGGCGATGTGAATCTGATGAATAAACAGAATTTCCAGAACCACAGTCAAGACAATAATCACAAACAATTCATGGTAGACAAAAACACTGTCAATTTTCCATTCCTAATACTGCCTTCGACTATTCAATGCTTGCTTAGCTCCGTAATGCTGACTCAAGCTCTTCAATCCTTCTCTCAGCTCCGTAATGCTGACTCAAGCTCTTCAATCCTTCTCTCAGCTCCGTAATGCTGACTCAAGCTCTTCAATTCTTACTTCTCACAGATTTCATTGTACATATACTACAATTTAGTATACCAGCCTTGAAGGCTACAACTATCAATAAAATAAAAAAGCACCCGCCTAAACGGATGCATTTCATATCAAATTACTTGTCTAGCTTAACTTTGCTTTGAACTTCCAACTTGTCGTTGAAGTCGTAAACAACTGGTTCACCAGTTGCCATTTCCAATGAAACAATGTCTTCGTCAGAGATGTTTTCAATGTACTTTGACAAAGCACGTAATGAGTTACCGTGGGCAGCGATGATAACGTTCTTGCCATCTAATAACTTAGGTGCAATTTCGTCTTCCCACAAAGGCATAACACGTTCCAAAGTGACCTTCAGGTTTTCACCACCGGGAACGATCTTTGGATCCAAGTTAGCATAACGACGGTCCTTTGATGCAGAACCTTCGTCATCAGCACTCAACAATGGAGGCAAAACATCGTATGAACGACGCCAAGTGTGAACTTGGTCATCGCCCCACTTTTTAGCAGCTTCGGCCTTGTTTTGGCCTTGTAAAGCGCCGTAGTGACGTTCGTTTAAACGCCAAGTCTTGGTTTCAGGAACCCATAATTGGTCGGATTCTTCCAAGGCGTAGTGTAAGGTCTTGATTGCACGTGTCAAAACTGAAGTGAAGGCGTAGTCAAATTCCAAACCATGTTCCTTGATCAATTGACCAGCATGCTTTGCTTCTTCAACACCCTTGTCGCTCAAGTCAACGTCAACCCAGCCAGTAAACTGGTTAGATAAGTTCCATTGTGATTGACCGTGACGAATCAATACTAATTTAGCCATCTCTAATAACCTCTTTCTTAAATGTAATAATCAATTCATTATAACCGAAATCAGACATAAATTACATAGGTCACACTACTTTCCGTCATCCCCATCAACAGTTCGTTTGGCACGACGGCGTTCCCGCATCCGTTTGATACTTGGCCGCTCACGACCAATCGACTTAACGCCCAGTAAATCAAGGAAAAACGTAAATAGTGGCACGCCGAAAATTAGCCCCCAGACACCGAATAACCGCTCGCCAACTAGTAACACGACAAACGTATAGAAGATGGGCAACTCGGTCCGACTAGCATAAAACTGGGGGTTCAGCACGTAGGCTTCTAATGTGTGCACAACGAGGATCATCACCAAAATATAAATAACGTAATCCAGTCCACCAACTGAATATGCAATCAATCCCAACGGCACTACGGAAATAATTACCCCCGCCACCGGAATCAAACTGAGAATGAAGATCATTAACGCCAAGGTTGGCAACTGTGGCATCCGCATGAAAGCCAGTGTGACTGTCGTAATCACCGTATTGCAGATAGCAATGAAGAATTGGGCCTCGATGACGACACCAAACGTGTTGATGAACTTTTTAAACAAATAGGAAACATCCTGGAAAAACCAGCCGTATGTAGAATCCAAAAACAGATGTGAGAATTCCCGAACTCGTTTATTTTCGACGGTGAAGAAGAAACTCAAAATTAGCGAGAAAAACAAGGTTAAGGCCATCTGCCCAATATAGCCGACGTAGTTCAAAATAATCGTTGCCCAATTTTTAAGCTGATTCATGATATCCAACCGTTTGGCATACTGATTGATAAAGTTCACAACATAGTTCGTATCATGCGACGGATTTCGATAAAAATTGTAAACGGTATTCGCCATTTTAACTGTTTCATCAATCAGCTTAGGAATATAGTTCGTGATTCCTGAATACAGCCCTAAGATCACTAACAAGTAAATGGCAATTACAATCACTGCCGCTGGTATCTTCACAAATCGGCGAATAAACTGCGTCAGTCGAGTAACCAAAAAAGTAAACACAAATGTTAACAGGACAATGCTAATCATGGAACGCATTAACCACAACGCTAATACGATGAACCCTAACACCGTCCAACGTCGTAGCGACACGTTTTTCACAAATCGTTGATAGTATGTTGTCACAACCAAATCCCCCAATAATTTCTCTGCTTTAACTGTACCTCACTGCCTATTTTTCAGCCACTCACAGCACCGTAAACTCATGAAGAACTTAATCTTTGGACTAAAAAAGGTAGCCAACAATATTAGTCGACTACCTTTTTGAAATCGTTAGAAACAGTTTTCGTCATTGAAGTTATTCTGGAACACTCTCTGCCTTAGCCTGAAAATCAAGCTTCAGATCATCTAATCCCAGCGCGTGGTGAATGATATATGAAGTAGCCCCTAATAGGGCAGACTCAGTGTATCCCTTGGTCAAAATTACCGGTGTGTCGCCATCGGGCATCATCTGGACAAGTGAATTACGAACAGATTGGAGAATCTGTGGGAAACGTTTGAACATGTCCCCGTTTAAGATCACCACATCCGGCGCAAAACTCGTGGAAAGATTCGTCAAAACCCGCGATAGGTAGTAGGCAAAATCATCAATCGGTTCCATCACCCGATCGTCTTTATGGTAATAAGCCTCGGTCAGTTTTGCAAAGTCCATTTCCTGCCAACCCATGCGGTCCCGAATCGCCTTGTTTAGGGCTGGTTCAGACGCATAAACATCGGCGGCAGCCATCTTACTATGGTCATAACGGTCAACAAGGTAGGCTTCGCCAACTTCACCAGCGTGACCTTCGTGACCGGTATACAAGTGCTGGTCAGCGACAATACCTGCCCGCAGGTGTTTGCCGATCATCAGCGTGACTAAGTTCTTAAACAACTCATTATCATGAAAGTCACGTTCGTAGATGGCGGAAAGGTTGGCCGCATTTTCAATCAACACCGGCACCTGAAACTTATCAGCAAAATACTTAGCCAAGTCAAAGTTTTCCAAGCCTTTAAGTTCTGTGCTAATAATATGGTTGTTATAGACTGTACCATCGATAACAAACGCAATCCCGGCCAATGACTGGTCACTTAACTGACCAACTTCCTTAGTAATTGCCGACGTAATCATGTCCATCACAGTCGTTAAATTAATGCCATCTGTATCAATCGTTTGCATGCTTAACTTTGAGGCGTTAAAACGGCTGATCAAAATGTCAACGCTACTGGTGCCGAGGTTGACTGCCATGACGTAGTTTTTGCTAACATTTAACTCTCCCATTACAGGTCGACGGCCACCATTTTTAGTGCTAACCCCATGACCAACTTCACGAATAACGCCGGTTTTCAATAACTGGTTGTAGATATCAGAAACCGTTACTTTATTCAAATCTAGATTACGTGAAATCTGACTACGCGAAATTGGCCCCTCATTTATAATTTGTTGAAGCACCTGCTTTTCATTGGTGCTACGCATAATGTGTTTATTAATAATCATTTTAGTGTGATAACAAACATACTAAATCCATTCGTTCATCAGATAACTAAGCAGAACGCTTAGATTCAGGTCGTTATCTCTACCCTCCTAACGTCGCCTATAAACATCTTTATATATTCATAATAAAATGCTAGTACGTAAAAGTACACAAAATAGGCATTTTTAGCCCCATATTGACCAATGTTTTGTCTAGTTCCTTTCGTGTCCGCTTTACAAACTAACTAACCGATGCTTTTCAAGTGACGTTGCAACAATGGATAAAGATTTGGCTAATGAAAAACCAATTGTTTAAAAAGCAATTGTGAAGTCATTATAGCAATGAAGTCATGTCTATACCAATACAAGCAATCGGCTTTTCTAAACTACTGAATTTTATAACCTGACAAAAAATCGCGCAAATCTTTTGTTAGAAAGAATTGGTAAATTAACTGACAATCTAAATCAGGTTTGTTTGCATTCTGAACAAATCGACTTATATAAGTCATTTTTGGTCGTATTTAAAGCGTTGGGTGTTTTGACAAACAGCGTTATACTGAAGATTGTATTTTTTAAAAAACATGATGGCGTTTTTGCCATACGGGCACTACCATCAAACGGTTAACGAGAAAGGAACAGAAGGATTCATGCTGGATAAGACATTTTACAAGACATTTCTCAGTCACTCATTCAACATCCCTGTGCGTGTCAATTATTGGGACGGCACCAGCGATGTTTATGGTGGTGACGGCGAACCACAGGTGACAGTTACCTTTCACGAACTTGTGCCAATCAAGTCATTAACGCGCAACGCGTCATTGGCACTTGGAGAAGCGGTTATGGACGGCCGCATCGAAATTGACGGTAGCATTCAAAAGCTGATCGAGTCCGCTTATGAAAGTGCTGGCAGTTTCTTCAACAACAGTAAGTTCAAACGGTTCATGCCAAAGCAATCACACAGTGAGTCACACTCTAAGGAAGACATCCAAAAACATTACGATGTTGGTAATGACTTCTACAAATTGTGGTTAGACCCAACGTTGACTTACTCATGTGCTTACTTCGAACATGATGATGACACTTTGGAACAAGCACAGCTAAACAAGGTTCATCACATTATCAAGAAGCTTGATCCTCAACCTGGCAAACGTCTGTTGGATATTGGTTGTGGCTGGGGTACGTTAATGCTCACAGCTGCCAAAGAATACGGTTTAAAAGTCACTGGGATCACGCTAAGCCAAGAACAATATGACTTGGTTAAACAGCGGATTATCGATGAAGACTTACAAGATGTTGCCGAAGTTCGTTTGGAAGACTACCGCGAATTAGGTAACGAAACGTGGGATTACATCACCTCCGTTGGGATGTTTGAACATGTTGGTAAAGAAAACTTGGGCGCCTACTTCAAGTGTGTGGCCAAGTACCTCACCGACGACGGCGTTGCCTTAATTCATGGAATTACTCGTCAACAAGGCGGTGCCACGAACGCTTGGCTCGACAAATACATCTTCCCAGGTGGTTATGTTCCCGGTTTAACGGAAAACATCGACCACATGATCGACGCTGGTTTGCAAGTCGACGACATGGAACCCCTGCGTCGTCACTATCAACGGACTACGGAAATCTGGGATAAGAATTTCAATGAGCATCGTGACGAAATTGCCAAACAATTCGACGAACGCTTCATGCGCATGTGGGATTTGTACCTACAAGCATGTGCGGCTTCGTTCCAGTCTGGTAACATCGACGTCATTCAGTTCCTGCTCACTAAAGGTGCATCTGGTCGTGTGCTACCAATGACACGGGATTATATGTACAAATAATGTTTCATTCCGACAACTGTCAATTTCTTGACGGTTGTTTTTCGTATCATTGACTAATTCACAGTGTGTAGAAAATCCGAAGGAAAGACGCAACTCTATAACATGCGAAAAAAACACCAGCCGACGCTTTTATGCAGCATGCAGATGCGCAAAAATGTGGCAGGCACAAAAAAGCTGACCATCAAGAAACGATAGTCAGCTGTCGATTCATTCAATTTTATAAGAATGTTGTTAATGCCCACATGAGCAACAACCCCAACACCACGGACAGTGTCATTGAACGCGTGAAGTACGCGATGACAATGACAAGCACCGCGGAAATCATGGCGGCAATGTTACCTACAGAAAAGGCATACGTCGAAGTAACGAAAATTTGCTTCACAATTAACGCGGTGAACAACGACACAGGGACAAAGCCCATCCATTCGTTGAACCAGTCTGGAATCTTACGTTTGGAAAAAAACAACATTGGGAAGTACCGCGGAATAAAGGCCGCCACTCCCGCCAATAACACTAAGGCTAAATCATTCATGGTCGTGATCCTTGTCTTTCTCTTGTTCTTCCTTCAGCAGCCGCTCTTCAGTCAGCTCCTGTTCGTTAATCGTCTCGCGTGTCCCCGAAGGACCACGAACTTTGTACAATAGGGAACTGCCCGGTGCCATCGAGCGAATCACCCGGTCAGCCAAGAAACCAGCAGTTGAGGCGAGCAAGGTCGCAATCACAATCCCTAAGGTACTCTTTAACGCAACACAGAAGAAAGCGGACAGTGCGCCCGCCAAAATGGCTGTCAGCAGCGTTAAACGGCGCTTAACCTGCATCGTAACCATAAACAAGAATAAAGCAGTCAATGCGAAGTCAACAATCACCAAATTAATGTGTAATGATGATCCGATTAAGCTCCCAACCACGTTTGAAAATGCCCACGTATATAACGCATAGTGCTCAACCAACAAGGCATTACTTGGTGTCCAATATTTATCCGTGGCAAACTTCAAATAGTTCACCGCGTAGTTTTCGTCGTTAAGTGAAAACGCGAAGCCCAAAATAAATTTGTGGGATGACTTTTTGAGATAGTGTGACAAACTAGACCCCAGTAACGCATACCGCAATTCAAGGAAAAACAGCATGATCACAATCTGGGAAATTGGGGCATGAATCGTCAACATGGTGGCAATCAAAAATTGCGCACCACCTGAATACACGATCAATGACACAAGTGCAACCAACCATGTATTCAAACCGCCCGCATGCAATAACACACCACAAGCCAAGCCAATGGGAATATAGCTTAAACATAGCGGCATCGCAATTTTTAGCACTGCCAGCCAGTTCGCCGGTTCCTTTTTCAAAATGCATCCTCCATCATTAAAGCACGCTCAGTTAAACCCTCACCGTTCGTTTGAATGAAACTGAGCGGTTCGCTTTAGAAACAAGTAAGACTCAGTGAATATCTCGAAACAATGCGAGTATATTTTACCATGATTAAAATGTCTTTGTAACCATGCAGATGGAGATTGACGAACATCGAGACAAATGAAAGCGTTTTTATTTAACAAAGGAGGAACGTTCGGTTAAAAAAAGATAACAATATATCTGAAATGTTTAAAAATTCAGGCATATTACTATCTCACAAAAAATTATTCAAGTTTAGTATCTTCAAGAAGATGCGCAAAAGCAGCAAGGTCTGTGTGTAACCGCATCATTTCTGCTTCACCCATGTTATTCAAGACTTGCGAAGCCATCTCTTTTGCCTGGGCAACTTCATGATCGGCCATTTTTTGACCCTTGGAAGTTAATTTAACGATATGTCGTCGACGATCATTTGGATCTTCATCCATCTCAATCAGTTTGGCTTTCATTAACTCAGAAATTTGAATTGAAATTGCGCCCTTAGTAACGTGGTTTTTTTCTGCCAAATCAGACACATTTGCGCTTTGGTTCGTGGCCAGCTGGTTTAAAATTGATAGTCCACTCCAGCCAACGCCAAACTTACTAGAAACCTTCCCAAGAACCTTTTCAATTTGGCGAAAACTCGACAAATACCCTTCTGTCATCATATCAACGACCATTTGTTGCTGTTCTGCTGTTTCGTCCATGAGTGCACCACCTTTGTTTGTTGATGGAAACACCTTTAAACTAAGGTTTCGGCCACTAATTGCCTTAAACTCACTAAAATAGCAAAAATGATGACTTTGTGCTCTAAAAACGCCGTTGTAGCAACAATAATTTATTCACGTTTTATTGGAAACACAATAATAAGCTAAGATCAGTAAAATTCTGAGCGTTAGCTGGCTCAAAATAAACCAATCGAAAATAATATTAATTTTTAAAAAAGCCAATACACTGGGAATACTGTAAAATTCACCACTTGAATGATTCATATTATTAATGAATATATGTTATAATTTTTATTAGTGGAACATTTTAGGCTAAGAGAGCGGGACAAAACTCTTGAATAAAAAATAAGGTTCGAAATCGTTTTTTGATTTCGAACCTTATTTTCGTACTATTATGTAGGCACAGAGACAATTCTCTGCTTATCCAACAGCGACTAAACAATCAGAAAGCGAGGTTATCTCCATGTACAAGAATTATAACAATAATCAAACCAGTTTGGCAGTGAATTTAGATTTTACGCCTAGTGAAAATCATGTGGTCACGGTGTTAAGCCGATTCGTAGACTCTATTCCTTTAAAAGACGTCATGAACGCAACTGCCGCCACTGGGCGGCCAGCCTATGATCCACGGTTAATGATG
>NZ_AUAW01000021.1 GCF_000428925.1 Furfurilactobacillus rossiae DSM 15814 | reverse complement strand
AGACTTTAAATGATACCTTTGGAAAGTTTATGGGGACCTTCGGTTCCCAAGTGAAATCTATAACTGTTGATCATGGTAAGGAGTTTGCCGATTATCGATCCATAGAACAAGACTATCAGATTAAAGTGTATTTTTGTCACCCGTATTCACCATGGGAACGGGGATCTAATGAATATTTCAATCGACGGTTACGTTGGTTTTTCCCGAAAAAGACTAACTTTGACCAGATAACGACTGATGAAATCCTGGCAGCACTTGAGCTTATTAATCAACGACCATTAAAAATCCATCATCAACAGACTGCCATTGAAAGTTTCCGGGCTTGTTCGGATTAAACTTGTAATTTGCCTATGAACGAAAATAATTGGCCGGTATGAATCACCACGATCATTAATTTGACCGCCATCATCAGTTGGATCGATGATCTGCCAATAGAGTTTTAATAACTCCGCATAACTCATCTTGTTTGGATCAAAGACAATCTCAACAGCTTCAACATGGCCCGTCGCTTGGGAAGTTACCTGATCATACGTCGGCGAATCCACACGACCACCGGTATAACCCGATAAGACAGAGATGACGCCGGGACGCAGTGCAAATGGTTCAACCATGCACCAAAAGCAGCCACCCGCGAAGATTGCATGATCATACCGTGAATCCGTCAAAGCCGCCTGATGCCGAGCGTAATCATACTGCTGCGACTGTTCGCCATCTGACATTATGGACTGGTAAAAGTCAGTTACCGCTGGCGTTAAGTTGTTGCGGACAGCCAGTGGCCGCAAACTGTGCTCAAGTTCGGCAAAAACCGTAGTCGATGCTTGACCAGCGGCCAGTTGTTCTTTGGCTTTCAACAATTGTTGCCGTTCCCAATCGCGAGTGCCCGGCTCTAACAACAGGTTATAAAAGGCACTCAAGTCTTGTTCAGTTATGGTCCTCACAATATCATCCCCTTCACGTCACCGAAATATTCTGTCTATTATTATCACCGCATCACGCCGAAATAGCATATCATTTGCTCACGCGACTTATTAACCTCAATCACAAAAAGCGCTAACCGCTCGACTGTATCTTTATACAATCAAATGATTAGCGCTTATTTTGCTATCTTAAATATCGTTATCTTGATTATCATCGGTGTTATGGCGACGTTTGCGCCAGCCAAACAAACCAAACAGCATTGAGAATAGGCCTAGCCCCAAAGCTTGTAACCATGACTGCTGCCCTTCATTTGTGTGAGGCAACAGGTTCTGGTTAGTCGCTGAGTTAGCTGCAGCCCTTGACGTCGTGGCCGTTGCAGCAGTCTGTGTATCGGAACCGGCCACCGTTTGAGCAGTTGACAGTGTTTGATTCTTTTCCAAAGTCGACGCAGATGTTGCCGCAGCCGTTGTATCATCAGAATCCTTTACCAAACGCAACGTTTGCGGTGAGACATCATTCAGTAACAACCAAGCACTTTGACCAGGAGCCAGATGATACCCTGCAGGAATCAAATCACCAATGTACACCCATGTGCCCGTATAGCCACTGACTTCATGAACAGCAATGATATCACCATCAACGTCCATCAGAACTAACCTGATAGGATCCCAACTTGGCTCATCAACAATTGTTCGTGTCGATTGTGAACCGCTTGTGACTGGTACTGCATTTGACTGCAATAGTGTTGGATCACCCATCATTTGCCGGACGATTGGCGTCCCAGCTTCGTTAGCTGGCGTTTCATTAGTAGGCCGATTCCCAGTTGGTGTCACAACCGGAATAACGGGTGAAGCGCTAACCGGATTCACGGGCACCACACGCGGTGGCACTGTTTCGGTACCCTGATTTGGAATCGATGGCATACTCGTTGTCGAGGTTTGCGATGGCGTTACCGACATACCACTTTCGGGTGTTGACGTTTGTGAAGTCGTTTGTGAAGTAACCACCGAAGTCACTGTCGAGGCACCACTTGCCGGCGTCGAGGCCGTCGAAGGTGCTTGGCTTGGTGACATCGATGTCGATGGACCACTTGTTGGCGTTTCACTTGCCGCAACCTTCTGATAAACGTAGATTACATCGACACTGTTGGCCGTATTCGTGCGGTCATACTGACCACTCGCATTGGCAGGTGTTGCCACTAACGTATAACCGCTAACCGTTGCCGGCTGTGTCGTATAAGTACCACCATAAGTTAACGTTTGTGAAACTGGTGTAGCAATAACATTGCCATTATCATCCACATAATGCGTGGTTACCGCTTGTTCCTTGGCATAGGTGAAATGGATATCACTCGGATTAAGGCCCACCGTGCCACTAACCGTTGCATCACTGACAAGTGTATAGCCTACAATCGCTGGTGCCGTGAAGTTATAGCCAACTCCATAGTAAGCATTCACAAGTTGAATAGTGTTAACCGGTGTCTGACTAAACAAATCATTTCCTTGTAAGTCAGTGTAGGTCACTTTGAAAGATTCCGGGTCAGCGTTGTAATAGTAGACTACCTGATTCTTCGCCGCATCCGTTGACAAATCTGACCAGCTTCCGTTCGCAGGACCGGCCACACTCGACGCACTGACGTAATAACCAGTAATATTTACAGGAGCCGTCGTGTACTGACTATCATAATCAACCGTCGTGACTGTCGGTGCGGCCATCGTTAGTAGCTCTTGCTCATCGCCAACGGTAACACGACGCACATATGACACGTTAACATACCGGTCACCAGTGTCATCGTAAAGGAACGTCATCGTCTGCGGACGATCCGTTAGTGTCGTGGTCGTTTGGGCTGGTGTGCCAACCAACGTATAGTTTGAAAAAGTAGCAGTCCGAGCCGTCACGCTGTCACCATAGTGGCCAGTCAGCTGAGTTGTACCTAATACTTTTGTGGTGCCATTAACCACATAATTTACCGTAACGGGTTGACCATCCTCACGGTCATACGTATACGTCACGGTCTGTGGTGTTAAAGAGTACGTGCCTGTAGCATTAGATGGCGTCGTCTGATTCCAAACGTAACCGGTTAACGCGTCTGCTGACGTCGAATAGGCTTGACCATATTTACCAGCAGGCAGTGTTCGCGTAGAAATAACCGTCCCATCAGTTAAAACGTCTCTAACCGTTATGGCCGCCGCATCTTCCGGTTGATAGTAGAAATTAATGGCCGACGTATCATCTGTGAAGTTTACTACTTGGCTGTTTGACAGTGCCGTGTATCCGGCAATTGAAGCAGCGTCCGCAGTTTGGCTTGTGCCATAATCACCTGTTAGCGTGATTGACGGCGCCAGCGCGTTAGCCGTATTAACCAAATAATAGTTAACGATCTTCGTTTCGCTCTTCGGCAGATAGGTAAACGTCACTGTTTGACCAGCATCTGTATAACTACCTGTAGCACTTGATGAACCTTCTAAAGTGTATCCGTCAAACGTTTTGGCAGCAGTCGTATAGGTATCACCGACAGTGCCCGTTAGCGTTTGCGCGCTGGCAAGTTCAGTATTTGTCTTACCATTAACGTAACGGACCACGACACTGCCGCTCTTCGGCACAACTTTGTCATACACAAGGGTGATGGCAGGCGTGCCGTTCGCATCATACGTGCCTGTTAATGAACCAGACGTGACCTTGTCAAACGTATAACCGTCGAGACTAAGAATTTTGTTCTGAGCATCATACGCTGTCCCTGTTGCTCCGGTTAAACTACCGTCGCTAGCCAAAGACTTACCGTTTTCATCAACATAATGAATTGTCACTGATTGTGGATTGGCCGTATACATTAAAGTAACGGCTGGTGTTGTCGCCTTACCTGTAGTATCAACCGTGTACGTTCCCGTCAAAGAACCAGTGGTAACTGCTGAGAATGTGTAACCGGGAATCGTGAGTTGATCATCACTGACGTCGTATGAATCACCAGCGGCACCCGTCACAGTATTGTCTGTGTGAATCGTTTTGCCGTTGTTGTCGACATAATGTACCGCCAATGTTTGGCTGCCACCTTGGTATTGCAGAACAATATCCTTCGCCGTAAACTTACCAGCATTATCAACACTAAATGTGCCTTTAAGGTCACCCTGCTGAACTTTAACAAACGAATAACCAGGAATGCTAATTTCCTTGCTAGAAGCATCATAATTAGTATTGGTCTTGCCAGCCACTGTGTCGTTGGCGTGAATTGGATTACCATTTTGATCAACATAGTTGACCGTTACGCTTTGACTATTGGCCTTATAACGGAGCGTGACGATCTGCCCATCAGAAATCAGTTTGCCTGACAGTAACGATGCGTCATCAGCATCCAGAGTATAACCCGGAATAGCTGGTTCATAATCACTGACATTGTATGTGTCATCTTGTAGACCGGAAAGTGTCTTGCTGTCCGCTAGCGTATTTGAAGAGTCATCTTCGTCTACATAATTCACCGTTAATGATGCCGCAGCTTTCACAGGTGTCGATACTTTTTTGTAGTGGAAGGTTACCGTGTTGGTTGCCCATGAACTTTGATCATAGGTAACGGTCACGGAGCCATCGTTGTTAACAACATCCTGACTACTAATCGAAACCGTCGGCGTCCCTGTCACTTCGTACCCGTCAATCGCTACTGGTGACACTGTTTTGGTACTACCATCGGTCGTGTTATTAACGGCCCACGACATACTCTGATGAATCTGATTCCCATTTTCGTCTACATACTTCGTGGTGAAACTATTTAATGCCGCCTCACCAAACGTTTTTACGGCAATATTGCCAGACGTTGAAATGGAGCCATCTGTATAAAATGTCGCGTTAGGGGCCAAAATATTCCCTGTTAACGCAGCGTTGTGGGTGACCAAACTGACAACGTCGGGCATGTTCCAAGTGACGTTTGCAGCTGTATCAGCATCCGTTTTGCCATTAACTGAGATGGTAGTCCCAGCAATCGCAACAGAATCTCCAACCACGTTAATGATGATTTTAGCTGTTCCCCCGGAACTATTTGTCACATTGGTAATGTTGATCGCACCACTTCCGTAAGTAGTACCAGGAAAGTCTGAACTGTTCAGCACAAACACGTCTTCATCAGCACCATCGACGCCTTGTAACGTCAGATTAGGATTTGAAGAACTTGGTGTAATCACTTTTGCGCCCGCCGTTTGCTGTAAGGCACTCAGTTCATTGGACTCGCTTGCTAAATATGCTTTAGCAGCGGTAAAAAAATCTGTTGTATCAATTTTATAAATTTGATGCGTATTAGACCAATAGTTGCTGTAGACACTTGCATCATTGTTGATATAAATTTTTCCAGTCGGATTAGCATTGTCTAATTCAACCAGATCACCACCAACAATGATTTGCGGATAATCAGTGTACTCTGAAGCACTGCTACCGGATGATCCCGATAAGGTCAAGTTTCCACCTGCAGCAATCCGATAGGTGCTCCCGATGTTTTGCGCTGTTAAACTATCAAACGTAAAAATAGTGAAATGCTTTGTGACACCTAAGACACCATCAGAAGGCGTCGTGCTTTCAGAATAACTACCCGATAAGTAATAAACGGGTGATACATAAGTGTTTGGAATAAGTCCAAATCCGCCAAACGTCGTCCCTTGTTTGTACAAAATTGTCCAACCATTGTACTGAATCGAGTCACCGACACCCTCTTGGTAGCCATTGACGAATCCAGTCGCATCCATCCGAACAATTTCTTGAGGTGTCCCCGTTGCTTGATAAGCGCTGGCTGCTGCCGATTTGGCCGTTGCAACGTCACTGTCAGTGGCAGTGTCCGATATAGACGTCACCGTAACGTTACTATTGGTAGTTGACGATGTGACCTGACTATTGTTGGTTGTTGAAACTGCGTCATGGACACTGGCTACATTACTTGAACTTTCAGTACTAGAGAGACTGCCCGTTGACTGCGCAGTCGATGCACTTGTTGATTCGGTCGTCAGCGCACTGGTCGCTGACTGAGAAGCCATGCTAGAAACACGCTTTTGAGTGATCGAAACTGCACTAGAACCAGTAGACTCGCTATTGTTTTTTGATGCAGCACTGGTCTGAGACTGATCACTATTGTTTGTACTACTTGGACTATCTGTTTGTTGGTCTGATTCACTGGCCGAACTTTCACTGTTTGCCTTATTTGATGTTACCGACGTACTCTCCGATGAAGCCGTCGATTGACTTTGCGTAGTACTCGACGCTGAACTACTAACTGATGAATTTTGATCAGCAGTTGTCGTAGCATCGCTTGTATCGCCGTTTGACGCCTGTGCCGATTTTGATGCCGTCGAAGTAACAGCAGTTGTTTGAAATGTTGATGCCGTATTGTCGCTATCAGCATTAGCGACCGTTGTCAGTGTCATGCCGGTAGCAAACGTAATTACGGCGACTCCAGCAAACACCCAGCGCTTTCCCGCTTTATACATTCGATAATGTAACTTTCGATTTTGATACAATCCAGGCATAACTCTCCTTTTACTTCTCTCACTTAATGCTGATTGATGTTAAAAAACAATTTCGCTCAAAATTAATCCAAATAAATAATTAAGTTGCAAAAAAGTTAAATAACTCTACTCAATTGATTGTTTTAACACCTTTGCTTACAAAATGAAAGTGCTACACTCGCTTCTTTAAATAGTTTGCAAAAGATTTAATTATTGCGCATTTTTGCTACTATGTTAATTTATCGGTCAATTATTTCAGGTTAAAAAATGTTTATATTAAGTTGTATCAGACAGATAATAAGCGAACCTTAAAGCGTCCACGTTTCAATAAATTCAAGTCGTCAGACCGTCATTTAGGATTGTTGTCATTTCAGGGCAAATAAAAAAAGCTTCAATTTTCATTTCGTCACAAATTAAATGTGAGTCACAAAAACTGAAACTTTTTCGTCCATTAAGGCAAACGTTTGTCTTGGGACTTTATGCGAATAAAGGCAAATAGATAATACGTACTTATTCGTCGTCTTAGATGGCGAATACAATTCAGATTCGTGACTTTATTGACTATCAGCAGTTGTTTTATCACATGCAATATAAACGTTCGCTTGGTGGTTACGTCCTTGAAATTACGCAAGACAATGTTTCTAAACAGGCCATTCTACTCATCATTAAAATTCTGCTAGCTAGCCGATCATTAACTAAGCAAGAACTAACCACGACAATTAATGGCTTATTGAATCTGACGACACCCTCGGACCAACAGGAAATTCGCCCCATTATTCGTAATGAACAGTTTTACTATGTCCCAGTTCATCACGGTCAACCATTGCTTCGCACAATCTGGGCATTCAGCCAGTTTATTACGAAGAAACAGGCCGTCGATATAGACTATCAACGTCAGCACGGTGAGTGCAAACATTACACAATTCTGCCCGAAGCCGTGATTTTTTCCGAATACTATTTTTACATCATTTCTTACTCGCCAGAAGGAAATGGTGATCGATTTTTCCGCGCCGACCGTATTCGTAATTTCCATCAAGCACCAGTTAAAATCACGCAAAGTTACGCGGACCGTTTCGAAGATGGTGAACTGCGTCAACACATTCAGTACATGCAACCAGGCAAAAAAATCACTCTGCAGTTTGAGTACTGGGGCATTGTAGAGGCGGCTTTGGACCGTTTTCCCAATGCCATAATAAAAGCACGTTACCCTGAAAAAGATAGCGTGCTGATTGAGGCTGAAGCATATGATGCTGAGGCGAAAATGTGGCTTTTGAGCCAAGGAAACTTGGTGAAGGTCATATCACCGATTTCGTTTAAAAAAATAATTGTAAGAGAAATAAATACAACGCTAATAAAATATAACGCTTCAAACTAGATGTAATCAGAAATTATTTACCCTAGAATCACTCATTTATATCTTGCTAATCACGCATGGAGAAGTAAAAACTGATAGTGACTAATTATTAGATCCAACCTTTTGGTTCAACAACTTGGTAGCTGACAGAACGTTATTGACAAATGCGCCTAACTGTTTCTTCGATTTTTCGTCTAACTTTTCAAAATCACTATCCATCAATTGAATCTCTTTAAATTCACTTTGTAGCAATATGTCCTGTCGCTGAGTTAAACGACTAATTTTGTTGATTTCAATTTTAGTACCATCCAGAGCTTTCAAACCCGATTGAAGCTCCAAGGATTGTTGGTCATCGGCTTGCATTGCCTTTTTGTTATGAGAATTATACAAAACACCACCGGCTGTTAAACCAACCCCAGCAATCGCCCAGCCAACTGGCCCGGCTAAGGCTAAGAATGCCGTTCCACCTTCAATTCCTGTTCCTCCGGCAGCTAAGGCTCCGCCTCCTAACCATGCCAAAGCAGCATTCGTTGCAGCAGCACCACCTAACGCAGAAATTGCAGTTCCCGTTGAAGCAGTTCCAAACGTAGTTGCAATGGCCATTGCCGCGCTTGGACCTAATGCGGCCACACCGACTCCCGCAGCAATTCCTGTAGCCGCAGCGGATCCAGCCTTTTTATCAATTTGATTAGACTGTTATTGCGCATAATCAATAATATCTTGATATCTGTCCATCTCAATTTTGATTTGTTCTATTTTTGTATCTAATTCTGTTGGTTTATTTCTCAAAGTGTTTAAGAAATCCCAAGAACTATCTATGTCCTCTTTAAGTTCTGTTCTATCTTGATACAAAACTTCGGCTAACTGTGTAACCATTTTTTGATCTTCACCAAACTGGATACTAAGTGTTTTTAAATGCTCTTCGGCATTCCTTTTCCCTTTTCTGTTAAACATTTTCACTTCTCCTGACATATTAATTAATTTTTAAAGAATCTTGTAATATCATTCTGTGTTTCTAATATGCTCCCTTTATCAACGTTTAATACTCGTGCATACTTTCCACTATTTTCAAATTGAAAATCGTCCCTTTTGTCAAATGATGACTTCTGCAAATCCTCTAAACTCTCATATTCTTCCTGCATCGCAAGAATAATATCACGGTACTTCTCGTCAATAGTCTGAGTATCGAAAGTGAATTTTTGAGAAATTCTAGAACCTGAAACAGTAAAGTTAAATTGAATGTCGTCCCAAACATTCGCAATATTAGCAATATCTTCTTTAACTAACTTTGATTGTGAAATAGCCTGAATCGTTGCAATTAATCCACCAAAGTCAACTGACCTCAATGTTTTTATATAATCTCCTGTTATTCCCAATCTGCTGCCGATTATGGCAAAGTTTTCCGCTGTGGCTAGTGAATTAGCAATAGCAATATCTTTCAAAGCTTTTTCCCTAATTAGCTCAGTATCATCTGCTGACCCGCTAAACAACCATGTATAGACAAATCGACTCAATCTGTTAATGACATTAGCACCAAGGTATTGTAGTCCGTTGCCGAAAAACCAAGCACTATCAAACCCATTTTTTAGCAGCCATTTGTCTATATCATTCGGTAGAGCATTTGCACCTGGAATAGACAACCCTTGAATAGTAACGGAATCTGATGCCAAATGTATTAGATGTTTTAAAATAGCCAAATAAAACATCTTGGGATCTTCCTGAACTAAAATGGCAGCTTGTTTAACTGAAAATAGTAGCGAGCTTGGTGCAGAAATTTTATATCCAGAGGATGGTATCCTCCAATCAATTTGTTTAGTTTCATAGGTCCGTATGTTCGTCTTATGTACAGTAACAGTGTCACTAAGAAGATTAAGAGGACCAAAAACCAATCCTAACAACGGATCGTGCGCCAATGTAGCATAACGATGATTTGCACCTGATATACCTGGCTTAATAACTCTTCTTTTCATTCCGTCAGTGAGATTCACTGCGTCATAGCAAGCCGACCCTAATATCCATGTCCCATAATCTTCATTCTCTATTTTTCCGACAGGTGATTGGTGCTTCACTTTTTTGGCTAGTTCCGAATCGTTATATCGTTTTCCGTTTATTACGTACTTTTCGACTAACCATCTTCTCAATATTTGTAAACTGCAAATCAAGGATACAAAAATGTAGTCTTCTTTTTTCATTTTTATATCTTGTGATTCTTTTATCTCTTTCTGAATTTTTTCAAACCTTTCTGTATCAAGATCAACATGTCCAGCTTCCATAACCTGTCTCCTTTTTGTAACAATGATGAATTTTTATTTTCATTCAGTAAAAGCTTATCTTGAAAGCGCTTTCTTTATTAACATTTCTAATTTTAACCATCAAGAAGCCCTTTTCAAGCCAAAATATTTCATACGAAATAATGAGATTATAAAAAAGACAAGTTATTGTCAAACTTGCCTTTTTTATGCTGAAATTGCTACATATTTATTTATACATCCGAACACATTTTTCGACCAAATCCCAGAACTTATCCAGATTCAGTGTAATGCCTACCTTAGTATTGGGTTCTTCTTTCATCACATGATGCATATCGCAAACAGTCCGACCATAACAAGGCCCGCGGTTGATATCAACGTCGACGTACACAGATTCTGTCTTGAAAATATCTGGCTCAATCAAGTAGCCGATAGTAGTGGCATCGTGAACGGGACCAGCCTTCAAACCAAACGCTTCAAACTGTGTCTTCAACGTGAAGTTCATCATGTCGCTGAACAACTTACCTGCAGTATTGCCCACATCTTCCATTCGTTTGATGATGTCAGGCGTACAAATTGTCTGTTCAGTCAAGTCCAGGCCCATCATGGTAATCGGCACGCCAGCGCCGAAGACAACCTTGGCTGCTTCTGGATCAGCGAAGATGTTGAATTCAGCAGATGGCGTAAAGTTTCCAGTCCCATATGCGCCACCCATCAGAACAATTTCCTGAATCTTTGAGATGATGCGCGGTTCACGACGCATAGCAACGGCAATGTTTGTTAACGGTGCAGTTGGTACCAACGTGATGTCACCGTCACTTGCCATCAAGGTATCAATAATAAAATCAACCGCATTCTGCTTCTCAGCTTTGCGATGTAACGGGCCAAACGTCGGGCCATCCAAACCAGTTTCGCCATGAATGTTGCCGGCAACCACCTGTTGGCGAACCATTGGTTGTGGCATCCCCGCATATATTTTCGTATCAATGTCCAATAATTGTGCGACATTTAATCCATTACGCACTGTCTTAGCCAACGTCTGGTTACCCGCCACAATCGTTACGCCCAACAAGTCAATTGCTGGATGCGCAGCTGCCATGAATAATGCAATCGCATCATCGTGGCCTGGATCACAATCAAGAATAATTTTACGTCCTGCCATTTTTACTTCCTCCTCGAATTTGTGTGGTGCTCGGACCTTCCCGAGCTTCGGCACCACTCTTCTAAACGTGCACCTTACTTCTGAATCCTGTGCATAAGCTACAAGTCAAAGCATTCGGAAAATCACCGAATCATTCGCCTTGTTTCTTATTGCTCGGATTCAACCAGAAGTAAGGCATCACTCTTCTAAAACGTGCACCTGTCGCTCAAGGCCCTGTGCATAACCCAAAGCCGTCAACCCACAAGCAAAGTGCGCTTGCACGTTGCCACCTTTACGTTATTGCTCGGACCTTCCCGAGCTTCGGCACCACTCTTATGCTTTACATTATATGTAAGCGGTTGCTATCATAAGTATGAGAAATCTCACAGTTGAGGCAAGAACATGCAGGAAATCGATAATCAGGATGTTATTAACAATTTCATCACCACATCAGGGTACGACGGCCAATTTTCGTTTGATCCACAACAAGACACCAAGCTTTTCCACTTTGCGGCGAATGATTTCATTGTCAAAGCCGGTGCTCCGTTAACGTACCTATTTTATTTAGTTAAGGGCAAAGCGAAACTGTATGACGTGCTGGCAAATGGTAAGGTTTCGCTCATCGACTTCTTTACACCGCCCTGCTTTATTGGCGAAATGGAACTTATCGAACAACGACCAGAAACGGCTTTCAGCATGCAGGCCATCACCGACTGTTGGTGTCTGGCGCTACCCATCCGCTCATTGCAGAAAAAGTTACTAGCCGATCCAATCTTTCTGCGGCAAATCTGTCTTTACTTTGTTCACAAAAACTACCGAACCGTTAAAACCGCTGGCAACAACGCGGCCTTTCCCGTTGCCCAACGTTTGGCATCCTTTATTCTATTGACAGCTCACGACGGCCTCTACAGTGAGAAACACGTACAGGTAGCCGAATATTTAGGTATCTCTTATCGACATTTGCTCTATGTGCTCGCACAATTTGTGAAAGATGGGTACCTCGTCAAGCAACAACATCACTACAAGATTACAAATTTAGACGCCCTAACGGCGCTTGCACAGGATGTAAACGAAAGCACCAACTAGCTGAATACACAGTTAGTTGGTGCTTTCTGATGTTTATAGATTAGTAATCTAACGTGTGAGGGATAATCCATCAACGCAACTTTAGTCGTTAGTCAATTTGTCCTTCAAATCGGAAACGCCCTCTTTGACCTTGCCTTTGCCTTCATCCACATTGCCGCTCACTTTGTCACCAGCATCGCCAGTGATAGCGCCTTTAACTTGTTTAGCCTTACCCTCTGCTTGATCAGTTAAGGCATCAAAACGTGACTTAATATCCTCCATCTGATCCTTATCTTGGAAGATCATGTAAGCTAGAGCAATGTTGGCTGCAACACTAAAACCGAGTAATAAATTTTTCATCTAATCGCTCCTTAAAGGTTGTCTGAAGTATCCTACTATCATTAGCTTAGCTAAATCTGAAATTACGTTCAAAAAATATGCCTGCCGACACTGATTTCCTTGAAATCTAGGCGCGACAGGCATTTTTACCATTCTAATCGAACTCAACAGCATCAACTAGCTACTTTTTCTTATCCGTTTTTGTCTGGTCGCGCCACTCTTCGGCTGTCAATAAATCTTTAACGTGTAACTTAATTGATGTCACCGTATAACCAGTCATCGACCGAACAGCGGCAGTAATCTTACGCGTGATTTTATCGAAAATATCGTTGGCATCCTTACCATATTCAAGTGTGCCGTCTAACTCTAATTCGACTGTCTTTTTATCTTCATCAATATCAGCAGAAACGCCTTGTTCAGGTTTATTGACGCCCATCTGGTTTGAAATATTGTCGAATAGGCCACCCTTTAATTCCAAGACGCCATCGACTTCTTGCGCGGTCTTGCCTGCAATTTTTTCTAACACATCGTTATCAAAAACAAGTTCCTTTTTCGTCATCGCTTCAGCCATCTTTATAACCTCCGTTAGTTGCGCCTGATGTCATAGGTGATGTTCAAACTGCTTATTCAACTTCTTTTGTTTCTGTTGAATGTGATGAATTTGGTTTACCTTTTGTTTGATCCTGCCATTCCCGTTTGCTCATCACATCATTGATGTGTAGATTTAACTCCACAACATCCAAGCCGGTAAAACTTTGAATGTCACGAACAACGCGCTGAGTAACCTGTTCAAATAATTGGCGGATATCTTTGCCATACTCAACGGTGGCGTGCATATCCAAAGCCACTTGTTTTTGACCAACCTCTGCATCTATTCCTTGTGTCGGATCCGCTTGGTTTCGAAAGCGATCAGTAATGCCGCTAAGCATGCCACCATCTAGTGACAAGACACCATCAACATTTCGTGCGGCCAATCCGGCAATCTTTTCAATAACGCCATCGTCGTAACTTAATGTGTGCTTTAACTGTGATTGTGCAGCTTGTTTAGTGTTTTCCATTATCGATTCCCTCCATAACAAAACAGACCTAACTTAACTAGACAAAAATTGATTGATGCGACGCTTGATTGTTTGCCGATCAACTACTCGACTGTACTTACCAATTAACGTACCAACTAAAGCCAATACCGCAACCAAAATCATGCTCCAAAAGCCAGCCAGTACCCACGCCAGACCAAGTACCAGCCCGACGATGGTGCCAAACATCGGACGACTCATGAAACCACCTCCTTTCGCTAAACCACCCGTGCCTTCTGGTCAGGATTGCGAAATGCTTCAATTGTCACCTGACGTTTACGCAACTTAAATTGCAAACTGTCTTTAAGGTACTTATTGACCACTGCCAACACGGCTTCGCCCAAATCATCATATCTGGGCGTGTCTTGTGCTAAAGCGGTACCATGCACTTTGACGTCTGCCTGCCGCTGTTTGGCGTGTGCACGAATATTTACCTCAAGATGGCCTACGTCGACGGCGTCTTCAATCCGAAGTTTCAAATCCTGTTCAATTGCATTGACAGGTAGTCGCACAACGCCACGAGAGCCATGGAACTCAATCATACCGACTGTCCGTGGCTTAAATAAACCAATCAACAGAATAATTAACCCGACCAACGCAATAAAGCCACCAGCCACAATCAAACTAATCATGGCTAATTTTGTGTTGCGATTCATGATGCTAACAAGCCAGTCAGAGACATAGCCGATGTTTGTATTCATGGCCATTAACAGACATCCAATCACTAGCGTCAAGAAACCTGTTAGCCCAACTAACCATTTTGTTGGCGCCCTCATTGCCTAACCTCCTTTCCTTTTATTGTTTACATATTATCCAATCCATAAGTAACCTTTCAAAAAATATGTCTGTCGCTAAAAAAAGTAGTGAATCATAAGGAATTACCTCACAATTCACTACTAATCGTTCTAATTATTAAAATCGGTCAACCCTCGTTCAAAAATAACCGTTTCATCATTTTGCATGATTTGTTTGAAACTTAGCTTTTCCAATAACCTTCTCGAGGCTTGGTTATTTGGGTCAACATCTGCCTTTAGCACCCTGACGTGCTGCTGTGACAAAAACTCAATCAATGCTTTAGCGCCTTCAAATGCATACCCATGCCGTGCAAATAGCGGATTGATTGTATAGCCTAGCCACATTGTGTCACCCTCCAGTTGCAGATAAAAATCACCCAACAACTGATCCATTTCAGGTTTTACTAACGCAAATTGTTTTCCCTGCGTAAGTGTTGGATTTGATAATAGTGCATCTACGGCCTCCGCTTTACTCAGTCCTTTAAATCCCTGATACTGCATCCAGTCAAGGTTGTTATGGTAGCTCAAAAAGGCATCAACTTCATGAGCCGAAAAGGGACGAATTATCCCCCTCCTAGTAATTATTGATAAGTTACAGATCTCTTCTTCATTCATTTTGTGTTCTCCATCAATTACGGTATGTGCAGTATCGTAATTATACGGCCAGTTTTGGCCTCTCTTCGTCGTTTTCACGTATCTAATTGGCTCCTCATAATGAGCCAATTGTGAGTCATCCTTATCGGTGGTAATTTGAAGTTAGCCACTTTATATCAAAAGAGGAAAAATCTAAAATGAACTACTCAAAAATTGATATTCATAGCCATTATGTCACTCCTGGCTATACAAAATTTTGTCAAAAACAGTTTCATGGTCTCGCTGGTGATGTCGCTGAGCCCAAATGGCAAGTAACAGACACACTGTCACTTATGCAACGTGAGCACATCGCTTACTCCGTTTTATCAGTCTCTATGCCACACATTTCATATCATCAGGATGCCCAAGCCACTGCCGCCTTGGCCAACGAAATCAACACGTTTGGTAGCCAGATTCATCACAATCATATTGACAAACTTGGTTATTTTGCAACAGTCCCCTTGCCGTTTGTAAACGAAAGTATCGCGATTATCAAAAGCGCGCTATTTTATCAGCAAGCGCTTGGTGTTGTATTGCCCACCTCAGCACAAGGCATCTACCTTGGTGATCCCCATTACGACGCAATCATGCAATTACTTAATGACGTTGGTGCAGTCGTATTGATCCATCCAAACGACCCCCCGAAGACACCTTATCATGTTGATGAAAAATTTCCGCACCCAATTTACGATTTCTTCGCGGAAACAACGCGCACCTTCTTGAATTTAGTGCAAAATCGAATTTTCATCCGTTACCCTAACATTAAATTTATCATTCCACACGGTGGCGCAGCCCTCTCTGTCTTAGCACCACGGACACTAGGCGCCAAGATGTTAAACCACCGTTTGCAAACGGACGAAGTTGACGTGACTGCAGCTATGAAACATGTTTATTTCGATGTCGCTGGCCGTGTTTTACCCAGCCAACTGCCCGCGCTACTACAAATTGTAAATTCGGAGCAGCTCTTGTATGCCTCCGACTACCCATACACACCAAAGCCTGTTGTTCTCGGGCTTAACAGCGCTTTAGCGCACACGCACTGGTTAACAGACACACAGCGTCAGCAACTCTATTTTCAGAATGAGCTTAGGTTACTTGATTTAGATTAAAAGGTGTTATTCGTTAAGAAATTAAATGAGAGCGAGACATAACACGTTTTGGCTTTCTCAGGTAACGCGAATAAGGTGTTTATGGGTGTTTTTCCCATGAATGCCTTATTCGCGTTAGATGAGCAAAAGTCAGTGTTATGTCCCGCGTTTGCGGCAATTTTTCATCCGCATGACCTTTTGCGGTTGAAAAAAATTGCTTGTTGACATTTCATTAGAAATTGAGTTAAGGCGTTATGTTCCAGTTTCTTTTTAATCATTATTTTGCAAATTTTTGTGCAATTGATGAAGCTGCCGGATTCGTTTGAGACTGATTGACAGCTTGTTGCAAACTAAATGAACCCGTTGATTGATTAACCCAATCAGCACCACTCACTGCAGAAGGCATCGTATACATGTTAACTGTATCACCAGTAATGGTATAGCCTACGTTGGAGACACCATTATTGGTGTTAAGAACGTGAACTTGCCCATCGTCACCAGGCGTTATGTTGCCCCACTTAGGATCTGCGTTGACAATGGATAATTGACTCATGTCTGCCACATTACGATCCTGACCGCTTGCCAATAGAATGGCCGCTGCCGTTTGAGCAGTCGTTGATTGCTGTGGTGCCTGTGAACTGGAAGTTGCTGAGGCTTGTTGAGTGGCCTGCGAGTTACCGTTGGCTGAAGATTGTTGTGCTACGGAAGATTGATCAGTCGTTGTACTTGCAGTTTTGGTCGCCACAGATTGTGTAACCGGTGTCGAGCTCTTCGTTGATTCACTAACGCTTGACGACTGAATTGTGGGAGCCAATGAGCTGGCAGTCGTTGTTGCACCGGTTGATGGCTGTGAGCTAACAGTGCTGCCTGAAGTAGTGTTGACCGTTTGAGTCGATGGCTGCACATTTTCTACCGAGCTGTCCGCAACATTATTAACGCCGCTATTCACTTCTGTAGTGTGGTTTGAGGCACTCGTCTTCTGACGAGACTGACTCGCATTGTCTTTAACGACTTTTCCCGACGTCGTATGTACACTACTGCTCGACGCACTTGTTTTTGCCGTTGATGACGCTGAACAACCAGCTAACACAACAACCGCTAATAAACCAGCCGACGCAATCTTAATCCCCTTTATTGTCATGTCATTGACCTCCCAAATTCATGCGCTCTTCTATAGTTCAAATATTACGCTAGCGTTACTTAGGTTACAATAGTGTTTCACAACTTCATTCTTTCTTAAACACTTACATGCCATTTAGCCAAACTAGATGATAAATTTAAAATTTCAATCCGTTAAGTACGCAAACGAACGCAATATGTCTTAAAATAACCTCGAAGGGAGTGTTCTACATAATGAAATCTACTGTATTTGTAAAAGCAGGCAAAATTGAAGTTAAAGACATTGAAAAACCAACAGTTCAAGCCTCGGATGACGTCATCATCCGGGTTGTGCGGACTTGTGTTTGCGGATCCGATTTATGGGCTTATCGTGGTTTAGAAGATAAGGCTGCTAATTCTGAAAACACTGGTCATGAAGCTATCGGTGTCGTTGAAGAAGTTGGTAGCGCAATCACCACTGTTGTTCCCGGCGACTTCGTTATTGCACCATTTACTCACGGTTGTGGTCATTGTGCCGCTTGTCGTGCCGGTTTTGATGGTGACTGCCAGGACCATGACGATAACTTTAGTGAAGGTGTGCAAGCTGAATACATTCGTTTTGCGCATGGCGAATGGGCCCTGGTTAAAATTCCTGGCAAACCAGAAGATTACAGCGAAGCCATGTTAGATTCACTGTTGACGCTCGCTGATGTTATGGCAACCGGTTATCACGCCGCTCGGGTAGCCAACGTTCACGCTGGTAGTACCGTCGTTGTTGTTGGTGACGGTGCCGTCGGACTGTGTGGTGTCATTGCTGCTCAAATGCGTGGTGCCAAACGGATTATTGCAATGAGCCGGCACGAAGACCGTCAAAAGCTCGCCAAAGAATTCGGTGCCACGGATATTGTTGCAGAACGTGGTGACGACGCTGTTAAGAAAGTCATGGAACTCACTAACAATGATGGTGCAGACGCTGTGCTCGAATGTGTCGGCACTGAGTTATCCAACGAAACTGCAACCCAAGTTGCTCGTCCAGGTGCTATCGTTGGTCGTGTTGGTTTGCCCCATGAGCCAAAAATGGACATGGCGCCTTCCTTCTACAACAATATTTCAATTGCGGGTGGTCCTGCTTCTGTTACGACCTACGACAAGAGCGTCCTGTTAAAGGCTGTGCTGGATGGTGATATTCACCCCGGTAAAGTTTTCACCAAGTCATTCAAACTGGATGACATCGACGATGCCTACAAGGCAATGGCTAATCGTGAAGCCATCAAGTCATTGGTTGTTACTGACTAGTAATCGCAATTTATAATAAAAAATAATCTCGTGTCCAGCGACTCTTACTGTCGTTTGGCACGAGATTTTTTTGTGTTAAATTGGTTTACGGCAAAGTAATTTCAAACAACTTGCCGTTACGCTGACTGAAAACGCCGTTCCATGGGACCGGGTTCAACCCGCTAAAAAACGCGGTTTTCACACCTTGATTATGAGCCGAAAATCACGTCTCATAAGTCATCCCGCAACACTAAGCGGCCCAGTTCCTGCCGCCAAGTGTTGCCGACACGGAACTATGTTTTCAGCCAGCTCCACTCCTGTAAGAAGCCCAAACTGGTTGTAAGCTATCGTTAAAAGATTCCACACAAAAAAGTTCCTCTATATGAGCTGAAGGGCGTCAGCATTGATACCGAGCCGTGATCGTAACGTTAATTTGGTGGTTTATCCAAATTTAGGTTGCGGACGGTCGCATAGACTCGACGGGTTAACGAGGCTTTGCGGCGAGGTGAAAGACCGTGAACTTCGGGCTTGAACCGGTCCCACGGCAAGTATGTCAACGTTGACAACCGTAAGTGTCATCTATCACCACTTAAATCGACGGCAACTCCCGATCTAGAATTTGAAATGCTTCGGCAATGTTTGAATAGTTGAAAATATGGTCAAAGTACTGCGTGCCAGCAATCATTGCAGATAGCTGGCTACGCTTCGCATTATGCAAAATAATCACTGGTTTATGCAAACGTTCTGCAGACGCTAGTTCATAGCCAACGCCCAAACTTGGATTGGAAGTTTCCGCAACTACCAGATCACATTCTGCCAACCAGCTCATATCACGATTGCAAATGTAATCATCGTCCAATTGGTTCTGCCCTGCCACGGACAGGCTGTAATCACCAATATGCTCTGTCAACACCTGGTTATTTAAGTTTAGATGATCGATTAACTGGCGATAGACGTCAACATCATCCCGGCCACCACGAATCGATGCAGCAAAGTAAATTTTCATCAATTTCCACTCCTTATTAAGGCTTGAAAAATCCAGTAAAAATATAAAATATGCCTTTATAATATACTTTTGAAAAACGTTTGAAACGAGAAAAATAATGATTTTATATCCACCACAATTATGTATTTCCTTTATGCCAACATCAGATTATATCGTCATCCCCAATATACTTTTGGTCAAATGCTGGGATAATCACACTTCTACCGACCCCATTGATTATTTGTTTGATGGACACATCTATCTATTAAAGTGATTGCAATTTCTGCCTTAAACATAAACACGCCACCACCACATTCTAGCGAATGTGATAGCGGCGTGTTTTTAACTATAGCTTACCAAGCAACTGGTCCCTCAGTGTTAGAGAATGTTGCATTGTCTTTGTTGTTCCAATCAGTTGCTAATTCAATCGTACGGGCTACACCATGTGTAATCGGTTGGGCGCCCATGGACTTAGCCTGTTCTGGCGTTGCGCCGCCAAACTCAGTGGCAACCATTCCTGGATCAATGGCGTTTACTGTGATGTTCAATTGGTCGCGTTGCATTTCCTTGGCCAATTGCACCGTGAACATGTTCGCGGCCGCCTTAGCAGATTGATACCCAACAGCAACCGCCTGATACACAACGGACTCTGGATTAAGTGCCTCAGTTTTAGAACCCATCATACTTGAAATATTAATAATTTTTGCCTGTGGTGCCTTTTTCAACAGTGGCAACATCTTCTGGGTGACATCAATCAACCCAAAATAGTTGATACCAAAATCTTTTTGCAATGTATCGACAGAAACATCAGACGCTTTTTGTCCAAAATCAAATACAGCACCAGCGTTGTTGATCAGCACTGACAGATAGCCAAACTTATCGGTCAACTGTTTGGCAGCCTGAGTAACCGAATCCGGGTTTGTCACGTCCAGTTCAACAACGTCCACAGAAAGGCCATCCGTTGCCAACTGATCAGCTGCCTGCTGACCTTTGACTAAATTACGTGAGCCTAAAATAACGTGCTGACCTTTTGCGGCCAACTCACGAACGATTTCGAGCCCCATGCCGCGATTACCACCAGTTACCAAAGTTAATGTTTCATTATTTGTCTGTGTCATTTTAATGTCCTCCTGAATTTATAACTAACAACTATTTTCTTATCAGCTTGTTTCATAACCGAACAATTGTTATCCTACTCTGCTGGTGTTAGACTAGCGCAAGACATTTAGCAAACTTTTTTAGGAGAAATTTTATGCAATCAATTCGAGACGTAGCCGACCGGTTCAATATCACCTATGACACCCTTCGTTTTTACGAAAAACAGGGCCTACTCAAAAACATTCAACGTAATGCAAATGGCCAACGCGAATACTCAGACCATGATGTTGACGAACTTGATAAAATCGTCCATCTGCGGCAGTTAGGCGCGACTATCGAAGAAATTAAGCATTTGCACACACTGTTAGATTCCGCCAATAAAGCCGCTGACGCCTATGATGAAGCCATTGCATTACTCAATCGACTTAAGGCCGACACAGATGATAAGATCGCTCAACTTCAGGAACAACAAGTTTATCTCGATCATAAAGTTGCCCGCTTCGAACATGAACGTGCAACGTTAACATCAGTGAAAAAATCAGTTTCTACACATTAAAAACCACAGTGACCAAGTCTGCGTCAATAACCCCGATGACAAACTTTGTTGCTGTGGTTTTTTATTCGGCAAGACAGCTAATTCAGCGATACTGCCGGCATTTCCATGATAACTTTCCCCTTTGCATGTCCCGACATAGCGTAATCGATCGCCTCAATCGCGTCATCGAAATTAAATTTACGGTCAATGACTGATTTAAAAGCACCCGCTTCAACAAGTTTAGTCAAGTTGGTAACCTGATCGCCGTCAGCATCCATAAAAAGAAAATGATAGTTCACGCGTTTTTGTGCAGCCAACTTGGTGATTTTGTGTGCAACTAGCCCAAACAGACGCGCTTTAAACCAGCCCAATTGTTGCTCACTGGCAAACTTAGCATCTGGCAAGCCTGCTAAGGAAACAACCGTTCCACCAGGTTTGACGATTTGAAGAGCCTTTATCAAGTCATCCCCACCCTGCGTGTCCAACACGGCATCATAATCGTGAAGCACATCTGAAAAATCAGTGGTGTGATAATCAATAATCTCATCCGCGCCAAGCCGTTTGACCAGATCGTAACCCTTCTTACTGGCAGTGGTCGCCACATAAGCGTCCATCTGTTTCGCCATTTGAATAGCAATTGTGCCGACACCACCAGCACCAGCTAGAATCAAGATTTTTTGGCCTGACGTTAGCTTCATCCGCTCATGTAATGCCTCGTAAGCAGTCAACCCGACCAATGGTAGCGCAGCAGCTTCACTCATTGATAGTGATTGTGGTTTGGCAGCCACATCCGCCTCGTCAACCGCCATAAAGTTAGCAAACGAGCCAGGACGATCATTTCGCGTTCTACCGTATACATCGTCACCCACGTTAAATTTCGTCACATCACTGCCAACCTGCACAACGGTGCCCGCAAAATCATAACCCATCACAAACGGAAAAACCGTTTTCTTCTTCATAACAATACTGACGTTACCCTTGCGCACACGATTATCTACTGGATTGTAACTGGCAGCTCGAACATTAACCAATAAATCGTGGACACCAATCGTTGGTATTGCCGCCTCCGTTAGTTCTGGTGCTGCTCCTTTTTTATTAATCAAAACTGCCTGCATCGTCTTAGCCATGTGTTTCCTCCTGCAATTTTTCAATTATCTTGATTAAATTCGTTAATTTAGAAAAATTTGAGCGAATATCAACTGAATAAAAATTCATCGTGCCATCTTTACGTTGATTAATCAGCCCAGCATCCCGCAATATCTTGAGGTGATGTGAAACGGCGGGACGCGACAGGTTAACAGCTTTCGTAATTTCACCGACCCTCAATCCTGTCTCACAGGTTGTGCCAATCAATGCCATGATAATTTGCTGACGGGACTCATCCCCTAGCGCAACAAACATCGTCTGGCACTCAGCAAAATTTTGACGGGCGATCGATAAATGTGCTGTTGAAATTTGATTTGCCATATTAACCTCCGTTTTCCGTTGAATGGTTTAAACAAATGAACCAATTGAATGAGCGTAGTGTATCCCGTTTTGATGTTCGCGACAACATTGAGAAAGAAAATCGAGACGAATAAAATCTGTTAGACTATGAATAAATAAACAACAGAAAGGATTCCCAATCATGACTGAACCTAAAGAAATGCACAATGGTGACTTATACCTGCCTGATGACCCAGAAATCCTGGCAACGCAGCAACAGGCCATGGAATTACTTTATGACTATAATCAGACTCGCCCTAGCGAACAGGATAAACGTAATGCCCTGCTCACACAGATGCTGGCTGAGATAGGCGATGGCTGTTACATTGAACCACCATTTCACGCAAACTTTGGTGGTCATCACGTCCACTTCGGCGATCACGTATATGCCAACTTTAATTTAACCTTAGTGGACGACACACACATTTACGTCGGCAGCCACACAATGTTTGGCCCGAACGTCACGATTGCTAGTGCTGGTCATCCGATATTGCCATCTTTGCGAGCAAAGGGCTATCAATACAACATGCCGATCCACATCGGTGAAAATTGCTGGTTCGGCGCTGGCGCGGTTGTTGTTCCGGGCGTCACCATTGGTGATAATACGGTGATTGGAGCTGGCAGTGTCGTTACTAAAGATATTCCTAGTAACGTTGTCGCGGTTGGTAATCCTTGTCGCGTGATGCGTGAAATCAACGATCACGACCGCGAATATTATTTCAAAGATCGCCGCATGGACAGTCAACACTTGCCCGACATGCAATAAAAAAGTAGATCACATTGTCACACTCTATGACTTGGAGGAGTGATTGATGTGATCTACTTTTTAATATCGTTCGACTGTTTATCCTGTGTCGGTTTAAATTCGAATGGTTCTCTCGAATTTACAACACGGATGGTCGTAAAGACTTGCGTTCTTCACAAGGCTTTACGGCAAGGTGAAAGACCGTGAACTTCGGGCTTGAACCGGTCCCACGACGAGTGTGTCAATGTTGACAACCGTAAGCGACTATCGTCTAAATCTCATGTACAACAGGCGTCAAGTTGATATCTTGAAAGGTAATCTTGCTGAGTGATGAATCAATCTGCTTAACCGTCATCGTCAAACATGTCGAATCTTGTAAATACATGGTCCGTTTGGACAGATCGTAACCCGTCCAGTACTGCGTGTAATCAGTAACCGCCGTTGCTTCAGGGGTTCGGCTCAGCCCCTTAGGAATCATCACCGTTTTAAAGCAATTATATAAAGTAGTAATGCCTTCATCATCGTTAAATGCATCAATATTATTTTTTACAAACATTGCCCGCACGAATCGCGATGGCGAAGTAAAATCACCAGGTAGTCCAAACATGCCGTAACCAGTACCGGCCTCAATCGGTTTAATTTCAGTGTCGCCTACTTGCGTTGCATGTGAACGGTTCAGATTATCCAAAGAAATATAATTTCTGAGATTTGTCGTGTGGTAATCATATTCTGGACTATTTGTCATTGCCCCAATATAATTATAAACTTTAAAACCACCGTGATCAGTGGGTTCAAGCACTACACCAGCACCCGTTTCATCAATAAACGCGTAGTGAGCAGGAATACTCGTCCCATCACCGCCATCATCGTACTTCTTGTTGATCAAACCATGTGTTTTAGCAAACTCACGAACGTCACTCACGTCTTTACAAGTCGTTAACACATTTGTGACGACTTCTTCACCAAGAATCCCCTTCAGGCCGCGGGATTGCAACGAACCCGCATCTGCGTATGAGCATTCCATCAATACCTGTAAGTCGCCGGTCAGGCCGCACTCGTTGATGCCATCGTACAAGATCGTATTACCGGCAGTACCAACTCCCACAGTAGCGTAACGACTCTCCCACTCACCACTTTGGGCAGGGACAGTAATGTTTGCTGGAATACTAATAATTTGTGACGGGATGTGGCCGCCAGCTTCCTGGTCATGAAACATGCTGGCCGCAAAATCCATTGTGCGACCCCAAAAATAACCACCTTGCATTGATTTAATCAACATTGATGAACACATTCGCATTATCTCCTTTGGGTTATTAAAAAGATAATAGCACTGTCATCGATGTTTGTTTATTCAGCTAATCATAATTTTGAATCAAGTCTGCGTGTTCAGTTAGCTTGGGGATTGCTCCTGATTAAGCAGTTACAAATATCCGCTCACTTGTGCTAAAAAAATAATTGTGGGACTGCTCTTATGAAAGTGAACGCATAATTTTTTATCTGCGTCTTGCCCTGAAACGCGTTTCTGACTGTACAATATGTGTAATTAATGTGTAATTACTAAAGAAGGTGTCCTCTTGATTCAACTATCAACTCTAACAACAACTGAACTAAACCGCGTCGCTAAAAGCCTGAATCAACTCAGTACATTTCTTGGGTCTCGTGACGTCAATCGATTAACAGTCACAACTTTGCAAAAACAATTTGGGATAAAACAACTAGATGCCCCGGCCTTGTTCGGCGGTAGCATTCTTGAGGGTGCAAACGTCATGCACGACGCAATACGCGAACACGTGGCCAAACACTATCTTCTCGTAGGTGGCGCCGGCCACTCAACACCTCTATTGCGTCAACAAATGATCGATCATGGCGTTGCTGTCGCCAAAGATGCGACTGAGGCAAACATGTTTCAACAATATCTGCAACAAAAGTTTGGTGACCAAATTGATTTACTGGAAACAAAATCCACAAACAGTGGCAATAATGTGACTAATACCCTAGCGCTGCTCAAACAACACGGCCTCGATGTCAAGACACTCGGCATTATGCAGGACGCAACAATTCAGCGACGACTGACAGCGGGTTTTGTTAAAGAGGCCCCACAGATAAAAATAGTTAGCTTCGCCACTTATGATGCTCAAGTTGTCGTAGAACACCACCAGCTGATGTTTGCAAATCATCCTCTAGGCATGTGGCAGTTTTCAGACTACATCACCCTCTTACTTGGTGAAGTGAGTCGCCTTCATGATGATGCAAATGGTTATGGTCCAAAAGGACAGGGGTTTATTGCTCACGTGTCTGTGCCAGAAACAATTTTAAACGTTGATGCCTACCTTCACCAAATATTGCAAGTACCGACCAGAATGGCAAATTCAGCATTTAAATCCTAAACACAAGGAAGAGTCTTCACGAAATGTGAGGCTCTTTCTTGTATATTTCACAAATTTTAAGAGCATTAATCGATACCCAAATGCCATCATCATGGCGACCCAATCAAACGAACGCCATGACTGCGGACACAAATGCAGCCTTATGGTATCGTTGATGTTAGACGGATATAAGCGTGTGAATGCTTTATTTCAACAATTTTTAAAGACAAGATCCCCCGTATTCAACAAACTAACCGCCTTTTTGAGGAAAGAAAACCCACGTGTTGATTAAAAACGACCTATAAAAGTTTGACGACCCGCAAGATCAATAAAAACAGTTTGGAGTAGATTTAATGACAAAGTATCGGTGGCAAGCAAGCGCCTTAGTATTAGTAACATTCATGTTAGGTTGTAACGAATTTATGGTGGTCGGCGTGCTCTCGGATATCGCCAAATCATTACGTGTTACCGTGGCAACTGCGGGCTATTTAGTGACCATCTTTGCCATTGTTTACGCCATCAGTACGCCTATTATTACCATCTTAGCGAATCGCTTCAACCGTTATAAAACGCTCATGGCATTGTTGCTGGTCTTCTTAATCGGAAATACTTGGAGTGGTTTCGCCACTAGTTATGGCTGGTTTTTAGTCACTCGGATGTTAACAGCGGCTGTTGCAGGAGCGATTGAATCATTAGTAATTTTATTTGCTAACGACATCGCTCCTCGGCACCGGCGGGCAATGCTGATTTCTTGGATTGCCGCTGGTTTTAGCATTGCGTCTGTCATCGGTGTGCCAATCGGGGTCGCTATCAGTACCGCCTCCAGTTGGCACATGGCGTTTCATCTCATTTCAATTCTCAGCCTGATTACCATCATTGTGATGGTCTTACTATTGCCCCGCAACTTACCACAAACGGCCAGTACCATCAAAGACCAACTCATCTTGCTGGCAGATAAACGGATTTACTTAGGGGCGTTATTGATCTTATTTTCGGCCGCGGCCCTTTACGCCTACTACACCTATATTCGTCCACTGCTGACCACAACACTAGGCTTCAACACGACAGCCCTTAATTGGTTATTATTCATCTTAGGATTAGTCAGTATCTTTGGTAATCGGTTATCTGGACTCGTAGCGGAACACCGCGGTTTGAAAATCATGCCACGTTTTTACGTCGCAGATATCATTTTATTATTGCTATTTCCAATGGCTATGACGACAAAGGTCACGGGTTTCACCTTATTGTTAATTTTGACATTGATCGTTACTGTCGTGAATTCTCCGATTCAAATTCACTTTTTAGACGTTGCTGAAGCGGACTACCCACAAGCAATCCTGTTGGCCTCTTCGCTAAACGCAATCTTCTTTAATATTGGCATCTCAGTTGGATCGGCCACGGCCTCCTTAGTCCTCGCTCAGAGCGGTTTAACCCAACTTGGCCTTGGCGGCGCCGTCTTTTCAGGCTTGGCGTTACTGACGACAATTATTTTAAATCGGGCCATTGCGCGGCACCGTGCCGTGGCCAAATAACTATCCCTAATTCACAAATAGTGTCCAAAACAGACTAAAAATAGCTCACCAGAAATCTAATTGATGATCTCTGAAGTGAGCTATCTTTAGTCTGTTTTACATTCAGTTTTCTACCCGAATATGCTGGTTAAAAAGCATCCGACAGATAGCGCCACAATTGCATAGAGCCCAGCCACAATCACAACTGTTTTCGTCTTAATCTCAGCTAATTTCATACTGCGACATGCTCCTTTGCATTCGATGTCAATTTAACCTTGTTCAACAGCAATGAGTTTGCGACTACCGAAAGTGAACTTAACGCCATCCCAAGCCCAGCTAACTCAGGGCTCAAGGTTAGGCCCAACGTAGCAAACACACCTGCGGCAATCGGAATACCAAGCGCATTGTAGATAAATGCCCAGAATAGATTCATCTTAATGCGGCTAAACGTTTTCTCGCTAAGTGCCAGTGCCTGAACCACGTCTTCTAGGTTGTTTTTCACCAGCACAATGCCACCGGATTCAATGGCGATGTCAGTGCCAGATCCCATCGCAATCCCAACATCTGCAGTCGTTAACGCAGGTGCATCATTAATACCATCGCCGACAAACGCTACGGGGCCACTCGCCTGCAAGGCCTTCACATGATCAGCCTTATCACCAGGTAGCACGTCTGCAATTACGTCATCAATACCGACTTGCTTAGCAATTGCCTCAGCAACCAGCTTGTTATCACCCGTAAGCATCACTGTTCGCAATCCCCGCTGTTTTAGTTGCGCAATGGCGCTCATGGAACTCGGCTTTGGGGCGTCCTGAATGGCGATCAAGCCAATAACTTGGTCATCCAAGCCAACAATCACAACGGTCTTGGCTTCCGTTTGTAACGCTGTCATTTGCTTGCTCAGTTGAGCTCCCAGCTTGTGGTCCTGGAGTAACTTATCGTTGCCGACAAAGGCCAACTTGCCGTCCACCATTGCCTGAACACCTTTACCTTCAATCGCTTGAAAGTCAGTCGCTTCAGCAAACGACAGACCGTTTGACTTAGCACGTTCCAAAATGGCGCTTGCTAATGGATGCTCTGATGATTTTTCCAAACTTGCGGCCACGCTCAGAACCGTCCGTTCGTCACCAATGACATCTGTCACTTTAGGTTTACCAACTGTGATGGTACCCGTTTTATCAAACACTACCGTTTTCACTTTGTTGGCAGCTTCCAAAGCCTCACCGTTTTTGATCAGAATACCTAGCTTAGCGCTACGTCCGGTTCCAACCATCAAAGCTGTTGGTGTGGCAATCCCAAGCGCACACGGACACGCAATGATGAGCACCGCAACCATAAAGATTAGGGCCTGTCCCACCGTGGCACCAAAGAAAACGTACCATACCATGAACGTGACAATTGACGTGATCAAAACAGCCGGCACAAAAATATTCGAAATCTTATCAACCATTTTTTCGATCGGGGCGTGAGACGTTTGCGCCTTCTTCACCATTTCGACAATTTGAGATAACAAAGTGTCTTTGCCTAACTTATTTACTTTAAACATAAACGTCCCAGTGTTATTCATCGTTGATCCGATGACAGCATCACCAACACCTTTTTCGACGGGCATACTTTCACCCGTGACCATGGATTCGTCGAGCGTGGATTTGCCTTCTGTGATTACACCGTCAACGGCAACTTTTTGCCCAGGTTTCACACGAATTACGTCACCCATCACAACTTGATCCAACGGGAGCATAACCATTTTTCCGTCACGGAGCACTTCGGCATCTTTAGCCTGTAAGTCCAGCAACTTCTTAACGGCGCCGTTTGCTGAATGTTTCATCCGCTCTTCAAAGACTTGTCCCAGCAGAATCAGTGTCACAACTAATGCAGCGCTCTCGTAGAACACAGCTTGGTGATTCAACATCGCATAAATGCTGTAAAGATATGCTGTCGAGGTACCAATAGCAACAAGCGTATCCATATTGGCGTGATGATGTTTAAAGGCTGCCCATGCGCTTTTAACGAACGGTCCGGCAGAGACCAGCATCACAGCGGTTGCCAACAGAAACTCGCCCCAATCACCACCAGGAATGTGATAACCAAACGGCGCTAAAAACATTTCAACCAATAGTGGCAGTGAAACCACTAATGAAAATACAAAGCGATTTTTATAACTCATCTTGGTGCAACCACCCTTCAATAATCCTTTGTTCAACCGTAATTTTATCTTCAAATGAACAGTATGTTTGCATCAGGTACGTTACTTAACCACCACTTTGCCGTGGAACATGTTCATGCCGCACGCGTAGTTGAATTCACCAGCTTTAGATGTATCAATGTCAATAATTTGATCTTGACCCTGTGGCAAAAACTGATTAATCCCAAAATCTTCAAACACCACTTGTTCCAAACAGTTTGATGGATCTTTACGATTAAATGTAACTTGCGCCGGAATACCCTTTTTCAGTACTAACGTTGACGGTGTATAACCACCATCAACACTGACTCGAGCTCGCTGTTGCTTTTCTGTTACCTGTGCGTTGACCGCAGCTGATTGATGTTTGCCAAAGAACCACCAACTGATAAACGCTATCAATGCAAGTCCGCCAATAAGAACGAGTACTTTATCCATAATGCACTGCACCTCTTCAATTTGTTTTACGTTTACATTTGTAAACCTTGATTAAACAATATCATCTTTGTTTACGTTTGTAAACGAGGGAAATCCCTAATTCTCGATAAAACCGAATTTTGATCCGATGACATTGATTAGGTTAAGCAACAAATAAAGAAAAAGCCTCAGTCAATTAAGACTGAGACCAATAGACCTTTCACTTACATGCCAAATAATTGAGCATGACTCCCGGTATCCACAATCAACAAAATTAATTTTGCATCATCACGTTTGTAAATAAGTAACCAGTCTGGTTCAATATGAAGTTCACGAAAGCCATTTAGACGCCCCGTTAATTGATGATCATGATAGACACTACCAACTGTATTTGTACTGGCGAGCATCTCTATTGTAGCTTGTAACTTTTTAACTGCCTTCCTTGTTTCTTTATTCGCTTGTATGACTTTTAAATTGATTGGTATATACGATGGTCAGCCATTTTTCAGTCATCGTCACCATCCAACTCATCGAACATTTGTTGTGGTGACTTTGCAGAATGTGTATTACCGGTTTCTAAATCCTGCAGGGCCTTATCAACACCAGTCGCAACACGTGGTGTAAACGGTAACTCTTGGTCATCCACCACTCGCTTAATGAATAACATGACCCCAGCACTCGTTGTGATACCCATATTCTCAAAAACAGTATCTGCTTTTTGTTTTAAATCGGGATCAATTTTAACATTTAAGTTTATTTTTTTTGCTGTTTTTATGCTCATAATGTACCTCCTAGCATATTTCTACAGATGATTATATTGAATAAATAGATAATAGTAAAGAAAAATGAACTTTAGTAAGCAGTGGCATATCAGAAATGCTTTTTCGTGCCTTCTCAACTTCTTAGCTCAGCCAGAAATACTATATTGCCTATTCCAACTGATTTTACCTATCGTATTCAAAAACAGTCCAGCAATTTCAGCGCTAATGAAATTGCTAGACTATTTTCATCTACGGACAATCTTCATTTATTTATAACCAATGCGTAACTTGCTATTTTTCGACCAAACTGTGAATGACTTTAGCAGGCACGCCACCAACTAAAGTATTGTCTGGCACATCTTTTGTAACTACTGCACCGGCTGCAATAACAACATTATTGCCGATTGTAACGCCGGGTGTGATGCTAACATGACCTCCAATCCACACATCATTTCCAATTGTCACGGGCAGAGCCTTAGCTAAATACTGTCTCCTCCCAGCTGCCGTCATTGGATGATTAACCGTATAGATATCCACATTAGGTCCGATCATAACGTGATTGCCAATCGTTACTGGCGCCATATCCAGAATCGTCAAACTATAATTGCTCAGGAAGTCATTACCGACATGGATGTTTTTCCCATAATCAAAGTGGATTGGCGCCTGTAGTGAAAGCCGCTCACCATATGAACCTAGTAATTCTTTAGCCTTTTGCATCTGTTGGTCGGGATTGCTGGGTGAAATCGCATTGAATTCAGCACATTTCGTAGCCGCAAATGCTTTTCGTGCGGCTACCTCATCGTCTAGAAAATAATACCAATCCCTATTTTTAAGTTTGTCAATTTCTGTCATGTTATTTTCCTCCTTCCCTTATCGCGGTTATACTACTAGTTAAACCATGGTCGAAGTCAAGGAGGTTCTTTTATGTCTTATTCAATTAGCGATGTTGCAGAAATTATGGGTACCAGTCCGTCTACGCTCAGATATTATGACAAAAAGGGATTATTACCTTTCGTAGATCGTGATTCTGCCGGACGAAGAGCCTTCAAAGATAATGATTTCAATTTTTTGAAAGTAATCGAATGTATGAAAAAATGTGGCTTAACAATTAGTCAAATCCGTCATTTTATTGATATGTGCATGGATGGTGATACCACACTTGAACAGCGTTACGATTTCCTTGATGTTGAGGAACGATCCTTAATGACAAAAATCGAGGCCTTACAGGAGCAACTCGACTTTATTCGGTATAAAAAGTGGTATTACAAAACATCACTTGAAAAGGGAACAGAAAACATTCACCTTTTGAGTGATGGAACTGTTGATCCTCAAACACAGGCTCAATATAATCGTGCATTGTCCGAATGTGGTGATATCCATCAACTAATTAATTACCAGAAGTAAATTTAAAGACGCATCTGTTGACTTAAAAATAACAGGTGTTACAATGAACCTGTTGTTTATAAAGTAACAGTTTAGAATCGTAGGTGCCTTTTATGAAATACTCATACCGTCTAAGCGATGGTGTTCACATCCTAGCCTATATTAGTATCGCGCCAACAGCCAGTCTCAGCAGTACTAGTATTGCGGCCAGTATCGAGGCCAATCCTAGTGTCGTCCGCAAACTCATGGTTGAGCTCAAAAAGGCCGGCCTGTTAACGACGAAAAACGGTTCCGCAGAACCTCGTTTGGCACGATCAGCCGATGACATTACGCTACTTGATGTCTATCGTGCGGTTGAAGCGAGCCAAAGCATCCTGCACGTCGACCCACGCACTAATATGCAGTGTCCCGTCGGCGCTAACATTCAGGAAACATTAAATGGTGTCTACGATCGCGTACAACAAGCCGCCGAACAGGAAATGCAGGCCATTACATTAACCGAAATCATTGATGGCATTCAAGAACGTCGCCGTCAAAGTTTATAACCGTTGATCAATTCAAAAAGGAGTTAATCATTATGAAATACGCAGTTACAGCAGCTACTGGTCATTTGGGCCAAACTATTATTAAAACACTGACACAACTTGTTTCGCCTTCTGACATCATCGCAATTGCCAGAAACACAGATAAGGCGCATCAAGTACTGCCAGCTGGTGTCGAGATTCGTCAAGGTGACTATACCGACATCGACAGCCTTAAGACCGCCTTTACCGGTGTTGACCGTTTGCTATTCATCTCGTCGATTCCTGGCACAGCTGTTCCTCGCCAAACACAGCATGCCAATGTCGTTGAAGCCGCGAAAGCAGCCGACGTTCGCTACATTGCTTATACAAGCTTTGCTAAAGCCGATACCGCTAAATCACCATTATCTACAGACCACGTGGCCACCGAAAAAATGATTGTCGACAGTGGCATCGCCCACTCTTTCCTTCGCAACGCTTGGTATCTTGAAAACGAGGCTAACTACTTAACGGCCGGTGCTGCAGGTAAGGACATGTTATATGCCGCTGGTGACGGCCGGGTCAGTTATGCCTTGGAACGTGAATACGCCGAAGCTGGTGCTAAAGTTTTGGCCGCAACTTCAACAAAGGCCATTTACGAGTTTGGTGGCCAACCAACGTCATTCCAGGATTTAGCTCAGGCTATCCATCAAGTGACTGGTAAAGCATTCACGTTTACCAATGTCTCTACAGCTGATTACAAGCAATCGCTGATCGATAACGGCGTCAATGTCCAACTAGCCGATGTTTTGACCAGTATGCAAAACCTCATGGGCAGTGGTGAACTCGATGTTTCTTCGTCAGATTTGGCCGATGTTCTCGGTCACCCAGTGACACCACTAAACGAAGCCGTCAAAGAAGTACTGTCCAAACTACAGTAGTCACGTTAAAAAGGAGCGATTACTAAAATGAAATATGTTATCACCGGCGCCACAGGTCATCTGGGCACCCAGATCACCACTGAGCTGACGCGGTTAGTTAATCCCGATGATATCTCTCTCGGTGTTCACACACTTAGAAAAGCAATGATGTGGGCGACTTTGGGAATCGACATCAATCAAATCGATTATAACGACGAAACTAGTTTGACCAAACTACTGGATAATGCTGATGTATTTATTTATGTTCCCAGTAAAAGTCACGATAGCTTCAGCCGAGTAACTGAACTCGAACACGTTATCGCGGCGGCGCAACAGGCCCACGTCAAGCAACTGATTGCGATGGGATTTATTGCGGATCAAGCCAATAATCCGTTTGATCTGTCTGCCTTCTATGGGTACCTGCCAAGACGCTTGGCAGGATCAGGCCTGCACTACACCATTCTGCGCAACGCCTTGTACGCAGATCCACTGGTTCCATATTTGCCCGAACTGATTGAACGCCAACACGTCATTTACCCTGTCGGTGGTCAGTCATTGAGCTTTATCTCGCAAGCGGACAGTGCAAAAGCGTTTGCTAAAGTTGCCACGACACCAAGTTTACAAAACCACGTTTATACGCTGACACAAGCTCGGAATTATTCAATGCCAGAACTTGCCGCTGTCCTCAGTGACGTATCAGGACAAACTATTACCTACCAGCCTGTCTTTGCCACGGAATTTGAGAAAATGTACAATCAAGGAAACGAAGGCCACATGTTGTCGTCCATGTATGCCGGCGGGGCCATAGGTCTTCTCGACACGGTCAGTGATGATTATCAAACAATCATGGGTCATGAGGCGACACCGTTGAAGGAATTCCTCCAACAATCTTATCAGTGATCACAGCATCATTTATCTACAAAAAAGGCAGCGTGCAAAAATAATTGCACGCTGCTTTTCGTTAGTTTCACACATTTCGGTCAAACTCATTTTTATTGGTCGCTAACATTGGGTTACGCTAGTGCAGACGGCGCCGATAACTGTGGTCCGCGGTGTTCCCGAGCAGCCACCCAGTCGTCATCGTTCCACTCTTCTGTAGCCCGACGTGATTGACCGTAATCCCACATGGATTCGCGTTCAAATTCGATCACTTGGCCCGCGGGCCCCACAGAGACCCAGTTGTAGGAACCATTCATATGCGCAAACTTAACCCACAAGATTGGTGTGGCAACCTCATCACCATCGTCGTTGATAAACAGTCGCTCTTGTTCATCAATCCGCATTAGTGACAGTTCTTCTGCATACTCTGAATCCAACGAATCAAAGACATTAACTGCAATGTCGACGGCCTCAGTATCATCCGGTAATGCATCCGGGCTATCAACAGAAAAATTGTTGTAGCTGATCAAACGACCATCGTCACCGTAGACCACTGTAACGTGCGGATTGTTTTGAACGATCTTGTCAGATTGTTGATAACGAACCACTTCGACATCTTCCCCGTTACGAGAGCGAGTATCATGGGCGACTTCTTTAAAACCATCAGGAATTGTTAAATACTCATTATCTGTATCAAAATTCTCAACAAATTTACTCATATTTGATCCTCCCGCTGTCATTTATATGCACAGTTAATGTGGCAATTATTGGGTTCATTACGTCTTATTCATGGACGTAGTTGTATTCTAAATCGATCGTTTTATTTGCGCAAGCAACTATATCTTTATTCATCATTAAAAAGTGACTAACGTTTGGTTGTTAAGTGAACCAACTGCTACCCAATTCAATCATCTCAGTTTGAAATTTGCGATCAATTAAACCAATTGATTGCTGACATCAGCCAACTAAAGATATGTTAAATGGCTTTAAGGTGAGCGTTGACAAGAACATTTAGATGCTCAACGCATTCTTAGGCAAAGGCGCTCAAGAATAATAATCGACACAAACCCAAATGACGGTTAATTGCTTCTCGTAAAAGAGACAATTAACCGTCATTTTTTAATATTTTCTTGCCGCCCACATAGCTGGTGTCATTCGATACATCGGATGTTCAAGGCCTGTTGGTGCATAAAATTCTTTGCCATAGTACTCAAAGCCTAGTTTGGCGAGCAATTTTTGCGAGCCAATATTATTTGGATTATGACCCGTGACAATCTTTTTAGCATTCAGTTCATTAAAACCGTACGTTATCGCTGCCTGGCCCGCTTCCATTCCCACGCCTTGATGCCAAACTGATGGTCGTAAATGAATACCGAATTCAAAAATATTCGGCTCATCTGCTGGCCGCAGTCCACAAGCACCAATAAACGTTCCTTCAGCCTTCCAAAAAATTGGCCAGTATTGCGCTCCAACTTTGGCTTGTTGGGCCATTTCAGTGTTCAGACGCTCGGTTACCTCTTCATCTGAAAATGGTCCTTGATGAATGTATCGAACAACATTAATGTCACCCCAAAGTGTTTGTGCCAATTCCATATCCGTCGATTGCCAATGAGAAAAGCCCAGTCGTGATGTTGTTAAAAAGAAATTTCGCATAATTGTCACTACTCGCCTTTGCCTTATTTGATTTCTGTCAAAATTCGCCATTTGATTTGATCTCTGACAGAACGAAATACTGTCAGTTGCTCTTCTTCGGTGCCCTCCGCTTGCGCAGGATCTGGTAAGGGCCAGTGCAGCTTTTTCACTGATAGTGGCGTTATTGGGCAACGGTCACGAGCATCACCACACAACGTCACAACCAGATCGCAATGGTTCAAATAACCCACATCAATCAGTTTTGAATACTGGTGCGAAATATCAATCCCCACTTCGTTCATCACGACAACTGCCTTGGCGTTTAATCCGTGCGTCTCTACTCCAGCACTAGCAATGTGCCACTCTGGTCCCAATAAATGCCGGGCCAACCCCTCAGCCATCTGGCTACGACATGAATTACCCGTACATAAAAAATAAATTTGTTTCATAATCAGCTACCAAACCTTTATTTGCAAAAGAGATGGGTAAAATCACCATCCCACTTCTAGTCGACTGCTTGCTCTTGATTATACGTCTTTATGATAGAAATCACGTTTGCAAAACAAAAATGATTCCGGCCCAAAATATAGGACAGAACCACCTATGTTAACCTATATTTTCAAAGTAATATGGTGCCATTGATCTACGTTTAAGCTTCGCTGGCCTTTTTGTAGATTTGATACATGTCATTCTCATACAGTACCTTAGCCGAGCCTTTTTTACCCCCAGCAGCAACGGCACAGTTGTGAGCTAACGTATGACACTGATCATCGGTCAACGTAATGCCCAACTCGCTGATGGTCGCAGGCATCCCAATAGCATGGTAAAACTGCACCATTTTGGCAATTCCTGTTAATGCAATCATCTCACCACTACCCTTATCAGTCACGCCCATCACGTTCTGCGCAAAACTGATAAAACGAGGTAAATCATCTTGATACACATAACGGGCCCATGTCGGCCAAATTGCAGCTAAACCGGCACCGTGAGTGATATCAAACATGCCACTCAATTCATGTTCCAACATGTGGGTTGCAAAATCACCACCGTCATTGCCGCAACCGGTCAAATTATTGTGTGACAGTGAACCAGCCCACATCATTTCGGCACGTGCTTCATATAATTGTGGGTTGGCATGCAAGACCTGCGCGTTTGTCTTAACCGTTCGTAACAAGCCTTCCGCAATGGCATCGGTAATCGCCATGTTACCGCCATTAGTGAAGTACCGCTCCATTGTGTGCATCATGATATCCGTTGCCCCACACTCTGTTTGGTAATCTGAAACAGACAGCGTTAATTCAGGATCCATGATGGCAAACTTTGGTCGGGCTAAATCATCATCGTACGCACGCTTTTCCTTAGTTTTTTCATCGGTAATCACGGACCCCATACTGGTTTCGCTACCAGCTGCCGCAATTGTTAGGACAGAAGCCACTGGCAGGCAAGCTTTGGCAGTCCGTTGATGGGCAAATAATGTCCAAACATCTTCGTTAGGTTCAGCCAGACCATATGCAATCGCTTTGGCTGTATCGATTACGGAGCCACCACCGACAGCTAAAATAAAATCAGCACCCATCCGTTTGCCCAACGTGATGCCTTCATACACCTTGCTCAAACGTGGATTAGGCACCACACCTCCAAGCATTTTATAGGTCAGGCTGTCATCCGCCAGTGCCTTCGTAATGACATCCATCAGACCATTTTGACGCACCCGGTCGCTACCGTAGACAATCAAAATCTTGTGACCATGATACTTATTAATGTATTGGCCAACCTTACTGGGTGTGTCGCGACCAAACACAACTTCTGTTGGTGAATAAAAATCAAAATTATAAGCCATTGTTTTGCCTCTTTCTCGTAATATGTATCTTCATCATACAAAGAGAATCGGCTTTAAAATATTATCATTCTGTCTTAAAGTATAACTATTCGGACAAAATGGGGATAAAAACATGAAGCTAGGCTTTGAACAAGACGACAACGCCGTCGAACAAATTGATGGCATGACGTACACATTTCCTTACACGATGCACCGGCGAGACTTCAGTCAGTTCATTGCGCCTTGGCACTGGCACGAAGAGTTGGAGTTTGACTACGCCTACCAAGGGTCAATCATCGTGGAGACACTTAATCAGGTTTACACCATTCATCAAGGTGAGGCCTACTTTATCAATACCAACGTGATGAATACCAAACGAAAAGGACCGGGTCAAAAAAGTGCAATGGAACATGCGCACTTATTCCACCCGATCCTGTTAACTGGCCACTACCGGAGTGTGTTTGAAACCAAATATCTCGACCCGATTCTCAAGAATCTGAGCATTGAAGTTGTGATCATTCGGGAAAGCACCCCAAGCGGTCGGCAATTTTTCAAATTGCTTCAGCAACTCACCCAACTGGATGGAAAAGTCGACAATGAATTTCAGATCCGTAATCTGCTGAGTCAAGCGTGGCTTGCCCTGATGGACGAGATCAATACACAACAACAGCATGCGCTTACAACCACGCCTTACGCTCAAGAACGTATCAAACAAATGATTAGTTTCATCCATCGTCACTTTGATCAAAAAGTAACGGTCGCCGATATTGCTGCTCACGTTGGTGTGAGCGAAAAGGAATGCAGCCGTGCCTTTCATAAGTATTTTCATCAAAGTCCAATTGATTATTTGATTCAGTACCGCATCGACCAGGCGAAACAACGTTTGATAAAAACTGATGACCCTATCACTACCATTGCCTTATCGGTAGGTTTTAATAACAGTGCGTACTTTACGAAAATTTTTAAACAAAGGACCAACTTGACTCCCAAGGCATATCGAATGTCTCAGACAACCAAGTAATCAACTTTGACTACGGTATTTTTTAGTATCGGGTGTTATAATAACGACGTAAAAAGGATGCCACTGGAATGACATCCCCTGACCGATCCGCAAAAGCGGTGGTGCCTGAAGTCAAAGAGCAACTGTCAGCCTTCCAAAGCTATATAACGACGGTTGCTCTTTTTGCTCATCAACAGCAAATGTGTTGTGTCAATGAAACAAGTAGCTGTAGCCATGCGATAATTAACGTCACAAAACTGCAAGCCAAGAACAAGGTATCCTTTTGGGACACACAGATGTCTTCCTTCCCTTCGGTCCCGCAACAATGATGTCATTAAACACGTCATTGGCGTCACCTCCTTTGATGGTAGGCATCACCGTCTTCACTTCTCGGTAAGCAAAAGTATACCAAAATAAGCAGCATGAAACCCTCGATTTACGTTAGGGTTTCATGCTGCTTTCATTATGTTTCTATGGTAATTTGACAAGTTTATAAGTCCTTTAATATCAAGCCTTTTTAAAGACACAGTTACTCACAGTCGATCCAATTCTTCCATCATCGCCGGCCGACGCCCATAACGTTTGCGCCAGTCCGCAACTATCTCACTAGTAACCTGTTTACCGTCAGGATATTGACGCATGTGTCTCAGAATTTCTACTAGATTCCAATAGTTCCTTCTGGTATTGGTATGTGACGCCATTGTCTGAATAACGTCTACGTAATGCTGCAACATCCGGTCAGGATATTTTTGTTTTAATATCGGTTCATAGTCCCGAACCCTAAACAAATCGGTTTCTTTTGAGACAGTGTCCATCAACTGATCATAAAGTTCATCTTCCACGTAGAGCCTTCTGATATCGGTGCCCGCTGGCATTGCATCAAACAATTTTTGACGGGCTTTCGGCCATTCTGTTACTGAGTAAGCTTTCTCCAATTCCTGAAAATCTTCGAGGTTAGCTGGGTTATAGACAGTTTCTAACTGAGTCAGTTCATCTAGGTAATTCTCCGTTTGCCCCAATTTTAAATAAATTCGTTTTAACTGTTCGCCAAAATCACTGGCAGTCCCTGGGTAGGGCGTAGACCGCTGACCATCAATTAGAACCCGAATGGCTTCGTCATAGTTCTGCTGTTTAACGCAGATTGTTACATAAGTAATCCGCAACTTAGCGTAATACAGATTTTCCAAACAGAATTGTTTGATTGCTTCCTCAGGAGTTTTTAATTCCTGCATGACTTTTAGATGATAGCTTGCCCACTTTTCAGCCGTCCGATGATCCATCCAACTACCGGGATTCAGCTGCGATTGTTGCAGTTTGTCGGCGGTCCACGTCAGCTTCTTCTGAAGAAATTCCGACTCCTCAAAGTTATCGAAAAGAATATCTTCAACCACTTCTTCAAACGCACCAAACTTTTCTGTAGCATGCTTTTGACACCACTTAAAGATAGTTCGTTTAAGCGGCAGGTCTGCCTCAGCCAAGATTTGTTTCAAAAGATCATCAGTTTCGTCTGCTAACATGACTATCTCACCGTTAGAGTCATCAATATCAACTTCGGCGAGTTCTTCAACAAGATAGCTAGTTAACTTGAAAGCTAAAGTACCCTGACCTTCCTCAATCAGTGGTTTTAAATACTTATCAATGAAATCGCTTAACTGTTTTTCAAATAAATCGGCAGTATCGTAGTCAATGAACCCTGAAGCGTCCATACACATTGAGAAAATATCGTCAATCATGCCCCGATAGCTGTTATTCCGTCGCTTAATAACCGTTTTATTGGTTCTCATTTGGAATTCAACGGCCAATTCAGGATTACGAGTGAGGGCGTATTTCAAGAATTCTCGAATCTGAGCATTGGAGGCCATGTCGATGGCTTCACGAGTTGTTGGAATCGATGACGCAAAATCATCTTTGTCATCGTCCGTTTCTTCTGCTTTCATATCATCTTCGTCGTAATCATCCCAGTCATACTCGTCATCATCGTCAAATGTAGCCGGATCGATTTTGTTCTCATAGTAGTCGAGTACTGCCACCATGTGTTTGCATTTGTGTCCACCCGCTGCATACGGACAATCACATTCTGCTTTTTCGAGGCGGTTACCGTTCAATTTGACCGTAACTTGATAAGCCTCAGTACCAAACACTGTAGCAGCCAACGTTCCGTCATCCTGTTGGGTAAAGTCGCGCACTAGGCCTCGCTGAAAATAATCATAGCCGCGGTCTAATGTTTGCTCTGAAAAATTGCCTTCCCAATCCATTTTGTAGAGTCCCTTCATTGATGTGTTTAATCGAACATTATCTATCGTTGTTCCAAGTATAAAGAATAACCGAATTCAGTCATACACAGAGCAACGAAATTAATAGACACATACAAAAAGGCCCCAAATATTTGAGACCTTTTGTATGCGTCTATATATTAGCTGAATTTATATTGCTGAATTTTGTTATATTCGTCCTCGTTATTTTCTACCGTATTACGCAGATCTATATCATTTTGCATATTTAAAAAGTACTGGTCTGATACTCCAAAAAAACGTCCCAGCCTGATTGACGTGTCAACTGTGATTTCTCTACGATCATGCAAGATATCTTGTATTCTTGACGTTGGCACATTAAGTTCCTTGGCCAGCGCATATGCAGAAAGGTTTACTGGCGCCATAAACTCTTCTTTCAATATCTCGCTAATTTTGGGAGTTGGAATTCTACTCATTTTTTTACTCCTCTCAACGGTGGTAATCAACGATTTCCACATCATTAAAATCATTTTGATTCTCAACCGAAAAGCAAATTCGATACTGTTTATTGACTTTAATACTATACTGTCCTTCACGATTACCAACTAATTCTTCTAAGTGATTTGCAGGTGGAATCCTAAGATCATTAACACTAGTAGCGTTATCTAACATGACTAATTTCCGTAATGCAATTTTTTGAATAGACTGCGGTAACTTTTTGGAGAACTCCTGATTAAAAACTTTTTGAGTCTCTTTATTGGCAAAGGATCTTATCATAGGATTTTCCTAGCATCTTTTCAGCTGAACTATACACGCTTTTCGTGTACACGTCAACAATATTCAGCTTACGCTACAAATAGAAAAGCAAAAAGTCCCACAATGTCAAAGAAATAACATCTTGGGACCAAATTATGGGCAATTAAACTTTGAAGACACTAAAGCAGGACACACTGTTCGGGTTTTATTATACACATATCTCTTTGTTCGGACGCCTAAACTTCCTGACGTGCCGGTCGAACAATAACTTCACTGACCGCAACATGCTTGGGCTGATCGATAGCAAACAACACTGCATTTGCAATATCAGCAGGTGCCAATGTCAATCCTTCCTCTTGTGGTGCGTCAAACATTGGCTGTAGCGCTGCCTCCACGTTAGCGTTACCGATTGTCTTAGACAATTCTGTCCGCACTGCGCCTGGGGACACGATTGTGGAACGAATACCATTGTTCTTTTCTTCCTGACGCAAACCTTCCATAATGGCCCGCACCGCGTATTTAGTACCGTTATAAACAGCAGATGCTGGATAGACAACATGACCAGCGACCGAATCTGTCGTGATAATTAATCCATCTTGCTGCTTTTGCATAATTGGTAAAACTTCACCAATGCCATTCAGTACGCCCATGATATTAACGTTGATTTCTGCCTGCCAACGGTCATAATCGCGATCACTCAGGTTACCCTGCGGCATAATCCCGGCATTATTGTAAAGTGCGTCAATACGACCAAATTTATCCACAGCCAGTTTGAACAACGCAGCTACCTCTTGCCGATTAGTAACATCTGTTACCTGATAAACTGCATTCTCGCCAATGCTATCAGCGAGTTGTGCCAAACGTTCTTCACGACGCGCACCTAAAACAACCTTCGCACCTTTGCTAGCCAATAGCTTAGCGGTGGCTTCGCCAATACCACTGGATGCACCTGTAATGACAACAACTTTATTTTCAATACTCATAATATTCCTCCATTAATTGTTACTACTTTTATTTCGTTGCCCGGTATCTTCGCTATCAAATAGCGGGTAATACCATGTGTTTGATTATCTTGCTATTTTATTAATGCTACTCAACGGTTTTTATCACTTTGGCAGGCACGCCCGCAACGATCGTATTATCCGGCACATTATGTGTCACAACTGCCCCCGCAGCAACAATCGCATTTTTACCTACTGAAACACCTGGTAAAATAACCGCCTTTGCGCCGATCCATGCATTTTGATGGACATAAACCGGAGATAATTCCAGACCATGTCGATTATTAGGATCTTGAGGGTGATTAACACTGATTAAACTGGCACCCGGACCAATAAGGACATCATCTTCAATGACAATCCCTCCTAAATCGGTAAACATAACCCCGCTATTAACAAAAATATTTTTGCCGAAGATGATTCGTCGTCCATAGTCCGTATAAAATGGCAAACGCACTTCAACAGACTGATCGACTGGTTGGCCGATGATCTTGTTCAACAATCTTCGGGTCTGATCGGGATCGTTGACTCGATTGTTCAGCTGTTGCAGTGTCATCTGATTCTCTGCATTAACCTTATCAATCTGTTTGTACTCTTCATCACTCACTGAAAGCTTTTTAACTGCCATTTTGCCCCTCTTTCATTCGATCCAACGTGGTTTATCACCATCGGTACTCGGTTTATTTACACCGACACTAGCTCGCTGATCCATGTCAGGGTTGTTGATCAACTTAAAAGCGAGATCTGCGACACTCTTTCGGGATACTTCCGTACCTTTAAAATTCTCGCCACGCTGGGTGGTTTCATAATCAATTTCATCTTCATCAGTCAGCCAAGCTGGTCTAATCTCGGTATAGTTGACGCCAGAATCCTGAATCAACTTATCTGATTCTCTAAATCCGGGTAGATAAGCAGCGATGGCCTGTTCATTCCAACTTCCAAAATTGCCCTTAACTTCATAATTAGCACCCAATGCACTAATAAAAATCAACCGCTGTTTGTTCTCAGCAGCCATCGCTTTTAAAATGCTTTGCGTCTGTGCTGCTAGGTCGGCGCCACCAACGTTTGAGTAGACGATATCAGCTTTCTGCATTGCTTGCCGTAACCGGTCTTGATCAAGTACATCGCCATCAATTACAGTCACACGGCCATTATCTTGATATTGTGCCAAACGCGAAGCATGGCGTAAAAATAGGATCAGTTCGTCGTCGGTCTCATTTAGTAACCGCTGAATTAGAATCTGTGCTGTCCCACCGTTTGCGCCTAAAATTAAAATTGTCTTCATTTTATTATTCCTTTCTTCTGTCCTTGTCTCTTGGCAGTACACATAAGGTCGATTGTTGTGCTGCCACGTTAACCATCCCCGCTAAATAGGGACTATTCGTATATTTCGCTTGATAAGCCAGGTTAACCGTCTGGATAATGTTTGGGTCCATAACCGGCTTAAACAAAATGTGGTAATTGCGGCCTGCTAAATGCATTCGCCCGGCCCCTTGTTCCACTGCCGAACGATACCAACTTGAATGTGTCCCGTGCCAGGCACGTACATATAACGCACGATTGGCGGTAACTGACCATATCCACAGTGGTGTGCCATAAGTTTTACCATCACTATAAAATGGTGAGATTTGCATATCGTTTGCGCTGGCAAAAGCAGTTAATTGCTGAGTCGTCCAGTGCAGATTTTCATTCACAAGGGTTGTCATTTCTAACTCCTTTTTTCAAACGTAAAGTCATTTATATTCTTGCCATCTGGCAATAAAGTTATCCTAAGGCTTGACTAGATGTATGTCTAATGCCTAATATAAATCTATACATATGCCTTTTAGCTATACAGGAGGTTTGAAAATGGAATTAAGGGTTCTCCGGTACTTTCAGGCAGTTGTGCGCGAACAAAATATCAGTCGGGCAGCAGAAATGCTACATGTATCCCAACCAACTGTTTCGCGGCAACTGAAAGATTTGGAAGATGAATTAGGATTGACACTGTTTGTGCGCGGTACAAGATCCATTCAATTAACCAACAGCGGTGAATACTTTGCCAGCCAAGTGGACCAAATTCTATCTTTAACGGACAAGACACTACAAAATTTGCACGAAGAGCAACAAATTAATGGACGAGTTGTTATCGGCAGCGCAGAAGCACGCACGTTTCTTAATGTTGCGCAGTCAATCAGCACACTGCAACAGCATTACCCACATATTCAAACCAGCATCATTAGTACTAATGCAGATGAAATCCGTACTTCTATCAAGTCAGGTTATTTTGATTTTGGTGTCATCATGGAACCAGCAGACAAAACCGATTATGATTTTATTCATCTCCCAGGTGAGAGTCGCTGGGGTATTTTAATGCCTGGTGACGCACCTTTAGCCAAGAAAGACCACCTGCAACTTAGGGACTTGGCCCAGATGAAGTTGATTTTGTCCAGCCAACAAGGGATGACCGGCCTGCTAGATGATTGGTTGGGCAAAAGCACAGCTAAAATAAATGTCGTGGCGACGTATAATTTACTCTACAACGCTGCCTTAATGGTATCCGCAGGCGTTGGTTATGCTTTATGTTTAGACGGTATTATTAATACTAATCAATCGGACCTCAAGTTCGTCCCGTTTGAACCACGGCTTACCTCAGGTGCCAGCATTGTCTGGCGTAAAGGTCAGCGACTCTCACTGGCGGCGAACGCTTTCTTGTTACAGCTTCAGCATGATCTTAACTAACTACAATAGATACAAAAAGGATGAATCGCTGGATTCATCCTTTTTGTATCTATTTTTTTATAAGGCAAATTACAAGTTTAATCCGAACAAGCCCGGAAACTTTCAATGGCAGTCTGTTGATGATGGATTTTTAATGGTCGTTGATTAATAAGCTCAA
>NZ_AUAW01000020.1 GCF_000428925.1 Furfurilactobacillus rossiae DSM 15814 | reverse complement strand
ATCTAGTTGAGACAGTCCATTGACTAAGCGATCATGAACTGCGGCATTCTTTGTATCTTGCGAATACCGTTTCCATTCATGACTTGGTTCAAGCGCTTTAAAATCTTCTAATTGTTCAAGGCCAAGCCACTTTTTAAGTGTTACAAATGCGATTCCAAAGTCCTTGGTGAACGCCCTCATGCTTTTGCCTGAGTGTTTGAACTGATAAAGAGTGTCTAGCTTTTGTTCAAGACTATACGAACGTCCTTGTTTTTCCATACAAAAATCCCCTTAGAAATAGATAGACGATTTATTATTTCGTCTGTCTACTCTAAGGGGACAATAACAGGATTACCAACATGAAGTCTTTTTTATAGTATCAAATTAATTATTTTTGAACGACAATCTACTTGCCGTCACATTATCGTACCGATGTCACTTGCAGTTCATCAGCCACATCGTAAAAGACTGGTTTCTGCCACGCCAACATGTCATCAGTTAGCTGCAGCTTTACAATGCTTTCTCGATTATATGGTTCAAAGTAGTACGTGCGACTCTCGCAAACTGCTGCTGCACGATAGACAGAATACGTTTGCTGATGGTCTGTGTTTCTCGGTACCGCGACACCATCCAATAAGTGCCAACTACTGATAATGGCATCGTCTTCATTAAATGGTTGATTGGCTCGTTCCTTGAAGTAAGCCGCACGAATAAAGCGTGACGACGGACTATACGAACCAGGTGGAATCGGCTTACCCGATAAGTTGCCGGTAGTGACCTTGGCGGTGTTTAACGGTACCTGCCCCGCCAGAAATTCAGGGGTAAATTCCATATAGTCAGTTAATCGGTCAATCTGTTTTTCGAAATTGGGTACGTTTGTCAAAATTCCCAGTGGATCATCGACAACGCGCATTGGCATAATCGTCGGTTCAATGGCTACCATTCGCCCAGTGCGGTCAGCCACTGCAAAATGCAGTTCCGACTGGCCATACTTGCGGTCACTGTATGTGTCAGCCATAAGCTCGACCTCGTCAATATGTGCTTCAATTTCCGCCACAGACCGAAAGTTACCCAACAGCCAGAAGGCAAACTCATAAGGCGCCAGTTGTACTTTGTCAGCACGTCGCTCAACAGCCCGTTTGGAACCATTGGCAAACGTCAATTTCTGCGCTGTCAGTCCCCATTCATTCACCCCATCTGACATATCGATGCGATGCGACAATTGAAAGGCGCTGCCGACAATCGCGTACTGATTTTTATGCACGCGATGATCAAAATCGCTTTGCCATTCGTAATTCCGTGGCACAAAAGCTGGTCTTACATCAAGCGTCGGCCAATCCATCGTCCGTGATAGGACGTGCGTACCATCACAGGCAATTTGAAAAATACTGGTACACATATAAAGTTAAACCTCCAGCTTACTAGTTTGACGTCGATTACGGCTCAGATGCAAGTACGCAATAAAGTGAAACGCAATGCCTGCCAACAGCAAAAGTCCGCCAACCCAATTGGACCAAATTGAGGTGACAATCGCTAGTCCATACAATGCGATTGATCGTAAAGGATCCATTTTAATACCGCGATCAAACACAAAGTGGTTCTTGTCCATCATTTGTTGATGAGTGTACAGATAGCGATACATCAAGTAGTAAACAGAGGAGATAAATAATGCCACTGTTGAATAAATCATAAACGATACGCGAATGTCCGCAGTATTTCGTTCCGCAATAGCGGTAGCTACCAAGCTCATTGGATAATCCAACAATGTGACACTAAACATCGATAACAAATTAATCAGGTTCAAATTTCGATCAATCACTTTCAAGCTTGCGAAGTAATCGTGGTGAAAGAGCCATAACGTCCCAACATAAAAATAGGAAACTGCATACGCCAAAAATTCAGGCCATTGCTTGGCAATTGCCGCTGCTAAATGACCCTGATGATAGTCTGGAACGTGAAATTCCAATACAAGAATCGTAATCAAAATGGCGAAAACACCATCACTAAATGCTTCCAAACGTGCTTTAGACATCATCGATCAATTCGCCCCGTTTTCTGGTTTTACAACATAATGGACACGATTATCTTCTGTCCTGCGAGCGTACAAACGTTGCGTATGATCTTCATCAAAATAGCCAAGATCAAGCATTGTGTTCCCGTCAATCGTGGCTTGACCATGATACGCATCCAGCAAAAAGCCACGAATATTGAACGCTTCCGCCATCAAGGCATCCGTGCGTTCAACAGAAGCAGCTAGGGTGTAACCCTCATCCAACATCAGTTTGATACCAGACACTTTCAAAAACGTGTCATAGCCATACAAGCGCGATGTATTACCATCTTCACGCTCTTTAGGCTTAATGTATCCCTTTGATTCCCAATAACGAAGTTGACGAGTCGAAACATCTGTCATTTTACTGATCTGGCCAATACCGAAAATCAAATTCGCCGTGCTAAAAATTTTACCATTACTGGTGTCGCGCAAACTTGTTCGCGCCATCCACCCACCTCCTGGTTACTGCGTGTTGCCAAAATTTATTATGGCGTCCGCAGCGACATTACTGTCTTATTCTTCCGGATATAATTCCTTAGTCATCTTACGGTGCCAAATGTTAGCTTCCAAAAATGGTTGACCGTAAGCTTCAAAACTCTGTTTGGCATAAAAACTGATGGCCGTTTCCTGTGCTTCTAGATATAACGTCTTGAAACCGTTTTCCTTGGCATCAGCAGTAATCTGATTAATCAGCGCGACGGCGTAACCACGATGCCGTGCCCAATCAATGGTTGCAACCCGTTGAATCTGAAGTAGATCATCATCTAAGGCTTTGACCCGCGCCGTCACGACCGGTGTGCCATGATCGTAACCAACATAGTGCGTGGCGTCTTCGTCATGACCGTCCAACTCTAATTCCTTATCAATGCCTTGTTCGTCGACAAAAACGGCTAAACGGACGGACACAGCATCTTCGTAAACTTTGCCATCTGTTCCCTTAAGTTGTTCAATATCAAGTTCTGGCTTTTCTTCTTTCTTCTTACCCCAGTGAAATAAACTCATTAATTGCTCCTTAGTTATTCTTTTATTTATATTGATGTCGTGGCTGCTTCATAGCCATAACGCGCTCTCAGCCCTAAAGCCTGTGCACAACCGAAACTGACGATTGCGCAGGCAAAACTACCATATAGCCAAAACGTGTCACTGTCGCCCAGAAGGCTGTGCATAACCCGAAGCTGATGAAAACCAAGCAAAGACCGCTTGATTCTCGGCTGCTACATAGCCATAACGCGCTCCCAGCCCTAAAGCCTGTGCACAACTGAAACTGACCATTGCACAGGCAAAAAGCACCTGCACAATCGTCAATTCCTGTTGTTGCTCGGCTTCAAACCCGGGCTTGTCACGCTCACTTCTCGTTATACCCCAACACTGTAATCTTCTGATCATCGAGGGCGAGGCGGGTCACACTGCCGTTTTCTGGACGGACGCTGAGATCGTACTTGCCGCCACCGTAACGCTCCATCAGACTGAGCAACGTATTGCCGTGACTGATAACGAGTACATTATCGCCATCAGAAAGATCATCGTTTTCACGAATTAAATCAAAACCACGATCGATTCGGTGCCAATATTCATCGTTACTTTCGGCATCATGAAAGGGATCGGCCTCTTTCATGAAGTCCTTCGCTTTGGCAATTGAATATTTTTCTTCAATTTCTTTAAACCCATTTAATCCATGTGGACGGCCAACTTGATCCCACACGTAATTCATGTTTTCGCCTTCGAAAGAACCATAAAACTGCTCGCGGAAAAATGGACTGCTAATCGGCTGTTTGACATTTGAAACATTATTTTCAGTCAAGATTGTTGCCGCCGTTTGTTGCGCCCGTGTTGTGTCAGAACAATAGGCCGCAGCAAACGACACATTAGCTAACCGTTCACCAGCTGACTTAGCATCTGCTAGACCCTTGTCGGTCAGCGGTGAATTGCTCCAACCCTGCAGTTTGTTGTAAATATTAAAATAAGTTTGTCCATGACGGACTAAATACAGTGTCACTGATGCCATGTTGATAACCCCCAAATTTTAATGTTTTCTAGACTCTATTATACACGACGGTACCGTTGTTAAGTAAAATTGACGGGCTTCTTTGCGGAACGTAAACATTCTTTAGCCGGTTAAAGTTTGCGTAAGGTCAATTTGCCAATAGTGAACAGCCATTGGCCGACGTGGTAAACTATGTCATATGCTTTTTGACGAGTAAATTTAAAAAGAGGACTTTGATTCATGCGTAAGCTGCAAGCAAAACTTAACACCCGAATCGGTTTGTTCTGGCTTCTGGTCTTTGTCTTTTGGGCCAAAACAATGTTGGCATACGCGATCGATTTTCACATTTCCATTAGTGATCCCGTTCAAGCCTTTATTGTCGCCATCAATCCGATTGGAACCAGCCTTCTATTATTCGGCCTCGCTTTCTATGCACGGCGGGCGCGGTTCTTTTATCCAATCTTGACGTTAACCTACATTTTAAATACTGTCTTACTTTATCTGAACGTGATTTACTTCCGTGAATTCACCGATTACATGACAGTTTCGACAATGACCGGTTACGACAAAGTCAATCAAGGCTTATCAGGCAGTTCGCTCGCCCTGACCATGCCCCATGATGTCCTTTATTGGCTGGACTTAGTCATTTTAATTCTGCTGTTTGCCTTTCGTTGGTTGAAGTTTGACAAACTAGCACTGCCGAAAAAGACCGGCTTCGCCGTGACGTCGTTTGCTCTTATGTTTATTACATTCAACTTAGCTGTCGCTGAAATGGACCGTTCTCAATTAATGACGCGGACGTTTGACCGGACATATGTGGTTAAGTACCTCGGACTAGACTTTTTCACCGCTTACGATGGTGCTAGTGAATGGCACACATCCTCAATGCGGGCCGCAGCCACCAAGTCAGAACTAAAGGATGTCACTGACTTTACGCAGAAACATTATGCCGCGCCAAATAAAACGATGTTTGGTGCCGCTAAGGGCCGCAACGTGATTGTGATTCACCTTGAAAGTTTCCAACAATTTTCGATTGACCAAAAAGTTAATGGTAAAGAAGTCACGCCATTTTTAAACAGCATTTATCACTCTAAGGACACCTATGCGTTTGATAATTTCTTTCATCAAGTGGGTCAAGGGAAAACGTCTGACGCAGAAAACATGCTAGAAGCTGGTACGTACGGTTTGCCACAGGGGTCGTTGTTTGCCCAACTGGGCAGCGACGAAACTTTCCAAGCCGCACCGGCGATTCTCGAACAGTCACCCGAAAAGTACACCACTGCCGTTTTCCATGGTAACGTGCCAACATTCTGGAACCGAAATAACGTATATCCAAATTTGGGCTATCAATACTTCTTCTCACAACCGTATTACAATCACAGCGGTGATCGTTCCATGGGTTATGGGTTGAAGGACAAACTGTTATTTGACGACTCTGTGAAGTACCTTCAACATCTGCAACAGCCGTTTTATGTTAAATATCTGACCGTTACGAACCACTTTCCGTTCGAATTAAACAAAGAGGATCAAGATCCCAACTTCAAAACGACTGATACCGATGACTCCGCGGTTAATAACTACTTTGTCACGAACCACTACTTGGACCAATCCGTTGAGGAACTGTTCAACTTCCTGAAGTCCTCGGGACTGTATAACAAGTCAATGATCGTCATCTATGGGGATCATTACGGGATTTCCAATTCAGAAAACAAGAATCTCGCCAGTGTCCTTGGGAAGGATCCAGACAACTGGACCAATTTTGACAACGCCCAACTACAACGTGTGCCATTTATGGTTCATATTCCGGGCAATGGTCATGGTAAGATCGAGCATCAATATGGTGGTGAAATTGACGTTGAACCAACACTGCTCCACTTATTGGGCATCAACTCCAAAAAGTACGTTCAGTTTGGTACCGACCTCTTCTCCAAACACCATGATCAAGTCGTGGCTTTCCGTAACCAAGACTTTGTGACGCCGACTTACACGTCTCTTTCCGGCACCATTTACAACAACAAAACTGGTCAACCTGCTAACCTAACAGCTGCACAGAAGAAACACACAGATGCCGAACAGGCCAAGGTGACCAAGGAACTAAGCCTGTCTGATTCATTGAATCAAAAGAACCTATTGCGATTCTACAAACCAGATGGTTTTACCCCAGTTGATCCTAGTAAATATAAGTATACGAAGGGGTTACAGAAAGCCGAGCAGATCGAACGCGATCGCGGTGTCGGTAGCACCTCGCTGTACAGTCAAAATGGCAATAAATCAATCGAAGGGTTATACCACACGGATGCCCCTGAGGTTGATGACAAGGGGCGTTGATCCATTTCAATACCACACAAATACCCATCGCAAACGGAAATTAACCATTGCGATGGGTATTTGTTTACTTCTAAATTGTCTGCGACATAACGTTCTTGATGACAACCGCTTCGCTGACCGAAAACGCTGTTCCGTGGGGACCGGTCTCAGCATCCTTAAACCCGGAGTCTTTAACCTTGATTATGAGCCGAAGCCCACGTCTCATAAGTCATCCCGCAACACTAAGCGGCCAAACCCCTGCCGCCAAGTGTTGCCGACACGGAACTATGTCTTCGGTCATCTTCACTCATGTAGTAGATTATTAATCAACAGCCCATTTACTGTTAGATAATGATTTCCGGTTATGTCAGCTGGAGGGCGCCAACATTGACACCGAGCCGTGAAGATAACGTTAATTCGGTGATTTGACCGAATTTAGGTTACGGACGGTCGGAAAGACTCGCGGTCTTCACGAGGCTTTACGGCGAGGTGAAAGACCGTGAACTTCGGGCTTGAACCGGTTCCACGGCGAGCGTGTCAATGTTGGCAACCGCAAGCGACGTCCAGCAATGACTCACATCAACCTAAATCGGTAACTAACGGGTCGGAAACGTTTGAAGGGCAACCGAACCGCCGAAAAACAACCCATTCCCAGTAAACTCTGGGAAATTCCGTTTGGCATTGCGGCCCCGCTCACCTGTCAGTAAGAAAATGGTGATGGCGATAAAGATAATGGCTAGGATAACAGTCATCCACCAGTCAAACATCCCCGGTTTCCCCATTGTCTGGGTGCCACTACTCATAAACGCAAAGCTATCAACGCTGAAATGGAATAGCATCGGCCACCACAAAGCACGTGTGTACAAATACAAAGCGGCTAACAAACAACCGATACTGGCTGCCGAAAGCGCCTGTTCAAATGTAGCCGACCAGCTTTGCCCCTGAAGTGCGTTTGGCAGATGAAATAAGCCAAACAAAATACTGGTAACGGCCACAGACCAACCAAACTGATGACGTGAAAACTCAAACGCACGCGTCATGAGACTAAGCGTAGCAAAGCGAAGTAGCCATTCTTCCACGACCCCAGGTTCCACTCCGTTTAACATCATCTTGAAGGTCGGTGACTTCATGTGAAAGTCGAATTTCCACAGCGTTCTAAACGATGTTCCTGCGTCAAAACTATTAAAAATGACGTAGCCAACACAAAACAATGCCAGTAAAACGACGATCCACCACTGCGCCGTTCTGGAAAACCCAAATCGAGGCAAACGGAATCCCCAAACTTTCATTGCAAAGCCCGTAATAATCACGAAACTAAAGGCACCAACAAAACCACTGGTTGCCAAGTCTTTTACTACTGGCGCCAATGCCTTTTCAAACGCCATGACCGCAATTTCTGGCGCAGCCACGATGACCTCAAACCCAACTGAGAAGAGGACCACAATCCGGCCAACCAATGATTCAATGCGGCCGTATGCAAACACACCGATAGGAATATAAACCAGCAATGACATGATAAAGACTACGATCGCAGCAGCATTAGCGTTAACGTGCAACCGCTTCACACAGATGCCCGCCAATACCATAAGTACCAATGAAACTGTAACCGTCTGAACAAATACTTGACCATAGTGATTGAAACGATACAAAAAACGTTTAAACCAATGACGATTTGCTAATGTTTCCTCGCTTGGAGCCAACAAAATCAATCCTAATAAATTTAATGCCAGCATCACATCCAGTAACACCGCCACCGCAGTTCGATTTTGATGGAGCACGACACGCCCCACAATCAAAATAAGCTCTTGAATGATTACCTGCACGAAAAACCAGCGTCGCAATCCTATGTTTGTCGTTAATCCCTGTCTCCCCATATCAGCTCACCTCCGCGTTCAGCAATTTAGTGTTATTCGATGACCGAAGTTCTCCATCATTTATTAAAGTTTTATCGGTCACTTTAATTTCGCTGGAATCTCTTATGATTTTATAATCATATCACTAAAAATATATCAACGTGCTGATGTGAGGCAATCATAATAAGCGATTAAAACCGTGATGATGAGAAGGAATCAGATTGCTTCTTTGTAAAACACATTATTTATCGCTAAAGAACTGGGTAACTGCCCTGTTATGACAGAAGTCAACATTTAAACGACGTGCAAGCTTGCAACCATAAGCGGTCAGATAATCACCATTTTCCGGCGCACAAAAAAACACCAACACGCTATAAATATCCGCATTGATGTCTTTTTTATTCGAAGGTCGGTAAGGATGCGCCAAGTTGTTCAATTAACTTGATTGCATCATCGATTTTTTCAATTGAAATGGTGTCGCCTAAACTTTCAACTGATTCACGAATTGACTTTTCAATCTTGTGATGCAAACGAACACCCTTATTGGTTAAGAAAACCAATTTGGTCCGGCGATCATCGGCTGTCGTTTTCATTTCAACCTGATCATCCTTTAATAGCTTACCAATTTGCGTCGACACAACACTCATTGAAAATGGTGTTTCCTTGGTAAGTTGCGAAACGGTGATCCCTTTGTTTGCAGCGATTCGTCTCAACAAAACGGCTGTTTGTAAATTAAGGCCGAAATGATTAACAAAATTAATTGCCGCACGGTTAGCAACATAAACTTCGTTAACGTAGTGATCACACAATACTGCAACCATTGCATCAACATTTTCCTGATTATTCATTGGTTCGGACATTACGAGAACCCCTTTTCTCAAAAATTACTGTAATAAACCCAGTTGTCTTTGATCCACTTATAGCTTTGCCCAAGTGATTAAAGTTAAACTTATGAAATGAATTGTACTTAATTGTAGTTGAGAAACCTAAAAAATACCATAAACTTATTAATATTATACCCATTTAACCAAATTTATTGCATAAAAAGAGGAACAATAATGCCTAAACTTGGCGTTATCGTCCCTTCTTCAACTAAAATAAATTCATTTTACGTTAATTTGCTCATGATGCTCTGACCACGGATAGGCCTTAACGACACCAACAACTTTGCTCTTAGGTACAAATCCATAGTACCGACTGTCGTTTGACACAGCACGATTATCCCCGAGAACAAAATAACTATCCTTGGGAACTTTAGTGACGCCAGCATTACGCGTCCAGTTTTCATCATAGCTAAGTGTTTTTAGATTAAAGCCTTTGTAGTCATTACCGTTATGTGGTAAAGCCGTTAGTGTACCAGCCTGTTGTTGCTTTTTAGTGATATAGCTCTGGGAAACAAACTTCCCGTTCACGTATAACTTCCCATCAGCGTGATAATCAATCGTATCCCCAGGCATTCCAATAATCCGCTTAACATACATAACTTTAGTATCAGTCGCCTGTGGGTCCACACCGTAAGCCTTAAACACGATGACCCGATCATGCTTTAATGGCGCCTGCTTAAAGGCCCACACCCGCTCGTCATTCTGAAGGTTAGGCAACATTGAGGGCCCATCGACACGTACGTGCGCAATCAGCAGCCATTTAACTAACATTGCAATGGCAAAACCAATTAAAATTGGCCACACCCAACTCATAACTTTTTTAATGTGAAGCACATCCTTTCACAGGGCTTTTACTATAGATTAAAAAGACATTAGTAGATATTATTATAGCCGTTTTTTGACCGACATAAAGTGATAAAAACAATAATTGTTAAAATATCGTTTTTATCGACTATTCGTTGGGTAAATGAACCGACGTACTGTGCACTGGACCACGATGGTGTGGATCGATAGCAAATGCAGCGGCGTGGACAGCCGTAGCCGCTTCACCAAATCCCGTCGCAATTAAGGCCACTTTACCATCGTAGCTGGCCGTATCACCAGCGGCGTAAATGCCGTCAACGCTAGTTTTCATGCTACCATCGACAGCCACTTGTTGCCTGTTTTGATCAAACTGCAGGTCCCAGTTTTCAAACACACTGTGATCTGAGATAAAGCCATAATTCACAACCAGATCATCCACAGTAACCGTTCGATGATTGTCTGTTTTCATTTCTTTTAAGTCAACTGTCACCTGCTTGCCATTTGCCGTCAGTCCACTCACGAGATAAGGCGTAACTGTTTCAACACCGGATTCATTTAGCCTAGTCACACTGTGTGGCAAGGCCCGAAATGAATCACGTCGGTGCATCAAATACACATGATGAGCTACCGGTTCTAACATCAATGCAATATCAATGGCCGCATCTCCACCACCGGCAATCATCACGTCATGATTCTTAAATTGAGCGACCTTCGGCACAAAGTACCAAAGATTACGCCCCTCAAAAGCCTCTGCGTTATCCACAGCCAGTTTGCGCGGCGTAAAAGCGCCATTACCTGTAGTCACTAAAACGGCCTTAGAATGCGTCACATCCTTGTTGGTCGTGATCGTGAAATCACCCAGTTGACCACTCACGTTCGTCACTGTTGTTTCCGTCTTTATCGTAACAGGAAATTCACTCGTTTGTGCCACTAATCTGTCGACTAATTCTTGGGCGGTTACGTGGCTAAAACCGGCCACATCCAAAATCCGTTTTTCCGGGTACAACGTGGTTAATTGGCCACCAACCTGGGGCAAGCTTTCAACAACTTGCGTTTTTAACTCCTGCAAACCTGCGTAAAAAGCGGCAAATAAGCCCACGGGACCACCGCCAATAATTGTTAAATCATACATTGCTTCATCCATTATTAAATCCTGTCATTCCTCTTCAAAAGTGGGTAATTTTAGCTGATGTTGTTGTTCAAACAAACGGCCAATGCGCAACACTGCCAATTCATCACCTTTACGGGCGGTAAACTGAATGCCGATTGGTAATCCTGCGTCAGTCACAAATGTTGGCAAACTGATAGCCGGTTGTCCTGTTAAATTAGCCTGTTGTGTAAATGGCGACAATGTCAGCGCCTGTTCAAAATAATCCCACAACAGTTGCAAACGCTCAGATGATTTCATCCGCGTCACATGATCGATCTGAGCATCTATATCTGGATCCACCAAAGGATTGTCCAAACGTGGTGCCGGGTAAGCAGTCGTTGGGGTGAGATACAGATCATACGTATCCAAAAAGTCATTCATCTGTGCACTGGCTTGATCCCATAGACCCATTGCCTGACTATACTGTGCGCCAGTGACACCTAGCCCTGCCTGATAGATCAGCCACGTCAACCGTTCCATATCATCTGGCCCAACCGAACGTCCTAAGGCCTGATTAACAGAATCAAACATTGCGGCGGTTTCAGCACCATTCATCATGTAGTAAGACCGCATGAGTGCCGCACCATCCAATGGATTGCTCTTTTCGACCACTTCGTAGCCCTGTTCCCGTAAGAATGTCACAGCGTCTTCAACCGCCTGCACAGCCGCCTTAGAAACAGGCGTGCCAACGGGTGATTTTGTACTGTAAGCAATTCTCAGATGAGCTGGCTGATCCCAGAGTTGCGCAGCGAACCCTTGTAGGTTAACCGGCGTACTAAATGGTGCCTCCGGTTGGTACGTTTGCAACCAGTCTAATAGGGCAGCTGTATCACGAATTGAATGCGTCAACGCAAAGTTAATGGACGCGCCGGCCCAGCCACGCCAGCCATCAGGACCGACAGGCACTCGCCCACGTGTGGGTTTCAATCCAATCAAGCCAGAAAACGAGGCTGGAATGCGGATTGATCCACCACCATCATTACCAGCTGCTAGTGGCACATAACCGGCTGCAACACTTGTCGCTGCGCCACCAGATGAACCACCAGGATAATAGTCGCGATCCCACGCATTTCGCGTTTTACCATACAGCACCGGATCAGTAATGTTTTTGAAGCCAAACTCTGGCGCATTCGTTTGACCGATTATAATAAAACCGGCATCCTGCAATGCGGCAACAAAGTTATCTGTTTTGCCCGCAATCTCATCTTTGAATAGGCGTGCACTCAGCGTGGCTGGCTCGCCTTTTAAATTTTGTCCGAGATCCTTCAGCAACAATGGTACGCCTAAAAAGGGCCGACCGAGATCCTGCAACTGGCGGGCCTCCGACAGCGCTTTTTCACGGCGCGTGTGAACGACTGCATTCAAGTCATCGTTGGTCGCTGCGATCCGTGCAAAAGCTGCTTCGACCAAGGCCTCACTGGTCACTTCGCCATTGCGAACCCGACGTGCTAATTCCAATGCATCTGCCATGACAATTCGCCTCCAAACGTTTGTTGATTGTTAGCTAAATTATACCGCATTCCATGTTTTGCATGCGATTTTTGAGTGACACATTGAGGATGTCTTAATATGTGGTGAGGTACTTTATCGTGCTTGGCCTGCGCTTACGGTTGGCAACAGTGACACGCTCGCCGTGGGACCGGATCGAGCACGAAGTTCACGGTCTCTCACCTCGTCGCATAGCCCCGTGAAAAACCGGGTCTCTGCGACCGTCCGTGATGTAAATTCGGAAAAACCATCTAATTAACATCACCATCACGGCTCGGTATCACTGTTACCGTCCTCCAGCTCATATCCTAACAAAATACAGACGCACATCAGTTAACAACAACTGATACTAGTCTGCACAGTCATGACATAAATAAAAATAAGGCCAAATGACACATTTAATATGCATCATTTAACCTTATTTTTATTAATAGCGACAACAATTGTTATCACTCGGCACGCTTACCTATGTAAGCAACCACGTTGGAAAACTAGTTTTCGCCTTCCAACTTCTTTGCATCTGCATCAATCGTGGCAAAACCAGATTCTTTTGATTCTGGCTTTGGGTTCTTAGCACGATCTTCTTCGGCCTTTTCGATCAAAGCCTTACGTTCTTCCTTACTCAATTTAGCCATGATATTCGCCTCTTTTAAATGGAAAAGAAACGGGCGCCATTAAGTCCCACGCATTGTGGGGACGGCTCGTTGGTTTCATTGTAGCGCTTTTATCAGATTTTGGTAAACTTTGTTTTATCCAAAATTACCGTTCGTCTTGTTTCAGTTCAAGCTGTAGCTCACCCGTCGTCTCGCGACCCAACATGAAGCCCTGCCCCTTCAAGAGCATGACGGCCTGAACATTGGCTGGTTGCACGGTTGCAATAACCTTTTGAAGATCGAGCTCATCAAATGCAAATGACAGCATATGACTCAGCACTTCACTCATGACACCCTGACGCTGAGCAGACGGCAATAGTTCAAACGTAATTGCTGCGTTTTTGCGATCCACTGTAAAAGAATCGAACCCAAACGTCCCTAAAAATTCACCCGTCCGCTTGTCACCAATGCCCCATACCAACGCGTCATTGTTCATAATCTTGCTCATGACACGGTTAACGTGAGCAGCCGTGTCCATGATGGTTGCATCAACATCTCGATTGACCAGCCTTGCTATATTAGAATCATGGCGCAATTCAAAGACTTCCTTCACCTTGAATGTGGTTAGCCAGTCTAACTCATAATGTTTGGTCATGATTGGATGATACTTTTCAAAAATCATGGTTCGCCTTCTTTCTCATGACGCTATTATACAAATTTAGGCTAGTAAAGTCAGAATTAAGGGTTGCTTTACTTTTTATTGCGGGGTCGCATGGTATAATTCTGCTAAGAAATGTGAGGGGAAACATCATGTTAGTCGCGTACAAAAAGTTTTGGCAACAATCATTTCATATTAAGGGTGTTGCGACCCGGGCCGAATTTTGGTGGGCTTTTCTGGTTAACTTCTTTTTTGAAATCCTGTTTCAGGCCATGCAATATCTGCGAGCCTTTGATTTCAATGACCATCCGTCAGCCCGGGTGGGGACTGGAAATCCTCACCTTACCCACTGGCTGTTTGCCGGTGGTGAGAACAGTGTATTCGCCAATACGTTTGTCATTCTTGCCATTATTTTCATGTTGGCAACGCTCATCCCCAAATTCACCATTGCGGTTCGTCGCTCCCACGACTTCAATTGGTCAGCACATTGGTTGATTGGCCTGTGGATAGTCCGTTTGCTACTCTTCTTAACTACCATGTACGAATTGATCTTGTTAGTCGTGAACTACCAGAATGGTCACGTGAACGCTGCCATGGCCAATTTTGAGTGGGGATTTCTGGCATTACTGATATTCTTCATCCTCGAACTCATTGAATGGGGATTGCTAGCCAAGAAGTCCAAACGACCTAACCGTTACTTAGCTGACCCAACGCCTACGACTAATCCCAACGATGATGGTGGCGACTCAAAGACGGTTAACAGTGAAACTGAAAGCACAACTATAACAAACGAAACAACGGGCAAATAAGCCCTTTAGTCCGCTGTTTGGCATGCCAACTTAAATTAACGGTATAAAGAGACCACAATTCTGAAACAAATCGGAATTGTGGTCTTTAAATTATTCAGCTTATTTTATTTACCCGCAGTGTCATCGCGTTAATCGCTACGATCACTGTACTCAAGGACATCAATACTGGCAGGCTTGTTAAACATTTCAATTTGCTGCAAATTATCTAAGGCGAAGATCAAAACATATCGGTATGTTTTAGAAGTAACCCCACAGAAAAATAACAACACTTAAATATGATGGTCACCGCTAACCGTTGTGCTGGTAATAATAATCAACAAAACGGCTTCACAGTGAATAAAAAATCCCCTCACGGGTGACACACGGGTGACAGATGAACTATCATAACTCATCTATCACTCGTGAGGTGATTATTGCCAGAATATGAGATTTATTTTTTATAGACCATGTACTCAAATAACTACATCTTCGTGTGGATTTAAATATCCCTAACTTCAAGCCCAGTGTGATGCCTTATCTACCTTATTTCATTTCGGCTGTCTTTAGTAAATCGTCACGGTGTCCCATCGTAGCGAGCTTACTTAATGCTGCTGATGGCGTGTGGTCAAAAGCCTTTGATCCATTCATTTCGGTACCCCAAACACCAGATGAAAATGGCGTTTTGTAATTGCCCTTAGACATGTTTTTGATAGTAACCGTATATTTGCCATCGTTTTCTTTAACAGTCGCCTTTAGGAACTTTGAAGTCTTTTTGTATTTCAGCTTACCGTCATTTGCTTTGACTGACTTCACCGTGCTTGCGTCCGGAGCCGCAAACAATCCGATTTTATTCGTAATATTTATACTCTTACCATCTTTAAAGTCTGCCTTACTTAATTTGATTCCATCTGCTGACATTGGGGCAAAATACCAACCCTTTGATCCAGATGCGGCGTGCATAAAGGCAAAATGCAAGTATGTTGAGTCTCCTTTCAACATAGAGACCTTGAATGACACAGACTTACCAGGCAAGGTTGCTCCAACAACCTTCTTGTCCTTACTATTATAGCTTCCAACGATGGCACCAGACGTCTTACTCATATCGTTTCTTTTCATTTCAAACGTCGTGGCATGTGTCGCATCAGCTTTTACATTTGTAGTACCGACAGTTGCTAAAGTCATTGGTAGCACTGCTAAAATTAGGCCCGTTGCAATCTTGTTTTTCATGATAAAAATATCTCCTTGCCTATTAATTATATTTAAATACTTTCAAAACTACTGATAGAAATACAATAGTATTCTCTACCTTCCAACCAGATTATCTTTTTTCGAAAATTAGGAATATTTAATTACCAATTATTTAATCCCTCCTTGAGTACATATGAGTATTCGCAGCGACTAAGTCCTATAAACGCAATCACCAAATTGATGAGACATTCACGACTTAGGGGCTCATTAAGACCCATAGCATCCCTCCCAAGTGATAAAAGCATATTAGTGAACCTGATTGATATTAAATCCACTAACATTTTTTGGCAAAGAAATGTACTCGATATTCACCTATTTGAACGAATTACAGCGAGTCCAAGATTTAAAGAAATTGGTTACACAAGGAAAAACTCATAATTCCATGAGGATGACAGAAAAAGAAGCATTTAGTCTCATAAAAAGACCACAATTCTGAAACAAATCGGAATTGTGGTCTTTAAATTATTCAGCTTGTTTATTTACCCGCAGTGTCATCGCGTTAATCGCTACGATCACTGTACTTAGAGACATCAACACTGCCCCGAGCATTGGGCTCAAGATAAAGCCCAACGGTGCCAGGACCCCTGCTGCCAATGGGATGGCTAAAATATTATAACCAGCCCCCCACCAGAGGTTCTCTGTCATCTTACCAGTTGTCTTACGAGCTAAATTCAAGAATTCAACAACATCGTTAGGGTCGCTGCGAACCAACACAACGTCGGCCGAATCAATCGCCACATCTGTGCCCGTGCCAATCGCCACACCAATATCTGCACGCGCTAAACTTGGCGCGTCGTTAACCCCATCACCAATCATCATGACGGAACCATCTTCCTGATACTGGCGAACAATTTTCTCCTTATCCTCTGGCATCAATTGCGCTCGCACTTCGTCGACACCCAATTGTTTGGCAACCACTTGAGCCGTTTGTTCGTTATCACCCGTTAACATAACGGGCACGATGTGTTGCTTTTTTAACATACTGATCATGTGTTTGGCAGCTGGTTTAATTTCATCCCCCTGCGCCACAAAACCAGTTAATCGATCATCTACAAGCAAATAACTAACAGAATTGCCTGAACTAGCAAGTTCATCAAACTGCTGGTGGTCGTAAGCTATTCCCTGCTGGTTCAGATATGTGGCCGAGACAATGGCCACCTTATGACCATCTGCACGGCCCTGCACGCCGACACCGGTAATCTGAGCAATGTCACTTACTTTTGCCGCTGTAATTTGGCGGTGTTTGGCCGCGTTCAAAATACCAACTGCTAATGGATGGCTAGACCCATTTTCCAGACCAGCCAACTGGGCCAATACCGCATCATCGCTCACGCCATCAATTAAACTGCCAACAGCATGCACCTCAAAGTTTCCTTCAGTTAGGGTCCCCGTCTTATCCATCAAGGCGTACTTTAATGTTTTAACACGCTCCATTGCGTCTCGATTGCGGATCAACAAACCATTACGGGCAGCAATAGAAGTGCTTCGGGCAACGACCAGCGGAATTGCTAAACCGAGCGCATGCGGGCAGGCAATCACGAGCACCGTCACTGCCACAGATAGTGCCAGCGCCAAATTACCGATGAATAGCCATGTCACAAAGGCTACGATGGCGACCAATAATGCTGCGTAAAACAGCGTCCCAGCAACTTTATCAGCCATGTTTTCCTGTTCTGACTTCGACTGTTGCGCATTGGCCACCAAATCCATAACTTGCGCTAAATAACCTGAATCGCCTGTTCCGGTAATCGTCATTTCAAACGTGCCATCACCGTTGACTGAGCCGCCAATAACTTTATCATCGGCCTTCTTCTCAATCCGTTTGGCCTCACCCGTAACCATGGCTTCGTTAACACTAGTGGTTCCACTTACCAACACACCGTCAGCCGGAATCTGTTCACCCGCTCTTACTGACACATGATCACCCGCGGCCAATTCGTTGACTTGAACATCCTGTGTCTGTCCATTGACGATCTTGTGTGCAGTGTTCGGTAAGAGTTTGGCCAGTGAATCAACCGCTGAACCGGCATTCATCACTGCGTTCATTTCAATCCAGTGACCTAGTAGCATGATGTCGATCAACGTTGCCAATTCCCAAAAGAAATTCATCACCATAGGCTTCACGTCGAACACATTGTTCGCGATTGTGGCATAAATACTGTAAATGTACGCAACGGAAATACCCATAGCAATCAGCGCCATCATCGCTGGCTTGCGCGTTTTCAATTCGTCAACGGCTCCGGAAAAGAATGGTGCCCCACCATAGAAGAACAAAATGGTCCCGATTAACGCCACCACCCAGTCAGAACCTGGAAACGACAATTGGAACGGCAAACGTGCACCCATCATTGGCGTTAATAAAATAATCGGAATCGTTAAGACTAAGGACACCCAAAACTTCCGTTTGAGATTACCCATATGCATCATGCCATGCCCAGCCATCTGCATATCATCCTGATTCATTTCGTCGTGCTTCATCTCATGACCCATCGACATGTTGTTCATCATGTGCCTCCCTTGACGCTTATATTTTTGCGTTTACATTTGTAATCGATAGGTACAGTTTACAATCGTAAACGAAAATCGTCAAGTCATAAGTTTCGTGATTTCATGAAAAAAAGAACTGGCTGGCCATTACGCCAAACAGTTCCCTTTCGTCAAGACAAATATTTAATTAGGCTTCCTGCTTCATGACATCGCAGCCGTCTGGCAAACAATCGCATGCTACCGTCTCTGGGGCCGTCTTCGCTTTTTCCGCCAATTGAGCTTGCAGGTCAGCAATGTTTGCCTTGCTGAGCGTCAGATCATCAATCAAGTCAGCTAACGTTTGACCGACTTTCATCTGACACAGGTGGCCAAACAAAGCGCGTGTTGCACTATCCATGGCATCTTGTTCAGCAACCAACGGCGTATAAATGAATGCGTTACCGTCCTTTCTCGTTGTGAGCGCCTGCTTCTTAACCAAACGCCCCAGTAGTGTCTTAACTGTGGCTGACTTCCAGCCCATCTTGTCAGCTAAAATTTCGGTAATCTGGCGGCTGTTCGATTCACCTAACGTCCACACAATTCGCATTACTTCCCATTCCGCATCACTAATTTCAAGTTTTACTGTGGCTTCCATGTTGATAACCACCTTTCGTCATCTTTAACTAGTTCCAATGAGTAAAGTTTACACTTGTAATCGTGTTTTTTCAACGATGTTGTTTTGTTGGTATGAACACATGGGTTTTAATTTTATGATGAATTAAATTCACTTTAAATTGAAAAAGTTGAGTTTTATTTATTCAATAATATCCTTTATACTTGGCAACAAGTAAAAGAGAGGAAGCGACAGTTATGAGTGAATTATTTGCAGATCGTGCCGCCATTGGCACAGAAAGTCGTTTGGCACAGTTATTTGGTGGGCAGTTAGGTCCAGACGGGATTAAATTTTCCGCTGGCAATCCCAATCCTGACCTGTTTCCAACCGCACAAATGCAAAACGCCTTTAACACCGCCATCGATACTGCGGGTAACCACTTATTTGAGTATCAAGAGGTCGCTGGCCCCGTTCACCTTCGTCAACAACTGGCCAATCGCGTTCACCAAACGGCCGGCATCAATGCCACGGCTGATAATGTATTGGTCACCCAAGGCGGCCAGCAAGCAATTGATTTAGTAGCCAAGTTGCTGCTCGACACTGGTGATGAAGTCGCTGTCGAAACGCCTACTTATGTTGGTGCCCTCGCTTCGTTTGATCAATATGGTCCTACTTACTTAGACGTGCCAATGGAAGACGACGGTATGGATGTTGATGCACTCACCTCATTGTTGAAAACCCATCCCAATATCAAACTGGTCTACACAGTGCCTGATTTTCATAATCCCACCGGTGTTACGATGTCCGTTGCCAAACGGAAGCGGTTGGTTGAACTAGCTGAAGAATATCACTTCTACATTCTTGAAGATACACCATACCGCGATTTGCGGTACCACGGTCACTCATTGCCAGCTATTAAATCCTTTGACCGCCATGGTCGTGTTATTTTCATCAGCAGCTTCTCAAAAATTTTAATGCCAGGTTTGCGTACCGGTTGGGTGGTCGCGGATGAAATGGTCATCAATAAACTGCGTCAACTGAAAGAAACCAGTGATCTTGAATCACCAGCCATTATGTTGCATGCTGTGTCTGCCTTTTTGGATAACAACGACTTAAACCAACATGTGGCTAACATGCTGACTACCTATCGCAATCGACTAGATGCGATGCTTAACGCACTGACCGAATTCATGCCAGACACAGTTAAATTCACACGCCCTGACGGTGGTTTCTTCGTTTGGTTGACACTGCCAGAAAATGTCGACACACAAGCATTGTTACAGGATGTTGTGATGCCGCAAGCACATATCAGTTACGTTCCCGGTCAAGTCTTCTTCGCTCATCAAAACGTACACAATGGCCTGCGGTTGAACTTTTCCGGTGTTGATGAACAACAAATCACTGCTGGCATTCAACGACTGGCAACCGCACTGACTGAAAATACTGTCAAAGTGCAGTAAGTTTTTCCGCCCTCTCTTTGATTCATTCAAAAAACAGCGTCCAGATTATCAACTTTTTGATAGTCTGGACGCTACTTTTTGTACATAATATTCGTCCGTTACGCCGACCTGCGACGCCGTTTCCGTGAGGACCGGTCTCAACCCGCAAAAGCCGCGGTTTTCAACCTCGATTCTGAGCCACAGTACGTCTCACAAGTCGTCCCACAATACTAAATGGCCAAGCCCCCGCCATTAAGTATTGTCGACACCGAAACTCTGTCGCCGGTCAGCTCCACTACATAACCAAAGCCCGCTCTAAAGATTTTTAACTATCTCACATATGGGAACAACTCTAGCGTTGTGAAAAATCACAGGAATTTCCACATCTAGACAGCATTACCAGAAATTAGACAATGTCTGAACGTGGTGTTGTCTAGTTTAGTGGTGACGTGGTGCCCACTGCTATGTGAGCGAGAGGACGGCAACATTGACACCAAGCCGTGCAGGTGATGTTAATCTGAGTGATTTTGCTCAGATTTACATCACGGACGGACGTCAAGACTCGCGGGCTTCACGAGGCTCGACGGCGAGGTGAAAGACTTCGGTTTTTGAAGGCTTGAACCGGTCCCACGGCGGCGTGTCAATGTTGCCAACCGGCAGCGAAAGCTGTCACGACAGCCACAATCTACCGTTGCTCACGTACCAAAGCCAACTGAGCAATTTTTTTGATTAGGTCAACCGGCAATGGCTTGTCTAGTGGCAGTTGAATAGCACCCTTGCTAGTATGAAAATCACTTAACTCCGTTTGCATCAACGCAATCGGTTCCGCGCCAGGATACAAACCGGTATGGTGCTTCATATTCGCAAAATGAATAATGTTACGTTGACCATAAAATGTTGGCATACCGTACGAGATTTTCTCTTGTGCATTAGGCAACTCTGCCTTCAACAATACGTATAATTCGTTCAATCGCGCCTGCCGTTCTGCTGGCTGATCCGCGATATATTGTTCGATCACCGTCATCTTTTCCTCGATTCCATGCCTAGGCATTAACGATGTCCGCTTTTAATCCGGCTAACTGACTTGCTGGTCGTTTCTTACCACGACGAGCCCGCAATGCAGAAAGGATCGACACAGTGTCCACGACTTCCTGCAACAAGGCACCGATTAATGCGGGCACAACTCCAGTAGCCGCAATCAACATCAGGCCGACACAAACGAAAATCCCGATCAGCACGGATTCTTTGGCAATTCGCATAGTATCCGCGGCAATGATACGGGCACTCACTACACGACTCAAATCATCCTTCACGATAACAGCATCAGCGGACTCGCTAGCCGCAGTCGATCCGTGGGCTCCCATTGCAATGCCGACATCAGCGGTTGCCAGCGATGGTGCGTCGTTCACGCCATCCCCGACCATAATGACTGGTCGTAAATTTTTCGGCACTTGTTTGAGCGCAGCAATCTTATCCGCTGGCAATAACTCAGCGTGAACGTCATCAACGCCAGCCTGCTGTGCAATGGTCATGGCGCCTTGTCGTTGATCACCCGTCAACATCATAATATGATCCACACCCAAGCGACGCAAGCAATTCATGGTTGCCGGCGCTTCGTCTCGCATGGTATCCATAAACGTAATGGCACCCAAATATTTACCATCGCATGAGACATATACGGCAGTTTGCTGCTGTGGTGATAACTTTTCTTCGGTCACAAAGCTAAGTTTGCCGACCTTAATAAGATGATCATCAACCTGTGCGCTCACGCCGTTTGCTGTAGATTCCGCCACATCGCTAACGGGTACCAAATGTTGTGCACCAACATGTTCAACCAATGATCGGGCCAGAATGTGGCTCGAGCCCTGTTCTACACTAGCCGCTAACTGCAACAACTGATCATTTGTAGTTGAGCCTTCCGGTATCACTTGATCAACGCTTAGAACACCATTCGTGATCGTCCCAGTTTTATCAAACGAAATACTACGCGCATCAGCTAGTTTTTCAAGAGTTGTCCCAGTTTTAACGATGATCCCGTTGCGTGATGCCCGTGACATCCCAGAAATTAGCGCAGTCGGTGCCGCCAAAATCAATGGACATGGCGACGCAACCACTAACACTTGCGCAAAACGAACTGGGTCTTTAGAAATGAACCAAGCAATTCCCGCAATCACATAAGCAATCAATGTAAATGGCACAGCGTAGCGATCCGCCATGCGCACGAAATGCGCCGGCCGTGCTTCCGCTTCACGAACTAATTGAATAATCTTTTGGTATTGGCTATCAGCCGCCAGTTTGTCAACCTGAACTGTGATGATTTGATCTCCATTCACTGCACCAGACATCACTTCATCTCCAACGCCCTTTTCAACTGGCCGTGCCTCACCGGTCAAAGAAGATTCGTCAAACGTAGACGTCCCAATAACGACATGTGCGTCAGCCCCAACCATTTCGCCGGGCTTGATTAGCAAGCGATCGCCAACCTTTAATGAATCAACGTCGACATCAGTGATGGTGTCATCTGTCACGCGGTGCGCAACTTCGGGTGTTTTATCCAGTAATGCCTGCAACTCACTGTTCGCACGCCGTGATGCAAAATCTTCCAACGCATCGCCGCCAGTTAGCATAACTAAAACAACCAACGCGGCCCAGTACTCACCAACGGCAAGTGTGGCAACCACCGCTGTAATTGCAAGGAGGTCGACGCCATATTTACCACTGCGTAGCGTTCGAATCATCCCCATCAACATTCCAAACGCCATTACCGCCCCTACGATTGTAATCAACCACTGAGCAGCAGGCGCTTGATGTGCGATAAATTGCAACACTAATGCAATGACGGCGACCGAAATGATCAAACTCAGTTTTTGCCGGTTTTTCATGGGTACCCTCTCCTTCGTTATGTGTTGTTTGTTAAACTTATTATATTAGAATCATTCTAAGCAATCAATAAATAGTTTATTTTTCCACCCTATTTATTCAAAAAATACTTTTCCTTTAAATTGGTCTCAATAACTATTAAGGATACGTTTAATTCGACACTGTTGTTTTCAAAAAAAGACAGCTCAAGAGTGAGTCAAATGAAACTTATGAGCACCTATGCTGCAAGACAAGGGCACGCCGCTTGTCTTATGAAGCGATAATCATCTGCAACATAATAATTATCAAGCAATCATTAATAAGAGACAATTTAAATGCTTATACTGTGACAATCACTCAACAATATAAAAATCGCTTAAAACCAATTGTGACGCCACTTACTTTTTCTCTATCTTCGCCGTCATTTACTTGTTATTTATGCGTAAATGGGCTATAAATGTTGTAACGCACAAAATTAAATTAACGGGTGGAATAAAATGACTCCTATGAAGGAAGACTACCTAAAAATGATTTTTGAATTAGGTGGCGTTTCTGGAAAAGTTTCAAATAAACAATTATCGTTGAGTCTCGACATTGCGGCGGCGTCAGTTACTGAAATGATCAATAAATTAGTGGAAGAACGGTTGGTGTCACACACACCTTATGCTGGGATCTCACTAACTAAGTCTGGTCGTAAGGCAGCTGAGGAACTGGTTCGTAAACACCGTTTATGGGAGTGTTTCCTATTTCAAAAATTAGGCTACACTTTGGCAACAGTGCATCAAGAGGCGGAAAAACTGGAACACAGCTCAAGTGATCATATGATTGACGCACTTGACGCCTTTCTAGATCACCCTGGTCACTGCCCACACGGCGGTGCCATTCCTGATCAGGCCGGTAACTACGAAGTCGGCAGTCGGACAACGCTGGACGAAGTTGCAGATGGCACAAAGATTCGTTTGGCACGGTTCGTGGATAACCACGACTTGCTGGACTACTTGGAAAGCCTCAACTTCTCTATCGAACAAACGTACACGATCAAAAGTCACGCACCGTTTGAAGGCCCATTGACGTTAGCGAAAGCCGATGGTTCTACTGTTGATGTCAGTTTTAAGGCCGCCAACAATATTTTCGTTGATAAATTATAATTGAATAGTTTTCCAAAAAGGCGATTTCAGCACGCAAAAACGTGGTGAAATCGCCTTTTGAGTTTTGTTTAAAATAAACCGCTACTTAAAATAATAAATAGACCAATGATGATGAACAGACATGGAATCAACCATGTACCAAACCGTTCAATGCCATGAGCGATAGCCTTCGTTTGGACCAAACGGTTACTTAACCATAGCCAAAAAGCCGTCATCACAATAAAGACGAAAACAATTGTGACCATTCGCCACAACGGTTGATGTACAAAAAACGGGATGTAGACGCTTAGATTGTCCCCACCATCACCGACGGTCACACTCCAAACCAATGCCACGGAGAGTTTGCCAGATATTGCGGAAACAGTACTGGCTTCCTCCGCCGTGGCTTCGGTTACGGCTTGTGGCCGTTTGACCCATTTCCAAAGATTGACAACCCCAACAGTCAACGGTAGCAGTCCCAATAAACCGACCCACTTTGTTGGGACTGTCATGAAACCTAAACTAAGTAGCCAACTGGCCGCAACCAGTGACAGAATCCCGGCATACTGACCAACAATGACGATCGTCCGGTCACGGACCGTGCGCACGATTCCCCAAAACAACATTAACAGAATTAAATCATCTGTATTCGTGACCAAAAAAGCCACGACTGCTGACCATATCAACGCCATGCTCATCACATCCGTTTCCGGTCAGCACGGCGTTCGTCACGTCGCGCATGTCGTTTAATCGTTGCCCAGAAGGCCGGTGAACGACGACCCAAAGTTAAGGTGTAACTCAGGCTGGAACTTGCAGACAAGGCCCATAGAACCCACCAACCACCGCCGTGAATTCGTCGAAGTGGAAATAGTTCCTCGATGACGCCCTGAAAAGCTTCCTTAGACACCGCCACAATGGCAAGTTCCTCGTGTTTCAGAGTCGCTTCAGCGACCACTTGAATCGCTAAAATCAACGCCCACCCGATGAGGTAGTGAAGCCCACCACGTACTTCCACGCGATCTTCTAAATTTGACTTTTTTATCGGACGAATCGTGGCAAATTGGCCTTGATACACACCTATTACGGTACCAAGTATCAACATCCCCAACGCGATGATAACGTTGACGCCGCTATATTTAAACGTCACGCCAAACATAATTAATGAAAAAATCGGAATTAACCAGTATCGCCAGCGTTTAGGGCGTTCAAACCCAAACTGACCACGGATAAAATAAATTAATAATAGTAAACTCAAAATCACTGTCATCATGATGAATGTCCCACCTTGTCAATTGCCTCTCCATTATTATGGTTTTCGACAAGCGCGTCCATCTTTTTTATTGACTATGATTATTTTGTTATTTTGTCACAGCGCCATTTTCTAGTTACGTTATTTAGTATGTTCAAACCACTGAATGGCTTCATTGGCGACTCGTGTTGATTGTTCTCGTTGGAGAAAGTGTCCTGCTTGCGGCCACAATTCCTGTTTGAACGGTCCATCCATAAACGAGGCCATTGAACTAGCCTGGTGATAATCAGTACAACCATCGGCCCGACCAATTATGTTTAGCGTTGGCACTGCAATTCGATCATTTCGTTGTACCCGTTCAGCTAACGGTGCGTAATTCCCATCCGTCGGTGCATACCCCCAGCGAGACCGATACATATCGAGCGTCACCGCTGCCCAATCTGGATTGGCAAATGTTTCTTCAAAATCAGCGTGATCCGCATCAGTTAGTTCATATTGTGGACTCCACGATTGCCACATGTGTTCGGCAAATGTTAATGGATGATTGCGCACGTAACGCTCACCCTGTTCCGTTGTCATGAACCACTGATACCAGAAATTTTGAATTTGATCTAAGGATAGGTTTCCAAACGTTTGCCACCCCTCTGCGAGGACTACACTACTGCGAACAATGGCCGTCCCCCATAGGTTGCTCATCATTAACGCTGTAAACGCGCCCCAGTCTTGACCAATCAACCGCACTTGCCCCAATTGCAGTACATCGATCAAATCCTTAATATCTTGAGCCAATGCGAAAAAGCTACCGGTCCGGCGCGTTTGTTCATGTCGGAAGCAAGTGTGGCCAAATCCCCGCAGTGACGGAACAAACGTCTTGTAACCCGCTTGGTGTAATATCGGTAGCATTGCATCCCAAGTGTGCCAACTATCCGGCCAGCCGTGGAGTAATATCAATGGCTGGCCATCACTAGGACCACTGATGTTAACGGCCATGTGCAGATTCTGTGTATCAATTATTTTTTCCATTCTAAATTGCCTCCAGCTTGTGCAACGTTCTCTTTTTATTTAGTATAAGAACAAATTGGCATTCATAAAAATTGAACTTTTTAAACTAAACTATTGAAAATATTGAACCACGTTAAAAAGACAAAAAAGTGATAGTTCTCTTTCAAATCACCGATGGAGGCAATACTTATGGATATTCAGTACTTTCGAACATTTAAAATCATTTTGGCGACCGGAAGTTATTCGGCTGCCGCTACCGAACTTAATTACACGCAATCAACAATTACTGCGCAAATGAAACGACTGGCGAGTGTCATCGGCGAACCACCCTTTCTTTTTCGTGGTAAGACACTACGTTTATCCCCAGCTGGCAAACGACTGGTTCCCCTTGCCGACGCTATTTTAGCGAGCTATCAACAAGTCACCGACTTGGCAACACCACATCAACTGAGTGGCTCACTGCGTTTGTCGGTCCCGGAATCGTTAATGTTGTACGGTTTGAATCCGATCCTGCAAAGTTTTGCCGCACACAATCCCCTCGTTAATCTCACCATTAACAATGCAACCTGTGTTCAAAACCGCAAACTGTTACTATCCGACCAGGCCGACGTTGCCATAATGCTGTGGCCATTATTTAAGCCAGATCCACAATTATCAGTCATCGACTTAGGCGAACAACGCTGTTCGCTCGTTGCGGCCAGAGATGCGCCGACCACACTGGAAGCTATATTGGCACAACCGCAAGCTCACTTCGTTATCAATGAAAAACAGTGTGGCTACCGACAGGCCTTTGAACAGTATCGCCATCAACAATATTCCGAGACGCATATGCAAACGATGGAAGTCTGGAGTTTGGCAGCCATCAAGCAAACCGTAAGCGCTGGTCTGGGATTCAGTTTTCTACCAGATTTCGTAATCCAGGACGAATTAGCAAATGGACTGCTAAAACGTTTAACTCCGAACATTCCCACGAAACTGCACATTCAGCTATTGTTCCGCAAAAATTGGCACCCTGCCACTGTTGAGCAAATGGTTCAGACCATCAAAAGCCAGCTACCAACCGCTATCCCTGCTACTGATATTGATTAACCTTGTCACTGGTCTATTCGCATTTGGCCTGGACTAACTTAATAAGAAAATGAGAAATGAACGGTAGGACTTGAGTAAGGGCTTTCATTCGTCTATTATTGAGAGTGTAAATAGACACTTTCACAGTGTTAAATCTTATTTTTCGGGGGTTACAAGATGGCTACAAAGAAAATGATTCTTGATTTGGACACTGGTGTTGACGATGCCCTGGCTATTGCTTATGCGGTTGCTTCACCAGAAGTTGATCTGATTGGGATCGTTTCATCATACGGAAACGTACTGGTTGATAAATCAGCTGAAAATTCACTGGACCTATTGGAATTATTGGGTGCCACTGATGTGCCTGTCTTCTTGGGTGAATCACACTCAAGCACCACGGATCACTTTGACGTGATGGAAATCAGTCAAAAGATTCACGGTGTCAACGGAATCGGTGAAGTTAAGGTGCCAAAGGCCAAACGTGCCGTTGAATCTGAAGGCGCGGTTGATTTCATCATCGATGCTGCTCATAAATACGGTGACAACTTAATTTTGGTTCCAACTGGCCCACAAACCAACTTGGATGCAGCCATCACTAAAGACCCTGAAATCGCTAAGTTAATTGGTAACATGACCTTTATGGGTGGTGCTTTGACGGTTCCTGGTAATGTTACAGCCTTCACAGAAGCCAACATTAACCAAGATCCAGCCGCTGCTGACCGTGTCTTCCGTTCACCATTGAAGTCCACAATGGTTGGCTTGGATGTTACCCTGCGGACATTGTTAACAAAGAAAGAAACACAACAATGGCGTGACTTAGGCACGGTTGCCGGTGAAAAGTATGCCGACATCACCGACTACTACATCGACGCCTACTACAACTTGGACATCGACAAAAACGGTTGTGCCATTCATGACCCATTGGCCGTTGGTGTTGCCATCGATCCTAGCTATGCTAAGTTGATCGATTTGAACATGAAAGTTACCCATGATGACCCAGCTAACCCTGCCGATGTTGGCCGTACAATCGGTGACACTGCACGTTTGAACGACCCAACAACCAACATGAAGGTTGCTGTGGATGTCGACAAGGACCGTTACCTCGCCCACTTCATGGACTTGTTAACCAACTTGTTCGCCAAACACTAAAATTAACTAACATCGTCTTGTGCGATATTAAATATCCAAAACGACTCCCCCCTCAATTGGCGGAGTCGTTTTTTATCAACATAAAAGTTTCAAGAGATCACTGCCGTTACGCCGATTGGAATCGCCGTTCCATGGGACCAGGTTCAACCTGCAAAACCAGCAGTTTTCACCTTCGATTCTGAGCCACAGTTCGTCTCAGAAGTCGTCCCACAACACTAAGCGGCCCAAGTTCATGCCGCTAAGTGTTGTCGACACGGAACTCTGTTTTCAATCAGCTTCACTCCACTAATGAATCGCTAACACACCAGTGAACTACTGCAGTTAAAATATCGCTTGGAATTAAATGCCGTTCATGCGGAAACTTCGATCACGTTAGACATAGGCGTTAATATTGATACCGAGCCGTGAAAGTAACGTTAATTCGGGAGTGTGCCCGAATTTAGGTTGCGGACGGTCCCACGGCGGAGCGTATCAATATCGACAACCGTTCACACTATCTCGTAGACGGCCGATTCTGAACAAAACTTTTGGCGTGATCAAACGGGATAGCGTAAAATAAAAGTATTAATTTTATCAATACAGGAGAGGTATCATGACACATAAAATTTTAAGTGCCCTCAGTTACCTAAGCATTCTATTTCTACCCGTTTTATTTCCACTAGTCGTTTGGATTGCAGCCGCTGGACAACGCGATGTAACAACACATGCCGCACGTGCCTTCTGGACACAGTTATTGCCAACATTGATGGCTTTCGGAATTTTCTTCTTCGTGGCTGTTTACGGACTAACCATCGGACCAAACGCTGGGATGGGTTGGTTAACACTCCTTTTTATCGGAGCATTTGGTCTTGCGTCATTAGTATTGTGGTTTTATAACATCGTCATGGGCATTCGTGTCCTGCTCGACTAGACTGTTCATCCACGATTGAGGACTAAACTTTTATCCGAGAGGCTAACCATATGAAATCAAGTTCAAGCACAAATACCCGCAACCTTGTGTTGGCTGCGTTGTTTATTGCGATTATCATTGTTCAGGTTTTGGTACCCTTTTTAGGTTACATTCCCTTGGGACTCACTGCACTGGGCATTCAAATTTCAATCATTCAATTTACCGTCGCGATTGCCGCAATTGTCATGGGCCCATGGTGGGGCGGCCTTATCGGTGGCGTCTGGGGCCTAGCGTCACTCATTCAGGCTTGGACGACAGTCTACAACCTTGGTGCCTTCCTATTTCGTAATCCTGTCACCGCGATTTTGCCACGAGTAATGATTGGAATCGTCGTTGGGTACATTTTTCAAGAATTGGCGGTCAAACGACAACATCGTGGTTGGGCATTAACTTTGTCAGGCTTCATGGCTTCATTTACCAACACGGCGTTAGTTGTTATTTTCTCATGGATTACCATCGTAATGTTCCACATCTACTTTCCTGGCATTCCGCACAGTGGCACCTTCACGTGGATTTTATTATCACTGGTTGGCGTCAATGGAATTGCGGAAATGATTGCCGGCATCATTATTGTGCCAATCATCGGTGGAGCCATTTTAGCCGTTCGCCGGTCACGCTAATTAAGCGCTACGTTTGTTTGCTGACTAAACTTAAGCGTATTTTTAAACGTCGGTCGCCGACTTCTCACTAAGGTTTCATTTGAAATATGAACCGGTTTCAGCTAAGATAATTGCGTAATAACATTATATCTGGGGTGCCATTTGGCTGAGATAAAACCCATTGAACCTGATCCGGTTAATACCGGCGAAGGGAGATACGTAACCGGAATCCGTGTAAAAACGGGTTATTTACAATACGGAAATACGACCTCTCACATCAGGCTCGACGATTGTGAGAGGTCTTTTTTTGCAATCATCGGGTTATTTTGCGGGCAAGCAGCATCCTCAACACGGAGGGAAAGACAATGCAACAAAAAGCAGCACATTCTAACCGGTGGCATTTACGCGATGTCATTTTGATCACCATTACATCCATTTTTATGGGGATTATTTTCTTTGTCACAGGCTTTCTGTACAACGGACTGACACTAGCCCTAACGCCACTTGGTATGGCGCCGTTTGCAAACGACATTCTGTTGGGCCTGTGGACGATGGCCGGTCCGCTGGCAGCATTCATGTTGCAAAAGGTTGGTGCAGCAACGATTGGCGAGCTTCTCGCCTCAGCCGTTGAAGCCATTATCGGGGGTCAATGGGGCCCAAGTACACTGATTTCTGGTTTTGTTCAAGGTTTCGGGTCGGAACTTGGATTTACGTTCACCCTGTACCGCCGTTATGACATGGCGAGTTTATCGCTATCTGTCCTGACGACCGCGATCGTGACGTTTGCTTGGGACTTGGTCCGTTCCGGTTACGCCGCTTATCACCCGTGGATGATTGTCGCCTTGTTCATCACCCGCTTCATTTCCATGTGGGTCTTCGGCGCCCTGCTGGTTTCTGCAGTCACAAAGTTGCTTGACCGGTCACATTTATTGGACCGTCGTCACGCTTAATAAGCACCGCTAATTCTTAAGAAAAAGAGCTTGTCTGCATGTCAAAGATTAATTTGAACGATGTTACATTTCACTATGAACCCACATTACCGCCTGTCATCGAGCACCAAAACTTAGCGTTTGATGGCGGTACCTTTAACCTGTTGACGGGGCCGTCTGGCACTGGGAAATCCACGCTGCTCAAACTGATTGCCGGATTATATCCCGCATTTATGGGCGAAGCGACCGGAACTATCACGGTTAATGATCAGCCGGTAGTAGATTTGCCAGCTTCCAAACGTGCTCAACTCGTAGCGATGATGTTTCAAAATCCCAGTCAACAATTTGCGATGGAAACGCCACGCAATGAGTTAATTTTTACACTCGAGAATTTGCAAGTTCCCGCTGATAAAATGGACGCTCAGGTTAATGACGCACTGGATTTTGCTGGCGTCACGGATTTCGCTGACCGAAAGTTCACCTCATTATCCGGTGGAGAGCAACAAAAGGTCTCCCTAGCTGTGATTGTTGCGCTGAACGCTGAGGTCATCTTACTAGATGAGCCGTTTGCTAACATTGACCCAGATGCCCGTTTATTTCTGTTAACGCAACTGACCACATTAGTGAAAAAATACCACAAAACAATCATTGTCGCAGATCACGATTTATCCGATTATGAACCACTCATTGATCAACTGTATATTTTTGACGGTGAACGTCACCAAGTCCATCAAGCTGACTCCGGTGAGGCACAGACAAGATTCGCCGCTTTTGAACAACGCCAACATCAGCCTGCGCCCATTGCCCTACCAGCCGCTGAACTATCGCCTGAGTTCACACTAGATGGCTTCACAGTGGGCCACCAAGCACCACTCATTAACGATGCCAGCCTGAACATCCCCCAAGGCAAATTCGTTGTGCTCACTGGCGCAAACGGCACGGGCAAGTCAACACTGTTTGATGCACTGGTAAAATTGCAAACTTACACCGGTTCTCTCCAATGGCAAGGACAGGAAATCAGCAAATTGCGCGCTCGAAAATACGCACAATACGTTGCCCTCGTCTTTCAACAAGCCGCAAGTCAGTTTCTAACCATTACTGTAGCGGAAGAAATTGCGCTCAGCCTTAAATATCAGCAAACCACAGCTTGGACACAAAGTCGTATTGACGCGACATTGGCTTCACTAGATTTGGCTGGTCGCGATGATCAAGTCGTGTACTCGCTAAGTGAAGGTCAAAAAAAGAAACTGCAAGTGCTGTTAATGCTGATTATGGATGTGCCGACATTGTTGCTAGATGAGCCGTTGACCGGACTCGACCTCGTTTCAGCTCACACGGTGCTTAAGTTACTGCGTCATGCCGTTTTAGAAGAGCATCATACCGTATTAATGATTACGCACCAACTGACCGACGTCAGTCAATATGCGGATTACCACTTGCATCTAAGTCATCATCAATTGAGTTATGAGGCCAGCCTATGAATCCAACAATTTTATTGATTTTAGTCCTATTCGTAGGTGTTGAAATCTCGTTTACGTCTGTGATCTGGGCAAACGTTATTATTATCGCCATCTCCGTTTTAATCATGTTATGGCATCGTGCACCGATCTTATCGTACGTGCGATTACTGCTCGTGCCGCTTATCCCCGCCGTCGGTATCTGGTTTTCTATCCGCTACTTTTCGACTGCACAAAGCGTGCACTTTGCGTGGGTTATGGCTACGCGGATTTATGCCTACGCATTTCTCGGCGGCTTGTTTACGTTCTCAACAACAACCGAGAAAACCCTGGCTTCTCTCGAACAAAATGCCCATATTCCCAGTACGTTTGTGTACGGAATGTTAGGTGCCTTTAACTTCGTGCCTAAAATTCGTAGCGAGGTTAAGATCATTCGGGCTAGCGCTCAAATGCGCGGTATCAACCTGCATTTTTGGTCACCACAATTGCTGTTTAAAGCGATTGTCGCCGCCCTTAACTGGTCGGAAAATCTCGCTGAAGCGATGACTTCACACGGTTTCACCGAGAATGCGCCACGGACTCACCGGACGGTTATTAGGATTCCGTGGTGGAACTACTTATTATCTGTAGTCAGTTTAGTTGGCTTACAACTTCTTTTACTTTCCGGATTACAGTAAATAACGAAATTAAGAATAACCTTTCACTTCTTTGCATTAGAAAGGAAAACATTATGTATTTAAAGATAGCCGCAAACAAAAATAATCAGGTTACTGCACTTCAAAAATCACTTGGTTCACCTTCCAAAACTTTCATCAAGATGAACGATGATGGCACTCCTGCTCAACGCAATGGAAAAACATTGCTAGCCATCATGGACGAAAGTGCACTCAAAAATAGTCTTGCATCTGGAGAATTTACTCATGTTGAATGCTAATATCTGCCTTTAACGTTGGATAAAAAAAGTAGGGACAACCTCAAAAGATGTTGTCCCTACTTTTTTATCCAAATAGACAATTCGTCGAAAATTCAAATATTACTTTGAATTTCAATAATAGCTAAAACAATTCATCTTCACTTAAAATATTGATTCAAAAATGCTTCTACATGCTGTTGATAAACCGCCGGATCATGTTTAAACGACGCTGCGTGTTTAGCACCCTTAACGACCCACAATTCCTTTGGACCGGCGGCAGCCTTGTAGTTTTGGTAGACCATTCTCGTTGGCACAAATGTATCTTTGCTACCATGAATGAATAGCATCGGTCGCTGATTGCGTTTGACGGCGTTCACTGAACTGGCTTCCGAGTAATTATATCCGGCGCGCACCTGACTGATTGCACTCACGATAGGCACCAGCGGCCATGACGGGATGCCGTACATCGACTTCGCCTGATAGTTAATTTCATCCTTCACGGAAGTGTAACCACAGTCTTCGATATAGGCCTTTACCTGCTTAGGCACGTCGTGTTCGCCACTGACCATCATGGTTGTCGCACCGCCCATAGAAACACCGTCCATCAGTATCTGGCTGTCTTGTCCGTTCTTTTCAATAACTAAATTAATCCACTTCAAATAATCTTTTCGATCCAGCCAACCGTAGCCAATGTATTTACCCTGTGATTGTCCAGCGGCCCGATCATCAGGAATTAAGACATTGAAGCCGAGGTCGTGAAACATCGTACCATAGGCGGACATCTTTTCTTTGTTGCCACCGAATCCGTGGGCAATAACTACCGTTTTGTTGGTCTTCTGAGCCGCCGGTAAGTAGTTAGCGACTAATTTAAGGTTGCCTGGTTGACCAGTGATGGTCCACCGCTGTTTCTTCTGTTGACGGAACCACTGATCTTTTTGATACAGTGGTTCCGTCTTTTTCATGGGCGCATTATTGATAAAGGCCTTGTGACTGCGCACTTCGGCGACTTGAAAGAAGTATGAGCCAGCGCCAAGTAACCCACCAACAAGCAATAAAACGACTACGATTAGTGTGATCCACAACGCTCGGTGATGTTTTTTAACTGGCTGACCGCTATGACGCATCTGATGTTTAGTCATTAGTTAACCCCCTGCTCTAATTGTCTAACTTTAACACGATTCCCCACCTGACACAACGGGCGTTTGTGCACCAGGACTGGTATAATAGCGGTAACATTGTTGGTAAACGGAGGGATTTCATGAAGTACAAACAGAACTGGAATTTGGAAAACATTTTCCCTGGTGGCTACGATTCACCGCAGGCAAACGCACGTTTAAAGGAATTAAACCAAGATCTTGGCACGCTGGCAACTGAATTGGCCGCCCTTGACCTTGCAAAGGATGTACCAGCATACCACGGTCTGTCCGATTATTTGAAGCACCGGGAGACAGATATCAACGGTTTAATGGAACTCAACGTGTTCTGGACCGCCCACCAGTCCGCGGATTTCAACAATACCGCGATTGGTCCCAAATTGGCACAAGTCAGCGAAGCATTCAGTACGTTTAAGGATCTGGAAATTTCGTTTGGTAAAAAATTGGCCGAGATTAATGACGATGACTTTAAGACACTGATTGCTCTGCCAGACTTCAAGGAGATTGCCTTTAACCTCACCGAGGACCGCAAGTTAGCAGCTGAACAACTGGACGAAAAATCCGAAAGTATTATTAATAAACTGGCAATCGATGGTTTTACTGGTTGGAGCACACATTACGACACCATCGCCTCACAAATCAGCGTACCGTACACCGATGACAATGGTAAAACGCAGACCCTTTCAGCAGGCCAAGCGCTAAATCAGCTGACTGGTGCGCCGGACAACAACACACGTAAGAACATCATGTCTGCTTATGAAAAGGCGTGGGGCAGCCAAGAAGCCGTTGTCGGCGACACCTTGAACCATTTAGCTGGCTTCCGTTTGCAAAACTACAAGCTGCACGGTACCGATGATTTCTTGAAACACCCATTGGAATTGAACCGCATGAGCCGCCAAACATTGAGGGCAATGTGGAATGTTGTTGAAGCTAACAAGGGCATGTTCATCCCCTACATGGATCGTAAGGCAGCCCTATTAGGCAAACAAACATATGACTGGCAGGATCAAACCGCACCAATCATGGTCGACGGTTATGAAAGCAAAGCGATTGACTACGATCATGCGGCTGACTTCATCGTCGCTAACTTCCGTAAGTTCAGTCCTAAGATGGCGGACCTTGCCCAAACCGCGTTTGACAACCAATGGATTGAAGTCGAAGACCGCCCTGGCAAGCAACCTGGTGGTTACATGGAAGAAATCCCTGAACGCCAAGAATCACGCATTTTCTTAACCTACACCGGCACACCCGACGATGCTTCATCGGTCGCCCACGAAATTGGCCACGCTTTCCATTACAGTGTCGTCAAAGACCTGCCAGAAATGCGCCGCAGTTACGCAATGAACGTTGCCGAAACGGCTTCAACGTTCGCTGAACTGGTTGTGGCCGACGCTAACGTTAAATCTGCCACCAGTGTTGGTGAAAAGATCAACCTGTTAGACACCAAAATGAATAATCCTGTCGCTATGTTCATGAACATCCGCGCCCGCTACCTGTTTGAAACAAACTTCTATAAGGAACGGTTAAACGGACAAGTGACCCCTGAACGGATGGATGCTTTGATGTTAGCCGCTCAAAAGTGGGCCTTCTCCAACCATCTTGGCACTTACCACCCACACTTCTGGGCCAGCAAGTTGCATTTCTACATCGATGAAGTCCCATTCTACAACTTCCCTTACACGTTCGGTTACCTCTTCAGTCTTGGTATTTACGCGAAGGCTCAGGCAAGCGGTGGAAACTTTGAGGACCAGTACATCGCCCTCTTACGTGACACGGCCAACATGTCGACGGAAGACCTCGCTAAGAAGCACCTCGGTGTTGATCTTACCAAGCCGGACTTCTGGCAGTCGGGAGCGGATCTGGTTAAGAAAGACATTGACGAGTTCCTCAAACTCTCCGATGATTTGGTTCACTAAATTCAAACAGTTTTATATGCCGTTACGATGTGCTGAGACGCCGTTCCATGTGGACCGGTCTCAACCCCGCTGGGTTTTCGACCTCGATTCTGAGCCACAAGCCGTCTCAGAACTCGTCCCACAGTACTAAATGGCCAAAATTTCGCCATTTAGTACTGTTTACACGGAACTCTGTCTCCGCCCATCTCCACTTAAATAACAGTTAACCAGATCGTCGACAGACCATTAACAACCATTGCGAATTCGATTTAATCAAATCAAGGTTGTAGTTGCAATCTTAGCTGGAAGGCGTCAACAGTGACTCCGAGCCGTGAAGGTAACGTTAATTCGGTGGTTTGTCCGAATTTAGGTTACGGACGGTCGCCAAGACTCGGATTCTCACGAGGCTTGACGGCGAGGTGAAAGACCGTGAACTTGCGGGCTTGAACCGGTCCCACGGCGAGCGTGTCATTGTTGACAACCGTAAGCGGAATTTCAATTCAAAATCCACATGACTCAAGGAGGTTATCATGTCAGTCACTGCGTTTTCGTTTCCATCCACAGACCGCCGGCACGAACTGGAAGCCCGCATCTGGACGCCAGATGATCGGCAGCCCGTCGGCACCATTCAGATCGTGCACGGTATGGCAGAGCACATCGACCGCTACCAACCGTTTGCGGAATTTCTCAATGCTCACGGTTGGGTCGTGGCTGGCGATAACCATCTGGGTCATGGTCATTCGGTCGGCCATTCACCACTCGGATATTTTGGCAAACAACAGCCGATTGAACATCTCATTAATGATGAGTTTACCCTGACTAAACGGCTGCGCCACGACTATCCTGGTCTCCCGCATGTCATCATCGGTCATTCCATGGGTGCCATGATGGTCCAATTATTCTTAACTCAGTATGGAAGTTGGGTAGACGCAGCCGTTGTGATTGGCTCGGCCGTTTCCCATCCGATTCTAGCCGTCATCAGGCCCATAGTGGCCGTTCTCAACAACTTTGCGCCCCGCCAACCTAATCACACGTTGGACAGACTGGCCTTCGGTGCTTATGCCAAACGGTTTCCTGAGAATTCACCCTTTCAGTGGCTGTCGGAAAATCCTGTCAACGTTCATCGTTACAACAATGATCCATTGTCCGGTTTCACCTTCACCAATAACGGCTTCTCCGTGCTGTTTCGAATGACAACTTTGTCAACCAAACGGCAATGGCATCAGGGCATCCCCAAACAACTACCAATTCTATTCACCAGTGGTAAAGAAGATCCCGTTGGTGGCTTCAGTTTGGGACCACGCCGACATGTCCGTTCGCTAAAACGAGCTGGTTTTACCGACGTGACACTCAAATTATGGCCGCACATGCGTCACGAAATTCTCAACGAACGCGACCATGAGCGGGTCTATGCGGTACTATTAAAGTGGATCGAAGATCATACAATCTCTGTAGAAAGGAAGTGAGAATATGTTCCCTGAACGTTTACGTGCTATCCGCCGTGGTCGTCACATCACACTGGACCAGTTGGCGGACGCACTGAGTCAGAACCTCTCACCAAACGAAAAGCCGAACACTGCTTCACAAATTGGTAATTGGGAGCGTGGCATTCGGACCCCTTCCTACATTGAAGTGCGCAAACTTTCCGAATTCTTTGACGTCTCGCTGGATTACCTGACTGGAAAAACGGAACTGGATGAATATGATTTAGGCCGCTTATTTCTCTCCGGGAAACGGCTGACGTTTAACGGTGAAACACTTAGCAGCCAAGACCGTTATGAAGTGTACCAATTGATTGAAGGCTATCTTCACGGTCGGCAAACACGCCGTCCAGATGTCCCAATTGATCACCAAGAAGAACTTGATCTTGGTTATGACGACGAAAAAGAATAGAAAGGCAACCGCGTATGAATCCAAAACAACTTCGCAAACTTAAGCGCCAGGTTCAACAGCAACCCAAACGTAAAGCAGCTCCTTCAACGGATGCAAATGGCTTACGACCCGACGCTGGTGCGCACAACGATTATATTGTCGAAATGAACCAATTTCGGGACCAATTTAACGGTTTGGGTGAAGCTGTCTTTCTGATTAATCAGGTGTTGGAAGCTGACCGGTTGTTGTCGCGCGGACTGTTACCGCAGCCGCTTCCAGAACTATTGTTGCCAGACAATTTCCAGGACACCGTTTATCAGCATGTCCTGAAGCAATATCCGATTGGTGACAAACGTGGCGACAAGGTGTGGAATGCATTTTCCAACGCCCTGCCACGTTTGGACGCTGCCCTTCGGAACTTCCGCGACTACCTCGAAGATACGTATGGCATGTGGGCTTACATCTCCGCGCCGTTTGTTAACGACCTGAGTCAACATCTGAACGGTCGCCCAACGCTCGAACTCATGGCCGGTAACGGCTATATTTCAAAGGGACTGCGAGACAAGCAACCTTCACAACAGATTTTCACTACCGACTCCAAGGACTGGACCAAAGAAAACGAAACCGGTAAGCACCCCGTGACCGAGATTGAACAACTCGATGCGCTCAGTGCCATCGAAAAGTACGGTGATCAAGTCGGTGCCATTGTCATGTCTTGGTCGCCAGATGGACAAGATATCGACTGGCAAGTCCTTCAGAAAATTCGTCAGCTGAAAAAACAACCTGAATTCATTGTCATTGGCGAACAAAATGGTGCCACCGACTCTAAGACATTTTGGCAAAACGCTGATCTGACGGAAAGTGAACCTTTGAATCGCAATTTTAGCCGATTCGACCTCATTCACGATCGGGTATACATCGTCAAATAAGCCATTAAACGAGGTATTTATGAGTAAAACATTACGTGACGCATTGTCCTTTTTGGCTGGTGGTATCTTCCTGTTAGCCTTTGGCATCTGGGATAAGCAATTAGCCAGTGGTGCGTTTGGGTTCGTGTTATTGCTGATTGGTCTGTATAATCTGTACAACTATTGGCATGACAAACAAAACGAAAATAAGTAGCTAAATAATCAGCAGAACTCATTCAAAATTGATATGAGTTCTGCTGATTATTTTTGTTGTCGAGTGTCTGTTTATTGTATTTCACTACTATAAAATCGAAAAAATCCTCTATTGAAAAATAAAGCTTAGTTCGTTTGCGTATGTTGGAAGTAATGACATGTTTAAAACGGAGAATTGCCTGTGAAAAAACAAAAACATACTAAACTATTTAACAGAATAAGAAGAATGACAACTAAAGACATATTAGAAACAATCATTTCTTTAACCGGGGGTATACTCGTTGATGAATTGGTTTTTAAACATTTTAACGTAGGACACACTTTTGATCTGCTGAATATCCTTTTGCGTCCATTAGTTTCATTAGTTACCATCGTCGGTATCATGATTGCTCTCACCCAACTCAACATCACAAAAAGTTCGTACCAAGACTCACTCAAAAATTCCCAACTAATGCTTAAAGATAAAGAAAACGTGTATACATTGGAAGCCTCGAAATACTACAATCAAAAGCTAAGGGATAGTCTCCTATTTACAATTTCACGATACAAAAGAATTCTCAAAGAATTGCAGTATGATGATGCGAGAGTTAGCGACTCCAAACAGGCGATACGGGAATTTGCAAGTATTAATTCAAATATGAATCTAACGCTTCTCAAGATGAATCACTTTGCATTTTACTTTAAAGCGAATATGATTAATAAGGATTATGTACGAACCGAATGTACTGTAACGTTAACAACATTTTACCAGCTACCAGACATTGAAAAGGTGCTCATTGCTTACAGCGAAGGACTAAAAGAATTTAGGCATATACTAGCTGATTAGGAATGGTGAACGTGGAGGTCACGATTATGACTCATCAAGAAGAACAAAAACAACTCGATATTAAGAGAATCCTTGAATCTCCAACTGCGCCAAAAGAGTTTAAAGAACAGCTCATAAAACGTGGATTAGACGGCACACTTAAATATTATCAAGAGGAAAATTGGCGACAATTCGAAACAGCTGACATTTTCTCAAATCGCAATGGACGCATTGACGCGTTAATTCATGCACTTAATCGATCCTCTAAATAGTCATTCTTAAATCAAACTCATTAAACCGACCGATGTTTTAAAAACAGTCGAATACTTCCAGAAAATCAAAGACGATGTCAGAAATTGAAGTTACTCACCTTCAATTTCTGACATCGTCTTTTTCGATCATGATTTCTAACTTTTTAACTAATTTTGACGGTACTTTCGGACGCCAATAAAGATAAAGCCGCTTACCATCAAACTAATTCCCGCAATCGCCATCAACATTGAGTCTCGCTCACCAGTGTGTGGTAATGTCACTGGTTTGTCAGTTTCAGAAGCCGATTGAGACTTTTGAACTAGCTGAGTCACTTTAGTTACTGCGTGAACAACAGTTGGTGCAGTCTTTTGCGGCGTTATCGTCTCCGGCATCGCTACTTTAATCGGTGTTGCCACTGACTGTGGTGCACTTGGTTGTTGCGGTTCTGCTGGCTTCGGCTTTTCAGTCGGTACAGCAACTGGTACATAGGTCACCTCAACTTGTGCTGGCTTCCCGGGTATCGTCACCACGGTCACTACTGGCGTATAACCAGGCACTTGTGGCAATTCGCTGACTGGTACCTGCTGTCCCGGCACACCTGTGACTTGCTTCACTGGTACATTCGGAAGCGTGTGTCCATGCTGATCAACTGGCACTACAGTCGCGTCCTCAACGTAGTAGTAATTGACCGCACCATTCGTCACACCGTAAGTCCCACTGGCATTATTTGGTGTCGCAACCAGCGTATACCCCGCCACATTAGCAGGTGCAGCTTGATAGTTGCTTCCAAACGGACCACTTAACGTCACCGAACTCGTAATCGGTGTCGTCGTCCCTTGCAAGTAGTAGTTCACCACGACCGTTTCAGTCTGCGGTGTATACACGACGTTCACATTACCCGGTTTATCCGGCACATTTGGTGTCTTCGTAACGGTGTAACCAGGAATAGTCGGTAGCCCACCATGTGGCGATACCGGTTCACCCGGCGTCCCCGTGCCTGTCGGCGGTGTGACGCCCGTAATTGGCGTACCGGCTGGCGTAACAGGTACGGTCTTGTAATCCACGGTGTAATAGTAATCCACGGTTGAACCACCTGTCGCATAAGTACCACTGGCATTAGTTGGGGTTGCCACTAAGGTATAACCAGTTACGGTTGCGGCCTGACTGGTATAACTGTCGCCAACATTTCCGTTGAGGGTTTTACTGTCGGTAATCTTAGTCGTGGTCCCTTTCACGTAGTAGTTAACCGTTACCGTGCTTGTATCTGCCTTGTAGTAGAAGATCACATCTGTTGGTGTGCTCCCATAGGTGCCCGAAACCGTCTTGGCACTGGTCAACGTATAACCGCTGATCGTTGGCGCGGTCTCAGAATACTTATCGCCCACGGAACCCGTGGCAGACTGTTTCAACGTGCTTGATCCTGGTACAACCGTTGTCGTGCCTTCAAGATAATACTTAATTGCGATTCCAGACTTGAAGTTGAGATCCAAAGTTAGACTAGAAGCCGCCTTTTTATCATCCTCGTTGTTTAAGACATCTCCATCAGTCTGCGGATCATCCGTAATAAAGGACAGTGGCAAGGCCCTATTTACGGTGCCCGCCTTCGCATCCGTCTTCAACTTCACCACAATCGATCCGTCAGCCTTAACCGTGATCGAATCAAAACCATCAGGCAAGTCAACTTGCGTACTGGTAAAGGTACGGTCACTCCCATTGGCAAACGTCTTTAACTGATCAACCGTAATGCCTTGATTGTTGCCTTCCTGGACCTGCGTTTTAATGTCAGCAGTTGTGATTGTAAACGACTGAGTCTTGATGCCCAAGACATCCGCCAAGTTAACTGTTTGTTTCACGGTTTGCCGATTGGCCAATTGTTTGTTGATGGTCAGATGCATGAGGTCCCCATACTGATCTTTCAAGCTGGTGACCTTTCCCAGCTCATCACTCGTCCAGTTGGGATCAAATCCATTCCCATACAACTGTTGTTGCAGGTCATGTTGTTTTGCCGGGTCGGTTGGGTCATACGTCAATTGCTGGGTCTTGGTGTCGTACGTCCAACCATTATCATTCAATGTCTTAGCGTTGGCAGCGTACCAACCGTCCCAATCAAAGATAGCTGAACCCACATTTGTTGCCGGATCAACCTTTGTCTGATCACTGACGGAAGTGGACTGAGCTTTACTCAAGTCAATCACCACCTGCGCATTGCCGCTTTTATCGTAACCTGCGACTGCTGTTACACCGGTCTTGTCATTTTCAACGTTGCTGGCAACGTATTGTACCGTTGTCGTGGTATTCAAAGGTGTCCCTAAATAAGCATCTGGCGCTTGCGTATCATCCGGTGTCTTATTGTCTGCTTTCAATGGATTCGGTGTTGTCCCTTGGAAGTTTAAACCATCTGCATTTGTCTTTTGAGTAGCGTTGTAAACGCTGCTGACACCATCTTTACCAGTCTTAGTATCAGGACTAAAGACAACCCCTTTATGATTCAAATCACTCAAGGCTACTAATGTCTCAGAAATATAGTCTGGTTCGACTGTCGTATTCCCCTTGCCGACTTCCGCGGTAGCCGTCATCGTCTTCGTATTGTTAGTTTCAACCAACATATTCAAATTCGTTGCATGTGCCGTTGACGTTGAATCACTGGTTGGCGTCGTGTCAGTTGTGGCACTGCCATCGTTATCGACTTCAATACTATTCTGCATGACCGTCTGAAGCCCAGTCTCACTGACGTTCACGGAACCATCCTTAGCATAAGTAATCACTACTATGGAATTCTTATATCCCGGTTTCAACTGGTCATTTGGGGTTTCTTGGTTATCAATAGTCACCGTATCGCCAGCGGTCATAACACCAGTATAGTTAGATGCGGTTTGCTTACCATTGATATCCGTGACGGTGTACGTCAACTTACCCGCGGCATCAATCTGAATCTCTGCAGTGGACTTACCTAGCAACGTAATTGTCTGTGAAACAGTGTTGTAGTCCTTGCCGTACACCGCATTCGGCTTCACTTGCAGGAAACTCTGATTGCCACCAACGATCCCATTACCAAAGAAGCCCGCATAGGTCTGGTCAGGTACAACCCGATTCGTCGTATTGTCTGTCGTGTCTTTCACACCGTTGTAGTCAGTCTTTGCGACTCGTTGAACGAGTGTGATCTCACTGACATAAGATTTACGGTAATCCCAACCGGCTTGATACACATCACCGGCACTGGTGCCATCTTTCGTTGTTTGGTCCCCTGTGACAGCAGTCGTAATCACACTTTGTGCATCGCGGATAAACTGATAGTTAAAGGAACCGTCGCCGTTGTCAATGACGACTAACTTCGTAAACTTTGATGCATCCTTGGCATTATTATTGATCTGCATACTTGGATAGGTGACTAAAACACCATTACCTAAAGCTGTGGCGCCTGACAGTTTAGTCGCGTAATCAACTTGACCACTACTATCCTGACCAATGGCAGCCATTGATCCGCCGTCATTAGCGACTTGATTACCGGTCCGGGCATCATCGATTTCGATCTGAACGCTGGTAATCTGTCCCAAATCAGGGGCTTGGGGATTGGCATTTCGTTTAATGGTAATGACCGCATTGGTTGCATCGGCATTACTGTAATGAACTGTCCAAACGGTTGAACCATCCGGATTCGTCGTTGTTAAGACTGGCGTTAGCTTGTCGGTTACAGTGCTCGTATTTTCATAACGATACGTATCGCTAGTAGGATCGCCTACCGGACTCTCACCAGCTTTAACAATTGGATGTAAGTCTTTTTGCACGGCCGCGTAACCGGCTTCATAAGCTGGGCTGGCAAAGAGAATTACAACTCAAGCAACAATTAGTAAACTTGAAAATGACAGTGTCGCTCCTAACAGTGAAATTATGACAAAGCTCGTTCACCGATTACATCTGTCCATGGACGACATTATGATTGAAGACGAGCAGACACCAGAACAGCTATTAACGCAGGCCGATCAGCTAACAGAAGTATTTGATTATCAAGGTACGGCAGACCTGCTCAATAAGATCGACCGTGAGTCGTTCTTTACTAATGAAGACAAATTTCACTATAGTTTTTTGAAAATCAACGCCACAATGTGGTTAACACATGACTTTGACACTAGTATTTTTGACTTTAATCGAATCTTGGATGAGATCACAGATAAAAAGCAGAGCATTTATGCATTGCTAGCTGTATGTCAGCTCGGTACTGCCTATCTTTCTAAAGAACAGCCAAAGCAGGCTGCTTATTATTTTGATCAAGTGGCATCTTTACTCGACGGAATAGATACAGAGAAATACCTTTACTGGACATTATTTATGTTGGATAACCTGACGAACTTTTGGTCAAAACAACGTCAGTTTGATAAAAGTAATAGTTACGGTCACCAAGCCTTAGCACTGGCTCGAGACCATCAAACCGTCTTGTTTATGGAAACCCTGAATTTTACCCTGGGTGAAAACATAGCCTACACAAAGGGATGGGACGATAAAGAAGCCCGTCAGTATCTCATTCAGGGTTGGTCATTTGCACACTTTGCCGGCAACCAGGTTGCTTTAAACATTATGAGTCAGCTAATGCGAGAACATCATATTACTGGTGACTGGTAGCTTCCTTATAGTAGAGTTTGATTTATGTAAACTAATTCAATGATAGATAAAACGGCGTTACGATTTTGCATATCAGGAATGCAAAATCGTAACGCCGTTCGTTTAGTCTATATTTGGTTCTAGAAATTTAAAGTTGTGCATTAATTTTAGTTAGTAGCTCCGCTAATAGTTGCTGCTCCCCGGGGGTTAACGACCCAATTGTCCGGTCAGCTACCCCTGCTTCAAATTGATGAATGGTTGGATATAGTGCTGTGGCCTTCTCTGTTGGAAATAACCGCCGAACTTTTTTGTTAACCGCGTCCGGCCGTTTCTCGACGTAACCTTCCGCGATCAATTTTTGAACCGCCCGAAAGCTCGTTGTGCGATCTACTGCCATATCGGCTGCCAAAGCATCAAAAAAGAGCCCAGGCCGTTCACAAATCCGTAGTAGATATTGAAAACGATTATTGTTCAGTCCTTGAGATGCGAATTCGTGATTGGCACTCGCCGTAGCACGCCGTGAAAAGGTACCGATTTGTCTTAATTCATCAATCATTTTTAAACCCCTTGTTGCATTTGCAATAAAATAAAACTATACTAAATGCCATTAATAACGAAAGAAGTAACACTATGTGGCAATTAAAACGGTTTCCAGAACTCACTCCAAATGAATTATACGACATCTTCTATGCACGAATCCAGACCTTTGTGGTCGATCAAAACCGAATTTATCAAGAAGTCGATGAGCATGACAAAGCAGCACTACATTTAATGGATTACGAAAATGGTCGTCTTGTTGCATACGCACGAATTTTCACAGAAGAAAAGCACGTGACGTTTGGCCGCGTGCTGTCGATTCCCGAAGTTCGTGGACAAGGTTACGGACGGTTGCTACTCGAACAGATCATGCAAGTATTGAATGATCACTTCAGCAATCTCCCCGTCGAAATTGAAGCCCAAGAACAGGTTCAGGGTTTATATACAAAATTTGATTTTCACGCTGTGGGCGATGTGTTCTTATTCAACCACACACCACACATCAAGATGGTTCACGAACCATTGGCAACTACTCATGCAACTCAATTGGCTGCCCATCAGGGTCGTGAATAAACGTCATTGCCTTCCCAGTGAACTCGTCATGACGAATCGGTTCAGACTTTACACCCAGTTCAGCTAACTCAATCACCGTTTGCGACACATCTTTCACCATAAAAGCGATGTGGCGTAATCCCAGCGCCTCTGGATACGTTAACCGTGCCGGACTATTTGGGCGCACAAAGAGTTCCAATTGAACGTTGCCGGCACAAAGCATGATCACGGTATCATGTTTAATTGGACGGTCATATTCACTGACCATCTGAAAACCAAGCTTCGTGATGTAAAAATCCTTGGCCTTCGTGTAGTTTGAAACGACGATTGCGATGTGATGCAATGTGCTTAATTCCATGTGTGCCCTCCTCTGTGTGCGGCTTAGCGATTACTTAGTGCTCAGGCCGCACTCCTTACCTATTAGTGTAGCATACTCGCCAACTTCTCCCTTTTTGAATGCTTAACTCAAGCACTCAAAAAATGGGCAAAAAAAAGCTTCTATCATAAATGATAGAAGTTAGTTTGGCGTGTCTGGTATACCTCCCAGACTTGAGGGGTTCTTCAATCACGAAGAACTGAGTACCGGCACCCAATTAGTAGTCGGTGGGTGGGCCGCCGTGTTCCACAACACGAACGATCAAGCACTCCTTATACGAAGGAAAAACGTGCCCCCGGCTTCGATAGCCACTAGCCTCCGCAGAGGAACGACATTACTGCCGTCTGGCTGATCTCGACTCATCGCATGTAAATACACTAACATCTTATTGAGATGAATGCAAATGTGGGATGCGCAGAAGTCAGAATTTTATGGCTGAAAGTGCATATTTAATATCTGTGTGGATTGAGGCTGGCTCATTGAGCTAGCAGCATGTCCGTTACGCCGACCGGCAACGCCGTTCCGTGAGGACCGTTTCAGCCTGCTGAAAATCGCAGTCTTCAACTCGACTTCGAGCCAAAATACGTCTCGAAGCTCGTCCCACACACCTTGATGGGCTAAGACCGCGCCCATTGAGGTGTGTCGACACGGAACTCTGTTGCCGGTCGACTCCACTCATCTAAAAAGTGAGTAGGTGTGTTGATACCAGCAGTCATTATGGCCTGCTGTTAACGTAAAAAACGAGCAGTCGTCGTATACTTTGGGAAGTTGACGAGTGCTCGTTAACGCAACACACCACCGCTTTTGCGGATCGGTAGGATGTCATCTCCAGTGGCATCCTTTTTACGTTGTCATTATAACATGTTCATCCTAAAAAGAGTCAGTACAATTGGATGATTCATGTAAAAACAAATCGTTCAATCGACTGATATAACAACATTTATAGATGCTATCATCTTACTGACTTTCTCATGAAAGCGGCATGGAAACCTCATCTAAATCGAGGGAACCGTCGTGCCTGATTTGCTATAATTTTTGTTACCGAGAAGTGAAGACGGTGGTGACTCTGGCGTATTTATACGTCTGAAAGAAGATGGTGCTAATGGGGTAAGAATTTTTTACCGTATTGCCGCAGAATCTGATGGAAAGGAGTTACCTCGTGTCCGTAAAGGATGCACTGCACCTAGTGCTGGAGTTTGCCATGTTC
>NZ_AUAW01000019.1 GCF_000428925.1 Furfurilactobacillus rossiae DSM 15814 | reverse complement strand
ACTGTGGACCGTGGCACTGAGTTTAGTGGGCTAGTATCACTTGAATCACAATATGGTATTAAGACCTATTACTGCCATGCTTATACTCCAGCTGAACGTGGTAGTAATGAACGCTTTAATCGGAATTTACGTTATTTTTATCCTAAAGGGACTCGTTTTGAGCACATTAGTGCTCAAGATTTAACGACGACGTTACTCCAAATTAACCAGCGACCGCTTAAAATACTCGACTGGCAAACACCGTATCAGGTTATGCTGACAAATTTGTCCAAAAATTCGGATTAAATTTGCAATCTACCTTGTAAGCACTCATGTGTTTACTTGCTACAATAGTGGAGCTGACCGAAGACAAAGTTCCGTGTCGGCACCATTTGGCGGCGGGAACTTTGCCGCTTAGTGGTGCAGGATGACTTATGAGACGTGTACTTCGGCTCATAATCAAGGTTAAAGACTCCGGGTTTCAGGAGGCTGAGACCGGTCCGCATGGAACGGCGTTTTCGGTCAGTGTAACGGCCGTGAGCCATTTAAAAAGAACAGCCAACCTGCTGAAATCACATCAGTAGATTGGCTGTTTCTTTGTTATTCGAAGGTTTTGAAGGAAAAGTTAACTGTCGCTTTCCGCGTTTTTCATATAGACCATTTGATCGTAAGACACTTGTTCCCGCAATATTTTGGCCATATCCATTGAGATTTCGTCGGCGCTGAGTGCGTCTTGAATGTACTGATATTCGGCCTGAAAAGCGGACAAGAAGAGTGAGTTGACAGCTTCATTTTGATCTGTTTGATCACGGCGGAATCGTTGTGATCGTTTGATATATGAATCACGAACAGCGTTGATGGCCGCCGGGTCACGCGTAATGTCTTGGTTGAAGAGCCATTCCATTGCCGCATCGTTACCTATTTTTTCGATAGTTTGCATCAAACGGCGGGTGTAGGAACGAGCCGCATGAGGATTATCGTGGAGAACCTGAATGAGGGCATTGGTGGAGGCCGTGTCATTCTTCGTCAGTGCTTCAGCAGTGGCACTAGAGACGGCCTCTTCACCGCTAAGACTGGCCGGCAAATCGTTCGCTGAACGAACGGTTACCGTAGCAGAGGAAACACTCTTTGCCGCACTAGCAGGTTCTGAGGACTTGTTACTCATAGCCGCCGCGTCACTAGTCGCTGCCGATTCAGTCGTAATTTGTGTCTTGGGCGTAATGTCCTTAATCGTATCAACGGGCGCGTCAATGACCGTAGTCGTTTGATCTGATTCGCTTTGATAGGAGGCTAGGTGTTGCTTGTACATTTGTCGGCCTCGCTTACGAATCTGGCGTTGTTTGCCAGGGTGAAGTAGACGCATCAATACAAACTTCAATCGTAATTTAACCTGGGTGCTGACGGTGGCGTTGGCTCGCCGACTGGTGATCATTAACAGGTATTTACGGTATATTTGTTGTTCGCTGGTGTTGAGATTACCATTTTCAATTTCATTGTTGATGGCGTCTGCTTCCGCTTGAGCAGCACCGTCAAAGAGGGCCGAAACGGTCTTTCTGTCAGGTCGATGTAAGGTGCCTTTCTCATCAACCAATGTTTCGATGACGGTGTGACGGGCGGAGTTGTTTGGCACGTTATTCTTCAGCCAGGCAATCGCATAGTCCAGCATGTTTTGGTGTGAAACCTGGAAGTCCTCTTTATTATCGTCATCCTGTTTAGGCAAAATGAACGGAATTGTGAATAAAGGAACGACTAGACTGATCAAGATGATGATGGCAGAGATGAAGATAAGTTCATTACGCATCGGGAAGGACGCACCGTGTAGTGTTAATGGCAATGAGAAAGCCATCGCTAATGTGACGGTGCCGTGAACGCCACTCAATGCTAGTAAAGCTGCGGACTGGTTGGGGTCCTTGCGGAATGGTAAGTTGAGAAAACGCCGGATCCAGAGGAATCGGATCGCAATCATCAGCAGGTAAATCCCGACAGCTAAACCAAGCAAAATTAGGATCGAAACTTGGTGTTTAGCGAACAAGTTGTCGATGATGGTTGGTAGACTCACGCCAAGCAGGACAAACACAAATCCGTTTAAAATATCGGTGAGCAGTCCCCAGACACTTGAACTAACGACCTGCATTTTTGTAGAGGTCAGGTGCAACTGATTGCGTTCAATACCATGAATTAAACCTGCTGCAACGACGGCTAAGATGCCGGAAACGCCAAGTTCTTCAGCAACGTAATAAATCAAAAACGGTGTCAATAGCTGAATGGGCACGCTAGTAGATGCATTATCAACATTCCACCGAATTAATCCAATTCTTAAGCCAACAATCGCCCAGCCAAGGATCAAACCAACTATGATTCCACCGAAGAAGGTTTCCAAAAACGTCAGCACACCACTTGCAGGTGAAAAGTTACCGGACGAAAAGGCTGTTAATGCTAAGTCAAAGGCCACAATACCAGAAGCATCGTTGAATAGTGACTCACTTTTCAGCGTTTCCATTAACCCGGATGGCAGTTGCAAGTTCTTGGTGATTGAGCTGACCGCCGTGGCGTCGGTTGGACTGACAATCGAAATTAACATGAACGCGAGTGGTAAGGCAAACGCTGGGTAAATCCAGTGGACACCGAAACCAACGACAATGACTGTAGTAATCACGAGGAGGATTGCGAGTGACAGCGTGTCAGAAAAGTTGCGCCGTAGCCGACTATTTGACGTTTCCTGCGCGTCATTAAACATAATGGGTGCAATAATCGCAAATAGAAAAAGCTTTGGATCAAATTGATAATGATGATAAAAAGTGACAAATGATAACGCAATCCCCGCCGCGATTTGATAGAACGCGAGTGGAATTGCGGGGTATTGGTTATAAATGATTTCAGCGGCAATAACGGCTAAGATCAAAATACCAATAAAGAAAGCTAAGCTCATATTTGTTCACAAACCTTACATTGAATTTGGCTTTATTATACGCGCCAGGGATGCTAAAACGTTAGCCAGGACGTTTGACGGGAAATATGCAAATCGTTGACTTACAAAAGATAAGCACGTATACTACTATTATAAAATTCATGGAAGAGGTGTTAGCGATGATGAACATGAACTGTTGTAGCGGATTGATCAACCGACCAAGTTTATGGGGAAGTCTAGAAACCGCTAACACCTCTGGATTGCTTATGCCGTAATTGGCATTCGACAATCGTCATCAAGAAAATTTTGTTAGCATTCACCCATCTGCTTGGTTCTAGGGCCAGGACAGGTGTGGTGAATGCTTTTTTGTTCATCTGCGCCCCATAGGAACGCATAATTATCAGTAACGGAAGGGAGGTTGCCATGTTTAAAACGGTTGACCGTATTATCAAGGAAGATCCGGCGGCACGAACGCGTTGGCAGGTGGTGCTGACTTATTCAGGATATCAGGCATTGGTCGGCTATCGATTGTCGCATTGGCTGTGGATCAGACAACATTTATTGCTTGCTGAGCTAGTTAGTCATTGGACGCGCCATCATACTGGTGTGGATATCCATCCAGCAGCAACCATTGGCGAGCGACTATTTATTGACCACGGCATGGGTGTTGTGATTGGTGCCACGGCAGTGATTGGCGATGACGTTACAATGCTTCATGGTGTCACATTAGGGTCACGTCATGATCAGCCGGGCAAACGACATCCAACAGTTGGCAGTCATGTGCTCCTTGGCGCAAACGCATTATTGTTGGGCGACATTAAGATTCATGACTTCGCTAAAGTTGGTGCTGGCGCTGTTGTGCTCCACGACGTTGGCACAGGCAGTACCGTTGCCGGTAATCCCGCAAAGGTTGTCCGCACATGGCATCCCAATGAACCGGTTACGCATTTAGAAGATACTCAAACAAATACAAAGGTAGGTCATCAACATGATTAAAAAAGAAAATATTTTAGATTATATCGGTCACACACCCATTGTTAAGCTCCAACGTTCGGTGCCAGATGGTGCCGCTGATGTTTATGTGAAGTTGGAATTTTTTAACGAGGCTGGTTCAGTGAAGGACCGGGTGGCTCTAAAAATGATCGAAGCAGCAGAAACAGCTGGCACTTTGACACCAGATATGACGCTAATCGAACCTACTTCTGGAAACACAGGGATTGGCATTGCTGCGGTAGCGGCCGCTAAGGGTTATCATGCAGTTTTAGTAATGCCAGATACTGCTAGTAAGGAACGAAAGCAAATTATGAAAGCTTACGGCGCCGAATTGATTGAAACACCTGGTAGCGAAGGCATTACTGGTGCCATTAACTTGGTGAACGACAAGCTCAAGGAAGGCGGCTACTTCCGTTTGGGACAATTCATTAATGAGTTGAACCCACAGGCACATTACGAGACGACTGGTCCTGAAATCGTTGACTATTTCGATGGCACGCCGGATGTTTTTGTTGCCGGAATTGGTACTGACGGCACAATTTCAGGTGCTGGACGATTCTTACGTGAGACTAACAAAGATGTTGAAATTATTGGGGTTGAACCTGCTACGTCAGCTGTTTTGAACGGTGGTCAGCCAGGCAAACACCCAATTCAAGGAATCGGAACTGGCTTTGTGCCTGATGTTTTGGACACCCACGTGTACGATAGCGTGACAGACGTAACTGGTGATGACGCTGTTGCTACTGCTCGGTCAATTGCACGTCAAGAAGGCATTATGTTGGGCTTCTCTGGAGGCGCTGCCGTTTGGGCGGCCATTGAGAGGGCTAAGACGTTAGGCACAGGCCATAAAGTGCTGGCGTTAGCCGCTGATAATGGTGAACGTTACCTTTCAACGCCACTTTATGCCGACTAAAAAAATTATTTTGTGTCGATAACCATCAACAGGTTAGGTTCGCTTAACTGTTGATGGTTATTTGTTTGCATTGCCGTCGTCAGTGGCTCGGTTTGAGTCAGCATTATCGTTGCGGTGACGCATGGCCACCAAGAAACGGACAATAACATCTTGTTCCTCTGGTGAAAACTCGTCGGCCACATTTTCTTTTGCTTCTTTGTCATCGTCCTGAATTCCATGTGCTAAGGACAGTAGCCATGTGCCGGCATCCGTTAAGCTATAAAACTTTTCTCGTCGATTTTCTGGATTGGTTTGCTCATCGACCAAGCGTCGTGAGATTAGGCGTTTTAAATATTTGGATAGTGTGCCTGGTAAAATGTCGAGGGCGTCACTGATCCCATGTGCATTGATTTGGGGATGTGCTTGAATTGTTTCCATGACATCGCGAAGGGGTCCGCGGAAGTGCTGGTCGATATGATTGGCCCAGTCTTGCATATTATGTTGTTCATGATGATTATGATGGCCCATCTCTCTTGGCCCGCCACCAAAACGTTTGTGCATCATCATTGCTTGCTGAAAACGCATGTCAAACGGGTGGTTGGCCGTTTCAAAATTGAGCAGACCTGTATAAAGGTCGTTGATTTCTTGTGCACGTGAATGGTCCATATCCATGCCTCCATTTGAATTAATATATTTATTTTACCGCGAAATGTTTCTTTTGGAAACAATAGGTGCTATACTCATTTTTGTTTCCAAGAGAAACAATCATTTTTTAAACGGAAGTGATCCTATGGATTTAGCAGAAGCAACTCGTTTCGACATGGTTTCTGTTGTGGTAAACGCGGCCACAGAAAATATTGACGCGTTTGATTATGCTTTACAGACGGCAGTTCATGATAATGCCAGTCTCAACATTATTGTATGGATAGATGATGATAATTTAAGTGTTTTTAATGCATTGAACCCAAGATACGTTCGCAAACAACACAATCAGGCCGATAAGTTTGCAACAGATTTAAGTGATGTTGCTAAGGCGATGGGTGCCAAGAACGTGAAAGTTTCCATCAAGCGGGGCAGCAATCTGGCCCGGTTAACGGAAGAAGTGTATTGCACTGATTTTTCGTTTGATGTATTGGTGATGGGGTCAGACCATCACGATCATGCGCAGATTCGTCGGGCGGTAAATCAGGCTAACGACGAATTAGAAGTGGCAACTGTTGTGCTTTAATATGATAGCTATCCAAAGACGCTTCTAATTTGAGCGTCTTTTTTTATGCTTGAGAGATGAAAAACGTTAAACTTTTTGGCTAACCGTTCCGCCAGACAGGGACGGCCGTTCTGTGGGAACGGTCTCAGCCCACTTTGCGGTCTTCGACCTCGATTCAGAGCCAGAAACCGTCTCTGAAGTCTCCCTGCAATACTAAGCGGCCGTGAAGCGCCGCTAAGAATTGCTATCACAGAACTATGTCCCTGCCTGGCTACACTCCTAATACCATTCGGAAGTCTGACAAAACTGATATTAACAGTGCTAAAAGTAAACCGTTTGTTTTCAAACGTTTGACTTATAATTTTATATGGAGAGTTAAGGGGAAATACATATTCAGGGGAGATATTTAAGTATGAAAAAGACTGTTGTGCTGCTGATATCAACAGCTTCGTTACTCATGTTGACTGCTTGTGGTAATTCAAGCAATGGACAGAATTCTAGAGCTGCGACTAATAAAAGCGAGAAGGTTGTTAAACATTCCAAAACAAATTTGAGTTCTCACGCTGATTCGTCAACTAGTGATACTAGTCAAGACTCAAATCAAAACGATGAATCGGCGAATGATAATGACCAAACTGACGCATTTATTCAGGCACCATGGACATTTTCGACAGCTTCATCGTTCCTACAAAAGGTTTATAGTGCCACGCCAGAGGGGAGCGAACATATTGGACTAGATCGAATTGATCTGAGGCAAGCTGTTGATTCATCGGCTAATAGCCCGATTAATAAGTTACCAGGAAACAGTATTTACATTTCAGAAAATAATAAAAGTGGCGCAGGAGACGGCGGCTTTGTGCTGACCAAAAATTCCGATAGAACTGTCACGATTATCGAAGGGTCTGGTGCAATGTCCGAACCGTTTGAAAAACTGGTCGTCGATGCTAAAAGTGGGCACATATTAAGTACTCAGCAACTTTCTGGCTACGATAACATGTTTGCGTATTTTGGCATTGATGTTTCTAACGATGACCAAGCGAATAGCGACAGTCAAAGCGATGCAGATTCGACCGATGATGACTCGTCAGATTCAGTGAGTGATGATTCGCAAAGCAACGATGATAGTGATTCAAACGATGATACTTCAGATTCTCAATCGAGTGAAGATGACAGTAGTTCTCAAGATAGCAATAATAGTGTCAGTGTCGATTCTGATAGCGTGGATTCGAATGATAATGGCGATTAGGAATGCACATCAGTTAGCTGAAATATGCTAAGATAACAGCACTAACAAACGGATGGGAGCGCAGCAATGGAACAGTGGTCAGAAGAAACGATTGCAGCGTTTCGAAAAACATTATTAAACTGGTATGACGAAAATAAACGGGATTTACCATGGCGGCGAGATCATGATCCGTATCACGTGTGGGTATCGGAAATTATGTTGCAACAGACGCAAGTGAATACGGTTATTCCTTACTATGAACGCTTCATGAGCATGTTTCCCACAATTAATGATTTGGCTGCGGCCAAACCGGAGCAATTGTTGAAAGCATGGGAGGGCCTTGGCTACTATTCTCGGGCGCGCAATCTGCAACGGGCGGCACAGGAAATCGTCAACGACCGGCATGGCGAATGGCCGACAACGGCAGCGGGTTTGCAGGAACTGACTGGCATTGGTCCATACACAGCGGGCGCGATTGCTAGCATTGCGTTTGGTGAACCGGTGGCTGCAGTCGATGGAAACGCCTTTCGAGTATTTGGGCGTTTGCTGATGATTGATGCCGATATCACCAAGCCGGCAACTCGCTCAATTTTTGCTGAGACGATTGATCGAATTATTGATCCACAGCGACCTGGGGATTTTAACCAAGCAATTATGGACTTGGGCAGTAGCTACATGACAGCGAAGAATCCGGATGTTACGCACTCACCGGTAAAGGCGTTTGACCGTTCATACGAAACAGGGCACGTACTTGACTACCCGGTTAAAACGGCCAAGCCACGGCCAGTGCCAGTCGATTATGTTGCACTAGTCATTCACACACCTGCTGGGTATTTAATGACCAAACGATCATCGATGGGATTACTGGCAAACTTATGGACCTTTCCACTGATTAAGGTCAGCGATTTGTTGAAGGATGATGAGCAGGAAACAGACCTGATGGACCCCGATGTTGTGTCACGAGCTGAGCAGGCGTTCGAAACGGAAACTGAAATTCCGGTTTCATTGGCATTGATTGGTGGTCGCGCCGTGACACACACGTTTACCCATCTAAAGTGGCAAATTCGACTGGTCTCTGCAGAGTTATCGGCCGTGCCAGACATCAGTTTGTTTGCAGGTGAAATTGTGGCTGAATCGGCGTTTGATCATTATCCAATGCCAGTTGTCCAACAAAAACTGTGGCGACGTTGGCAAGCTGCATCAAAAAAGTGAGGTAATTATGGCAGGAAAAAAGTTTTATGCAGTAGCACATGGCCGCAAGACGGGGATTTTCACGACTTGGGCAGCAGCCAAACAGCAAGTCGACGGGATGGCTGGAGCACGATACAAGAGTTTTCCAACACGCGATGCTGCTCAACAATGGTTGAACGCTGGCGGACAATACACCGCGTCAGGCCACAAGTCAGCGGCAGCCTCTACACGGCAACGTCCGACAACCAGTCAATCAGTAACAGAAAAAATCGTCATGTATTCTGACGGTGGTTCTCGGAACACGGGTAATGTTGCTGGTGGTCACGTGCGTCAAGGTGATAAGGCTGCTTGGGCTTACCTGATTAAAAAAGACGGCATGCAATATTACGATTCACTGGGTGAGTTTGGTGCGACTAACAATAAAATGGAGATCACTGGCTTATTGCGGGCGCTACAGGCGTTACAACAGTCGGGTTTGAACAGAGAACCAATTTTGGCCGTGTTGGATTCAAAATATGTCCTGGATGCGATTACTAAACGTTGGTTAGCCGGTTGGAAACGACGGGGATGGGCACGCAGTAACGGTGCGCCACTGGCCAACAAAGAGCTGTGGCAAGCGATGAGCGACCAGTTGACAGCCTTTCCACATCTACGTTTTGAGTGGACGAAGGGTCACGCTGATAATTCTGGTAACGTGTTTGTGGATGAACTGTTGAATCAAACAATGGATGCCATGAGTGAGGAAAATCCGATCGGCAAACGGTCCGAGGTGAACCCGTTAGCGACAGTTGCAGATCAAACGGTGGCTGTTGATGACTCTGGTAATGCGGCGTCAGATGATTCTGAACAAATGAATTTATTTTAAGACTTTTAGAGACAGGTGACGGGTATGAATAAGTGGCTACAGCTCGTAATTTCCTATACATTGGGACTGATCTTCTTTGCCTTTTTTACCTTGGTAGCGCATTTGAAACCAGCCGGTGGATTATTTTACGCGATTACCGCATTTGATTATGGCAATCTTGTGAATTGGTTATTACTTTATCCGTTTGCCCGCGCGAGTGTCAGTCGCTGGCGCCAACTGCGACGGCAAGGCAAAACTGTTGATAACCGAACATTTATCCGCCGTGCCTATGATGAAAACGGCGAATCTTTTGCGCAAACGGAATACAACAGCGCGTGGGCTTCACATGGCTCGCCAAATGGTGGCTCAGCGCTGGTGACATTTACGCTGTATGGCTTAGTTTATATTTTTGCAGTTGTTATTGACGTTTGGCTTTTGATTCGACTTGTATTTGTTACGCACCGAAAAAATTAAATAAACGAAAAAGGTTCAAACACAATAATCTGCGTTTGAACCTTTTTTGTGTAACGGTACAAATTAATAATCTTCTTTAATGAGGTCGTGATAGGCCAAATCAACGGGTTCACGCTCTGTAAATAGTTTGTAGTAAGCCTTCGCAATGTTAACGGGATCCTGATTTTCACGGTGACCTTCACGAACGTAGGTATTGATGGTCACTTGGCCGGCAAAGATGTTAGTTTTTGCCAAATCTTGATTGAGGGCTAAGACAAAATTCTTCATTGCCGCTTTTTCCATGCTTTGCAGAGGCGCACCAGTTGATGGTTTGGTGGCTGCAATACTGTTAGTGAATAGCAAGGCCGTTGGTTGTGAACTTTCAAGTAGGGCAGGAATGGCTGCGTGGGCTACCGCTACCGGCGCAACTGCACCGATCAGCATGCCAGTTTCAGCTGTCTCAGCCGTGAGTGCTCGTGGCTTAATGCCAGGACGGAATGTGGCGTTAAAGATGACGGCCGTCAGTTGACCCAACTGTTTGACTTGATCAAACGCTTCGTCAATAGTGTCCGCCTTTGTCAGATCAACTGGAAAAATAGTAGCGTTGATCTGCTGATGTTGAAGATCGTCAGCAGTTTGTTTTAGGATATTTTCATCGCGGGATAGCAGCACAATTTGGAAACCTTGCCGACCAAAAAGTGCGGCCTGGGCTTGAGCCAAGCCAGTTTTACCAACACCAACGATTGCAACAACGGGTTGTGTCATAATGATCCCCTCCAATTCAATCTCAATATATGTTTGGCAACAGTATAGATGATTGATCAGAAAAACTCAGAAAATAATGCTCGCTATTTCGAAAAAACAGAATAGTTGTTAGCTGACGGTTTGTAAACGAGCTGGTTATTCTCACTGTGGCAAACTTAATTTGCTGTTAAGTCACGCGTTGCGACTGGTCACAAGGATTCGAAAGCGTTAAAGTTAATTAGAAATAAACGGCTGAGTGGGAAACATCAGCGATGGGGAGGTTTGCACGTGCACCGACGGATTTGGACAATTACCAGTGCGCTCGTTTTAATGCTGGGCGCAAGTTTTGTGTTGTTCCATAAAGTAACCAGCATTGGCGTGACTGCCGAACCACTGGAGAGTAGCGAAGTTAACAAGAGTGTTATCCAAACGCACACGCCGACCATCTTCATGCCTGGCTGGGCCACTTCGGCTAACTCGTTTAACGCTATGATCGGTTATATGCAGGGTGAACGTACTGCAGGCAAAGTGATGCGAATCAATGTCGACTTCTTTGGCCGCATTCACGTGATCGGTCACCTTAAAAAAACGGATATTAATCCGCTCATTCAAGTTACGTTTGACCGCAATCTAGGGAATAGTTATCAACCACAGGCAAAGTGGCTCAATCAAATTCTGATGTTGCTCAAACGTCGTTATCACGTTAACGAATACAATGCCGTTGGCCATTCATGGGGCGGTAGTGCGATGGTTACTCAACTGATCCGCTATGGTAACGATAAGCGATTGCCAAAGTTGCATAAGATGGTATTGTTGAGTGCACCGGTCGATGAAAGTATTGATCGGCCTAAAGATGTTTTGCCTAGCGGAAAGCCTAAACGTTCATCACACAGTTATCGTCAGTTGATCGCAGATCGCAACAATTTGTGGGCCAATAGTCAGGCACAAATCTTTAATGTTTATGGTTCCGCTAATGGCGAAGATACGGACAATTCAGTGCCTATTGTGCAGGCACAGGCTTTGCGCTATCTTGTTCGCGGCATTGTGCCGCAGTATCACGAGATTTTGATGAACAATACCAATCATCACCAAATTCACACCACAATTCGTAGCTACAAGCTAGTCACCAACTTGCTTTTTGGTAAACCAGGTAGTAAACCTTAATCTTACAATTAAGTTAGCCATTGCGCGTACACCTACGGTTGGCAGCATTGACACACTCGCCGTGGGACCGGCTCAAGCCCGAAGTTCACGGTCTTTCACCTCGTCGTCAAGCCTCGTGGAGTGCCGAGTCTTAACGCCCGTCCGTAACCTAAATTCGGGAAAACCACCGAATTAACGTTACTTTCACGGCTCGGTATCAATGCTGCCGCCCTTCGGCTCACATAGAAGTTTTAAGTATCTCTTCCTTGGTTTAGACGATGATGCATTGCTGTTTTTGGCTATGGTTCGTCTAAATTATATAGTCAACTGGCCGTGATTTGCCGATTCGCTCCTTCGTTAAGAATCTTGCTTGATGATGCTGAAAGGAAATGTTTAAGAAGCTGTAGGTTGGTAGTGTTGAATCCTGCTGTGTCGGTGGTGTTAATTTGGTTGCTTTTGCCGAATTTACAGCACGGGACGAGCTTCAAGACGTGGGTTGTGCGGCTTGAAGTCGAGGAATAAGACTGTGCTTTTCAGGCTTAATCCGGTCCCCACAGCAGGGTTCAAAAATGGACAACCGAAAGCGGGCGAAATCGCAATCATTTTCAAAAAAATCGATAATCAAAAAATCCTGTTAATTAGTGAGAACTAATCGACAGGATTTTTATGTGAATACGTTAATGGCGTGACGCCCGCAAGTTGCCACGTTGATGGTTTTTGACTGTATGTGCTTTGAACCGTGGCGTTGCCGCTTCGCCGACGAACTTGAAGTGTTTTAACTGTCCATGAAATGGCTGCCCAGCTGCTCGCGTACGGGCCCACTTGTCCATTTCATCTGCCATGTTGATGGCCGCGTCATGACGTTGTGGTGCATTTTCAGCCAAGGCTGCTTGAGCAATATCACTGCGTAAGGCAGCCGTTAAATTGTGATTATAATCAACGAGTTCTTGCGTAATCGGGGCATCCTTGTAACGGTTGAATAACCGTTCAATGTACCGCATTGCATCCTTGCTATCTTTGGGCTGATAATACCGATCTTCTGACACGAGCGCCATCCTTTCTATTAATACAATGGCTTCAGTTTAACGAAATTTGTCACATTAGTAAACGACTACTTAGTTGGTTTGATTCCAGTATGACAAGCCGCCGCGCCAAACGTAAAGCGACGGTAATGGACTTCTTCAAAGCCGGCTGTCTCAAATGCTTCGGCCAACGTTTGATAATTGGCAAATGCCTGAGTAGTCCGCTGAAGATAATCGTAGTCATCATGAGCATGGGCAAATACGGCCCCTAACCACGGCATGACGGTGCCGAAATACCATTGCCAAACGGGCTTGATAATTGGCGCGGTTGGTTGAGAACTTTCCAAGCACACGAGCTGACCACCAGGACGTAAGACGCGTAGCATCTCCGTTAAACCGGCGTTTAAGTCTGCTAAATTACGCATACCAAAACCGATTGTAATCAGGTCAAAGCTGTTGTCGGGAAAGGGCAAGTGAAGTGCGTCACCAAAAGAAACGGTCGCCTCATTCGTTAAATTATTATCGGCAATTTTTTGTTGAGCCAGCTTAACCATTGCCTGACTGAAGTCAACACCAATGACTTGACCATTGCGGCCAATGCTATTGGCTATCGAAACCGTCCAATCACCTGTCCCACAACATAAGTCGAGGACCGTGTCGCCAGGTAAAAAGTGGGCTTGGCGCATGGTATATCGCCGCCATGTGTGTTGTAACCCGAGGGAAATAATGTTGTTCATGCGGTCATAATCCGGCGCAATGCGAGTGAAAAGAGCCTGCACACTTGCCGGATTTTTTGGAGTACTTTGGGTCAATTTGCTCACCACCAATCGAATAATATTAATATATGCTCTTTAAGCCCGACACACAAACGTTTTTAAAGTTGCCTCTGTTTCACAAGTTTTTGCGCGGGTATAATTTAATGGGACACAAATGAGTAACAATAATGATGAAGGTTTAAGAGACAAGGAGAAATCATGTTAACGCTATTTTTGTTACTGATGCAGCGGGTTGGACTGATCATTATCCTCGCCTTTCTTTTGGTGAATGTCAGTTATTTCAGACAATTAGTAAAGGCTGACGATACATGGACAGCGAAGGGAATGTTGATTCTCATTTTCGCTGTTTTTGCGATTATTTCAAACTTAACGGGGGTTGAAATTACTTCCCACAACACGTTGGTGTCAACAACTTGGCTAACCGGTCTACCAGCTACTGATTCAATCGCTAACACGAGAACCTTAGCGATTACGGTGTCCGGCTTAGTTGGTGGACCACTGGTCGGAACGGTGGTTGGGTTGATTGCCGGTGTGCACCGTGTGATTCAGGGAAACGGATCCGATCTGTTTTATATTTTCAGTTCGATTATTGTTGGTTTTCTTTCTGGGATGATTGGCAAACGTTATCTCAACGAGAGCCGATATCCAAGCATGACGACGTCGGCACTGATTGGGTTGATGATGGAATCAGTCCAGATGCTTTTTATTTTCATTTTTAGTGCCTCTGGATTCAGTTTAGTAAAACTCATCTTTTTCCCCATGATGATTTTAAATAGTGCCGGAACGGCTATCTTTATGTCAGTCATTTCAGCTTACATTAGGCAGGAAGAGCAGTTGCGGGCCGTGCAAACGCACGATGTGTTGGAACTGGCAGACCGGACATTGCCATTTTTTAGTTCCGGTTTAACCGAAGCCAATGCACAACAGGTCGCAAGCATCATTCGTAAGTATACGAACTTTGATGCAATCGGCATTACGGATACGACGGATGTTTTGGCTCATGTGGGGCCGGGGAGTGACCACCATATTCCCGAAAAAGAAATCAAGACAGATTTATCCAAACGGGTCATTGCGACCGGTCAGATGCGAATTGCTCATTCTAAGGCCGAAATTGGCTGTCCGCATCCAGGATGTCCGTTGGCGGCCGCAGTGGTGATTCCACTAGTCGTCCAAAACCACGTTGTGGGTACGCTGAAGATGTACTTTACCAATCCGAAAGATTTAACGCCGGTTGAGGAACAGTTGGCAACGGGGCTAGCCTCAATTTTTTCTAGCCAATTGGCATTAGGGGCTGCTGAGGAACAATCTAAGCTCGTCAAGGATGCCGAAATTAAGTCCTTACAAGCTCAAGTCAATCCTCACTTCTTCTTTAATGCAATCAATACGATATCTGCGTTGATGCGAACAGATGCTGACAAGGCACGCACTCTGTTATTGCAATTATCGACGTACTTCCGAACAAACCTGCAAGGTGTCCGTCAAACGGAAATACCATTGCGGCAGGAACGCGAACATGTTGATGCATACCTATCGCTGGAACAAACGCGATTTCCAGATAAATACGATATTACGTTTGATACGCCATCGGATGATGAAGTATTGATTCCACCGTTTACCATTCAAGTGTTGGTTGAAAACGCGATTCGACATGCGTTTGATGATCGACGATACGGTAATCGGGTGTGGGTCAAGGTTGAAGCCCAGCGCTATGCGACTGAGATTAGTGTCAGCGATAATGGTTTCGGGATTGACCAAGATGTTTTACCGCAACTTGGTCATCAAGTGGTAACTTCTACGAATGGTAGTGGTACAGCGTTGGAAAACTTGAATGCGCGGCTGGTGGGGCTTTATGGTCCAAACAGTCAGCTACATTTTAAAACATCTTCAACTGGCACGACGGTAAGTTTAACAATTCCAAATAAGCAGGAGGCAATTCATGAAAGTCTTAATCGTTGATGATGAACCGCTCGCGCGTAACGAGCTAGAATACTTGCTTAAGCAGAATTCACTGGTTGATCAGGTGTCTCAAGCAGAATCAATCAGCCAGGCGTTGACACAATTATTAACTACTCCCAGCGACCTCGTTTTTCTCGATATTTCTTTGAACAACGAAAACGGTTTTGATTTGGCGAACAAACTTGATCAGTTAGCGAATCCACCGTTAGTGGTCGTGGCAACAGCCTATGATGATTATGCGGTTCGTGCATTTAACATCAATGCGGTCGATTACGTGCTTAAACCATTTGAGCAACAACGAATCAATCAGGCGTTATCAAGAGTTGACGAGGTGCTTCAGCTTCGTGAAGAAGCCAATCCAGTTGCCAAAGCCAAGCCGCGTAAGCAACTGGGGATGATTTCAATAACCGAAAACGAAAAGACACGTGTTCTTAAGCAGGGGGACATTCTCGCTGGCTTCGTTGAAAATGGTGAGCTAATATTGACGACCAACGAGGGTCGCTTCCACACGCACCAGACGTTAAGCTGGCTGATGACACGATTGTCTGAAGATCAGTTTATGCAGGTACATCGCAGTATTGTCGTTAATATCACCGCCATTTCTGAGGTCGAACCGTGGTTTAACCACACCTATCAAATTAAGCTGACCAACGGCGACAAGGTGCCGGTTAGCCGTTCCTTTGTTAAGTCGATGAAAGATCGATTGAATATGTAAGCATTCTGTATGCCACTTGCGGTTGTCAACATTGACACACTCGCCGTGGGACCGGTTCGAGCCTCCCAAGTTCGGAGTCTTTCACCTCGCCGCACAGCCTCGTGAAGTTCCGAGTCTATGCGACCGTCCGTGTTGTAAATCCGAGAGAAGCATTCGGATTAACAACACCTTCACGGCTCGGTATCAATGTTGACGCCCTCCAGCTATATAGTAGTTAGCTTCATGCAAACGTTACTTATATGTCTAACGGTAAGATGGCGGCAAGGCGTTTACCTGTTACAGTAGTGGAGTTGACTAGAAACATAGTTCCGTGTCGGCAACATTTAGCGGCGGGAACTTGGCCGCTTAGTGTTGCGGGATGACTTATGAGACGTGTACTTCGGCTCATAATCAAGGTTAAAGACTCCTGGTTTTGGAGGCTGAGACCGGTCCCCATGGAACGGCGTTTCTGGTCAATGGAACGGCATAAAAACTGTTGTTTTCAAAGCATTCGCAACTAGACGAGTGCTTTTTTGTTTACCCAAAACAGGTGTATGAGCGTGGATTGAACAATCGTGAACTTAGTGAAGTAAGTTAACAAATGTCTGGCAGTAAATCAGTTCCCGAGCAGGGTATTTCAGCTGGCAAATTGTGCGTTTGACAAGTGAATCACGTTTTTTTGTGAATTGGCGACTACACTTTAACTGTTAGAAAGTGCTGGCACGGCAATCTTTGCCGTCACTAGTGACACTATTCACAATATTGGAAAGGACGTTTGTCATGGCAGAAAATAATAAATCTAAGACGGCGACATCAACTAAAAAAGATGCGCCCATTCTGGTTCAAATCGGTATTTATGCCACGGTACTATTTATTTCCTGGCTCATTTCTGAGTTTGTTGCAAAGACTTTTCCAAAGTTCCCATTACCAACGCCGGTTATTGGGCTGGTATTACTCTACTTAGCATTGACGTTCAAAATTATTAAAGTAGAGTGGGTTGATTCCTTCGGTAGCTTTATGATCAGTCTCATTGGTTTCCTTTTTGTTCCTTCTGGTATTCAATTAGCAGGTACGCTTGGTATCCTGCAAAACGAAGGCTGGAAGTTAGTTATTGTTATTATTCTATCCACTATCGTATTGCTGGTTGTTGTGGCTTACACCGCGCGGCTCTTTATCTGGATCCGGGTTCACTGGTTCCACGGCGATGCAACTGTTAATCAGGATGATCAAAAGTAAAAGGAGGATTGCTTTATGTCTGTTTCAATTTTAGCGGCTGCTGCGGCACCGGTCATTAAAGGACCACTGGCTTACTTTGCGACACCATTCTTCGGAATCTTCTTGTCCATCGCTGTATATTTATTGGGCCAATGGTTATTCAAGAAATTTAACGGGTTCTTCTTATTTCAGCCATTATTTGTTGGGATGGTCCTTGGGATCATCGTGTTGGTTATCATGGCCAAAATGTTGGGCATGGACACAGCTAAGTTCTACACCACGGCTTACAAGCCCGGTGGTGACATTATCTTCTGGTTCTTAAACCCAGCAACGATTGCGTTTGCCGTTCCGTTGTACAAACGTAACGATATTGTCAAAAAGTTCTGGTTGGAAATTCTGTTGTCACTGATTGTTGGGGCATTCGTCTCACTGTTTGTCATCTTCGGTATTTCCAAACTATTCGGTCTCAGCAACGTCGGGATTGCGTCCATGTTGCCACAAGCTGCAACGACTGCGATTGCGTTACCAATTTCAACAGCTGTCGGTGGTAACGCTGCCGTAACGGCAATGGCATGTATCCTGAATGCGGTTATTATTTACGCATTGGGTGGCTGGCTTGTTAAAGTCTTCCGTTTGAACTCAGATCCAATTGGGACTGGGCTTGGTTTAGGGACTTCCGGACACACCGTTGGTTCAGCATTTGCTTTACAGTTAGGTTCCGCTCAAGGCTCTATGGCTGCCATTGCGGTGGTTATCATCAGTATCGTTATCGATATCGTTGTGCCAATCTTCGCTGCCTTAGTTGGTCTCGGTTAATTTAAAATGATTTTATGAACGTCGCCAAACGAATATGTTGGTGACGTTTTTTATGCGCCAAAACACCAACATTACTACCAAAAAGACTTACTTTGTGAACAAACTTAACGATTGTGTCGTCCTCTAAGAAAACGGTTACAATAGCTACGGTATTGGTGTTCATAGCATAAATAATCCGTTATAATTTTGCTCAAGAAGAGTTTTGTTCACAAGCATAGGTAAACTTTTTGGAGGCGATTAAAGATGGCAACACATGGTAAGCATCCACAGAAGACATCGAACCGTGCACCAATTTTGATTCAAATTGGGATCTACGCAACAATTCTGTTTATATCGTGGCTTATTTCCGAGTGGGGTAACAAGACATTTCCTAAATTTCCGCTACCGACACCAGTTGTGGGATTAGTTCTCATGTATCTGGCCTTAACCCTACACATTATTAAGGTAGAGTGGGTCGAGGATTTAGGCGCTTTTTTAATTAGTATTATTGGATTTCTGTTTGTGCCTTCTGGAATCCAGCTGGCAGGAACGCTCAATATTTTGGAAAACGAAGGCTGGAAGTTAATCTTAGTTATCATTATCTCAACCGTGATTTTACTGGTTTCCGTCGCCTATTGTACCCGCTTCTTTATTTGGCTCCGCGTGCATGTTTTGCACAAGGATGCGCAGGTGGATGCGGATACCAAGGATGAAGGGTAGGTGGCGAACATGACAAGTACATTCATTTTAGGTGCAGCTGCACCAGTCATTAAGGGACCACTTGCTTATTTTGTGACACCGTTCTTTGGAATTGTACTATCAATTGCTGTTTATTTATTGGGTCAGTGGTTATTTAAAATTTCAAACGGTTTCTTTTTATTTCAGCCATTATTTGTTGGTATGGTAATGGGTATTTTGGCGTTAGCAATTCTTGCAAAGTGGCTAGGGATGGACACTGCTGCTTTTTATACGCAAGCTTACAAACCCGGTGGTGATATCATTTTCTGGTTCTTGAATCCAGCGACGATAGCCTTTGCGATTCCGCTATACAAGCGTAACGACATCGTGAAAAAGTTCTGGCTGGAAATTTTATTATCATTGATTGTTGGTGTTTTCATTGCACTATCGTTGATTTTCTTAGTTGCCAAAGGATTTGGTCTCAGCAAAGTTGGCCTGGCATCCATGTTGCCACAAGCTGCAACGACCGCGATTGCGTTACCAATCTCGACAGCTATTGGCGGTAACGCGGCAGTTACAGCGATGGCATGTATCTTAAATGCCGTAATCATTTACGCACTGGGTAACTGGCTCGTTAAAGTTTTCCGTTTAAAGTCAGATCCAATCGGTACTGGTTTGGGATTAGGAACTTCTGGTCACACCATTGGGTCGGCGTTTGCTTTGGAGTTAGGCACCATCGAAGGCTCGATGGGAGCCATTGCGGTGGTTATTATTGGCATTGTAGTTGATCTAGTAGTGCCGATTTTTGCAACCTTGGTTGGGTTACGATAAAAGTTTCCTGTTTATAATAGTTTTCAATTGACGGTTTTACACATTGCGTTCGATACTTAAAGTGTAAGTAATATTTGAGGGGGCGACGCAACGTGGAAATTCGGTTAGCACGGGCCAGTGATGTTCCAGTAATTGCCAGAATTCACGTTGACAGTTGGCAACAAACATACTCAGGCTTGTTGCCACGCAAAGTGATCGATCAGCATTCATATCCGGACCGTTTGGCTCTGTGGGAAAAGATTTATCAGTCAGACCGCACGTTAGTTGCCATTGATGAACACAGCGGGCGTTTGTTAGGCTTCATTACCGGTGGGCCGCAACGTTCGCATCCGGAGATGACAGATTATCCAGGCGAAATTTACGGCTTATATGTCGATCCTAAATTAGAGCATCATGGTATCGGGACGCGGTTGTTTTATAGCAAACGGGCGGAACTGCTTAATGAACGTTTGCTACCATTTACCATTGATTGTCTTAGCAGCAACGTTCCAGCACTTGGATTTTACCAGTCGCATGGTGGGGAGTTGCTAAAATCGGGGACGTATGTGGCAAACGGCTGTGATTTTGAAACACAAGTCCTGACATTTAATATGCGCGTTTTGGGATTGGATTGAGTGATTTCTACTTCGAAAAAGGAAAGAATCAAAGCAGTGTGATTTTTCACATGCCTTGGCTCTTTCCTTTTATTTTTGGCTTAAAAATGTGACTTCTTTGTCGTCTTTATAGCAAGGATGACGCTTACGGTTGTCAATATTGACACACTCGCCGTGGGACCGGTTCAAGCTTCCTGAAACCAGAGTCTTTCACCGCGCCACACAGCCTCGTGAAGTTCCGAGTCCATGCGACCGTCCGTGATGTAAATTCGAAAAGATCCTTCGAATTTACATCACTTTCACGGCTCGGTATCAATATGGACGACTGGCAGCTAACATAACGGATGTCTTCAAAAACAAAAGTACCGTCCATTTCCTGAATGTCAGGATTGAACGGTACTGATCTCATATCTAAATTAAATTAAGTAAATCATGTGGTTTATCTAGCACTTCTTCACTGTCACGAATGAGTTTTTGATCCTTGGGGCCGCCCCAAGTAGCCAAGGCAAACGCTAGGCCAGCGGTGTGGGCTGCCTGTAGATCGTAAATGGTGTCGCCAACATAAATGGTTTGTGTTGGATCGAGTTTCATCTTATGAATGATGGCAAACAGGGAGTCTGGCGCTGGTTTACCGCGTTCCACTTCGTCAGCGGTAACGTGATCATCCATGTATTGATCTAGGGGAAAGTTTTCGACAAGGTCGCGCTGATACTCTGGTGCGGCCTTGGATGTCACGATGGCTGTCTTTAGACGCGGGTTTTCATGTAATTGTGCAAGTGCAGACGTTATTCCTGGGTAGACACGCATGGTATCATATGTATCCTTTGTGTATGTTTGCCACGTATCAAGCAATCCATCGATTTCGTTGTCAGGAATGCCAATTTCTTGTAAGGCGATTTTGCCAGTTGTGCCAAACGTCGGGGAGAGTTGGTCATAATCGAATTGGCGGCCGCTAGCGGCTAGTGCACGCTGCATGGACAACATGTACATTTTTTCGGAATCAATCAGTGTACCATCCACATCAAACACAAAGTTTTGCATAAATAATCCTCCATACTAGAATATAAACGGAATTTACCATCATTATAGCAGACTGATGTTTATGACAGAATTTTCTAGTTCCGTCCGCTGTTGTAGAAACCTGACCGGGTGCGTTAAAATGGCAGTTAAGTAATTAAAAATGTACTGGAAGGATTGAGTAAACACATGAAATGGGATAAAGCTTGTACAACCGTTTTAGTTGGGAAAAAAGCGTCCGTTGATGGCTCCGTAATGGTAGCGCGTAACGACGACACATTCTTGCCAATCACACCACAAAAGTTTGAAATGAAACCAGCTGCTAATGGGCGCCATGAGGAATTAGCATCTACTCAGAACGGTTTTAAGGCACCACTACCAGAAAGTGGTTATCGTTATCAAGCAACGCCAAACGTGGACGTTCAAAGTGAAGGTATCTACGACGAAAGTGGCTTCAATGAGAAGAATGTTGCCATGTCTGCTACCGAAAGTGTTTACGCCAACGAAAAAGTTTTGGCTTATGACCCATTGTTGCCTGATGGCATGGCCGAAGACACTATGCAAACGATGGTTCTGCCATTCATCAACTCCGCTAAAGAAGGGGTTGAGTATTTAGGCAAGTTGGTTGCCAAGTACGGCTCACCAGAAGGTAACGGGGTTATCTTCGCTGATAAAAACGATATTTGGTACATGGAAATCGTTACTGGTCATCACTGGGTTGCTTCACGAATTCCCGATGATGCCTATGTTGTTGCGGCTAACCAGGTTGGTCAGGAACAAATTGATTTCGATGACCCGGACAACTTTATGTGGTCTGACGGTATTCGTGAGTTTGTTGATGAACATCATTTGAACCCTGATAAGACTGGTTGGAACTTCCGGCATATTTTTGGAACGGATACCGAAAAGGATCGTTACTACAACACACCACGGGTTTGGTTTGCACAACGCTACCTGAACCCAGAAATCGAACAGGATCCAGAATCCAGTGATTTGCCATTCATTAATCATGCCAACCGGTTGATTAGCGTTGAAGATGTTGAATATATCGAAGGCTCACACTATAACGAAACGAAATATGATCCACTCGGTCATGGTTCCGATGAAGACAAGCTGCGTTACCGAGCAATTTCATTGAACCGGACACAGCAAAGTCACGTTTTGCAAATCCGTAACGATGTGCCAGAAGCATTGTCTGCCGTTATGTGGATTTGTATCGGTATTCCTGCCTTTACGCCATATTTACCATTCTATGCCAACGCAACGGATACGGATCCTAGTTACAGCAACACATCCATGACTTACAACGTTAAGGATGCTTACTGGATGTACCGGACAGTTTCCATGCTGACAGAAAGTCACTATAGTCACTTCGTCCAAGACGATGTTGACTATCTTAAGGACTGCCGTGAAGAGTTACGTCGCTTAATGGACGGAATTGATAAAGAGGCACAGGCTAAGGGCCTGACAGGCGACGCTTTGACAGCCTATCTGACGGAGCAAAACCACCACATCGTTGATGTCATGCGCGACAAGACAATGGCAATCATCGGTCACTTTGTTACTGAAGGATTGAACCGTTCCAAACTGACATTTGATTTTGACATTAACTTGTAGAATTGTGTATTGATTTAAAATGACCCACATACTGGCGTTTGCTAGCGTGTGGGTTATTTTGTTTGAACCAGCGATCACGTAAAATGCTTGTTGCTTATGGGGGACAAAACTTTGTGGAGATCGATCAAAAATGGTCATTATTACAAAATTTGTGTATAAAGTGTTTATTATTAGTCGAAAATATCCATTTTTAATTTCTAGGCGTCCCTAATTTACTTCTGGAATTCATTTTGCTATGTTAGTTGCATAGAGGGCATGATGCCATTTGATCTCTTGGCAGTTGGTGTCAAATGTTGGTTACTACGTTACGAGGTCGTAGGAGGATTCGGAGCGATGGCGGAAGAGAAGGATATTCATTTCATGAGCGAGGATGAATTAAAACAGCATTGGCGGGAATACGCGAGTGGGCACGTGACGGAGTTCATTGATCCACTATTCGATAGTTCGTCTACCAGTGAATGGGATTCTATTTCTGTTTTGAAACCTAAAAAGGAACAAGGAAAACTGGCGATTTTTACGGCAGGTACCCCTGGGTCGGGTAAATCAGAGCTTATTGACTCATTGTATGAAGAATGGTTCGATCAATTTGTTCATATTGATGCTGATGATTTTAGGACTCACTTTCCAGATTATAATGGTAGCAACGCGGCCGTTTATCAGAAAGGAGCTAACTGGTTAGTTGATCGAGCCTTCAAACGAGCGCTTAAAGAAAGTCGTTCGTTTATCTTGGAGGGAACCTTCAATGCCAAAAGTTCGATTGACGATGTGAGACGGGCCGTATCACATGAATATGCCACCAGAATCGAGTATACTTATTTGGAACCAGAAATTGCGTGGAAATTTGTGTTGGCACGTGCCGAAGAAACTGGTCGCACTGTTCCCAAAGAAGCGTTTAAAAGGGCATTTCTAGGCATTCCCAAACAAATCAATGAAGTGCTGAACGCATATGGTGATCAAATTGAAATTAATTTGTATGTCGGCTTGCCGAAGAATCGTAAAACATTTCATGGCACAGCTGATGTACTTAAAAACTTACCCGATGATATAGATCAACAACGTTTGGAGGATATTACAAATGGAAAATGATGCTCAAAAATTCATGAAAACATTGCGAGCAAAATACAATAATGATGTTTTCGTATTTGAAAAGAATGCAACTGAAGAAGAAAAAGCAGCCTATCGTGATGCGGCCAACAGTGAGCGCGGTAGGAAAGTAGAGAAAGTTCTGAATCATCACAAGTCTTTAAAGGAAGCTTAGGAGATTTGCGATACTAAAAAGTGATAGACCCCCAGTTGCACGGGAGTCTATCACTTTTTTTCCACTAAATGTTATTTATGCCACAGCTTCTTTTTTCAGAATCCGAATCATGTTGCAGACAAAACCGAATTCATTGTCGAACCAAGTGTGCGTCTTAACAACTTGGAAGTCCCCATTTCCAGTGACTTCCGTTTGCGTTGGGTCAAAGACTGCACCGTGGGTGTCGCCAATGATATCGCTAGAAACGATTTCATCCTCGTTCCAACCAAATGCTGGATTGTTTTCTGTGTACGGTTTGATGGCTGCGTTGACTTCGTCGGCAGTTACCTTTTTGTCCAAAATAGAAACGAGTTCACAAATGGAACCATCAATAACAGCAACCCGTTGTGCGTGACCGTTTGGACGGCCTTCAAGCTCGGGGATAACCAAGCCAATTGCGCTAGCCGCGCCGGTTGAATGAGGAATGGTGTTCGACGATGCGGTCCGGTTTGGCCGGAATTTTTTGCCCTTAGGACCGTCGAGTAGATTTTGTGAGCTGGTGAAAGCGTGAATCGCGGTGATTGTGCCAACTTCCAAGCCGAATTCCTTATTTAAGAAGTAAGCCATCGGTGCTAAGGCGTTAGTTGTGCAGGAACCGACTGAAACAATTTGGTCATCATGGGCAATCAAATCATCGTTAACATCTTCAACAAGTGTCTTAATCGGCCCAGCTGGTGCAGAAATGACTACTTTCTTGGCGCCAGCGTCTAAATGTGCTTGGGACTTCTCTTTCGATGTATAGAAGCCTGTACATTCAAGGACGATGTCAACACCGTCGTTTGCGACCCACGGAATTTGGGCGGCATTACGTTCAGCGTATACCCGAATTTTTTTACCGTTAACGATCAACGAATCATCTGTGGAGCTTACGTCAGCATCAAAGATACCAAACGTTGAGTCGTATTTAAGTAAGTAGGCCAGCATTGCTGGACTCGTCAAATCATTAATGGCGACCACGTTTAAATCAGGATCGTTAAGCGCCAACATCCGCCGGAAGGAGTCCCGGCCGATTCGTCCAAAACCGTTAATACCAATATTTGCCATAAGTGTAACCTCCTAAGCTAAGCACATGTTAGTAAATCTTTTTCACTACGACGCAAGGTTACCAAATTTTTAGCAATTACGCATTTTTTTGTACTTTAGGCGTGTTTGCCCGGATTGGTGTGTGACAATAAATTTGTTAGTTTGATTTAATTACAGTATTTATATTAAGGCCATGGCACATAACAGTGCTTGATTTGGATTAAATAAAATGAATGTTTGTAGTCAATTTTGACGACCGTGAGCGTCCGCAAGCGTCCAAAGTTGTGGTGCAAACCTTTATGCGAAAGCGATGGTAAACGGTATAATTAGAGCTGACGTTAACTGCTATGGATTTCCACTATGTGGCAGTCACACATGCACGTTTGGGTTTGTTATTTTTAATATGTAGATTTATCAATGAGGTGAAAAAATGAGTCAAGAAATACCAGAAAACATGCATGAGGTCGTTTTAAAGGTGCAAGAATTGAACGAAACACGTCATGGTGCTGATGTTGTGACTGAAGAGAAAGTCATGAAAGACGCTGTTCACGATACGTTGCAGTATTGGGCCGACTATTTGCTTGATGGTCACTATGATGATGTGCTCTGGGATGGCGAAGATCTCGTCATTGAAGACATTATGGGCAAACGGGTGGGGCGTGTGAAGCCGATGAGTGCCACATTCGCTAACGATTATCGGCAAAGTCCAGAAGGCACTTTATTCCGTTTGGAAAGCGAAGCCAACAAAATTATTGCGCAACGGTAATCCTAGTTGGACCACAAAAGACAAATGGAATGGCGTATAATTAGAGTATTCTAATGTAATCGAGGGGAAATTATGGCCGAAATAACACGAATTTATCAGAAATTTCAACCAAGTCACTACAACTTATTTATTGATGTTGAACGTGATACGAAGAAAATTAGTGGGACATCTACCATTACCGGGGATGCCAAGACCACAGACATTCAAGTGAACCAGAAGGGCATGACCATTGCCAGCGTTAAAGTTGACAGTCAGGACGTTCCATTCACGACGGATGATGCTGCTGAGGTAGTTAACATTACGCTGCCTAAGACCGGCGAAGTGACGGTAGCGATTGAGTACTCGGCGCCACTAACGGACAGCATGATGGGCATTTACCCGTCATACTACGAGTTAAACGGTGAAAAGAAGCAAATCATCGGAACTCAGTTTGAAACAACGTTTGCTCGCCAGGCGTTCCCATCTGTCGATGAACCAGAAGCCAAAGCTACCTTTGACCTAGCATTGAAGTTTGATGAACAACCTGGCGAAACAGTGTTAGCTAACATGCCAGAAGTACGCACTGAAAACGGCGTGCACTACTTCGACACAACTGTACGGATGTCGACATATCTGATTGCCTTTGCCTTTGGTGATTTACAAAGCAAGCAGACAACCACGGAGAGTGGCGTGAAAGTCGGTGTATTTGCAACCAAGGCCCACAAGGCTAACGAACTGAACTTTGCGTTGGACATTGCCAAACGCTCAATTGAATTCTACGAAGACTTCTATCAAACACCATATCCACTACCACATTCATGGCAATTGGCACTGCCTGATTTCTCGGCTGGTGCGATGGAAAACTGGGGCTTAGTTACATACCGTGAAGCTTACCTGGTGTTGGATCCGAATAACACCTCATTACGGATGAAACAACTGGTTGCGACCGTTGTTGCCCATGAACTGGCCCATCAATGGTTCGGTGACCTTGTAACCATGAAGTGGTGGGACGATCTGTGGTTGAACGAAAGTTTTGCCAACATGATGGAATACGTGGCTGTCGATGCTTTAGAGCCAGATTGGCACGTTTGGGAAATGTTCCAAACTTCCGACGTTCCTGGTGCGTTGAACCGTGACGCGACGGATGGTGTTCAACCTGTTCACGTGCAGGTTAACAATCCAGCTGAAATTGATTCGTTGTTTGACCCAGATATCGTTTATGCTAAGGGTGCGCGGATGCTGGTTATGGTACGTGCATTGCTTGGTGATGATAAGTTGCGCGCTGGCTTGAAGGCTTACTTCGCCGCGCATCATTATGGCAATGCCACTGGCGCTGACTTATGGGCAGCCTTGGGTGAAGCTTCTGGCATGGATGTTGGTGCAGTCATGAACTCATGGTTGGAACAGCCAGGTTATCCAGTGGTTAATGCCGCTGTGGTGGATGGCAAACTGACATTGTCTCAGAAACAATTCTTTGTTGGTGATGGTAAGGATGCCGGTCGTGAATGGCAGATTCCGTTGAACGGTAACTTCAAAGAAACACCAACCATCATGAAAGATAAGCAGATTGTCTTAGGCGATTACGATGCTTTACGTCAATCAAATGGAAAACCATTCCGTTTGAACGTTGGCAATAACTCTCACTTCATTGTGGAATACGATGACACCTTGATGCAGGATATTTTAGCTCATAAAGATGAGTTAGACAGTATTGATGAGTTGCAATTGTTGCAAGACATGCGGATGCTGGCCGATGGTCGACAACTGTCATATGCAGCAATCGTGCCATTGCTGACACAGTTTGCTGACAGTAAATCAACAATCGTCAACACTGCTTTATACACGGTTGCAGGAAACTTACGTAAATTTACGTTGCCTGACACACCAGAAGAAACGCAATTGCGTCAATTGTATGGCAAACTGAGTGCAAAGCAGGTTGCTCGTTTGGGTTGGGAAGCCAAGGATGGTGAGTCCAATGATGACCAGATGACACGGCCAATCGTTTTGGGTGCCTCAATGTTTGCCAAAAATGCTGATTCAATTGCGGCTGCTCACGACTTATACCAAGCCAATGCGGACAAGTTGGAAACGTTGAATGCAACCTTACGTCCATACATTTTGATCAATGAAATGCGTGAGTTTGGTAGTGAGGAACTCTTCAACAAGTTCTTGACAGCTTATCAGAAGACTTCTGACGCTAGCTACAAGACATCTCTGTTGGAAGGAATCACAGCAACTAAGGACGCTGCTTTGGTGAAAAAGACCATTGCACAGTTTGAAAATGCTGATGTCATTAAGCCACAAGACCTTCGCGGTTGGTACTATGAACTATTGCTGAATAAAGATGGTCAGCAAGCTGCATGGGACTGGATTCGTGACGAATGGTCATGGCTTGAAAAGACTGTTGGTGGTGATATGGAATTTGCAACATTTATCACACGAACTGCTGATGTCTTCAAGACACCAGAACGCTTAGCTGAATTCAAAGCCTTCTTTGAACCAAAACTCAACACACCTGGCTTAACTCGCGAAATCCAAATGGATACTAAGGTTATCGAAAGTCGGGTTGCACTGATTGAAGCTGAACAAGCCAAGGTCAATGCTGCCGTTGCGAAAGCTGTAAAATAAGAAGAGCCGAGAGTAGGATATCCAATGGACAATACATTGGATATCTTTTTTTACTTCAAAGAAATTTTAAAAGGTCTAATTAAAGCTTATTTATAGACTTTTAATGATGCGATATAATAAACTAAAGAAAAGGAGGATGGCTACTATGAAAATTTTGGATGTTCCAACCGTCAGCACGACTGATGTTAAAAAAAGTCCAGCTAAAATTGCCAAAATGGCCGCCGATCTCAACACAGGTGTATATGTGTTAAATCGAGGTAAAGCTGTTAGCGTGACCTTAACTCCGAAACAGTATCAACAATTAGTTGAAGCACAAGAAAGGCTTTTAGATATTGAAGCCGAGGAAAAGGCACGAGAAGCAATTAATAATGATGATGGTACTAGAATTTCGGCCGATAAAGTATCCAAAAATAGTATTCCCGATCAACTAGATCCAGATGATGGTTGGGAGTAATAATGGCAAAGAAATTTAGTGTTCGTTATCTGAAGGATGCTGTACGGGATTATCAAAAACTTGACGGCTCACAAAAGGCTTTTGTTGATAAAGCAATCTCCAGAATTCAAATTTTAGGACTTAACTGTGGTCAACCATTGCTAGGGGATCTCATAGGATATCGCAAATTGAAAAATCGCAAGATGGGCTTGCGAATCGTGTTTGGTCAAGAGAAGGATACGATTGCAATCATTGATATCGTTGCAATCGGTCGGCGGCAGGATGATATTGTTTATCACAATGCGGTTAGTCGAATCAAAAAAGATAATCACAAAATATAGTTTTTGAATTAAAAGAGAGCGGGACATAACACGTTTTGGCTTTCTCAGGTAACGCGAATAAGGCGTTCATGGGTGTTTTTCCCATGAATGCCTTATTCGCGTTAGATGAGAAAAAGTCAGTGTTATGTCCCGCGTTTGCGGCAATTTTTCATCCGCATGACCCTTTGCGGCAATTTTTCATCCGCATGACCCTTTGCGGTTGAAGAAAAATTGCCTGTTGACGTTTCATTAGAAATTGAATTGAGGCGTTATGTCCCAGTTTCTTTTCTTTATTCAACCTCACGTTGATCGTATGCACGTTTGGATTTATAACCAGCTTTGAACACTGTTTTCATGGTGGCAATGTGGGCTTCTTTAGTTGTTTCCGATTTAACATCGAAAATGTAGCGCGCCCATTCACGTTGGTATCCCGGGGTCAGCTTTCTAAAGAAGGTTTGCATCTCACGGTCGTTAGCCAACAAATTTGCTACTTCAGGAACGTTCGTTTCAAAATCATCTAGCGTTTTATTCTTTTCTGCCATGATTCAAGACTTCCTTTCAGTCAGTGTTGCTGGGTCGTAAATGCCAATATCGGCAACTGTCACAATGCCGCCAAAACGACGGCCGTTATCGGTTGCCAAACCAAGTTTGTTATAACTCATCGTCACTGTTTCTGTGGCTTCAACAACGGTGCCCATTATTTGGCCGTCGTCTGTACCGAGGCCAGTGGGCATGTCAATTGCCATCACATTAGCCTTGGCGGCGTTAATGGCATCGACCACGTCAGCAAACTTACCAGTAATGTCACGTGAGAGACCGACGCCAAAGATAGCGTCCACGACTGTTGTGTAATTTGCCATGTCAGGTTGATCAGCGATAACGGGGATGTTGTAATGATCGGCAATCGTCAGCTGTTGTTGCGTTTGTTCAGAAGCATGGTCACGATTACCGAGCAACCAAATCGTCACTGGAATGTGATTTAGGTGTAGCAATCTGGCAACGGCCACGCCATCACCGCCGTTGTTACCCGTGCCTGCAACCACTAATACATTGTTTAAATCAAAACTGGTACTGTTTACTATTTGATGGGCGACAGCAAGCGCTGCCCGTTCCATCAGAACCATTGAAGGGATACCAATTTGATTCATCGTGTATGCGTCAAATGCTTGTGACTGTGCTGCCGTAATGTACGTTGTTGCCATAATGAGTTACGCTTCCTTAATCAAAGAATCATTGAACACCTGTGAATGTGTGAAATAAATCAGCGACGGTGGCGTCCGCGGTTCGCAGGAGATTGTCATTCACTCCGGGCCGTGGGCTGGCTGTTGTAAACCAGTGCCGGCCTTCTGTCGGGACACCCCAAAAGTAAAGACCGGTCCGATGCTGACCGTTACTATCGATGAGTTCATTGCGACTCATGTCGACATCAACGCCACCAGGTTCAAAGGTGCTTCCGTCTTCCATGGTAACGCGTTCTGGTCGGCCCAGACCTTCTTTGATCAGATTTTGAATTAGTGGGTTCAGTGTATGGCTGGCAGACACGGCAGGTAGACGGGCCTCAATTAGCCAACTGGCTTCGTAGCGATCCTCAGGCTTTGCTTTTGACCACGTGGCAAACTGATGGGTTTGCGAATCAGCTTCGGCCATCATGCTGGGTCCGAGAAGTGTCACAATACCGGCTTGAATCAACGCTCGCAATTCGGCAATGCGAGTTTCGGGTGGCCCAACAGACAGATATGAATTTTCGTTGTTAAATTGGCCGAGGAAGGTGTTGCGGTAATCTTCTGGTCGTAACAATTGGTTGTCAACAACCTTGCGAACCACATCACGTAAATCGCGAAACATTTCGAGTGCGGAAGTTAGGGGACCTGTTTTAGTACCGAGAAGAGCTTCCTCGACGTCCGTTTGCAAGTAGTTCGCCATGGTTTTAGGATCGTCGCTGTTGGTAACAAATTCAGCTGGGTTCAATAGTTGGTTCCAATTGAGATAGTCGCTTTCGACGATTGGTGAGCGAAAGACGATAGCTGATGGTTCCTTGGCCGCAACGAATTCACGCAGGAACTCATCAGCATCCACCTGTGGATACTTTAAGGCAAGCAAACGTTGATAGTAAACGTACTCCGCCTCATGGTGAAATTGTTCGATAAAGCGAGAGCCAATTAAGGATCCGGTCGTTTGATAGTGGGAGAACCAATCTGGAGTTAAAAAATGTGGCCGATCCAGTTCACCATAACCCTTTTCATTACGTCCCTTGGCTCGCAGGGGAAAACCACGGCGCGATCCGGCAATAATATGAGGCTCGATGCCAGATGGCTGATAGGTGAGTTCGCCCTCTTGGCCCTGATTGAAATGGCCGCCACGACCTTGTGTGAGCATCGTCACCGCATCGAAGAAACTCAGTCCCAACCCGCGCAAAATAATGTTTTCACCGGCTTTTAAATTAGTGAAATCATATTCTTGTGGCTGTGTCGGCGTCGTGTAGTGCAAGTCGTTTTCGTCTGCAAAGTTCAACAGCGACTGTTGTTCATCGGTCAGCGCATCCTCATAATGACCAAGTGCCATGATGACGGCGTTCGTTTGAAAACGATCAACAGCTGTTTTTAACAGGTAGCGATTCGTGGTTTCGATATGACGAATTGACAGGACCTGCTCTTTTCTGAGAATTAGTGAAACTGATTCGGGCAAACGTTGTTGTAGATAATCGTAGAACCACAGTTGATAAGCACCAAAGAGGCTACGGGATGCGTAGCCGTTGTGCACTAACGCCGCTGCTTCGGTAAGTAGGTCAGCTCGGTTAGGTAATTGGTGACTAAACAGAAAGGCTGGTGCCTGCTTATGTGCCCATTCGTATAAATTTGGGCCGGTGACGATTGGACCTTCCATTTGGACACTGTCATCTGTAAACAGCGTGATGTAATCTGGATTCGTATTCATGAGCAATTCGTGGGGCTGACCAACTGGCCATACCCGACCGCCGATACCATATGGATCGATAAATGTTAAATTCAGGTGGTCATACTGGTTTGTCTGACGCTGCCATTCAATTAAGCGTTCGGCGGCTACCAGTCCGCGGGGTCCAGCTCCAATTAAGTCAATGTCCATAGTTCTGCCTCCAACACAATAAAGTAACTGCCACTAGTATATTTCTTCGTGGGTGAAAGTGCATGGATTTATCATTAGAGCGATTTCAAACTTTGGTATCAATTGGGATGTAGGATGTGGATCTAAATGCCGCTTACGGTTGTCAATATTGACACGCTCGCCGTGGGACCGGTTCGACTCTCCTGAGGACCGGAGTTTCTCACCTCGCCGCAAAGCCCCGTGGAAACCCGGGTCTTTACGACCGTCCGTGTTGTAAATCCGAATGGTTCTCTCGGATTAACAACACCTTCACGGCTCGGTATCAATATTGACGCCCTTCAGCTCACTTAGTGATTTCGTGATGACAGTATCGATAGGTTATCAGCAGGAAAATAAAAATAAGTTTCTAGTCATCCTCATAGCAGATAATATTGTATTTTTAGCCACCGTTTGTTGAATCAAAAAAGGCCGTCCCGATTGGACGACCCTTTTACAGAAACTGTGTTTCAAATTAATTTTTAAAGTTTTTAACTTCGTCAATAAACCACTTGTTAAAGGCAGCTGCATCAACGTCGACACAGACGCTGGCGTTAGTCTTACCATCGTGGTAGGCGCCACGGACATCGGCAACTGTTTCACCGTTTGCTGGACCATCTGTCACAACATCAACCCAGTAATCCTTGGTTGTGTAGGCTTCGGGGTGCAGGAGGTAGAAGATGGTGTTGGCATCATGAACGGCGGTTCCGTTTTCGTTGTGATCGAAGTCATGACTGATGATTTCGTGCAACATGTGACCTGCGCGGCCAAACTTGTCGATGGTTTCCAACGTTTCGTCGGTAATCAAGGCCTTCATGGTAACGTCCAAACCAACCATCACAATTGGCACACCAGAATCGTACATGATTTTGGCAGCGTGTGGGTCAGTGAAGACGTTGAATTCTGCGGCACTGGTCATGTTACCGTGACCTAACGAACCACCCATGGCGATGATTTTTTCAATGTGATCCTTAACTTCTGGGTATTGGATAAACAATAGCGCAGTGTTTGTATATGAACCCGTTGGCACAAGGATAATTTTTTCATCGCTAGCCATAATGGCATCGTGCAAAGCTTCTACGGCAGACTTGTCGATTGCTTTGTCAGTTGGTTCAGGGAAGTCGTATCCGGCCATTCCTGAAGCACCGTGGATGCGAGCAGCATCTTCGAATTCTTTAATCAATGGTGTCTTGGCACCACCCGCAACAGGAACGTGTTTGCCATAGAAGTTATCGATGGTCAGTGCGTTTTTCGTCGTTTTATCAACCGTAACGTTACCGGCCACAGCAGTGATGAGTTGCAGGTCGATTTGTGGGTCGTTTAAAGCCATTGATAAAGCAGCTGCGTCATCAATACCTGGGTCAGTGTCCATAATTACTTTATAAGTCATAATATGATTCCTCCAGTATATTCTTCCGTGGCGTAACGCTCACTGACGCTACCGACGGTTCTCTTTCATCATACTAAAAAATCGGCCAAAAAGAAAACGCTTTCGCACATTATGAACATTTTCTAATGAATGAAGACGCTTGCTGACCAAATGTGTTGATTAAGTCGCAGTTTAATTGAAAGTTGCCACGTTTGTGGTTGTACAAGGTTCCGTCCGAAAAGGTATAATGGTAAAGCAAATGAAAAACTTTAGGAGGCGGCAACTATCGAACGCATATTACCAATTAAGAATGGGCACAACTTCCGGGATTTGGGTGGTTATCAGACAAACGATGGTCGTACGACCGCTTGGCAGCGCGTTGTTCGGTCGGCTAAGTTAAACACACTTGATCGAGCAGATCTTCAAGTACTCTCTGACTATGGTGTTCACACCATTCTTGATTTTCGAACGAACAAAGAATTGCTCAGCGCACCGGATCGTGTTCCCGGCGGCGCCAAGGATTACCATACGCCGATTCTGGCCGTTGATGATACGCGCAGTTCCGCCTCACGTGAAGAATTACGTGATGACTTGAGCGAACCGGGATACGGCCATCGCCAAATGGTCCAAACGTATCATGAGATGGTTGCCGACGACTTTTCACAAAATGCCTACCGCATGTTCTTTGATTACTTATTGGCCAATCAAAGTGGTGCCGTGCTGTTCCACTGTACGGCAGGAAAAGACCGAACTGGTTTAGGCGCAATCATGCTGCTATCTGCTTTAGACGTCCCTCAGGAAACGATTCTAGAAGATTATTTGCTGACTCGGTTGGCCTCAAAAGCAATGCTGGCAGAAAACCAACAACGTTTGGAAGACGAAGGGGCATCACAGGCGGTAAAAGATAACGTGACTGCTTTGTGGACCGTTAGCGAAGACTACTTCGATGCTGCCATGGAAGAGGTCAAGATTCAGTCAGGTGACATGAAACATTATCTAACTGATAAGATCGGACTGACGTCGGATAAAATTGAAATGTTAAAACAACTGTATTTGGCATAAGCGATGAAGACGGCATTGAAGCCGCCTTTTTTAATTTGAAGATAAAACGGATCATTTAATTGCTACAAATTTAAAGGTTATTCATTTAAAAGGAATAAACCTGTTGACTTTGATTTCAGCAGGCTTGGCCGAGTATAGGTGGAACCATAAAAAATGTAAGCGTTACATGATGTTTACACAAAAGCGTCTACTATACCGATTGGAGGGCGTCGACATTGATACCAAGCCGTGAAGGTGTTGTTAATCCGAATGGTTCTCTCGGATTTACAACACGGACGGTCGCGGAGACTCGGAACTTCACGAGGCTGTGCGGCGAGGTGAAAGACCGTGAGCTTCGGGCTTGAATCGGTCCCACGGTGAGTGTGTCAATGTCGACAACTGAAGGCATAATTCAATGTTATGTAAATAATCAATTTTTCTCCAACACAATAAAGCGGAACAGTTGATGCCCAACGCATCCACAGTTCCGCTTTATTTCAATCAAATTGATATGTTGTAAAAGCCAATTGGCCAACAAACATGTTAGTTAATGGCTACTCGTGGCTGATCGATTGTTAAAATACTGGTTTCAGCATCGGCGTTGAGGTAGGTTTTGGTCAATTCTTTTAAGTCGGCTAATGCCGCTTCCAGTACGTCTTTCCGCTCTGGATTGACACATTCTAAGCATAGAAAAGCATTAGTCGTGTCCTCAGTAAGCATGGTTCGCTCACCATCACGCCAGTTCCAGCAGCGGCAGATGATACCAGCGTCATCTTTGTACACCACTTCGCCTGGCAGCGCAGGTTCTTCGTCATCTTCACCCAGTGGGTGGAAAGGTTCACCACCATCGGCCACGGTCAGTTTGATGTCACCAACCATAGCATCGATGTTTTCGCCACCACAAGGGAGGGCGTGCCGCAGTGAAATCACGTTGTACAGATCAACTAGTGGGTTGATGCTGCTAACTGGTTTGCCCTGTTGCGCACGTTTGAGCAGGTTTTCGATGGATGAACGGGCACCTTTTTTCGTTTTGAACTTGCGGTAGGCCTCTCGCCAATCGGCAACCACACCGTTTTGAGCGATGGGTGTTTCGGGAACTAACTGTTGTGCTTGCTGATTAGCGTCATCCAGCACAGCCTGGGGAAATTCACCGTGGTTGTCGAAGTTGTGCAACGTGGCAATGCCAATCGTTGTATCAGGAAATAGGTTCCAGAATGCGGGTTCAATTTCAAAAGCTTTAGACATAAAAAGGCCTCCTCAGATTTTTTTGCGTCACTTAAGATTGTAACGCAGGCTGAGTGGCCAGTGTACGAGTAATTTCGCAAACGAAACAGGTAAAAGGCGTATTTTTGAAAACTAACGTGAAACGACAGAAATGTGTTCGTTGATATGTTGGTGATTCTGAATCTCATCGACGAATGCAATCGCATAATCTGCGTAACTGACTTCACTTAGACCGGCGGCATTATAACTGCGGAAATCAGTTCCCAGTTGATAGTGACCGGTGCGAGGTGCTCGAAAGACAAACTTTTCTGCTGGTGAAATATAAGTCCAATCAACGCCATCGCTAGCCCGCAGAAGTTTGAGGACGTCATTTAAACTATTTGCTGAATTTTTGGCAGCTTCTGGGAATCCTGGCTCGTCAAACAACCGCTGTGAGCGCTCGGCATCCGTGTACAAACAACTGGAACTGCCCACGACCATCAACCGAACGCTAGATTGCTTCGTGATTTCAATTAAATGTTTAATCAAGGCTGGATATAAACGACTACTATCATTTAATTTACCTGTGCCGAACGCGCAAACGAGCACGTCCAAATCTTCAATATCATCACTGGTTAATAACGTAGGTTCAATTTCCAATACCTCGGCGTCTGAAGATACTCTACGGTGGTCGCGTAAGATTACCTCAACGTCGATGTCTCGTGACTGTGCTTCCTGTAAGATAACGTTACCCGTTCGGTTTGTAGCCCCGATAATGCCAATTTTCATAATGTGAAATTACTCCTCGTTTACAATTTGTACTGTCGTGTGGTTTACGACACTCTAGCAACAGTATAATGAAAGTAGCGTGACATTACCAAATAATCCGAGTTTGAATTTTGTGGAGGCCTAAGAATGGCAGACAAATATGAATGGCGTAAATCTGAGCGAGAAATTTATCCAACCATGAAGCGACCAACGATTACGACTATCCCGGCACAAACGTTTATTACTTTAACCGGGCAAGGAGATCCAAACACCGCGCCGTTTGGCGATAAGGTGGCTGCACTGTACGCGATCAGTTACGCCATTAAAATGGCACCTAAAAAGGACGTTGTTTTCCCCGGTGCGTTTGATTACACCGTTTATCCGCTTGAAGGCCGCTGGACTCTGCCAGAGGGTTATAATCAACCGACAATTGATAAAACACAATTATTGTATACGATCATGATCAAACAACCAGCCTTTGTGGACGAACAGGTGTTGGCGCAAGCGAAGACGATGGTTAAGGATAAGGTGTCTGCAGCATTATTGTCAGAGATGAAACTCACAACGGTTACTGAAGGTCTCGTGGGGATGCTGTTACACGTTGGTTCGTTTGACACTGAACAGGAAGATTTCGAGCGGCTCGACTATTTTCTTCACAACGAAGGTTATGAACGCACAGAAAAAGCGCACAAAGAGATTTACCTGTCTGATTTTCGACGGGTGGCCGAAGACAAACGGAAAACTTTATTGCGCGTCAAAATTGCCAAGAGTCAACAATTACAGGATCTACTTTAATTTGCGACCACGTAGTACGTGAGATAAACGCAGTGAGGTCAACAACGCGAGGACAATCATGATGAAAGATACAACAAATGAAACACGCAGGCCGTAGTAAAATGCTTCTGGATGGGCTGGCAAATAAGTGGTGACATGATAGCCCATGAAGTGGCTCATTGCCCCAAATAAGGTCGTGGTTGCGGCCGCTGTGCCAGTAACCATACCTAAGTTACGGGCTAACGAATTAATACTGCCTGCGATGCCAAGTTCCGATTTATCGACAACCGACATGACGATATCGCCGTTGGGCGACTGAAACAGACCAGTTCCTAATCCCATGACAATTGTGATCAAAATGTACTGCCAAATTGGCGTAGTTCCGTTCAAAAACAAAACGAAGCCTAATTGCGACAGTGCAATAATGCCGAGACCAGTGCTGGCGACAGTCGCCTGTGACAGTTTGTCCGCCAGAAAACCGCCAATTGGTCCGGCGATAACCAGCGTGATTGGGAAGACCATCAGTAAAATTCCGGCTTGTCCAGGTGTGAATCGACGAGCGTTTTCCAGGTAAAATGGCATGAGGACGACGCTAAAAAAGTTTGATAAGAAAATCAAGACGGCAGCACTCACGCCTAGTGTAAATGGCCGATTACTGAAAATGTGCAGCGACATCATTGGCGCTGATGTGTGCCATTCTCGCTGAAGAAAAATCACGATGGCAATTAGTGCCAAAATAAAACCGATAATCGGTACGGCGGTGGTGAAACCAACTTGTTGGCCGATGAATACACCGCCGAACAGACCGATAATGAAGATTGACCAACTAATCAAGCCAAACCAGTCAATCTCACCACCTGGCCGTGATTCGGTTTTAGGCAGTGCAAAGACACCGATTATGATGGCAATCAAGCCAATTGGAACGTTGATCCAGAAAATGTCGTGCCAAGACCCCGTCGCTAAGATAAGTCCGCCTAGTGCTGGTCCGGCGACCGAACCAAGCGCGACAAATGTACCGACAAATCCCATTGCTCGGCCTCGCCGGTTGATATCAAACGTACTGGTTACAATGCCATACGTGTTGGAAAGGGTTAAAGCACCACCAAACGCTTGGACGATGCGTGCCAACAGTAGCAACCAAAATGTTGTGCTGACGGCTGCTAAAAGGGACCCAAGAATGAACACCCCTGTACCAATGCGGAAAATACGCACTTTTCCATACATATCGCCAAGACGGCCAAAGAAAAGTAGTAACGCGCACATGAAAATGAGGTAAAGTGAAACTACCCACTCCGCTTGATTTAGGGGAATGTTTAACTGACGTCCCATAACGGGGATGGCGATATTAACGATGCTGGCGTCCAGATTGGACATAAATGCGAAAATGCCAATGGCGACGAGCACCCACCAGTTATTTGTCGCAGTATTGATGGCTTGTTTTTGCATCACAAACGCCTCCATTACTATTACTGTATTGAGAATATTGTAAACGTGAACTAAAAAAATGGGTGAAATTTGTCCTTGGAGATGTTGCAATGAAAAAATGGTCTGCAGGCCAAACAATTAGCATTCTGACAGGCATTACGGTGGCGATGATGATTGGTTTAATCGTTCTTCGACGCTTGTTTGGTCAGTTTATGGATAAGACGGCGTGGGAGTTAAGCGTTGAGCTGATTGCTGTAATTGCCATTGTGGTTATAAATAAATATTGGCTCCACGTGCCGTTATCTTACCGTTGGCAAACGCATGGCTTGTTTTGGAACGTTTGTTGGCTGGGATTACTCCTCGTTTTTATTAACGGTGGGGTATTCATTGGTAGTTACTTTGTTAATACAAAATTTGTGCCAGGGATTGAAGCAGTTGTCATGTCATTGCTCGTCGGCTTTTATGAAGAAAGTTTCTTTCGGGGCATTATTTTAGGTCAGCTCGTGCATAACTTTAAGGGCCGTTATCGCATTGTGAATGCCGTTTTGGTCAGCAGTGTTCTCTTTGGACTTATGCATGCCGGTCACTTTTTCGATAACTTTGGTCAAAGTGGGATTAACACAACGCTTCAGATTGGTTATGCCATTTGTTTGGGGGTGTACTTCTCTGCGGTGACACTGCGCACCGGCTCATTATTTTGGACGATGGTGATGCATGCAACGTTTGATTTACCATCGTTCTACCTTGAGTTTGCAGAACACGCCAACATTCTGAGTGGTTCGATGCCAGGGGAGGAGTTGGTGTTTTCTTTGATCAGTGACGCGGTTCATTATTTGCCAGTTCTTCTGATTGGATTGTGGCTGGTTCGGAAGTCACAGTTGGCTGAGATTCACCATGCCAATCAAGCTTGGGTCAACTAACTTCAACATTGCTTGGTGACGTTTGCTGAAAATAGAGGCTTAGAGTTAGAGTTCGCTTGCGGTTGTCAACATTGACACGCTCGCCGTGGGACCGGTTCAAGCCTCCCAAGTTCGGAGTCTTTCACCTCGCCGCACAGCCTCGTGAAGTTCCGAGTCTATGCGACCGTCCGTAACCTAAATTCGGATAAACCACCGAATTAACGTTACTTTCACGGCTCGGTATCAATGTTGACGCCCTCCAGCTAAATAGTAGCAAGTTTCATCTAACTTTCGTTACACAGAATAAAAGTAAAATAAGGTATCTGAGAAGTGATTAGACTTCTTAGATACCTTATTTGCGTACATTTAAACAGCAGGGGTGGTTCAAATTAACGCAGGATCATAACGGAGATGGGCGAGTACTTTGCCATATATGCGGCTTGAGAACCGAAGTACTTACGAATCCCCTTTTTAGATAACGAGCCAATGATCAGCAGGTCAGCGCTGACCTCAGGAATTACATTTTTAACGATTGTTTCACCTGGATCGCCTTCATCAACAATGACTTCAACATTTTCAACGCCACCATCTTCGGCAATCTTTTTATAACCTTGAACGTGGGCGACTAACTCATCATGCTCACCATGAACATAGTCCTTAGTGAGTGCTTGATAGACGTTCATATCATCGCTTTCCAGAATGGAAGTAATAATCAGTGTGGCGCCATCTTTAGCAGCACGACGAACGGCATACTTGAAGGCTAATTGTGCATCGGCTGAGTCATCGACCCCGACTAAAATTCGTTTGAAAACTTTATCTACATCTTCTGACATGTCTATTCATTCTCCTCAAATTAGATTTGAAATCGACTACTTAGCTTCAGCAGTGGCATCGTTTTCTTTTGCTGCTGCGGCAAGCTGTGCTTCGTACCGTTTGTTACCGTGATAGAGATCAATGACCATCCAAACGAGTAAAGCAACAATGGCAGCGATGACGATGTAGGCAACAACGTTTGCGATGTTGACGTCTTTTGCTGGGAAGAATGCTTGAATTTGAGCAGGCATGTTGTAAATGTTCAAACCGATTAAGAGAAGCACGGCGACCCAACCTGCAATCTGAGTGTACCAGTGGTTGGTGAATCGCTTACCCATTTCCACTTTGCTGTTGGTGAACATCAGTAATGGCAGCATGGAAAATGGCAGGGCGAAGGCTAAGAAAACTTGAGAGTTATTCATCAAGTCATTCAACGCCTCATGTTGATGAACCGCTGATTGACCGCTAGTCAAACCAACACAGATTAAAACAGGAACAACGGAAATTAAACGGGTCACTAAACGACGCATCCATAGTGGCATCTTCATGTGGATGAAACCTTCCATGATAACTTGACCAGTTAAGGTACCAGTGATGGTTGAGTTTTGACCAGAAGCTAACAGAGCGACAGCGAACAGTGTGGACAGGATTCCTGTCCGAGCAACACTGGCAAGCACACCATTACTCATGGTGGAAGTATCATTCAAGGCTTGGTACAAACCGAAGAATGACGGGTCCTTAACGGCACCACTCTTGAATACGGCAACACCCATGACTAACAGCAATGCATTAACGAAGAAGGCAACCGTTAACTGAATGTTTGAGTCCCACATGGTGAACCGAACTGTTTGTGCAACTTGGTTTTCATCGTTGTGATCCAGCTGACGCGTTTGGGAAATGGCCGAGTGCAAGTATAGGTTATGTGGCATAACCGTGGCACCGATAATTCCAAGTGAACCAGTTAGTGGTGAAATACCACCAATAACGGGGCCTTTTGAAATGGTCTTGGCGCTAGGAATCAAGCCCACAATAGCAGCACCCCAGTCAGGGTTTGATAAGGCAACTTGATAGGCAAAGACGACGAAAATAACGACGATCAATGCGACAACGATTGCTTCAATTTTACGGAAACCGATTTTAGTTAATAACAATAATAGCAAGACATCAAAAACGGTAATGAAAACTGAAATAACCAGTGGAATATGGAATAAAAGATATAACGCGATTGCGGCACCAATGACTTCGGCAATATCCGTTGCCATAATGGCAAATTCTGTCATTAACCAAAGCACGATACCAAGTGCCTTACTCGTACGGGCACGAATCATTTGTGCTAAGTCCATTTGACTCACGATACCCAGTTTAGCCGCCATGGCTTGTAACAACATTGCGATTAAACTTGATATCAAGATAATGGACATCAGCAGATACTGGAAGTTTTGACCACCGGTGATAGAAGTTGACCAGTTACCGGGATCCATGTAACCCACGGCAACTAATGCACCAGGTCCAGAGTACGCAAGCAAGGTTTTCCAGAATCCTTTTCCCATCGGAACTTTAACGGTACCGTTAATTTCTTCGAGCGAACGGCCGTTAGCATAATGAATCAAATGCTCTTTTTTCGGTTTTTTGCTTGTTGTGTCCAAAAGCAAATACCTCCTCACATAATTTTGGTACCCGAATATAATACAACATTTTTTTAGATTTGTGGACACTCAATTTAAAATTAGGTATATTATTTTTAAGGGATGGCTAAAATTAAATGAAAGGATGCGGAAGTCATTTTACTATCAAACAGAATTTTGCTAGCCGTTGATATCTTGGCACTATCGGGGCACAAAACAAGTGAGACGAACCTAGTACTATTTTTAGGAGCGGATAACAATAGACTTATAAAAACGGTTTCATTATTGAAAAAGCGTCGTTTATTGAACGAAACTAGGGACGGAAAAATGTATACATTGACTCAACTTGGCCGCGACAAGGTTCGTACATTACACAAACGATGCGATACGGTTGGCGCAATTATGCAACAGGTTCCTGAATCGATGATGTTAAATGGAGATGGCATGCTAGTAAAGGCGCCATGCCTTTCATATTGGGATCATGGCTTGGATTACTTTCGACGATAATAAAAAAGCAACATTAAGTTTGATTGCGTAGGTCAGTGTACATAGGTTTAACCAGCATGGGTTAAGCAAACAAACTTAGTGGAACTTTTTGCATCAAATTAATTAGTAATAATAGTGTGAATTTACTTGAAACTGTCCCTTTAACGTGTGACGCACAGAAAGATAGATGATTATGGAAGAACATGAACGGCCGCTTACGGGTGGTAAATTTGCGTTTGTGACGATGCTCAACATCTCTATTACGGTTGTTGAAATCGTTGGTGGTTTATTAGCAGGTTCGTTGGCCCTGGTCACAGACGCCATTCACAATTTCGGTGATTCATTGTCCATTGTGTTGAGTTATTCAGCACAGCGGATTGGCCAACGCGACCAAGACGAGCGTGCGACATTTGGCTACCATCGTGTTGAAATTTTAACAGCATTTGTTAACAGTCTCGTGCTGATTTTGATTTCCATTGTGTTGGTGTGGGAGGGGATTCAACGACTGTTACACCAACAACCAATCAATGGATATGTCATGTTTTGGACTGCACTGATTAGTTTCAGCTTTAATATGGGGTCCGCTTTGTTAATGCATGCGGATTCACGGGGAAGTTTGAATATTAAGGCGACATATTTGCATCTATTGGCGGATGCCTTAGCTTCAATTGCGGTGATCATTGGATCTTTGATGGTGTTGGCATTTCATATTTATTGGATCGATGCAGCGTTAACTATTGTGGTCTCGCTCTACATTATTTATGAGACCGTTGATGTCGTGAAACAAACATCCAAAATCTTGCTACAAAACGCCCCGGTACTGGATTATGACGCCATTACTGAAGCGATGACGCGGGTGCCCGGAGTGGTCGACGTGCATCACCTTCACGCGTGGATGGAAGACGAGAAGGACATCATCTTTTCCGCTCATGTGAACATTACGCCTGACGCGATTGAAGATATTGAGTGGATTACCGCTCAAGAAACACAGCTGTTACAGCAACGGTTCAATATTTGTCACGTAACCGTTCAAATTGAAATCACGCATGGATTAAACAGTGCCAAGTTTGCCAAGCACGAAATGTTATAGTCACGTTTCAAGGCCAAAAATTTAAGGGGTATAAAAATAATGAAAGAGAAAACAACGAAAAAAGAAATAGTTAAAATGGTCGCCAAACATGCGGAGGTCTCGCAAAGCACATCACAACAAGTGATTGATGCTTTGTTTGATTGCATCGGTGAGGAGCTCGCTGCTGGGCGAGACGTTGAATTGCGTCGCTTTGGCACGTTTGTCGTTCATACAAATAAAACACGTGTCATCAGTGACATTAGTGGTCAGCCAGCAACTGTACCAGAACATCGGATTGCCAAGTATCGATGTGGTACGAGCATGAGAGCAATATTGAATGGCACACATGAGGGCATTACCAACTAAGTAATATTTGTCAGTAATGAAGAATCCTTACCTTAAAAATGCCGCTCCTTAAAAATCAGGAGCGGCATTTTTGAGTTGGCTAACGAGAACAGAGTGTCCAAAACTTCCATGTTGGTGGGAAACCTGTTTGTAGAGAAGCAAGTTAGTCGCCATTTTTCTGTGCTGCCAGCGCCTTGTTTTGCAGATCTGGTAAAACTTGTTTTGGTGTTTTACGCAGTGAAAACATATCATCAATAGCAGTGATATAGTCTTGGCGGAAAGCAGAGTATCCTTTGAACGTTGGTTGCTGAACACCAATGTTCAAGGAATCAACGGCCGTCTGCTGGTTTGGATTTTGCTTCAGATACTGTTTGTAACTGGCCAATTTAACTGACGATTTTCTGACTGGTACATAACCAGATGCTTGTGACCATTTGGCACTGGCCTTCGTAGACATGGAGTATTTCATAAAGTCCCAAGCGGCCTTTTGTTTGGCCGTGGACAGACCCTTAAACATCATTAAATCCGCACCGCCAACTGCGGATAAACGGGTCGATTTATAAGCAGGCATTTCCGCCGTTCCCCAGCTAAAATCCTTTGGTGCATGCGTCTGAATGGCTTGAATTGCACTTGAGGAGCTGATGTAAAAGAGTGATTTTCCCTGCGTGAATGCGCCAGAATAATACTTGTCAGACCCAGCCGGCTTGATGTAGCCTTTTTTGATGTTATCAACAAAGTAGGCGCTGGCAGCCTTAGGTCCTTTGCTGTTCATTTGTGGTTTCAAACGATTATTGATAATCGGACTGCCAAATTCTTGAGCAATCCCGGCAAATTCGATGTCAAAACCAGCATCAATACCCAGCGCCGCAATATTATCCTGCTTAACTTTGGCTCCGTCATTAGCGATGTCCTGCCATGTTTTGGGGACAGCTAAATGATACTTTTTGAGAAGCGTCTTGTTATAAAATAATAACCGTGGTGACTTGTTGAGTGGGGTTGTGTAGTAATTCTTTTTGTAAGTCATATTTTTAGTGAATGTGGGATATAAATCAGCAAAGTCTTTCTTAGTTAGACCTTGCTTGCCATTCACTAATTTAGTAATGGGTTGGATCAGTTGGTGGCTTTGCAAATCTGGGACGGCAGAGTAACCTAATTGCCCAAGAGCAGGTAACGTATTTGATTTGCCAGCGGCCATGATTTTCTTCTGGAGATCGCCATAGTTTCCTTGATATAGTGCAGTGACGTGGACTTTGGATTGAGCGTGATTATAATCTGTAACCATATCTGCTAATGCCTTTTCTGACGGCCCCGTCATGGCATGCCACAGAGTGATGTTGACCCGCTTCTTTGTTTGGCTGGCAGATGCCGCTTGCGGTCTGATTGCTGTTGCAAAGCCAACTAACAACGGTACTGCAAGTAACCAGGTTAACCAATGATTTCTCTTCATCCCAAATACCCCTCCATGTTGGTGATGATTCTGAGTTTAAACGACAGGAAAATGCTAATGAAAGTATTGCTAACGACTTTATACGGCTTAAGTTTGGCAAAACAATGTAAAGGTTAACTACAGTTTTTTGTGTTAATTATGTATCATTTGTGTAAAGACAATATTAGTTATTTAATAAAGGTAAATTTCGAGGAGGCTAAATATGTTATCGTCAGCCGCAATTAGCGAAATCATCGATGGTTTGTGGTTAAGCGTGACGTCATTGCTGAATGAAACGAATCGGTTAAAGAAGCACAGCCGGTCACAGCGGGATTATGATGCGGTGATTAGTGAAAGGGTGACGCCACGTCTAGTAGCGCTGGATGAATTAATTGACTGGCTACCAACAGATCGGCTCAGTGATACGGCACAAACACGATTAGCAGCCATTCGCCAAGGAATGGACCAACTAAAAGAAGATCAGCATCGTCAATTGGATGCTGATCTTCTTAAAAAACGTAATTTAGATCGCGAAGAAGGACGAATTTCTCGTCACCGGCGATTTTAGTGATTACCACATCACATTAGGACCGACGTTTAGGGCAATGGTTGAGTTAGCAATTTGCTCTTGGTGATCGAGTGCGACAGGCGTAAAGCAACTTAACATTGACACGGTGCCAATGTTATCACTTTTGATGGGCTTACTTGATGAACCGCCAATCAAAACGGTTTGAGGCGAAGTTGTCCAACCACCGAGTTCATAAAATGGGACTAAGTCTGGTGGACACGTGAAGATACTAAAGTCGGCGTCATCGTGTTGAATTAAGGCAAAGGCAGTCATGATGAGTGACGTGCCGAACCCTTTATGAAGATATTGAGGGGCAATCATCACTTCAGATAGGCCGCTAACTTGATAGCGTTGATCATTAAGCGTGACGGACGTGGTTGGAATTTTCAGGGATCCCGCCAGTTGCCCGTTTTTGTCATGCATGACAACGACAATCTGTTGTTCAAGATAGTAGCGCAAATCGTTTTCGTCAGCGTCCTCGACATTGGGCCAATAATGATGGCTGAGTTCGGCTATCGCTGCTTTATCAGTAGCAGGTAGTGAAAAATAGTGGTACGTATCTGTTTTCATAATATCCTTAATATTTTGATTGGCTGATATTTATCAAGCCTAAATTAAGTCACTTGAAAAGACTGTATTTAAAACAGGAAAAGTGACATTGTGTTGGTTAGTGTTTTAATTTAACCATGAAACGATGCAATTGACCAGAAAGGTGGCAGAAAAAATGGGTTCAAGAATGATGCATTATGCCATTGCACAGCAACTAGCACCTGAAAGTACAGCTTTTTCGATTGGCAGTTTGGCGCCAGATGTAAGTGGTCACAATTTTGACTTTAAATCGCAGACCCACTACATGACCCTAAATGATGATGGTAAAACCCGTTCGATTCATCCGGAGATGTTTGCCGAAGAGTATCAACAACAATTATTGCTGAATATGTTTGTTCGTGGCTATTATGCACATCTATTAGAGGACAAGGTGTGGTTGGACACCGTATTCAATCCAGTCATCAGACCGCAATTAGGCACACAGCGTGAGCAAAAACTGGCTGCTTACTACGCTGATTTTCATACACTGAATCTCATGATTGCTGAGCGCTACGCACTGCAACCCTTGCCAGTTCCAGATTTCAAACACGATTTTGCAGGTGCTCAGGGCGTGCGTGAAATTGGTGAAGGTGACGTGCCACAGGTAGTCAGAGACTTGCGGGAAGATTTCGAACCGGTTCCCAAACGTCAATTAGTAATGCTGTCGCTGGATCAAATAGAACAGTATATTAACACCTGTGTGCAGGTTGTCCAGGATCACCTTAGCGCGCTTAAATAAGCGTGCCAGTGAGTTGTTTGCGGTTGTTAATGCGTCTTAGCGTTAATTGGCTAAACCGAGGACCATATCAATTGTCCGTAACACGCCGTCATCGTCGTTGGTCCATTTAGTAACGGCCTTGGCACTTTGCTGAACTTTGGCTGACGCGTTCGCCATAGCATAACTGTGGCCGGCGTGATCCAGCATCGCGATATCGTTATCATTATCGCCAAATGCCATCACATCGTCGGGGCTGATGTGCCAGTATTGTTCAAGTGCGTGCAAGCCGACCTGTTTGTTGATATGAGCGGGAATAATGTCTAAACCACCAAACCCACTTGCTGTCGCAGATAACGTTTTCGGCAAGTGTTGGTTGAGATAATCAGCTCGCTGGCCTGCCTGATCGTCCAGCCACACCAAATCCAGTTTGAACATATCATCATGAACATCGGTCAAACGATCACACAACTGGAGACCACTGTAGAAATAGTTGGCCTGTGCCATCAATTCTGCGTTTGTATTACGTTCAACATAAGCACCATGTTGACCAGAAAGAATGACCATACCGCCGGTCAACACTGGGTCGGTGTGAATCATGGTGAGTGCTTGATTGAGATCGGCCGTCGACACGGTATCCGCAAAAATGACCTGATCATTTAAGCTGACAAGACCACCGTTTTCAGCCAGAAACGCAATATTGTCGTAATTGGCAAACATATCGGTTAGATGTTTAAGCTGATTGCCGCTCGCAATGACGAAGCAAACGTGACGTTGCTCAAGCTGATCTAGTACACGTTTGAAATGCATATGATCAAATTCATGATCATTAGTAATAAACGTGCCGTCGATGTCAGTCGCAATCATTTTAATAGTCATAGTGAGTTAAACCACCTTTCTAAGGGTAGTCATAGCGTATCATGATAGCGCTGCCAAGACCAACCCGTTATCAAAAAAATAATCTATGGTAATTAAAAGAGTTTGGGACAAAACTCTTGAATAAAAAATAAGGTTCGAAATCGTTTTTTGATTTCGAACCTTATTTTCGTACTATTATGTAGGCACAGAGACAATTCTCTGCTCATCCAACAGCGACTAAACAATTAGAAAGCGAGGTTATCTCCATGTACAAGAATTATAACAATAATCAAACCAGTTTGGCAGTGAATTTAGATTTTACGCCTAGTGAAAATCATGTGGTCACGGTGTTAAGCCGATTCGTAGACTCTATTCCTTTAAAAGACGTCATGAACGCAACTGCCGCCACTGGGCGGCCAGCCTATGATCCACGGTTAATGATGAAGATTCTATTGTTTGCGTATACG
>NZ_AUAW01000018.1 GCF_000428925.1 Furfurilactobacillus rossiae DSM 15814 | reverse complement strand
AAAATTACGCCAGAGTTCAACTCCAAAGTGACGAAGGTAAGAAGATTTATGGTCAACGAAAAATCGAGGTCGAACCAGTCTTCGCAGATGTGAAGGCTCATTTGAGGTTTACTCGATTTTCGGTTAGAGGGTTAGATAAAGTAAACAACGAAGTTGGATTGGTCCTAATGGCCATGAATATGATTAAATGGGCCCGAGAAAAGGCCCATATAAACATAGAAATTCGAAAAAACCAGGGCAATGAAAAAATCGACCAGAGAAAAGCAAAAATCACTTTTCTCTGGTCGATTTATTTTGAGTTATGTCCCAAACTCTATTTTTAAAGATAAATTTTAGTGGAAAACGTCTTCCTTACTGTTAACGTACAAGGCAGCTGCAATGGTCAAAATTGAGATTACCAACAGAACAGCCATCAGAATATTCCAACCGCCCAGCATCACGTGTAGTGTGCCGTAAGCGATTGGCCCGACAGCAGCGATCAGATAGCCCAAAGACTGTGCCATTCCTGACAGGTCAGCCGTTTCTTGTGGCGTACGTGTCTTAAGGTTGAATAGTGTCATAGCTAATGCGAATGATGCCGTTGTTGCGCATCCTAGGATGATACAGATAATAGCGAAATACCAAATCGTATGAATCGGTAACAACAGGCCACCAATTCCGATAACAAAGCCAGTACCAATCGTCATTAGCAAGGTAAATTGATTTTTAACGCGTGCTGAGATAATCGGTACCGCGTAAGCGGCAGGCAGTGACGCAATCTGATACAGCCCAAGTAGAAGACTGGCAGTGTTGGCCGATACACCACGGTCGGTCATCAACGTTGGCAACCACGTAATCAGCGTGTAGAAGACAAACGACTGCAGACCCATGAAAATCGTCATCATCCAGGCAGTGGGTTGCTTCCAAACGGACGCGTGTGGTGCAGACGCTGTTTGCTCGTCAACCGGTTGTGCCTTGTGATTGTAACGTAAGTTGGGCAACCACGTAATGATGTTGATAATGGCGACGATGGAGAAAATTTGGATGGTCAGTTGCCAGCCAATTTTGCCAGCCAATGGCGCAGAAACACCGGCAGAAATGGCGGAAAAGAACGTCATGGAAAATGAATATAAACTCGTCATTTCACCAATCTTGTGGGGGTAGTTTTCGGCAACCAGAGCTGGTAACAGGACGTTTAGAAAGGCAACTCCGATACCGACAAGCAAGGTCCCAATGATCAGTGCTGTTGCAGAATAAACACGCATCCAGTTCCCGATGACCAGAACAATCAGTGCAAACAATAACGCCACTTCGGTTCCTACCTTAGCGGACACACGCGGGGCAATCGGGGACAGAACCGCAAAACATAGTAGTGGAATAGTGGTTAAACTACCGGCCAGTCCACTTGATAAGTGCAACGTGTGTTGAATGGGTGCCAGAATCGGTGGGATGACGGTGATGACCATCCGCAAACTGGAACCCAGCAAGATAATGCCGAGTAACAACCAACTACTGTGTTTGACAGCCTGTTTCGTTTTGTCAGACATGAAAATAAAACCTCCTCAGCGAGGATTAAAATTTTGTTTTAGTTATATTATGTAGCAAATAATCACGGCACAGTTTGCGCGATGATATTTGCGGCATGGCCGAACAATGCGACCGTCTTAGTTTACACGCGATTGTTCATTTCAGCAACAAACAAGCCGGTCGGGGATCATAATTATGCAAAGTTGCGCATTGACTACGCTTGCGGTTGTCAACATTGACATGCTCGCCGTGGGACCGGTTCAAGCCGGAAGCACACCGTCTTTCACCTCGCCGCAGAGCCTCGTGGAAATCCGAGTCTCCGCGACCGTCCGTGTTGTAAATCCGAGAGAACCGTTCGGATTTACAACACCTTCACGGTTCGGTATCAATGTTGACGCCCTTCCGCTCACATAGTGGCAAGTTTTTAGTATGTATCATTATAACGACAAACTTTTTTTGTAAATGCAGCCTCAATTTTTTATATAGTAGTGGAGCTGACCGGAAACAGAGTTCCGTGTCGGCAACACTTGGCGGCGAGAACTTGGCCGCTTAGTGTTGCGGGATGACTTATGAGACGTGTACTTCGGCTCATAATCAAGGTAGAAGACTCCGGCTTTTAGGAGGCTGAGACCGGTCCCCAGGGAACGGCGTTTCTGATCAGCGTAACGGCATCAGGCACCACATCAAGTTTGGCACGTTATTAAAAAAATCAAGTTATCAAAAGTTGATGTAAAGAATGATAAAACGAGTATGCTTAGACTAATTAATAAGAGAAAGCCCCTGATGATATGAGCAACAAACCGGTGCAAACGAACTAGATAAACTGCATTGGAGATGGACACATGAATGACTTAGATTTAACCACCATTGTGAATGCAATGGCGCTGGCCCCCGAATGGTCGAACAGTACAGGAACATCAAACAGCGTACAGAATTGCCTTGGCTGTGGATTGGCAGATCAAACCGGGCATGAAATTGTTGGAACTTGGGTGTGGACAAGGCGATATGACCGCTGTTTTGGGCGCTGCCGTTGGTGAGACTGGGCACGTGGTGGCCTATGACCCGGCACCGCTAGATTATGGCGCGCCAATTACGATTGGTGAAGCTCAGAAACATTTAGCCAATTCATCGTTTGGCAAACAACTTGAGGTGCATTTGGCGACCGATGTGATGCGAGACGACATCACGTATCCGGACAACTATTTTGACGGGCTGGTGATTGCGCATGCTTCGTGGTATTTTGACAGCCTTGAACAGTTACAGACCACCTTGCGGAAGGTCGCACCGTGGTGCAAACGAATTTTCTTTGCTGAATGGGACATTACGCCGCGATTAGCGAACCAAGTTCCTCATCAATTGGCTGTGTTGATTGAGACACAACTGGCCGCATTTACGCCCAACAGTTTCGCTAATGTGAGAACGCTGGTGACCAAGCAATGGCTCGTTGAGGTGCTCCATGAACTCGGGTATACCGTCCAAACAGCCAGTCAAGATGCGATGAAGATGGAGGATGGGTATTGGGAGGCCAGTTACACGGCTGAAACTGGCTTAGCAGCTGTGACTGCAATGTCCTTGCCCGATAAGTTTAAACAATTGATGGAAACTGAAATTCGTACATTGCAGACTTATGATTTAACGCAGATGAAAACGTTGGACAGTTTTGTGGCGACAGCTACCCGGACTGATGTTCAATAAAATTAAAACAAAAAGGATCATTCGTTTGATCTACTGATTAATACGGTAGTGTTCAAACGGATGATTCTTTTTGTATACAATCATTTTACATTAAAGACTGGTGGGCAGGTAAACCACCTTGAACGTTAAGGCTACCACAGGCGTTTGATCCGTAAAGGATTGCCCAATTGTCTCAGCCTGGGCTTGTAATCGAGCGCGGTGAGATGTTTGCCAAATGGACAGGGAAATGCCGTCTTCTAAGTAAGCGTGTTCCGCGGTCACGTGGTCAAATGGCATTTCCTGCACAGCAACGTATTGCAAAATGGCCACCGCATGAACGGAGCCGTCAAACAGAATTTCGTAATCATGATTAGGGACGGGCAGGGTTTGTTTGTCATGCTCATACAAGGCTGCCAGTGTTGTCGTGGCCTGTTTCATGCCAGCAACAACGCGCATTGATTCAATATCGGCGGCCTCAGAGCCACCGCCAAACGACCACGCGTGATGTGGCGTATTTTTAGCAGTTGGATATTTTTGGATGAATTGTTGCCAAATTTCGTCAGCGTTTAATGACATTGGACAGGACCTCCTAGCCTTTATTATACCCATTAACAAACCAACCGACCAAAAAGAACCCTGAGGGAGCCAAACTAGGCAGTTCACTGGGGCTCAATCAGCTGATTTCATATAATTGAGTTGATAATGACATGCTTCTCGATGAAAGGAGCGTTTTCCATGAAGGCCATGGTAAGTAACCGTTTAGGAAGTGTGGCGACACTACAGGAACAAACTATGTCGATACCGGAAATTGGACCTGATGATTTGTTATTACGTGTGGAAGCGACTGCGCTTAATCCACTGGATTTTCAGATGATCACAGGACAACACGATCGTGCATACGCATTCCCGTTAATTTTAGGACGAGATGTTGCTGGAAAAGTGGTTGGTAAGGGTAGCCAGGTGAAGTTATTTAGTTTGGGGGATGAGGTCGTTGCCTACCAACCTGAACGGCAGTTAGGAACATTTGCTGAATACGCGGTGGTGCCAGCAAATCAGGCTTTGGTTCGTCCTCGGCAAGTCAGCGCGATTCAGGCTGCTACCTTGCCGACTTCTGGGGAGACGGCTTATGAAGCAATTGTGGACGTTTTGAGACTGCATAATAATCAAACGATTTTGATTCAGGGTGGCGCAGGAGGTGTTGGTAGCTTTGCAATCCAAATCGCTCACATGCTTGGGGCGCACGTTATCACCACGGTGCCACGCCGTGATGAAAAGTTCGGGATTGTGCTAGGAGCTGACCAGGCGATTGATTATCAGGTAGTTGATTTTCGTCAGGTTATCCAACCGGTTGATGCAATTTTGGACACGGTGGGCGATAAAGTGCTGATTGATAGTATGAATTATGTACGCCAGGGTGGTCATTTAGTGTCAATTGAGGCTGCACCAGACTTACTTGTCGCTGAGGGTGGTTCGTTTGCTGGCGAATTTTTCCAATTGCAGGCGAATGTCGGTGTGTTGGGTCAGTTACTAACGTTAGTGGCCAAACGGCAAGTGAAACCGCTGATTGAAAAGGTGATTCCGTTCACGGCACCAGCTATCAGAGCGGCGCTTAAAGTGGTTGGTAGTGGACATGAACGCGGAAAACGTGTAATCTCCGTATGGAATCCACAATTAGAAAAGTAGGTTGGTAAATAATGTTAGCATTCACTTTGGGGTTAGTTGCCGTAGTTGGTTTAGAGCATTTATTCATTATGTGTTTGGAGATGTTTTGGTCAACGGGGCGTATTGCACAACAAACGTTTGGTAGTGATTCATCATTTTTGGAACAACCACAGGTTAAGGCAATTTTCAAAAACATGGGAATCTACAACGGATTTGTTGGTGTCGGAATTTTATGGAGTTTGTTTGCATTGCCAACAATGGAGATGCGGGCCGTATTGATTCTCTTTACTGGCTTTGTCGTTGTTGCCGCGATTGTCGGCGCAGTTACGGTGAGTCGTCGCATCTTTGTCGTTCAAGGACTGCCAGCGCTGTTTGCAGTTCTTTGTGTGCTACTTTTTCTGTAGACAACGGACCTAGTACTAAAAGCAGGTGAGCTTCCACTATTGGAAAAGCTCACCTGCTTTGCTGTTTATTTATTATTTTCTGTAGCCACTCGCGTTGTGAAGTGATGTTTTAATGATGGAATGAAATGTTTGTCAGACCAACCTTGAACCCAGCCCTGTGTGAGGAAGGCCCAGACGGTACCGAAGTTGACCGCCCATAATTGGAAGTGGTTTGTGAAAAGACAAATGATCATGATAATAACTGGTGGAATATAACTCAGCATTTGTGAAGCCGTTGCGAGGCCGCGTAAGTAGCGGAAACGAATGATATAGGATAGGTCATCGTTTGGATGCATGATGATGTTTGCTCGCTGATAGAGAGACACGGCCGCGCCAACACCAAACAAGCCAATGACATCGATAACAACTAGCGCAGCCAGCTCCCATGGGTGGCTGAAATCGCCGTGCAGATATTTGATGCCAAGCACATCCGACCAGAATGGGACAATAAACTGAATTAAATAGCTAAACGGGACGATATACAAGATGTTACGAATGAGTCGACCCCAGTCGAAACGGCCGATGAGTAATTGGTCCAGAAAGGCAATAACCACGCCATAACCGGTGAGGACAATACCCAGTCCCTGGCTGGCCACAGCCGGACTCGTTGTATGCAATAACCAATGGGTGAGGTTAACGGCCGATGCTGTCCACACCGCACTTCCCATGTTGGTGGAAATTGTGAGTGCATTAAAGGCGGAGTTCAAAATGATTGAAATGATGAGCCAGGTAAATCGCTGTTTGGCATCTTTCATGTGCACGGGACTGTCCTCTTTTCACAAAGTATATGGTTAGTATAATCGAATTTGGACCAATGTTTAAGATTTTCTCAGTTCAAACGTTATTAATCGCTTTTTTGATGCAAATCAGGAATAATAAAACCACGCTTTATTGCGCATGACTGCGCGTCCCACAGCTCTGACCACTTCGTAAATGAAAGGTGACACCGTATGGAGCAACAGTTAATTGATTTTATGAACCAATTTGGCTATTTGGGAATCGTTTTGTTGATTGCCTTAGAAAATGTCTTCCCGCCAATTCCCTCAGAAGTGATTCTGACGTTTGCTGGTTTTATGACCTTGGCCGCGGATTTAACAGTCACAGGCAGTGTGATTGCTGCAACGATTGGGGCCGTGCTTGGGGCCATTATTCTGTATGGAATCGGCCACTGGTTGAATGAAGAGCGATTACAACGTTTGGTGCAAAGCCGTTTTGGACGTTTGCTACGTCTCAAACAAAGTGATGTTACTAAAACGGCCAATTTATTCAAGAAGCATGGTGGCAAGACCGTTTTCTTTGGGCGTTTCATCCCAGTAATCCGAAGCTTGATCTCTATTCCAGCGGGGATGACTCGGATGAAGTGGCAGTCGTTTATCCTGTTTACGACAGTTGGCACACTGATTTGGAATGTCGTGTTGATTGTGCTCGGTCGTCTGGCAGGTCATGCTTGGACACAGGTCTCGGCGGCAGTTGATACTTTTTCAACAGTAACGGTTGTTGTGCTGGCCATTTTGTTGGTTGGTGGCGGCGTTTGGTACTATGTGAAACGCGTTCGAGTAAAATCAAATTAAGTACTGGTTCACAATTCCGGCCACAAGACCTATGATGGAGTTATTAAACTGTTGGAGGTTTGACTGATGGAAGAACGGAAGTTAATTACTGAGATTTTGAATACAGAAGATGTTTCATACACAATCTCAGAACCGCATGATAACAAGATTACGTTGATGGTTAACCAATTGAAGAATGACAAACGGCCCTTGGATGTTGTTGAAAAGGAAATTGTTCATGAATTGGATCGTGCGGAACTGACGTATAACGAGAAGTTGAATCCAGACGAACAGACTGCAATGCAAATTGATATTGACGTAAAATAACGAATTAAATTTAAAAACACTTCTTTAGTGCAATCGCAGATAGTTGCGATGCATTAGAGGAGTGTTTTTCATTGGCACAATATATAAATGTTAAAGATTTAGCATTACTTAAAACAGTGAATACAGATTAGTTATAACTTAACTGTGCAAAGATGAAGCCTTTTTTCTTGACCACAATAGCCAGCCAAGCAAGCCAATGGCAATCACGATTAACCCGAGTGCAAATAGGTAACTGAAATGCATGCCGTAAACGAACCAGCTGGCGTGTCCGTGTGGATAGGCAGTCATATGATGCCCAGCACGTTGACTGATACCAGAATAGAGTAGCGATGTCGCTAATGATAGCCCAATTGCCATGCCTAGGTTACGGCCTAATGCCGCAATAGAACCAGCGATACCTTGAAATTCTGGGCCGGCATTACCCATAATCATTGGATTGTTTTGAAAAGCGCCGTTTGCAATGCCAAAAAATGCTAGTCCGAACACGAGCCAGGCCAGTGACCATGTGGGCTGCACAAAGATAAAGATCAACTCTGGAATCAAAAAGAGAAAAAGCGCGAAAAATGACACACGTTCTGCACCGATATGATCCGAAATGACGCCACCAGCCGGGGCGCTGAAGATATTCAATAGCGGCACGGCCATCAGAATTAACCCTGCCGTTGCCGACGAGAGCATCAATGTTTCCTGAAGGTAAAAGGGCATAATGACATTATTGAAAAAGCCTGTCATGTACACGAGCATCGCTGAGATGATACCGATTGAGAAGCCACGATTTGCGAAAATTTTAAGTTGAATCAGTGGTTGTTGTACGCGTCGTTCGATGAAAATAAAAGCAGCCAACATCGCAATGGCTAGACTAAACAAACTAAGTACGCCGGCGGAATGGAAACTAACTGCTTGGCCCCAATAGATGGCGATAAAAAAGGCACTAATCATGGTCGCAAACGTTGCATAACCAGGCCAGTCAATCACAATTTTATCGAAGTGGATTTGCTGGTGAGGAAAGATACGGTGTCCAAACAAAAACGCGATAATGCCAATCGGGACATTGATGAAGAATATCCAGTGCCAACTGACAACGGATAAGATAAGCCCACCAAGCCCTGGTCCAGCAATGTTGCCGACTTGAACCACCGAACTATTGAGTCCTAACGCCCGACCGTGCTGGTTTGAAGGAAATATTTGGGTGATGATGCCAAAGTTAGTGGCCATCACCATTGAAGAACCAAGCGCCTGTAGTGCCCGAGCACCCAGCAACAGCGGTAAGTTTGTGCTCAAACCACAAAACAGTGAGCCTGTGATAAATACCAGAGTACCGACTTGAAAAACGGGGATGCGGCCGATTTGATCAGACAATCGGCCAAAGAAAATCAAGAGCACGCAGATGAGCACTAAGTAGACGGAAACGACCCACTCGGCTTCGTTCATTGGTACATTAAGTTCACGGCTGATATGGGGAATGGCGATGTTAACAATACTGGCATCTAATGTTGACATGAATGATACCGAGGATGTTGCCATTAATAAGATCCATTGTGAGCGTTGCTTCATGAAAACCTCCTGGGACAAAAAGCTGCTTAATCAAATTTTATATAGCCAAAATTTATTCTTTTATAAACACAACTTTTAGTTTTTATGACTGATTTAACATGATAAAATTACTGAGCAAGTTAAGTTGAAGCGGTTGGCAAATTCTAACACAAAGAGGTGTTGCCTATGGGCGATACAGAAAATCTGTGTGGAGGGAGGTGCCACTTTGTCTTGCGGAAATGCGATTATGATGATGCTAACGTTTGGAATGTTTATTCTTGCGTTGCTAACCTTCATTGTGATCTTAATCCGGAGTTTTGGTCAAAGAAAAAACCGCTAATCTAACTTTTGGAGGATGATTAACGGTTTCATATTCATCTAATGCCAGCCGTTTCGGCGGCGCTTGCAGGAGGAAATGTCATGCGACTGACATTTCCTTCTTTTTTATTATAGCACGTCAAATTTAGCCGGGACTACTAAAAATTACCGCAGAACCAACTTTACGACAGCTTCAACGCGTGCTGTTTGGGGAAACATGTCGATGGATTGAATGTATTCAACACGATAGACGCGACCTAACTCAACTAAGTTTTGGGCCAGCGTTGACGGATTACATGAAACATAGACAAACTTTTCAGGCTGTACTTGCATAATGGTATCAATCATTGTGTCAGCAAGGCCTGCACGAGGCGGATCAACGACCAATGCATCCGGCCGCCAACCTTGGCTGACCCATTGTGGTAATAGGTCTTCCGCGGTTCCTACGCTGTATTCTGCGTTGGTAATGCCGTTCAGGTCAGCGTTACGGTTGGCATCATCAACAGACTCTTCAATCGTATCCATGCCGCGCACTTCGCCGGCACGGTCTGCCAAAGATAATCCAATTGTGCCCACACCCGAGTAGGCATCTACCAAGTGGTCAGCATGCGTTAGGTCCAAAGCTTTAATCGTCTCTTCGTACAAACGGGTGGTTTGCTTAGGATTCAGTTGTAAGAATGCCCGTGGTGATAATTGGAACTGCTTACCTAATAGGGTTTCGGTAATGTAGTCCTGTCCCATTAGCTTGGTGGTCTTATCACCCCAAACTAATGAAGTTTTGCTTTGGTTAACATTTTGCATGACGGAAACAACTTGTGGCAAACGTTCTTCGATCAGCGCTAACAATTCCCGTTTGTGCGGCAACTTTTGTGAGTTGGTGACAAAAGTGACCTGAACTTCGCCACTGGCTTCGGATGAACGGACAACGAGCGTTTTGATAATGCCTGAATTGGCCTCTTCATTGTAAATGGGAACCTGTAACTCTTGCAGCATTTTGACCAGTGCGCGAATAACGGTCATGGTAGCGTCATTTTGAGTGCTGGCTTCTGGAAGATCAACAAGATCATGTGTACCTTCTTTATAGAGACCAGCAATCACATTACCGTCGGCATCCTGCCGTACTTGAAATTGGGCTTTGTTGCGGTAGTGGTAGGGGTCTGCCATGCCGATCGTTGGACGCAGGTCATAGTTTTCCCAGCCACGCGGTTGAAACTTTTCTAGTGCTTGGCGAATCACGTCACGTTTGAAGGCCAGTTGTGACGGGTAATCGAGATGTGAAAGCTCGAAACCGCCGACTTCGGCTGACTGCGTATCTGGCGGTGTTACCCGATGATCACTTTCTTTACGGATTTGGTGTACTTTAGCGTTCAAAAAGTGGGCGGCGACGTGTGTAACTTCGGCGACGACCACTTCGTCTGGAAGGGCGCCTGGTACAAACGTAATCTTGTGGCGATAATAGCCGATCCCTTCGCCGTTGATGCCGAGTCGTTTGATGGTTAATGGAAAACGTTGGCCAACCTCGACCTGAACGTCAGCTTGTTCTGGTTGACTACTGTGCTGACGATGATACCCATTGCGATTATTGTTTCGTGAATGATCAAACGAACGGTGGTCGTCACGATGCTGTGAATGTGTTTGATGATTATTGTGATCAAAGTGCGAACTACCGCGTTCTGAGCGGCGATTGCGATTGTTTCGTGATTGAGGTTCCATATTGTCCTCCGATGCTAACTCTAGTAATAATTAGAACCATCATAGCATGTTTAACCACCGAGATGTGGTTTCCGTATTGCCGGAGCCTATCTGGAGTCTTGTAAACGGACAAACGGAAAGCGATGTTTTATGCTTACTTTATAATAAATGAAGAAAGTGGTGAAACGATGACAGCATTGTTGACAATGACTGATATTGACTACCGAGTTGGGGAGCGCCAGATCCTGACAAAAATCAATTTGCGGTTAGAAAAAGAGAGCAACTTGATGGTAGTGGGACCATCTGGTTCCGGTAAAAGCACGATTCTCCAAATTATGGCACGGATGATCTCGCCGAGCGCCGGTCAAATGACATTTGATGGTCATGATGCGTTTACGTACGATCCAATGGTCTACCGCCGACGGGTGTCATATTGTTTTCAGCAGCCAACGTTATTTGGCAAAACGGTGGCCGACAACCTTAATTTTCCGTTTGAGATTCGTAATCAGGAGATTGATAAGGGACGCCAGCACGAATTGCTCGACCAAGTAAACCTATCGCCGGATTATTTGAATCATGACATTACGGGATTGTCGGGTGGTGAGCGACAACGAGTGGCACTTATTCGTAATCTAATATTTGTACCGGACATTTTGCTGCTTGATGAAGTAACGACTGGTTTGGACACGGATAATAAGGGCATTGTGCACGGCTTGGTTGATCATTATCGTGATCGTGGGGGCACCGTGGTGTGGATTACTCATGATGAAAGCGAGATTGCTGCCGCTGATGATCTGTATGAAGTCGTAGCAGGCAAACACAGTCAGGAGGTACATCATGCATAATGCGGTGAATGTTAATAATGTGAGTTTAGCCTTTGCGGCTGGCCTTGTGCTGGTTGCGCTGTTTATTGGTTGGCGTCAGAAGCTTGGTGTTGACCGCGATATGATTATCGGTGTGGTTCGTGCCATTATTCAGTTAACGATTGTTGGCTTCTTACTGAAATACATCTTTGCGGTCAATAACGTGTTGCTCACGTTAGCGATGATTTTGGTGATCATCTTTAACGCGGCTTATAACGCGATGAAACGGGGAAAAGGGATTCCTAATATTTTCTGGTCATCCTTTTGGTCCATCTTAATCAGTACTTCAGTGACGTTAAGTGGTTTAGTTCTGGCAGGCGCGATTAAGTTTGTGCCATCACAGATGATCCCAATTTCAGGCATGATTGCCAGTAACTCAATGGTAGCGATTGGGCTTTGTTATCGCAATATGCGGACGCTTTTTCGGGACCAACGCCAACAAGTGTTGGAACGACTGGCATTAGGTGCCAGTGTGCATGATTCCGCAATTGGTATCGTCCGGGAATGTATCAAAACGGGAATGCAGCCAACGATTGACGCATCTAAAACATACGGGATCGTTAGTTTGCCGGGGATGATGTCCGGACTGATCTTCGCGGGTGTGGATCCGGTTTATGCCATTAAATATCAGATTATGGTGGTGTTCATGTTACTGTCAGCGACCAGCCTCGGGTCTGTCAGCGCTTGTTACATTGCTTACCGCCGTTTCTTTAATGACCAACAACAGTTAATTAGCGCATCGGATAATGGCAAATAGCCTTCCACAAAACGTGTGGGGATTTGCCGTTACGTCGATTAGAGACGCCATACCGTGGGGACCGGTTTCAGCCTCCTGAGAACCGGAGTCTTCTACCTCGATTCTGAGCCGAATAGTTCATCGTCTCAGAACTCGTCCCACAACACTAAATGGCCCCAAACCAGGCCATAAGTGTTGTCGACACGGTACTCTGTCTCTAATCGACTTCACTTCATTGCATCCACTTGCGGGAGATATAACCTTGCCATTTGTTTGGCAGTTCTTGGCCAAACTTAAAGCACAAACAGTCTCACAGCAAATTTAATAGTGAAATCTGTAAACGGGTAGTAAATGCTATTCTAAATAAAAATTTTATCCAAAAAAGTGACGGTGTTATTGGTACACCGCCACTTTTTCGGTATAGTGTGACTAACAAGTTTGAATAATGTGGATATTATGTGGGTCTAGGCAAGAGTGTGGGGGAGAAATCTTGGAAAATGAAACGGAACAGTTGCCACGTCAGATTACGCATGTTTGGCAATTAACTGCTGTAGTGACGGCAATTATTATCGGCGCAATCGGCGGTGGCAGTTTGGCGATTGGATTGAGCAACAGCCTGAGCTTTTTTACGGTGTGTGGGTGGCTTATTATTGGCAGCGCATTGGTGATTCTAATCGCCATGTTGGCACTAGTGCCGTATCGTTGGCGGTTTTGGACTTATCGGATTAGTGACCGCGATGTTGAATTGCATAAGGGGTACTTTTTTCGCAAACAAATCGTGATTCCAATCGCCCGCGTTCAGAATGTGACATTGGATCAGGGACCATTTTTGCGCTGGCAGAAGCTACAGGAGATCGCGATTGTGACAGCGGCGACATCCCATAAGATTGACGGTGTCAGCCCTGAAACAGCTGAACAGTTGAAAGAGTTAATCATGAAGCTGGCAAAGGAGGCGCGCAATGACCTCTAATGGTGGTTCTCACGAGCCAACGCCAGCGCGACATTTACATGCCATTGCGCTGGTGGGATTCTTTATCGAAACGTTACGGGAATGGATTGTGCCCATTGCGGGTGGTGTCATCGGTAGCTTGGCACTGTATCGTAAACATCCGATGCTTTTTGCAAGTGTCATTGTGATATTGGCAGTCTTTGCGCTAGTGTGGCCGTTGTTGAAGTACGTTACCTTTACGTATCAATTGCTGGACCAGGAAATTTACGTCAAACATGGGTTGATTTTTCGAAAGCAGAATCACGTTCCTTACGATCGTATCCAAAACGTGGCGGTCAAACAGTGGTTTTTTCTCAAGCCATTCGACTTAGTCACATTGGAAGTTGAAACGGCTGGCCATTCCGATGAGGGACCGGAAGTGACCCTCATCGCTGTGCCATTGAGTTTACGTGATGAACTTGCGTCTCGCCGACGTTTGGCAAACATCGCTGAAGGTGAGAATCAGACAGTACCTGAGTCTGAACGTGGAGCGTTATCTGAGTCACAGTTAGCAACGAATGGGACGGCCAGTCAGCCAACATCCGTGTACGAAATTGCGACAAAGGATTTGGTGAAGTTTGCGGCGACCTCACCGGCGTTTCTAACAGCATTGTTGGCGATTATGGCAGTGTATGGTCGTTTGCAAAAACTCATTTCTGAACAGTTATTAGACACAGCCATTAAAGATTTAGGCCAGGCTGGTTGGGTCGTTATTGTGCTAGGAATGTTGGTCGTGGTGCTTGTTTTGTATCTGGGCTCAATTGTCGTCATTGTGATTCAGTATTATCGATTTACATTGAGTTTGTCAGACGGTAAATTGACCACAGTCCGTGGTTTGTTTCAGCGAAAAACGTTGACGTTAGCGCAAAGTCGCATTCAGGCTGTGCGGGTTAGTCAACCGTTGTTGCGGTCATGGTTGCACATGGCGACGGTCAAACTGATCGTGGTGTCGAACTCAAAAAAAGAAAAGGACACCGAAAACGTGGTGATTATGCCCTTGATTGCGGAAGCTGACGTAGATGGTTTCTTGCAACGGTTTGTCACTGACATTCCCGTTGGTCAGGTTAGGCCTAGTCGTCAACGTGGCCGTACCTTATATTATCAACTACGCAATTTTGGGCTAGTTGCGCTGGGGATAGTCCTTGCGATAACGGGGATGACGTTTCCATGGCCGCGGGTGGCAGTGATTGCGGACAGTATCACCATTGTGGTGGTAGTCTTGTTGCTAATTATTCCTGCTTATCTGACGGCGCGGCGGACACAGGTGCAGGTATTGAATGACCACTTTGTGTTTGCCCAGTCGAACTTTTTATTTACGCGTGAGCAGTATTACGTGCCGCGGCAAAATGTGCAATCGCTGTTGTTCAAACAGAGTAAGTGGTTGCAACAGCGACACTTTGCGTCGTTAACGCTTAACATTCGTTCTGGTAGTGAGGGACGTAAGGTGACCGTCCGTTACTTGCCGGATGAAGCGATTTATTCAGTGTATGACTGGTATCGGCAAGTTGATTAATTTAAAGCATGAAACAAACGAAACAGGCTTCAGTACCATGGCGAAATGTCGTGGACTGAAGCCTGTTTTGTGTGCTGTTATCGTGTTTCGAGTGCTAATGAACCAACAACTGTCATCATGCTGATCATCAAGTCCGATGGATTACCGATGGCACCGGTTTGGTAGTTGCGCTCGTTGTTTGAATAATGTGCGTTGTCGGGTGTTTTTAAACTCCCAATCGATGTTTCCAAGTTAAAGCCATAATCCAATTCGCGTGGCACTTGCAAACGGACGGAACCGGCAGACGACTCGGCGGATAGGTTGCCATCCACTTCTGCAAAACACAGTTTGGCCGTACCGCTAGTTACCTCAAAGCGACCGTGACCATGAGCGTCATCCAGTCGAAGAGAACCGGCTGAGCAACGAACAGAGTAATTACCGCGGGTGTTCATCAAGTGGACGTTGCCGCTCATGGCATTAATCGTGTAGTCATCAGCAGTGAGACTGCGGCCTTTAATTGTGCCAGTGATGGAATCAATACTTAGACTGCTCGTTTCTACATCATCTAACGAGATTGCGCCGCTAGTTGATGTAATCGCTAAACTACGCAACTTATGCAAGTTATCAATTTCAATTGGACCACTGACTGAACTGATTTCCAGACGGCCATGATAGGTGGTCGGAATCTCCAGTTCGATGCGAATGTTGAGGTTGTCACGTGCTGGCCGTTCACCAGCTGTGATGGCCAGTGTGTCGTCTTCGTGTTTGACATGCGCATAATACGAGGATTCGTCTACCAACATATATTCACGTACCGTCAGTTCGGAACGATCCGTGGACTGTAGCACGATGTTAGCCGCCGAATAATTAATCGTCAGGTGTGCCACGTCGTCCAGCGATTCTGTAAAGGCATTCACTAACATCGGTGCGTGCGTATCCACCCCGATTTCAAACGTCACCTTGCCATTCTCATGACTTGCTCGATGAATAAAGAAATTCCCCAGTCGACTCATTAAAACCATCACCACCGTCAGCATATTTTGACAGTATCGTAGCATGGCATACGCGCCCTGTGAATAGGGATTGTGTACTTTTTAATTGTCATAATGAAAGTTTAAGGAAGTTGATTGAAATGTTGCACAAGCGATTTCAAAACACTTGGTAAAGTGGGTGCCTTAAAACGCTAGGATGGTCAGTTAGGAAATTATGTTCGAATAATTGGCTGAACTCATTCAGCTGATCAGCATAAACGGGTTCATTGAAGTCACGTAGGACGTTAGCTAGTGGCCTTAATTGACTGGCAGAAAATGTCTCTGGATGGTTAAGCCACACATTTAATAAGTTAATCAACCGAACATAAACGGACATTGTTAATGTGCTATCAAGAAATTTATGTTTGAGAAATAGCTTGCTAACGCGAATAAAGGCAAATTGTGACTGGTTCAAAATAGTCAGCAAAGCAAAATTGACAAGGAAGTAGCTATATGCCTTTTGAACATCGAAACGATCTAGATGTGCGTCAAAGGCTTCACAAACTGTGCTGAACATAGAACTTAACGACAGAAAGGGAATAAACGGTGCTGACAGTCCCAACATAATCAAACTGGAGGATGTCCATGTTGTAATGCTTGTGAAATACCGATTGAGGTCTTGTTGAAAATGGTAAGGTTGCTTGCGTGCATGATCTAAACAGGATTGGGTCAGCCAAATGTAATGCAGATACCTTGGCGTTGGCCGGTCATTATTAACCTTTTGCAGCAATAGCAGCAGTGTCTGTAATGAACGTTCGTTTATTTTACCGGTTGATACTGAGTGCAAATAGGTAGTGAAAAACTGTTGGTTTGTGATGTCTTCAGGACTATGCAAATTGATAAAGTCCGTCAGAGAACTGTCTAGTCGATCTAACAGTTGAATAAACTTAACTGCTGAGATGTCTGTCCCATCATGAGTGAAACGGTAATAAGTACTCGATGACATAATCCCAGTAATAAGTTGGTGAATACTAACATTATTCAATTGACGTAAGGCCTCAAGTGATGGCCCGAGTTTATTTTTCAATGTTTAAACCAACTTTCTATGCTAAGGATTTTGCCAAAAGACGGCATAGTAAATCATCGAAAGTTTTAGCAACTAAATAAAAATCATATCTAAACTAAGATTTCACTAAAACTAATTATGTCTAAACGGCTTCGTCCCCCATACGCATTAATTACGTCGAAACGTGTGAGCAAAGCCAACAAATAAGGTTAAATAACAATTGGACATATTAGAAAATAACGGTTTTTATAACATATTACGAATCACCACATGTTTTTTATTATGAACACCTACACATGGATAATTGCAAAATCATTGTCACATATTAACGGTTGTCGTGTAAATGTTTTTTCGGTGGCGAAAAAGTTGAATGGATCAACAAACCAGGGGGTATATTGAAATGATACATCGAAATAAGAAAAATCTTCTTGCTGCTGAAACACAAGAAAAGCTTCATTACAAAATGTATAAAGCAGGGAAACAATGGCTTTTTGCCGGCCTAACTCTGTTAACGCTGGGCGCTGGACTGGGTATGACTGGTCTAAGCGCTCAGGCCAGCACTGACGAAAATGTAAACTCAAGTTCAACTGATGAATCAAATATTAGCAGTGATTCTGCCACTGTCAATTCCCAGTCAGTCGTATTAAAAGCGAGTGTTGCGAACAACGTTGGTGTCTCATCTGTTTCGTCGTCAAATGATCAAAGTACTTCAACGTCAAGCAGTACGCAAACATCCGTGGATAATTCTTCTGTTAGTGTCTCGACGGCACAACAACAACAAAGTAATGCTGATACATCTAAAACAACCCAAAGCGTGAGTTCGGAGTCAGATTCAACGAAAATGGCAGGTGCAGCAGATGCATCTAGTGCACCTTCCTCAACTACACAGGTGAGCAACGCGGATGCAACTGGGACAAGTCAAAACGCAGACTCTAAGTCAAATTCAACCAGCACAGAAAGTTCGGTAACTACATCTACGAACTCATCGTCTGTTAAGGAAAGTGCGATGGACCAGTCGTCATCCACTGTGAATGCATCAGACCATAGCGAAGCAAAAACAACCCAAAGCAATGATTCAACTCTTAATTCTGACACTTCGTCAGGAAAACAATCTGATAACAGTCAAACTAGTAGTGTGGCCACATCACTGGACAATACCAGCGCTTCAGTTTCACAGGAAGGCGTGCAGTCTCAATCTGCAGTGGGAGCATCAAATTCAACGTCCGTTTCAACAACTGGCGTAATGAGCGATTCTGCTAAGCCGGCGACTGAATCGACACAAAGCGCGACAACAAACAGTTCCGATAATGTGAATAAATTAATTAGCCAATTACCAATTAACGCGGTTGTTAGTGCACAAAATGGAAAGATAATTATTAGTGGTTTGCAAAGTGATCAACTTTCAGCAGCTAAAGCAATCATTACGGCGGCCGCGTTACAACAAGAAGTGGATATTGTTCGGAATGACGCTTCTGAGAACCTAAATGGATTGACAATTAATCCCGATGAGGTTGCGGGTGCCAGCTATGTGACTGCAAATGATAGCGATTACCAAAACGGATTCAATACCGCCAAAAGCGACACCAACTTGATTGGCCCGAGTCAGTTTTATGGTCTAGGACTTTGGCTGACCAATGCGTCAGCTGGTACGTCAGATGTTACAGGTTATCTCGTACAACTAGCCACTGGGGAATATTTTAAGAAAATTGACTTTTCCACTATGACAACTGCGCAGGTTCAGTCGTTTACCGCTGGTTATCGGTTCTATATGGCTGAAGTTTATAATGAAGCGATGGCCTATACTAAAGCTATTTTGCATGATCTGCCAGTTGCGAACTCTACAACCTCCTCTACCTACTATGATGACCTTGCGAACGCTTTCTTTACGACGGCCAATTCTGCACAAAGTGGCAGTGTAAAGAGCAATTTGACAGCGGTAGCCACACTTTTAATGGGCTTTGCTAACTCGTCTTCAAATACTGTGCTAACCCCGACAAAAGACGCTGATGGTAGTCAAATCCCAGTTGGACCATATTTGAACGCAGGCGATGAAGTTTACAAGTATGTTGGTTACAAAGCATCTGATGATTCTTACACATTTTTAAAAACAGAAACGGCGACTGGCTTTGACAGAATCATTGATTTGACAGAGGTTGAACCTGTTATAACTGCCGTGTTTGTGCCTTACATTTCACTGATTGCGGATGAAGCTACTTTTAATACGATTGCCAAGGCATTTTTGTCCAGTATTTCAATGAACACGTTAGGACTGTCACCAACTCAAGACACAGATGCAAAGAGTGTTTATAACGCAATCGCTAATAACCTTGATGTTGTGTCAGGGGAATTAGGGATGCCACTAACAATTTCAGAATTAGTTCAACAGTTGCCAGAGCTTCATTTTGGGGACCAGTATGATGGTGGAAACCCAATGTCCAGTGACTTTCGTGTCATTTATGGTTATACCCATTTAATTTCGTCTAAGGGTGCTGTTTTATATGTTGCCGGCGTGGATAAAGCTACTGGAAAGCCTATTATTTTTGATCCCGGTAGCGGAGTTGACACTACTGGTTATGAAAACAATGGATTGTCAGTTAGTCTTGAAAATTTGCAAAAGTATGGCGTACCAACACAGTACGGTTTGTTTGATCAAATTTATACTTCTTTGCGCCATTCGATTGTTTACTCTGTCGCCGGAGCATATGCCACAGCACGTAACAAATATTTGCAAATAATTAAAGACGGTGATACAGGGACAAACGCCAGTGCCTTTGAGGATCTAAAGAATAGCTTGAGTACGGCCCCTTCATTTGCCAATACTGCTGAGACTGCTACTAGTCTTGCTGATAGTGTCGCCAAGTATCAGATGGCTCAGCTTATTGCTTTACAGACTAAGGCTGTTACAGATAGTGATACGAACGCTGGCAGCGGCGTTTTGATGACACAAACTGCTTTTGATAATTGGATGGAAAGTACTGATGGGCAAAGCTTATTTGCTAGCCAGGTGATGACCAATTCATCTGACCAAGATCAGATTGCCGATTCGAGTGCGTCAGGTTATACAGCTGCTTCAAACTACGCTAGTTTTAGTGGCGCAACTAAACAGTTGTACTACGATGTGTACTTGTCTGGCTTAGACAAAACTAAGTTTTCAGTTGTTACCGTTAAGTTTGTTGGTGTAGATGCGAACGATAATCCTGTAACGAATGCTGACATTGCGGCTCTGAATACAAAAGTGCCAGTTCAATTGGCGGCTGTTGATGACGATGCACAAGGACAACCAGTTAATACGACTTATCTTTTAGGTAAAGACTTACTTCCTAATACACCATCTGGTTGGTCATATGCGACAAACTCTACGGCAATTAAGCAAAATGATGCACTTTTGGTCTCCAAATACAGCACTAGTTATTTATATACGGTTAAACTAATTCAGACTTCTCAGAAGACTTTTACTCCAGTGGATGAGGCTGGTAATGCTATTGGTGATTCTTGGACTGACAGCGGTGTTATTGGCGGAGCTTTTGATGAGTCATCACATGTCACGATTAGTAAAGGTTCAGATTCATATATTGTTGTTGATAAGAGTCAGTTACAGGGAACTTTTCAAAATAGTGCGGACACGGTTAATGTTGTTTACTCACTGGTTCCGGCAAAAAATGTTGTCTATACTTTTCAGGCCGTTGACGCTAACGGGCAGAATATTGTTGGTACGTCGAATGAACCAACATCGTGGACTGCCACTGGCCTAACAGGAACAAACTATGATGTCACAAACACAATAGTTTCGAAATTAACGGGATATACATTAAAAACTGGGCAGACACTTTCCGGCTCGTTTGGAACTGCGGATCAGACAGTTAAACTTGTTTATGGTTTGAATGATGAAACTGTTACGTTAACGGTGACAGTTCCGGCAGGCTTGAAAGTTAGCACTGCTTATTACCAGGTTGATGGAACTTCTGATACAAAGTCTATTGCTTTGACTAATGGCGACAAGGATGGTCAGCTGACTGGGTCAATTTCTGGGATTTCGTATGGCCAAAACGTCAGTGTTTGGCTTGGAAGTGATGTATTATCTGCAGGATATGAGGTATCAAGTAAGGATTCTGTACAGCATTTACAGTTGAGCGATGGGTTGAATGCATTAGCATTAGTCGTTGTTGGCGCTTCAGAAACAGTTAGTGTTGCAGTTTCGAATAAGCCTAAGAATGTTAGTTCTTTTACCTATACGGTTAATGATGAAACCAGTCAGTCGTCTAATTTTCCGGGATCGTTATCATTGAAACATGGTGATGTTGTAGTTATTACACCAACGGCTGTTGACAATGTGCTGCCAGACGTTAAATTAACGTCTGGTTCTGGAACGATTGTTAAGACCACTGATGGTAAGAGTTTTACCTATACAGTTGATGGCGAAGCTAGTCAGGCGATTACAATTGATTATTCTAATGTCTTCCAGGCGGAAGCCAGCGATGCCGGCAAGGCAGCGAGTGATGCATCAGCTTCCTCAAGTGATGCCTCAAGTGATGCCAGTGCAGCAGCGAGTGACGCGAGTGCGGCGGGCCAAGAGACGCCAAGTACCAGTGCGGTTAAGTCGGATGCGAGTGCGGCCAGCGATGCTTCAAAGAAGGCTAGTGCAGCAGCTTCTGATGCCAGTGCCGCGGCTAGTGCGGCAGCTTCTGATGCGAGTGCGGCGGCCAGCGATGCGAGTGCGGGCCTAGATCCAAGCAGCGATGCGAGTGCGGCCGTAAGTGATGCCAGCGCAGCCGGTAAGGCAGCGAGTGATGCGAAGGTAGCGGCTAGTGACGCTAAGGCGAAAGCCAGCGATGCGGCCAGTGATGCGAGTGCGGCAGCGAGTGACGCCGCGAAGACATCCAGTGACGCAGGTACGACGGCTAGTGCAGCAACTAGTGACGCCGGTAAGGCCGCTAGTGACGCGGGTAAGGCAGCCAGTGACGCCGGCAAAGCCGGTAGTGACGCGCCAAGTGACAGTGCGGTTAAGTCCGATGTCTCCGCAGCAACTAGTGACGCGAAAGCAGCGAGTGATGCGGCTACGAAGGCTAGTGATGAAGCTAGTGACGCCAAGGCGAAGGCCAGCGACGCGGCGAGTGATGCGCAAGCCGGTCTTGATCCAAGCAGTGATGCGAAAGCGGCCAGTGATGCGGCTAGTGACGCAGCTTCTGATGCCAGTGCCGCTAAGACGAAAGCCAGTGACGCGGCCAGTGACGCGAGTGCGGCCAAGAGCGACGCCGCCAAGGCGGAAGCCAGCGATGCCGGCAAGGCAGCGAGTGATGCATCAGCTTCCTCAAGTGATGCCTCAAGTGATGCCAGTGCAGCAGCGAGTGACGCGAGTGCGGCGGGCCAAGAGACGCCAAGTACCAGTGCGGTTAAGTCGGATGCGAGTGCGGCCAGCGATGCTTCAAAGAAGGCTAGTGCAGCAGCTTCTGATGCCAGTGCCGCGGCTAGTGAATTGAGAGTTACGACAATGAATAATATGCCTGCTCAGTTCTTGGCCACTTATGCCGCTGCATCTAACTCGGGATTAAGTATGCCTGTCATTAACTCAGCACATTCCGCATATGTTCTTGTTGCAAACAATTATCAATCGATAACAGGTGCATCTAGTCAAAGTGCAACGAAGATGAGTATCAATGACTTAACCGGTGGAACCACTGGACAAGCGAGTGATGAATTGAACGCTACATCAACTGTTGATGCTACTGAGACAAATGCAAAAGTTACTGACGACAAGACGACTAAGCAAAAGAGTGTTAAAACTGCAAAATCGGCTAAGCCTTCTAATAAAAAGAATGTTCCGACCGAAAAGTCGAAGCATTCAACAAAGGTTTCAGAGTCAGCGAAGAAGGCTAATAGTAATAACGATACTTTAATGGTTGAAACTGGAATTGCAGTTGCAGCTATCGCGGGATTGTTCCTCTTCCTTATTTTAAAGAGAGGAAAGAAGCAAGATGATGACTTAGATTAAATAGCTTGGAGTGTGGTTTGATTAGTAGACTTTCAAGTTAGGTAATCGAGGTATATAAAAAGAACAGACTTATGGTCTGTTCTTTATACATAGCAGCAAATTAATTTTAAAGGATGGGAAAATTATGTATTATTTCATAAATAACGCGTTTACCTCAACCATGTCAGGAATCGGTCATGCACAGCTCAAGCGGTTTTTCCTTTTTAAACAAAACCGTGTTCCCGTGAAGTTGATAACTACTGATTTTGACTTACGTCGCCCGAAAGCTTTGGAAGAAAAAGGAATTTCACCAAATGAAAACATCAATATGTTCGATTTCTTTGGCGGAATGGTTGGTCTAAAAAAGAGGTCATTTACATTTGATGATCTTAATATTTCCAAAGAGTACGCGATTGAAAAAGTTGATTTAGTGGTCAACGTTAAAAATGGTAATCGACTGATTCTAAAGGTTGAAATGTTTTCAGATGATACGTCCCAAGTTAAAAAGGTAACTTATTACGACAAAAATGGTGCGACACGAGAAACTGACTGGTGGGATCCCAGAGGATTTAAGATTCTTGAACAGTACTATAACAAAGACGAAAAAATTGATGTTGAGCGTGGCGTAAATCAACAAGGTGTTGTTTTTTATGAAACGTATCATTTTGGCAAAAAATATGATAAATCTACCAATAGTTTGTACAGGATCCTTAATTATCATGGTTATGACTATGAATTTGATGGCTTCAAGGAAATGGCAACATTTTTCTTTGATGAATTAATCAAACATGATCGACAAAATGGTGAAAATGATATTTTTGTTAATGATGCTAGTCTGCAACTTGGCAAAGCCTTGTTAGACACGACGGAAAAATCTTTTAAACTTATGCAATTGCATAATAATCATACAAATGATGCGGATGAACCTTTACATTCAAGCTTAAATTTCAATTATGAATATACACTACGTCACTTTTCTAAGTGGCAGGGCGTGACCGCTCCGACTCAGACACAGGTGACCAATGTGGTCCGACGTTTTGGCAAGAAGCCTGAAACATTTTTAATACCAGTGGGTGTCATCGAAGATGAAGTTTTGAAGTCTCCGCAAATACCAATTAGTGAACGTCATCCCAATGAAATTGTTATGATTGCTCGGTTGTCTCCTGAAAAAAGAATAAATCATGCGGTTCAGGCAATGGAAAAGGTGTTAAAGGTTTGTCCGAACGTTCAATTAAATATCTATGGATATGCAAATGGTAAAACCGGAGATGAAGTCAAAGAACTGGTTAAAGAAAAACATTTGACAGATGCAATTCATTTTAAAGGGTATGTAACTGACATTCGTGATGTTTATGAGAATGCCCAGCTGTCAATTTTAACGAGTACGGTGGAGGGATTACCTCTATCCTTAATAGAAGCGCAATCCTACGGGGTGCCACTAATTTCATACGATATTAATTATGGGCCACGAGATGTTATTAATGACGGAAAAGATGGCTATCTTGTCAAGGGCGGCGATATAGACGAAATTGCCAAAAAAATTATTAAAGTAATGAGCGATGATGATTTGCGGCAAAAGTTGAGCAGTGGCGCATATGAAGATCGAAACAAATATTCGTCGGAAAACGTCTGGCATGCATGGGAAAAGTTGGATGTTGCGGCTCATAATTATTTCAATAACTAAGTGAGGGAAAATTATGTATTATTTTGTGAATGAATATATTTATCCACTTAATTCAGGAATTGAATTTGCCGAGTTTAAACGCTTATCTTTGTTTAAACAAATGAACGTGCCAGCAAAGCTGGTTACCAGAATGTTTAATCCGCAACTTCATAGATTTATTGCCGATTTACCAATAAATGACGAAAGCATTATTAACATGTTTGACTTTTTCCAAGATGCGGTAAATTTAACTCCCAAAAAGGCACTTATTGCGGATGCTAAGATAAATCCTGAATATGAAGTTAGCCCAGATAGCACTGTTAGTAAGTCATATAAAGGTGATCGGCTAGTTAACAGAATTATCTTTATGGCTGGGACATATGGTCAACTGGATACTGTTGAGTATTTTGATAGATACCAAAATTTAACTAAGGCTGAGGTTTGGGACTGGCGTGGTTTTAAAAGTTGTACAAAATATTATGATATTAACAAGCATCTCATTCACGAGGAATATTTCAATACACAGGGATCACCAGTGCTAGAGTTTGGCTATTCAAATGTTGACTCAAGTCCAGAAAACATAACCTTCATTCAGTTAACTTCGCGAGACGGGTATAAGCGCTATTTCGAAAATATTGATGAACTGTTTACTTACTTTTTGCAGCAATTAGATCAATCAAGTAGAGAACCTAATACGTTTATTGCTGATCGACCATTATCAACATATGCTCCGGCTCTTGCACTTAGTAATGAAACACGAAAATTTATTTACTTGCCTATGCTTCAGACGGATAGTAAGTATTCGTTGGTTGATGGGGCATTGGATGAAATCTATACACAGGCCTTTAAAACAGAAAATTTAGCTAAATTGACCGGCGTCATTGTGGCAACAGAGCAGCAAAAGCTGGATATTGAACGCCGAGTTAAAGGACAAGTTGCTGTGTATGCTTTACCTGCAGCTACAATCGAAGACCAGTTGCCTAAAATTGACGGTGCCCGCAAGAATCAAATCATCTTTGCGGGTCGGCTTGGAAATGGTAAGGGAATTACTAGACTGGTCGATGTTTTCAAGATTATTCATAACCACGAAACAGGCTTAGTACTTAAAATCTGTGGTTATGGAAATGTAAAAGACGATGCAAAAAAAGCTGTTGAAAAAGCTGGGTTAAAAGATGTTGTGAAATTTGAAGGATACCTTAAGCCAACAGAACTGATCAGTGAGTATTTTTCCAGCAAGTTGTTTGTTACGACAACGGAGCAAGATGTTGAGCCGCTGGCCATGACGGAAGCAGCGGCCTGTGGTTTACCACTGTGTGCCTTTGATGTAGCTTATGGACCTGCTGAAATTATTAATGATGGGAAGAACGGTATTTTAGTCTCGGATGGCCACAATCAGGAATTAGCGGATCGGATAGTCAAGCTTATTCGCAATCCGACGTTATTGCAAAATATGTCTGATGACGCAAGAAAAGATGTTACAAGGTTCATGAATTCTAATGTTAGTCAGATGTGGAAAGAACAGATTGTCAACAGGTAGCTAAATGTCGATTGGAAATGCAAAAGCTTAGTTTTTTACATTGTTATTGTTTTCTCTTACTTTGAATTTTTCACTGTTCATAGTGATTCTATAGTTGAGGATGTGCTAGATATTCAAAACTCCGGTAATCTGAGTATTCGACTATAGACGAGGAGGATAAAATGCATATTAAAAAAGTTTTAGTTGATTTGTTACTAGTAACGGGAATTTTGTTTGGAATCACGGGTGTTAACTCTGCTGATGCAGCGACGACGAGCATGAATACGGTTGCTTCAGATTCTACTTTGTCCAGTTCTTCTGATACATTTCAAAATAATACAAGAACAACTACTCAAAATCGTAGTTTCACGGTTGAACTTTCGTCCATGCAAACTGGCGAAATTCAGGTTGGTGATCACTTTAAGCTGACTTCTATATTTACACCTGCTTTGCCTAGTTATGTAAAAATGGCTTTTAGAAGTACTAATCCTAACGTTGCAACGGTGGATTCAAACGGACTTATAACTGTCAGATCATTTGGAACAGTTGAGATTCAGACATACATTTCCGATCCCTTGTTGTCGGAAGAGTATAATAACTCGGGTGTAGCCGGTGTGGGCTTTACAGTACAAAAGCCCCAACAAGATTCAGTAACCGCAGTGTCGAGCGTGCAATCGGAAGAAAGCGGGAGTGCCGTCTCAGAAGATTCTGAGAATCTTAGCTCTTTAACTTTATCGGACGCTAATCAACAGCACAGTGCGGTGGCAACCCAAAACAATAATTAACTTTTGGTTATAGTCGGCAAAATCAATAAAGATGACAGTTAAATGTTTTGAGAGTTCCATTTTAAATGGGTTCCCATACGCAATTAACAAAGGGTTATTACATTTCTTTCCAAGGGAAACAATTTATTAAGAATCCATTACGACTATCAGTTCACCCCCGTTATCATTTGTATAACGGGGGTGAATTTGCTACTGTTAAGACCAATTTGAATTAACCATAAAATTTTGAAAACGAGGGCAATTTGATGAGCTTTCTAGAGTTGAAGGACATTCACAAATCGTACTACGTGAATAAAGAACCGTTTCCTGTTTTAAAGGGAATTAGTCTTAAGTTTGAACGGGGCGAGTTTGTTTCCATCCTAGGTGAATCTGGTGGTGGGAAATCCACGTTGATGAACATTATCGGTGGCCTTGATCACAACTATGAGGGTGATGTGCTACTGAATGGCAAGTCCATGCATTCCGCGAAGGAACAAGCTATGGACGCCTACCGTCGGCAAACGATTGGGTTCATTTTCCAGAGCTTCAATCTGATTAGCCACTTAACGTTGCTGGACAACGTTATGGTCAGTTTGGAAATGACCAACATGACCCATCATGAACAAGTGGAACGTGCCACGAGCCTGTTGAAGCAGGTTGGTTTGGAAGATCACATTCATAAGTATCCTAACCAGATTTCTGGTGGGCAGAAGCAGCGGGTTGCCATTGCGCGTGCCTTAGCTTCAGACCCAGACGTCATCATTGCCGATGAACCGACTGGTGCGTTGGACTCACAAAACACCAAAGAAATTCTCGAGTTGATGGATGGCATTGCTGAAAGTGGCAAGTTAGTTATCTGTGTCACGCATAGTCAGGATGTGGCCAACCATGGGACGCGAATTGTTCACATGGAAGACGGGAAGATCAATGAAGATCGTGAGCTAAAGGATCCTTTCCCAATCGAAGGCAAACAGTTGTCAACGAAGACAAAGCACCTTAGTTTCCGTTCAACGTTGAAAATGAGTTTGCAGCACATGCGTTACAACATGAAGCGTAACTTGCTTATTGTGTTTGGCGGTTCTATTGGGATCTTCAGTGTTATCCTGATGCTTGCGCTTGGTAACGGGGTTAAGGGGTACATGAATAACCAAATCATGGACCAAATTAATCCGACGACCATTCAAGTCGCTCAAAAGACCGACAAGCAGACGGCGGACGCAGTTGAGATGAAACCGTCTGACCGTGACCGTTTGGCGAAGGTCAAAGGTGTAAAAGAAGCCGTTCTTGGCACCTATGTTCCAAACGGTGTCCAGGTCGATTACAACGGCAAAACGCAGCAAATTCAGCAATTCCAAACTTGGAATAAGACTGAAAAAGAAAGTGACATCAAGACGGGTTCCAAACCCGGCGATAAGGAAATCTTACTGACCAAACGGAATGCGAAGAAGATCAGCAAAGATTACAAGTCGCTAGTAGGTAAGACAGTGACATTGAGTGTGACCGCGATGGATGACAACAATCAGCCCGTTGCGATGACACAAAAGCTCAAAGTTTCAGGGATTATCAACTCTGGTACTGACGCAATGTCGTTTGACACTTTGAAATCGATGTACGCTGCCAAGGGTGCTAAATTACGTGCAAACTTTGTTGCGGTATCAACCAAGGATGTGCAAACAACCAAGACTGTTCAGAACAAGATCAAAGCCTTAAAGACAAACGGTAAGGCGGCGTACGCAATTACTGGTGTCGGGTCTATTCTTGATACGTTGAACACGTACATTTCGCTGGCATTCTATGTATTAGCTGGGATTGCGGCCATTTCACTGCTAGTTTCAGCAATCATGATTATTGTGGTTCTGTACATCAGTGTGTCCGAACGAACCAAGGAAATCGGTGTTCTGCGCGCCTTGGGTGTTCGTCGCCGGGATGTTCGCAACCTGTTTGTTTCCGAGGCGTTCTTCATCGGTTTGTTCAGCGCCATCTTAGGTATTGTACTCGCTTGGATTGTTCAATTACTAATCAACCACGGCATCAATGGCTTGATTCACTACAGCATCATCCAGATGACACCTGGCTATATTATCTTCGGATTATTAGCAAGCATCATCATCAGTTTATTAGCAGCGCTAGCACCATCACACCAGGCTGCTAAACTGGATCCAATTGAATCGTTGGCGGTGGAATAGTGAGCATGACATTCTCCGTTTAAAAGTTAAATCATTGCAAAAATCACTGTGTGGACAGAAGCCTGTCCGTACAGTGATTTTTTTGTTTTCGAAAAAATGCATTTTAACCGATTCCGACACATTCAGATGTTAAATTAAACTTATTTACATGTTTAAACATAGTTATATGGTAATATAGTGTTTAAACATGGGAGGTAAATATGCAAAAGGATTCTTTAAAAAAGTTGTTACGGTCTAACAATGGCCAAATTACACGACAACAAATTCTTCAAGCGGGGATTGATCCACACTTGTTGGTCGAACTTACACGAACTGGTAGTTTAGAACGTGTCGATCGAGGCGTTTATATTGATCCCGAAATTTTTGAAGATGATATGTATATTTTGCAATATCGTTTCAGTAAAGGCGTATTTTTCAAAGATTCTGCGTTATTTTTGCATGGAATGATTGACCGAACACCTGGTATTTATGAAATGAATTTTCCACAGAGCTATCACCCTACAGCAATTGGTCGATATCCAGTCAAAGTTTATCGTCAAAAACCCGAATGGCAAAAAATTGGTGTGGAGTTGGTGAAGAGTCCGGGGAACCATCTGGTTCGTACCTATAATGTTGAAAGAACTTTGTGTGACCTATTGAGGACACGTGATGCATCGGACGTCGAAACAATTAAACAAGCTATGGTGTACTTCGCACAAATGAAGAATAAAGATTTACACCGTTTAAGTGAATATGCGGATATCTTTAAGGTGAAAGGTAAAATTAGAGCGTACATGGAGGTTCTTCTATGAAACTTGGCTTCACCAATGGACAACAGTTCAAATCTAAAGTTCGGATGCTTGCGAGACAAAAGCATGTTAACCCGCAATTACTTATGCAAGAAGTTGTTCTAGATGAAGTGGCAGATCGTATTGCACATTCTAGGTATCGTCATAATCTTATTCTAAAAGGTGATTTTTTAATTGCGTCGATGTTGGGCGTTGACACCCGCTCTACAAGGGACATTGATACTGCAGTTAAGGGATTGCCGGTTAGTAGGGGAGAAGTGCAAAAGGTTTTTACAGAAATTCTCAATGCAAGCAAGCCGGATGATGACATCATTATTCGCATCGTGAAAATTGATGACATTCGTGTTGGAGCAGACTATGCGGGTTTTCGTGTTCACTTGCACGCAGATATTTATGCTAGCGAAGTTGAAGCAAAGATTGACGTATCGACTGGAGACACGATTACGCCAAGAGAAGTTTCATGGCATCATCATACGATATTTAATAATCAGGATATTTTAGTTATGGCTTATAATGTTGAAACGATTTTGGCCGAAAAGTTGGAGTCAATGGTGGCAAGAAAAGATCTAAATACACGTTTAAAGGACTACTATGACTTGTATCTATTTGATAAAACACAAATACAAAACATTGATTTCAAAACATTACATTTAGCCATATTAGCAACTTCTAAAGTGAGAGGTACAAGCACACTAGTAGGCAGCTATGTTTCAATCATTGAAGAGTTAAGCGTGAATGACACACTTAAAAAATTGTGGCACAGGTATCATGACAAAAATGAATATGCACAAGGAATTAAGTATGAAGCAACTTGTTATGCGGCAATTGATTTGGTGAAACGTAGTAAAATAGACGTGAGTTGAAGTCATTTGTTCGTTTGAAAAATCTTGAGGTGATAACATGCGTTATTTAGCTAGTCCAAGTACAGATATTCGTGAAAATTTGGCGATTGAAACATATTTAATGGAGCACGCTAATTTAGATGAACCAATTTTATATTTCTACATTAACTCTCCATGTATTATCGTTGGTCGATACCAAAACGTGCTCGAGGAAATCAATCAAGATTACGTTGACCAACACCATATTATTTTGACTCGTCGAACTTCTGGTGGCGGTGCTGTTTACGACGATCTTGGAAATGTTAGTTTCAGCTTTATTACCAAGGACGACGGGGATGCAGTGGGCAATTTCAAACGGTTCACGGATCCTGTTATCAATGCGTTGCATGAGATGGGTGCGACGGGCGCTGCAATGACTGGCCGAAATGATCTTACAATCGACGGCAAGAAGTTTTCTGGCAATGCGATGCACGTTGAGAAGGGACGGATGTTTTCGCACGGTACCTTGATGTATGACGTCGATCAATCTGTGCTAACTAAGGCTTTGAACGTGCCAGCTGATAAGATTGCATCGAAGGGTATTAAATCGGTTCGTAGTCGCGTCACCAACCTGAAACCACACTTTGCGCCAGCCTATCAAAACCTGACTATTGAAGAATTCAGGGATGCATTAGCAAAGAAAATTTTGAACATTGCAAACATTGAAGATGCAAATGCGTATGTATTAGATGATGAGGCATTGGCCGGTGTTCACGATTTGGAACAACGTTACTTTAAGAACTGGGAGTGGATTTATGGCAAGTCACCAGCGTTTAATGTCAAACGACGTGAGCACTTTGCGGCAGGAACGGTGGAATTCTCCTTGAACGTAGATGAGGGTCACATCACGGATATTCAGATTACTGGCGACTTCTTTGGTCAGGCAGATATTAAAGATGTTGAAAATCGTTTGATTGGGACTAAGTATGAGTCAAACGCGGTGAAACAAGTCTTCGACAGCATGGATGTCTCAAAATACTTCGGGAAAGTCACCGAAAATGAATTGGTTGATTTGTTGACGAGACAGGGTGCTTAGAGCTACGGATTCTAAGCTTAAAATGTTATGGTTCTAAATAGACTAGCCTTTAAAAAAACAAAAGCCATTTGAATTACGTATGTTGATAATGATCATAGATTTAAAACTAATAAGAATTGGGGAAATCGAATGATCAATTAACAACGTAAGGTGGTGTCTAATGATAGCATGTGTGCTATCATTGTGAATGAATGATAAACTATACTTTAAATTCGGCCATGAGTTTAAAAGCTTTTTGGACAATCTTCCCAAAAAGGATCGAGCTAAAATGGTTAGAACCATTCAGGCTATATCACGATTGGGATTGCAAATTGCCATTCGTCAACGTTATGTAAAAAAATTAAAGACTAATCTGTATGAAATTCGGTCAATTCAGGGCAATAATATTCAGCGAGGTATATATTTTCACCTTGAGGAGTCTAACTATTTTATTACTCACGGATTTACAAAAAAGACAGATAAAACACCACAGCGTGAGATTGATCATGCCAAGTCAATTCGGGATGGGAAGATTCGGAGGCACAGAGATGAAGAAAAGTTATGATTTAGATGAGTATGTTGCTGGTCAGCTAAAAGATCCCGAATTCAAACGTGAGTATGATAAGGCTGATCGAGAAATTGTTGCCGCGTTGGCTGTTAAAAACTTACGAGAAGAAATGGGGATTTCTCAACGTGAATTGGCACAAGTGTCTGGGACAGCGCAATCTACAATTGTTAGAATCGAAAATGGCAATTTGGATTTAAAATTGTCGACACTTCAAAAAATTGCACAGAGTGTTGGAAAAGAATTGGAAATTAGACTCGTTTAGTTGAACCTGTTTCGGATAAAAAAGTATCCCCGTCACACCTTGATGGAGATACTTTTTTTATGCTTATTGCCACAATAATTTGTCACCGTACTCACGGCTTAAGTTTTCTCGAATGATTCGTGTCAGTCGTGTGGTGGTGGGCGCTTGTGCCAGTGATTTGTTCACGGCCAAACATAAGGTCCGATAATGCGGTTCATCAAATGGATAGATATTAATGTTCCCAGAAATTCGTTTGAGCGCCAAATCGGGCAGAACACCAAACCCTAGGCCCGCTTCCACCATTGAAATGATTGAGGCGTCATCGATGGAGTAGTTTAGTGAATTAGGTGTGACATTGTACCGGTCCAGCGTCAATTTAGTATCGCGATCATAGTCAGAGTGTTGCAGAATAAAGGTTTTATCCTCTACGTCAGCGCTGGTCATAACATGGCCATTTTTAGGCACAAAGTCCGTCGGCGTCAAACAGTACACTTCGTCCTTAATAAGGGGATGAATCACAATGTTTTCATCGAGTGGCAGCGCCGAAAAGCCCATGTCCAAGGTTCCCAACCGCACGCGCTCTGCAATATCATTAAAGTTCCCTTGGTAAACGGTGATGTTGATATCAGGGTATTGCTGACGAAACTCGCGAATAATGCTAGGCAGCCAATTGAGCAGCACAGATGAGAAAGCGCCAATTCGAATCGTCCCATGTGTTAAACCGTTAATATTGGCTGCTTCTTGGGCCAACCGTTGTTCAGAATTAAGAATATCCTGAATGATTGGATAGACGGTATTCCCGTCGGCAGTGAGCGTCACTCCAGTGCGACTACGAATAAACAGTGGAAAGCCAAGTTGCGTTTCCAACTGACTGATTGAATGGCTGACCGCACTTGGTGTGATGTTAAGTGTTTCGGCAGCAGCAATGAACGTATGCTTATCAACGACGGTGGCAAAAACCTGGTAGGCAAAGGATGAAGTGGCCATGAACAGAACCTCGTTTGAATGAATTATGTTGAGTGTAGCAGTAAGCAGCGCAAACAAAAAGCCCTGGGAGAAAATTTCCCAGAGCCTTTCTTACTGCATCAGTCCGTGGATAGAGACTGTTTTACGCTAGAAGCGTGCGACACTCTTATCGTGGGCTGATGCCTTAAGATTATTTCCAATGGTCAAAAGACATCACCCCCTTTCATTTAATGGTAATAGATTAACGCGATCTGGCATGTTAGTCAATTGATAAAACTTGGCAGGAAATTTTGACTGCTATTTGAATGTGCCGAGGCCTTTTTACGGTATAAAAAGGAAGCAGGTCGTAAACTACTCTCAAGAAAACGGTTGAGGTCTGGCGGCACTTGGGTGTTTGATCGTCGCAGTCAAGTTAGGTTCAACTTTTACAACGTGTCAGAAAATGAAGTGAAATCGCTTAGGAGCGGACTTTGTGTTCGAGAATCACAGTGTAGAAGGAAAGTGAGACCATTGCCACAATAAAATGATCGACCATAACAGGGGGTTACTTGCACCTGCACTAGACCGAAAAACGTTTTCCCACCCAAAGGGGATCCGTCATCATATGGCGGGTCCTTTTTTCTTCTCTCATTTTCAGTATTGGAAATCCCGAATAATGTTTTGACGTTCGGTTGTTTTCAAAAACATTAGTCCTGGCTGATCCTTGACTAAGAATGCAATGCCAATAAAGCCGATATATCAATAGGTGAAACGTTGTACTAAGTTAGAAAATAATTAAAATCATGAAAGCGACGTTCCGTTCGGAAATTACTGTCGGTAAACGTTTTCATTCGTTTTCAATATTCACGTAACCGCTCTAAAAATTAAAAAGGAGCTTCACTGGAGGAATCAATGTTTACACCTAGCTCGATTAACGGTACTATTAATTGGTCAGGGAGAGCGGACTGTACCTTTCCGTTTGCGGAGGCATTTTCAACCAAGCCATTATTTCGTGAAAATTATTCTAAAGTCCGCTTTTCAACTGAAGGAGGGGTGAGGTTTTCGACATCGAGATGTGCGTCGAAAAATCGATGCATAACGCTGAGTGACTCAAATGGGAGCATTTGGGTTGAAACATACCATCATTTTGGAAAGAAGGACATATGTTATGTATTTAGTTGTTAACATCATTGGTGTTATCGTCTACCTGGCGATTGCTTGGGCACTGTCCAAGAACCGCTCGAAGATTAAGTGGCGTTCTGTTGGCATCATGGTTGTCTTAAACTTAGTTATTGCCTGGTTATTAACCAGTTTTGCCGGTGGCCGTGCCGTTGTTAAGGGTGCTGCTGATGGATTCAACTGGTTGGTGCAAGTTGCCTACAAAGGGATCAACTTCGCATTGCCTAACTGGGTTGGTGCTACGGGTACACACCCAGCACCAGTTAACTTCATTACCAGTGCTTTGCTACCAATTCTGTTGATTGTGCCATTATTCGATATCCTGACATACATCGGTGTATTGCCATGGATCATCAAATGGATTGGTCGCGGTTTAAGCTTTATCACTGGTCAACCAAAGTTCGAATCATTCTTCGCCGTTGAAATGATGTTCTTAGGTAACACTGAAGCGCTTGCCGTTTCCAAGTTACAATTGACCACCATGAAGGCTGAACGTGATGTTACTTTGGCAATGATGTCAATGAGTTGTGTTACGGCTTCAATTCTTGGTGCTTACACGCAAATGGTTCCTGGTCAATTTGTTTTGACTGCCGTTCCTTTGAACTGTATCAACGCTTTGATCGTAACCAACATGTTGAACCCTGTTGAAGTTGACCCTGAAGAAGACACGATTGCTAAAATCGGTAACGTCGGTGACGAAGGCGGCGAAAGTGAAGCAGCTGCTGAAGAAACTGGCGCTGTTGAATCAAACGGCAAACGTCAACCATTCTTCTCATTCTTGGGTGACTCCATCTTAGGTGCCGGTACTTTGGTTCTGATTATCACTGCCAACGTTATCGCCTTTGTTGCCTTAGCTGGTTTGATCGATAAGTTACTTGGCTTGATCTGGAAGCCATTGTCATTGGAAAGTATCCTTGGTGTTATCATGTTCATCCCAGCTTGGTTGATGGGTTTGAACGTCCACACTGCTTGGGACTTCTCACAATTGATGGGCTTGAAGTTAGTAACGAACGAATTCGTTGTTATGGGTGAAATTACTGGTAAAATTAACCACTTTGCCCCTCACTACCGCGCTATCTTGACTGTCTTCTTAACTTCCTTCGCTAACTTTGGGACTACTGGTATGATTATCGGTGCCTTCAAAGGTATGGTTGGCAAAGATAAGAACGACATGATTTCTAGCAACGTTGGTTACATGTTACTTTCAGGTATCTTAGTTTCATTACTCTCAGCTGGTATGGTTGGTTTATTCGTTTGGTAATAAGCCCCATTTACTCGATTTAGAAAATTTCATTTTCTCAAATATAAAAAGACGCCCTTGTGGCGCCTTTTTTGTTAGGATCAAATCGAAAAATTGATGATCTTACTCGAGATCTTAAGTGAAAACGTAAAAGTGTAGGGCAACATGATAAGTTAGTGAAGTCGACAGTGGACAGAGTTTCGTGGCCGCAATCCTAAGTGGCAAAGGGGTGTGCCACTTAGGATTGCAGGATGACTTTTGAGACCTGGTTTACGGGCTCAAAATCAAGGCTCAAGACCGATTTTGGGGCTTGAGCCGGTCCCATGAAACGGCGTCCACTGTCGACGGAACGAAATTTTAACTTCAAAATTGTTCTTGTCACTCATACCAATGCCCAGCAAACATTACGCAACTTGTTTATGAATTTACCAAGTCTAAGCACGTGAAACCCAAATCTTCGCCGGTCAGCGTTAAGCTTACTTATGAAGACGACAAGGAGGGATGCAGCAATGATGATTTTTGATCATAATGGGCTGGTAACCAGTCAAATATTAATTGTGCCACTGTTGCTTTTCTTTGCTTTACTTGTCATAAGCGACGTTCGCCATCATCGATTAAAATTTGTTCGGGTGCTTTTTCAGGCTGTTTTATGTGGCTACCTGTGGGCAGTTTTTGACATGACACTTTTTCCAATTAATATCAGTCGCAATGTTGGTACGTTGGCAGCTAGTGGCTATACCTTCCAAGGAGCCATTGATGTCCATCCGTTAGCGATGTGGTATAACTGGCGTCAGCCAACGGTTTTGTATCAGTTAGCTGGTAACGGCTTGATGTTATTGCCACTGACCTTACTGTGCGGTGGTTTATCTGCTAGATTAAGACCATTCTGGCGTGCAATTGGACTGGCATTTGGCACATCACTTTTTATCGAAACATCTCAACTCGTCATGAATTACTTCAATTTTGGTGAGCGGACGTTTGATTTAAATGATCTGCTTTTAAACACGCTGGGTGGATTACTTGGGTGGATTCTACTCAAAGCGGGGCTCGCAATTTGGCAACGAACCTAAGATGAAACGTAATCAAAATGAGATATGAATTTACAACCGCGACCTTGCGCAGGCAACTGGGTTAAAACCTTGTTGACATCGCTGGGCGCGGTTGTTTTATTGCCTTTTTTTCGGTAAAATGTGTAAGTACGTGAAACACACTGTTGTTTCACATTAAAGGAGTTTTTATGAACCCAGAACAGTTCAAGACTGCCCTAGCTGATCACGGGATTACCTTAACGGATCAACAACGGGATGCTTTTGATCAGTATTTTAATTTACTGGTTGAAACCAATAAAAAATTTAATTTAACCACGATTACGGCTGAGTCAGACGTTTATCTCAAGCACTTTTATGACTCCATCACAGTCGCGTTGTTTGTGCCGGAGTTGCAAACGCAATCTGTGACTTTATGTGATGTCGGTGCGGGTGCTGGTTTTCCATCAATCCCGCTGAAGATATTGTTCCCACAATTGAAGGTCACCATTGTGGATTCACTAAACAAGCGGATTAACTTTTTACAAGAATTAGTGACCACTTTGGGATTGCGTGACGTCACGTTGGTCCATGATCGTGCAGAGACATTTGGGGCGAGAAAGTCACCTCAACGCGAGCAATTTGACTACGTTACAGGACGTGCACTGGCTCGAATGAGTGTCATGAGTGAGTTGTGCTTGCCGTTAGTCAAGGTTGGTGGACAAATGTTGGCCATGAAGGCTAGTGGTGCCAACGAAGAACTGACGGATGCGACATACGCGATTCACACGCTTGGTGGGAAGGTTAGTCAAAGCCATCAGTTCGAGCTGCCAGTTTCTGGAGACCCACGGGAAATCATTGTTTTGGATAAGGTTCGGGAAACACCCGGACGTTATCCACGTCGTCCTGGAACGCCAAACAAAGAACCGTTACACGCACACTAATGGTTGGTGAAAGGAAATTAACGGATGCCTTTTTCATTATTTGGGAATCGAAATAAAAGCGATGAAAAACCGCAACAGAAAATTGAACAGTTAGCGCTGACTGCCATTGAACCCAATCGTTTTCAACCACGACAAGTGTTTGATGAAAATGCTATTGCTGAGTTGGCTGAAACGATTAAGGCACACGGGTTGCTTCAGCCGATTGTCGTTCGCGAATACGAGACTGGCAAGTATGAAATTATTGCTGGTGAACGTCGTTTTCGTGCCGTGACTTCGCTGAATTGGGAAACCATTCCGGCCATCGTTGAAAAGATGGACGATCATGAGACAGCGTCATTGGCGTTGATTGAAAACTTGCAACGCGAGGAACTCTCGGCTGTTGAAGAAGCTCAGGCTTATCAACAATTGATGGCGCTTAACGATGTCACCCAGACCCAGCTAGCAAAGGGTGTCGGCAAGAGTCAATCGGCGGTTGCAAACAAATTGCGTTTATTAAAGCTCAGTCAACCAGTTTTGGATGCTATCAGTGCTAAGAAGATTTCCGAACGTCATGGACGGGCGTTACTGCCGTTAAATGCCGATCAGCAACGACACGTGTTAATGCAGATTGAAGATCGCGATATGAACGTTAAGGCTACTGAACGGTTGGTTTCAGAACTAACGACAGAAAAGCCAGTTACACCACAGCGGCCAAAGAAACGGTTGCGAGGCTTGACGTCCGATACTCGCATCGCGGTTAATACGATTAAAGAGTCGGCTAAGATGATTCGTGACACTGGCTTATCCGTTCATGTGCACGAAGAGAACACCGATGACGGGTATCGCATTGTTATCGATTTACCAAAAGATGGTCATAGTGGCAGCAAGAATTAAGCAAAGGGATATGAGGAGTTAACGTTGATGGGATATGTAATTGCGCTCGCAAATCAAAAGGGTGGTGTTGGTAAAACAACGACCAGCGTCAACCTTGGTGCGTGCCTGGCTAACCAGGGTCAAAAGATTCTATTAGTCGACACAGATGCTCAGGGTAATGCAACGAGTGGGATTGGGATTCAAAAAGCCAACATTCAAAAAGATATTTACGACGTGTTGGTTAATGAAACACCAATTTCAGAAGTTATTTTACCGACTAATCATCCAGGCATGGATATTGTACCCGCAACAATTCAGTTGTCCGGTGCTGAAATTGAACTGACTAACTTGATGGCCCGTGAAACGCGGCTTAAGGATGCCCTTCAAGAGGTGCATGACGACTATGACTTCATCTTAATCGACTGCCCACCGTCACTTGGACTGCTTACGATCAACGCCTTCACAGCCAGCGATTCCATTTTGATTCCCGTGCAAAGTGAATATTACGCTTTGGAAGGGCTCAGTCAGTTATTAAATACAATTAAACTGGTTCAGAAACATTTTAATCGTAGTTTGCGCATCGAAGGGGTATTACTAACCATGTTTGATGCCCGGACTAATTTGGGTGCTCAGGTTAACGCCGAAGTTCAAAAGTACTTTGGTGATCGCGTCTATAAGACAATTATTCCGCGTAACGTTCGTTTGTCAGAAGCGCCTAGTCACGGACTCGCTATCATAGATTACGATCCGAAGTCACGAGGCGCCGAAGTTTATTCACAATTAGCAGAGGAGGTCCTCGAAGCGCATGGCAAGTAAGAAAACGACTGGAAAAGGCCTCGGCAAGGGAATTAACGCGTTGTTCGAGGAAAATGGGTTGGCTGACAGTCTTAATGATGTGACTGCTGAACAAGTCGAGGATGTTGCACTCTCGGACATTCGGCCTAATCCGTATCAACCACGGCGCACGTTTGACCGTAAGGCGCTAAAAGAACTCGCAAGCTCAATTGAAAAATCAGGGGTCTTTCAACCAATCATTGTTCGACAACCTGATGAAAAATTAAATCGCTACGAAATCATTGCCGGAGAACGCCGTTTTCGGGCGTCCAAGTTAGCTGGCAAGAGTAGCATTCCTGCCATTGTTCGAACCATGAACGAACAGGAAATGATGGAAGTTGCTGTGTTGGAAAACCTGCAACGTGAAGATCTAACCCCGCTTGAAGAAGCTGAGGCCTACCAAACGTTGATGAGTAAGCTCAACCTGACGCAAGCTGAGGTATCAGCACGTTTAGGTAAGAGCCGGCCATACATTGCTAACTACATTCGTTTGCTTGGATTACCGGATGTCATTAAAAAAATGTTGGCTGATAACGAGTTATCAATGGGTCAAGCAAGAACATTGCTTGGTTTGAAAGATAAGCGTAAAGTGGTTGCGCTGGCTCGCCGGGTCGTTAAGAACGGTATGACCGTGCGTGAGCTGGAAAAAGTTGTTGGTGAGATGAATGGTGACAAGCAAGAAGTTGCCAAGACTCCAGTAAAGAAGTCTGCCTACGTGCGGGCTTCTGAGGATCAGCTACAAGAGAAGTTTGGCACGAAAGTTCAAATTTCAAACGCCAACAATGAGGGTCAAGGGCACATTGAAATTGACTATATGTCAAATGATGATCTTAGCCGGATCTTAGATATTTTAGGCATCTCATTGGATTAATTGTTAACACGAAAACAGCGGAGGTTAAGCGATGTACGACAAAGGCGACGTTGTTGAAATGAAAAAGCCACATCCGTGTGGCACGAATGAGTGGGAAATTTTGCGTTTAGGCGCAGACATTAAGATTAAATGCCTCGGTTGTGGGCACATGATAATGATGCCACGGCGGGAGTTCGAAAAGAAACTCAAGAAGATTCTCCGCAAGGCATCGGCAGCCGAATAAACAAAGAAAGTGTGAAGGGTTAACATGGCTTTAACAGCAGGAATTGTTGGACTACCAAACGTTGGTAAGTCCACGCTTTTCAACGCAATTACCAAGGCGGGTGCCGAAATGGCAAACTACCCGTTCGCAACGATTGAACCAAACGTGGGAATGGTCGAAGTACCTGACTCACGGCTTGACCGGATTCAAGAAATCGAACCAGCTGACAAGGTTGTGCCAACAACGTTTGAGTTCACCGATATTGCTGGGATCGTTAAGGGTGCCAGTAAGGGTGAAGGACTAGGCAACAAGTTCCTTGAAAACATTCGTCAGGTTAACGCGATTGTTCACGTGGTCCGGGCTTTTGATGACGATAACATCACCAGTGTTACAGGAACGGTTGAACCATTGGAAGACATCGACACCATTAACACTGAGCTGATTATTGCCGACTTGGACGCTGTGAACAAACGGTATGCCAAGGTTGAAAAAGCCGCTACTAATGCTAAAGAAAAGGATGCCATTGCTGAATATAGTGTGTTGAAGCGCATTAAACCAGTTTTGGAAGCTGGTAAATCCGTGCGGACATTGGACTTTGACAAGGACGAACAGAAAATCGTCAACGGTTTGTTCTTATTAACATCCAAGCCAGTTCTGTACGTGGCCAACATTGCTGAAGATGACATGGCTGATCCGGAAGCTTCTGAGTATGTTAAGCAGATTGAAAAGTTTGCGGCCACAGAAGGCAGTGGTGTAGTTGCAGTTTCGGCGAAGACTGAAGAAGAAATTGCCGAAATGGATGATGAAGATAAGCCAGAGTTCCTTGAAGCTGAAGGGGTTGACGAACCAGGCTTGAACAAGTTGATTCGTGCTTCATACAAACTGCTCGGTTTGGAGACATTCTTTACTGCTGGTGGTAAGGAAACCCGTGCATGGACTTACCGTGCCGGCACAAAGGCACCACAAGCCGCCGGAATCATTCACTCGGACTTCGAACGTGGATTTATCCGTGCCGAAGTTATGTCCTTTAACGATTTAGACAGCCTTGGCAGTGTTCAAAAGGTCCGTGAAGCTGGTAAGTTACGGCTTGAAGGTAAGGACTACGTCATGCAAGACGGCGACATCGTTGAATTCCGGTTCAACGTTTAGAAATTGACACATAAGGAGATTTATTGTGACTGAAGAAAATCGCGAACGTAACGCGGGTGCTAAGCAAGAGCATCATGGTCAAATTCGGACTGATACAAGCCGTTTTAATGATCAAGGGTTGACTAAACGTAACGAAGAATTCATGTACCAGTTAAACAAGATCCTGGACCAACGGGATTATACTGGTGAACAGCGTAATGTTAAAGTGGATGACACGTTAAACAAGTTGAAGGAAGGTCAAAAGACTGGTCAAACAGCAAAACAACTGTTTGGCACGCCAACAGCCCACGCCGATGAACTGATCAACGGGCCTGCCAAGAACACGAATGGTGATGGCGCTGAACCAGCTGGCTTCTGGCCAACTGCCGCTGATAGTGCGTTGAGTATCTTGGCCATTTTCACAGCGATGTACGGAATCTTGGGCTTCTTCTCCAAACAGCCAGCACAGCAATCTGGTCAAATGGGGATTGTCGGTATTCTGATCGTGTCAATTGTCTTTGGCCTTGGTTGGTCATGGTTAACGCCAATGCTAAACCCAACGGATCGTCGCAAACGTTTGCCATTATGGCGAATCCTGTTAGCAATGGCAGGACTACTGGTATTAATTCTGGTTCTCTTCATGGGTGTCAGCTTATTACCACCAGTTGTTAACCCGATCTTGCCAGCATGGTTGTACATCTTGTTGGCCTTGGCGGCATTTGGCGCTGATTTGTGGCTACGTCGCCGTTTCAACATCATTGGCGGGATGTTTGCCAACCCTAACAACGCGCGGAACAGACAGAATCAGCGTAAGTAAATTTGGAAATTTTAAAGCTGCCATTAAAATGGTGGCTTTTTCCTTTGCTCTTTCTTAATTTGTCCCAGCCGTCAATGTCTAGTAGAATAGACCACAGGTATTTCGCTCCGTAATCAACCTGGTTACGTTGAGCACACCACGTGTTCCAATAATGGAGGAAAATGTCGATGAAGATTTTAGTGGTTGACGACGACAAAGAAATCGCACAGTTATTAGAAATTTACATTAAAAATGAAGGTTACGAACCAATCTCAGCCTATACCGGTAAGGATGCGTTAACAAAGTTGAACACCAATCCCGATATTGGCTTGATGATTTTGGACATCATGATGCCTGAAATGAATGGGATTGAAGTGGTTAAGCAAGTTCGTAAGGACTCACAAATTCCGATCTTGATTCTGTCGGCTAAGACTGGTGACATGGACAAGATTCAAGGACTGATCTCTGGAGCTGATGACTACGTTACTAAGCCATTCAACCCGCTTGAAGTAATGGCTCGGGTAAAGTCATTGCTACGCCGGTCTGAGGATCACGTTACCAGTGACACACCTGATGTTTTAGACATTGGACCATTGACCATCAACAAAGACTCACACGAAGTCAAAACGATTGATGGGCAAACGATTCAATTGACAGCTCTGGAATTTGGTATTTTATACCTGTTGGCGAGTCATCCCAACCGTGTCTTCTCAGCTGATGACATCTTTGAACGCGTTTGGCAACAAGAATCGGTTGTATCCGCAAAAACGGTTATGGTTCACGTGAGTCATTTACGTGACAAGATTGAAGAAGCAACTAACGGTGAAAAGGTTATTGAAACCGTTTGGGGCGTTGGTTACAAGATTGAGGCACACTAATGATGAAACTAACTCCACGCGAAAAGTGGTCGTTAATTTTTGAAGGGGTAGTAACCATTGTGTTGCTGCTCCTTTTAAATCTATCGCTGGTTGTGATTTTAAACGATCTATTGCATTCTAATCCGGGGATCGCTGGTGGGGTGTACATGATCAAACGGTCACTGGTGATTGGTGGACGGTACATTTGGAGCTATCAAAATATTTTTATTGCAGTCATGATCCTCATTGACTGTGCCGTTTTGTACTGGCGGCTGATTAGACGTTATCACCTTTACCAGATGAATCATATCATCGATGAATTGCACTACATTTCAGACGGTCACTTGGAGCACCGTATTTCATTCAAACTGAATCATCGTTTGCAACGAGTTGTGGATTCGGTCAACTCATTGGTTGATTCCGCCACGCAGTCGATGAATGATGAACGACAGGCAGAACGTTCTAAGGATGAATTGATTACAAACGTCAGTCATGATATTCGGACACCATTGACGTCCATCATTGGCTATTTAGGCTTGATTGAGAATAATCAGTATCAGACAGATGAAGATTTGGTCAAGTACTCTCACATTGCCTATTTAAAGGCCACTCAGATGAAATCGTTGGTGGAAGATCTGTTTGAGTACCTGAAAATGCGTGGTACTGAAGCTGAGCTAACCATTAATGAAATTAACTTCAGTCAAATGCTCGAGCAGTTAGCGGCTAGTTATGAATTGGAAGCGAGTCGAAAACAACTGACAATTACGTCGACGACTGTTCCTGACAACATTATGATGGAAGCCGATGCTGAGAAGTTGGGGCGTGTGTTCAATAACCTGATTTCAAACGCACTTAAGTATGGTGAGAACGCGACGTTTATCGAACTTAATGCCAAACTAAAGGGTAATGAAGTCATCGTACGTGTTTCCAACGATGGTCGTGAAATTCCAACGGCAGCGTTGAATCAACTGTTTGAACGTTTCTACCGCGTTGAAGAATCACGTTCGAAGGAAACTGGCGGGACTGGTCTGGGCTTGGCAATTGCACAGAGTATCGTTGAGCGTCATGGCGGCTATATCTTTGCTGAGTCCGATGAAAACCTCACGAGTTTTGTGATCCACTTACCGATTCATCACGATCAGCCTTTACAACAACCGTAAATAACTAATGTTATATAGAAGAGATAATCCGTTTTAACGAAAACTTTTTTCGTTTGAAACGGATTTTTTTGTGGTTTCAAAACGCCGTCTAACCGTGCAGTTAAGCGTTATCAACGCTATGGAATAATTAAGAAAACGTTTTAGTGCACTGATAAATGGTTGAGGTTTGTTAACAATCGGTGTATATTGTGGACTTGTAATGTCCGCAATGAAATGATGATTTTTTTGTGGGCACGGTCGCATAAAAATGTTTGTATGTAACTTAGAATTACGAGAGAAAAAGAGGTGGCACCACGTGAAGATGATTGCGAATGAATGGAAGTTTATTGGAAAGAATCGGTTAATCCTGATTTCTGTTCTTGCCATTATGATTATTCCATTCTTATACAGTATTTTCTTCTTAAAGTCTGTTTGGAACCCATATGGGGAAACACAGCATCTGCCTGTTGCCGTTGTTAACAACGACCAACCGGTAAAATATCAAGGCCAGACGATGAGTGTCGGGGATCAAGCGGTTAAATCCCTGAAGAAGGATCATCAGCTTGGTTGGCGGTTTGTTTCTGAAAAGAAGGCTAAGCAAGGGTTAAAGGACAAGAAGTACTACACGATTGTTACTTTCCCTAAGGACACATCTAAAAATGCTGCGTCCGTGCTGAGCAAGAACCCTAAAAAGATGGATATCCAATATGAAACCAATGGATCATTAAACTACATTGGTGAAGTTATCAGTCAGATTGGTGCCACCGGGTTGAACGAAAAGATTCGTCAAACAATCATCAAGGCTTATGCCGATGCAACTTTCCAACAAGTTAAGAAGGTTGGGAAGGGGATGAATACCGCTGCCAAGGGTGCTAAGACCTTATCTAAGGGTCAAAAGACGCTTGGTACAGGTATCGATACCTACACGGCTTACGTGAGTCAGGTAAACGATGGTGTCCAAACCATGAAGATGAGTGTTGGCCCATTGTCATCTGGTGTCGGTAAGTTGGCTGATGGTGGTAAGACGCTGAACGATGGTTTGCAGACGTTGAACGGCAAAACGGGCCAGTTATCTTCAGGCGTTAGTCAGCTAGCGGATGGATCAAATCAGCTTGTATCCGGTTCGGGTCAGGTTGCATCAGGCGTTCGGTCTTACACTGGGGCAGTTGGTACCTTGAACTCAGGCATCCAAACGTTAAATGGTAGCACTGGTCAGTTAGCAAATGGCGTCGGTCAACTTGCTGGTGGATCTGGTACATTGGCTAACGGTGTGCAGTCTTATACTGGAGCAGTTGGTACTCTAAATAGCGGTATTCAAACTTTGAATGGTCAAACTGGTGCGTTATCTTCAGGCGTCAACCAGTTGGCAGGAGGGTCAAAATCTCTAACAACGGGCGTTCAGGACTATACAAGTGGTGTTGCGCAGATTCAAACAGGGTTAAATACATTGTCGTCCAAAAATGGAGAGCTACTGAGCACGTTGAATTCAATTTCAAATAACTCTACATTGGATAAGATTTCAAAGCTAGCGCCAGAACTTCCAGATGTGATGAACTCTGTAACGGCCACAGAAACGGCAATGAACGCTGCTGCTCCTTCCATTGCAGCTCTCAGTAATATGAATCCTGATGACCTTAATCAAATCAATACGGATCAATTATCTCAATTACAAGCGGCAATGAAGGGAACCACTGGTGCCGTTTCTGCAACCCAGACTCAACTACAGGCTGCACTGGATCAGGCTAACGCAAGTGATGGGAAAAGCAGTGATGAAAAGCTTAACGCTTTGAAGACTGCTGTTGCTGGAGTTAACGGTCAACTATCAAGTGGTCAAGTACAGGCCGCAGTAAAGGGTACCAATGATGGTGCCAACTCAATTAACGATCTTTCAACTAAGTTAGGCACTGTTAAAGCGTCACTTGGAAAAGTGGATGTAAGCAAGACGCAGGCTGCTTTGACTTCTGCACGAGACTTGATGAACAAAGTTGATCAGATAAAAGGCGGTATGCCGACTCAACAAGAATTAGCGGATATACAAACGCAAAGTGCGACTCTAAAACAAAAGCTACCTGAGGTGCAACAATATGTTAATGGTGTTGGTGCAGCAGCTCAAGGAGTTAACAAGTTAGCTGCCAGTTCTTCAACTCTACAAAATGGCGCTACGGCAGTTTCCAATGGATTAGGTCAATTAGACGGTCAAGTACCTGCGCTCACTAATGGCATTAGCGCGATTGCTTCTGGTGCCAATCAAATTAACAGTAATTCTACCGCCCTTGTGAATGGTGCTAATCAACTGAACGGTGGTTTGGGTCAACTTAATAGTCAAGTTCCTGCACTGACTAACGGTGTTGCACAGCTTGCTAATGGTTCATCACAAATTACTGGTAACTCTGCCGCATTGGTTTCTGGCGCTGATCAAGTTAGTGCTGGTAACAGTCAGTTGAATGGTGGTATCGGTCAGTTGAACGCTCAGGTACCTCAATTAGTCGGTGGTGTTCAACAATTGGCAAATGGGTCTTACCAGCTTTCTGGTGGTTTGGATCAATTGAACAGTCAGATTCCAGCCTTAACAGATGGTGTTAACCAGCTTGCTGATGGTACTTCTCAATTGAACAGCAACTCGCCTGCCTTGAAAGACGGAACGAAGAAGCTGGTTACTGGTTCCGTTAAACTGTCAGACGCACTTGGTAAGGGTGCTGATCAAGTTAATGCAATGCCGTTAACTTCTAAGACATCTGACATGTTTAGTGCGCCAACCAAGTTGACACACAAGAGTTACAGCAAGGTTGCTAACTACGGTCACGCATTGGCACCATACGTGCTTTCAGTTGCCTTGTATGTTGGGGCAATCGTCTTCAACTTTGCTTACCCAATACGGAAGGTTTCGATGTCTGGGCAAAGCGCAACGGCTTGGTTCTTCAGTAAGACCACGATTGGTTTAGTTGTTGCTGTGGTGCAAGCAGTTGCTGAAACTGGTTTGATGATGTTATTCGGCTTGTCAGCTGATCATCCTGGTCAGATGTTTGCTGTTTCAATCAGTTTCTCGATAGCGTCGATGTTCCTTGTCATGTTCCTATCCATGTTGTTGGATAACCCTGGTCGTTTCATCGCCATGGTTCTTCTGATGTTGCAACTTGGTGGTTCAGGCGGTACATTCCCAATGCAAGTAACAAACGGCTTCTACAATGCCATTCATCCATACTTACCAATGACGTACTCAATTCTTGGCTTACGTCAGGGATTAACGTCCGGCTTGGGTAATGACACGGTTACACAGGCAGTTGGCTTGTTACTGCTCATGGCAGTGATCTTCGCAGTCCTGTTATGGTTATCGATGTTGTTATTGCAACGCATGCATCTGCAAGGCTTCTCGCAGCTTGATGATAATCAGAAGTTACAAGATGTTGAAAAATAGTTTTTAATAAAGAAGTCGTTACGGCCAAACTTGGCTGTGACGGCTTTTTTGGTGGTTTAATTCGAAAAGTGATGAGTAATAATTCCCGTGATAAAAATAAATAAGGGCTCGTTTATGCAATAATTTGATTGTGCGTGATATACTTTAAATATAAATTAATCCCATTGACTATAAACATCATATAAAAATAAATGTTTAACAGATTGACGGGATTGACATTAAACCATTCGTATTAAAAATGGTTGCGCAAGTTACGTATATATTAGGAGAAGTCAAATGCAAAATGAGCAACAACTTGAAATGGTGATTACTATGATGTCAGAAGGCTATTTGGCTAGTTTCCGTTCGATAGAGAAAACTCTGAAACGGGTTGCTAAAAAGTTCGGTTTGGGATGGAGCAGTCTTTCCATTTTGAATCAGATAGCTAATGATTCAAGTGTCACTACAGCTGACTTGATTCAACAAAACCATATTTCTAAGGGTGCCGTGTCACTTCAAATTACCGAATTGCTCAACCGGAATTTGATTAAAATTAGCGAAGACGAAAACGATCGGCGTCGACATCGTATTGAATTGACCAAACGTGGGGAAAAATTGGCTGATCGGGTACATACTCAGGCGACTGAAATTGCCCAACGGATATTGAATGAAATGCCATTAACTGAAATGCAACGCCTGCACCAAAATTTTGCAACTTTTGCGGAAACGTTGGATAGCACACCAATTAAGTGAACTGTGTTGTAAGATACATGCAGGACAAAGTAAGCGCAGATTATTCTGCGCTTTTTTTGTCCTTAATTAGGCATCAACCGCTGTATTAATGGTTGCATCGAGTAAACTATTAATGGCAATAATCGTTGTTAAAAAAAGCGGGGGGAATATTTTATGACATATAATGTGCAACCATTGCGAACAGCAGTTGAAATTCAGCAATTTATTCATGCAGTTAGCGTTGGACGGTTTAGTAAACGTAATCGTTTTTTGGTGTTATTAGGCATGAACACAGGACTACGGATGAGCGACATTGTCCGTTTGCGGGTCGCCGACGTTAAACGAATTCACAATTGTACGATTACGGAGCAGAAGACTGGTAAAAAGCGATTACTATATTTAGCAAGTATTCGCGAAGAAGTGATGACTTACATTGACGGGTTACCTGACAGTGACTATCTTTTCGTCAGCAGTTATGGACAACCGCTACGTGTGAATTCGGTTTACAAAATCTTTCAAAAGGCAGCCTTGCAGCTCAATCGTCATGATATTGGGACACACACATTACGAAAAACATTTGGTTATCATTATTATCAACAAACACACGATATCGCGACGCTAATGATTTTGTTAAACCATTCAAGTGAGTCTGTTACCAAACGTTACTTGGGTATCGAAGAGCTCGACATTCAAAATGCGCTGCGAGGTTTTCGTTTGGGAAAATAAAAAAGAGTTTGGGACATAACTCAAAATAAATCGACCAGAGAAAAGTGATTTTTGCTTTTCTCTGGTCGATTTTTTCATTGCCCTGGTTTTTTCGAATTTCTATGTTTATATGGGCCTTTTCTCGGGCCCATTTAATCATATTCATGGCCATTAGGACCAATCCAACTTCGTTGTTTACTTTATCTAACCCTCTAACCGAAAATCGAGTAAACCTCAAATGAGCCTTCACATCTGCGAAGACTGGTTCGACCTCGATTTTTCGTTGACCATAAATCTTCTTACCTTCGTCACTTTGGAGTTGAACTCTGGCGTAATTTTTAAAGTACAACCAGTTATTGTTGATGCTGACCTG
>NZ_AUAW01000017.1 GCF_000428925.1 Furfurilactobacillus rossiae DSM 15814 | reverse complement strand
CGAATCTATGACTTAGAATTACGTCAACATCACATCACACACAGTATGTCTCGTGGTGGTAAACCTATTGATAATGGCGCCATGGAAACCTTTTGGAGTCATATCAAAGATGAATGGTTTGATCTACGACCGGCCGGCACGTTCAAAGAACTTGTCGCCTTAGTCGACGCTGGGATCGACTGGTATAACAATGGTCGTCCGCAAGAAACACTAAACGGCCTGACTCCGAATGAATATCGGAATCAGACCGTTCGCAAAGCAAGTTAATTTATATTATTTCGACTGTTTACTTGACTGGGTCATGTCCACCTGCTGGCTTGTGGGACTTACGCATTAACTTTTTTGCCTATGCTTTATCATTCTTTTGGATTGGCCTCATGTGGATGACCCATCACAATAATTGGCAACAAGTAAAATTGGTCAATGCTCAAACGGTTATTTGCACGCTACTAATGTTGTTTTTTGCTTCTTTATTTCCATACACGACCAGTTTAGTCGCGGACAATTTTGATAATCCCACGGCGCAAGCATTCTACGGCGTGGTCGTTCTTGCTGTGACCTTCAGTAACATGGCAATCTCACATTCAGTGAATGTGGCAAACGACGATCTGTCGCTTGGACTGCTGTATACGTTATCGGACCGGGCTGTGATTATTGATATTGCCATTAAAGTAACAGGGTTAGTACTTACATTAACGGTTTTCCCACCTGCAATGATGATTGCTATTTTTATAACGATGTTCGAGATAGGCGTAGCACATTTTTTTGCCAAGATAGATTAATTTTAAACGATCAGTAATGATATTTAAGCTGGAAGATGGTTATGGCCGTATCGGTCACGCTATAGACAATTTGATTTTCTTTGTCAATTCGCCGCGACCATGTTTCTGATAATTCATATGTTAGCGGTTCAGGTTTTCCCAAACCAGCAAAAGGCCGCCGTTGAATATCATTGATAAGCTTATTGATTCGTTTTAGTGTCTTTTTGTCTTCTTGTTGCCATGCGACGTATTCATTCCAAGCTATTGGGGAGAAAACAATATTGAACTTAATCATCTTGGAGGTTCTCCCATTCCTCAGGTGTCAGAATGTGACCTTGACCGCGATCAATTTGATTTAGAGAGGCTTGAAGCGCTTTTCGATTAGCAGATGTTGCTAATAAATAGTTTGTTTCTTTTAGGGAATTATATTCTTGTTCGCTGATTAAAACGACATTCTTTTGCTTAGGGCGCGTTATAATCAGCGGTTCATTAAGATCACTAACGTCATCAGCATATGATTTAAAGTTTTTTCGAAAATCGCTGACACTAGTTGCAGAGACATTTACTGCCATGAAAGAGACCCCCCTTTAGATAGTTTAGACATAGTATAACTCAGGCCTGGATTTATGTACATTTTTATGTACATAAATCCAGGCCTTGAAATAATACACTTATTGGAAAGGGGACATTCCTATATTGTCTATCAGGAAGGATGAGCATGATTTTTTAAAATCTTGTTTGTGTTTCCTGAATGTGGTTTGTTCGCACTGGTTTAGCATCGTCGCATTCGCCACCGCAGAAAGCTGTGCCTAATCAAAAATCGATCATTGGCAAAATGCGCCAACAACCGATTTTCTATTAGTGCTCGCTTCCTACCGCGGTTGTTCGCACTGGTTACTTGTTATGAACGAAGTCAACGACGTTACGGCCAACAACCTTGTTGTCCATTAATTCTTGGATCATGTCGTTAATTTCTGATAATTTACGAGTCTTAACGATTGGGTGAACCAAACCTTCAGCACCGAACTGGAATGTTTCGGCTAAGTCTTGGCGAGTACCAACCAATGAACCAGCAACGACGATACCATCAAGAACCGTCTTAGCAATGTTCAACTTCATGTCACCTTGTGGTAAGGCAACGGCAACTAATTTACCATCAGGACGGAGTGAGTCAACGGCTTGGTCGAAGGCTGCAGTAGTAACAGCAGTAACCAAGGCAGCGTGAACACCGCCAACCTTTTCTTGGATTTGCTTGTCAACATCACCATCGTGACGGTTGATCAGCAAGTCAGCACCGGCATCTTTAGCAGCTTGCAATTTGTCAGGGTTACCATCAACGGCAACGACGTGGGCACCAAATACGTGTTTAGCGTATTGGATAGCCAAGTTACCTAAACCACCGGCACCAACAACAGATACCCATTGGCCAGGCTTTACATCAGCAACTTTGATTGCTTTGTACATCGTAACACCGGCACAAGTTAAGGAAGTTGCTTCAACAGGGTCCAAGCCATCTGGAACCTTAACGGCGTAGTTAGCGTCAACGATAACTTGTTCAGCCATCGCACCGTCAACGGTGAAGCCAGAGTTTTCAACGTTACGGCAAAGTGTTTCACGGCCAGTTAGGCAGTATTCACAGTGGCCACAGCCCTTGAAGAACCAAGCGATAGATACACGGTCGCCAACTTTAACGGCATCAACGCCATCAGCAACCTTAGAAACGATCCCAACACCTTCATGACCGATAATCCGGCCAGGCTTTTCACCAAAGTCACCGGCAGCAACGTGAAGGTCAGTGTGACAAAGGCCACAGTATTCAACATCTACTAAAGCTTCACCAGGTTTTAAATCACGTAATGTAACATCTTTAACGTCAACAAATCCGTCGACTGGTTCTCTAACAACAGCAGCTTTCATGAAGCAATCTCCTTTATGTGTCCTTATTTGTTTACGTTTACATCATAGCAGGCAAACGGTTGAATTTAAAGTGAATAAATGAGCATTTGTAAATTTTTTACATGTTTTTAATTTAAACGTAAACGAAACGAACTTTATAAAACGGCAATATACGAATTTAAAGTAAGCAACTTACATAACTATTCTTGTGAAGAAATATCAATTAGCCGTTCATAGGCGACCTAATATAGGCGTCGTGATAGAATGAAGTAAGTAGGACAAACGAACTCAAAGGAGTGGATTTTTCTGTCATCCCAACGTTCAGAAGTTAAATTTAGCTGGTTGTTTGTAGCATCCATGTTGAATAACAGCGGGGCGAGTTTCTTATGGCCACTGACGACGATTTATCTACATAATTATCTTCATGAATCACTTACTTTATCGGGACTGGTGTTATTAGGTATGTCCTTGATGATGATTGTCGGTGATTCAGTCGGCGGTTATTTATTTGATCACTGGAAACCATATCAAACGGGAGTACTGTCAGCAGCATTGGCTACTTTAGCTGTGGTCGCCTTGATATTCTGGCATGGTTGGCCGATATATGGCATTTTGTTGCTAGTCGTCGGATTCGGCGACGGCGTTAACATGACCATTTTGAATTCACTGGCCACGTGGGTGAAGTCTACCTCGACACGGCATGTGTTTAACATGCTTTACGTGTCAATGAATATCGGTGTTGTGATTGGGACGTTGATTGTCGGCTATGCCATTAAGTTTGGTATTACGACAGTTTTCATCATTGCTGCCGTTTGTTACGCAGCGTTGACGCTTGTCGTGGCCTTACACTTTAATGTTAAGCCGCAAACACAAACGAACAGGTCAACGTCACAATATAAGGATACTAAGAGCAATGTCACATCAAAGCGTTCACGGCCAACTGTTTTGATTACCTTGATTTTAGTGTTGTTGTTGGCGATTAACCTGGCATACTCACAATGGGAAAGTGTGATTTCGGTTCACATGACCAATTTAGGCATTCCTGTGTTGAATTATAGTCTGTTGTGGACCTTGAACGGGGTCATTATCGTGTTGTTACAGCCAGTAATTACGCGCTGGAGTGAGCGATTTAAGATTGAAAACGTCATTGTTGTTGGGATCACTCTATTCGCAGCGTCATTCTTTATGCTAATTTTTGCCCGGACCTACGCAATGTTTGTGGTCACTATGATCGTGCTTACGTTTGGTGAAATGATTGGTCATCCGGCCTTGCCGGCTTGGATCGCAGTTAAAGCGCCGGCTAGTGAAGCCGGCCGCTATCAAGGCTTTGCCAACATGGCGATTGCGTTTGGCCGTGCATTGGGTCCACTATTTGGTGGCTTTATGCTAGATTATGCAACATTCCCCGTTTTATTCATGGCGGTTGGTGGTGTGCAGATGATTGCGTTGGTTGCCGTTTATTGGCGCGCACACTCAGAACGGGTCAAACAACAAGCTAAAATTTCGAAATAATGATTCGTTAAATGAAAAATATCCTGAACAATGCGGCACTTGCGAACGTGCCCATTGTTCAGGATATTTTTATTTGGCCGCTTGAATGGCCGTTTTAACGATTAAATCATAAATGCGAGCGACGTCGCGGGTCGTTCCGCGCAACTCATAATCGGCTAAAAACGGGAAGCCATATTTGTCGGCATAGCGACGTGCTGTTAAACAATATTGTTCGTTGAAATTACGGTTACCAGAACCAATCACGCCTAAACATTGCTTACGGTTATCATGATAGGCAATGTATTCACCAAGGACATTTGTCATTAGCTCTTTAACGCCATTGTCGATGCCATTGCCGCCGTCTAGATAGGTCGGAACAAACGCAAAGTAGGGCTCTGTTTCATCGATAAAATCTGATTGTTCAGAGATTTCTTCAACCTTCAGTGTGGGTTTGTCAGCATTTTCTTCATGCTGTTTGTCAGCATATTCAGCAAGGTGGCTGACGAAACTGCGGGTGTTTCCTTCAATAGATATGTAGCGAATGTTTAATGTCGTCATGCATATGAACTCCTCGTTTTTGATTTAAGTTGAGTGTACAGCAAGGATTTTTTTGAAACCAGTCTTGACGATTCACAATCTAGCTTCCAGACGCATCATGAACAGGCGTAAAATGGTGTTAACGGAGGAATTGTTAATGACACATTATTTAATTGTTACAGATATTGATGGCACGTTAATTCCGAAGAGCCAAATTGTGTCACCCCTGACGAAGGCGGTGTTTGCCAAACTTCGTGCGGATGGCCACGAAACATATATTGCTAGTGGACGATTGCTTGCATTGGCGCGGTCGATTGGCAACCAGCTGAGTCCAGACATGAACGTCATTTGTTCTAATGGCGCCGTAATTGCGCAAGGTAAGCAGATTCATCAAACGCTGCTTGGCTCGGATGCCGCCATCGCTGCGTATGAAATTTGTGAGCGCTACGGGTTAACGCTCCGTTTGTTCAACTTGAAGGATACTTTTCACACATCTACTGAACACGAGGCGATTGAGCACATGCGATTCTTACGCCGCGGCGTTGACACCGGTACGATTTACTTGAACGATATCGCCGATGTTAAAACGATTGCTGATACAATTACAAACGGCCTAGCGGTGTCACACGACCACAACAAGCTGGCGTTAGCGCGTCAGGCGTTTGCCGAGACTGGTTTATTCTCATTGTCAGCATCAAATCCGTGGAACATCGAGTTAATTCCCAAGGGTGTCAGTAAGGCAACTGCGCTAAGGTCGGTGCAACAACAGTTACGTATCGACGCTGCGCATACTATTGTGTTCGGTAATGGACTCAATGATGCGCCGATGTTTAGCGAGGCGCAGACCAGCGTTGCGATGGCTGATTCTCCACAAGTAGTGATTGATCAGGCGGCGACAACAACTGTTCCCGTCGATGAAGACGGTGTGCCAAAGTTCTTGATGAAGATGTTCGGTATCACTGCGTCAGACTTGCAGGAGGTTCAAGAAAAATGAGACCTGTAATTTTGTACGTTTCTACTAGTCTTGATGGGCGACTAGCTGATGCCAATGGGGGACTAGACTGGTTAACAAATACGGCTGTTGACGGGGATGCCGGTTATGACCGTTTGATGGGCGAAATTGACACCTTAATCATGGGCCGGACTACGTATGACTATGTGATTGATCATTCGGATACATACCCCTACAAGAATCTTAACAGTATTGTTCTCACTCATCATGATATTGCCGCAGCAGATGGTGTGCAGCCTTATCAGGGAGATGTTGTGACACTCGTTGACCAATTGCGTCAAAAATCAGGAAAGGCAATCTGGATTGTGGGTGGCGGTGAGATTGTCGGTGCCTTAATTCAGGCCGAACTTATCGATGATTTGAGATTGTTTGTTGCACCTGCGTTTCTTGGTGCTGGTCCAAAGCTTTGGCAACCGGGTGAGCAGGCAAAAAACTTTGAATTAGTGAACGTATCACGTGCCGGTCAGTTGGCTGAACTGGACTATCGTGTAAGGAACAAATAGCAGAAACATATGCATGAACACAGAAAAATTGAAACTGGGGGAGTTTTCAATGTTGTTAGCATCAGATTTAGATGATGGTCGGTCAGTCTATTTAAACGGTAAAAAACTGGATAGCCCGTCTAAGGAGCCTATTTTTATTAAGACGTTATCATATGTGAATGCTTATTATCGCTTACAGCAAACACATCCAGAGACGCATATGTATGCGGAAGATGGGCAACAATACGACATTGTCTTTAAAACACCGCATACGATTCAGGATCTGACGGCCAAACGGTGCGTATATCAAGACATTGCGATCCAATCATATGGCATGTTGGGTCGGACACCAGATTTTATTGATTCCGGAATACCAGCTTTTGCTGCGCACACAAAGTTTTTGGGATGCAATAAATACGCCAACTTTTCATCCAATGCTGATTCGTACTGTGCCAGGATCAAACAGTCTGATGTATTTGTATCTCATGCGTTGCAAAACCCGCAGATAGATCGTTCAAAAGAACTGCATGAAGTCACAAAGGGCGCTACAGGAATGAAAGCCAGCAAAGTTACTAATGAAGGCATTTACGTTAGTGGCGCTAAGATGGTAAACACCTTAGCACCGCTATCTAACGAACTGCTAATCTTTAACACACCAACGTTAGCGCCGGGAGATGAGGATTATGCACTGGCGTTTTGGTTGCCAATCAATTCTGATGGATTATCTATTATTTGCAGAAAGCCTTTTAATCGACCAGATCATAGTGAGTTTGACTATCCATTGAGTAATGCTTTTGATGAAATTGATGCTTACATCATATTTGAAGATGTCTTTATTCCTTGGTCAGATGTGTTTGTTTTTCAGGATGTAGAAAAATCAAATCAATTCTTTACAGAAAGTGGCTTATTTCAGCACACAACATTACAGGACCAGGCGCGAGGGTCGGTCAAACTTGAATTTGTGACGAGCCTGGCCATTGAACTAGCACAGCGTCTTGGTGTTGACAAATATTTAAACGTTCAGGAAATGTTGGGCAACCTAACGGCTAATTTGGAGTTAGTTCGCGGCGCGTTGGTTAATTCAGAACTAACCGGTTCAATGGATGACAGAGGTGTATTTGGCCCAAACTTGCAACCGTTGCTTGCGATTCGTGCTCAGTTGCCGAAAATGTACGAATTAGCGTTAACAACAATTCAAAAACTTGGTGCAGGATCAATGATGGGTGTGCCGGACGGCCGTGATTTTGATGGAAAGTTAGGACACGTGCTGGATGAAATGATGAGTAGCACATTAATGTCGGCCGAGTATCGTGCTAAGTTACTTAACCTGAGCTGGGATGTTAGTGGGGAAAGTTTTGGTCAACGGCAGTTAATGTATGAATATTATCATGGTGGTGATCCGGTTCGAATTCGTGCACAGCATTATCATAGCGAAGATTTACATATCGGCGATGCCATGTTGAAACGGATTTTGAAATAAATTGGATGCAAAAAAGACCAGGCAAACGTCATTTGCAGACGTTTGATTGGTCTTTTACTTTAAAGAATTAGTCTTCATTTGTATCTTGTGCTTCGGAATCACTATTTGTTTCATCATTTTCAACAGGTTTACGAATCACTTCAAACCAGTTAATATAGGCGTTTTCGTAATCAAGAGCGGTAAACTGGAAGTCACCAATTTGATAACTATCCCCGGCCTTGATGTCTGGATCAGCCTCGATGATGTAACCCGTCAGCGTAACCACTTCTGACTCTTCAAACTTCTTGATATCCGTTTGGAAGTAACGTTCAAAGTCATACAACGTCATCTTCCCGGAAACATGGTAAGAGCCATCGTCTTGCTTGAAGATATATTCGTCGGAAACATCGTCGATCTCGTCATGAACAGTGCCAAATAGTTCTTCGTAGATATCCTTATCCGTAACGATCCCAGAAGTACCACCATATTCATCAACAACCACAACGATTGGCGTTTGCTTGTTGATCATTTGTTTCAAAACATCTTGGATTGGCATGGTTTCAGGAACCGTGATGATATTCCGCAACACTTTCGCAACACTGATGGAATCATCGACCTGACTTTGACGAATTAAGTCATAGTTAAAGACGTAACCCAGAATTTTATCTTTGTCACCGTCAGCAACGACAGGAAGGCGACTGAATTGTTCAGTCAGGTAGACCTGCAAGGCATCTTTAACGGTGTCAGTGACGTCAACGACTTCCAACTGTGTGCGGTCAATCATGATGTCACGGGCAACTTTATCGTTCATTTCAAACGCTCGCTGAATGAACACGTAATCTTCTTGGTCCAGCTCACCACCTGAGACGGCGTTTCGTGACAAGTTCAGAATTTCAGCCTGGCTAAAGGCTTCATCACTTTCAGATGCAGGTTTCATCCCCATCATTTTCACGATTCCGTTTGCTGAAGTGTTCAGTAACCAAACGAATGGGTAGAAAGCGACGTGGAAGTAACGCAAAGGCGTAACAACCAACATCAAAACTTGGAATGGCCGGTCAATCGCGATGTTCTTTGGTACGATTTCGGTGATAACCACTTCAAAGTAAGTCAGCAAGATAATCCCAACAACAGAACCGATAGCATGTGCCAAGGTTGTGTTGAAATTGAGGTTAACGATGCCAAACAGGTCAACCAACATCGTTGTTACTGTTTCTTCACCAATCCAACCAAGGATGATCCCACACAGTGTGGTCCCAACCTGTGTTGTTGATAAATATTCATTTAAGTTGTGGACCATTCTGGTGGCCACATCGATCTTCTTTGATGTCTTTTCGCGTTTGTCCTGTTCTTCTTCCAGAACACTTGGCCGCGTTTGCACCAGCGCAAATTCAGCCGCCACGAAAAAGGTAGCAAATACAAAAGTAATTAGCATAATGACTAAGTTGCTAATTATTTCACCACTATCCAACGGAATATTCCCCATTTCTTGTTTCAAAAGTCTGCCACAATTATAACGCGCCAGCTATAGAGAACAAAACACTTTACGCGCTTATTCGCAAATAAGTAACGATTAAGTTGTCATTATTGACCTTAAACACTGCTCTAATACGTTGTGTCTTCTATGTTTAGTCATTTATGCTGTCGCTTACGGCCGCCAACATTGAAACTCCGTCGTGGGACCGGCTCAAGCCCCCTGAAAAGCGTGGTCTTTCACCTCGCCGTAAAGCCTCGTGAAGACCGCGAGTCTTTCCGACCGTCCGTAACCTAAATTCGGTCAAATCACCGAATTAACGTTACTTTCACGACTTGGTTTCAATGTTGACACCCTCTCGCTTCTATAGTAACGAGCAACCGACAATTATAAGCTTAGACTTTTATCTAAATGTTGAAAGAAACCAAACATTACATAGTGGAGGCAAATGGAGACAGAATTTCGTGAAGGCACCACTTAGCGGCAAGGGTTGAGCCGCTTAGTGAGTGCGGGACGAGCTTGAAGACGGGGTTAGGCTTCAAGTCGAGGTCGAAGACCGTGCCTTTCGGGCTGAGACCGGTCCCATGAAACGGCGCCTCTATTTGCTGGAACGACAGATATTAGGATGGCCAGCATAAAAGAGTGAATTCGCTTACCATTTAAAAAACACAGTGCTATGCTGGATTTATAAATAAAGAGGAGATGCTGATGATGGCAGACGAGAACGGACAATATAATGATGCCAACATTGAATATGACGATGCCGACGTTAAGAAAGCCCTAGATATTATTGCAGACAAGGGCTTTATTTCAGTAAAGGACTTTCCGAAATTAGACGATCGGGATTGGGCGCATGGCTTCTCGACTAAGATTATCGCAGCTTCAGAAGACCGTAACTCAGACCCATATATTTACTTTGAACAATTTGATTACGATGATTCATCCATTCATTCCGCAATTTGGGATATGGATCAAATCAAGACGCGTGAAGACGCATTACTTGTTTTGGGTAAAGAATTGGGCGTAAATGAGTTGAAGCCAAACGGTGGTTTGGTTGAAGATGAAACCTACTAAACAGTATAGACAGTAAGGCCGCGAATTCATAAAAAGTTCGCGGTCTTTTATTGTTTCAAAATTTGTTAGCAAGACACAACAGTACAGTGAAAACCGCTGTGTAGCCGAGTGGAGCAGACTGGAAACAGAGTCCCATGTCGACACTACTTAATGGGCGTACTTTGACCATTTAGTAGTGTGGAACGAGTTCTGAGACGGGCTGAGGCTCAGAATCGAGGTTGAAGACTCCGGTTCTCAGGAGGCTGAAACGGTTCCTCATGGGACGGCGTTTTCGGTCTGCGAAACGCGACCGCATCAAACGAACTCGCCTGTACACAGACTGCAATAATTTGAAATAATAAGTCAAAACACTTGAAAGTTTGACCAATACTGACTAATATAATCTGTGTAGATGGGAATAACCATTTAAGACTATTGAAAAGGAAGGCTTTTGATATGCGTTACGATTTAAGAAATGATGATTTTAACGACCCTCAGGACGACTTTTTCTTTGGTTTCCCACGTAACATGTTTGACATGACACGTCACGGTGGCTCAATGCGCGCCGATGTGGTTGAACATGACAAGGATTTCGAAGTAAGTGCCGAGTTGCCTGGTTTTAAAAAAGATGGCATTAACTTGCAATACAACAATGATACGTTGACCATTCAAGCTGAACATGAAAACGACCGTGAGGACAAAGATGATGATGGGCGTGTTCTTCGCCATGAACGTAGTTACAGTAATGTAAATCGTTCATTCTATTTGCCAAACGTTGATCGTGACAACATTGAAGCGCATTACGATGGCGGTGTATTGACCATCAAGTTGCCTAAGACGGATGCCAATGAAGAACGTAATCACAATATTGAAATTAACTAGTTTAAACATGCTTTCTAGGTAATGGTTTATCAGATGGTTTTACCAGCACATTTCCTGCTGATAAAACCATCTTTTTTCGTTTCAAACGGACTTTTTTGCGTATGTTTAACTAGGGCTAATCAAAGACCTGCGTCAAAACCTGCGCTATAATTGCTCATAAGAGTAACCGTGAGTTTGGGGTTGTTAGGAGGAACATCATGACACAGCGTAGCGCACAAGAAATGATGACATTGATTCAGTCCGTTGCCGAGAAGGACGATAATATTCGGGCGATTGGCATGGAGGGTTCACGTAACAATCCGGCGGCCCACCAGGATCAGTTTGCAGACTTTGATATTACTTATTTTGTAAAGGACCCGACACCGTTTCGGCAAAATGATGACTGGCTAAATGTGTTTGGCGAGCGATTGATGATGCAAAAGCCAACGGGTGCACTGTTTAGTGGCACAATGCAGCCATGGTACCCATATTTAATGCAGTTTACGGACGGCAATCGTCTAGATCTCAAGATTGCTTGTGTCGGGGACATGGAAGCTTATTTAGCGGCTGAGCACTTGAATACCGTGATTTTTGACAAGGATCATCCGGTTCAGGCACAACCTGAGACTTCTGACTGGGATTTTCACATTGCTCAACCAACGGAAGAGGACTATCAAAATTGTGTAAATGAGTTTTTCTGGGTCAGCTTGTACGTCATGAAGGGACTCAAACGTGGTGAGCTGTTGTATGCCAACCAATATATGGAAACGCCAGTCCGTGCAGAACTCTTAAAAATGTTGGAGTGGTCAGTGGGCGTTAACACTAACTTTCAGATCAGTGTTGGTAAGAATGACAGTCGACTAAAGGATAAATTACCGACAGAGGACTACGATAAGCTGATTGGAACATATCGTTTGGATAGCACGGCGGCAACATGGCAATCATTGCAAACTGCCAGCCAACTGTTCATTGAAACAGCGCGAATTGTTGCAGATCAACTTGGTTTTGACTTTCCCGAGTATCCTGCCCATGTTATTACTTACGAAGAGAAAGTTATGGGCGAATCATCTGCTGTTCAGCCGCAAAAGTAGGTGTAGTTCATGAGAGAATTGCGTCAACATTCAGAAGTAAGTAATATCGAGCTGTTTTACGATTTGATTTTTGCCTATGCGATTAGTCGCATCACGACGGTTCTACATTTAGTGCATCATGACACCATTCCTGCACTGTATTTGGTCGAATTTGCCGTCATGGTGTTTATGTTTTGGACGGTGTGGACGTATCAAACGGTGTTGGTTAACCGTTTTTTTCAAGAGAACATTCAACACAGCGTCTTCATGCTGTTTGACATGTTTATCGTGATTGTGTTGTCACAGTCACTGACACCGAATTTTGCGTCCACACAGATTACCTTTCCCGGGGCAACCTCGCTGTTACTGTTTAGCATTGCCGTTCAGTACTTAATACGCAGTCGTCATTTAACGGATCCACGACAACTGAAGGTGGCTTACGGCCTGGCACGTATTTTGATTATCACTAGTGTCATCGGTGCCATTACGATCATTCCGTGGGCGCCCTACAGTGTTCGTGAGGTTGTTTATATTTTGTCGATGATTTATGCCAACATTGCGCCAATCTTTATGAAGGACAGATTGACGGCCTTTCCAGCGATGTTTGAACATCTGACGGAACGGTATTCGTTGTTTACGTTGTTACTGTTTGGTGAAGCAATTATCGCAGTTACGGAAGTTGTCAATGTTCACCATTTTGACTGGCTGTCGATTCCGTTTTTCCTCATTATTGTGTCACTGTTTTGGGTCTACTTTACGATTTACCAGCAAGGCATTGACCGGCACAAACGGACGGCAGGCATTGCGCTCATTAATATTCACTATTTTGTATTTGTCGGTTTAGATTTAATCGCCGCTGTCGTGACGTTATACTTAAAGCACGAGTTGATTGGCTGGCAATTTGCACTACTAATGACGATTGGGCTGTGGTTTTTCTTAGGCGGTTCAGCGATGATGTTAGCCACCTATGGTTCTCATCGTGCAAACGAACATTGGCGCTTATTGTTTGGCAACGCGACGTGCGCGGCTATGGTTGCTGGTGCGGTTATTTGGGTTTGTCGTGATTGGCAAGATATCGTCATGGTTCTCATTGCTTTGTTTTTACTGGGTATTGCGTGGTGGTGGAATCGGGAAGTATCACGGTTAAGTACCAATACTGCGGAGTGAATAATAGAAAAAAGTTTGATCAAATTTGGTAAACAAGGAGGCCACAATGAGCGATCACGAAAATAAACCAATTTTAATTGGCGATGTTGGTGTACCAAAATCAAAACGTTCCAAACCACATACGAGTTCAACTAACGGCGCTGACATTGCGGCCGACCTCTTGGCTAAACACAAGAAGGCGCCGACTGAGCATAGTTCACGAATCAGTCGGACTAAAAACGAAGTGACGATGATTGAAGCGCAGAAACGTGCTGGTCGTTACAACGTTTATTTAGACGGTAAATATGCTTTTCCTATCAGTGAGTCAGTTATGATCAAATACCGAATTTTTAAGGGAATGGTCATCGATAAAGACTTACAAACGGAAATTATTGCAGCAGATGATGTCGCTAAAGCTTATAATCGAGCGCTAGACTACTTATCCGGTCAGTTGCGCTCTGAAAAAGAAGTTACGGACAAGCTTAAAACGCTGGAAATTGATGATGATGTCATTGAATCCACATTGGAGCGGTTACGAGAGTTCAATCTTCTGGATGATCAAGCTTACGCAAGTGCTTATGTTCGCACAATGCGCAATACATCGGACAAGGGGCCAATCGTTATTCGTCAACATTTGCGTCAAAAGGGGATCGGCGAAAATCTGATTGATAACGCATTGGTTGAATTTAAGGACGACGAATTGGTCGAAAATGGCGTGACGGTGGCTGAAAAACTAGCAAAACATTACGCTCGAAAGCCGTTTTCGACGCAAAGACAAAAGGTTATTCAAGGACTGATGACTAAAGGTTTTCAACGCGAAACCATTGATCAAGTCATGAATCAAATTGAACTCACACGTGACGAAGATACAGAAACGGACTTATTGACTCACGAAGCTCAGAAAGTTTGGCGGCGCAATCGTCGCTATGATGATCGGGAACGATTGAATCGGACTAAACGAACTTTATATGGTAAGGGCTATCAGTTTGACGATATTAATCGGGTGTTGGATACCCTGATTGAAGGCAACGATTAATTGAGAAATTAACTAATTGGTATAGCTAAAAAGATAAAAGCAAAACGTTGTTATTATGCAAGACGTTTTGCTTTTATTTTGGATTGGTTAAGAATATATTATAGAAAAATAATGTATTGCTAAGTTTACTATCAGAACGGGGGAATCGTCATGCTTACCAATTCTGAATTGAAGAAAAATGCACGTCAGACGTTGCGTGGTAACTGGCAACGTGCAATTAAATTGACGATTGTGCCAGTGATTTTGGGATTGATCTCATGGGGTTATCTGTATGGTAACTTCAAATGGCCAAGCAATAGTTTCTTTGTTGATCAGCCCAGTTTGTCATTTACCATTGTTTCGGTAGCCTTGTCGATTGGGGTCATGTATACACTATTAGATTGGGTCAGAGATAAGGATGTCATCAACCAGTCACTACCAGCTCACGTATTTGGATTATCCATAAATACAATGTTAGCGTTATTAGTGCAGGCTCTGTTTATGAGTTTTGTTATCTTGATCGGCAGTCTCTTAATTGTCCCTGGCGTTATCTTTTGGCTAATGTTTTCGCAGTCAGTTTATATTTATAAAGATCAACACGAAGCAGATCCAAACATGAACGTCTGGTCAGGAGTAATCAACAGCGTATCTCTAAGTGAGTCGATGATGATTGGCCATAAATGGGAGCTATTCAAACTGAAGTTGAGTTTTCTTGGATGGCTTTTGTTGAGTATTGCTACTTTTGGAATTGGTTTCATTTGGTTAGCGCCGTATTATCAATTGACGGTGACAGGCTACTATGTTGCACTGGCCGCTGAAAATCGTGAACAGATTCCACAACATGCCTAAACTCATAAAAATAGTAATAGCGACAAACAATTTGTGTTTAAGCAACTTTTCAAGTACCTTTATTTCAGGGACTTTGTTGGCGTCATGCCAACAGTGTCATTTGAAAGGGGTACTTTTTTAATGAAAACAAGAGCTGAGTTAAAACAAGATGCAAAGGACTTGTTGCGTGGACACTGGGGACGGGCAATTCTGCTGGTAATTATTCCACTGATTTTGTCATGGTTCAGTGGCTCGTATCAGACACATCAGGCCAATTTTTACGCTGATATGACAAACATGAATGTTCATATGTCATTTTGGCCATTTATTTTGAGTGTGCTGGCGTGGGGCATTAATCTTGGTGTCACTTATACGTTCTTAGACTGGATTCGTAATCCCAAACGGACGGTAAATCCCGGGACTGATGCTTTTCGGGTTATCGGCTCAGCAGCTATCTTTGGCTTGCTGGCAATGGGGATAATTGCAAGTTTTATAATCGGAATCGGATTTGTGTTAGCAATCATTCCAGGATTTATTTTTGCCTTGATGTTTTCACAGTCAGTTTATGTTTATAAAGATTTGCACGATAGTGATCCACAAGCGTCCATCTGGTCGGGGGTCTGGACGAGTTTGGCACTCAGCCGTCAGTTGATGATTGGACACAAATGGGAATACTTTGTGATGCAACTAAGCTTTATTGGTTGGTGGCTGCTGTGCGGGATTTCACTCGGAATTGCAACACTGTGGGTAACACCGTATTATGACGCGACAATGGCTGCTTATTATGATGAACTTGAAGCAACTAGCAATATCAACATTGCCTTTCGTGATGTGAATGAACCATAATATAGTCAAATAACAGCTTCATCTAGTTTACAAAACTAGATGAAGCTGTTATTCTATCCTTAGAGCATAACTAGTCAAAGTGTCTAAGGAGGACAATGAGCATGGCTGATTCTTTTAATGACTATCACAAGTGGGAACAACACCTTGCGGAGGTTAAACTACCTAAGTGGGATGAGCTACCAAAGTTTGATCTCTATATGGATCAAGTTGTCGCTTATGTTAATGACACCTTGGGGCCACTGGATGTTGATTCGGTGACACCGGCAATGATCAATAATTACGTTAAACACAACATTATTTTGGCACCGGTCAAGAAGAAGTATCAGGTGATGCAGGTGGCAGATATTTTGTTGATAGGTTTGCTAAAACCAACGTATTCGATGGATACAATTCGCCAGGGAATGGATCAAGTTACTGCAAGCTTATTCCCCAAGCGCGCATATGATACGTTTATTGACCTTATGCTGGCTGGGCTGCAGGGCACGCTGAGCACAGATGCAGCGACCAACTTGAATGATCAAATGATGAAGATTGCAGTTAACGCAGTGTTAGATAAGATGAAGTCAGAAAAGTTACTGGCACTCACGAAAGAGATTGTGAAGCCAAAGCCAGTTGAACAAAAGTAGGAGAGCGGGACATAACACGTTTCGGCTTTCTCAGGTAACACAAATAACGCGTTTGTGGGTGATTTTCCCATGAACGTTTTATTTGTGTTGGATGAGCAAAAGTCAGTGTGATGTCTCGCGTTTAGAGCAATTTTTCATCCGCAAGACCTTTTGTGGCTGAAGAAAAATTGCTTGCTGAAACTTCCTGCTGAAACTGCTTGCTGAAACTACCTGCTGACATTTTGTTAAAACAAGAGGTGGGCAGTTATGTTTCAGACTTTTTTGCACAATGTATCCCGTCAATTCCATTTATTAGGTAGAATAAAATACAAAGATAACTAAACTAGACGGGGAGAAAACATGCGAAATCGCCAGAATGTAATATATGCTGTAGTAGCGGCTGTAGTTGTCGCAATTGTCTTTGGGGCGTTTACGTTGAGTCGTCAGGCCAGCGGGCCAGTCAATCAAAGTCAACAACAGACGACTCAATCCAGTCATGAACAAACATCTGAGCAGGGAAGTACTCAAGCTACGGATGCTGCTGCCTTAGCGAAGCTAACTTATGCGTCGGGTAAACCTGCGGTGGTTGCAGTCAACCATAATCGCAGTACGCTAAACAAGAACGATTGGCAACGTAATCATGTGATTTACAGTGCACTGGATAATGAAAACCGGACGTCAACGGCTAACACAGCCTATTTAGAGTCCCGCAACGTGGCCAACGATTCGCTGAGGGTTCGACAATATGTTCAACCCACGGGCTGGCATCAAAAGATGGTCAACGGTCAAGCCATTATTAATCGCGGTCATTTGATTGCCTATTCACTATCAGGCGGGATCGATCAGGATGGCGAGTACAGTCCAAACAATGAATCGGGCGATCAGAACAATCCAAAGAACTTGTTCACCCAAACGGCTTTTAGCAATCAAACGCTACAAACGATTTACGAAAGCAAGGTGCGCAACGCACTGCGTGATAATAAGAAGGTTATTTATCAGGCCCAGGCCATTTTTCAAGGAGATAACGAGATGGCTAATGGCGTCCATTTACAGGCGATTTCAACGGATGGCAGTTTGAATTTTAATGTTTACATTTTCAACGTGCAGCCTGATTTTCAGTTTGATTACGCAACTGGTCGTTCTAAGGTAGATCGAGGGATGGATGTGCCGACACCAGATGAATCACCAGAATATTAGTTTTAAATGTGGACCTTGTTTTGCTAGCCCCGTTCAGAAGTAAATCTTATTCGTTATGAGATAAATAGTCGCCGTAAAGATCGTTAAGATTTTTTACGGCGACTATTTATGTTTTACGACTACTGCGGCAATATTTATGTAAGTTAGCGCAGTACCGCACATGAATTTGATAACTAGTTTAAATATTCACAATAGCTTTTCAAATTTAAAAAAGTGCTGTTAGAAAAAATGTTACGGAACTAAATCCCTTGATGATAAAGATGTAAACGCTTACCATAATTTTATTTGTTAATTTGTGAGCAAAAGGACTTGCAAAGTTTTTACATGGTGATATGATACTAATTGTGAAAGAGATAACAATAACCTTTAAATTGATGGAGGAAATCAAACAATGGTTGTTAAAACTGATAAGAAGGCTGAAAAAGACACAACTGATATCGCAGAAACGATTCAGAAGTTAGTCGACAAAGGCCATGAAGCATTAGCCAAAATGGACGACTTTGACCAAAAACGCATTGACCACATCGTGCACGAAATGGCCATGGCTGCCTTGGACCAACACATGGAACTAGCTAAGCTAGCTGTTGAAGAAACAGGCCGTGGTGTTGTTGAAGATAAAGCAATTAAAAACATTTTTGCCTCAGAAAATATTTGGCACAAGATCAAGGATGACAAGACTGTTGGTATCATCCGTGAAGATGATGTTGAAGAAATCACTGAAGTTGCTGAACCACTTGGTGTTATTGCTGGTATCACACCAGTTACTAACCCAACTTCAACGGTTGTCTTCAAAGCAGAAATTGCCGTTAAGACACGGAACCCAATCATCTTTGCTTTCCACCCACAAGCACAAAAATCTTGTGTGGCAGCTGGTAAAGTTGTTCGCGACGCTGCGATTGCCGCTGGTGCCCCTGAGGGCATGATCCAATGGATCGAAACACCATCTATTGAAGCAACGAACCTGTTGATCAACAACGATGGCATTGCCTCAACGTTAGCTACTGGTGGTCCTGGCATGGTTAAGGCTGCTTACTCAACTGGTAAGCCTGCCTTAGGTGTTGGACCTGGTAACGGTCCTGTCTACGTTGAAAAGTCTGCTAACATCAAACGTGCTGTTAACGATATTACTTTATCTAAGACGTTTGATAATGGGATGGTTTGTGCTTCTGAAAACTCAGCTGTTATCGATGCTGACATTTACGATGACGTAATGGCTGAATTCAAACGTTTGGGCTCAGTTGTTATCAAGAAGGCTGACCAGAAGAAGTTGGCCGATGCAATGTTTAACCCAGTTACGCACGGTGTCAAAGGACCTATCGCTGGTAAGTCAGCATTCGAAATTGCTAAGTTAGCTGGTATCAAAGTCCCAGAAGACACTAAAGTGCTGTTAGCTGAAATCGATGGTGTTGGTCCTGATTACCCATTGTCAGCTGAAAAATTATCACCAGTTCTGTCCGTTTACAAGGCAGCAACACGTGAAGCAGCTTTGAAGACTTGTGAAGAATTACTAGACTTTGGTGGTCTTGGCCATACAGCCGGTCTCCAAAGTGAAGATCAAGATTTGATGAACGAATTCGGTATTCGCATGAAGGCTAGCCGTGTCTTGATTAACACACCTTCCGCCGTTGGTGGGATTGGTAACATCTACAACAACATGATTCCTTCCTTGACCTTAGGAACTGGTTCATGGGGTAAGAACGCCGTTTCGCACAACGTTTCATCATTTGATTTAATCAACGTTAAAACGATTGCCAAACGGAGAAATAACATGCAATGGATTAAGATTCCAAGTAAAGTTTACTTTGAAAAGAACTCTGTTCGTTACTTAACTGATATGCAAGGTGTCGAAAAAGTCTTCGTTGTTGCTTCACCTTCAATGGTTAAGAACGGCTACGTTGACATCGTCCGCGATCGTCTTCGCAAACGTCCAAATGCCGCAAGTATTCAAATCGAAGTCTTTGACCAGGTTGAACCAGACCCATCAACAGACACGGTTGACCGCGGTGTTCGTTTGATGAACGAATTCAAGCCTGACACGATTGTCGCCATCGGTGGTGGTTCGCCACTTGATGCCGCTAAGAACATGTGGATGTTCTACGAGCATCCAGATGCAGACTTCTTCGGTGCTAAGCAGAAGTACTTGGATATCCGTAAGCGGACATACACGTTTGAAAAGCCTAACAAGGCTAAGTTCGTTGCTATCCCAACAACTTCAGGTACTGGTTCAGAAGTAACACCATTCGCTGTTATTACTGACTCCAAGACTCACGTTAAGTACCCATTGGCTGACTACGCTTTGACACCAGATGTTGCCATTGTGGACCCTCAGTTCATCATGACTGTTCCAAAGCGGACGATTGCTTACTCTGGGTTGGATGTCTTCTGTCACGCCATTGAATCATACGTTTCAAGCTTGGCCTCAGACTACACGAAGCCATGGTCATTACAAGCATTGAAGTTGGTTTACAACAACTTGACTGCTTCATACAACGGTGACGCTCACGCCAAGGAAGAAATGCACAATGCTTCAACCTTAGCTGGTATGGCCTTTGCCAACGCATTCTTGGGTGTTAACCACTCTGTTGCCCACAAACTTGGTGGGGAATTCGGCTTAGCTCATGGCCTATGTATCGCCATCACTTTGCCACACACGATTCGTTACAACGCCCAGATGCCTACTAAGTTGGCTATGTGGCCTAAGTACGAATACTACCGTGCTGACGAAGACTACGCTGAAGCTGCTCGTTACCTTGGTTTGAAGGGTGACACAACTGAAGAATTAGTTGAAGCTTTAGTTCAAGCATTTATCGACTTGGCACACAGTGTCGGTGTTGAATTGAGCTTGAAGGCTAACGGCGTGGACAAGAAGCATTTCGATGCAACTGTCGACAAATTAGCAGAATTGGCTTACGAAGATCAATGTACAACTGCCAACCCTAAGGAACCTCTGATTTCTGAATTGAAGGAAATCTTGGAAGAGGATTACGACGGTAAGGGTGTTGAAACTAAGACTCGCGGTGCTTACTAAGATTCAGTATTCTTTGAAATAAATGATGCTTGAAAAAGTCGTTACCGATGAAAAATTGGTAGCGACCTTTTTTGTTGTCCTATTTGTTAGTGCAGTGTTTAGTTAGTGGGGAAGCAGACGCTTGCGGTTGTCAAACATGAACGCCGACGTGGGACCGGTTCAAGCCGGAAGTTCACCGTCTTTCACCTCGCCGTAAAGCCGAAGTTCGCGTCTTCACGACCGTCCTGTGGCGTAAATCCGGCATAAAAGCCGCCTGATTAACGCCACGTTCACGACTTGCATTCATGTTTGACGCCCTTCAGCTCAGATTGCGATGTACATGTGGACTTAAGTGCAAAATTTAAGCAAACAGAGGCTTTCATTAGTCTGAGGGTAATGATCAGTACAGCAACAATATTAAATAAACGATTTCGTACTTTCACCTTTATCATCTACAAAGAATCCTGTTCAAACTTCATTGAGTGCCATTTCATGTGTAAACACTGCATTCGTTGTAAAATAATTAAAAAGATTATAAATGATGATATAAGGCAGGTGTTATTTATGAAAGCAAGAATTAGTCGTTATGTCATTGGTATTATCACCATTTGGGTGATGCTATTTTTGTATCAAACGTCACAGCTTCCAGTACACATGCCTGAAATGATTGGCATACCGGAAACTAGAAATTATCAATGGCTGTTTATTGTCTTGGTGACAATTACTTCAATTTTATTTATTTGGCTGGAATTGTATACGATCGACGATGCGCGACGCTACTATGGTAATGCGTATATTGAGCATCAGCCTACTCGTAAGCATACATGGTTGATGTTTGGCGTCATGTTTTTCGCATTAATCGTATTTTTAATCATTGAACCACTCGTTAAAACGCCAATGCCAGAAAACGAGAAAATGATTGAACGGTCTATGATGGGGATGCCAATTCTTACCGCATACGTCGAAGTTGTTCTTGCACCGATAATTGAAGAATTGATTTTCCGACGGCTATTTTTTGTTTTCTTCTTCAAGGGAATGGTTAACCCGTGGAAACGAGTCTTGGGAATTGTTGTCAACGGGTTATTTTTTGCCAGTTTGCACACATCGCTACTCTCACCAGGTATGTGGGTCTACGCAGTGATGGGCATGATTTTTGCGACAACGTATGTGACAACCAAGAATGTTAAGTACAGTATTGCTCTTCATTTTCTTAATAATCTGATCTCTGTGCTTTAAAACTTCGTTAACATTAAATGACATGAGGAAGATGATTTCTTGGTAGAAGTGATTGGTTTAAAAGACATCAGCCAAATTGAGGCAAAAGATGATATTGGAAAACTGATTGTCACAGCGTTCTATGACAATGATGTTGTGATCAAACCGTACGATATATTATGCGTGACATCGAAAGTTGTTTCAGTTGCTGAGGAACGGCAAGTTTTGTTGTCTAGCGTTCAACCGTCAGCTGAAGCAATGAAGATTCATCAACAGGTTCCTCGAAAAGATGCTCGTTTAATTCAGTTAATGTTGAATGAAATTGATGATGCAAGTAGTGCACAGCTAACGATTAGTGAGAAATTTATAGGTGCACGGCTACCGAATGGCATGTTTTTAACGAGCGCTGGCGTAGATAAATTCGATTCGCAATCAGCTATTCTGTTACCAAGGGATCCAGACCGATCAGCCAAACGTATTGCGGAGACAATAACAAGATTGACTAGTGTGCCCGTTTCTGTTGTCATTACGGATAGCGATGGACGACCTGACAAAAAGGGTGCAACACAAGTAGCAATTGGTGTGTATGGATTAACGCCAATGCGGTCTACAGAAACATTGTGTGATATGGTCGCTGCTGCGGCTGGGTTGGAGATGGGACAGCGTGATGCAGGTATTCCAGTTGCAATAGTAAGTGGTCTAAAATATCAGTTTGATACCAATGCGAAGATTACTGACGCACTCAATTGACCGTATTTTCTGAATTTGTCAAAATTGCGCGCAAACTGTGCAAATTTGACACCGTTTCCGTTTGAGGCGATAATTATGCATTAAAGTTATTGTTTTGTTCTTAAGCAGCAACCCCCTGAGGAGGTTTTTATGCGGCCCCGCAATTATATCTATATTTTAATCGTTGCTTTGGCAGCAATTGGTGTCGGCGCTCTGACCGTTAAACCGGTGGCAGAGTCGAGGCCAGCCACTAGCCAAGCGCAGTCAAGTTCAACAAAGGCAACATCCAAGAAAGATTCATCAAAATCGGCTTCACAGAGTTCAACTAAAAAAACGACACCTAAAAAAGCACCTGCCAAAAAGATCAGCACAGAAACAGTTAGCAACTACACGCTGACAAAAACGGCGACTGACTTGCCGTCTGGCTTAGCAAGTGGACAGGCACCGGCAGGATGGTCAGCCCCGATCACCTTAAGATTGTCTAGTGCAGCATTGTCTGGTACATCAGAACAAAATATGGTTCGTTTTGATGGCTTACGCGCAGGAAGTCATTATCGTATTTGGGTCGCTCCCGTAACGTCCTCAGGAACTGCTAAGGCTTATAAAATCGATTATGAGCCAACGACATCATCGTCGTACGTTCCGACGCGTTTGTTGAGAACGGCATTGACGGAGGCACAGCAATCCGGCGATAGTGTAAGTCAGTTAGCGTTATACAACGTAAGAGAAAACGGCTAATTGAATATAAAAAAATTCGTAGATGGCCTTTCTAGTGAAGATTAGCCGAAGGGCGTCAATATTGGAACCAAGTCGTGAAGGTGCTGTTGATTCGGTGTTTTTCCGAATTTACAGCACGGACGGTCATGAAGACGTGGGTTGCGGCTTCATGGCGAAATGAGAGACTGTGGTTCAACAGGCTCGAATCAATCCCACGGCAGCGTTTCAATATTGACAACCGCAGGCGGTAGTAAAGCTTGTACAACTTCAAACAGTATGATAAAAAACACGCTGACTTCTCAGTTTTTTGAGAGGCTAGCGTGTTTACGTTTGCTAATATAAAAATTAGTCAAGGCAGTTTTCCTTGCACTCACCGCAACATACTGCCTATGATATGCCTAATAAATGGATTAAAAGTGGTGACGATAAATGACAGCAGACCGTATCAGAAGATATCTAATGGGAGCCGGCGCAATGTTTGGCCTGTTCCTGCTTGAACAAGTGGCAGCAACGCCTTCACAACTACCCAGCGTGCTAAAATTGACGAGTGTACCTGCTCAAATCACGTTGGGCGTAATTACCACAATATTAAGTATTCTAGTGTTCTGGGCGTTATGGAGAGCCTATAAAAATGGATTAGCTAACCGTGCACCGCGTTATTTTGATCAACAACCTACCCGTCGTCACAAATGGCTCGTACTTGGCCTGATGGCGTTGGCACTGATTGCGTTGATCGTGGCAGAAGGCTTGATTCACAGCAAGTCGTCGGAAAATCAAAAGGCCATTGAACAGATGTTTAAGACAACGCCGTGGTTAACTTTGTACTTTGGCGTGTTTGGCGCACCGATCCTGGAAGAACTCATTTTCCGTGGCCTGTTTTTTAATTACTTCTTCATGAAGTTGAACAAACGGTGGGTGAAAGTCCTGGGAATTATCGTGAATGGCCTGCTGTTTGCCCAACTGCACACAAATTTGTGGACACCAGATGCGTGGGTGTACTTTGTCATGGGTGCTATCTTAGCGACAACTTATGTTCAAACAAAAGATATCCGCTTCGACATTGGCCTCCACTTTGCAAATAATGCGTTTGCAATGTTCGCAATGCTAATCTAAATTTGCTGCAACTTGCTTTAGGTAGTCGTATGATTTGAGCATTTCGGTGGCTTTGGTAGGATCTGCCAGATTGATTTCGAAAATGCTGGATGCTTTAGGATTCAGCAACGGCAGCACGCGAGCCCAGTCAATTCGGCCAAGCCCAAGTGTTAGGCTATCGTGCGTTAGACCCATTGAATCGACGAGGTGGTAGTGAACGACATGATCACCCAGTTTGGCTAGGGATGCCGCTAACACGTCATTGCTGCCGTGATTCTTGATGAAACAATGGCTGGTATCAAACGCTAACCGGTAGTTACGATCGAAAATAACTTGATCCATGTGAGGATCACCATAGAAAAATAGTGGCGAGATAGAGTTTTCGAACATGATGTGATTGCCGCCTTGTTTGGCGTATTCATCCAAACGTTCGAAGACAACATGTTGAGCTGTTTCAAAATTGGGATACAGATCGATGAAATGCTGCGTTTGCCGTGAGTAAGAACCGTGCAGTAATAACTGAATGTCGTTTTTAACGGCTAAATCTAGCAATGTGTCGGAACTGTACCGCAGAAAATGGTATAAGTCCGGCATTTCTTTTTTCGGCGTGACCATTTCGTTGAACCATTTGCCATATCGCATCGGTTGGTGCATCACAATCCGTGACGTGACAGCCTTTGCTTCATCAATGGCATCCTGCAAATGAGCGCGGCCTTCTGGGGTCAAGTCATGCTGATCTAAATAAAATTCGAACACATCGGGATGATACTGGATCCGGTTGCGGTATTGTGCGGGATCCGTGCTGCCTTTTAACCCAAGTAATACTTTCATATAAACCTCCTATGTTTTTAGATAAAGATATGTGACAGCCTATTAAAAATTGGTTATGTTCAATTCAAACGAACATAGCCAATTTTTTTACGTATGTTAAGTGTACGAGGAGATGGCTCAAGCAATTTTAGAAGGCAAACTTTTCTAAAAATTGAGCGACCCCGTCGTCATCGTTGTTACCCGTAACGTCGGTTCCCGCTGCTTTGATTTCGGGTTTGCCATTATCCATAACTACGCCGACTTTGGCTGCCTTCAACATACCTAAATCGTTTTCAGCGTCGCCGAATGACATCAGGTTATCAAACGTCATGTTGTAGTGCTTTAGCAGTGCGCTAAGACCAACGTGTTTGTCCATGTCTTTATCCAAAAATTCAAGAATTTTTGGTTGTGAGCGAACTGCGTGATATTTAGCATTCATTGCCGGTGTGAGGTTCGCAACGGCATCATCCAGTACATCTGCGTCATACGACATGACTGCTTTGCTGTAGTCACCCTCTGGCAAGTCTTTGAAATCGCGGTGAGTAAAGGTTAACCCGGCGTTGAGCATTTTTTCGTAATAGGAGTCAGGCAAGTCAGCCAGTGGCCACACTTGTTCAAAGTCCAAGACATCGAGTGGATAGTGGTGTTCATTACAATATTCGTGGAGTAAGGATAAATCTTCCTTTCTAATGCCTTGTTGAAAGAGCTTTTGGTGACCGACATTTTGAATGACTAATGCGCCATTAAATGTGATGGTGTAGTCGTCTTCATTAGTAAGTCCCAACTGTTCAATGTATTTCCAAATAGCGTTGATTGGTCTGCCAGTGCAGAGCACCACTTTGATGCCTTGTTGATGGAGTTGTTTTAGAATCTTTTCATTACGTGGACTGATTTTTTTGTCACTCGTCAGTAGAGTGCCGTCTAAGTCCAAAGCAACCATTTTAATCATGATAACCCTCCGTATTTGTGGACGATGCCACCGTGTTTTCAGTCTAATTCGTAAGGAAAACGAACACTAACGAATCAAACAAACTTACATCATAACGGTAGCATAGTTTGTTCAATCGAGAACAAGTTTTTCGTCAATTTCCAAAAAGGGGCGTGTTTTTGCTTAATTTGATTTAACTTTGTTAGGGAAGCCAGTAAAATAAAGTTAGCAAGAGAATTGCCCAGAATTTTAGCAAGAAAGTTGGGAGTGGGTAGGATGAATTATGAAAGTGAATATCGTTTTGATGGTAGCGAACGGCTTCATTTAAAGAATCAAGCAACCAGTTTGCCAAGCCCGGTGCCAGACAAGGATAAAATCAAGGCTCAGTTAGCTGACAACATTACGAAATTGGCCGATCTCCAGTCGCGTCTATATGCACAAGCTAGCTATGGTGTGGTTGTGTTGTTGCAAGGAATGGATGCAGCCGGTAAGGACAGCATGATTCGTCACGTGATGAGCGGTCTAGATCCAGAAGGCACATCAGTTGTGAGCTTCAAGCAACCAACAAGTAATGAGTTGGCCCACGATTATCTATGGCGAATTTCTTCTGCACTCCCACGTCGCGGCAGTATTCAAATTTTCAATCGCTCTCAGTATGAAGATGTGTTGATTAGCCGGGTTCATCCGGAAATTCTGTTGGGCCAGCATTTGCCTGGTATTAATCAGCTTAGCGACGTCACGGACGACTTTTTTAATCAACGTTTTCGTGACATCACACACTATGAAGAATATTTAAAACACAATGGTTTCATCATGGTGAAATTTTTCCTTCATTACTCGCGCGATGAACAGAAGCATCGGTTTGAAAAACGCATTGAAGTGCCTGATAAGAACTGGAAATTTTCCGCAGCTGACATTAAAGAACGTGCCTTTTGGGATGATTACCAGAAAGCCTATGAAGATATGCTGAATCACACGGCTACAAAGGAAAATCCGTGGTACATCATTCCATCAGATTCTAAATGGAATTCACGGATGGTTGTTTCGGATATTTTAACGACTAGATTGGCGGCCTTAAAGCCAGAATATCCAACCGTTACCGACGAGCAAAAGCAACAGTTACACGAAATTTTGAATCATTTGCAAACGGACAAAAAAGCGTGAAATAAGCAAGAGGGGGATGTCATGGCCAAAGGAAGTTTATATGGCGCAATGGTGATTAGCGCGCAGGACATGCAGCTAATTATTGTTGATGTTAAGAGACAGGCAGTCATTGAGCGGGTCAGTGCACCCATTCATCTAGGCAACGATTTGTTTGCGGGGAAACGAATTGACCCGGAACGGTCTGACGAAGTTGTTACGATTCTTCAGCGTTTCTTACAGTTGCTGAAGGACTATAACGTGACGGATTATCGCCTGGTGGCCTCACATACAATTACCAGAGCGGAGAACATTGATTACATTCGTGATCACATCTACATCATGACGGGCGTGACCTTGCATTTTATGACGGTCAATGAGGAATCGCTGTTTTCTTATGAAGCAGCGCAGTTATTGCCAAATTTCAACGAGCTCATTAGTGGTCGAACCGTGTTGATGCAGGTTGGTGCCAGCATGGTGCATTTCATGATGTTTGTTGATGGACATTTAACGTTAACCCGGGAGTTGTTCCTAGGTCCGCTTCAAGTTGCGACCCAGTTGCAAAATTTGGAGCATAAAGTGGAATCCTATCAGGAAGTTCTTAGCGATTATTTGCATTCAAAGCTAGTAAGTCTCTATCAGTACTTACCCGATGAGCCGTTTGATAAGGTGATTTTGATGGGTTCCAAGCTGAATTTGTTGGAGAATCTCATCCCTAAGGGAAAACGGTACGTTCAGTTAAGTCGCAAAGATTTTGATAAACAATTCCAGTCAGTTGTACAAATGACACCACAGGACATGTTGAATCAAAACAATCTGCCGGCTGATCAAGTTAATGAGGTGTTACCACTCTTTCTATTACTGGATGAGGTCTTCAATCATTTGCACACAAAGTCCATTCACTTAACTGACTTTAAAGTGATCGATGGCTGTGTCGTAGATGAAGAAATGAGTCGGAAGAAACACCCGCGGAATACCGATGCAGTTAGTCAGGTTATGTTGGGGGCCGCTTATGAGTTGGCTCGTAGATTTCACGTCGACGAGCGGCACCAACAGTCTGTCGTGTTATTTGCAACTCAATTGTTTGACCGCTTGAAAAAGATTCATGGGTTGGGTTCCCGTGAGCGCCTGTTACTTCAGTTGGCCGCTATTTTGCAAGACAGTGGTCTATTCATTGACAGTACGCAACATGCTTTTCACTCCGAGTACATTATCAATCACTCCGAAATGTTGGGCTTGCGCGCCGATGAACAGGTCGAGGTGGCGGCCATTGCCCGGTATCACAGTTCTGAAACGGTATCAGCTGATTTGAGCCGTTTTAACATCACAATGGATAATCGGTTAGTGATGGTTAAGTTGGCGGCTATTTTACGTTTGGCAGATGCGTTAGATGACAGTCGTCTGCATAAAATTTCTAAAATCAGCGTTTCCATCAAGAAACCAGAAATTATCATCCATGCCACTGCTAATGATGACATTGAATTAGAAACTTGGACTTTCAATGGCAAACGTAAATTCTTTGAAGAGGTTTATGGCATGACGCCGATTTTGAGAAGAACTGGTCGATTTTAGTGTAGATTACTGGTGTTGGTTAATAGCGATGAAACGACAGGCGTTTAGTGTGAATCAAATAAGCAAGCATGTATGAGAGTCGAACCAACAGGAGGGATAAGGATGGATTTTTCAGATCCAAGTTTATATGTCAACCGTGAGCTAAGTTGGGTTGACTTCGACGACCGTGTATTGGAAGAGGCGCGTGATAAAAACAATCCGTTATTGGAACGAGCGCGGTTTATTGGGATTACTCAAAGTAACCTGGATGAGTTTTTCATGGTTCGTGTAGCCTCACTGCGTAAGATGGAGGATGTTAATTACACCAAACCAGATGTGTCGGGGATGCAACCTAGTGAACAGCTGGAAGCAATCAGTGAAAAGGTTCACCAATTGGTTGAGAAACAATACAGTACGTTAAATCGTTCGATCGTGCCCCAGATGGAAACAATTGGCATTCATTTGCGTCAGTATGACGAGTTGAATTCTGCTCAAGTCAGTTTCTTGACGCAGTATTTCCGTGAAGTGTTGTACCCAGTGCTGACGCCAATGGCAGTGGATGTTTCTCGACCATTTCCGTTTATTAGCAACAATACCTTAAACATTGCCTTACGGTTGGTTAAGAACACTAAAGATGAAGAAAGCGGCAAAAAGGAACATCGTTTTGCGACGATTCAGGTACCGGATACATTTAACCGAGTGGTCAGTTTGCCTGGCACGAATGAGTTTATCTTGTTAGAAGAAGTCATCAAGCACTTTTTAGGTGAACTATTTTCTGGCTTTAAAGTGAAAGAAGCTCGTGCGTACCGAGTTATTCGAGATATGGACTTTGACGTAACCGAAGAGGATGCCAGCGACTTGCTAAAGGAAGTTGAACATGAACTAGCTGTCCGTGATCATACACAAGTTATGCGTTTGGAAATCGAAGCTGACATGTCCAAACAGTTGAGAAAACAACTGATTCACGATTTGCAGGCGCGAGAAAAGGACGTTTATGACATTAAAGGTCCCATCGATCTACGTTTCTTGAGCAAGCTAGTTAAGCAGGTGAAAGGGCACAGTGAGTTGATGTATCCGTCGTTCACCGGGTATATTCAACCAGCGTTGCGACAGGATAACTTGTTTGACGAAATTAAAAAACGCGATATCTTCGTTCAACATCCGTATGATAGTTTCGATCCAGTCGTAAAGTTTGTGCATGAAGCGGCGACGGATCCAGACACGCTAGCCATTAAAATGACGCTGTACCGGGTTTCTTCACAATCACCAATCATTAAGTACTTGGCGCAGGCCGCACGTAATGGGAAACAAGTTACCGTGCTTGTGGAATTGAAAGCACGGTTCGATGAAGAAAATAACGTGAAGTGGGCGCAAATGCTCGAACGCGAAGGTTGTCATGTTATTTATGGACTAGTTGGTTTAAAGACGCACTGCAAGTTACTGTTAGTCGTTCGTCAGGAACCCGATGGCATCAAACGATACATGCACATGGCGACGGGGAACTACAACGATGTGACGGCGCATTTATATACTGACATGGGGCTGTTTACAGCGGATCCATTGATGGGCATTGACGCTTCAAATATTTTTAACATGTTGTCCGGTTTTAGTGAGCCTGATCATTTTGAACGGGTGGCCATTGCGCCGACGACGTTACGTGGCTTTTTGTATGATCGCATTGATGATGAAATTGCTAACGCTAAGGCTGGTTTACCGGCGGCCATCAAGATGAAGATGAATTCACTGTCCGACAAGGGCATGATTGAGAAATTATATGACGCCTCGGCCGCTGGCGTTAAGATAAGCCTGATTGTCCGCGGCATTGTATGTTTAAAAGTTGGTGTGCCTGGTGTATCTGATAACATTACCGTTCATTCTATCGTTGGCCGCTTACTGGAACACAGCCGTATCTATGACTTTTATGCGAATGGCGAGCATCAATTGTACTTATCATCAGCTGATCTGATGACACGGAATATTAGCCGTCGGGTAGAACTACTCTTCCCCATCCTCCAGGATGACATTAAAGAACGGGTGGGTCACATTTATGATCAAATGTGGCATGATAATGTCAAAACGCGTGTGTTGCATGCAGATGGTACGTGGCAAAAGGTGGATCGACGTGGCTTAGCACCATTAGATGTTCAAGATAGCTTAATCAAAGAGGCTGCTCGCAAATCACAGGCAGATGCTAAGTTAGCAACCAGTCAACCGCAGACGCCATTCGTGCCGCTGATGCGACCATTGGATGAAACCACCACAGATGACGATGATTCTGATGACGAGTAATTTGAGATTAAACGTTGAACGAGTTTGATAAGGAGGGTAATTGTGGAAAATTTTGCGGTCATTGATTTAGGCTCCAATTCGTGTCGCATGACAGTTACGGAAATCAACGACGATGGTAGTTTTAAACGTAGCCAAATGAGCAAACAGTTTGTCCGTTTGTCAGAAGACATGGGGCAGTCTGGCGCATTACAACAAGCCCCCATGGATCGAACTATTGAAGCACTGAAGGGCTTTTATGAAGAGTATTCACAACTCCCAAACCTCACGTTAAAAGCTGTGGCAACGGCGGCAGTCCGGAATGCATCCAACCAGAAAGTGTTTTTAGATCGGGTTCGCTCAGAAGTTCATGGATTAAACATTGAAGTGATTTCTGGCACGGAAGAGGCCCATTATGACTACCTAGGGGTGATCAATACGTTACCCGTGACTAACTGCGTCATTATGGATACTGGTGGGGCTTCTTGTGAATTGGTTTTGGTTCAAAATGGACGAGAACAAAATTTAGTGAGTTTGCCTTTCGGATCAGTTAACTTGTCAGAAACCTTTTTAAAGCACGGCTTGGATCAGCTCGCCGCAGTGGACTTATTTAGACTGTCAACGGCTGTTCAGCGATTGTTTAATGGACTGTGGTGGCTTCAACGGGGGCAGAATTTGCCCCTCGTCGCATTGGGCGGGTCAAACCGAACTTTGGCAAAGATTCGGCGAAAGCAAAAGAATGTGGCTGATTTTGAGGATATTCACGGTTTTCGCATGAGTGTTTCCGAAGTTGACAATGTTTATGCGGAAATTATTGAACATAATTTGGCGGAGCGAAAGGCTATTCCTGGTCTCTCAAAAGATCGCGCGGATATTATTGCAGCAGGGATTACGCCAATTGTCACAATTATGCGATTTTTGGACTCTGGCCGCGTCATTTTCTCAGAAAATGGGGTTCGTGAAGGCATTTTGTATGAACATCTTGATCAGTTGCGGGCTAAAGGAAAAATTGGTAATAAGAAAGATAATATTTCCAACACTAAAAAGAGTGCTGGTAGCCGTAAGAAAGCTGATAAAAAATGAGTGCGTTTGAAATTGATCATTTTGTCCTTACAGTGGCCAGTATTGATCGGAGCGTGAAATTTTATCGGGATCGGTTAGGATTGACCACCGAACAATTTGAAGACGGTCGGACAGCGATTCGACTGTCTTCAAATCAGAAAATTAATCTCCAGATAAAAGCGCACCCTCATTTGCCGGTAGCTGCGCACCCGACGTTTGGTAGCAGTGATTTTTGTCTCATGACGGATAAGACGCCGAAGACCTTAGTCACATGGGCAGAGCAGCAACATTTAATTATCGAAACTGGCCCTGTGGTTCGCCATGGTGCAAGGGGGACGATGACATCGTTGTATGTTCGTGATCCGGATCAAAACTTGGTGGAACTAGCGGCTGTGGGAACGTTGTAGTCGTTTCCAGCAGAACTTATCGCAGAGATTCCAAAAAGAATAAGAAAAGAGTGGCAACTTAACGTAACTAACAGTTTATCAATCCGTTAGTTAGGCTAAGCCGCCACTCTTTTTAAATGATTTTTATTTTAGTTGTGCTTTAAGCACGACGATTGTCGTTTTCTGAATTAATGCAGAACGTTGTGAAGCCGACATTTTAGAATCTTGTTTAACTGCCTTAGCTACCTGCTCAGTAACCTTTGTTTTAATCGCTTGTTGTCGGACAGGTGATTTCATAATCTTGGCAAGTTGTTTGGCCTCAGTGGTGCTGAGACTTAACCACGTTTGTGGCAAACGGAACGTGTAATCACGGTGGGCAACACGGTTTTGTTCGCCAGAAAATGCAAACAGCGCATGTTGCCAATCGTTACGATATTGCCAACGAGAGGTGGTTACGGTTAAAGTTGCCTGATCGCTCGTCGCTATTTTTAGTTTGGAACTGACATGCTTAGTTGGCACTGCCTGTGGTTTGGCTTGCGACGTGTTGGTCCGGTACAGATAGACCTTTTCTGTGCCATTTCCTAAGGGTTGATAGAGAAGGACATTAGGCACACTAGCGGGTTGGTTCGGAATACTGGAGACCAACGTTGATGTCGTTCGTTGATGCGTCTTTACCATGCCGTACTGAAAATTGTCGTTTGCTATCAGTAAACCAATCATGCCCAAGAATAAAATCAGAAAACCGCCAATTAGCCAGCGGCGTAATTGATGACCATTGAGAAGCACGACGGCCCAAAATAACCCAAGCGTTGCAATAATTAATGCGATAATGACCATTATCCACGCCTCCTTAAGTTACCCGGTTTAATGCGGAAGGCTAGCACGAGACCAATTAATGCAAAGATAGTTGCAGTGAGGAAAGCTGCATGATAACCTGCCAGCGTTGCGGATAATGCGTGTGTACCATAGGTGAGTGGTGTGCTGTGCAGCAACGATTTAGCTGGCATATTAGAGTTGGTCACGTTTGTTAATACAGAAATGAGGATGGCCGTTCCCATTGACGAGAAGACCTGACGTCCAGTGTTGTTAACAGAGGTTCCGTGACTCATGAGGCTTAACGGTAGGGCGTTCATCCCGGTTGTCGTCACTGGCATCATGACCATTGAGATCCCAAACATTCGGATGGTGTACAGGATGGTAACGAAGATGATCGGGGTTGTTTCCGTCAATGTGACGAAGAATGCTGTTCCAATCGTCAGTAAGAACATCCCGGTGATTGCCAAACGGCGGGCTCCAATGCGGTCGAATATGCGACCGGTAATGGGACTCATGATTCCCATCATTAACGCTCCAGGCAACAGAATCAATCCAGAGTGAAAGGCTGATTCACCGCGAACTGTTTGAATATAGAGCGGCACCACCATTTCGGCGCCCATCATGGCCATGTTAACAACGGCTACTTCAATGACGGACAGGGTGTAAATTGGTGATTTGAACACCCGCAATTGCAGTAGCGGATTTTCGATCGTCAGTGACCGCCAAATGAATAAGCCAACGAAAACAAAGCCGATAATTAAGGTGATGTACACTTTCGGCGCCGTCCACGAGCTGGATCCGACACTACTGAATGCGTAAAGCATGCTCCCAAAACCGATTGTGGACAGTGCGACTGACACCCAATCCGCACTGGTTTTCTTTGTTGGAAAAATCTTACGCATGGTGAAGATAGCAAGGGTGAAGACGATGACTGGGAATGGCAAAATGACGACGAACAATGCTCGCCAAGAGTAATTGAGCAATAACCACCCAGACAGGGTAGGTCCGATGGCAGGCGCTAATCCGATAACAATTCCGGCTAAGCCCATGGCCGACCCACGACGTTCAGGCGGGAAGATTGTCAGCATTGTTGTTTGAAACGTTGGCGCGGTGATTCCAACGGCAACGGCTTCAATCAAACGGCCGGCTAGAAGCACGCCAAATGTTGGCGCAATCATACAAATAAAGGTACCGACAAAGAAAATGGCCATCGCGGTTAAGTACAGTGCCTTGGAACTGTAACGTTGCAACAGAAATGCGGAAATAGGGATGGTGATGCCCATCGCTAGCATGAATCCAGTGGTCAACCATTGAACGGAATCGGCATCGATATTGAACGTGCGCATTAGAGTTGGAAATGCGGTGGTAAGGGTCGTCTGCACGATAAATGTGCTAAACGTCCCTATAAGCATTGTGATGATGAGAAGCAAACGGTTATAGGGTTTGCCATTGGCATCGACCACTTTAAATTCGGATGATGAATTGGACACGAAAAAGCCTCCTTGTGAACAACATTTATGTAAACAGTCATAAAAATCGTTTTGACAATGAAATAGATAAGTGACGCTAACGAGGACAGTGACTGCCTCAGTCAATTGTGAAGTTGGCACAGTCAGGTACGTTAGCGCTAAAATAGATTGAACCAATCATTCAAAATGATGAAAGTCCAACAAAAAATTATACGCCATTTACTGATAAATTGTTAGTAAAAGGGCCGGAGGCAGATTGTGACAACAATGACCACTGTGATGAAGCAATTAAAACGCAATCGTTTAGTTTGGCTACTATGCGTTTGTGACATCCTATTGCCACTTGGGCTCACCGGTTGGCTCGCGTCATTACACGGCGTTGAGTTCGCAACAGTTGTGCCAATATTAGCGCAAACACGTGTTTTTGTGTTCTTTTTATCATGGGTTGTATCCGGCATTTTAATTAGCATGGCAAAAAAGAAAAATGGCAATGTGACGGGCAAACAAAGCTGGCAAAACCTCTTTTTAATGACGCTTTGTGTTGATATAGCACTGATGGTCGTTAATCAGGTGATATTACTAACTACTGGAACATTATTTTTAGGACATAACATTGTCTTCCCGTGGCGCCAGTACTGGCGAATGCAGTTAGGTCTGTTCCCACTGATATTAAGTGGCCAGGTGATCTATGAGGTCATTGGTATTCATAAGGTAAGCCGTATGGCGACAATGTGGTGGACACTAGCAGCGACATTTGGGTTAACTATTTTTATTGCTGTTGGACGGTTAATGTTTGACTGGTCGCAACAATTGCGATTAATATCAGTATTTAGTTTAGTGAGCGCGGGCTATTGGAGCACTTGGAATCAGGTATTGGCAAGCTGGCTTAGTAGCATGATTACCTGTGTACTGGCCGTATTAATCAGTTACTGCTGGCTCGGCAGGCACAAGCATTCGTCAAAGTAGTGTGCAAACGACAATGGTGCCGCGTTCAGGGATTGGAGATTGACAGTGAAAAAGAGAACAATGGTTAGTTTGGCAGCGCCATTTGTGATTGCAACGGGTGTTGCCGGCATTTCAGAACAACTGTATCGGTATGCCTTCAACCGCGTAAACAAGGTTCCTGAAACTTCGAAAGAGAAACAGAAATACGCGGATGCCTACTACGGTTATGTTGACTGGTTACGTAATCAGCCAACGCAGGTTTGGCATTTGCACGAGGATGATGCCGCGCATAAATTGGCAGCTACTTATTTAGCAGCAGATGTACAAACGACGGACACGGTGATCATTTCACACGGTTACAAGGGCAACGGCGAGACGATGGCCAACTACGCGAAAATGTTTCACGAGTTAGGTTACAACGTATTATTGCCTGATGATCGGGCGCATGGCCGATCTGCTGGTCGCTACATTACGTTTGGCTGGCTGGACCGCTTGGATTATTTGGATTGGATTCAGCGCGTTATCGAAGACACTGGTCAGGATGCGCGGATCGTCTTATTTGGTGTATCAATGGGCGGTGCCACGGTTGAGATGATGAGTGGGGAAGTCCTCCCAGAGCAAGTGCGTTGTATCATTGCGGATTGTGGCTATTCCAGCATTGATGACGAGTTGGTGTACTTGCTCAAACGAAATTTCCATTTACCAAAATACCCGTTTTTGCCAGCGGTGAACGCGATTAATCAGCGCAAACAAGGGTTTAGCCTGACGCAGGTTTCATCGGCTGAGCAACTCAAACGTAATCGCCGGCCAATTTTCTTCATTCATGGTGAAAAAGATATTTTCGTTCCTGCTGAAATGCTGGCGGCTAATTACGATGCGACTCAGGGACCAAAGGAAAAATGGGTCGTGAAGGATGCAACGCACGCTGAAAGCTTTTGGATTAATCCGGCAGCCTATCAACAGCATGTTAAACAATTTCTTGATCAATATTTGACCTATCGATTGCCACAAGAATAATTGTTGACTAGGTATTGATTAACGATAGATATATGGACATTGTTCTAGTCTAAAACGCTTCATCCCGTCATTTTGTTGTGACGACGGGATGAAGCGTTTTTGTGTTCAACATAGAGTTGAAGGTTTATTAACAATGAGTTGCAGCTTTAGTACCAATATAAATGCCACTTACGGTTGTCAATTTCCTGAGAGTGTCATTTAACGTTCAATGATGCCATGTAAGTAGCGGTTTATTTATCTGTAATAGGAGTGGAGCTGATTGGAAACAGAGATCCGTGTCGACAACACTTGGCGGCGTGAATTTGGCCGCTTAGTGTTGTGGGACGAGTTCTGAGACGAACTTTGGCTCAGAATCGAGGGAGAAAACCGTGGCTTGTGCGGGTTGAACCCGATCCCCACGGAGCGGCGTTTCCAGTCGGCGTAACGGGAGACGGCTGGACAAGTTGCAGTTTTTAACTTTTTATAGTTAGTTGGCACTGTTCAGATCACGCAACTGATATCCGATCAGTCCAACAACAAATAAAACCGCGGCTATCCCAGTTTGCCACCAGAATACAGACCAGTTCAGCGGCGAAGCGGGCACATGACCAATGAATCCAAATGGTGACAATTTGGTTGCCCACTCAGGTAAATCAAATAAGCGACCGAAGTAGTTCATCACAAAGGTTGCACCAAGGTAGAGCCAAACAAGACTGCGTAGTTTAGGCAGCCAACCAACGAGTAACGCACCGGCACCTAAGAAAATGAGTAGCGGCGAGATGTTGGCGAGCAAGCCATGAATAAATAGTTTGTTAGCCAAGGGGTGGTCTAACACCATGTTCGCTGCAACGGCTAAACCACCGACAGCTGCCACAAGCGCTAATAAACTGATGACGATGCCCCAAAGACTGAGAACCACGTTAAGCCGGAGACGGGAAACGGGCCGGGCATGCAGCATTTCAAGCATTCCCCGTTGCTCATCCGTGGCGATTCGATAAATAATTTGTAGACCGGGAATGATTGCACAAACCGTGAAAATGATCATTAGCAGGGCAATAAATGATTTTAGAACTTGAGTAGTGGCTAACGCGGCAGTATGAGGATCAGCTAACAATTTTACCGTAATAGGATTCGACTTGAGAATGTCAGCGACGGTGTTAAAAACGGAACCGTACATCGCGCCAAAAATACAGAGACCGATTACCCAAGCTAGTATAGTATTGCGCTCCAACCGGCCCACTAGTGAAATTGGCCCGCGAAGAAAAGGGCTGGCATGCCTCCGACCAGGCCGGGTGGCCAAAATACCTGCGTTAAGATCCCGGCGCGCTCGAAGCATGATTGCGAGGACCATGAAAACAACGATAGTGAGCAGCATTAACATGGCTGGAAGCCAATTGTTGTTGCGGTACGTTTGCAACTTTTCAACCCAACCAAGTGGAGAAAGCCATGTGTAGCGGGGATGTGAAACATCGGTTAACATGCGCCCAAGGTAGACAATGCCAAAGAGTAGGTAAGCAAGACTTGTTGCAGCACGGCTACTAGATGTTAGTTGTGCACAAACGATAGCAAGCAGACCAAACATCAGACCACTGAGTCCAAGGCTGACACCAAGAACAAGGTTGCCACCCGTATTAGTGCCATTTAAACCAGCAATTTGCAGGCCGCCTGCGTAAAGTAACGCTAACAGGCCGTTTGCAACCACTAATTCACTAATTGCTGCCATCATAGTGGCATAAGGGCCGACGTAGCGCGCTGATACCAGTTCCGTCACACCGCTATCTTCGTCACCACGTGTCAGTGCAATGGCTAATGAATAGTTCATAATGACTCCGAAAATGGCCATAAAAACCGTCATCTCGCCGGCAAAGACATCAGCGGAACTGTACGGGCCATGGGGGAGACGCCCAAAAAGTGAAATCATTGCCGGCGTATTTAACGTGGCAGTAATTTTTTCAATGGCGGTTTTGCTTCCGTATAAGTTATTGAACTTGGCTGCAATACTTGCGAATAAACCTCCTAGCGCAATCAGCCAAATCAACAACTTAAGCCAATCGCGCCGAAGATTGATTCGTAAGATTTGGCCTGTTTGAAAGAACGGTTGCTTAGGCATCAGGACCATCTCCCGTCGTTGAGTTCACAGGCCGCTCATTTTCACGGCCATAATAGCGTAAAAATAGATCCTCTAAAGTTGGCGGGGTGCTTCGTAACGTTAGGATTTGATGATCGGCTAAGTATTGAGTAATTGCAGTCATGGCGTCTGAATCGGCCGCAAAAATTGCCGTAGTTGGATTAGTTTGTTTGAGTTGATGAACACCAGGTTGATTGCTTAAGTCGGTCAATGGCGTTTTAGTAGTCACTGAAATCTGCGTGCGGGTCAAGTGTTGCATTTCCGTGAGCGTACCTGTTTCAATAATTTGACCTTCACGGATGATACCAATACGATCACACATTTGTTCAACTTCCGACAAAATATGGCTAGATAGCAAAATTGCTTTGCCAGCCGCCTTTAAGGCTTTTACTTCGTCCTGGGAAACCTGCTCATTGAGCGGGTCGAGGCCAGATGTTGGCTCGTCGAAGATATATAAATCGGCCCTTTGCGATAAGGCAGCAATCAGGGCAACTTTCTGCCGATTCCCCTTGGAATAGGTGCGTGCTTTCTTACCGATATCGAGTCCAAACGCCTTAATTAACTCATCCGTTCGTTTAGAATGTTGCTGGCGACTGAGCCGGAGAAATAGGTCGATAATTTCACCACCTGTAAGATTAGGCCACAAATAAACGTCGCCAGGAACATAGGCGATATTTTTATGAATACTGACCGCGTCGCGAAAAACGTCCTTCCCAAAAATGGTGGCCGTACCACCTGTTGCTCTTAATAGACCAAGTAATGTGCGAATTGTTGTTGATTTTCCGGCTCCGTTTGGACCAATAAACCCAAATACTTCACCAGGTTGTACGTCAAACGAGACATCGTGTAATGCTTGAAATTTACCAAATCGTTTTTGAAGATGAGATACGTGAATTACTGGGGATAATTGCATGGTTCAATGCCCCCTTTAGGCAGATGAAATTGCAGTTGGAAGACTTGTCAATTTGCAGGTTAAATATCCTGTCGCTGTCAGTGTAGAGTGCTATTCTGGGGGTGTCAATTTTAAAATTTTGCAGATGATAAAATAGTCGGAATATCGGCCGTCTCAGTTTAAATAAAAGACGTGTGATACAAATTCATTAATTAAATTGACGAACAACTGACAGTCTGCTGATAATTTGGGACGTAAATTGATTAAAATGGGTTTGCCGTGCGCATTTGAGCGGGCGGGTGCATTACAATCAATTGCGGGACAGCATTTAGCATGACAAATCAGAAAATTTATTTGCGTTGTCATGACCGTGTGGAAGTAGTCTTTTAGGAGCTACCTTCAAGTGCCGGTTCGGCGGCGACGCTTTTTCGTTAGAATCGTAGTAACAAAGTTTACTTGATGATGGATCATGGACGATGTGATCAGAGCGTTAGAGGTCATTGGTCCGCAGTAGGCCAGTAATCGTATCGGCAAATGATATGAGCAACGATAGTTTAGACGTTTTTGAACTAATGTCCGCTTTTTTAGAATGATGAATAGTTTTCAGTTGATAAAATGAAGACAAGTTGGTGGCGATACAACGTATATTGATTTAAGAGTTTATTGGCAACATAAAAAATAACGAGGCCCGATAAACGTAAGCACGATTGTTGGGATGTAAACAAGGTAAACAAAGGAGAAATCGTCATGATTCTTTACGTTTGTGAAGATAATTTAAAGGAACGACTATGGCTGACAACTTGCCTTGAAAACGAACTTAAAGAATTAAATATGGACATTCCGATTGAAAGCGAAGGGCGACCGGAAAAAGTGTTAGCAACATTGGCTGACCATCCGGGCCCAAACATTTATTTCTTGGACATTCAGCTTAATGCGGCGGTTGATGGTATTGAACTGGCTCGACGAATTCGCGAGGTGGACCCCTTAGGCTATATTGTCTATGTCTCTATTCGTGAGGATCGTGCGTTTGAAACAATCACGTCGATGACCATGCCTACAGGATTTCTTTCCAAGGAATTTATGTTTGATGCTGAGAAGTTTAAACCTCAGCTTCGCCAAATTTTAGTGACGATTCAGGATCATTTGAATCAGGTCCATCCGAACCAGCCGGCTTATTTAGAAATCAAGAACGGTGGTTTTTTAATTCGGTTGCGCCAAGATGATCTGTTATATATTGAAAAGGTGCGTCGGTTGAAAAAAGTTACGGTCGTCACGACAAATAACCGTTACGAGGTGAATGGCAGTATTCATGAATTAGCTAGTCATCTGACAGCAGACAATTTTTTTAATGGCTTTCAAAGTTATATTCTCAATACAGAACATATTCAGACCGTCAACTTTACGTTGGGGCATGTTACGATGAGTAACGGTGACGAGTTGAATTTCTCGCGTGGCACCATCAAAAAATTACGCGATTTTATTCGCGAAAAGTAGGCGACAGTATGGCAGAGGGACTGACCCCAGCAGAGCAAACACAATTGGATAAAATTGAGTCTTACGCACGTCAGCAACTTGGTAGCGATCGTTCGGGACATGATTTTTTCCATTTAGAACGGGTCGCAAAGTTAGCGGATCGAATTGAATTAATCGAACAAACAGGACAACGTTTTATTGTTTTAGCAGCGGCCTATTTGCACGATGTTATTGATGATAAGCTTGTTGAAGATCCTGAGGCCGCCCACGCGGCGTTGAAAGAACAACTTTCAAGCTGGGATGTGAATGAGGACAATGTAGCGGCTATTTTTGCAATTATTGATCACATGTCATTCAGCAAAAATCTTGGGCAACATCAGGCGCTGAGTCCGGCTGGTCAAATTGTTCAAGATGCCGATCGCATGGATGCCATTGGTGCGATTGGGATTGCTCGGACATTGACTTATGGTGGACATCATGACCGGGTACTGTATGATCCGGAGATTGAACCTCGTCACGATATGACCAAGGCAGAATACCGCAAAGCGGATGGCACCACGATTAACCACTTCTATGAAAAGTTGTTGCTTATTAAGGACCAGATGAATACGGTTACCGCAAGAAAAATGGCAGAACAACGCCAACGGGTGATGCTTGATTTTTTACGTGAATTCAAACAAGAGTGGAACGGCGAAGCCTAACCTTTTGAAGTGTAACTGACCAGAGACTAAAAACGCGCTGATTTCCAGAAAATGGAAATCAGCGTGTTTTTAGTTTTGGTAGAAGAATCATTTTATTTATCTTTAGTTAACCAACGAGTTACTAAATTTACGACTGCTGAAAGCACAACAACCAGACTAAGTGCAAAGAAGACGGGCACCAGGTGGGCACGAGACCACTCTGTAAATGTGCTGGTTAAGACGCCTGCACTTAAGCCAATTAAGCCGAGGAGCACGATGTAGGACGAAACGCCTGCACCGGAATTTCGTAAGTCAGCACTGCTGAGATCAAACCCACCAACGCTAAGATTCGTTACTAATACTGCCCAGATTAGCCAACGTCCCGTGTTGACTAATAGATTACCATCGGCCGTTGCCGGTTGAAACAGATTGTTAAGACTGGGGTGCATTGCAAACATTACCCAGTTGTGGAACATCGTTGGCCATAGCCAAGCGGTGAGTCCGAAAATAACGGCACTGACGCCGATAATTGGTGCAAAGCCGATAAAAAAGTTTCCCATCGTTTGGTAACTGTTGCCACTGTTCCAGCGGTGATTGACATAGCCGAGGGTTAACGCTTCTGGATCAGTGGCTTGTCTGTCCGGATGGGCAAATTTAATCAGCCTCAAACCAGTAATTTTATGACCAAATAATAATGCCATGATTAAATGGCTAGACTCGTGAACGATGATACCAAGGAATCCTAGGTAGACTTGAGCGTTCATACCATAGTAAGTGGCGAGCTGTTGTTTGGTATTTCGATTGATCAGTGTTAGCACCCAACTAAACAAAAGCGGTAGTGCTAACCCGTAAAAGAAGATGGTCAGCAGACTGATTAAAATCTGCTGACCTAACGTGCTAAATGACATTAAGTTATTCCTATTCTTCCTCTAAATCGGTAAATGTACCGTGAACTAATTCTGCGACAGCCGTTGCATCGACCTGAACAGAACGGCCAATTTTTCCTGATGAAACGACGATTTCACCTTGCTCTTGTGCAGCCGTGTCGAAGTAAATGGGATATTGGTATTTTTCCCAGATACCGATTGGCGTATTAGCGCCATGTTCATATCCAGTGGTGTTTAGCAAGTCTTTCAATGGCACCATGCCAACTTTTTTGTTACCAGAAGCTGCCGCCAACTTTTTATAACTCAGGTGGGTGTCAAGCGGAACAACACCGACCAGTGGACCAGTCACGTTGCCGGTTAGAACCAGTGTTTTATAGATATTGTGTTCATCATAATCTTCGTGATCAACATCCAGTTGAGCAACGTCTCCAGCTTGGTGGGTGGCAAACTCTATTTGTTTGTATGGAATCTTCGCCTTATCTAAGATTTTTTCGACGAGTGTTTTCTGAATTCTTTTTTTCTTAGCCATTAAATTGGACCTCCAAGAGATTAAAAATTGGTACGAACCTAAAACACAATTGGCCGGACCAATATTTTTCTGGTATACTCTCAATGAGTAGTATACAAGAGAAAGGAACCTTGCGTCGAGATGGCAGACTTAGTTTATAAAAATGTAATGCAAGACTTAAAACGTCGCATTAACGATAATCAGTTTCCAGATAAACGGCTGCCTGACGAGCGGAGCTTGAGTGAATCATACGAGGTGAGCCGTTCATCTGTTAAGCGAGCACTTAATGTACTGGCGCAACAGGGAATTATTTTTAAAAAGCGTGGGTCTGGTACGTTTGTGAACCCATTGTACATTAAAAATCAGGCTGTTTTCAGTTACGAAGGACGGAATCTTGGGGTTACGGATTCAATGAGAGTGGATGGCAAGAAGCCGAGCATTAAGTTACTCGACTTTCAAGTGATTCCGGCAACACCAGAATTACAGCAGGATCTATTCTTGAACGCCGATGATTTTGTGTATCAAATTAAACGTCTGCGATCACTTGATCAACAACCAGTGATGATTGAGACAGGGTTTATTCCAATTAAGATAATGCCAGAACTGTCAACAACGGTTGTATCAGGTTCGATTTTTAATTATTTGGAAGACAACAAACACGTCTCAGTCACCAAATCATTCATGACCGTTGAAGCCGAGCCTTCGGACGACAAGGATCAGGAATTGCTATCGCTGAAGCCAACTGAACCAGTCGGTGTGATGAGCGGGATTTTTTTCTTGGATGATGGGACCCCATTTGAAGTGTCAAACATGCGAATTCACTACAAGTATATGAAATACAACAACTTTGTGGATTTGGATGCAGACTAAATTAAATACGAGTTATTAGAAAACACTAAGAATATTAAGTTCTCAGTGTTTTTTAGGTTCAATTTAAGGCTTAATTTGTTAGCATTGGGGCGGATTAGCGAGGAACCGATCCCTATAATGCCGCTCTTTGATATGCAAATAAAGGCAAACTAACCAATAGAAACATTCGATCACGGTAATTGGGTCGTACCAATTTTCTAAAAGGTTGACTTTTATTTAAAAGCGTCTATTATAGTAACTGTAAATTGACCGGTAAAAAAGTCGGTGGATTTCACAGCAAATTTCGTGTTATTAAAAATTATCTCGAAGGAGTGTAAATATTCATGGCAGTTGATTACGACTCACAAGAATACTTAGACAAAGTTGACGCTTACTGGCGTGCGGCTAACTACCTTTCAGTTGGTCAGTTGTTCTTAAAGGACAACCCATTATTGAAGGGCGACTTGACGGCAGAAGACGTTAAAGTTAAGCCAATCGGTCACTGGGGCACAATCGTTCCACAAAACTTCATTTACGCACATTTAAACCGTGCCATCTTGAAGTATGACTTGAACATGTTCTATATCGAAGGTTCAGGTCACGGTGGTCAAGTTATGGTTTCAAACGCTTACCTTGACGGTTCATACACTGAACGTTACCCACGTATCACACGTGACGAACAAGGTATGCAACGCTTGTTCAAGCAATTCTCATTCCCAGGTGGGGTTGCTTCACATGCTGCTCCTGAAACACCAGGTTCTATCCACGAAGGTGGAGAACTTGGTTACTCTCTTTCACACGGTGTTGGTGCTATCTTAGATAACCCTGACGTTATTGCTGCTGTTGAAATTGGTGACGGGGAATCAGAAACTGGCCCATTGGCTGCTTCATGGTTCTCAAGCAAGTTCATCAACCCAATCCACGACGGTGCTGTATTACCAATTATTCAAGTTAACGGGTTTAAGATTTCTAACCCAACTATCCTTTCACGGATGAGCGATGCTGACTTGACTAAGTACTATCAAGGTATGGGCTGGAACCCTCGTTTCGTTGAAACTGATGGTTCAGACCACAAGAAGGCTCATCAAGACATGGCTAAGGCCATCGATGCATCTGTTGAAGAAATCAAGGCCATTCAAAAGAATGCCCGTGACAACAACGACGATTCATTACCTGTATGGCCATTGATCGTGCTTCGTGCACCTAAAGGCTGGACTGGTCCTAAGAAGGACTTGAACGGCGACCCAATTGAAAACTCATTCCGTGCTCACCAGGTTCCAATTCCGGTGGACGCAAACCACATGGAACACAAAGACATGTTGGTTGACTGGATGAAGTCATACAAGCCTGAAGAATTATTTAACGAAGACGGTACTCCTAAAGAAGTATTGTCAGAAGTTGAACCTAAGGGTGACAAACGTATGGCTATGAACCCTATCACTAACGGTGGGATTCACCCAGAACCATTGAAGATGGATGATGTTCGTAAGTTTGCCGTTCCTGAAAGTGACTTGAAGGATAACTCCAAGCAACGGATGGACATGGAAGTTATGTCACACTTTGCTGGTGACATCATGAAGGAAAACCCAACGAGCTTCCGGATCACTGGTCCTGATGAAACTCAATCAAACCGTTTGTGGGGTCTATGGGATGCTTCCAAGCGTCAATGGATGGAAGACATTCACGAACCAAACGACGAAAATGTCGCACATTCTGGTCAAGTTATTGACTCACAATTGTCAGAACACCAAGCTGAAGGTTGGCTTGAAGGTTACGTTCTGACTGGTCGTCACGGCTTCTTCGCTTCATACGAATCATTCACGCGTGTTATTGACTCAATGTTGACTCAACACTACAAGTGGTTACGTAAGGCGCAAGAACAAAACTGGCGTCATGACTACCCATCATTGAACATCATCAACACTTCCACTGTGTTCCAACAAGACCACAATGGTTACACTCACCAAGATCCCGGTATGATTGGTCATATGGCTGAAAAGGGTCACGAACTGGTTAACGAATACTTGCCAGCTGACGCTAACTCATTATTAGCTGTTATGAACAAGGCTTTGCAAAGTCGCGAAGTTATCAACTTGATTGTTGCTTCCAAGCACCCACGGACTCAGTGGTTCTCCATTGACGAAGCTACGGAACTTGTTAACAACGGTTTAGGTATCATTCCTTGGGCTTCTAACGATGATGGTGCAGAACCAGATGTTGTCTTTGCAGCAGCTGGTACTGAACCAACAATGGAAAGTTTAGCTGCAATTACCTTATTGCACGACAGCTTCCCTGACTTGAAGATTCGCTTCATCAACGTTGTTGACCTATTGAAGTTACGTAAGAAGGGTGACGACCAAGACAACCGTGGTTTGACTGACGAAGAATTCGACAGTTACTTCACGACTGACAAGCCTGTTATCTTTGCTTTCCATGGCTTCGAAAACACATTGCGTGGTTTGGTTTACGACCGTCATAACCACAACATCCACTTCCACGGTTACCGTGAAAATGGGGACATCACTACACCATTTGACATGCGTGTCTTGAACGAATTGGACCGTTTCCACTTGGCTAAAGATGCCATCAATGCAACTAGCTTTGCTGAAAAGGCCGGCGAATTCAGTCAACACATGGACGACATGGTTGCTAAACACAACCAGTACATCCGTGATGAAGGTACTGATTTACCAGAAGTTAATGCATGGCAATGGAAAGACATTAAGTAGTCTAAACATTGATATAACAGGGTTTGCGTACTCCACTCGGAGCAATGCAAACCCTGTTTTTTTTGTGTGAAACGAGCTTTACTTGAATTTGGGCTGGTAATCATTTTGGTAATCATTTGGGCTGGATTTGACAATTTCAGCGTCCAATTCGTCCAATTTTGAGATGGCATTTTGTTTAATTTCTGGGGTAACTGTCGCATAGGTTCTGGTTGTAGATGGATCAGGGTGCCCCAATAAATGAATAGGGTTCACACAGTCCGTTTGGATTGCGTGAACCCTGTTTTTTTGTTTTCAATCGCAGAGTGGTGGATGAATGACGTCTTCGGTTGCCAAAACTGAACTCCAGCCGTGGGACCGGTTCGAACCCCTGAGATGCGGGTTTCTCACCTCGCCGTGAAGCCGAAGGGGCACGTCTTCACGACAGTCCTGTGCAGTAAATTCGACTCAAACCGTCTCATTAACAGCACCTTCACGGCTTCCTTTCAGTTTTAGCTCCCTTCCACTCCGCTACATTTCTGTTTTTGAATCTTAAAAAATCTGATGGAGCTTTAGTGTTTATAACCAAAGCAGAAGATAAAAAGAACATATATTCGCAAAATTTCATGATTGCAAAACCACTGTATTAGCAAGATAATATAGCCACGCTGTCAAAAACGCACAGACAAACGAGGAGGGTAACATGGCGAAGACCGAAGAAGTTGAATTGACTAACATGGTATTGGTGTCAGATAACGAAACCAACCAGATTTTGGTTGAGGATCGCAAAAATCCTGATTGGCCTGGTTACACATTTCCGGGTGGTCACGTGAAAGCCGGCGAAAGTTTTGTAGATTCTGCGATTCGAGAAGTAAAGGAAGAAACAGGCCTCGACATTCATAATCCCGTTTTTTGTGGGATTAAAGAATTTATGACTGAACATGGACGTTATGTTGTCGCCCTATTCAGAACGGATTCGTATTCAGGTGAGCTACGATCATCTGATGAAGGAAAGGTTTGCTGGATGCGCCGTGACGAAATGTTTCAGCATGAAATTGCGGATGGCATGGACAAACTGTTGAATGTTTTTGAAAAACGGAGTGTGTCTGAACTTACTTATTTAGAGAACCCGGACGGCGAATTTAAATGACCGAAGAAGCTGACGATCTGTTGTTTAGGCGTAGTAAACGAACGTTTAACGTGCGCGCGAGTGGACTGCTAGTCCGAGGGGACAAAGCGTTGTTTCATTGTAGTATTGATGACGATGGTCAGCCGTATTTTGCGTTAGTTGGCGGCAAAGTTAAGTTTGGTGAGTCCTCTGTTTCGGCGATTGAGCGCGAATATCGGGAAGAGCTGCATATCGATGTGAGGCCAAAATGTCTGTTATGGGTGATGGAGCATCAGTTTGGTACGTCAAAAGATGTCTGGCAACAGGTCAATTTCGTTCATTTACTCGACAGTCCACAATTAGGAAACTTGCCAAACGGACGTTTTACCATCGGTCGTCACACGTTTGAATGGATTGGCTTAAAGGATTTTCCGACCATGCCAATTTATCCAGCAATCGTTGGGCGGTCATCGACATTGCCCGCTGGCGTTCAATACGTGAACGATATTGACGACTAAAGTGATTGCTCGCTCGAAAAATGGTCACAAGTCGGGTATGATGAATGTACACAAATGGTTGCGAGAAATTTAGTGGCAATCAATAAAAATGAAGCGAGGCAGCGGGATGAAAACAGCTGTGATCACGGACAGCGCCAGTTACTTAGATCCTGAAGTAGCGAAGGCCGCTGGTATCCGAGTGGTGCCAATTACGGTGATTTTTGGCACCCAAACCTACTTAGAAAATGTTGATATTACCAGTGAACAGTTTTACAAACGAATGCGCGAAGAAAAGGCGATGCCATCTACTGCCCAAGTGACAATGATGCAAATGCAGGAGCAGTTTGATGAACTAATTAAAGAAGGTTATGACGAAGTGATTTGTATTCACTTGTCGAGTGGTATCACGACGTTCCTACAAAACCTTGAAGCCTATGCACCAACTGTCAAAGGTATCAAAGTCTATCCGTTTGATTCACGGATGGCTAGTGAAGGTGAAGCTTGGTTGGCATTACTGGCTGCTAAGATGGCTAAGGCTGGCAAGAATGCTGCTGAAATTTTGCCAGTGCTTGAACATTTGCGTGAGACGACCCATGTGTACTTTGTGGTGGACGATTTAAGTCACTTGTTACGGACGGGTCGGATTACGAACAGTTCCGCTTTTGTGGGGAACTTATTGCGGATCAAACCGATTCTGACGTTTGAAGATGCTAAAATTGTGGCCTTAACGAAGGAACGAACGGCCAAACGTGCCTTCCAGAAAGTTAAGCGTGATTTTGAAGCGTCATTGGGCGATGAAGATTATCCGGTGCGTGTTGGCGTGATTGACGGGAACAACCCCGATGCCAGTGCCACTTGGATGAGTGATTTAACCAGTGAAAACCTGAAAACGGACGGTGGCAAAGATCCTCAGTTTGAGGTTGCTCATATTGGGCCTTCCATCGGTGTCCATACTGGCGAAAAAGTCATGGGCCTCGTCTGGGCCGAAGACTGGCAAACACTGGGAGAAGAATAATAGAGTGATGCCGAAGCCCGGGAGAAACCGAGCAATAACGGGTAAGGCGAGACATTCGGTGGGCTTGCGAATGACTTGACTTACGTGTTATGCACA
>NZ_AUAW01000016.1 GCF_000428925.1 Furfurilactobacillus rossiae DSM 15814 | reverse complement strand
ATACGCAAACAATAGAATCTTCATCATTAACCGTGGATCATAGGCTGGCCGCCCAGTGGCGGCAGTTGCGTTCATGACGTCTTTTAAAGGAATAGAGTCTACGAATCGGCTTAACACCGTGACCACATGATTTTCACTAGGCGTAAAATCTAAATTCACTGCCAAACTGGTTTGATTATTGTTATAATTCTTGTACATGGAGATAACCTCGCTTTCTAATTGTTTAGTCGCTGTTGGATGAGCAGAGAATTGTCTCTGTGCCTACATAATAGTACGAAAATAAGGTTCGAAATCAAAAAACGATTTCGAACCTTCTTTTTTATTCAAGAGTTTTGTCCCAAACTCGTTTTGCGTATGATCCTAATGTAGTGCCTCGACAATGCCACTAATAATAGCTGGAATAAACCAGTAGAGAAAGCCACCGATTGGAAAGACCATCCACCAATACCGAGCGGCAAAATCCCAAAAGCTCAGTCCACGATGATGATCCGTTACAACGATTTTTTCTTGAAAAGTTGTATCCCCCTTAATTAAGCTATCCAAGCTGACACTGAACAAATCGCTAATCTGAATTAACCGTTCGATATCCGGATACGCAGTCCCTAACTCCCATTTAGAGATGGCCTGACGACTGACATGCAATGTATCTGCCAACTGCGTTTGGGTCCAATCACGCCGTTCCCGTTCCTCTTTAATTCGTTGCCCCAGCATCATAATAATCGCTCCCCTTTCGTTAACTATATTGTGAATGGTTAACGAAAAAGATGCACGATATACCTCCGAGCATGGCTGGCAACTGATGGTTGCAACCCCATGATACCAACACTTTCGCGGACTCATGCCCGCGGACCAAACATAAATAGACCGTGTCTAGTAATTAATTATTAGCATCGTAATTTGGGTTTAAGTCGCCGGTATTGTCACGGTCATAGGCTTTATTATACTGACTTGAGGTATTCGTATCGTGACCCCAGGTCGATTTTGTGTCTGCTGTTTCGCCAAAATCAGCGTCAGGAACGTAAGCTTCCATGCCGGCTGGGACTTCTTCACCAAAACGCGGACCCGTTGTAGCAGCGCTCATTTCAAGTCCTTTACGTAACTTGTTTGTGACACGCTGCTTTTCCGTTTGAGGCAAGATTTCAAAACTCTGCCCGGCAATGTCATCACTCACACCCTGAACGTGATCTGAAACAACGTGTTTGGTGGCAGTTCTGTACGATTTAGCTAATTCCATTAAGTCACTCAGGGATAAATCTGTCCGTGATTGACTCGCCAAGGAATCAATAAATTTATCATTCAACAGATTATTTAACTTGCTTCCCTTTTTCAACAGTGCTTGAATGACAATCCGTTGTCGCAACGTCCGACCATAGTCACTTTCGGGATCCTGATAACGCATCCGGGTAAACTTCAAGGCTTGTGAGCCGTTGACATGAATCTGTTTACCCTTAGTAAAATGTTGCTTTTCATACGTAAACGTCAATGGTGGCACAATGTCGACACCACCGACCTCGTTGACCAGTTTCTCCATGCCGCCCATATTCAGCAAGCCATAATAATCGACTGGCACGTTAAACATATTTTGCACAGTCGCAATCGTGCTTTTCGTTTGACCAAAATAATACGCGGCATTGATCTTCGTTGGAAATTGATCCTCATGACCGCTAACCACCACCAGCGAATCACGTGGAATGCTCATCATGGTCGTCGTTTGCGTCTTGGGATTAATGGTCACCAACATCATTGAATCCGTGCGACCACCGGCCCACACTTTTGAATCACGGCCTAGGGCGCCAACGTCTGTGCCCAATAACAAGATCGAAATTGGCTTTTGTTCCTTGATTAACTGGCTCACATTTCGACTCTTCTTAATCCCCGATGCGCTGTACATTTTACTAGTTGACCGTTCCACGCTGCTAAACACGTGATAACTATAGCCGCCAACACTGAGCACAACCACGGCAACGACTGCCAGAATGATGTTTCGTGTGCGGTGCTTCGATTGGTGACGTTTCATGCGGTTGTCTTGTGATTCACTGTCCATAAGATGGTTCCCCCTGAATAATTGCTCCGTTAATAAACTGGTATGAGTGTACGAAATTTTTCCAGAGTTTAGGGACGATTAAGTTTTTATTGCGTTAATTTTAAGTTCAGTGATAGTTCTTAACTTTTTATTAAGGCCTCGCGAAACCAAACAAAAGCGCACCAACCGATTAAACAGTTGGTGCGCAAACGAGCTTAGAAATTTAATTAACGGTGCACGATTTCCTGCATGACATCTTATTCATCCGGTTCAACGTTGCCAGCATAGTTTGGCGTGGCGATTGAGATACCGCCATCGCGATTTTTAAACGCATAAAGGTCACCAGCCGTATCGATCTCGCTACTGTCACCTGATTTCAATCCTTCGATATGAATACGGGTATTCACCTTGACTGTCCGAACGGCATTATTGCTAGCGCCGAACACACGAATTGGCGTCGTCGGAATTTCTTCATACATCACGTTGTAAACGGCAGGTTGACTGCCGTCTGAACCACGCCACGTAAATGTCGCGGTCCCAGCGCCCGACTGATTATTAAACGACAAATCTAGTGAGGCAGGGACATTCACCCCACGATATTGAAACGAACTCACTGCGTTCATTGATTCTGTTGGAACAGAGTAGGGACCGACCGCAGTCGTGGTGTCATTATTTTTGCTAGATGAATGATCGTTATTCATCATACTGGAGTGATCACTCATCATCCCCGAATGCCGTGACATCATTGAGGCATGGTGTTCAGATGTCGAGTTAGAAGATGATGTATCCTCTGAATCACGACGTTCGGCAGAACTTGTTGATGAAGAAGCGTTACTAGCAGTATTTCTGTTCTCAGAACCACCATTCATTGCCTTGCCAACAAAGTAGCCACCAGCCGCGACCAAAATTACAACTAAAGCAATAAGCCACCATTTTGAATTCGATCTTTGATGTTGCTGACGCTGCATAATAACCCCTCCCCGAGTTGTATCCATTACAACCCTAGAATACGAGATGGCACAGCGTCTGTCTAGTGAAATTGATTTCCGAAATTGTAATCAATCAGGTTAATGGCGGCGACGGTAACCACCGGTCAGTGAACCAAACGACATCAGTGATAAAATGCTCAGACCAATTGCAGTCCAAATGGAAGAAGACTGCTGCGATGTTGCTGGTAACTCATGCCGCTGGTCAGTCTTCGACTGTTCCAAATGCTGGGATGGATTAGCATGAGACGGCGTAACTGAACTCTGGACTGCTGCGGCTTTCGCAACAGATGCCACTGCCGAGCCCGCCAAACTATCATTAGTAGCACTAGCAGTTTGCTCATTGTTAGCACTCGTGACTACATCAAAAGTCTCATTAGATTGTTGTGACGCCGCCGAATTTTCAGGTGTCGTTGTTTCGTTGGTATCAGGATTTTCTGGTGTTTGTGGAACATCAGGTTTATCAGGAATCTGCGGTTTTTCTGGTTGATCCGGTTCATTTGGATCGTCCGGCTGATCGGGATTACCAGGATTTTCCGGCTGATCAGGGTTATCGGGGTTGTCTGGATTATCTGGTTGACCGAGATTGTCAGGGTCAGTGGGCTTAACATTCACCAAATTAAAGTATAAAAATGCTGAGTATCCGGCGGCAGGAGTCACTTTAGGCGCGATATCTGAACCTGTTACGTAGACCATGTAACTGCCATCTGGTAAATCCGTGTTTGGCACTAATTTAAAGCCACTAGGATCATTTGGATCCGCAACAATATCGAAAGCATTTGAAACATCGGTAAGTTTACCGTTCTCTACTCGATAAACATAAGTACCCGCGACAGTCGTCGTCCAGTTTCGGACGGTATAGTGATAATCTGCTACCGGTGTTACACCATTTGAATAGTCGGTCGCACCAAACAAATAGCCAGTAATTGGGTCAAATCCGTTTGTCCCCTTACCAATTTGATAAGTTCCTGCCTGAACACCCTGACCCACACCATAGGTCCAACCAGCATTCTTTTGTAACCCAGTCGCGCTGCTTGTGAAGTGATTATATCGAAAGTCAAAACGAGTACTCAAATCAAGACCACTCAAATCGGGTAGTTCACCTGAAAGATCGTTATTTTGAACTCTGATATCAAATACATTCGAGCAATTAATTAATCCATCTAAGCCACCAGTCAATTGATTATTAAAAAATTGGACAACCAAAAGATTGGGTAAATAACTCAAATCAGGAATTGTACCGGTAAGGTTATCCTCTGCTAAAATGAGCGTTCGTAATTTCAAGAAATTATGCAAGTCTGGAATTGTACCTGACAGACTGTCGTTAACAAGTTGGATTGTCCAAAGATCGTTGTCAGCGCCAAGGTGTTTATTAATAAATTCATCGACAGTTCCCGTCAACGTTTGATCATTGAATATTGAAATCAAATTTAGTTTAGCTAAATTGCTTAAATCAACCATACCGTCTGAACCCAGTTCACTGTTATATAGCTGAAGCGTCTGCAATGTCTGCGCGTACTCCAAGCCTGCCAAGCTCTTAATGCCATTGTTAGCACTTTCTGGAGATGTCAGATTTTGAATACGACCGATGTATTGGTAAAGATTATCATCGTTAACCACGGCACCAAACTCGTGATTGGCTTGGGATTCTGCAAATGCGCGCAATGTTGCATCAGGCATCCAGATAGCAGCGTTTTCTGACGGTGCTTGAACGGCTTCAGAAGCCGCCGTCGAGACGGCAATATCGGCCCGTGCCGCACGCATCGTTGCTTGGGTGTTTGCGCTCGCCGATGTGGAATCGACATTAACCGCTGTCTGAACTGTCACTTTTTGTATCGTGCCCGCCTGATTCTGAGCATCCGCTGAACTATCCGTTGATTGCTGCTCAACATTTGCTGAACTCGATTGCGTTTCTTGGCTCACCGATTTGGCTTGAGATGGAATCGATTGATCACTATTTTTTGATTCACTGTTTGAATTGGTGGCAGCGCTTGCGGACTGATTTGATGCGACACTGCCCGCTGACAGCACTACAGATTGAGGTACAGAAGTCGCTGCACTACTTGGTGTTTCCGTGCCGGCTGCCTGACTAGTATTAGTATCGGCATGCCCTGTTGTGACCGTTGCTGCAATTGTTCCCGCACCGGCCATCGTCAGCAATACCCCATTGACTAACCATTGGCGGGCTCTTTTTTTGTCAGGCCCCCGAAATTTTGAATCTGCAATTATTTTCATAGTTCACCTCTAAAATTTGTCAAAGCTTTGATAATTAGCTAATTACAAACAAATTTTAGACGTGATACTTGTGTACACTTATCAGCTTTATTCTTTTTCGCTAATAAGATGACAGGGTGCTCATTAATGAATAATTGACCCATTACATCAAAAGCTTCGCGATGCCAAAGAGCCAAACTAAAAGCTTCTCGACACCGGTTTGGGTATCGAGAAGCCTTCTTTATATTCTTAAATTTGGTCACTGCTACACAACCTTTGCTGTTTACCCAATCGCAGGCTTAACTTCCAAAAATGCCCCTTGCTTAGGCTCTTCGCTCGTAATCAAACGGACAACGCCAGCGGCCGCTTCCTCAGCGGACTGCATAAAGTCGGCCTGCAGGTTGCCGTTCAAGTCCGTGGATACCGGTCCCGGATGAACGCTGAAGATTTCAACCGGTGTATCAGTCGTTTCAAACAAAGTGGCTAAGGAAGTTGTCATTACATTTTGGGCGCCCTTACTCGTTTGATAGGCAAACGGATTAAACAATTTGTTTGGTGTCGTAGGAATCGTGATGTTGGCAACTTGCCCCTGATTTTGTTTCAACAGTGGAAACAGTGCTTGGGTTAATTCGAACGTCCCGAAAAAATTGACCTCCATCGTCTCTCGCAAATCTGCCATCGTCGTCTCAATGCCCGCAACTCTCATATCGCCGGGAATACCGGCGTTGTTAACGAGTAACTGTAACTCGTGATAATTATCAGTAATTGTTTTAGCGGCTGCCTGAATTGTTTGCGAATTACTGAGATCTAACTCAACAGATTGTGGTTCTTCTAAACCTGCCGCACGTAATTGATTGACCGCTTCTTCCCCACGCTTTGCATCGCGGGACCCAATAATAACCTGCCACCCTTGTTGGCCTAATTGCTTTGCAATTTCAAAACCCAGTCCCTTGTTACCACCTGTGACAAATGCCTGTTTCATTTGTTATACCTCCATGTAAGATACCGATTATTTATTTGCTTGGGTAAAATTAATGTCGGCACTAGCTCAGTTCATGAAACTCAAACTCACATCAACTCATGCCGTTCACCTCATTTACAAAAGCAATTATAACGAGTTTGTATAATAGTTTAAGCTGTTAGTTTATACTAGTATATAAACTAACAGCTAAGGAGACTTGAGAGATGACAACAGCCCGACAACAAGAACTAGCGGATTTCTTAGTGACGCGTCGTTCACGTTTGCAACCCGACCAGGTTGGCCTGCCCACTATTGGTCGACGTCGAACACCCGGATTACGGCGGGAAGAAGTTGCCACACTAGCCGGCATCAGTCTAACGTGGTATACATGGCTGGAACAGGGACGGGATATCCATATTTCCGATCAGGTCGTTGCCAGTTTAGCTAACGCCCTCAAACTCACCGAAAGCGAAACTAATCATTTTTATACGCTAGCCGGTGTCGCTCAACCCGATACGCCAGTACCCTTTACTGAAACAATCAACACGATGCTACAGCGCACAATTGACAGTTGGCCGCTATCTGGCGTCATCGTTATTGATCGACGGTGGAATTTTGTTGCCGTTAATCAGTTAGCAGATGTGTTTGCTACTCAAGTAGTTGGCCACCCACTAGTGCATGAAAACCTATTGCGTGAAATGTTTACCGATGATGCATTTGCTCAGGTAATTACTAACTGGCCAATTGTTGCCCATAATATGGTCGGCCGCTTCCGTCAAATGTATGCTAGTCAAACGGATGATCAGGATTTAACCGCTTTTGTAACCGCTCTTCGTCATGACAGCGCAATATTTAGTCAACTGTGGACGCAACATGATATCGTGCCTGAAGCTGAACGCGGTAAAACAATGATCTTCCCAGATACTGGAGAGGTTCATTTTGATGAAACCAACTTCATCGTCGGTGACAACACTGACTTACACATGTATGTGTTCACACCTTCTCCCGAAGATAATACGTTAGATAAAATCATGGGGATTTTGAATCACACTAACCCTCAACAATTGCAACGCTTCAAGGCATCGTTTAGCCCCCTACTAGAAAAACTTTCAAATGAATAATTTTTCGATGAAAATGCATACAAAAAGTGATGGCACTGAAGTGACCATCACTTTTTTGTGGTTTTTCATTCAAAAACGATACCTATCATAAGATGGATTAATCACCCACTGTCACTTTAATACCAATAATACCGATCAGCAGTAGCGCAACGAAAAACCATGTTGCTAACGGAATCTTGTCGCCGAAGAAAAGAACGCCCACGACAATGGAACCGACAGCACCGACGCCCGTCCAAATCGGATAGGCCAAACTAAGTGGCAAACTCTTCGTGGCCCGTGCCAGCAACAAGAAGCTGATGATCATCCCCACTACCGTTGCCACCGTGTAGTTCATTTTGGTCAAGCCGTTGCTCAATTTCATCGCCGTCGCCCACACAACTTCAAACACTCCTGCAATCATTAACTCAATCCATGCCATATTCAAATCCTCCTACTTTCCTCATGAAAACAAAAAGAGTGCGATTGCTGATTTCTCTATAGCCTGTCGAAATCAGTAATTGCACTCTGTGCCCACCCGGCGGTGGTTTGAATTCATTAAATTAGTAAGCATAATATAGCACGTTTGCGGCGACTGGGCAAACTGATTAAGGACAATCTGAACAGTCGCGCTATTTATAGCAAGCGACACTTTTTATTACAAGTTAACTTCTATTAATTAACAAATGTTCGCAGCTTGATTATTATCTTTAGAATTCGTAACAACTAAACTAAATAGTAAACGGAATTGAATTATTTATCCTTTAGTTTGTCCATCAACGGCTTGAACTGGTCCATAAACAGATGAATATCCTGAGTTTTCTCTTCATTGAACCCCGGAATCCTTTTTAGAAAAACATTTCCGTTACTATCTACGCTAGGTTCAAACTCAACATTTTCTGGCACATTTAACTCTTCTGGAAGAGTCACAGTAATTGAATTGCCAAGTTTTCTACTTTTAACGATCATTCCATACCTTCTTATCAATTCATACATACTGGCTCGGGTATTTTATCGATCCATCTGCAACTGATTTTAACCGTTAAATAAATGCCAATACTGCAAAGTTAATAACAAACAGTACAGACACGATCCAGATCAATGGATGCACCGTCTTTGCCTTACCCATCACAGTCTTAATCAAACAGTAGAAGATAAATCCTGCCGCTATTCCATATGTAATGTTATAGGCAAAGGCCATCATCAATGATGTCATAAATGCGGGAATTGCTTCTTCCAGATCGCCCCACGGAATCTTATTGAATGAACTCATCATCATGATGCCGACTAAGATTAGTGATGGCGCAATTGCGGCTGTAGGAATAATTGACAACAATGGTGACAGAACTGAGCTGGCCAAGAAAAGAATAGCAATGACGACACTTGTTAAACCAGTACGACCACCAGCACCAATTCCGGCTGAACTTTCAACGTACGTCGTAATGTTAGATGTACCGAACAGTGAGCCAACCCCCGTTGCAATCGAATCGGCGAACAATGCCTTATCCAGTTTAGACTTAAAACCTGGTTCGGCTTCCAAACGTAATTCTTCCTCACCTGAGAAAATACCGGTCTGACGGCCAGTTCCAATAAAGGTACCCAGTGAATCAAAAATATCAGACAAGCTAAACGACAGAATGGTCATTAGCACTAAAATAATGCGGTGACTGTCAGAAAATAACGAACCCATTCCTTGTGATGAAAATGCTGCTAAGAAAGTTGTTCCCAACTGTTTGACCGACGCGCCAAACGTAAAAGCACTAGATAAGTGTAAGTTGGTGACGCCCATTGGAATGCCGATAATCGTTGTTGCAAAGATACCAATTAATAGCGCACCCGGAACTTTACGAACCTTCAATAAAACTGTAATGATTAAGCCAATCAAAGCTAACACGATGCTGGCATTATTGAAGTTTTGCAATGCTGGCACGATGCCACCGCCAGTTACGACCGTCTCAATGCCATGGTGGAATGTTTCTTGTGTTCCAGAAAATGCTTTATTGTTAATCGATAAAATATTGCCAGCGTCTGAAGTGAACTTTAAAAAGCCGGCGTTTTTCAAACCCGCATAAGCAATGAAGGCGCCAATCCCACCACTAATTGCCAATTGCAGGTTCATCGGAATTGCTGAAATCAGCATCTTCCGAATTTTGGTGACGGTAATCAGAATATTAATAATGCCACAGAAGAAAACTAACGCTAACGCTGCTTGCCACTTGAAGCCTAAACTCATAACAACGGTATACGTGAAGAAAGCATTGAGTCCCATCCCTGGCGCTAGCGCATAAGGAACGTTTGCAACAAGTCCCATAACCAATGTTCCGGCTACCGAAGCAATAATTGTTGCCAGGAACACAGCTTGAACAGGCATTCCAGTTTGTCCAAGAATCTGAGGGTTAACAAACAGGATATATGACATGGCGAAAAACGTTGTCAAACCTGCACCAATTTCTGTACTGACTGTGGTTCCTGCCTTTTTTAATCCGAATAACCGTTCCACTATGTCACCCCATCATAATTATTTTTATAAACACGAATAATACAATTATTTATTGCGATATTAGTTCGTGTTCAATACAGACATCGTACTCATTTAAAAACCAAAATGCAATCACTTTTTGTCGTTTTGACAGCCAATTACAATGTTTCACGCAAAAAAATGGTTTCTGTTTTATTTTCTACTTAGATTATCAATAAAGTTCGTGTTTTACGTCAGTTCACGTCAAAAGAATTTCGTCATATTTATTTTCTTCCATACCAATAAAATTAATTCAAGCGTTATCTCATTCTTTTCGGCAAATTCGTAGTTTGCCCATTTTCAGCACTTAATATTGTTGTTTACGAATCTGAACTGTAATGTTAATATTAACATATGAATAAAATAACATGTTTAAAGCAACCCCATTTGAACCTCAGATTAGGTTGTCCGTTGAATGGCTCGATTGAGGAGAAAGAATATGCAAAATAACGCTGATTCAAACATGCTTGTTCGTCGAAGCATTCGCACGGAGTACTTTTCAACCGGCTGGATGGCATTTGAATTCCTAGTCGGTCTTTACTCCGGTATTACGGCACATTCAATATTATTAATTGCTTTTGGATTGGACAGTTTTTTAGAAATTATTTCAGGTAGCACACTGATTTGGCGTTTACGTAAAGAAGCAAATGGCGCAAGTCAGAGCGAAATTAATCGTGCTGAACGTCGCTCTTCACTAATCGTCGGCTCGGTTCTCCTGTTACTATCCGTCTATGTCATTGGCGTTTCGCTGTTCAATTTAGTCACACATCAAGCCGCAGACCAAAGTTTTTCCGGCATTGCAATCGCCATTGCGTCCGTTATCTTGATGCCATTTCTAACTTTGCGCAAACGCGCGTTAGGCAAGGCACTTCATTCAGCTGCTTTAGCGGAAGATGGGATGTGCAATATCACCTGTGCTTATATGGCTGCTACTGTATTAGTCGGTGGCGTTCTAACCGCGCTATTCGGTTGGTGGTGGGCCGACTCTGTGGCCGCACTTGTGCTGGTTTACTTTATTGTCAGTGAGGGCTGGGAATCTTTCCAAGCAGGTCGTGGTAAAGACTAAGCGTGCTGAATGTACTTACTTCACAATAATCAAACAATCAAAAGAACCCGGCAGTTGCGACGATCATTTTCGTCAACAATTGCCGGGCTCAATTTTCGTTTGCTACAACTAACTGATTAATGCAACTGCAGCTGACACAAAGTGACTCAGCGTGCCGCTGTCCCACATAATATATAAACCTAAACTAATATAGACGATACTGATAATGTAACGACTCAAACGGTTCAAGAAGCCTGCTACGCCAGGAATTCTAACCAACTAATACCCTGCCAACCAGAATACAGTCAACATCACAAGAAATGTTAACAGAATAATGACGATTTCATTTGGTTGAGTGTGCGTGAAAATCGGGAAATAAATGCCGATGTTATCAGGACCACACGTTGCAATTGTGACAATGTCAACATTAATAATCACGCTTGCCTTCTTTTTCATTCGATTTTCGATGGCATGATCATCATCATTGTCGCCAAAAAACAGTTGCTTGAACCCTATTAGCACAAGAATAAGACCTAAGAGTCCAAGCACCCATTCATTGAGTACGAAACCCAATATCAGTGCTAAAATCAAACTCACGCTGACTAACATCGTCGTACCGAGCAGATTCCCAAAGTACACCAGCCACTTATCAGATCGACGTGTCAAACCAAAGATGATCATTAAAATCACGAGGTAATCAATCCTCGTCGAAATGTAGACGGTCGCTCCGGTTAAGATTGCTTGAAACATGCACTGCCTCCTAACTGATATTTACGCGATTCCCGCGTCATGCTAAACTCAACATATGATATGAAACGAGAGGATTCGTTATGACAAATTCCAAAGAACCAATTCTGATTGACTCATTTCATTTGAATGAATCGACCCGTATTTTTAAACTACTCAGTAATCCATCACGACTACAAATTTTGTACGTATTGGAACAACGTGAACTAAATGTTAACGACCTGAGTGAATTACTTGGACTTGAACAATCTGTTGTTTCTCACCAGCTCGCCCTTCTGCGCAAACATCAATTGGTCACCGCAAAACGTGTTGGTAAAGCCAATTACTATCAACTAGATGACCCCCATATTTTAGATATCGTGACTGAAACACTGGCCCATGCAGACCATGTCGTTCGCGGGAAAAAACATAACGAATAGTATCAAAGTATATGTTAATTATTTCATATGTGTGTTTTAGCATGTGTTACAACTTTGTCAATCAAATGAGGTTATTTATGATTCAACCAATTAATACCGATATTGCAACATTAAAACGTCCTGCAATGCCTGCCACAAAGACTGATCAGCAAATTGTCACAGATCTGCTAGATACATTAAAAGCTCACCAGGATAACTGCGTTGGCATGGCCGCAAACATGATTGGGCGGCCAAAACGCATCATTGTCTATCAACTTGGCCCTATGCAGATTCCGATGATTAATCCTGTCATCACGACCCAAAGTGCCCCCTACCAAACAACAGAAGGTTGCCTCTCACTTCCTGGCCAACGTCCCACAAAACGCTATCACAACATCACTGTTCGCTATCAAACATCCGACTGGCAGACAAAGACTGCTAGTTTCACCGACTTTACCGCACAGATTATTCAGCACGAAATCGACCACTGTGACGGGATTTTGATTTAAAACCTCAGTTTATTTTGAAACCCATATTAAATACAAGTACCCCCTGTTCCCGAAAAAAAGAGAACAGGGGGTACTTGTATTTATGTCATTACTTTAAAAACATTCGCTTTCGATTCACAGGATCTTTCACCTAAGTTTGTGCGGCAACACACCATACGTTTGTTTGTATAATTTCCGTGCCAATCCAGGATTTCTAAGACCATTTTGTTCGTATAATTTCTCAATTGATTCCGCACTCGTTGTCAAATCCCGATGAAATGCACTCAAGCGAATACTATACAAATAGCGTCCAAGTGTAATTCCAGTTTGCCTTTTAAATAATCGTGATAAATAGCTTGCGTTGTAACCAAACTGACTTGCCAAACTTGAGAGCGTAATTGATTTCGAATAACTGGCATCAATAAACGCAATTATTTCTTTAATAACACCCTTATTATCTATTTCATTAGTTTGTCCATTTGAAAAATCTAGAATCAGTATTTTAATCATTAAAAGGATTATTACACCGCAATCAAACAAGTATCCAGGTTGTTTTAACTGAACGGTTCTATTCAGTCGGATAAATAATTCTAATATCCGTTGATACGCTTTTGATTTCGGATCGCCATTTTGAAAGTGTACCTTTTCGGGGTTACCAACGTAAGTACTAATAAAGTCTAATGGTATTTGCAAAACAAAAGCATGGTTAGGTGTATTGGTAACATCGTGGACGACCCCTGAGGATACAATCATAAATTGATTTGGGCCAATTTCGAAGGCCTTGCCACCCACGGTAAAAGTCAATTTGCCTTCTAGCACGCAAACTAACTCAATACTATTGTGCCAGTGAAAGGGCACGTAATCGCTGACATTTACCTTCGATTCATAAAAGCGAACGCCAATATCTAGATTAGGAATTACAGTCTCATAATGATTAGTCATTTATTTACGCCTCTAAACACACTTTTTTTACTTTTTAACGTTAGTTTCTCGACACAACTAATATTATACATTGATATGTATCCGCTTTCATAATAGTATTTGCCTGTTCTTAAGTAAAAGGACAATCATGACTTTTACGAAATGGGGTATAAATTTCTATGTCAATCATTCACAATCCAATTATTTCTGGTATGGCACCCGACCCATCAATCATTCGAGTCGGCGGAGACTATTATATTGCCACATCGACTTTCCACTGGAATCCAGCAATTCAGATATTTCATTCGACCAATTTAGCCAACTGGGGGCTCCTTACCCAGGTTTTAAAACACGATGAAGTTAACCTTCGTGGCACAAATACACCAGCTGGCATATGGGCCCCACACTTATCATTTGATAAAAAAACTAATAAATATTGGCTTGCCTATTCTCACATGCAAAACATGGCGGGGCGTGAATTCAACGCGGATTCCTTTGCAATGTGGGCGGACGATATTAAAGGCCCTTGGTCAAAGCCAATCTATCTCACGTCAATTGGCTTTGATCCATCTTTATTTCATGATCAAGACGGTCGCCATTATCTTTCCATTCTAGAATGGGAATCTAGAGTCGGATATCAAGCTCCCGGACATATCGTCATCGCGGAAGTTGACTTGAACAATGGCAACATTATTGGAGGCTGGCACTCAGTTACAACTGGCTTCACCACACGTGGTTGTGTTGAGGCTCCACAATTATATCGCCATAACGATTATTATTATTTGATGTTAGCTAGTGGTGGCACTGGTTATGCTCATGGAATTGAAATGGGGCGTTCTAAAAACATTTTTGGGCCTTATGAACCAAACCCAACTAATGAACCAATTCTAACTTCTTCCCCTCATCATCTATTTTCTCTCGGAGACCCTGACGCTGGTCATTTTGAAATGTACAATCCACTTTCAAAAATTCAAAAGGCAGGTCATGGTTCACTGGTTCAAACGCCAGAGGATGAATGGTACATCGCACATCTGATGTCTCGTCCATTGCCTAACACAAAACTGAATCCCTTGGGACGCGAAACCGGCCTTCAAAAAATGGTGTGGGATAGTCGAGGCTGGCTAACGATGGTCGATGGTTCAAATCTTGCAAAATCCACTGTCGAAAGTCCAAAAAGTGTTCAAATAGCTGAGCAAAAACCTGCTGATTCAGATGTTCAAGATGATTTCCATGAAGTAACGTTTGATAACCACTTTATGACACCATATCGAATGCAAGCTTCTTCATGGGTAAACACAGCAGAGTCGCCAAACCATCTTCGCATTTACGGTGGAAATTCTTTCTTTTCGCAAGTTAATCCATCAATCATGGCCACACGAGCGACTTCGTTAAATTATACCGTTCAAACATCCATTGAATTCCAACCACATCACTTCTCACAGAGTGCTGGATTGGGACTTTATTACGATGCTAATAATTGGTTATATGCCCGAATCTGTCCAAGTGAAAAAGAGGACTCACGTGTTCTAAGAATTCTTCAGGCAAAACTGGGCGAACGTCATGATTATAAATTCAGTGAAGTCTCCATACCCGAAGGTCCTTTACAGCTTAAACTTATTTATCATTCCGGCAACGTTTTATTTCAATATCAGTCTAACGGTTCAAAATGTTGGTCAACGATTCGCGAGGCATTTGATGCAACTTACCTGTCTGATGAAGGCGTCAATGGTGAACCCGGTGAAATTGGTGGCTTTACAGGGCTATTTAATTTTATTGGCGCCACTGATGCATTTCAGCATAAATCCTTTGCAGATTTTGAATACTACAAGGTAAGTAATCTCGATAACAGCATTATCGAAAGAATCATTGAAAAGGCGGACAAATAAAATGAAAAAAACAGTAATCCCTCTTAAACGTTTAATTCCTGGTTTAATCATTGGTCCTGCTAGTTGGTTAGGCCCGTACATTGTTATGAACAGCCTATTTTTGCCGGCATTAATTCAACACTTAAATGCGGCCAATAAGGTTAATCTAGTGGCCTTATTTTCTACATGCGGCATGATTGTGGCGGCAATTTCAAATATGATTGCCGGCGCTTTATCTGACCGGACTAAATCACGATTTGGAAAAAGAGCGCCGTGGATTCTTGGAGGCGCAACCGTCTTCATGCTATCAATGATTCTAGCTTCCTTTGCAACCAATATTCCGTATCTGTTGATTGCATGGATGATTGGACAATCTGCTTTGAACTTTATTGTAGCACCCATGGTGGCATGGCTAGATTTAGCACCAAAGGATGGTCGTGGTACAGCCTCTTCAGCCTACGGTGGATTAGGCATGGCGCTAGGAAATAATGGTTTTACCGTCATCGGGGCCTTATTCCTAAGTCAGTACAGATTAGGATTCATTCTCTTTGGGATTTTCACATTAATTGGCACTCTAATTGCTGTTCTCATTGTTCACGAACCCTCGAGTACTGAAGACGTGAAACATCAAGAAAAGAAAGGTAGCACATTTTCATTTAAAGAAATCACACAAATATTTCCTAAATGGGCCATTGGACGTGATTACTATTTGGCTTTAATTGGTAAACTTTTTCAAGGTGTTGGAAACTTCGCTATCACTGGTTACATTTTATACATCATGACTGACTTTCTTCATCGTGGTTCAAATACACAATCTTCGATTCAATTGATCAACACCATTATGTTGATTTTCGGTATTCTTATGGGTTTTGTTGCTGGTCCTATTTCGGATAAATTTAAAATTCTCAAATTTCCTGTAGCATTTTCCACTATATTTTTGGCATTAGGTGCCATTACCTTATTTTTGCTAAGAAACAACGTTGGAATTATTGTTTATGCCTTTTCAGCAGGTATCGGTATGGGTGTGTGGAACTCTTTGGATAATTTACTAAATTTAGAAGTTATTCCTGATCCCAATCGTGTAGCCTTCTTTCTTGGAGTCTATAACTTGGGCAATACGGTTACGCAGGCCATTGCTCCTGTCATTGCCGCGCTTGTCATTTCCTGGTTCGGATTTTCCGCCATCTTTATTGTGTCATTTATCTTTTCGCTAGTTGGAGGTATTTCCATGCTTTGCATTAAGTCTGTCAAGCGTTAACAAATTCAATTTATTCATCTATTAAACTCGTGTTAAAGCTGTCGAAATAACAGCGATTGCACGGGCTTTTTTTAAAGCACAATTTCAATAGTAAAACTCAATATAAAATAAAAGTGTTGACGAATACAGTAAACACATTTAATATACGTTTATTGATTGAGGTGATAATATGCTTTCAAATTACTCGCAACAAGAGTTGGAACAAGGTTGGCATCGTCAAGTAGATACTTTTTACTGTAACTACTGCGATGCCAAGTTTGAAGCCGACCAGGTTTATCAAATTAATGATCATTTTTTTGCTGCTGCAGCGGCAATTGAGCAACACATTCAAAACGTTCATCAAGGAAACGCTTACCAATTAATCCATGATGATTCAAAATACAATCAATTAACAGAGAAGCAACAAGCCTTACTAACTGAGTTTGCGACTGGTAAAAAAGATGCCGAGATTGCACGAGACATGAATGTTTCGGCTTCTACGATTCGCCATCAAAAATTTACGTTTCGAGAAAAAGCCAAACAAGCCAAGCAATATTTGGCTATGTACCACAATGTCTTTGAGATCAATCATGATCAATCTGACACCCTCATCCCCATTCCTGGTCACGTTGCCAGACCAGATGACCGATTCGCAATTACCAACGCTGAATGGCAGAACACTGTCGCTGAATATTTATCAGAAACGAATGGACAGCTGACCTTAAAGCGTTTGCCGCGTAAACAAAAGCGAATCGTGGTCGTTCTCGACCGCATCACACAAAGTTTGCCAACTGATGGTGAATGGGATGAGCTACAAATTACTGCAATTTTAAAGAAAATTAGCGATGACCCCGTAACGTTGCGCCGTTATCTCATTGAGTACGGCTTTATGGATCGTACCCGCGACGGCTCACGTTACTGGATTGTTAAGGACTGATTTTCCCGCTCAAATTAATCGAGGAAATTAACATGACTTACAAATCAATTTCAATCAACCCCAAGTTTGACCAAACTGATGGCCGTAGTACTGGCACCCATGCTGTTGATACAGCAACTTATGGTGACAAACTTGGTTCCCGCCCAACGACTGGCGAACTCATGGTGCAACTTAACCATGATGAATCACAAACCATTCCCGCAACGCGCATTTTAGATTTAGCGTTGCTGATTCTCAGCACCAACGCCTACTTTATGGAAGCCGCCTACAAAATGGACGATCTATACGACCCGGATCACCTTGCAATTATCAAACACGCGTTACAAGGAACTGGGTTCGAAATCAATGTTGATGCCGATAACGAAACCATTGCACACGATATCCAATTTTTCTATGACCAACTGCAAAGTGACGGAGAGTTGTACGGCGAACGTTACCGCCTGCTTGCCGGCGAATTAAAAAAATTGGGGTATTAAGAGCAGAGTGTTGCACAAAAATTAAGGAGTTAGAATCATGAGTACCACATTACAAAAACAGCGCACCGACTATTCCACCGTGGAACAAGCGATAATCTGGCAGAAACCGGCTTCTCACGTGACCAGTGAACAAGAACGGCGGATTGCCAATACCATCATCGCCACCTGGCAAATGCCGGAAATGCGCATTACAAATTTACTATTGGAAGGTGACGCTGGTTCCGGCAAAACGCAACTGGCAAAGGCCCTTTCCGCTGATTTACAACTGCCCTACACAAAAATTACCTGTTTTGCAGATATGGATAAATCCGATATTCTCGGTTCCCTGTTGCCTGTCTTGGACGAAGATTCCGAACTACAAACCATCTTTGATGAGAGTCAGTCACAAGCAGAAGTTATTTCACGTTTGGCCGACCGCTTGAAGTTGTCTGAGAAGGACGCCAAGGCCTATTTGCAACATTATCAAGATAGCCATCAATCCGTTAGCTATCGTTTTTATCCTTCCGAAATCGTTAAGGCCGTTCAAAACGGTTACTTGCTAGAAATCCAAGAACCGACTGTCATCCGTGACGCGTCCGTGTTGGTTGCGTTGAACTCGGTTTTGGAACCTAATGGAACGTTGGAAACCCTACAAGGTCGAATTCGACGACATCCTGACACGGTCGTGGTGTTAACAACTAACCGAAACTATCAAGGTAACCGACCACTAAACGAATCTCTGCGAGACCGGATGCAGTATTCCGAAAAGATGGACTTACCGACCATCCCGGTCATGGTTGCCCGCGCTTCCGCAAAAAGTGGTCTACATGACGAAAAATTGCTGACCGTGATGGCAAACATTATTCGTTTACTTGATGAAACGGCAAAGGCCAATGGTATTCACGGTGTCGCTGGAATGCGGAGTTACCTTTATTGGTCTGCCAGCACTGCTTTTACAGATATTCTTAAATCGTTTGATCAGATGGTTCTCTATAAAATCACCACTGATGAACTCGAAATTGAACTATTGAAACAGGCAATTGTGGATGCCGGACTTTGGGATCAACTCGTCAGTTTGGCCACCCAATCGGCTGTCAAACGAACCATTCCTGCTACTCATACACAACAAGACGTTAAGCCATCGGTCAGTGAACCGACCACACCTGCTGTTGCTGACCAGAATAAGCCTGACCGAGATTCAGAAGCTGATAAGCAACCCATCTCACCTGACAATGAAAAGTCGCTAGACACTAAGAGTGAAGATAATAATGTTCAACCAGACGGTGATAAAGTCACAGCCGAAGTTGTCAAACGTGACGCTAGCCTCGACGTAACCAGTATGATCGGTACCGAGCAACAAGAAGAAAGTTTTCACGAAGGCGAAACACTCTCGATGCCAGTGATCGATACCGATGCCGCCAAACAAACGCGAAAAGCGTTAAATCAATCAGCTCGCGAAAGTTTGAAAAATACCATTCATGCACGTGAAGGTCTTATCGTTCACGTTCCCAAGATCACGCCCGCCGACGTTAAACTAGCCAATGAAAAGCTACAATCCAACCACCTTATTACGGATCAACTAGTTCGACAAATGCGCGAAATCCTGCAGAATGAGCACGCTAGCGATGTCGCTAAGGGTAAAGTGTTTGGACAACAATTCGATGCTAGTAAAGTTGTTAATCAAGATTTCGGTTACTTCACAAAAAAGCGGACTCCTGATGAAGACCCCTCACTAGCAATTGCCATCCGCGTTGATCAATCTGCTTCAATGGTTGAGGATAACCGCATCAAGCATGAGCAAACAGCACTCTTCGCTCTCACCGCCTTCTGTCGAGATCTAAACATTCCGTTAACCATCAATGGTGATACGGCAGATGTTAGTGAACGTGAACGCACTTCCATCTATGCTTATAAAGAATTTAACGAAGATTATGACATCGCCTTGCTACGTTTGACGACCATCAAAGCGTTGAATAACAATCGTGATGGTAGCGCTCTCAAAATTCTGGCGGACAAACTTGCAGCACGAACTGAGCAAACAAAACTGCTGATCAATCTTAGCGACGGTCAACCCAAAGCAATGCCAAACTACACCGGTGACTTAGCTAAGGATGACTTACAACAGATCGTTCATGAAGCCGAAAGAGAAGGCATTGTTGTCCTTTCCGCTGCCCTGGGTGATGACGCTGCGACGTTGAAGGAAATTTATGGTAACCAACGTTTTCTCGACTTTACCGATCTCAACCAACTCGCTACCAATTTGGTGCACATCGTTATGAGATTCGTATGAGTGGATGCTGATACTAGTAGAAAACAAGTAACAAAGGAGGAACTAATGAATCCCAAACGAAAGCAAGAACTGTTGGATCAATATGCAAAAATTGAAATCGATTATGGTGTGATTCAACTGAAAAATAAAGCGAACGGTAAAATATACATTGCCGCTGTGCCCAACCTCAAAAATCGGTGGTCCTTTTACCAACAAAATTTAAACAATGGTAGCTTTCCCAATCCAGACTTGTTAGCCGATTGGCGAAAGTATGGTGCAGAAAACTTTGAGTTTAGCGAATTGTATCGAAAGGATGCCACCGACGTGTTAAACATGCGGTATACACTCAAAGAGCTTAAGAAAGAATGGCTGACAAAATTACAACCATTTGGCGACCACGGATATAACCAGCCCATGAAAGAATTGTAATCACACAAAAAGGTGAAATCTGACATTACGTTTACCAAACGTAGCGTTAGATTTCACCTTTTTGTGATTGTGCCGCTTTCCTTGATCACAGAGGTTGCCAGCCCGTTCCCTAAAACTAATTGCCCCTTGATCAAGGCACCTTAAATTTTCAACGTTTGCGCATTGATCGCCACGACCACCGTACTGAGCCCCATGAGCAACGCACCAACGGCTGGGCTAAGAATTATGCCAACAAATGCTAGAATGCCTGCGGCCAACGGAATGGCGAAGATGTTATAACCAGCCCCGAACCATAAGTTTTGGACCATCTTTCTTGTTGTGTTGTGTGCTAAATCGAGGAAATGCAAGATATCGGACGGATCGCTACGAACCAGCACGATATCGGCAGAATCAACGGCAACGTCCGTGCCAGCACCAATAGCAATACCAATATCTGCGCGAACCAGACTCGGTGCATCATTGACACCATCGCCCACCATTGCAACAACTAATCCTTGATCCTGATACTGTTTGACAATAACTTCCTTGTCTTCTGGCTTCAGTTCACCATGCACATCTTCGTCAGGAATTCCCAAACGTTTGGCAATCAATCCGGCGACCTGCTTGTTATCACCTGTCAGCATAACTGGACGAATGCCGCGAGCCTTCAAGCCATCGATCAAAGCTTTTGAGCTTTCCTTCAGTTGATCACCTTGAGCAACCCATCCTAACAAACGATTGTCGCTGATCAAGAAACTCACCGTGTTCCCCTGCAAAGACAATTCATTAAATTCGCTCTGATCGTAATCGATCTTGTTTTCATTCACAAAACGTTCGTTCACAATTGCAACATGATGACCCTGATAGTCGCCCTCAATCCCCGTTCCAGGCAAGTTATTGATATTGTTTACAGCGACACTCGCTTTGTGTCGGGCTTCGAGTTCCTTAATAATACCGACTGATAGGGGGTGGGATGAGCCGGTTTCTAGACCGCCCATGACTGCTAGAATACCATCAGCGTCATGGTCAGCTGTAAAGCTCTCAACGTCAGAAACGGCAAAGTTTCCCTCTGTCAACGTCCCCGTTTTATCCATCATCACTACGTTTAACCGCCTTGCATCCTCTAACGCCTGCCGTTTGCGCGTCAACAACCCGTTTTTGGCCCCAATGGATGTAGAGCGAGCAACAACCAACGGAATAGCGAGACCGAGAGCATGAGGACAAGCAATCACAAGAATGGTGACCATTCGTTCCAAAGCAAAATTAAAGTTCTTGTCGATGATCCACCAGAGGACAAACGCAATTAGGGCAACACCAACAGCCACATACACTAGCCACCCAGCTACACGATCAGCAACGCCTTCAGCGTTAGACTTTTCTTTCTGCGCATTATTGACCAACTGCATCACTTGGGACAGATATCCTGATTCTCCAGTCCCGGTAACCTTTACTTGGATAACGCCGGCACCATTTGTCGAGCCCCCAATAACCTCGTCACCAACGTCTTTCGTGACGTCACGTGCTTCGCCAGTGACCATCGCTTCATTAACCGACGTTTGACCATCGACAATCGTGCCATCAGTCGAAATATTCTCGCCAGCTTTAACTAGCACTGTTTGACCAACCTGAACTTCTGACAACGGCACGTCACTTGTGGTGCCATCTGTATTTGCTAGTGTTGCATCATTTGGTAACAGTGCGGCCATTTTCTGCAAAGCGTTACCTGCAGACATCACGGCATTCATTTCAATGACGTGCCCCAACAACATAATGTCGATCAGTGTGGCTAATTCCCAGAAGAAATCCATAACGTTTGTGCCACCGACAAACGTATTCATAATAAACGCATAAATGCTGTAGAAATAGGAAACGGAAATCCCGATGGCAATCAATGTCATCATCTCCGGATGACGATCCTTTAGTTCGGCACGTGCGCCACGAAGGAATGGTGCGCCACCGTAAAAATACATAAACGACGCTAGCATTACCAGTAACCATTCTGATCCAGGAAAAGCGAGTCCTGGATAGAAACGATTCAGCAATACGGGTGACAAAATTACAACCGGAATTGAGACAACTAATGACACCCAAAATTTTTGCGTAATGTTGCCCATATGCATCATTTCACCGCCGTGCTGCATCAGGTCACTGTCATTATTCATATCCATTGACGCATGACTATCCTTATTCATATTTTTCATGCGACTGCCTTCTCTCTTTTGATTCAACCGATCACGTGCTTGTTTAGCACAAAGATTGAGTATAAAACATTTCCATGCACCAATTATTTACGCTTAATCATAATCAGTTCGTGATATTCGCGCTAACAAAGGTGCCCAGCGAGAAACGGTCATCGTCATTTTTGAACTAACAAATCGTAAGTTTTCCGTTTTAATTCCATTTGAGGACATCAAAAGGCCAACCCAATTGCAGAGCCGGCCTCACCATCGAAATCATTAAATTTTAATCGTCCATCGCTGCACTAAACGGCCGTCCTAAAAACTCGCGTTTGTCTCGGCCATTCACTTTACGTAATACATGGCAAGGATTTCCGACTGCAACGACATTTGCTGGTAAATCACGAGTTACAACGCTGCCAGCACCGATAATCGTATTATCACCGACCGTCACACCAGGTAACACAATACTCTGGGCGCCTATCCAAACGTTATTGCCAATGTTAATCGGTAAAGCATATTGCAAAGCAGATGGCTTTTTGCGTAATTCTGGATCCACAATATGACCTGCCGTATACAAACCAACATTTGGTGCAATCAAAACATCATTACCAATATTAATCACATTAGAGTCTAGAAACGTGCAGCCCATATTTACCTTTAAATTGTCACCTGCCTTGATATTGACGCCATAATCGCAGTGAAACGGTGAATCAATGTAAAAATCTTTGCCAATACTCCCAAACAAATGACGAATAATCTGTTCTCGCGATTTCAAATCTGCGGAATCAGTGTCATTAAACGATTTCACTTCCCGACGTGTTTGTAACCTAATTTCCAATAACTCATCTGTCTGTCGAAAAACCTTACCTGCTAGCATCCTTTTACCAGCTTCCGGCCACACGACTTTTTCCATGATCTCTCTTCTTTCACATTGCATACTTTTTATTTTGACCATTTACGTTTAAAGAAAAAGACAATCATTCAGAAAATCACTGAATCATTGCCCTCTTATCAATCGAATTTAAAATGACGCATAAAAAATAAATAAATCAGGATCTAGCCTTACACAAACTTCAGTGCATAATCATCCATTTTAAGAACGCGATGCGTAATAAGAGAACATGCGCCAAGTAATGTTGCATGCTGTGAATCCTTTGCTAGCCGAATGCGGGTGCGATTCCGAGAAATTAGTTGATACTTCTGACGAATTTGTTCAAGCAATGACGGTAATTCGTCAATTAACGGTGAATTAATGAAGATTGCTTCTGGATCAAACTCACTGGCTACATTGAAAATAATTTTGGCAATGGCAGTCGTAAATTCATCCAGAATTTTCTTAATGTCTGCGTCATCACTACGAAATAGATCCACTAAGTCATCTCGTTGTAAACTTGGATCTTCTTTAACACCCTGAGCAAACCCAATAATGGCATCTTCAGAGCAGAAATCTTCCACTTTACGAAAATTGTCTAACATACCTACGTTTGCATCCATCATAATGCTTCGTCCAATTTCACCGGCCTCACCATTTAAGCCGCGGTAAAGCTGACTATCAATAATTATCCCGGCACCAATCCCTTTATGGATGCTGACTGTGATTGTATTTAGATACAGGCCTGCTTCATTGAAGTCACGCTCGTAAATAGCAGACAAATTGGCCTCGTTTTCCATCATAACTGGCACTTGAAATTCGCCAGTAAGACTTCGAACGATATTTTCATCCTTCATATCGATAAACGGTGCATGCACAACGTGTTCATCCAAAACAGTTCCAGAAACAGCTACTCCAATGCCTAGTAACCCGTGTAAGGTTCCCGGAATATTAATCTGCCGCACTTTTGCACGCATTGCATCAATGATCTGATGAATGTCCATCCCGACGATATCAAAATTGCGAAACGAAATAATGTCACCATTTAAGTAGTTAGTCATCATATGAAGATGACGGTACCCAATTTCAAAACTGACTGTATAACCCCAGTGAGCGTTCACCTGCGTAAAAATCGGTTTGCGACCACCGCTGCTAGTTGATTCGCCCTGGCCCAATTCCACCACCAAAGAGTTTTCTTTTAGCATGTTGTATAAGGTAGACACTGTTGATTTATTTAATTTAATTTTCTTAGAAACGTCAATCCGCGATATTGGTCCCTCATTAAAAATCTGTTGAAGAACCAATTTCTGATTCACACTGCGCATGACATCCTGATTTAAAACTTTGCTACTCACCTTCAACCCCACCTTATCAATTCTATGCAATTAGTATAATGCATAAAGACGGCGGTAAGTATGCATAAATAACAGGAGTGTTCCTAAATCGATACCATGTCGTCCCTAATTTTTGCGTCTAAACGCCAGCAAACGTGAGGACAGCTCTTTCGTTGACGGATAGATTGTTTGATAAATTTTGTGTAATTCTTTGTACTTTGCCACATTCTTTTCAATTGGATGATAGACAGTCCCAAAGTGAACGAACTGGGCAGCACAATCTTGAACAGTATCGAACCAGCCGAGACCAACAGCCGCTAACATGGCAGCACCCAATCCAGGTCCCTGTTCGTTTATTAAGCTAACCACATCAACATTGAAAATATCGGCTTGAATCTGTAGCCACAGTGGACTCTTGGCGCCCCCGCCAATTGAAACAACGGTATCAAACTGGCTGCCATTTTGTTCGAACAAATCTAAAATATCACGGAACGAGAACACGATTCCTTCCAACACAGAACGCACAAAGTCACTACGCGTTTGAGTACCGTCAATACCAACGAAACTCCCGCGAATATCTGCGTTAGCATATGGTGCGCGTTCACCAACAATATACGGCGTAAATAGCAATCCGTTTGCACCTACTGGTGATTCATTAGCTGAGGCCACAAATGCGCTAAAATCAGTATCTTTAGCGAACGTCTTTTTAAACCAGTTCAGACTGTATCCGGCTGCCAGTGTCACACCCATCGAATAATAGGCATTTGGAATGGCGTGATTCTCGAATTGAAGTGTGCCCTTATAATCAATGCTTGGATCTTCTTCATACTTCAGGACAACACCTGATGTACCAATACTGGACAGCACCATATTGGGGTGTAAGATGCCGGCACCCACTGCACCACAAGCGTTGTCTGCACCACCTGCAAACACTTTGGTATGGGTATCCAATCCAGAAAATTCTGCATAATTTGGCGTAATGTTACCAACATAGTCAATTGAGTCCATTAGTGGTGGGCAAATTGACTCAGGAATATCAAACATCTTGCAAATTCTGGTACTCCATTCATGATTCATCACGTCTTCAAGCACAGTTCCGGAAGCGTCTGAGTAATCCATTCCTAATTTTCCCGTCATCCGGTACCGAACGTAATCCTTAGGTAGCAAAAATGTTGCTGCCTTAGCGAAGGTTTCCGGTTCATTTTCCTTCACCCACAGTAACTTGGGTAAGGTAAAACCTTCCAGTGACTTGTTTTTGGTGATTTCAATGAAATCATCGCCCATTTTGGCGGAGATTTCTTCACACTGTTTAGTTGTTCGTGTGTCATTCCACAAAATAGCCGGTCGCAAAACTTGATTGTTAGCGTCAAGTAAAACAAGCCCGTGCATTTGCCCCGAATAGCTGATCCCGTCAATATCCGCAGCCGCAATGCCATCATTAAGAATCAAACGTACAATAGCGACCGTCGTTCCCATCACCCAATCTTCGGGGTTTTGTTCACTGTACCCAGGTTTAGGTTGGCTAAGTGGGTAATCGTAGCTCTGTTGGGCTTTAATCGTTCCCGTTTTATCAATGGCAGAAACCTTAACAGCACTAGTGCCGAGGTCCACACCCAATACATAACTCATAGTAAATCCTCCACAACACATACTTTTGGATAACAAGAAGTACGTTGTTTATTTTGACACAAACGACGGCATCACGGAGAACTTTCCGCAGTGCCGCCGTTTGATTACACCGGTGAAGCTTATTTGACTAACAATTATTTACCTAAAGTGTCAACGATGTAGTGGTTGATAGTGTCCTTAACTTGTTCAAGGTGATCTGAGTGCGTTGCAGCAATCAATTCAGATTGAGGCTTGTCAATGGCATATGCTTCAAGAGACTTAAAGTCAGCCTTGCCACTTTCGATTTCAGCACCAATACCAGACTTGTATGAGCTGTAACGTTCTGCCTTCAAGTTTTCCAAAACCTTGTCTTGGTACATCCGGTCAGCAACTAACAGACCAGCAGCAAAGCTGTCCATGCCGACGATGTGACCGTAGAACAAATCGTTTGGTTCGAATGATGAACGACGTGGTTTAGCATCGAAGTTCAAACCACCGCGAGGTCCGATACCCCCGTTCAAAAGAACTTCATACATAGCAGCAGTGGTCTCATACAAGTTTGATGGGTATTCATCAATGTCCCAGCCAATCAACTTGTCACCTTGGTTGGCATCCAATGACCCAAGCAAGCCAGCATCAACAGCAGTCTTGATTTCGTGTTGATAAGTGTGCCCAGCCAAGTTGGCATGGTTACCTTCAAGGTTCAACTTGAAGTCTTTATCCAAACCATATTCCTTCATAAATGCAATAGTTGTGGCTGCATCTGTGTCGTATTGGTGAGTCGTTGGTTCCTTTGGTTTTGGTTCAAGCAACATCTGAGCATCAAAACCAATTTCGTTAGCGTAGTCCTTAGCCATGTGGAAGAATTTAGCAGCGTGTTCCTGTTCCTTCTTCATATCAGTGTTCCAAAGTGATTCGTAACCTTCACGACCACCCCAGAAGACATAGTTTTCAGAACCAACCCGCTTACCAATTTCCAAGCTGTGCTTCAATTGGGCAGCTGAGTAAGCAAAGATGTCAGCGTATGGAGAAGTACCAGCACCTTCAACGAAACGAGGGTTTGTAAATAAGTTTGATGTGTTCCAAAGAACCTTCATACCGGATGTCTTTTGGTATTCAACAATCTTATCAACAACTTTGTCCAGATTCTTGTTTGTTTCACGCAACGTGTTACCTTCTGGAGCAAGGTCACGATCATGGAAACATAGGAAGTCAACGCCTAACTTGTCATAAAATTCGAACGCTGCATCAACTTTGGCCAAGGCTTGGTCCATTGGGTCAGTGTACTTGTCGTAAGGACGTTGGGCAGTCCCATCACCAAATGGGTCAACTAAGCGTTGATCAAATGTGTGCCAGTAGGCTACAGAAAACCGTAACCAGTCGCGCATCTTTTTGCCGGCAACCACTTTGTCTGGTTGGTAATAGTGGAAACCTAAACCTGATTTCAAATCGCTAGTACCAACATAAGGTACTTTATCAACATTCCAATAAGCCATGAATGAATTCCTCCAAATGAATTTGTTTGAGATAGTTTTTGCTAACAACCAACTTACGATTTGAATCATAGCTCCTCAATTTTGAAAATGCAAGCCCTTTCACGAAACTTTTTAAAGTGATATTTGTTAAGTAAAACATTTTATCAAATTGTTTTCCTTATAAAGGCCGCCAATTCCGTCACAATCCCACAAATTCAAATATAGCAAGGATCACTGTAGTTCATAAAAACAACATGCACTTTTTTCACAATATTTTTGGAAAGCGCTTGCAATTATTGTCAATCGAATTTATACTCTGCACTGTTAGTTGTTTAAGAACACTAACTCAAATCTTCTAACTAATAATCAACTTACAAACTTTCAAAACATATTAATTAGGAGAAATAACATGAGAAAAGTATCAACAGGCTTCGTCTATTTTTTCGGAGCACTTGGTGGTTTGCTCTTTGGTTATGATACTGGGGTTATCTCAGGTGCCATTCTATTTATTCAACGGCAACTGCACCTCGGTTCATGGCAACAAGGGTGGGTCGTTAGTGCCGTTCTGTTAGGTGCCGTTCTTGGTGCCGCTATTATTGGGCCAATGTCCGATCGTTTTGGCCGTCGCAAACTGGTTTTGCTCTCATCAATTATCTTTTTTGTCGGGGCATTAGGATCTGCATTTTCCCCAGAGTTTTGGACATTAATTCTTTCTCGGATCATTTTAGGAATGGGTGTCGGTGCCGCATCAGCCTTAATCCCTACTTACTTAGCTGAATTAGCACCTGCTGACAAACGTGGTACTGTTTCAAGCCTCTTCCAGTTGATGGTTATGACTGGGATTTTGCTAGCCTACATCACTAACTACAGTTTCTCTGGCTTCTATACTGGTTGGCGCTGGATGCTTGGTTTTGCTGCCCTCCCAGCTGCTATTTTATTCTTAGGTGGTTTGTTACTGCCTGAAAGTCCTCGTTTCTTAGTTAAGAACGGTGACTTAGAAACTGCGACCGCCGTTCTGAATCAAATGAACCATAACGACCAGGATGCTGTCTCTAAAGAACTCGCTCAGATCAAACAACAAGCCGCTATCAAGAGTGGTGGTTGGCACGAGTTATTTGGCAAAACAGTGCGTCCAGCCTTAGTCATTGGTGTTGGATTAGCTATTTTCCAACAAGTTATGGGTTGTAACACCGTGCTCTACTATGCGCCAACTATTTTCACCGACGTTGGTTTTGGTGTTTCGGCCGCTTTACTTGCTCACATTGGAATCGGAATTTTCAACGTTATCGTTACTGCTATTGCGGTCGCCATTATGGATAAGATTGACCGTAAAAAGATGCTAATTGGCGGTGGTATCGGGATGGGTGTCTCATTGCTCGTTATGAGCGTTGCAATGAAATTCTCACATGGATCATTTGCCGCCGCTATCGTCTGTGTTCTTGCATTAACTATCTACATTGCTTTCTTCTCCGCCACTTGGGGCCCAGTTATGTGGGTCATGATTGGTGAAGTCTTCCCATTAAACATTCGTGGTTTAGGAAACTCCTTCAGTAGTGTCATTAACTGGGGCGCCAACATGATTGTTTCACTTACTTTCCCCCCATTGCTTAACTTCTTCGGCACTGGGAGTCTGTTCCTAGGTTACATGGCACTTTGTTTCGTTGCTATCTGGTTTGTTCACAGCAAAGTCTTCGAAACACGTAATCGTTCACTTGAAGAAATTGAAGCAACATTGCGTTCACGCGCTGGTGAAACTGAAACAGCAGCCACTGACACAACAAATAATTCAAATACAGAAAATTAATAACGTAAGGCCGTGATATGAATAGTCCAAAATGCAACCTACATTGATAAATGTATCGTTAATTTTTCCAAAGAGATCCCTGCTCCCTTTGCCGTCTGTTTATGTTACGGCCTTTCGTAATGGAGGATACACGAATGGATACACAAAATAAGGAGAACTCGCATGACAATGAGTTTGCGAAGCTTTCCTGGCGTGAGCGCATCAGCTATGGTGCTGGTGACTTAGCGCAAAACTTAATTTTCGGAACGGTCGGTTCCATGTTGCTGTTCTACTTAACAACTGTTTACGGTATTTCTGCTGCCGTCGGTGCAACAATTTTCCTGGTCGTTCGTTGGGTTAATGTCTTTTGGGATCCTTGGGTCGGCGCTTTCGTCGACAAACGTAATCCGAAGCTTGGTAAATACCGTCCCTACCTTATCTACTTTGGCATTCCACTAACTATTTTGGCAGCGCTTTTATTCCTGCCTATCCCTTCTCTACGAGGAAACATCCCCTACGCGTTTATTTCCTACTTAGCAACGGCGTTAGTTTACTCGTTTGTTAACATCCCCTATGGCGCGCTGAACGCATCATTGACACGGGACAATCAAGAAGTTTCAACCTTGACGACAGTCCGGATGACAGAAGCTAACATTGGTAACCTGTTGGTTTACACTTTCCTGCCGCTCTTTGTTCAACTCGCCTCTCCTAATCCACAATCTAAGGATATCGGATTCTTCGGCATTCACATGAACTTAGGTAACTATGCCGCCGCTGGTGCCGGCCCCGCCTACTTTAAAGTAATGAGTATTTACATGGTGATTGGGTTCGTTCTGTTGATGTGTACTTTCTTTGGGATTAAGGAACGGGTCCTGCCCACAAAAAAAGAAACTGCATCCGTTAAATATTCAGATTTGTTTGCTGAAATCAAACGTAACAAACCCTTGCAGATTCTTGGTTTATTCTTCCTGATCGGTTTTACATTCATGTTCTTTGGCAATACTGTATGGCCATTTTACATGCAGTACAACATTGGTCACCCAGAATGGATGGCATCTATTAACCTAATCGGATCAATTCCTGGTATTTTCCTTGTCTTCCTATGGCCAATCGTTCGTAAACACATTGGTAAGAAACAGTTCTTCTACCTCTTCTTAACCTTGTTCATCATTGGTCAATTAATTCTGTGGGTATGGAGTTTTCCAGCATTTAAGAACGCTGTCTTATTAGGTTATGTAGGTCGTTTCTTGATGCAATGGGGCATTACTGCCGCCACTGGTTATATGTGGTCATTAGTTCCAGAAGTTGTCTCATATGGTGAATATACGTCACACAAACGGGTTGCCGGCATTATCAACGCAATCATGGGACTATTCTTCAAAATCGGTTTAGCCCTCGGTGGTATTATCCCCGGCTATATCAACGCATTTACTAACTTTAACGGAAAGCATGCCACCCAAAGTGCTTCCGCATTAACTGGGATTCAATGGTCGATGATTTGGTTACCAATTATCTTGGCCGTCGTTGCAATGTGGATTATGAGCAAATATCCATTATCAGATCCTGAAGTTGAAAAAATCAATAAAGAGATTGATGCGTTGCATCACCAAAACTAATCCGAATTAAACATTAGTATTTAAAAAATAAAGGAGCAAAATCATCATGAAAATTCAAAATCCTGTACTGCCTGGCTTTAATGCCGATCCTAGCATGATTCGTGTCGGTGATACGTACTATATTGCCAATTCAACGTTTGAATGGTTTCCTGGTGTTCGTTTGCACGAATCTAAAGACATGGTGCACTGGAACTTATTGCCATCGCCTTTATCCACAACAACTTTGTTGGATATGAAAGGCAATCCTGCCTCAGGTGGTATTTGGGCACCAGATCTATCATATGCCGATGGCAAATTCTGGCTCATCTATACAGATGTAAAAATCACTGAAGGTGCCTTCAAGGATATGACCAATTATCTCACCACTGCGACAGATATCCGTGGACCATGGACTGATCCAATCAAGGTTAATGGTGTTGGCTTTGATGCATCCCTATTCCACGACAAAAATGGTCGAAAATATCTGGTTCAACAAACATGGGATCACCGCGAATACCGTCATCCATTTAACGGTATCACCCTGACAGAATTTGATACTTCAACAATGAAACTCATGCCTAAAACGGCTCGTACCATCTATCGTGGCACTGATGTGAAATTGGTCGAAGGTCCACACCTCTACAACATCGACAACCAATATTATCTGTTTGCAGCTCAAGGCGGAACTGTCTTCACCCATGAAGAAGTTGTTGCCCGGTCTCAAACACTCGATGCGGATAGCTTTGAATCTGAACCAGATGGCCCATTCATTACTAACTTTGATACACCAGACTTTTATCTACAGAAACAAGGTCACGGTGCTCTTGTAAACACACCAAGTGGTGAATGGTACTACGCATCATTAGTATCCCGTCCTTGGAACCATAAAAATGAATCTAGTCACGACCCACGCGGGTGGAGCACATTAGGTCGCGAAACTTCTATTCAACAAGTTTCATGGGATGAAAATGGCTGGCCACGAGTCGTTGGCGGACATGGTGGCCAAGTTGAAGTCAATGCTCCAAAAGATGCCATTCCAACCGAAGCACCCGCTGACAACTCACAACATGATGACTTCTCAAGTGAGAAGCTTGACTTAAACTGGAACACGCTGCGGATTCCATTCGACGCCAATATGGGTACTGTCGGCGATGGCAAACTCACCTTAATTGGCCATGATTCACTAGCCAGTGATTTCAATGTGTCAATGATTGCCCGTCGTTGGCAAGCGTTTAACTTCAACGCTCAGGTAAAAGTGACGTTTGATCCATTCACTTACCAGCAGATGGCTGGTTTAACTAATTTCTACAATGATAACCACTGGTCATGGGTATTCGTGACCCTCGACGATCAGAAGCGACGTGTTATTGAAGTTGCTGAAAATAACCGTGACACGTACACCTCTTATCTTAAGGATGATGCCATCGTAATTCCTGAAGGCACAGAAGCTGTTTGGTTCCGTACTCAGGTTCGTAAAGACCATTACAGTTACGACTACTCATTTGACGGCACGACTTGGCATAACATTCCTGTTGAGTTAGACGCTGCTGTATTATCAGATGACTATGTTCTTCAAACTTATGGTGGTTTCTTCACTGGTGCATTCGTTGGACTCGCTGCTGTCGATTATGCTGGCTATGAACAACCAGCGACATTCAATGACTTCGATTACAAAGAATTGCCAGAAACAAAATAATGAAATACACGAAGGGGCCAACCATCACGTTCAATGAGGATAATGGCCTCTTTTGTGCATTATCAATAAATACACTAAAAAGAGGACTGCAATATGACACAATCTACAAAAGCACTGCTTACTGATTTTGATAACTGTCGTGGTCAACGTGTTCAAAAGTTGTCACTCACAAATAGTCACGGTGTAACTCTGTCAGTCTTAACGTTAGGCGCTACTTTATATGAAATCAACGTTCCGGATGCTGAAGGCCAGCCACATAATCTGGTTTTAAACTACCCACACAGTGAAGACTATCTAGCCAATCCATTTTACGTTTGCATGGCGATTGGGCGCACAGCGGGTCGAATCTCAAAAGGACAATTTTCAATCAATGGTCGTCCTGTCACAGTACCAACCAACGAGGGCCATAACACATTACATGGAGGACCTCATGGTTTTAATACGGTCATTTGGGATGGTCAATTTGACTACTCTGGCAAAACCCCTACCATTGCCATGCATCATAAGTTCACCTCTCAAGACGACGGTTTCCCTGGAGATTCAGATGTCACAATTCATTACGCACTAACGGATGACAACCGTGTCAAAATAAGCTTCACTGGTCAATCTGATCAATTTACACCGTTCAATCCAACTGTCCACACCTATTTCAATCTTGGTGATCAAAATTCGATTGAAGCACATGTTCTTCAAATCAACAGTACTCAGCGATTAGTTTTAAACTCTGAAAAACTCCCAACCGGTGAATTTGAGGAATTAACCAACACACCTTATGATTTTGAAAGACCAACGCCTCTTAAGGCGGCAATCAATGGTCTTCAGTCAATCCCTGAACGTGGACTGGATGATGTCTACAAAGTGGAACCAACGCGGAACGAACAAGTCATTGCGACATTGACAGATCCTAAAACCCACCGATCAGTAACCCTTCATTCAGCAAGAAACGGCTTAGTTGTCTTTACCGCCAATAGTTTTACTCATGACAATATGAACTTCAAACGAACAGGCGGGTATGGCAGTCCTTATCTTGGCGTTGCTCTGGAAGCTCAGGCACTGCCAGACAGCATGAACCACCCACAGTTTGGCGCCGTGATGCTGACACCAGGAAAACCGCAGACGCACGAAATCACTTATCAATTGTCTTTCTAAGATTAGTGTTTTAAACAATTTAGACCATCAGAACATAAAACGCACACCGAGCATCCTATAACGGGAAAACTTCAGTGCGCGTTTCTTCATATACATTTCAATTGATCAGTCAGTCGCTTCAATCTTACCAACTGCAATCGGTAAGGTAACATGTGCATCGTAAGGGCCGACCACACCAGCAACTGTGTCAGGCAGTTCAAGGCTCTCCGGCACACCATGAACATAAACAACCCGCTTGTCTAGCTGTAAGTCAGTCGTTCCAAACGCCGATTTAAACTGTTGTTGCAATTCGTCAAGCGGAACCGTCTTTTCGTAAACAAAGTGACCATCACCATCTGATACAGGATATGTATCGTTTGGAATTGACATCCTTTCAGGTGCAGCATCAAACGGCACCATTGTTGTCCCAGATACTGGTTCCGTCTCAGGTAAATCTACAAAGCCATCACCATTGGCATCCTGTGCCATCGTCGCAATGGCGGCTACCTTGCCTTCTGGGAAGCCGTGGAAATGTTCCCAATGTTGTGTATTTGCGGGTGTATCAAACATTTCAATTTTGATTGTTAACGTGCTTTCATCCTCAGTAAATTCAGCAGTTCCATGAGGATTGGAACCTATCTTAGCCGCGTTTAATGACACAATTTTTGCTTCGTAATGTTTTGACATGTTTATCCGTCCTCCGATAATAATTGTGGTTTGCTAGAACACCCTTATTATTAGAATAATTTGTGCACAATTAAATTGATCCATATCAAGAAAAACGGTTTTTATAAAAAATGTATCTGCCAATTATAAAAACTGGCAGATACAGTGATTCATTGGATTAATAACTTTTTCAAGTAAACATTTCAGCTGAGCGCCGGTTAATCCTTTTTTTCATATGATTCATGTTTGTACTCACCAGGTTCGGGCGTCGCCTTCCCAGACCAGCGGCGGACGAAGAACAGTAGACTGAGCAAACCCAGAACACCGAAACCAATGCTGACTGAAATGCGAGTATCTGGATTGATGAACATAAAGATTACCACTAAAATCAGAGCGAAAATCGTAAAGTAGTTTGAATATGGATACCATGGCATTTTAAACGGATGAGTTTTCATCACATCAGGATTTGCGTGACGGAATCGTAACTCTGACAATAAGATTACAAACCACGGCACCATCCCTGGTAACACACTTGAACTATAAACCAAAACGAAGATGTTAGCCGTCGCATGATTCACAACGGACAATAATGTATTCAAAATCAGGCCAATCAGGATCCCAGCGGAAATGCACAGAGTTGCGCGTAATGGCACCTGACGACGTGATAGTTTGCCCAGACCGCGATACGTTTCACCATCGCGCGCGAGTTTGTACAACATCCGACTGGAGCTGTAAATCCCTGAGTTGGCACCAGACATCGCCGCCGTCAGCACAACAAAGTTAATAATCCCGGCTGCCCCAGCAATTCCAACCTTAGAGAACGTTTCAACAAACGGTGATCCCAATGCAGCCAAGTGATTCCACGGATAAATCGTCACGATGACGAAGATTGCACCAATATAGAAAATCAGAATCCGCCAAACAATCGACTTAACAGAGGATACGATAGCTTTTTGCGGATCGGCGGCCTCCCCAGCAGTAATCCCCAGCACTTCAATACCTTGATACGAGCCGATAATTACGGACATGGCAAAAATGAAGCCGCGAATACCACCAGTAAAGAACCCACCATGAGACCACAGATTGCTTAAGCCTAATGGATGCCAATGATTACCTAAACCGGCGAAGATAACCAGCACGCCCAAAACGATCATTAAAACGATCGTGACCACTTTAATCATCGCAAAGTAAAATTCCAATGTGCCATACGCGCGTGCGGATGCTAAGTTTGCCAACGTCAAAAGAACAATCACAACTACCCCGGCAATCCAATCAGGCAGGTTCGGCCACCAGTAATGCAAGTATTGACCGACCGCGATCACTTCACTAATTCCGACCACTATGTACTGAAAGACATTGCTCCACTTGGTCAAATAGCCAGCCAACGGGTGAATATAATTCGTCGCGTAGTCTGCAAACGAGCCGGTCGTGGGATTCACATAGATCATTTCACCTAATGCACGCATGACTAGGTATAACAGCAGTCCAACGAATGCGTATGCAAACACAACGGACGGTCCAGTCCATTTAATAGTTGACGTTGATCCCAAAAACAACCCAACACCGATGGTTCCCCCAAGGGCAATCATCTGCATTTGATTCGACGATAACGATCGTTTTAACTCACCTTTTGGCTCTGACTCACTCATATGGATTTCCTCCTGATTTGGTCGAACTTTTACCGTGTTACAGCACCACTCTAATAAAAAAGGCCAGCCGCGATGTCCTTTGACAGACACCTTGGCTGGCCACTTTTGCGATAATGAACAACTACCACAAAAGCCCCAGCCACGTCATTGTGGTTGAGGTTGTGGTAGTTGTGTTGAGGTTGGCGCCATTAACTTGTTTTAAGTTTAAATATTTCATTTTTAACGCCTCCTCATCGTTTTTTCCTTGATTTGTAAGTTACCACTCATAACTAAACATTGCAACTGAAAATTCTTAACAACCAGTGTCAAGACGTCGTTTAACCACTAGAAAATAAGTAGCATTTCGTCCATTTCCATATGTTTAAGCTGATAACTGCCGACTTCGATGACGGTTGGAAATAATCTGGATGATCACTGTCATAATCGGCGTCAACATGCCAATCTCTGGAATCACAAAGATCAGTGCAGTCGCCACAACTGTCCAAACGATATTACTCGTCAACATCACGCTACCAGCCTGCCGTTTGATAAATTCTTTCATTTCCGGCACGTCTTGGTTCTCACGAATAATGAGAAACGACATTAACTGAGCTGAAAGTAGCCATAATAAAGCCACCATTAAGTAGACGAGCTCTGCACCCCAGTAACTTGGAAAACGGCCAACGAACGCCGTGGTCACTGGTAGAAAAGAGAGCACGAATAACCACACACAAACGCCAATGAAACCACCAAGTTTGACCCGTTTGATTGCCAAAAACATCCCGTGCTGTACATACCAGCTGAACATGACCAAAATGAACGTCATCAAGTATGAAAACGCCATCCGCCACTCACTGAAAATTTTTTTTAAACTTGGCTCATTTGGCACCTTAATTTCCAAAATCAATACTGTTAATACAATCGCAATAATGGCATCAATAAATGCTTCAACCCGACTTTTGTTCATATGGTCATCCCCCAAGATAAGTTAATCATAAGCGTTTTACCCGAGTTAAACACGAATAAACATGCAGACATCACTGATTTCTTTTCAGTGATCGTCTACAATCACACAAAAATTCACAGCTGATTTTAGTTATATTTTCAAAGCACACTAAGGTGAATTCCCCGTACATTATCGGTTTGTTCGCAAACATCACGCCGTCGATACAATTGTTTGCTTTTCCATACTTTATTAAGTATTCTGCCTGTGTAACAAACTTTAAGGAGGCATTATCATGGCTAATAAAGTTGCAATGGTAACGGGTGGAGCACAAGGAATCGGTGAGGCAATCATAAAACGACTATCAAAAGATGGCTTCTCGGTTGCTGTAGCTGATTTAAACCTAGAACGCGCGCAAAAAGTCGCCAATGATGTTAACGACGACGGTGGTAAAGCAATCGCAGTTAAATTAAATGTCGCAGAACGTGACGAATTCTCACAGGCTGTTAATGACGTTGCTAGTCAACTTGGCGGCTTTGACGTTCTTGTTAATAACGCTGGGCTTGGACCAACAACACCTATCGAAACAATCACACCTGAACAATTTGACACTGTATACCACGTCAATGTTGCCGGTGACTTGTGGGGAATTCAAGCCGCTATCAAACAGTTTAGATCATTGGGTCATGGTGGTAAAATCATCAATGCTACCTCGCAAGCTGGCGTCGTTGGTAACCCTAACCTTGCACTTTACAGTGGTACAAAGTTTGCCGTCCGTGGTATTACACAGGTTGCGGCGCGTGATTTAGCCAAGGATAACATTACGGTCAACGCTTATGCGCCAGGAATCGTTAAAACGCCGATGATGATGGACATTGCCCATCAAGTTGGTCAGAACGCTGGTAAAGACGATGAATGGGGAATGCAAACCTTTGCAAAAGATATTACCCTAGGCCGGTTGTCTGAACCTAAAGATGTTGCAGCAGCGGTATCATTTCTCGCCGGTCCGGATTCAGATTACATTACTGGGCAAACGATAGAAGTGGACGGTGGCATGCAGTTCCATTAAAAGACAATATAAAGGCTCAGGGATTATTGACTGGTGTTAACCAGTGATAATCCCTGAGTCTTTTAATTAATTCTATTTCAGCTTAAACATTACGCTTCCGGAATAGTAACCAGTCAAAGACCAGGAATAGCGCAATATAACCGATGTTTCCCCAAAACAATTGGGTAGTCGATAACTTAGTGATTTGACTAAGTGAAGGATTATTGAGTTGCGCTGGATAATTCAAAAAGTTTAACGGATTCCACTTTACCCATTCGTACAAGTGAATCAGCACAACCAAGAACCCATTGATAATACTTAGCGCAAAGTAACCAATAATTCCAATCGATATGGCTGCAGCAGAGCTCTTGAACAGTGTAGCCATTAAAAAGACCAGACTAAGAAGTAGCCAAACAGTCAAAAAGTTTGAGCCAAGCGTTACTAGCCAGTCCTGCCAAATTTCATGAACATCACCCTTATCGGTCAGAGAGAATTTGCTATTAACGAAAATAGCTTTGGCAATCAGTGCCAATACACTCGTCATGACATATAAATAAATAGAATACGTTAACATAACGAGCCACTTACTAATTAATACTTGTGTGCGTGAATAACGTTGTGACAATACACTTTTAATGGTGCCATATTGTGTTTCCATGGTGATGGTCGAGGCCACCGCTGCAATCATAAACAGCACTAAAAACGGTGCGGACAAAAAGTTCGATTGAAAAAATTGTTTGGCCGGGAAAAGAGCCGGCTTTAGGCGTCCCATTAGAGCGACACCAAGCGTAACCGCAGCTAGGAAAATAGTGATCCACATGGTACTTTTCTTTTTTAAAAGTTTAAATGACTCTTGTCTGTATAACGTCAACATGATTTTTCCCCCTGTTCCTGGTCTTCCGGATCAAGTAATTTCAACACGGAACCTTCAAGATCTTCATCTTCATGTTGAACATCTGTAACAGGCAACTGATTATCATTTAACGTTTTCAAAATGTTGGCGACATCGTCATCAGAAGAAGTTTGAATTTTTACTTCTTCGTCTCCAACCAGTTTATAACCCGCATCGGCTAAGACTTGTTTGGCCTTTACATCATCTGTTGTTGTAACAGTAACAAAGTGATTGTTAGACTTGAGTAATGCATCCATTGTAGTTTCTTGAACAATTTTCCCGTGATCAATAATAATCAGGTCCTCTGCCAGTTTCTGCAACTCGCTTAAAATATGGCTGGAAATCAAGAAGCCAACGCCCTCATCACGTTTAGCAATAATCAAATCACGTAATTCCTTAGTGGCTTGCGGATCCAATCCATTCATCGGTTCATCTAAAATAACAAATTTCGGATTGTTCAAGAATGCCATTGCGACACCAAGTTTTTGTTTCATCCCTAGTGAATAACTTCGCGCCTTTGTATCAATGTAATTACCCATGTTCAAGGCAGTAATAACGTCATCAATTTCTGAGGCTTTATTTCTACCGATTGCAAATAGCTTTAGATGATCTCTTCCAGTCATAAAAGGATAAATGCTTGGATATTCAATCAAAGCGCCTACCTCATCCAATACTGGATGGTGGTCAAATGTACTCTTCTGCCCGTCAATCGTGACCTCACCAGTCGATGATGTCAGGCTCAAAACGGCCTTCATGATTGTCGTTTTCCCTGCCCCGTTTGCACCAACCAAACCAACGATTCGTCCAGACTGGCATGAAAATGAAATTTTATGTAAGACCTGTTTGCGGCCAAACGACTTATTCAGATTCTTAACTGTTAATACTGCTTCTGCCATTCGTTTCACTCCTCTACGTGTATGTCTTCTGCAACTTCTCCCCACACTGAAATGCCACTTACGGACCTTCTGTGTTGATGATAGTTTACCATATTGCAACCACTAACATGAATGTAATCAGCTCATAACAAAAAGCTATTGTACACTTTTGCAATGCACAACAGCTCTTCTTGATGTCCTATTTCACATCTCGTTCGACAATAATCCGACCGTCCGTGTGCCCTGTTTCGTTCAGTTCACTGGCAGCCACAACGCCTGCTAAGGTAAACGGAAATCGCTGCGCAATCCGCACAGACAGTGTGCCAGTTTCCATAAGTTGCTTGAGCGCCTGCATCGCCCGATGCACATGACTCGCATCTACTGGATGAATGTGAACTTGTTCAACATTGGGCTTATTACCGACATTTTCCTCACGACCGACTGTCGCTACGGTGCCACCAAGTTTAACTAAGGCCATCATTGCATCAGCATGACCGCCCATAAAGTTCACATTAATGACCACATCAGCTGAATCGGCAAACGCACCATCTTCAGTAACTTGCGCATACGTGGCGACATCATTGGCACCAATTTGGCGAACATAGTCCAAATCCTCAGCCCTTGCAATCCCAACAACGGTACTGGCGCCAAGAACCTTCGCAAACTGAACAGCCATTGCACCAATACCACCACTAGCTCCTAGCACTGCCACTGTCTGTCCCGCCTGAACTTGTCCAAACACGGTGAGCGCATCATATGACGTCATCGCAACAGTTGGTAACCCAGCAGCATCAGCAATCGGGAACCCGTCAATTAATTTAATCGTCGTCGACTCCGGCGCAACAGCTTGTTCCGCGTAACCACCACCTTCAATGTGAGCAACAACCTTGTCACCCACTTGAAAGTTGGTCACCCGTTCACCAGCCGATAAGACAGTTCCAGCAACATCGAACCCAGGGATTGTTACTTCTCCGCCAGTAAATCCACTCCGTCGAAATGCGTCTACATGATTCAGACCAAAAGCAGCAACATCAATAACAACCTCATCTGAAGCTGGTTTCGGCGTCGGCAACTCAACCTCGGTAAAAGCATCAGCCGCTGGCCCATCCGTTTGATACCCAAAAGCCTTCATAATTCTGCCTCCACATCATGTTTTTAATACACGATATTATCAGGCAAAGATGCATAGAAAACGATTAATTCATTTTGAAATGGACGGTCAGCGAACAAATAAGAAGGTTGTCATTTGCTCAAGCTATTTCATTCTTCGGAAATCCTGCCGGTAAATGACAAAGCCTAACAAACACGTCAACACATCCGCCAACGGTTGTGCCCAAACAACACCGAGATAGCCCCACAACATGTGAGCAACATAAATCACAATGGCAAAGATGACACCCTGTCGTGAAATAGCCAGCAAAAAAGCCCCTAGTGCCTTGCCTGTCGACTGGAAGACAGTGGTGAACACGAGGATTGCGCCAATGAATGGGGTCGTGCTTAGCAATGCTCTCAACAGCAAGACACCGGCAGTCACAATCGTTTTTTGCGTCATAAACAAACGCACAATAAACGGTGCCAATAACATTAAGATAACAGCAAAAATTACTGAAAAGACGACTTCTACTAACAGGTCAAAATTCACGATTTGACGAAACCGTTTCTGATTATGAGCGCCGTAGTTATAACCAACCAATGGCTGAGCGCCAAATGCAAAACCAACCATTACTAGCATCACGATCATGTAAATCTTCGTGGCAATCCCAAAAGCCGCCACTTGTGCAGCACCGTATCGCACCAAGAAGTTATTGAGCAATGCGGTTCCAAACGCCTGCATGAGATTGGTCATTGAAGCAGGAATTCCAATCACTAAAATGGCCCCCGCAAACGCAAGGGTCGACTTTTTAATGTGCCAGCTTAGGCTAATGACCCGACACCGTTTGATTACGTATGCACACAGAATCAAATCGGTTACGAGATATCCAATTACAGTCGCCAAGGCAGCCCCCGCAGCATATAAATGAAAACCGAAAATCAGCAATGGGTCGAGCAAAATCGTCACGACCAAACCGGCAACACTACCAATCATTGATTCGCGTGCCAAACCTTCTGTGCGAATTAAGTTGCTAGGCACCAGCGACACAATAATCAGCGGCCCGCCAATCGCCATAATACGATAGAAGGCACTCGCGAACGGACGAATCCCGCTACTAGCCCCAAACGCAGTGAGAATAGGTGCTTCAAATAATAGTAAAATGCCCGCGGTCAGAATACCAATGACAATCGCTGCATAAAAACAAATGCGACTCACCTGACTGGCAGACTCATGCTGCTTGCTCCCCAACATTTTGGACACCAACGCGCTACCGCCCAGGCCGAAAACATCCCCAATCGCTAACATAATTGAAAATAGTGGCGTACAAACCGTTACCCCAGCCACAATGTTGGGATTCTGCGTTTGTGAAATGAAGAATGTGTCCACCAGGTTATAGATCATGCTGGCAATCATACTGATGACCACTGGCATGGCGAGCGTAAAGTACGCGCGCGGAACTGACGTCTTAGTAAATAAAGTATCCATATATTGTATAGTTTCTCTTTTCTGTGTAAAAGTCGTGTATTCAGCATAGCATTAATGCTGCGCGCACATAATAGAAGAAATTGCTGTGCGGACATTCATGGCGTTAGGACATGCCTTTCACTTTTGGAGATTGCTTTCTTTCAACGAACTGCGAAAAACACCAAATTTTCGCTTTTATATTCTCGCAAACGCGTTCACAACCCCAAAGACCTGCGCACAATTAAAATAAGACACCGCACAAGCAAAGTTCGCTTGCACAGTGCCTTATTTCCATTGTTGCTCGGTCTTTAAACGGGGTTGTTCTCGCTCTATTCCTTAAACTGAATCCTCACGTATTCTCGGTAAAGTGGCAATTCAGTCATGAGTGCCTGATGCTTGCCGTGGCCGCTCACATGACCATTTTCAATGAAGTAAATGTCATCGGCGTCGACGATCGTGCTCAGTCGGTGCGCAATGATCAATGTTGTGCGGCCTTTCATTAATTCACCCAAGGCCTTTTGAACCATCGCTTCCGATTCGGAATCTAGACTCGCTGTTGCTTCATCAAGCATCAGAATCTTTGGATCACGGAGGAAAGCTCGGGCAATGGCCAAACGTTGTCGTTGACCACCACTGATTTTCACGCCACGTTCACCGACCTGCGTGTCCAAACCATCTGTCATTTCATGAACAAACTTGTCTGCGAAAGCCAGCTCAAGCACGTGCCAAAGTTCGTCATCCGTGTACGTTTTGTCCGCGCCATAAGTTAAGTTGTGACGAATCGTGCCAGCCATAATAGCAGAATCCTGGCTCACATAACCGATTTGAGAGCGCCAGTCTTTCAAGTTGACGTTTGCGACATCCTTGCCACCAATCGTAATTTTCCCACTGGTGGGTTGATAGAAACGTTCTAGCAGACTAAAGATGGTAGACTTCCCACCACCCGATGGCCCAGCAAACGCAATGACACTGTTTGGCTTGGCCTCAAAGTTAACATCATGTAAAACGGGACCGTCATCGTCATAAGCAAAGTCAACGTGTTCCATCGCCACCGTTTGGTCGGTAACGGATTCATTGTCGCCATCAGTAAATGATTCTTCAGGTTCCTTCAACAGATCCTGAACCCGTTGTGTCGAACCGTTTGTCTTCGCTAATGTCGTGAAGAATTGGCCAAGTGAGCCGACTGGTCCGATAACTTGGAACAAATACATCATAAATGACAATAATGTTCCCATTGACATCGTGCCATCAGCCACTCGAACGGCTGCGTAACCCAACAAACCGATAAACATGGCCAGCATTAACGTGTTCATGGCCGGACTCGCGATGGAATCAAAAATAGCTTCTCGCATTCCGATGTGATACAACTTGTCGATCTGTTTGTACCCCGAGGTTGTTTCATATTCCTCAGCGTTTGAAGATTTCACCAACCGAATTTCGCCCAACGATTCGCCAGTTTCGCCATTAAATGAAGCTAGGGCATCTTGTCGTTGCAACCCAATCTTGCTGGATTGGCGCATAATTGGCCGCATTACAATCATGACCAACGGAATGGCAATAATCATAACGAGCGTCATTTTCCAGTCCATCAATGCCATGATGATCAGCGCTCCAACTAACTGCAAGAGTGAATTAGCCATCTGTGGAAAAGCGTTTGCCAATAAATCTTTAATCTGGGTTGAGTCGTTCACCAGTCGAGAAGTCATTTCACCGGCCTTCACGTTATCAAAATAGTTAACGTGCAAACGAATCAACTTTTTGCCACAAGGTACGCCGCAATCTGGCAACAATATTTTCACCAAAGAAACCCAACATCGTCCCTGACAAGGCGTTGATTAAGGCACTCGCTAAAAACAGTGCAACCGCGATAATGAGCAAAGTGGAATTAAAACCTGACTTAAGCCCGTTGATAATTCCTTGTGCCATTTTCGGCACTGCCAACTGCGCCCCCGTCGCAATAAAACCAAGGATTAATCCCAACCATAACTGCCAATACTTAGGTTTCGTTTGACGAATCAGGTTTAAGAACCCCTTAAAATCAAACTTTGTTCGTGTGTATTGCGCATCCTGTGGACCGCCACCGCGTGGCCCGCCTGCTCTACGATCCATAATGTTGCCTCCAAAAATTTCTTCCTTTAGTTTTTTATCACCGTTTTATTTAAAACCAGCGTTGATCAAAATTGCCGCGATGTGGCCATCCCTGCTCGCCGCCCATAAAGTCCCGCCAATCTAAATCGGCCGTACCTTTATTTAACTTCTCCAGCAACCGATTTAACTCAACCTGTTCAGCCTTCGTTAAGGTGCCAAAAACCTGGCTTGCCATGTCATCAACCTGATCATCTTGTTTAGCAAACATGTCGATACCGGCCTGCGTCATTTTGATGATAACCGTGCGTTTGTCTGTTTCACTGGGCACCCGTTCGACCATGTTAACGGCCTCCAACCGGTTGACCATGGCACTAACAGAACTTGGCCGAATATCTAAAAACTGCGCGATTTCTGCGTTGGTTAACCCTGCCGGTGTTTGATACAAAACCTGTAACAGCCGCAACTGACCACGGCCTTCACTCGGTGCCCGCCGACTCGTCAAATCACGCTGATGTAATACTGCCATCATAAATAATCGATTCTGCATCAGTGAACCGAAACAATCTAATAAATCACGACTTTCATCCGCCATAATCGGCCTCCTGTATTTCAATCCTTATTTTAAAATTAAATTCTTTCCACTGGAAATTTTCGAACGAGAATTATGTTAGTTCTTTTGTTAGTTTTATGCAATAAAAACTAACAATTATTTTTAAAAAAAAGTCGCAATCCCTGATGGAATGCGGCTTTGACGAGACTATTTAATTGGTGTTAAGCCACGAACCAGGAATTCGGTCGCTTCGTGGCATGATTTGTCGATATCCAACTGACTCGCCTTGCCAATTAAAACGGCGGGCACGATGTAGCTGCCCGCTACACCAAGGAAATAACGAATAATCCGTTTTGTGGGCCAATCAACTAATACGCCACGATCCTTGAAGGTCTGCAAGTTCTTGCCAAAAGTATTCAGAATGCGTGACATGATTTTATCGATGACCGACTGAATCATGTCACTATTCCGAATGATTTCTTGAACCAAAATTCTTAGTTGCTTCTGGTTAGCAATGGCAAACGTCATTCGATCCTTAATCACGTAGTTAAAGAACGCCGCTAGATCGTCAAAACGTTGATCCTTAACCTCCGTCAAGAACTCGGTTGCCGCCATTGGCACGACCTGATCCAAAAACGGATTCAATAATGCGGCCAGAATACCATCCTTCGTCTTGAACTGCTTGAACACGGTTCCCTCAGAAACGCCAGCTTGTTTAGCAATTTCACTAGTACTCGTGCCATCAAACCCTTTCTCTGCAAAGAGATTTAAGCTGACTTTGAGCACTGACTGTTGTTTAGCCGTTAGCTTTGATTCCTGGAGTGTCTTGTCAAACAGTGTTTCAACATTACTAATTTCCATGTGTTTTTACTCCAAATTTTTGTCTACCTTTTAATTTAACCGCACATTGAGTTAAATACCAGCAATTCTGCCAAATTAAACCTGACGATATTTGCGCATGGTCAGTAAATTCAATACTAGGAAAACAGCGGCAAACAATAACAAAATGCTTAAGTTGGGTAACACATCCATGAAACCGACACCTTTTTGCACCACCGCGCTCATGCTTGAAGCGCCATAGTACAGCGGCATGATGTAGGACACTGGCTGCAACCAGCCTGGCAGTGAGCTAATTGGAATAATCCCGGCGAAGAAAATCTGTGGAATCGCAACGATTGGAATAAATTGAATCATCTGAAATTCACTGGAAGCAAACGTTGAAATCAGCAGTCCTAGCGTCAAAGCAACCATTGCTAACAGGACATTGATCAAAAGAACAAGCCAGATGCTGCCCAGAATTTGAATCTTGAAAACATACATTGTGAATAACACGATCAACAACGTTTGGATGAAGGCAAACGCACCATAACCACACAGGTAACCCGAAATGATTTCCCCACGTTTAACCGGTGTTGCTAGCAAACGATACAGTGTCCCAGTTGTCCGTTCCCGCAACAAAGCGATACCCGAAATCAAGAACACGAAGAAGAAAACCACGAAGCCCATCATGATTGGTAACAAAGTATTAAAGAATGTGGAATCCTTACTCCCATAAAGATAATGTGTCTTCGTCGTATAACTTGTGCTTCCTAGCTTAGCTTTCAGGTTGCCAGCGTTAGCAGTCGCGTTAACCGGCGTGTGCGTTGCTGCACCAAGGGCCGCCTGCATCTTTTGTAGTGCTTGAGCCTGCGTCTTAATGGTTGTCGCTGCTGCTTGGCCCTTCAATTTTGCTTGGGCCGCTTGCAAACTTTGTTTGATCACCGCACTCTTACTTTGGTCGGTGTTAGCCAACGTTAACGTCAGTTTGTCTCCGTCTTGACTAAGCATTCCGGCGTAATCATGTTCACGGATGATTGTGTTAGCAGACTTGTCTGAGCTGACATCATGAATCGTAATGTGCTTATTTTTTATGGCCGTCACCATACTACTGTCAACGTTACGTGTTGCTAAGGAAGCTGTCGTTGTGGTGTTCCCCTGAAACAGGAAGTAGACCAGTGACAGAATAAACAAAGGTGCGATAAACATTAGGGCTAACGTACGTTTGTCACGCAACATTTCCCGAAAGACTCTTCTAATCATTGCTAGTGTGCGCATCTTGATCCCTCCCTGCTTGTAAAAAGACTTCTTCAACTGAGTTAACGTGATACTGACTAATTAGGTCATCAGGCGTGCCTTGGGCAATGGCACGGCCACCACGAATCATCATCAAATAGCTGGATTGCTCGGCATCTTCCATGACGTGCGTCGTCAATAAGATTGTCTTGCCTTCGTCTGCCAAACGATGCAGTTCTTTCCAAATCTGTTGCCGCAGTTCGGGGTCAATCCCGACGGTGGGTTCATCTAAGATGAGCAGTTCAGGATCTGCCAACAGCGCAATTGCCAATGATAACCGCCGTTTCATTCCACCCGAATAGTCCTTCACGTACTGATCCAAATCATCGTTTAAATTAACGATACCCGTTGCATAGGGAATTTGTTTTTGCAATTCTGCTTTACTCATCCCCTGCATTTCACCAAAAAACTTTAGATTTTCACGGGCCGTTAATACAGAATACAAGGCATCCGTTTGTGCCATGTAACCAATTCTGCCGAGCAGTTTCCGATTAGGCATTGGCGTACCTAATACAGTTACAGTGCCTTGTTTTGGCTTCAACATTCCCATGATCGTGCTGACCAAGGTTGTTTTACCGGCGCCACTAGGACCAATTAAACCAAGGATGTCACCCGTGTTTATGTCTAAGTTAATATCATTCAAAATAATGCGTTTGCCATATCCTTGCTGCAGGTTAGCAACTTTAATGACTTCTGTCATGACGTTCACCTCTGTTTACTTTATTGAGTGACTACTCACTTACTAAATATAGTATAAACCGTCGTGTCACATTGTCAACAAAAAACACGACTTCTGTTTAGAAATCGTGTCCAACTATCAGTTATCTTTATGTTCTTAATGCCGTTTCGTCAGGAAGAGACGCCGTGTTTCATGGGACCGGTCTCAACCCGCAAAAAACGCGGTTTTCTACCTTGATTCCAAGCCCACAAACCGGTCTTGGAAGTCATCCTGCACTCCTAAGTGGCCTAACCCGCCACAAAGGATTGCCGACACGAAACTCTGTCTCTTCCTGACTTCACTAACTTTCAAAGCCTGATTCTACGAGTCGCAGTTGGCACGAATTCGATGACGAGTCAGTACCTTCGTGCAATTGGTATGGCTTTTCTACAGTAGCTGAAGGGCGACGGCATTGAAACCAAGGCGTGAAGGTGTTGTTAGGCTGGTGGGTTTCCAGTCTTACAACACGGACGTTTGGCAAGACTCGAGGGCTTTGCGAGTCTTGCCAACGAGGTGAAAGACTCCTTTTTTTGGAGGCTCGAACCGGTCCCACGCTGGTGTTTCAATGCCGTCAACCGCAAGCGGCAGTATAAATCACAATCTACTAGGCGTACTCTGGTTCGATGGTAATTTCATCGCAAGTGGCGTCCAAGACCACTTGGGGAATCAAGCTGGTCAATTCTTGGACAACCTCATCGATTGGCGTGCTCATATCAGAGGATAGCCACCGACGCGTATAAGCTACCACCCCATCCGCATAAAATTGCACTGCATGTTTTTCAACAGCCGAAAGTTCCGTTTGGTGTCCGTATTTAATAATTGCCTCGCCAAATTGACGCACAAGATGACAGTTGAAATAAACGCAAAACGAATTTTGCCCTGTTGTTTTAAAAGCATATTTAAAGAAACTGGCATTGTCGGCCAAAAACTCAAATTGTTTACGCAAAATGCCGTTCCAATTGCTCAGGCGACAATTTAAAAACATCCGGTTCATGGTATCTGCAAAGTACGAATTAATGACATCATATTTGTCAGCAAAATATTTATAGAACGATCCGCGGCTGACACCTGAAGCATTTAAGATATCATCAACCGTTAATTCGTTGATGGGCCGATTCTGCATAAATTCATATACTGAATTAAATATTTGCCGCCGAATTTCCATAATCATTCAGTCTCCTCACGTAAGAATAAACAAAAGCAGTATTTTATTCATTTTTGAACATTATCATTATTTTGTTCACCACTTGCTCATCAAAATGGTGCTACACTGACTTTTAGTAAGCAGTTACTAAGGCTAATCTTATCACATATCTTTCAGGAGGTTATGAACATGACGTACCAATTTTTAAAGTCTTACACTTTTAAATCTGGAGTGACCGTTAAAAACCGGGTTGCTATTCCACCAATGACCGAAGGCATGTCGTTAGAAAACGGTGAAGTTTCAACAGATGAACTAAACTACTTCAATATTCATACGGGCGGGGCCGGCATGTTTATTACCCCTGTTGCTAACGTTAACGCGCTGGGTAAGGGATTCGAAGGTGAATTATCTGTCGCCGATGATAAGTTTATTCCTGGCCTTGCCAAGATGGCAGCCACCATTAAACAAAACGGTACTAAAGCAATTTTGCAAATTTTCAGTGCCGGGCGAATGACAAACTCACGCATTCTGCGAGGGCATCAGCCTGTGTCTGCTAGTGCAGTCCCCGCATTACGGCCACACGCAGAAACGCCACGGGCACTATCCGAAGATGAAATTGAGCAAACGATTGCAGATTTCGGCGCGGCAACTAAACGTGCTATTTTGGCCGGTTTTGACGGTGTCGAACTTCACGGAGCCAACACGTATCTACTCCAACAATTCTTTTCACCACACAGTAACCGTCGAAACGACCAATGGGGTGGTTCATTGGAAAACCGAATGCGATTTCCAATGCGGGTTATCGAAGCCGCTCAACAAGCCATCGCCGATACCGCTACGTCACCTTTCATTCTTGGGTACCGTTTGTCACCAGAAGAAATTGAAGAGCCAGGTATTCGTATTGAAGACACTTTGAAGTTTGTGACTAAACTTAATGACATGAACTTGGACTATCTTCACATCTCCATGGGCAACGTTTGGCGGCCATCGTTGAACAATCACGATGACAAAGAGCCTTTAATTACCAAGATTCAGCGCGTTTCGCCAGACACTCCACTCATCTCCGTTGGAAACGTAAACACACCTGCTGATGCTGAAAAGGTGATGGAAGCTGGTATTACGTTTGTTGCAATTGGTCGAGAAAGCATTCGGGAACCTCACTGGGTTCAAAAAGTTGAGGCCGGTACGGAGCAATCCATTCGTTACAACTTGTCATTAGCCGATTTAGAAGAATTGGGCATCAAAACGCCTTTCTTTGAATTCTTAAAGAAGATGAACGATGCTGGTGCTGATCAAAAGTTCGACGTAAATGATGCCCAAACAAAAACCGTAGATACGGATAGAATTGACGTAGCGTTTAGAAAGTAATCGACAACCACGCTGTTTGTAAATCTGTTCTCCACCAATACATTTAATAGGTGACCATCTGTCACAATCCACGTTTTATACAAAAAAGCGGCCTGCCATTCAATTGACAAGTCGTTTTTAGTCTTCCAGATTATTTTGCCCACAAGAAGTCAGCAAGGAGCTGATCGACCTGAGCGTTATTATGCAATAACGTGTGCTTAGCCCGTGTTCCGGTTATCTTTCGTTCACGGTATGACTTAGCCCGGTCAGCAATCAAATACCTCAGTGACAACGATGAAACGTTGGGTACCGTGCCATCTGTCTGGCCGCCAATATCACCATAGATATTTAGCACATCAACCTGGTGCTTGGGGAATGTTTGGCGTAGTTTTGTCATCTGCTTGTAAGTGGCGTTCATCTTGTTTGGTTTGCCACTCTTGTCCAGCTTTAGCCCTGCAGGTTGCCGTATGGATGCTGGAACACGTTTGAAGTTCAATCCTGCGAAGTGACCGGCCATGTCGACCTGTTTTTGCAATTTGGGCAAACGTTTATCCTGACCATATTCCAACATATAGTAGATTAACGAAATATTGCCAAGTGAATGACCGACCATGTTGAATTTAGTAATGTGATATTTTTTCTGTAATGCAACAACAACGTTTTTAGCCCACTGACCGTGTTTATTAAAATCAAGTTGTCGGTTATTAGCGTAGTTTACTTCCACGATTGGGTTAATTGCTCGTTTACCAATCGTTCCATCCAAATGAACATGACCAGTTTTGGAGACAAACGCACGGATAATCGTGTTGGTCGCGCCTTCCCGTTTGGCCACACTCGTCATGTGCTCTTCAGCGTGGTAATTACTGCCACCACCGTGAAAGAAGAGCGTTGGCACCGACGACTGCACATATTTTGCTTTTGCCTCGGCTATCCGATGTGCTTGAAAAATGCCACCACCGATGACGGCAACAAAAACTAACGCTAGCAAAGTCCAAAAGCCACGATCAATTATTTTCTGTTTCATTATGAACCTCCCCTGCCAAGATGAACCCTCGCTGACTAATTACAACCATCCGTCTTCATAATTAGCTCAGCATTCAATCTCGATGGTTACAAGATCAGTATACTGGGTTCGAGTAAGCTTAAGGCAAGGAAAAACAGTAATTTATTTGATCTGGCGAGTAAATTTCTCTTTGACCCTCTGAAGCCAAAGGAATTGACGACGACTTCTTTCTATTGCCTGATAACGTTTGGGTTGTTTTTTATAAAATTCTTGATGATAATTTTCGGCTGGCCAAAACGGCTGAGCATCTCGAATTGCGACTACAATCGGTTTCGAATACCGGCCTGACTCGGCAACATCTCTTTTGGATGCTTCGGCGAGGTCACACTGTTGTTTGTTATGGGCAAATTCTATAATTAATCCGAACAAAAATAAAAAAAGGCCCAAAGCAATCTCTTACAATGGTAGTAGTTAATTCCAACCAGCTATAAGGAGTGATTACTTTGGGTACTGCTACTTTATCACGTTTTCAACGTGGTGCGCTAGCTCAACTGGTCAGTGAAGGCCATCATACTTACCAAGATATGGCTGACGCCTTAGGCGTTGCCAAATCAACTATTAGCTATGAATTAGATCGGGTCAATCCCTATGATCCCGAATTAGCGCAACAAGACGCAGATCATAAAAGGCGGGCTTGTGGTCGCCATTCGATTCTAACGCCATCATTGACAATTTTAATT
>NZ_AUAW01000015.1 GCF_000428925.1 Furfurilactobacillus rossiae DSM 15814 | reverse complement strand
CATCATTAACCGTGGATCATAGGCTGGCCGCCCAGTGGCGGCAGTTGCGTTCATGACGTCTTTTAAAGGAATAGAGTCTACGAATCGGCTTAACACCGTGACCACATGATTTTCACTAGGCGTAAAATCTAAATTCACTGCCAAACTGGTTTGATTATTGTTATAATTCTTGTACATGGAGATAACCTCGCTTTCTGATTGTTTAGTCGCTGTTGGATAAGCAGAGAATTGTCTCTGTGCCTACATAATAGTACGAAAATAAGGTTCGAAATCAAAAAACGATTTCGAACCTTATTTTTTATTCAAGAGTTTTGTCCCGCTCTCGTTTCACTTACTTTCTAAACATCTTAAATTGCAAGAACAAATCATTATACGTACCTGTTTCCTTAACACCAAGGTCTTGGTATACCTGCGTATCTTTGATGACACTAGCACTTGGATAAAACTCCTTGTCCTGACGAACATCCGCAGGCAATAACTGTTCCGCTGGTGCATTAGGTGTTGAGTAGCCCACGTACTCTGCATTCTGTTTAGCGTTTTCTGGACGGTTCATAAAATTAATGAAAGCGTAAGCGGCCTTCAAATGTTTGGCCGTCTTCGGAATAACCAGGTTATCGATCCACAGATTGGTACTTGGCTTCGGAATGACGTAATGAAGATGACTGTTATTACTGATCATCTCGGCCGCATTGCCAGAATATGTTACGGCAACTGCTGACTCATTTTGCTCCATATACATCATGATTTCATCATCGAGCACAGCCTTAACATTGGGCGTTAGCTTCGTGAGCTTCTGCTCCGCTTCGTCCAGCTGGGCTTGATCATGCGTATTCGCCGAGTGGCCTTGCGACATCAATGCCAACCCTAAAACATCACGGGAAGAATCGACTAACATGATGTTGTCCTTAAACTGTGGCTTCCATAAATCGTCCCAGGTCGTCAATTCACCCTTTTTGACAAACTTATCATTGTAAACAATCCCCAGTGTACCCCAGAAATAAGGCACTGAATATTCATTGTGAGGATCAAAAGCCAGGTTTTTAAACTGCGACGAAATGTTGTTCATACCCGTTAATCGGTTCTTGTCCAATGGCCTGAGTAAATGATCAGCCTTCATTCGCTGGACCATGTACTCGCTGGGAACCGTCAGATCATATGACGTGCCACCCTGTTTGATTTTTGTGTACATGGATTCATTACTATCAAATGTTTGGTAGGAAACATGATAACCTGTTTCGTGCTCAAACTTCGTTATCAACGCTGGATCGATGTAATCCCCCCAGTTGTATAAGTTTAGCACGTTGTTGCCAGAACCAACGACCCCTTCAACACGTTGTAAATGATGCGCAGTCAGACCAAGTCCCAAACTGACCGCTAAGATAACAACAACCAAACTAACTAATCGCTTCATTTGATCACCGCCTCAACTTGTTGACGGTTCTTGGTTTTGCGGCCCTGATTGTACTGTTCCAGGAAATAGTACCCCGCAATCAGTAGCAGTGAAACTAGGAACCACAGCGCTGACAACGCGTTGATTTCCAGATCGACCCCTTGCCGAGCACGTGAGTAAATTTCCACAGACAACGTTGAGAAACCATTTCCAGTGACAAAGAACGTAACCGCGAAGTCATCCAGCGAATACGTTACAGCCATTAAGAAACCGGAAAAGATACCAGGCATGATTGCTGGCAAGATCACCCGCGTCAACGTTTGCCAAGGATTAGCACCCAGATCAGCCGCAGCATCGATCATAGACGCATTCATTTCATTCAGCTTGGGCAAAACCAACAACACAACGATTGGAATCGAAAAGGCAATGTGACTCAGCAACACTGAGATAAAACCCAATCGCAACCCTAACATCGTGAAGAAAATCAGGAAACTGGCCCCGATAATAACGTCAGGCGAAACCATCAGAATGTTATTCAATGAAAGGACAGTCTGGCGGATCGCACGGTGACGCGTTTCATACACACCCAGCGCACCTGCCGTACCGATGATTGTCGCAAACAGTGAAGACAGCAACGCCACAATCAGTGTGTCTAACACAATTTGAATCAACCGTGGGTCATGGAACAACGTTTGGTAATGGTCAAACGTAAAGCCATGAAAATTGCTCATCGTATTGCCTTTACTAAAGGAATACATGACTAAAAATAAAATTGGTGCATATAAAATGATAAATACAATGATGAGGTAGGCTTTGGACCAGCCAGACAGTTTACTTTGCATGACGTGTCCTCCCCTTCTTTTTGCGTTCGCCGGTTAGCAACATCGTAATCACCATTGCCACAATCAAGATGACCCCGATTGTCGAACCCATTCCCCAGTTCTGTGTCACCAGGAAATGTTGTTCAATGGCGGTCCCCAGGGTAATGACTCGGTTACCACCGATTAGGCGCGTAATCATGAAGAGTGATAACGATGGAATGAAAACGGACTGAACCCCGGATTTCACCCCATCCAGCGTTAATGGAAAGATTACCCGGCTGAACGTTTGCCAGCCACTGGCACCCAAGTCCCGACTAGCGTTGACATAGGACGGGCTCAATTCCGCAATGGCATTATAAATGGGCAGAATCATAAACGGAATCTCAATATAGGTTGCGACAAATAGAAAACTCGCATCGGTAAACAGCAGTTGTTTAGGTCCGATACCGATAAATGTCAAAAAGCTGTCCACTGAGCCACTACGTGATAGTAACCCAATAAAGGCATACGTCTTTAACAGTAAGTTAATCCACGTCGGCAAAATAATTAGCAGTAACCATAATTGCTTATGCTTTAATTGATTCAACAGATACGCCGTTGGATAACTGATCAGTAGCGTAATCGCCGTAATCAAAAACGCATACCAGACAGAATTAAACGTCATCTTCAGATAAACACCTGAATGAAAATACGTCGCGTAGTTGCTTAGGGTGAAGTGCCCCGCAATATTAAAAAATGATTGATAAACAATCAGTACGACTGGTGCAATGACAAACAGTGCAATCCACAAGCCGTACGGAATGTAGTAGAACAGTTTGCCTTGTTTCACCGATCAGATTCCTCCCCTTCATACGTTTCCAAACGGGCATCAAAATCTTCCTCAGATTCGTTAAACCGCATCACATGGATATCCTCAGGATCGAAGAACACACCAACCTGAGCACCCACTTCTGTGCGATGAATGGAGCGAATCCGCCAACTATTACCAGTATCGTCGTGACCCGTGATTTCAAAGAACACACCACGGAACAATTGTGTATCCACTGTCATTGTCAGTGACCCCTTGGCCACCGTTGTGATATCCAAGTCTTCTGGCCGGATAACCACTTCAACCGGTTCGTTTGGTCGCATCCCAGCGTCCACACACTTAAATTCATGCCCAGCAAACGAAACCAGGTAATCAGCAACCATATGGCCACGCACAATATTACTTTCACCAATAAAATCAGCCACAAAATGGTTGATCGGTTCGTCATAAATATCGACCGGTGAGCCAGTTTGCAACACTTGTCCCGCATTCATGACGAAAATTTCATCACTCATGGCTAGTGCTTCTTCCTGATCATGAGTCACAAAAATAAACGTAATCCCTAATCGTTGCTGCAATGCTCTCAATTCGTACTGCATTTCTTTACGCAGCTTCATATCCAAAGCGGATAACGGTTCATCCAGTAGCAATACGTCCGGTTCATTTACAATGGCCCGGGCAATCGCAACCCGTTGTTGTTGACCGCCAGAAATTTCATTAATTTCGCGGTCCTCATAACCGGACAATTGGACCATCTTTAACGCATCTAAAACGCGAGTGCGAATGTCTTTCTTGCTGACCTTCCGTAACGTCAATGGAAATGCAACGTTGTCAAACACATTCATATGTGGAAACAACGCGTAATCCTGAAAGACCGTATTTACCTTCCGTTTGTTGGCTGGCACATTATTAATCCGTTTGCCGTCAAACATCACGTCGCCCTCAGAGGCATCCGTGAATCCTGCAATAATACGTAAAATTGTGGTCTTCCCACATCCAGACGGGCCCAACAAAGTGTAGAACTTACCCTGTTCTATTTGAAAGTTGATACCCTTGAGCACCTCGGTCTCACCGTAACGCTTTACGATGTCCTTAAACTCAATAATGGTTTTCGCCAATCTAACGTCCCTCCATCACCATTAAATCTGCATTCTCATGCGGTTTACATTGGTTTCAATAGTAACCGAAATAACACCAAATAACTAGCAAATTTACCTAGCTTGTGGAAGTGTCACTTGGTTGTAATAAACTACCTATTTTTATTGCGTTCGTTAGGACCGCTTACAATCGTTTCCTCGTTTGGTGGATAAAAGTCCGCTAATGGTTGGCTGCTTTTGAAACCTCCCGTGGGACCGGTTCGAGCCTGAAAACCACAGTCTTTCACCTCGCCTTAAAGCCGGCACAACCCACCGTCTTCAAGATCGTCCCGTGTTGTAGACTCGGACAGTTCACCGAATCTACAACACTCTCACAGTCGGTTTCAACGCTGCCGCCCTCTCGCCCACATTCACTTTGCTAGCAGTCAAATCAAACGTTGGCGCATTAATTCATTCAAATCAAAGTTCTGATTGTTAAGCGATACTAGCTGCTTATCCCCAACCCCGTGACAGACGTTTGAGTGGCTTGTCCCCCTGTCACTGCTAGCTTAGCTATCACTATGTCAGCTGAAGGGCGTCAACAGTGATACCGAGCCGTGAAAGTGGTGTTAATTCGGGATGGTTTTACCGAATTAACACCACGGACGGCCGCCAAGACTCGCGGTTCTCACGAGGCTTGGCGGCGAGGTGAAGGACTTCGAACTTCAGAAGACCTGAACCGGTCCCACGGCGAGCGTGTCACTGTTGACAACCGCAAGCGGTCATCGACACAAAACAAAAAGTGCAACAACGATTCGTAACCGTTATTACACTTTATAAATCTGCTATTACTTAATCGTCACGTCACGGAAGAACAACCCCGTTCCGTTTGGATCAATGGCTAGTCCCTTAACACTCGGACGTTGCATATAAACGTAGGCACCTTGGAAAACCGGCGCAGTGAACGCGTCTTTCTTAACAATCTGATATTCAGCATCCTTCAAGGCTGCCCAACGCTTGGTTGGGTTTGTTGCATACGTCGAATTGGCGTCAGCCACATCCTTCAGATACGTTGGATTCTTGTAGTCCGTGTTCAAGTGGTAAGCCCCACCGTCCGTGATGAATTGGTAAGGATCTTGATAATCTGGACTCCAAATACCGTAAATAATATCAAACTGATAATTGTGACCAAAATTCAAGCGTTGTTTCAATGGTACTTCACGCACAGAAATCTTCAGCCCCGGCAAGTTCTTTTGATAAGAGCTTTGCATGAACTCAGCGACAGCTTTCGCTTCTGGCGTATCTGCCGATAAGAATTCCAGCGTCAGGCTCTTTTTGCCTAGTTCCTTTAGCCTTTCTTTGAATTCTTTCTGTGCATAGGCACGGTCATACGGAACTAAATTGCCGCTGTACTTGCGGAAATCTTCACCGGTGACCGAGTTTTTAACAAAGTTAGCTGGCACAATCCCGTTCAGTGGTGTTGACCCATCCTGTAAAACATTCTTTGTTAACTGTGTCTTATTGAAACCAGTAGCTAGGGCACGGCGAATGTGAACATTGCCCGTCGCTTCCCGCTTAGTATTGAAGTTTAAGTAGCCAATTGCTGGAATCTTACGAACATGGTAGCCGCTACGACCTTTGTACTGCTTAACATATTCATTGTCCAAGTCGATAAAATCCAACTTACCGGACTGATATAAGTTTGCCGCGGTACTTTCTGACTTAACAGTAGTCAGCGAAATTTTATTAATGTGAACCGACTTAGCGTCCCAGTACTTCGTGTTCTTCACGAAGGCCCACTTATCGTTCGTTCCTGTCCACTCAGTTACCTTAAATGGACCATTGTAAATGGCATGAGCGGCGCTCGTACCGTAGGCCTGTCCTTGCTTCTTAACATAGGCTTCGTCTTGAGGCGCATATGGGGCGGTGGCCAACAATTCGTTCAAGTAAGTGATTGGATTGGCTAATGTAACTTGTAGCGTCGTCTTGTTTAAGGCTTTTACGCCTAAATCAGTGATTGGTTTCTTACCCAAACGGACATCCTGACCATTCTGCAATGGGTCAATATTTTGCGAATTTGGAGAGCCCGTCGTCGGATCAGCAAGCTTCCGCCATGCGTAGACGTAGTTTTGTGCCGTTACAGGATCGCCGTTTGTCCATTTATTTGTCTGCAGTTTAAATGTATATACCTTTTGATCTTTGGACACGGTGACGGACTTTGCTCCAGCCAATACAGGCTTGCCCTTTTGATTGAGCCTATAGAGCCCCTCAATTGCGTTTTGGATGGCTTCACCAGAACTAATGTCGGAGTAACGGCTACTGTTCAACGTCGCTAAGGCGTCAACGGTACCTACGCGAAAATTATTTTTATTAGCGGTGGTCTTTTTATTACCACAGGCAGCTAACGTAATGGCCGTAACTGTCGCAATCGAAACTAACGCAACCGTTCGAAGATAATGTTTAAAGTGTTTCACTTTTATCGCCCCGTTTAATTTAAATTTGACTCCCAATGTATGCTTACTTATTCCATAGCCCGCAAATCCAACATCGCACGTTTGCCACCAACCTTAGCTTATTGACAAAAAAGCGGACCTAACCAACATTGTGGTCAGGTCCGCTGTTATCATCAAAGATTATCGATAACTAGACTTGTTGACTAACCACACGTTGATCCACGACAAAACAAACACACTGTTCTTGTGTGCAACAAACGTGTTCGACTGTTTTTGTCGTGAATGACATGTGATAGCCTCCATCCGTTATTCCTTCTTGATAAACTTACTGAAAATAAGTAGCCTTGTCAACTAAACTTTCTCTTCTAAAGTTTCTCATTTTGCTGCCATTATCGCATGAAAGAAAGCGGTATAATTATTTTTAAATTGTGTTTGAGTTTGCAAATCAAGTGATGCACTCTAAATCGGTTTGCAGACATAAAGGAGTTTATTATGAAAAATAATCAGTTTGCTCGTCTGGATACCGATTTAACAACGGCAATCAGTGAAATGCAGACAATCAACTTTTACGATGCCAGCGTTGCTAACGCCACAAATGGTGTCTTCACATACCGCTTGTTACTGCGCAAAGCCTTTTTGGACGCCACCACTGGTAGTAATTTTGACATCAAACTGGCTAACTACTTAGCGACCCCAGAGACTAACCTAGCCGACTGGTTGGATTTAGAACAACCTGTGACTGCGCCAATTTTCTATCGCGTGGCCTTGCAATTGTTAGACTTCCTGGAAACCGTCGACTACGACTTAACCGATCCATTGGCTGCCATGGCTAAGATTCAACTGCCGGTTTACCACACAGACCATGACGAATGGTCTAAGGATGATGTGTTGGCTGCGTGGTACCTGTTATTAACCACACATACTAAAAACGGGCAAACATATTTAGACAAACTGGCCGTCAATGGCTACTTCACTAGTTTATACGCCCTCCCTGCCAGCAAAAAGCCGTTATTCTTTAACGGGAAAGCACAGCCAGTGTTTGATCAAAACAATCTGATTCGTGAAGTGGTCTATGTCGAAAGTGATGTCGATTCCGATCATGACGGCAAGCTCGATTTATTAAAGGCAGAGATTATCCGGCCACGGGAAACAAACGACGGTTTAAAAGTTCCAGCGCTCTATACGTCGAGCCCCTACAATCAAGGAATCAACGACGAGGCCGGCGATGCACAAACACACAATGTCAACGTGCCATTAACGGCCAAGGAACTCAATCATACTAGCTATGCTGACATTGAATACCACGAAACTGACCAAACTTTGCCGGACAAACGCACCATTGCCGGGGAGACGACAACAACCGAAGAAACATTTGGTCGTGAAGCAAGTTACACATTAAACGACTACTTCCTGGCCCGGGGCTTTGCGGCCGTTTACGCTGCTGGCATTGGCACAGTGGATTCCGATGGCGTTCAAACGTGTGGTTCCGTTGAACAAACAAAATCGACCGTTGCCATCATCGAATGGCTTAACGGATCACGGCGTGCCTTTACCAACCGTACTGATAATATTGCCATCAAAGCTTGGTGGTGCAATGGCAATATTGCCATGACAGGTCGCTCCTACCTGGGCACACTAGCTACTGCGGCTGCTACGACTGGTGTCGACGGTTTGAAGACCATTATCTCAGAAGCTGCCATTTCCTCTTGGTACGACTATTATCGTGACAACGGGTTGGTGATTGCTCCCGGTGGCTTCCCAGGTGAGGACGCGGACGTCCTCGCCGTTGAAACATTCAGTCGGATGATGAAACCTGCTGATTACCATGGCATCAAACCATTCTTCGATGCACAAATGAAGTTAATGCAGGAACAAATGGACCGTGAGAGCGGTAATTACAACACTTTCTGGGATGAACGAAACTATCGTAAAAACATTAAAAACATCAAGGCCGATATCGTGATGGTGCACGGCTTAAATGACTGGAACGTCAAGCCACGCAATGTGGAACGTTTGTGGGATGGGTTACGCGATTTGCCAGTTACCAAAAAAATCATTCTTCACCAAGGGCAACATATCTATATCAACGCTTTCCGGTCAATCGACTATACCGACATGATGAACCTCTGGCTCAGTCATGAACTCTACGGCGTTGATAACGGCGCTAAGGAACAATTACCAAATGTTGTTATTCAAGACAATGTCACGCCAGAAACCTGGACGGCATACAAAGACTGGTCTGAACCAACGTTACCGAAATCACGTTACTACTTTGCAAACGACGAACTGGTCGCAACGCCTGCTAATCACGGTGCCAAATCGTTTAGCGATCAGCTTCCCCAAGAAACGTTTGACCGATACGCCGCGCATAATGATGTTTGGGAACAAGAACTCTTAACTGCTGATAAAAATGCTTTGAGTAATAATCGATTATTAATGAAATCTGCCCAGTTCGATGATACGAAAATCATTGATGGGAAAGTTATCGTCCACGCCGCAGTCGCCGTTAACCAACCGTTAGGCATGCTGAGTTTTCAGCTGGTTGACTACGGTGAAGCCAAACGCTTCAATGTTTCGCCAACGACGATTAATGCCCACGGTCTGGATCTGGGCTACCACTGGCGTGAAGATAGTTTGCGAGAATTCATGTTGGCCAGTCATAAGACTGCGTTTAAGATGATTACCAAGGGCCACATTAACCTGCAAAACCGTGAGCATCCTTGGCAAAACGATGAACTAAAGCCAAATCAATTCTACGAGGTCAGCGTTGAACTCCAGCCAACGTTCCATCGTCTGTTAGCCGGTCATCAACTAGGATTGGTTGTTTATGCAACCGACTTTGGGATGACGGTGCGCGGCAATCAAGATTTGCAATACTCCATTAGTTTGGATCACAGTTTTGTGGATGTTCCGTTTAAGGACTAATTCAGTATGGTTTGGTTTAGTAGATGGCTCTCGTTGCGCGGGCTGGCAACGCCGTTCCATAGGACCGGTCTCAGCCTCCCAAACCCGGAGTCTTCAACCTCGATTCAGAGCCGCATAAACCACTCGTCTCTGAAGTCGTCCCGTCATACTAGCCGGTTTCCGCCAGCTAGTATGACTTTCACGGAACTCTGTCGCCAGACCACTTCACTCATTTCAGTGGTCTGTGGACAAAAAGCATTCGCAAAAAATAAACGCTACTATAAATAAAATGCATCATCAAAACGATCACACCTGAAGTGAAAATCTTCAAGTGTGATCGTTTTTTATCTTATAGGAATCTAAAGCCCATGTTACAGCTGCCGTAATTAAAAACTAGATTATCGGAGTCAACCCAAGTCGCTTCAAGTCCACTGTTTTCACTTTTGTTTTTCGCAACAATAACCATGCAAAGATAAAGAATGCCGCCGTAATAATCATCAAAGGTAGCACTGACATCTCCAGTTGCATGCCCTGACTGGGACCTGCTATGCCCGGAAAGTCTTGTAACGCATGCGTTACGATGACAAACCAGAGATTTCCTGTTCTCAGGTATATTGCCGCAAGAAGGGCGCCTATAGCTGTCGCAGAAAGCATTTGCTCTGATGTTGCCAGCAATGATTGCTGCGTTATATTGAAAAGGTGCGTCGAACCAAATAATATACTGCTAACCATTACGCCAAAAAAGATTTGATGTTTTCCAGAAAAAGCCCTGATGGCTAACGGCAATATCATACCGCGAAAAACATATTCTTCAGTGAGGCCGACAAACATCGCTAAAACAAAGGCTCTTAAGATGGCAGTGACACGACCATCTCTGATTGCAATAACGATCACCATGATTGCCAGCAAAGCGCGAAAAATGCCATACCAGTTGATCCACATTAATTTATGCGGCGAAAGAGTCGATGTCAATCCAATCGGTTGATTTATCCACCCTAGATTCAGTAGCAACGGACCAGCTAAAAGGATGACTTCCCACATCGTTTCTCCCATAATCGAGTGTGGGCTTGCCGCAAATTTTGAAATTCCCAACACCAACCAAAGAACTAAAACTGGCGCCAACAATTGAACCCATTTATTTTTGAGCATTGTAAACATCTCCTCACTAAACGCTATTTTCTTATCGTGAGATTAGTTTATGATTGGACACTAAAAAATCCCAGTAATTAATGTTCATTACTGGGCTAAGAATCCTAGACACCCGCTATATCAGCGTTTATCAGGATCAATGGATATTCTTTAATTGATTTAACGCGATGTCCTGGAAGAAGTTTGACGACGGTGACTCCCCGTTATTGCAATCGCAAACGCGCCAATCGTTATCACGACTAAAAGCGACCCAAGCAAAAAGAACGTTTTCGTTCCCACCGAATCATGTGTAATTGCACTCAGTACCTTAATGCCATATGGCGCGAGCAAGGCGCCTGAATTAGTGCCAACCAGCAATACAGCGGCAGTCAACGTTTCGGAGTTTGGCGATGCAATTGTTTTCGAATCATCATTACCGCCCCCTCGGGTTAAAACAGTGCTCAAACGGACATTTGATCCCTCCAGTAATTTCTCAGTTGACTCTTTTATTTAGCGTGTACGACATATAGATCCGCATGAAAATCGAAAGTTCGGTCACGATTATCACCGCGTTCTGCGAATAACTCTGGAATAAAAATCCCGGCATTCATCAATTGACGACCTGAAAATTCGCCATCAACACCATCGACAGTGTACAGAAAATCGGGATTCAGTCCGGCAAACTTCAAACGACGATAGGCTGGGTTAGGCTCGGCCAAAACTTGATAACGCCCTGCAATAGCTGTTTTTTGATCGTCACTGACGACCATCCAAGATGTCACGTTACCATCGCCATCATACGGACTCTGTAAACGGATGAACGTGCCCTGCTGGAATAGTGGCCGGTACTGTTTATAAAACTTGATCTGATCAACCACAGTTGTCTTTTCGGCCGGACTCATTTTACTAATATCCAGTTCATAGCCAAGTACACCAAAGTAAGCGACAGCAGCCCTGGTTGCTAGTGAGGTCACGCGGCGATCCTGATGGTTTGGTACAGCAGAAACGTGGGCTCCCATTGTACTCAACGGATAGATCATTGAAGTACCCCACTGAATTTTGAGTCGTTCAATAGCATCCGTATCATCACTGGTCCACGTTTGCGGCGCATAGTACAACATGCCAGCGTCAAAACGGCCACCACCAGACGAACATGATTCAAACAGAACATCAGGAAATGCGGACGTCAACCGTTCATACAATTGGTAAACTCCCAAAATGTAGCGGTGTGGGAGTTCTTCTTGTTGATCCGCTGACAGTGCCAAACTAAACATTTCAGTAATGTGGCGGTTCATATCCCACTTAATATAGTCAAGGCGTGTTTCACGAATTGCCGCCGCCATTTGGTCAAACAGATAATCAATTACCTCCTGACGGGAGAAGTCCAGCACAAACTGGTTTCGGGCCGGTGTCATTCGCCGATCTGGTACATGAATGGCCCAATCTGGATGAGCCGCATATAGTTTACTTTCCTTAGAAATCATTTCTGGTTCAAACCATAGGCCAAATTGAAGGCCCAAATCGTGAATTTTATTGGCTAACCCACTCAATCCGTTTGGCAACTTGGCTAAGTTGACCTGCCAATCTCCCAACGAGCTATTATCATCATTACGTTTGCCAAACCAACCGTCATCGAGCACAAACAGTTCAATCCCCAGCGACTTCGCCGATTTCGCAATAGCTAATAGTTTTTGCTCATTGAAATCGAAATAGGTTGCCTCCCAATTGTTAATGAGAATTGGCCGTGGTTCTTTGACCCACCGTTTTGAGATCAAATGGTTGGTTAAGAAGCGTTGAAATTGATGACTCATGCCGTTAAAACCGTCACTCGCAAACGTCATCATTACCTCAGGCGTTTGAAATTGCGTATGTGCTTTGAGTTGCCAGCCGAATTCAAACGGATTAATACCCATCGTCATCCGCGTGACGTTATAGGAATCGACTTCGACCTGCGCCAGGAAGTTGCCGCTATACACCAAGTTAAAACCATAAACGTCGCCGTTTTGATCCGTAGTCTGTTTACGGGCAAGTGCTAAAAATGGACTCTGTTGCGCACTGCTGGCATCGCGTGTACTGCTGATTGCTTGCACACCACGCGTCAATGGACGCCGGTACAGATGCCGCTCACGTGCCCACGCACCAGACAGTTGAATCATGTCATACTGATCATCAGAGAAATCGACGCTCGCACTCAATGCAGCGTTGAGTTTAATCTTCGTTTCCCCTTTGTTTTCAAACTTCGTGCTGCGAACAATCACGTCTTCGTCTTCGAATACACTGTAATTTAAGGTCAGCTGCAGGCCGCTTTGTTTTTCAAGCAAATGAATGCGTAGAGTTTGAACGTGTTTGTCGTCCGCATCTGCACTGGCAGAGGGCAATGCACCGAGCTTTGGTTTGCCATCAACAATTTCATAATTCTGATAAACAAATTCAGAAATCCGCGCACCATTATCATAAGTGACCTGATACGCAGGATAACGAAAGTCCCCATGACCATAACTTGGATATTCTTGCTTAATCATACTCATGGTCACTTCAGGTTGTTCCGCCGTTAACGTTGGGGTGATGGAACGGAATTCTCGGTGCCGAAAATCAGCCGTATTGACCTTGTCACCGAGCCGTGGGCCATAATAATATTGACCTATTTCACCGTTTTCAAGCACACCCATCAAATAACTGGTATGCGCTGTTTGTAAATTAAAATCATTTCCTGTCACTGAGATACTCATGGGACAACCTCCTATAAACTTTACTTATTAACAAATTAACAGTCTCATGCCTCAATTTTACACGTTTTGTAATCGCTTACAAAATCGTTTTTTATTATTGGCCTACTATTCCATCATCCCATCGTGGTGGCCGAATGATCAGGTTTGTAGTTTGCGTCAATAATCGATTGTTCACTGCGTTGGTTTCCTTATTTAAGGCTAAAAAAATAGACATCGCAAGGATGTCTATTTCGTTTGTAAAATTACTTTATATCTCGCTAAGATCTCACAATCACGCTTTAATTGGCTGCTGAATAGTGTTTCGCTTAGACTTACGCAGTAAAAATAGTCCTGTCAGTAAGTAAACCAACGCTAATCCAACGCCAGTCAGTGACACCTGTGGGCTTTGGAGACCACCACTACCATAAGAACTGAGAAAATCGTTTAACCCATGCAATAGAATTGGAAACACAAGACTACCGGTTCTCAAATACAATGCAGACAGTAAAATTCCAATTGAAAATGCCGATAACATCTGAAAGCCTGTAATCAACAGCGCCTGATGCAGTAAATTCACCCCGTGTGCCACGCCAAATAATGCACTAGAGACAAGTATACCGACCCATAGTTGATTCTGAACCGAACCCAGCTTGCTGGCAAGCGGCAAGATGACGCCACGAAAAGCGAATTCTTCTGTAATACCCACAAATACCAATACCACACATGATAACCAGAAGTTCCCTTTGCCACCAAAGACAACGGCGATCGCCAGTAATAAAACAACAAGACTCGTCCAATTAATTGGCAGTAACCGCCAAGAACGTTCTGTTGGCCTTAAGAAGATCGGAACATGTAGCCAAAAATGGTTGAGTAGCCACACACTTGTGAACATCACGACTTCAAAAATTACGATAAAACTAATGGTGGAACCCGTTGACCTTTGAATCCAGCCAAATAATAAGGCAACAATAATAACAACAACCCAAGGCACCAACACTTTAAACCATTTGTTTTGCGACATTGACTCCATCCCCTAATAACTGTGATTAGCTAAAATCATAACAGTTTTTATATAAAAGCAGTGAATGATAAGTCCTCGGCTTAATCCGTATAGCGTGCATTACGAATTTGATACCATAATCGACCGTGTTTCGGCATCACGCCCACCTCGATTGTTAAAGCATTTCACCCTAAAACGGGAGTATTCCGCTAGGACCAATTAACTTGCCATCCCAATCGGAATCCTTGTGTTGATCAATCTTTTGAATTAAATCAACGGCAGTTGCGACTGGTGCTCCCTTTCGTGCTGGGTTGCTGGCAATTGGACCGGGAGTCACCGCACGGAAATGAACATTACCTCGCAGTTCATTTTGAAGTAGCACGGTCATCGCGTTAACGCCCATTCGAGAAATCCGTTGACCCAGTCCAGTTGTGGGCGTGCTGGCAGCAAAGTTAGCAAATGTAGCTAATTCATCCGACATGCTAATTACCATGCCATCATTAGCAGCCTCCAGCCACGGCAACATCTGCTGAGTGACCAAGTAAGTCCCCAACACGTTCACATCAAATGTTTGATGAAGGCTTTCCGAATCTTCATGACTGGCCTGGATATCGTGATCGTCAAACACCCCAGCGTTGTTGATCAACAAATCCAGTTTGCCAAACTGCTCACCAATCCACTGACCGGCCTGCATCACACTGCCATGATCCATTAAATCAATCTGTAATAATCGGGCTTGACCACCATTGTCACGTAACTCATCGACAACATCCAAGCCACGATTCAAATCTCGGGTGCCAACGAGCACTAGGTCACCGTCTTCAACATACTTTTGTGCCAGTGCTAGCCCAATGCCACGGGTCGCACCAGTAATCAATACACTTTTACTCATTTAAGTTTGCTCCCAATCATTTTCACTTTGTTATCCAGAACCGACCTTGTTATGTCACTACCCAACAAATGCGGCCCACACAACCAGTACAAGTTCCAGCAAGCCACGTAGAACGTGTGACCGCCAGTTAATCGTGTCATGTTGTTTACGGTCAATCAGATAATATACAGCTGATACCACTACACAGCCCACAAACAATAGTGCCGCGCCTAATAGCCGATTGTCGCTAAATAAAACCTGACAAAGTATAAAAATACCGCCGACAAGCAGCCATAATTGATACTCACGCGCAGGCCGGGTCTTTTTACGTTGCGCCGCGATAATAATCCAAATACCGTATATTGCCACAGCAAATGTTGTGATGAAGCTCAAAACTTTCATTAACATGTTTTATCCTCATTCATTATGTGCTAATCACACTGTTATTTGTCAGATAGTAAGGTGGAACGATAACGCTCAACAGTCGCTAATCGTAGCCCCTGATTCTTAGCCAATAACCAACTGCGAACATCCCCCAACGACTGTTTGCTAACCGTCGTTGCCGTAGCAAAATGCGGCAGTGCTAACGCATTCAGACCATCCCCAGGATAACCGAGTTTGCTAACTAAAATTTCTTGATAATCCATTGTGCTGGGATGCGCATTGATGTAATCCACCGCCTGGTTATAGGCCCTCATGAAGCCTTGCACGGCCGCAGCATGATTCTTCAACATGCTATTGCCAAACACAATTCCGGTATTAGCTTGATTGGCCGTCGTTTGGGCTAGTGTTCGCGCTCCCTGGCGCCGCAATAAGCTTGCGTTAGGATCCGTCAAACTAACAGCACTCGCAGTATGATTATTAGCGGCGCTCATCAGTTCGGTTTCACTAGCCGTCGTTTTCAACGTAACGTTTTTGTCCGTTAACTTTGCATCTTCAATAAGCAAATCAGTAGCGTATGCCTGCGTTGAATTCGCCAGTGTACCAACCGTTTTATTCTTTAACTGTTTCAGCTTAGTTACGTTATCATCCGTCGTCATCAGCGCAGTATAATTCGTGGCGTTGCCTACCACTTGGCTCGTTGGGTGCGTGCCACTCGTCATCATTAGCTCAGGCAAGCCACTAATGGCGCCTTCAAACTGATGCGTACTGATACCACTGACGCGATCGTCAGCCGCCGCAACATTAGTTAAAGTCACGCGCAATTTAGCTTGCGTGAAGTAACCGCGCTCTTCCGCCACATATAGCGGTAAGGCGTCCACCGACTGACCAACAGCAAAATTAATGTTGGTTGGTTTTGTTGCTGGGGCACTGACCCTTTGTGTTGAACGACCACATGCCGAAACGATTACCAATAACGTAGCCAAAGCTGCTAGAGTGACCGTGGTCAGCAACAATTTATGTCGACGCTTAGACATGGTCATCACGATCCTCGGATGCGGCGTTTGATTGCACGCTAGTATCGCTTGTAGCGGCGGACTCACTAGAAGCGACGGTTGATGACTGTGGATAGAACACTTCAACTTGTGCCGCGCTTGTGACAGATTGTGGATAAAAGACCTCTACTGAAGCCTGTGAAGAAGCCGCCGAAGCGCTGACCGTTTGTTCACTTTTATCGCCACTATCGCTACTCTCAGTGTTCGCGGCTGGGCGCCCATCTGCGACTGCATATTTTGTTTGACCATCCTTAGCCGGCAGCAACGACAACAAGAGTAAAATCAAACTACCAACAGAACCTGCCAAGTATAAGAACACCCACCAAGCACTTAATTCTTGATCATGTAGGCGTCGGGCAGTTAGTGAAACGATTGGAAATACAATCAAAAAACCGACTATCAATCCAACCGGAATGATGAAAAGACCCAATCCGTTCAACACGCTTGGATCAAACGCTGGCGATTGCAGACTTGGATTCAATTGTAGTGTATTCCCACGGTTCATTAATAATGAAACAAAAATACGTACAACGACAATTAAAAAGATAGTCAGCGAAAGCAACGCTCCCGCGAACAAACTGAAAATGCTCCAGGTCACCCTCGCCCATAAATAGTTGCCTCGTGATACCGTGTCGCGAAAATTAAACATATTTCGCCATGTGTACCCAAAAGCATTACTCAAAATGCCACTTACATGACCGCGATGGTTAACCTCTAAACTTGCTGGCCCATTATCGACGCTCATCATGTTGTACCATGGCGCACGTGGGTCTTTTTCAACTTCTGGTAATGCATGCAAAACAATCATGTGCACACCAGGAACCAGCATCAGCCACTGATAGTGACCAGACAAACTTAAACTATGTAACCGCCGAACCGACATACTTAGATATTGTAAAAACTGAGCCAGAAAGAAGAAGTTTTCCAACCAGTGGGCCGGAAGCGCAATTCCGTCACTCAATCCCGTTGCACCTGATAGAATCGTACTAACCACGATACTGGCAATCACCATGCCAATAATGGCTGCCCAGAAATCACGTCGCCGCGTCTTACCGCGATAATTAAAAATTTGTTGCCAACTGGCAATATAGTTTGCCCAAATATTCATGTCAGTTTATCCTCTCTCTTAACCGTGCACTTACTTAGTCATTTGTAAGTCCACTCTCTTAATAAACATTTGTCTATTGCCTTAACGTTCATAAAACACGAAACCACCGGCATTACCCTTAATTTTAACCAATAATAGGTCTGTTTGCACAAATATTCGCCGATTTCGCGACCATTTATTAGTAAATTGATGAACACCATCAGAAACGTGATAAACTAGTGATATTACATGAAGGAGGCTGACCCCATGAAACAAGGAACCACCATCATGACACTCGACAACGGGTATCACTTATGGACTAACACTCAAGGCACGGGCGACATTCACTTACTATGTCTGCACGGTGGCCCTGGTGGCACACACGAATACTGGGAAAACTTTGCTGAAGAACTTGGCAAACAAGGCTTGAACGTGACCGTTCACATGTACGATCAACTGGGTTCATTTTACTCAGACCAACCCGATTACTCAGACAAGGCAACTGCTGACAAGTACCTCACTTATGAATACTTCTTGGATGAAGTTGAAGAAGTTCGCCAAAAGCTTGGCATCGACAACTTCTACCTTATCGGTCAAAGTTGGGGCGGCTTGTTAGTTCAAGAATACGCTGCTAAATACGGCGACCATTTGAAAGGCGCGATTGTTTCATCAATGGTCGATGAAATTGATGAATACGTCACCCACATTAACAAGGTTCGTGAAGAGGCATTACCTGCCGAAGAAGTTAAGTTTATGCAGTCTTGCGAAGCTAAAAATGACTATGACAACGACCGTTACCAAGCTGATGTTGATGTCTTAAACCGTGGCTATGTTGACCGCAAACAGCCACCGGCAATCGCTCATTTAATTTCAACGATGGCAACACCCGTTTACAACGCTTTCCAAGGTGACAACGAATTCGTTATTACCGGTAAGTTGAAGGACTGGCACTTCCGTGATCACCTTAAGGACATCAAGGTTCCAACGCTATTAACGTTTGGTGAGCACGAAACTATGCCATTAGACACAGCGCGGACCATGCAAAAGCTGATCCCTCACGCTCGTCTTGAAACAACACCAGATGGTGGTCACCACCACATGATCGATAACGCGCCCGTTTACTTCGATCACTTGGCCAAGTTCATCAAAGATGTTGAAAGCGGCAACTTTAACGACTAATTTTTAAATTCACTAGTCACAAATAAGCAGGCGGCAAATCCCTTATATCAGGGACTTGTCGCCTGTTTGCTTGTCTAGATGATAGACCGTTGCCATTGACTCACGCTTGCGGTTGTCCAAATTGAATTCCACCGTGGGACCAGTTCACGCCTCCTAAAGTTCGGAGTCGTTCACTTCGCCGTGAAGCCGAAAACCACGTCTTCACGACCGTCCCGTGCTGTAAATTGGGCTTAAAAACGCCCAATTAACACCACCTTCACGGCTTGCATTCAATTTTGACGCCCTCCAGCTTACATTAGTTTTAAATATTGAACACTCAGTTTAACAATCTAGCCGATTACACTAATCAACAAGGTGACAGTTAAGTGAAGGCGACCAGCAACAGAGTTCCGTGTCAACACAACTTAATGGCATGGTTTTCGCCATTTAGTTGTGTGGGACGAGCTTTGAGACCTTTGGGCTCAAAGTCGATGTTGAAGACCGCGATTTTCAGCGGGCTGAAACGTTCCCCACGGAACGGCGTTGTTGGGTGCCGCAACGGAATATACCACACATGTTTTAGGCAGCTGATTGTACGCAAACTTTTAAAGGTGTTTTAACCACTGGTTGAATGATCGCCACAATTACTAATGAAGACAGGGCTTGTTTTCGAATTTGTTCAGCGTCATTTGTTGTGTACACGTTTCCTCAATGAAATGACGATCATGATCAATCAAAACCATCGTGGGGCGCACCTGCTGAATCAAGGTTTGCAACTGTTCGCGAGCGTCAATATCCAAATAGTTAGTCGGCTCATCCCAAACCAATATTTCGTGTGGCTCACTCAAGCTCACTGCCAACGCGGCTTTCTTCATTTCGCCCATGCTCCATTCGCTGGTCGGCGCCTTTAATCTTGGGCGTGAAACACCTAACTGATGCATTAAATTCCAAACGGTCGTTTCATCATGATGGTCACGCCATCGGTCAAACGAACCGTCCATGATAAAATCAGTAAACTGCTGGGACAGGTAACCGATGTCTTGAGGCAAATCATTCATCAAATAGCCGTCGTAGGCCAACTTTTCCTGCCCGCGAAGCAAGTTCAGAAAACTAGTTTTACCCACGCCGTTGGGGCCGAGGATTGCTAAGCGGTCGCCCCTGTGAAAATCCAACGAAACGGGTTGAAATAGCGGTCCGTTTTGCCGTTTAACGCTGAAGTCCCTCAAACTGAACAACAACTGTCCGCCTGCAGTTTGTTGAACATTGGTTCGCAATCTATCCACCTGATCGACATCGTTCATTAAGCCTTTCCGTTGTTCAATCGCGGCATCTGTTCGGTGTTCAAACACCTTCGCGCGAGACATCAATTTCTTAGCCATTCGTCGACTAGAAGCGTCATTTGACTCACGTTCACGCTTTTCAGCCCACTCGCGCTGAATATTGGCACGGCTCGACAATTGCTTGATACGATGCTGCAAATGCTCGTTCTGCGTGGTCGCCGCATTGTCACGGCGCTCTTTATCAACCTGCCAGTTTTCGACATTGCCCGCTACTAAATCCACAGAGCTCCGATTTAACGACATAACGTGGTCCACGAACAGATTCAAAAAACTCTCATCATGACTGACGCAAATGAAACCCTGTTTTTGTCTCAGATAAGTGCCGACGACCTGACGACCTTCAATATCCAAGTGATTCGTTGGTTCATCAATTAACGGAAAGTCGTTTTCGTTAACGAATCCGCGCGCTAGCAAGACCCGCGTTTGTTCGCCACCGCTAAGTGTGTCAAACAGACGTTGTTCATAGCTTTCATCTAGTCCAATCCGATCCAACTCCAAACTGGCTTGCCACTCTTCGGCACCAGTTGATGTCATGATTGCCATGACTGTTTGCGATCGATTAATCGCTGCATCGGGAAAATAATTGAACGTCACCGGACTTTTAATCAATCCATGACCGGACAACTGACCTCGCAATAAATTCATGAAGGTCGTTTTGCCACGACCATTACGGCCAATCAAACCTAATCGCCAAGTTGTATCGAGATTGAGCGATAACTTATCAAATACCGGTGCATCAGCGCCAGGATAACGAAACGTTAATTGGTCAATTTGAATGGTACTCATTCGACCACCTGCTTTTTTATCTATTTAGTTTTGTTTTAGATAGTGAGGTTACTCGAACACTCACTATCTTCGAAGGATTAACGAATGGATATTACCAAACGCGCTTCCACGAAATAACGTTATTCATTATTAAAATACCAATATTATCACCGCGCTTATATTCTCATTACTTTTTAATTTACCATACATCCCGTGCAGAGTGGTAACATTAAACGAGTTATTCAAATGCTGTAGGAGGTATTATATGCTTGCCATTACGATTGCCATCGCTATTGGAATCGCTTTGCCGATGGAAACCGCCATTAATTCACGTTTACAAGGGACACTCAAATCACCCTACTTTGCTTCATTGATGTCATTTTTCATGGGAACTGTCCTTTTAACTGCACTTTTACTTGCGACTGGACGCAGTTTATTAATTCCCGGAACTTTCTTTACTAGCCATCCTTGGTGGATCTGGCTTGGTGGTGTGCTCGCCGTTGTCTACCTCACTGGGAACATTTTGTTGTTTCCTAAACTAGGTGGTATTCAAACTGTTTTAATGCCCATTTTAGGGGAAATCCTAATGGGTCTGCTAATTGATAACTTTGGTTGGTTTGCCAGTGCTCAACATTCAATCACCTGGTTGCGTGCTTTCGGCGCAATCCTAATGATTGTCGGTATCGTTTTTGCGGTCGTCCTACCAGAACGCGCTCGTAAAAATACGTTCCAAGGTTCTGCGGAAGCTACTGAAACTCATCACGTTCCCCACCGTGGTTTTTGGCAATTGTTGGGTATCGTGTTTGGTGCGTTTGCCGCGGGACAAACTGCAATTAACGGTCACTTAGGACATTTACTGAAATCACCTATTCAAGGTGCCTACGTCAGCTTTTTGGTCGGTACCTTCATTTTATTAATTGTGGTGCTGATTCAAAACCACGGTTTGCGGTTCCCAGTCGGTGCCATCTCACACAGTCCATGGTGGATCTGGTTTGGCGGCTTCATTGGTGCCTTGTTTGTGCTTGGTAATGTTTATCTAGTGCCCATCATCGGAACTGGCTTAACCGTTGTGATCGTGCTTTTTGGTCAGATTATCGGAGGCCTCATTGTCGATCAGTTCGGCTGGTTCGGTGCCAAACGAAATCCTATCGTTCCCCTTAAGATCATTGGCCTGCTGATCATGATTGTTGGTGTATTGTTGATCAAACTGTTCTAAACATAACTTGTAGCGAATAAATCTTTTTTCAAAAATCGTTGACAATGTTCGACTAAGATATCATAATAAATACATTAAAATTTGATGAATAAAACACGCGTTGAAAAGAAAAGTAACCTGCGAAAAGATCGTTAAGCGAGCGCCGATTGGTGAAAGGGCGTCGATCAACCACAAGTGAACATCATCTTTGAGCGTTGACTACGACAACAGTAGTCAATGGGTGCTCCCATTACAGAGCTAGAGTATCTGGCGGCAGGCCACGTACTCGAAGAGGCAGGCTCTCGTGAGAGGTCTGTGAACAAAGGTGGTAACACGTGCAAACGTCCTTAGCTGAAGTAATTCGGCTAAGGACGTTTTTTTATCAAAAAAATAGTTTCTCGATGACGTAAATGAAAAGAGGCAATTATATGGAATTACAGGAACACAAATTAACCAAACGTGAATATGCGTTAGTCAGTTCAATGCTGTTCGCACTCTTCTTTGGTGCCGGCAACCTTATCTTTCCGTTGCACCTGGGTCAATTATCTGGCGCCCACTGGCTCAGTGCAGCATTAGGCTTTCTGGTAACTGCGGTATTGCTGCCCTTACTTTCTGTGCTGGCAATTAGTATCACCCGTGCCGGCGGTGTTTACGACGTAGGCCGCCCACTCGGCGTTTGGTTTGCCCTCACCTTTATGGTTCTGATTCACGGTACTATCGGACCGCTGTTTGGTACTCCCCGGACAGCGACCGTTTCATACACTGTCGGTGTCGCTCCGTTAGTGCCTGCACATTTTCAAACCTTAGGACTCGTCATTTTCTCCGCCGTGTTCTTCGGTTTAGCCTACTTCTTTTCTGTTGAACAAAGTAAAATCGTCGCCAATATCGGTAAATTGCTAAACCCAATTTTTCTAATTTTGCTAGCACTGGTCTTCTTCCTCGCCTTTTTGAAACCACTTGGCAATCCTGTCCATCAGGCCGTTACAACAGCCTACCAGCATGATGCCTTTTTCAACGGTTTCCTTCAGGGATATAACACGATGGACGCCTTGGCAGGGCTGGCCTTCGGGGTTACCGTCGTCACTGCAATTCGCTCCCTTGGCAAACGGAATCCTAACGCCATCGCATTAGTTACGGCCCGTGCTGGTTTCTTCTCAATGGGTTTCGAAGCCATCATTTACTTATTACTAATCGTGATTGGTGCCATGTCACTGGGCCAATTTAAACTAGCCGCTAATGGTGGGGTCACGTTTGATCAGCTGGTCAACCACTATCTCGGTGTCGCCGGCCAAGCTATTTTAGCCGTTCTGATCACGGTTACTTGTCTCACGACCGCCATCGGCTTAGTTGCTGCGTTTGCCCAAGATTTCCACAAACATTTCCCAAGCATCAGCTACCGCGTTTGGTTACGGTTCACGACCATCGCATCCTTCTTAACGGCTAACATCGGCCTTAACCTAATCATTTCATGGTCCACGCCAATGTTGATGTTCTTATACCCGCTTGCGATGGTACTGATTCTGTTATCCATCACTTCACCCCTATTCAAACGTGATTCCGTCGTGTACGCTTTCGTCGTGCTGTTCACTTGTGTTCCCGCTGTTTTCGACATGATTGCCGCCTTTCCGCCAGTCGTTAGCCAAAGTGCGTTTGGTAAAACCATGACCAGTTTCCAAATGAGCTACCTCCCATTCGCCAAGTACGGTATGGACTGGGTTGTACCCGCTTTGGTTGGTGCGGTGATCGGCTTGACTTGGCATTTCGTAAAACTTGCTCGAGAACACACCACGGCCTCGTTGTCAGATAACTAAAGATTACTAGCCAGTCATCTAATTAAAAACGTGATTTGCACATTGATAACCGAGTTGCTATCCTAAATCAAAATAAACAAGCAGGCGATAAATCCCAATATAACGGGATTTGTCGCCTGCTTTTTCTCATAAACATGTAAGAAAAACAATGAACTAGTTTTGGTATTCTTAAAAGCGTGGTCGACTCGATTCATCGAGAATCTGGATGAAAGGGGGATGCAACCATGCTTCAATTATTTTTAGCACCACTGATTGTGGGCATGCTTTTAAAGATGTTTGACCACTGGTTGGATGATCGCCACAATCGGCCGTAGTTGACCATAATTCAACCTAAAGTGTCCCGTCTAATTACATATTATTCGAAAAAAGACCCCTTACTAGTCACACCTAGTAAGGGGTCGGATGCCTCCATGCTTCGCTTCGACAATAATATACCACATAGTTGCTACATCGACAAACGATAAGCAGACCATATCTCATCAATTTTTATCAGTCACATCTCATCCAGTTATCAGTGCAACTATACTGGAAAAAACGCCTTCATTTAATGGACGGCATCCAACCGTTCGTCCAACATTCTAGCCAATCTTTGCAACTGTTTATAACTGACCTGAAAGAAATCTGGGTTTCCAGACGCCAGTGCAGTAATCGTATACGGCGGCAAATTCAACATTTTATTCAAATCAGCCGGCGTTAATCGCAAAGACAGCATATCATGGGTAATCTGTCTTTGAATCATTCTCATCGCCATGGAAGTACCCAAACTGCCTCCGAAGATATTTAATAGCCGCACCATTTTAATCCGAGCGAAAAGGCCATCTAATTTCATGACATTCACCTGATTATACTTTTTGCCGCCATTATACACGCAAACAACAAGAGTCGGTGCCATCATCAACTCCTAATCACCGGGTAACGACAACTTTTCCCATCATGTGACCTGATTCTACTAACGTATGAGCCTGACGTAATGTCGCTGCATCAAATGGTGATAACTGTTTGGTCAACGTGCTTTTCAACGTCCCATCATCAAACATCTTTGCGGCCCGTTCTAAAATATCATGTTGCGTTTGCATATCTGCGGTGTGGAAAAATGATTTTGTGTACATCCACTCCCATGCAAAGTGGCCCCGTTTTTGAGTCAGGCGTTTGAGATCCACTGGCCGATGATTTTCAGTAATTGAGGCAATCCAGCCGCTTGGTTCAATCAGCTCAGCCATTTCATTCCAATGAGCGTCCAGATTATTCAGTTCCAAAATATAATCTACGTAGTGATATCCCAAATTACGCACTTGCTTAACCAGATCTTCACGGTGATTAACTGTTTCATCCGCGCCGTGAGCTAGCGTCCAGTCAATTGTTTCTGGCCTCGAAGCTGTCGCAATCACGTGCAAACCAGCCCAATGTGCGAGTTGGGTCGCAATGGACCCAACCCCACCGGCACCATTGATAATCAATAAATTGCGCTTCGCATTGTTTTCTTTGTCATCCGGGTCAATTGGCAATTGTTCAAACAGTGCTTCCCACGCAGCCAGCGTCGTTAACGGCATTGCCGCTGCTTCTGCATCACTTAAATGCTGCGGTGCGTGACCAACAATGCGTTCGTCCACGATCTGGTAATCACTATCGCTACCCGCCCGTTTAAACGAACCTGCGTAATAAACCCGGTCACCGACATTAAACAACTGTACCTGTCCACCTACGGCAACGACCTCGCCAACTGCATCCCAGCCAATTACACGGGGCTGACTCAAGTGGCCACGACCGCCACGACGCACGCCAATGTCTACTGGATTAACCGAGACTGCGCTAACATGAACTAATAAATCGTGACCCTTGGCAACAGGAACTGCTTCTGTAAAGTCTTGTAAGCTGTGCTCATCTGTAATTGGCAAATGATCAGTAAAACCGATCGCATTCATTGTTTTAGCCATTTTGATAACTCCCTCTCCCTATGACAACTGCTCTAACAACAACTCCATTCTAATATCGACAAAAAACGCTACAATCGTGAAATTTTAATCACCTAGTTACAAATTTTTCACTAGTAACCGCAGTTGACGATGATTTGTTGTTAATTTTAACGTGACTGCTGTATTCTGACACTAATACATACTTTAGTGATAGGAATTTAGCGACTTGGAGGTAGTTATGATACGTCACACTTACGATTGTCAGGATGGCTGTCCAGTTGAAAGCACGCTACAGATTATTTCGGGTAAATGGAAAAGCGTTATTTTATTTCACCTTATCAAAAACGGCACCGAACGCTTTGGGGACCTGCAGCGTCAAATGAAAGACTGCTCTCATCGAATGCTGGCACTGCAATTAAAAGAACTTGAAAACGATGGCGTATTGGTTAAAACCATCTATCCTGTCATGCCACCCAAGACCGAATATCGGCTAACTTCATTCGGTGAAACCCTTGTTCCTGTGATCATCGCCATGGAAAAATGGGGTCGCTACTATAACGCCACCCATCGTGAGGAAGAGTCGTCACAGGCTTAGGTTTAGTTTATAGAAATCACGTAAAAATGCCGCTAACTAAAGTGGCATTTTTGCATATCATCACCTTAACGGGATTTGAGCAAACACATCATTCATCTTTGTTGGCGTAAAATTAAGTATTTTATAATCTGCAATACCTTGCCTAAAGAATGGATCCTCATGGTAAATGTTTTCTAAATCTTTCAAATCGGCTACATTAGCTAAAATGACGCCACCATTGTGTGGATCTTTTCGTCCTGAAAAAATAAAATTCCCCAGTTTATAATTACGATCCAAATACTGATTATGTAAAGGTAAAGCTGCTTCAACAACACTTATTGGCTTCTTATAAGTCAATTCCATAAAAAACATGACCATCATCTCCTGTTATACTTTTAATAATTCAAACAATGATTTTCACATAACATGTTATGTGAGCTTAATAAGTATTGTCCAGAGGTAGGTTAATGTCAATGGAAAAAACAAACAAGCGCGAAAAACAAAAAGCCGCTACGAAGATTGCATTGTTCAAGGCAGCTACGGCTTTAATTAAGAAAAATGGTTTCGATAAAGTTTCAGTTCGCGATATTGCGAATGCAGCTGACGTCACAACAGGGGCATTCTATGTCCATTTCCGATCTAAGGAAGACATCGTATCACAGGTCTTTTATGAGAATCTAAACGACTATATCATGCATAGCATTAGTAGCCTCGACCAGGAACACCTTGATCCTGCAGATCATTTAATCGCAATCTTAATTGCGGAATTTAAATTTGCTAATACTATTGGCGTCGAGTTAACGACACTAGCCTACATCACTAATTTCACGGCCAACATGACTATTCCAGGCAGCCATTTTGAAAAAAGACGGTTTGTTACATCAATTCAACAGGATATTGAGCAATTAGAAGGACAGAAAAGATTGTTAATCCAACCGGCAAATGAAGTGCTGTTTGATCTATCTTCAATGATTCGTGGCATTATGGCCACATGGTGTTTTGCAAACGGTGATTTTGATATCGTCGACCATGGCACAATAACTATCAATCGTCTAATTAAAACGCTAATTCGAAAATAACACCTGATTTTTAGTCATTTCTCCTAGATTACGGTGAACATTACAAAAATAAGGCAAGACACTAACTCTCACAGTGTCTTGCCTTATTTTATAGTTGATAGTTAAAAGCACTAAAATATCCGGGAACACAATTATTCAATGGATCTTGCGACTACATCAGATGCAGGGCGTCAACAGTGATACCGAGCCGGGAAAGTAACGTTAATTCGGTGGTTCTCCGAATTTAAGTTACGGACGGTCGAAAAACCTCGCGGGCTTCACGAGGCTTTTCGGCGAGGTGAAAGACTCCGAACTTTGGAGGCTCGAACCGGTCCCACGGTGAGCGTGTCACTGTTGACAACCGGAAGCTTTAGCCAACGATTATTCATACTGAAACCTCCCAAAAATTTGTTTACTGGGCAGCCTCACTTGCGTCAGCTTCGTATTCCTGAATAACGTTAAGGAATGCATCCCCGTACTTATCCAGTTTATTCTGACCGACACCCTTAATTGACAACATATCCAACGTGCTTTGCGGTAATTCTTCACAAAAGGCTTGCAATGTTTTGTCTGAAAAGATGACATATGGTGGCACATGCTGTTGTTCGGCAAAATTCAAACGTAGTTGACGTAACGATTCGAACAAACCGTCGTCCACTGACACCGTTCGTTTGGCCTTCACTGCTCCACGACGAAGGACTTTTGCCTTCCCCTTCAAGACACTGCCACCCATTTCACTCACATGTAGCGTTGGATACTCACCACCAACTTGTTGCAGATAGCCGCTGCTGGTCAGGAAGTCAATTAAATCTGTAACTTCCTTCTGTGACCGCCCTTTCATCAATCCATAAGTCGACAATTGGTCAAAGTGTTCATCACGAATTCGTTTGACATGCGAACCAGTCAATACTTGCGCAATCAGTGACTTGCCATAACGTTGCCGCATTCGCAAAACACAGGATAAGACCTTTTGGGCGTCGACTGTCACGTTGATCTGATCCCGTTCATCCAAACAATTACCACAGTGACCACACGCCGGTGAAGATTCACCAAAATACTTCAAAATAAATTGTTGCAAACAGCCCTCGGTATTCGCATACTTGGACATTTCCTGTAGTTTCAAATATTCGCGTGTCTTAAATGCTGGTTCCATCTCCGACTGATCGATGAAAAAGTGCTGAATCTGTAAATCTGACGGTTGGTACATCAAAATTGCTTCGCTGGGCAGGCCATCACGACCTGCACGGCCAGCTTCTTGGTAATAGGCTTCAAGATTGCCAGGAACTTGATAATGAATGACGAAACGCACATTACTTTTATCAATCCCCATCCCAAATGCGTTTGTCGCAACCATTACCTGAACGCGATCGTACAAAAAGTCTTCCTGATTCTTATTTCGCACATCTTCGCTGAGACCGGCGTGATACATTTCAGCCTTAATGCCCTTTTTCTGCAATAATCCCGTTAAGCGTTCAACTTCTTTACGGGTGCTGGCATAAATGATTCCAGCCGCGTTGGCGTTTACCTTAAGGTACTCTAATAAAAAAGCTTCTTTATTCTGGTTTTTAACGACCTGAAAAGACAAATTGTCCCGCGCAAATCCAGTACTGACCTCATTAGCAGGATCAATATTGAGTCGTTGCATAATATCACTAGCAACCTTGCTCGTCGCCGTCGCAGTCAATGCCACTACTACCGGATGAGATGGAAATTGGTGCACCGTCTTCATCAAGTTCAGATAACTAGGCCGAAAATCGTGCCCCCACTGCGAAATACAATGAGCCTCGTCAATCGCCAGTTGAGAGATGTTTAAGTCACTCAGCTCGCTCAAAAAACGTTCATCATCCAACCGTTCGGGCGCCAAATAAATCAGTTTGACCTGATCCATTGCGGCCTGTTGCAAACGATGTTCAATCTCTTGGTAATCCAATGTACTGTTGATAAATGTGGCGGCAATCCCATTTTCAGATAATGCGTCAACCTGATCTTTCATCAGTGAAATCAAGGGCGACACCACCACCGTCAAACCTGGCAGCATTAAGGCCGGAATCTGATAACACAAAGACTTTCCGCCACCCGTTGGCATAACAGCAAGGACGTTTTCGTGATTCATAATTTTATTAATGATTTCATCTTGGCCTGGACGAAAACTATCATAGCCAAATTTGTCCTTTAGTACTTTAAGTGCTGTTTCAGTCATGTGCTCCTCATTTCTTAGTGACTGGGTAACCTGCTGCCTGCCAAGCAAGGGTGCCGCCGTTGACGTTAACACCAGTAATGCCATGTTGTTTCATTTGTTCAATGGCTAGTGATGACCGCCGTCCCGAGCGGCAAATCACCGTGTACGTTGATGTATTCGATAGGTTTGATAACCACTGTTCAATCGTACTTAATGGCAGGTTCGTTGTTTGTTCAACGTGGCCTTCCGCATATTCATCAGGTTCTCGAACATCGATTAAGTGTTCAACATTCGGTAACATTTCGTGCAACGTTTGAACCGTTATTTCAATCATATTTATCCTCTTGTAATGGCAATTTTAACCATTAGTGCGTTATCAATTATACAGGCTTAGTCGCAAACTACAATAACATACGCGTTTTACCGCTGGAAGTAACGTCGCGGATACTAAAAAAGGTGACAATCCACAATCGGATTCTCACCTCTCTTAATAAGCTATTACAGATTATCCCCTGGTTCAAACGTAACCGTTGACAACTCCAATGCCTCTTTAACCAAATGATCCATTAACGTCTTTGTTCGTTTGGTAATTTCAGCAGCAGTGACGTCGTTTTGTTTCGTAAGGTAGCTTGTTGTGTCACTTTGCGATGACGCCTCGGCATCCGCCGCAATCACGCGCGAACGAGCGTAAGCCTGGCAAGCGTCACGGTACTCGTTAACCTCAACAATAAAGTCGTGGTAGTGTGGTTCAACTAAAACACCGAGCGATTTGTATAACCAGTACGCGTTATCCAACGAAACGGCCTCAGTGGTGTTCTTGTAGTTGGCCGGCGTGTCATTGATGTTCGTAAAGAATGGCACGTATGGACTGTACGCAAAGAAGCCCATCGCCATCCATTCTACAGCAGCATGCGCGGCGTCGACGTTTGGCCGAATCTGTAAGATGTGTGAAATCTGGTTACGATCCAATGCGATTGAACGGAATGTTTTCTTTTGAGCAGGTGTGCCATCGCCAAACGGATCAAACGGTGTTTCCTGATAGTGAGACGTGAGGAAATACTCAACGTCTTCCACCGCTAGTTTGCGGTTAGCATGTTGAATAAACGGAATCTGTTGACTGGTGGGTTCTTGTTCCAAATCCGGTGTAAATAATTTTTCACCATACCAAGCACGCGGTGTATTGTAATGTGCGTCACTTTCAGTGTGGGTTCCAAAAATCTCACGGAAATTAAACGTGTCTGGTGTTGGGTTCAACTGATTATCGGCCACAAACTCCTGTAAGTCTTTAGCCCACATAAAGTTGTCAGTGTCATTGAAATCAATTGTTTGAATGTTGATTTGGTTTGGTGCAACGGCATAAGCATCGTCTGGCAAACGAACGGCTGCCCAGTGATGACCACCAGCCGTTTCCATGTACCACACTTCATCCTTATCAGAAAAAGCGATCCCGTTACTTTCACCAGTCCCGTAATCTTCGATGAAATCGCCGAGACGTTGAACCCCTTCACGCGCAGAATTGATGTATGGCAACACTAATGTCACCATCGCTTCTTCATCAACACCATCGTGAACCAAAGGATCGAAACCAAGCACCCGTGGGTTAGTAAACGTTGTTTCAGTGGCACTCATCGCAACGTTTTTTTCGTTAATTCCGGCCTCTTCATACAAACCTTCATCTGTTGGCACACTGGGCTCAGCCGTATACCGTAATGCGTCAGCTGGCAAGTCAATTTTAACCCCAGTAGTAACGGATGTGTACGTGTCCGGTTGACCGTGACGAGCCGCATGAACGATGAACTTCTTGGGTCCGATGGCACCATAGCCGTCTTCGTTCCGTGCAATGATTGTCGAGCCGTCCATGGTTGCTTTCTTACCAACTAAAATGGCCGTGCATGAAGAATGATTCGTTTTCATCAAAAAGCCTTCTTTATTTATATTGTAATTCCAGTGTATAAGTCTGATGGATAAATTCCTAGTCCTTGGCGGCAATTAAAAGTGTTGTGTGTACATTCGAGTTTCGATGATTTCACCACATAATGGTTGTAATTGTTCCCGCTCACTAACTTGCGCTTCAAACGTCATGTCCTCAACATAAACAGTTTTGTTAAGCTGCTTCGATAATGCTAATGGCAGCTCTCTGCCACCAATTTTGCACCGTAAATACGTTGCATTAGTATCCAGTTTGAACCCGTTGTGTTGATAAAAACGGTTAGCCGGCACATCCTCTTGCGTCCACAGTTCGCAGTAATGAATATCTTGATCCAGCAGTCGTTTGCGCATTGCTTGCCATAAGTCCTTGGCAACACCTTGTTGACGATATTCTGGCAAAACCGCCAAATTCCAAATCATTGCCCCGGATTCTTGTTTGTCCGTCATGCTCTGACTGTTTAATTCCGCATCAATCAGGCCGATAATTTTGTCCTTTTCCATGGCTACTAATTCAACACTTGGTCGCGCAAACGTTTGCCGGTGCTGTTGGACGTCTTGGAAATAACTGGAATCCATGAAGGATAAGACACGGCATTGAAGCCACGACTGCTCGTCTGTAGAATGGTAATCGCGAATTTGCATGAGAAAATCCTTTTTAAATCGTATTTTGGAACTGAAAACTAGATGACCAAGCGGATTTTGAACCTTGTGGTTGGCCGTCCGTTGTTGCAGTTTAGTCTGCTTGGTTTTGTTGTTTACTTTTATATAGTCGAAACGCGTTCACACCCCCACGCGCCTGTGCATAACCAAAATGAGGCACAGCACAAGCAAAGTTCGCTTGCACAGTACCTCACTTCCGTTATTGCTCGGCTCGCAACCCGGGGGTGTTCACGCTCTTACCAAATATGCACTCTCTTGTCTGGTGCCAACCACATGCCGTCGCCTTCCTTGACATCGAAAGCGGTGTAGAAGTCATCCAGGTTCTGTGCCTGAACATTGGCACGCAACTTATGTGGTGCGTGGACGTCGATGCTCAACAACATTTGTTCATATTCTTGGCTGGCCTTCATGCACCAAACCTTAGCCCAGTTGGTGAAGAATTCCTTGCCAGAGAAACTGTCATCTTCCTTAGCCGCTTCCAACGCACAGCTCAGGCCACCTTGGTCCGCAACGTTTTCAGAAACAACCAATTTACCGTTAACCTTTTGACCTGCAAAATCAAGACCGTTAAATTCGTCGATCATCGCTTGCGTCAAGCCTTGGAAGTGCTTCAAATCGGCTTCGGTCCACCAATTGTGCATGTTCCCGTACTCGTCGAATTGAGCACCATTATTGTCAAAGGCATGTGAAATTTCATGTGCCATAACAGCACCGATCCCACCAAAGTTTTCCGAACTCGTTTGCTTCAAGCTGTAGAATGGCGCTTGCAGGATGGCGGCTGGGAACACGATGATGTTGTTCGATGGGTCGTAATAGGCGTTAACCATTGCTGGATCCATGTAGTTCCACATAGTCCGGTCAACTGGCTTATCGATGTCATCAAAGTTAGCCTGAGCCGCAATCTTTGCAAAGTTCAATGCATTGCTGAATAAGGAGCCACCGTCTGCTTCAGTCTTAACCACAAACTGTGCAAACACTGGATCGATTTTATCAGGAAAACCAACGTTTGGAATCAACGTATTCAGCTTCAAAATAGCTTTGTCGCGCGTATCTTTGCTCAACCAGTCGTTGTTAGCCAAACGGTTTTTATAGACGTCAATCATCCGGTGAACCATGTCCATGACATCATTCTTCGCCTTAGTACCGAAATACTTACGAGCGTAATAATCACCAACGACCATGTTGAATTGACTGTAGGCTAAGCGGTAAGCACCCTTTTGTTTGTCAGGCGCTTCCTTAGTTCCCGTCAGCGCGCGGTTGTATTCACCGGCAATTACCCGAGCATCGTTGGTTAAGTAGCCAGCCCAGTTGCGGACCACCTTAACTAAGTACCAGCTCTTTACTTCATCAAAATTATCAGCTGTTACAAGACTGTCAAACGCTTCATAGAACTTAGGATCAGCAACGATAACGCGGTTAACCCGGTTATCAAGTGCTTCATCCACGTAAGCCTTTAGGTCCAGCACAGAACTGTGTTTGCCAAACTCTGATAAGTCTTGTGGGTTATACAGCTTTGGATAATCAGCCTTTTCTTCACTACTCTTTTCGTGTTGAGCAAACTTCGCATCCAAAGCAACGGCTTGATCCAACGTTGTTTTGATCTCGTCATCACTAAAACCGGTTGCCTTGAACAGTTTTGTCATCATTCCACGGAACGCTGCCATCAATTTAGGCGCAGCTTCATTGCCCTCCGCATAATAGGTTGTATCTGGCAGGATCAAACTTGGTGCGTCAACGTTTACAACACGATGTTTGGTATCCTTCATGTCAGGTTCAACGTCGATTGGAATTAAGGCGCCACTTCCCTGCTTAATGAAAGTCACTAACTGCTTTTGTAAGTCTTCAAAACTAGTTAAATCCTGAACCTGTTTTACCAGTGGCTTTAATGGCTCGAAACCATCCTTGTCACGGGCTGCATAATCACTGGCTTGATGATAGAAAGCGATGAAGTTAGCCAGTAAAACGTTGTTTGGTTCAACTTTGCCATCCAACATGTCGCCAAAGTCATTCATCAATGTCTTTTCAATGTTTTCAACTAAGTCCGCAAAACCACCAGTAGTGGGTTTGTCAGCTGGAATTTTGGCCGTCTTTAGCCAGTCACCATTAACGCCTAAATACAAATCATCTTTAACATCTGCAGTACCCTCGTCTGAGCTTGTGGCACCGCCGACTAATGCTGCAATGTGATTATTAACTGTCATATATACTGCCTCGTTTTCAAGTCTATTTTTATTATCGTTCAAACACCAATACTATCTCACCGTTGCCAACGTAAAATCAACAACGACGGCCTACCAAATGTGAACTCGTTTTTCGGGTGCTAACCACATCCCGTCACCCTCGTGAACATCAAACGTGGTGTAGAAATCGTCGATATTTTGAGCCTGAACGTTGGCACGTAGTTTGGATGGTGCGTGAACGTCAGTAGCCATAACCCAGTGTAAAAATTCCGTACTAGACTTTTCTCGCCAAATTTTTGCCCAATTTTCAAAGAAATCTTTTGCAGAAAAATCAGTATCTGTCTTTGCTGCTTCTAACGCACAATTTAGTCCACCACCATCTGCAACATTTTCTGTCACAGTCAACCTACCGTTAACTTTTTGCCCAACAAATTCAATACCATCAAATTCCTCAACCATTGAATCCGTTAGCTTTTTAAAATGTTCTAAATCTACTCTTGTCCACCAATTTTTCATATTTCCATGTTCATCAAATTGAGAGCCATTATTGTCAAATGCATGGGAAATTTCATGGGCCATCACAGCACCAATACCGCCAAAGTTTTCAGATTCAGTCTGCTTTAAACTATAAAAAGGCGCTTGTAAGATTGCTGCAGGAAAGACAATGATGTTGGCCGTCGGTTCGTAGTATGCGTTGACAGTTGCTGGATCTATATCTGCCCACATTGTTCGATCTACAGGCTGATTAATTTGGTCAAAATTATTTTGTAATTCAATTTCACGAAAACGCAACCTGTTACCAACTAAAGTTCCGCCTTCTGAGGCAGGCGTAACAACATATTTACTATAAACTGGATCAATTTTGTCAGGAAAGCCGACATTTGGAACCAATGTCTTAAGTTTTAAAATGGCCTTTTGACGTGTTTCTTCACTTAGCCAATCGCTATGTGATAAACGTTCTTTATAAATATCAACCATTCGTTGAACCATATGCATAACATCGTGTTTTGCTTTTGTACCAAAATATTTGCGAGCATAATAATCGCCGACAACCATGTCAAATTGATTTTTTGCTGTCTCAAAGGCATATCTTTCAAGAGGCGTTGCCTCTTCCATGCCCATTAGCGCGCATCCATATTCACTGCCGATGGTCCGAATGTCCTCAGAAAGGTAACCGCTCCACTTATGTAGAATCTGCACAAGCAGCCAGCTTTTAATTTCTCCTAAACTATCAGTCGTAATAATGTCATTAAGCCCATTATAATATTTAGGATCATCAACAATGACCCGCGTCACACGGCCGCTTAAGGCTAAATCAACATAAGCTTTCAAATCAAGAACTGAACTATGTCGACCGAATTCTGTCAGTGTTTCTGGATTGTATTGTTTGACTACATCTGACATTTCTTCACTGCTCTTTTTATGTTGTGCCAGCTTAGCATCAAACGAAAAAGCTTGATCTAAAATTTGCTGAGTTTTTGATTCCGCAAAACCAGCTTCTGTGAACAGCTTCGTCATCATACCTCTGTATAACTGCAAAAGCTGAGATCCCTGCTCGTTGCTGGCTTCATAATACGTCGTATCAGGTAAAATAAGACGGGGGGCGCCTACCGTTAAAACATGGTGTTTTGCATCCTTCATGTCTGGGTCAACACTAAGTGGAAACAAACTACCAACATTTTGTTTGAGAAAAGGCAACAACTTGTCTTGGAGTTCCTTAAAATCAGAAACAGACTGTACCTCATCAATTAAACTCTTAATTGGCGAAAAGCCTGCTTTGTCACGGGATTTGACGTCATTAAGCAGTCGATAATACTCGATAAAATTAGCTAGCAAGACATTATTGGGTTCTACCTTTCCAGCTAACATTTCTTCAAAATCTGTTATTAGCGTTGTTTCGATGCCGACTTCTAGATCCGTAAAACCGCCGATAGTTGGCAAATCCGCTGGTATTTTTGCTGTCTTCAGCCATTCCCCGTTAACACTTAGGTATAGATCGTCTTTAACTGATGCAGTACCTTCAGTTGCACTGCTGGCCCCACCAACTAAAGACGCGGTCAAATTATGTTTTAAACTCATAAAACATCTCCAATTCTTTCTCTAACATTAGAAAATGGTTAAAACTCTCATTTAGTATAGCAATTCTCTCACCTAAACAAAAGGGATTCAGGAAACTCAGCTGTAAATGTTTGTAATCTTTGTTTATTGTCGCTACACTGCTGTTATTGAAATTATTTCAGTTACAGTTTAAGGAGGATTCTTATGAGTTCTGTATTTCTAGTTGGTGCACATGGTCATATTGGGCAACAAATCGTTGCCGATTTGGCGGAGAAGGGTATCGCAGTCTTTGCTGGCATTCGTAACCTTGCACAGGCTGACGTATTCCCAGACAGTCCGTTTGTCCACCCAACTGAGTTTGACCTCAACGCACTACCAGATAAAATGGCTGAGCAGTTCAAGGCCACTGGCGCGGACACCATCGTCTTCTCCGCAGGGTCAGGTGGCAAGACTGGTGACGATCAAACCTTAATTGTTGACCTAGACGGTGCCGTTAAAACCATGGAAGGTGCTGAACAGGCTGGCATCAAACGTTATATCATGGTCAGCTCCATCTTCAGCAATCACCGTGAAGCGTGGGACGCAAGTGGCATCAAGCCTTACATGATTGCCAAACGTTACGCGGACGAAATGCTGAAACAAACTAGTCTCGACTACACCATCATTCGCCCTGGATATTTAACTAATGACGCCGGTACTGGTGAAATCACCATTAACCCAGCTGACGAAAAAGGCGTTAAGATTCCGCGCGCCGACGTCGCCGCAACCATTACTGAGTTGATCGATGCACCTGATACAATTCGCCAATCCTACACGATTGGCTCCGGTGACACACCGATTGACCAAGCATTCTAAAAACATTCACATGAGATAACAAAACGACGCGTTGACCCCTTATTAGAGTTGGCGCGTCGTTTTGTGGCTACTGCACCATACGTTCAAGCAAGATATTTTTTAACCGCTTGACGTCGACTGTTGGCAACATCTTGATAGCCTAATTCTTCGAACATCGAAATTCGGTGTTCGATTTTTTGTTTATTTTGACCGATATCTGTTCCCGCACGAATGGCGATTAATTCCAGGAAGATTTCTGCATCAATCTGAAACGACAGACTGTGCGCGGCTTTTCCGTAAAACAAGGACTGGGTCGCATACTGCTTCGATAACCGGTCATCCCCATGATCAAGCGCAATTTCCATTAGATTGTGAAAGAACAGCGCCACTTTAATCTTAAAATCGTGGAAGTGAACACGGCGTCCCTTCGTTACAAACTGATGGGCCAACATTTTGGCAACGTCATATTGGGCCAGAAAAATTGAGTTTGCCAGCAACCGAATTTCGTATTCGTGCCAATTTTGACATCCTAGTAAGTAATCAAAAATTGGTTGATAATCGTTTAAATTCACTGTCTGTGGGTGCAGTTCGAAGTTAACCAGCCCCAGCATATTTAATCGCTTCATACGTAAACGCAGATCGGACTTAGCCACATCATCTGTAAACACCTCGGTGAGGTAACGTTCCAACTCAGGCAACTTCTGCTCCGTTGATAAATGATTCGTATGCTGAATATAAGCTCGTCCCGGTTCGTCAGAAATGGCGCCAATCTCGGTTTGAAACTCTGTCAACGTGATATTTAAGCGCCGAAGTAGGCGCAACATTGTGTCATATGCTGGGTAATAATCACCATGTTCCAATTCAGATAGATGAGAACGTGACATAATACCTGCTGCCACTTCTCTTTGGGTCAGATTTTTATCGATACGTAACTGGCGAAGCACTTCACCGACTGTCATTGCGTAGCCTCCTTCATCCCTAACTAACACTTCAGATTATACGCAATGTCGAAATCAGAGACAAAAAATCTTCAATTTCTTCCCGCCGGCTACACTGAGAATTATTAATTCAAGGAGGCGAACGGAAATCATGAAGGCTTTAATTCAAACGGAAACAAGCACTCAGACGCATCATTTTAGTTGGCCGTTGTTAAGCAGTGCCATCATTTCTAAGCTCGGCAGTATTCTTTATACATTTGCGCTAAATTGGTATCTAATCAAGCTCACCGGCAACGCGAGTGCCCTCGGCACAATCAACGCTGTCGCTGGAGTAGCAATGGTGGCAGGAAACCTTTTTTCCGGTCCTGTCGTCGATCAACACAATCGCCAGCGTTTATTGATCTGCTCAGACTTGCTCTCGGCGGTGGCCTGCATCACGGTTGCCCTGTTTATCAATACTCAACGACCACAAATTGTCCTTCTCACTGTCATGTCGGGCATTTTGGCCTTCGTTTTCGCATTTAATTCGCCATCCGTTAAGGCCATCACCCCAGAAATTATTGATAAAGATCACCTACCGCGGTTTAACGCGACCACAAACAGTACGTCTTACTTAATTAAACTCGTTGGGCCAGCCTTAGGCGGTCTGCTAATCGGTTTTAGTTTCATGAACCTCCGCGCCTTTATGTGGCTAAATGGTTGGTCATTTGTGTTCGCGGCAGTACTGGATGCAACATTGAGATACCGGTTTGCCCCAAATCACGAAAAACAAAATTTCATTAACAGTTTGATCACCGGTTTCACCTACCTTAGGCAAACGCCGGCATTGCTGGATATCATAATTATCTGTGCATGGGTCAACTTCTTCTATGCCGGCCTAGATATTCTCCTGCCTTACCTGATTCACCATGTCTATCAACTACCTGCGATCAATTACAGCTGGCTTTTATTTGCCCAGGCGGCCGGTGGTATTTTATGCGGTTTGTGGGTCGGTAAACGAAATCGTGAAGCTAACTTGCGGCAAATGTTTGCCGACCTCGTTGGTGGCAGTGCGATTCTCGGACTTGCTGGATTTTGGACCAATTATTGGTTCCTGTTAGTGATCACATTTGTCTGTGAATTCATCATGGCCCGGTTCAACATCAATTTTTTTGCTTTTGTTCAAACGCATACTAACCGTGAATTTCTTGGTCGTGTTTTCAGCGCTGTCTTTTTAACCGTTTCATGTTTAGCACCACTTGGGAGTTTTCTCTTCGGTCAGATTATTAATCAAATCGGTAATTTCACTTTTTTACTTATCAGTTTAGGCACGATTGTTACGGCACTCATAACGCACTTATTTTTTAGAGAGAAGGAAACAAAATGAATGAAAATTATATACAAGGTTTACGTCAAATCATCGGCCATCAGCCACTTATCCTAGTCTTTGCTGGTGGCATCCTCAGAAATACTGACGGGCCCATCTTATTGCAGCAACGATCAGACTCACAGTTGTGGGGTTTCCCCGGCGGCATGCTTCAGTACGGCGAGTCGACTCGCCACGCTGTCATTCGGGAAATTCAAGAAGAAACGGGGCTCCTAACTAAAGTAACGCGACTGTTAGGCACCACTTCCGATTTCATTGCTCACTATCCCAATGGTGACGTTGCGCAAACAGTTGGCATCATTTTCGAAATGCAGCTAGTATCCGGTCAGCTTAATGCAGACAACGATGAGACCAGCTCATTACGTTGGTTTTCGCTAAAAGATCATCCCCAATTGTTCAACAATCAAGCTAAAATGATTTGGAAACATCTTCAACAATCCGACATTCCGTTTTATGATTAACCTGATTGGTCGACCCATTAAATTTTCCACATTAATTGAACGAAACAGGAGTGTTCGACATGGCAAATTATATTAAAGAGATTCGCTCGCTTACCGGTCATCGCCCATTAATTTTGAATTCTTCAACTGGGTGTTTACTAAACGATCAACAACAAATTTTACTCCAAGAACGCGCAGATACTGGTGGCTGGTGTCTACCAGGCGGTTACTTGGAATTCGGCGAGTCATACAAGGAAGCAATGGTGCGTGAATTTAAAGAAGACACTGGGCTATCGGTTACAGTGAACCAAACACTCGGTGTCTTCGATAAATATTTCTATACCTACCCTAACGGCGATGAAACGCAAATCATTTCTACTTTGTTTGTTGTTAAAGAGGCTGGTGGTCGCCTGTTGGATCAGGTAACCAACGAAACTACCGCGGTGCGCTTCTTCGATTTGGATAGCGCACCAGCATTGTTTTTCAAGCAAAGTCAGGATATGCTCGACTGCCTAAAACAGTGGGTTGCCAAACAATAATTAGCCTTTGTTAGCTTTAAGTACATCGAAATCAGCATTCAGTAAGGTTCGCAACGCTTGCTCCCCATCAGCACCCAACAATTCAATATACTGATCATTCAAAGTCGACCACATTTGCTTCAAGTCCGTTTGCAAATTCAGGCCGGCTTTCTGCTAGCCGCAATAATCATATCAATGACGGCACTCAAAGGCGTCGTAACAGGATCAATCGTTTTAGCAGCCACTCGTTGTGCATATGTCGTAATCGTGACAAAACCCATGGTCAAAATAACATCAGGATCCATCTCACGCAGTTCGCCGCCTTCAACACCCTGCTTTAGCTCTTTGAAGATCTGGTTAAAGTTTAGTTCGGCGTCTTCCTTTGATAGATCTAACGTTGCGAGCACAGGCGACGCATTAAATTGTTGAATAAGCGCCATGTCATCAGGATCTTCGATAGCAAACTGATAAAGTGCCCGCGCAAACAGCGTTAGGTTTTCAATAGCACTGCCCTTTGGTGAATAATGCGTCATTAAATAATCACCAATGAGCTGTTTACGACTTAAAAAGGTTTGCTTGACGATATCTGCCTTGTCCTTAAAGTAGATATAAATATTAGATTGCGAAATACCTGCCGCTTTCGCTACTTTGGTTAGGGTCACGCCGCTAATACCCTCTGAAATAATCATTTTTGTTGTCACGTCAAGGATATGTTGCCGACGATTTTCATCTTTTTCTCTCATGTTGCCACTATAAAAGAATTTAGATTCCTGGTCAAGATAAAAAGTCTTTTTAAACAAATGATTGACAAAGAATAAAAATTCTTTTATATTAAAACACGTTCAATTGAATCCAGTTACTCATTTATTTTTTTGCTCAATAAAAGAATTTATATTCCTTAAAGGAGATTATTAACATGACTAAACCCGTTGCGATCATTACTGGTGCATCCTCAGGCATGGGTGAATCGGCGGCCAAACAATTCTTTGACGCTGGTTATACTGTTTACGCCGGCGCCCGCCGCATTGAAAAAATGGCGCACTTGTCCAAATTAGGTATCCACACCCTTCGTTTGGACGTCACTGATCCCCAATCTAACCAGGCCTTTGTCGATCAGGTACTAAAAGACGCTGGCCGGATTGACATCCTAATTAATAACGCTGGCTATGGCTCTTTTGGCGCGCTGGAAGACGTCTCCCCCGAAGAAGCCAAGCAACAATTCGATGTGAATGTTTTTGGGGCCATGAACCTAACCCAACTGGTATTGCCAACGATGCGGGCTCAACATTCTGGCCGGATCATCAACAACTCTTCCATCGTTGGTCAAATTTACGCACCACTTGGCGGCTGGTACTTTGCCTCCAAACACGCGTTTGAGGCGCTCAGCGATTCACTTCGTTTAGAAGTCAAACAGTTCGGCATCGAAGTTGTCATCACTGAACCCGGCGGTACCAATACTAACTGGCTAAAAATTTCCGCAGATCACCTCATTGCGGCTACACCAGCCAACTCAGCGTACCGTAAGATGGTCGATGCCTTTACCAGCGCCACCCCGACCGGATTAGAAACGGCGGATCAAATCGGCGCTTTAATGCTCAAAGTTGCTCAAACCAAACATCCTAAAACGCGTTATCAAGCCACAATGCGCGATAAGTGGATGGTTATTGCCGCTCGCAAACTTTCTTACCGAATGTTTGACCGCATGGTAAGTGGCGGTCTATAAAACAGGCCTAAAAATGTTGATATTAGAGGATTTATAACTTAATCAAAGCACCATGAAGCCTAACAAAAACAGCACGGAAACCTCATCAAAATTGAACCATAAAAAAGAGCAGTCGTCCCATCTTTGGTAAGGTGACGATTGCTCATTTGTTGTTTCCACCACCGCTTTTGCGGATTGGCAGGGGATGTCATTGCCATGATGCTCTCTTAACATTGCAGTTATATCATGTCCGCTAAAAGTTTAGACCCCAAGGCCCATTTACAGTGAAACGGGACGGCCACATATCGTGACTGCCCCGTTTTTTACTCGCTTTATATTTTATAATTTATAAGTCCAAATTATCATGATTTTTCCTCCGCAACCGCAATGTACGCGTCGAATGAATTTAATACCGATTCTCCATCGTAAATGTGACCAAGTTTGCATCAGCCGCATTACGAAAACCAACTGCGGTATAAAACCCAACAGTCTTCGGCTCGTTTTCAGTCAACAAATGAACCTGACCGATATTCTTCAGTCGCTTCATCGCTGTCATCATCAACTGTCGGCCGATCCCCTGTCGTTGGTATTCGGGCAGTATCAAAATGTCTTGAATAAAGGCAATCGACACCTCATCAGTCACATAGCGCAGCAACCCCACGAGCTTTTCGCCATCGAACGCCGCAAGGTTGACTGAATGCGCAATCGCAGTCATCAATGCTTGCGGGTTTTGCGTATAAGCAATCCATCCGTTCGCATTGTATAGCGTTAAGACATCCTGTTTGTCCATCGTCGAAACGGTTTTAATATTAATCATTTAATTGTCCTCCACTTTGCTTAACATCTCAGCAAAGTGTAGTCTTACGTTTGTCACACCCCATAGATGGTGACCTCCGGATTTCTTTTTGATTTCATTATCGGGCAATCATTTTATGCATGTCCACTAATTTAATGAATTAGGAAGCGCTACGAGTGTCGCTAATCCCAAACGTAGCGCCGTTTGTCGAGCCGAACGGCCCCAATCACGTTTATCATAGGCATCTGTATGCGCTAGTGAATCAGCCGTAAAGAAAAACTGACCAAAATCGACACCGCGAAATTGGGCACAAGCGGCCAACGCAGCACATTCCATTTCCACCGTTTGGTAACCTGCGGCGCAGTATTGATCAACCAACTTTTCAGTTTCGCGGAAATAACCGTCTGTCGTCCACGTATTTACACGGGCAATCGTCTCATGACGCTGAGTGATAGTTGTCTCAATTGCCTGCTGCATTACCGGATTCAATGTTACCGTCGTTTCTGCCGGCAGATAATGGTAGGAAGTACCTTCATCGCGCAACGCATTCATTGGCAACAAGAAGGCGCCCTCAGCGTGATCGGTCAGCACACCACAGCTGCCCATACTGATAATTTGTTTAACACCGTGCCCAATCAAATAATCCAAAATCTGCGTCGCAGCGGGAGCTCCAAGTGGCGCCTGCATCACTGTCAACAGTTGACCCTCAACCTCAATGCGTAAAATCGGAAATTCTCTGGTAATACAGCTAAACGTCCCCACCTCAACCGGATGATATGGTTGTAAAAACGTTACCAAGTCTGCGGTTTCGACAAATGCAAATAGACACTTCGTTTCCGCAATGATTTCGGGGTCTTCATGCGGATCGGTGACGCCCACCTGGTTTGTATCAAAGTTAAATAATGGTAATTCTGTCATCGTCCTCATCCCCTCATCAAATTTTAATGTTAAGATTACACTTAACTTGATTATTCGTCTACCCCCGTTGCAACCTTTTGATTGCAAGTTTGCAAACGGTCAGTAAACTAAAGACAGAGTGTAGAAATTCAGCAAGCACTCGCCAATCGGAGATTTGAAGAGAGACGGAGGTACGACATGGATTATCGAATTGCGGTGTTATCAGACAGTCATGGCAATGCATCAGCTTTGCGCGCTGCCCTCAGCGACGCGAAAAAGCATGGTGTCGATGAAGTATGGTCACTGGGTGATATTGCGCTTGGCGGCGCGACATCAGCGGAATGCTATGACTTATTGGAACAAGTTGGCGCCACCCAATACCTCATGGGCAACTGGGAAAGTGACTACAACTTTATCATGGGCAAACCGAAAAAAGGTGTGAACTTTGACGATCCCACTGATGTTTACTTCACCATTTTGGCCCAGTATGAGCACGCTCGTTACACACCTCAACGAGAAGCCCAATTAAGAAACCTGCCCATGACCGGCCGAAAAGTTATTGATAATCTTGTTTTCACGATGTCACATAATCTTCCGACTAAGAATCATGGTCACTCGCTATTTCCTACTGAGACCCAAACAAACTTCGACGTTCTCACCGAAAATAACCACGACGCGGATGTGGCCCTTTACGCGCACACGCATACACCCGTTTGGCGATATACATCAAATGGCCAGATGGTGTTGAATCCCGGTTCCATCGGTCAAATCTGGTTTACCCGCGATAAACTGTTAGCTAATCGTGCCGCCAGTTACCTATTGCTCACAATTTCAGAAAAAGGCATTGAAGATGTTGATTTCCGTCGCGTCCCGTATGACATGGACGGCGAACTGCAACGTGCTAAAGATCTACATTTTCCATATATCGATTTATATCAGAAACTGATGTTCACCGGACATGCCTCAACTCATGATGCCGCTACCTTAACTAAGGTCAACGCGGAACATCATTATCGTGAACAAGCCATCGATTTTCTAAACAGTTTACCGATTCCTGAAAGACAGGACAATGCTGATGATATGCCAGGTAAAGGCGACCATTAAACAGATTTAAAACTTTTTTGATGAAAGGCGGCCACAATTATGAACGATGAAGAACTAATTCAACTTGGCTTATCCGGCAAAGCACCGTTAAAAGTAATTCTGGGCGGTTGGACCGAATCGAACACAGATGGTCAAAAGGTCGGCGTGGTCGGTTTGCTTTATGTCACAACAGACGTTCAACAAGCTCAACAGCAGCTCACTCGCCTTCGCAAACAGAAACCGGATCATTACTATATGGTTTACAGTGTGCCCTATGATACTGATTTATCGACCCTATCCCACTGGCCAACGCTCGAAATTGATCCAGAAGATCTCACTTAGATTGGGCTACAGAGTGCGTTTCATAATTAGATCCCGCTGGACGGAGGAACCAAGTTGGAATACATGGTCGCCGACTGGTTGGAACCCGATTTTATGATAGAACTTGCGAGCCGCGTCATTGTGTTCCCAAACGCCCAGCCAGATTGCCCTTTTGTGCAAATCTTCCGCATTGGCAGTCGCTTGATTGAATAGTTGCGTGCCCAATCCTTGGCGCTTGAACGACGGCAGAATGTAAATCCGCTGTATTTCTAACGCATCCGACCCCATCTTCTCCGTTTGTGCCTCGCCAACATTTAATTTGAGATAACCCGCAACCGCCTGATTCACTTTAATAAAGTAGAACCACGATTCCGGATTATTGATTTCTGTCAACAATTGATCGACTGAGTAAGCGCGGTTAAGATAGTTTTGTAAATCCGTCGCACTATTTTCAGAGCCAAATGTATCTTGAAATGTTGCGCAACTGACCTCACGTAGCGTTGTTACGTCTTGTGGTGTGACTGCTGTTATTTGTACTGTCATAAATCCTCCATGATTGTTAATAATCTCGTGGGACGCCTGCTTTTACTGACTTCCAGTCTTCGTTAACGTTAACGGTCATCCGTTCCAAAAAGGCCGCCAACTGTTGCGCCTCTGCTTTTGAAAAGCCTTGCAGCGCCTTGTCAGTCGAATACGCATTTTCACGTTTGAGTCGTGGATAAATGGCCGTTCCTTTGGCCGTTGGGTAAAGTTCATAGTTTTTAAGGTTCGTTTCGCTGTGTTGACGTGTAATAAAACCGTTATTAACCAGCTTTTTTATCGCCTGTGACACCGTCGTGCGATCCACCATTACGAGTTCCGCCAACCTCCCCTGAATGATGCCGGGATTTTCGCAGATTCTCACAAGATACAAATACTGGCCTTTGGTAAGGTCGATGTTCTGGAAATCAATATTAGAAATCGCATCTAATGCACGTGAAATTTTACCGATTGAACGTAATACATCTTCCATATTTCTCTCCTGTTGACTAGTTTGTTATAAAGATTATACAGTATTTTGTTGTGATTAAAACAAAATATTGTATATTATTTCTTTTTTGCTGCCTTATAATAAAAAATATGGTGGACAGACACATCCAGATTGGAGCAATTAAATGTCACTAACAGAATCAACACAACAGTTAATCACTCATTTTTGCCAAACATACTGTCCTAATGAGACTGAAATTGTCCTAACCGGATCAACTGCACGTGGTGAAATGAGTGCAAACAGCGACATTGACCTGCTTGTGTTTAACCAAAATCACGACGAAACACAAATTGATGTCCTGTTTCAAAATCGCCTTTTTCAAGTTAGCTACCTCAAGAAAGTCGACTCATCGCTATCAATCCAATCACCAGATGAAGCATTTGATAATCGCTACTGGCTCGAAAATGTCATTGTTTGCGACAATAATCTTCGTCTCACCAATTATCAAGAATCGGTTAACAAACGAATTAATCAATTTTCCAAGAACGATTATTCGCATGCATTTATAAATACCAACCGTCGCTTACTCAATGTTTTAGCACAGCAACCTGCAAGGTCTTTTTCGGCGTATCAAACCGAATTATGGTTAGTTGGGCAATTAAATATGCAGTTTGCATTCATTAATGGCCGTAAACTGGGTAACCAGGCCGTCTTTGACACAGCCACGCATAATCCTGTACTGAATCAGTTAAACCAACTGCTTGGCGCTACTGCCGAAAGATGTTCTAGCCAGCCAATAATCGACGATTTTCAAACGTTACAACACGCTTGCGAGCCAAGATTGGTACAACCATACAACACCAAGACTCAGTTAACACTGTTAGCTGGAAAATTACATCGTTATGAAATCCAGCAAAATTATGCACTGATGCGTTACACGATGTGTGGCGAGACTTTATTTCTCTTTTTTGATTGCTTAAAAGAAGGTCAAACGCTCGATGTCTTTTTAAATCAATTTTCTCAACCAAATTTAACGCTGCTCAATCGAAATCATTTTCAAGCACCTACCAGTGAGCAACTACAAACTTTTAGCAAAGAATACGCTGCAGCACTCACATCACTTCTTTAACAATCTTCCAAAGCAAACAACCGGTCAGTTAGCTCAAATATTCGAGCCAACTGACCGGTTGTTTTATGCACTTTAATTAGTTGAATCAGTCAATGCATGCGGCTTACCCTCTACCTTAAAAGTATCGATAACACTGGCTCGCTCACGCATGCGTGAATCAAACGCCTTTAGCCGTGGCAAAGTTTCAAAACTGTAATTCAATCTGTGAAGCCAGTTTGTCATCACAAATAAATATGGGTCGACTAACGAAAAGTCATTCCCCATTAGCCATTGTCGACCATCCTCAAAGGTGGTTTCGACAAACTGTAATCGTGGTAAGACACGCTGCCAAACCAACGCTTTACTTTCTGCCGTATTCGGCAGCCAATTTCCAGTACGAAACGGGGAAATAAAGTTTTTATGCAATTCAGTGGCAAGATAATTCAGCCACTGTCGTTGTTGCCAGTATTGCTTCGAATCATAGTCCGCAATTAGCCGGTGCTCGTGACTAGCAAGATACTCCAAAATAACGGCACATTCTGTTAATCGAGTTCCATCATTCAACTCTAAAACAGGTACATACGATTTCGGGTTAACATCGTTATAATCACCTTTTGACCACGTTTTTTGATCCAAATTAACGTGTCTTAATTCAAAATCCAGCTTCAATTCTCGTAATAAAATATGTGGCGCCATGGAACTTGCTCCAGCAGCATAGAATAATTGCATCATCATTCGCCCTTTCTGTTTCAATTAGTTCGATAATTATCGAACTAATATCCAAAAAATAAAAACGGTAACTACGAAACATCAAAAAAGTGCGGTAAATATTGTTCAAATGTCGTTTCGTTAATGGACAACATCTTTGTTTGTCCAACTTTGCGTGTATTAGTCAAACCGGCCTTTCGTAATGCCTTAAAATGGTAAGACACCGTTGATTTAGCAAGGTTCAGTTGTTCACCAACCTCACCACACGTCATCTCATGACCGTTTTCATGAAGAATCCGGAGAATGCTAATGCGGTGAGGGTCACTCAGCACTTTGAAGATTGTTGCTAGTTTGTCGTCAATTGCTTGTTGTTCGATATTCATAGAACAAAGATACAGCCAAAACAAATTTATTTCAACTAATGATACCGCTATCCCAAAAGACTTTTCTGTTATTGAGAATCAGCTTATTCTATCATTAGGATAGATCAAAAAGGGAGATGTAGACCATGCTAAAACTTTTGCAATATCTCGTATACCCTAAAGAATCCTCACAGACACAAACGCTAAACAATCGCCTATTAAACGGACTATTGTGGGCCGCGGTGTTAAGCCTTCCCTTCACACTAGTCAGTTTGGCGTTAGATTGGCCGGCTGGTAGTCTCAGCCACGGCACTAGTCTCTTAGCTCTGTTAACCATTTTAATCTATACGTTTGGCGGGGGTTCAATTGGAAAACTCATTCGTAGCCAAGATCCAAATGGCACGCTTAAAAATCAAAACACGACACGACGCTGGCTTATTCTCAGGTCGGCGTTTGCCGGGATTGATTTAGCCATCTTCTTTTTCTTATTCACTCTAATTTTCAATCCAATAACTGGCGACACCAGCGTTAGTCGCTTACCCTTCAACGCACTAATAGATTTAGGTACGGGCCTAGCGTTTGCGCTCTTGGCGTATGCTGTTTCCGCATCTATTGCGAGTGACAAACGCCGTCATAATTAAACCTTTAATACTAAATAAGGCATAACAAACGGACAACTGGTGAACGTTTGCTATGCCTTATTTAGAAAATACGACTCAGCATAAATTGTGACTATCTTTGTTCATCAACATTATACGATCGTCGAAATTATATTTGTTTTGAAAATGAATATAAATTAACTTTTTCGCATTTATAATAATTTGGAATTGTACGACTTTTAACTAAGAATCATGTTTAGCAGCTCACTGATAAAACATTGAAGTTAATCCAAACAAAGTTAATCCAATCAACAAAATCACAAAGTATCCAACATACATTTTTTCATGTCTATTTAGCTTATTTTTTGCTTGATAGGCGTTCTGCATGCAGTATAAAAAAACGAGTAAAAAACTGTAACCTGCCAAGCCAAACAACGTATAAGCTGTAATCGTACTTTTGAGCACTTCATTCATTTTTGAGATAAAAGGTAGAATTCCAACTACAAATAAAGCGACAATTGTTGGAACGATGGATATTGTCTTTTTCATCTTAATATCACCTTTGTTCTATAGCCAACGTCAATTTGCACCAATAACTTTAACACTATGATTCGATAACCATATTTTATCTTACACATTTATATCTGTCATTTATCTAGACTTTAAAACTATCATTTCAGCATAACCGCAACGAAAGTTTTCAAAGTCAGACAAAAAAGTCGCTAACCACAATTTACACGTGATTAGCGACTTCATTTTATTTAACTTCAATACCAAACATCCCAATTAACTGAGCAGCTTGATACTGGCTCACAACCAGTCCGCTAGCTAAGTTGGCACTCATACTCAACGTGTCAAACTCCGCTTCATGCCAGTCAAAACCTTTCAAGCGTGTTTCGACAAAGTCTGGCCCAGTTAGTCGTGAGCCATCAAACTTAACGATTTTCTTAGCTCGAACGGCCTGAAACGCACTTTCTAACAAATCACAATTTAAAAATTTACTGTTTTCCACGCGCATTTCGCTGAAATTTGCGTATGTTAGTTTGCAGGAGTCGAATGTGCTGTTCTTCATCACGGATTCGCTAAAGTCACTGCCAGCTAACTGCAAACTCTTCAGGTTGCAATCGAACCAACTCGTCTCACGCCAAGTCGCATTTAAAAACTGACTGTGCGTCCAGGTTACGCGGCTGAAATCACCGTTATCAAAGTTTGCTTGATCAAACGTGCAGTGGTCAAAGCTCGCATCCATCAGTCGAATCGGCGCATTGGAAACGGTGAAATGACACTTCACATACTGGTGATCTGGTTCTACATCGTCCAACGACAATGTTTGGCCCTCGACTACATTTGTGTCTGCCATTTCTGTCTCCTATCTACTTATCTGACTTTCGTAAACTCAGCTTTTCAACGTTCAGTACTTCATCAATCCAGTCGTCGTAAAAGCCTTCCTCATGGCTAACCATAATCAGATTGCCCCTGAACTTGTTCAGTGCATCAGCCAACGCATGCTTCGTTTCATCATCCAAATGATTGGTCGGTTCGTCCATGATTAGGAAGTTCGATGGCGTCAACTCCATGACAGCCAGCTTAACTTTCGTTTGTTCACCACCAGAAAGCAGGTTCATCGGCTTCATGACGTTAGCCGCATTAATCCCAGCCGCACCCAGTTTAGTCCGAATCGTTTTCGGCAACATCGTCGGGAATTCATCCTGAATAATTTGTAAGGGTGTCTTGCTATCGTCGTCCCACACCAGATCCTGGCTAAAATAGTTCACCTTGGCAGATGGTGAGAACTCGGCTTCACCAGACAATGGTTTTAGCTGACCAAGAATGGACTTGATCAAAGTCGATTTACCGACCCCATTGAACCCGGCAAACGCAATCTTCTGACCAGTACCCAACGTAAACGTCACAGGTGCTAACAGTGGATGCTCATACCCAACAGAGATTTTACGAACCACCAATGCGTTTTGCGAACCTGTGTCCAAATATGGAAAGTCAAATCGTGCCTGCAATGCATCTGACGGTGGATCGATCCGATCCATATGTTTCAGCATCTTCTCACGCGATTTGGCCAAGTTAGAGTGTGAACCAGCCTTAAACTTAGAAATCAGTTTTTCGTTCTTTTCAATCACGACACGCTGTTTCTCGTAAGCCTTTTCTTGCGCCTCACGCTTCTCTTCCTTCTGCTTCATGGCTTTTTTGAAACTACCACGATACTTTGTGATCTGACCAAACGAAACGTCACAGATGGCGTTTGTCACAGCTTCCAAGAAGTCATAGTCATGTGAAATGACCATCGCGGCACCTTCAAAGCCATTCAGATAATCTTCCAACCACTGAATGTGCGACACATCCAAGTAGTTAGTCGGTTCATCCAACAGAATGACATCGGGATTTTCCAGCAACAACTTAGCCAAAATAATCTTTGACCGTTGGCCACCAGACATTTCTGAAACCACGTGGTCCTTGCCGATTTCGTTCAGCCCTAAACCACTGATGACCCGTTCAATTTCAGTTTCAACTTCGTAAAAATTACGTGCTGCCAGTTCGTCTTGAATTCGCCCAGCCTTTTCCAGCAACTTGTCATCCATGGATTCCGCATAATCTGCGTAGTACTTCTGCATTTGCTCGTCCATAGCGTACAAGTCAGCATAAGCCGTGTGCAAAAATTGAATCAGCGTCATCCCTTCTGGAATGTCAGCGTACTGATCCAAGTAACCAATACGAATATTTTTTTGCCACTTAATGCTACCTTCGACAGGTAACACCGTACCCGTTAAAATTTTAATCAATGTTGATTTACCGGCACCATTCTGCCCGACAATCCCGAGATGTTCACCTTTCTCTAATTGAAAGCTGGCATCTTCATATAGGTTTTTATCGGCGAAGCTCATCGATAAACCAGATACTTCTAACAAACTCATTTCGTTACTCTCTTTTTCCCTTAGTCGTGCTGTGTCCGATAGAAAACCGGCATGTCCAAAATGTCCATCCCGGCCCTTTAAATTGCGCTTTTAATTTCATCTAGCAACCGTTTGACACAGTCTTCTTCATATATACAGTATTTAATAATATAACACACTCGTGAGGGCTTTTACCAACGTGGCGTATGCTACAATCGACATAGAATAATTATTGGGAGGCTTCCGCCATGAATGTGCGCACCATCAGTCAGTATCAAATTAACGTTAGCGATCCACAACGTGCTTGGCGTTTTTATCACGAGGTCTTCGACATGCCTGATGATGTCCTACCTGACGGCACTGAAACGGTCACGGTAGCTGGCAAACCACTGACTTTCATTACTGTGCCCAAACATGAAGCCCACAAGGATGTTGCCCAGCCAGATTTCATTCTTCACGCCCATGACCGGATCAAGGACGTTGTCAGTCACTTACAAAATTACTGGGTACCCATTATCGCTGGACCGACACCGGATGGCGATCTTCAAGCCATTTATATTAACGATTTTGAAGGCAATTTAATCGAAATTTTGGAGCGTGCCAAGTAGAATTGAGTTAGTAAAGTTGCTGTTCATTGTTCGTCACTCGCGATAAGGAGGAACGTATTTATGAAACCTGTTAAACACGATTATCATCGCTTGTTCAAACCACGTCGTTTCGGATGGGGATATGATTTCAATACCCGCAGTAAAGGTGGTCGTATGCTAGCTCGTGCAACCACAATTGCTTTTGTACTTTACATGACCATTAGCATTCGCCACGGTAAGTGGGCTGAAGATCACCAAAAGTAAGTTTGACTGATACCTGTTATGTTAATCGTCATCGTCAGACCGACAGCTTTGATTCGCGTTTGAATGTTATTACGATTCCTAAAGTAATCCTTTGTGGTAAAATATGTGTGTAGAAAAAAGGCTACCGGTGCTGGTACACCGATAGCCCCTCAGTTGCCGCTTTAAGAGCGGTGGCCCGTTTTCGAAGTTTAATTCAAATAGCACAAATTAAGCCCTGTCTGACTGGTCAAAGTTTCCGAGGGCTTTTTTGTGCGCCATCATTACATAAGTAACGCAATGATTTGGATAATCAAGCCTATCAGCAGTACCACAAACGTAGCAGCTGCTAACATCAGCGTCAATGTATCCTTTTGATGCATAACCATTTTCTTTCCGAGTAGAATTTCGTATGCTAGGTCAGCCATAGAGCATCACCTCAAATCTGAAAACAAACCGCCTCTCTTTTAAACCTCAACTAAGTTTAATTAGTACCGGACCGCTAATGGAGTTGCGACAGTTTTTGTCTATTAATATCTTTGCATTTGCACGTTTAAACGCATTTCGACTAATAAGCGGTTCAAATAAAACATTCTTTAAAATGGTCTACTCAAATGGCTCATTATCCGCTTAACACCTAATCGAATCGTTTTTCTTCTCTGTTTACAAAAAAGCATCAAGACTAAAATGTCTTGATGCTTTTACTATATAAGGAGAGTGAAGGATTTGAACCCCCGCGCCACGAGTGACCTAACATTCAAAAGAACATTTCTCTTCAACCAGACTTGAGTAACTCTCCACAACAGTTAATAACTTATCACAATATTATTATTGTTGCAAAACTTTTTAGCATATAATGGTAAAGTAAATGAACATATAAAGAACCACGGGGGATTACAATGCAGTTCAAACAGGTATCAGCAGATGAATTCATGAAATTTGAGGCAAAGCATCCACAGGGAACTTTTTATCAAACAAAGTATCAAGCGGAAGTTTTGTCTGAGCGAGGCGCGGAAACTGGTTTTGTGGGCGTTACAAACGATGATGGCACGCTCATCGCTGCGGCAATGTACAGTCAACGAAAATTACGCGTAGGCTACTTATTCGAAGTAACCGCTGGCCCATTAATGGATTATGACGACAAAGCACTAGTTAGTTTCTTTGCCGATCAGATGACTGCGTACTGTAAGGCAAAAAAGGGACTTCTGCTGCGCTGGCTACCCAGAGAATTTGTTAAGCAATTCGCCGATGATGGTCATGTCGTTAAGCAGATGCATGAAAACACGGTGCCAGACTTAAAAGCAGCCGGCTTCTCTTACACGCCGGTTACACCAGTCGGAGACGATGGTCACTTTTCTAAAATCTCGCTGGGCTACCAATTCATTAAACCGCTTAGCGACCTTACGGAAGAAACGTTACGCAAGTCATACCGCAAGCCCGTTAAATCAGCTTTAAAGAAGGCTCCTGCATATGGTGTCAAACTTCGTCAGATTGGTTATGACGAACTTGGTCAATTTCAAAAGTACACGACGGCAACTGCCAAACGACGTGGATTTAAGGACAAGCCGCTAGATTTCTATCAAAAATGTTATAAAACATACGGTGATAACATTAAATTCATCTTTGCCGAACTAAATTTGCCCGATTTCATTCGAGAACAACAAGACACCATTCGGAAGATCCAGGAAAATATTGGCAAGGAAGACGCGGCCCTCGTTGAGTACCCTGACAGTAAGTCGCATAAAACTAAAAAAGCTCAGTTTGAAAAACAAATCGCACCACATGAAAAACACATCAAAATTGCCGAGGACTTACGTGCGCAATATGGTGACGTTGCGGTACCTGCGGGCGCAATGTTTATCATCCAACCTCAAGAAATTGCGTATGACTTTAGCTTTACCAATGAAGATTTCAAGATTTTCTTGGCACCCTATGTGATTCAAGATCACATGTTAACCATGGGTGTGCAAAAACACATTACAAACTATAATTTCTACAACGTTACCGGTACCTTCGACGGTCACGATGGCGTTCTGCGTTTCAAACAAGGCTTTGACGGGTCAACCTTTGAAACAGTCGGCGTTTTTGAGCGACCTGTTCGACCAGTGTTATATAAGTGCATCACTACCCTGCAACACGTTCTTGGTCGAGACTAATACCGCAAAATAAAAAGTCACCAATCACAATTAATTTCGCAAGTATCTTAGCGAAACATTGTGACTGGTGGCTTTTTTGCATTATTTTGTTTCATTTGCAGCGTCAGAGTTGTCGTCATCCGGCGCATCATCCGCCAACTCTTCCGCCTTTGGGGCCCGCACTTTAACAGGGTGTTCCAAATCATTATCCCACCACTGTGCGGCGCCATCTGGTGACACGACGAGTTGCAGGGTGCTACCTGCTGGGTATTCGTAGATGCCAAACACCGCTGGTTGCATCTGTAAAATCAGGTTGAAATCAATCGGCGTCATCTCCGTACTCAACGGATCTGTATCATTCTCCGCAAAGAATCGCCAGCCATTATCCGCATCTGCGACAGCGTCTTCACGAATCGCATACTTCAGCGGTCCCTTGCCCTGTAAAATCGTGTTGGATACCAAGCTGGCACCTGCGTTTTTCAATGGTTTCGCAACAATATCATGTTCATTATCTGCCACGTGACTTCCCCCTAAAAATGCGTTTCGGCATTACTCTTTCCACCAGTATACGCATTCCACAAGCAAAGTTACAGTGACTTTCAAATGACAGTTTAGTGACCCTTAACGACAGCCACGTCATCACCAGCGTCGACATTCTTCACAGCATCTACCTGAACGTCGTCAACGTGATCCATATTGGTCACGACGACCATTGTCGTAGCGTGTTTGCCAGCATCCCGAATGGCTTGAATATCTGCGTCCAAGACAGGCTGTCCCGCTGTTAATTCATCACCGACCGTTGCCAACACTTCAAATGGTTTGCCATCCAGTTCAACGGTGTTGATGCCTACGTGAACCAGAATCTCCAGACCGCTAGCCGTCGTAACACCAAACGCATGCTTAGTTGGGAAGACCATCGTCAGTTTGCCAGCCACCGGACTAACAATTGTGTTTGCACTTGGCTCAACGGCGTACCCGTCACCCAGTACCTTGCCAGCAAACGTATCATCCGCCACATCGCTCAATTTGACCAACCGGCCCGTCGCAACTGCCGCAAACGTTGTCGTGGTCGTCTCTGCGTCATCCGTTGGTGTAAACACATCGACAGCGTTACCGGCGGTCTCATCCACACCGGCCGTCGCAACCGCTGGCACTTCACCGCGATAGATGGATTCCAGCGCGTCTTCAACAAACTGAACCTCAGTGCCGACGATAATCTGCACATTGTGTTTGTCCAACACATTAACCGCTGGCACCCCAGCAGCTTTAATCGCCGGCTGATCAATCTTGCCAGTGTCGTTTAACTTCCAGCGTAACCGCGTCGTACAATTACCCATCTGTTGAATATTATCTTTACCGCCAACAGCTGCCCAGATGCGGCGGCCTTGACGTAAGTACTTATCGTCTGTGGCACCTGCAACATCAGCTGTGTTATCATCAGCCAACGCAACGTCGTCTTCACGGCCTGGCGTCTTTAAATCAAAGCGTTTAATCGCAAAATCAAAACCAAAGTAGTAAATGCCGGCCATCACAATGCCTTGGACCAGCAACATCAATGGCAGATGCGCTAGCGGCATCCGTGTGCTCAGCAAGAAATCCACGAATCCTGCACTAAAGGAAAAGCCAGCGGTCCAGTGCATTGCCGCCGCAAACGCCAAGGATAGCCCAGTGAAAATAGCGTGCAACACATACAGCGGCCAAGCGACAAACATAAACGAAAATTCTAATGGTTCACTGACACCAGTGAAGAAGGAAGCAAACGCCCCCGCCAACATCAACGAACCAGTCTTCTTTTTGTTCTGTGGTTTAGCATTCCGATAAATTGCGTAAGCACCGGCTGGCAGGCCGAACATCATGACGGGGAAGAACCCTGCCATGTACATTCCGGTTACCCCTTTAACACCAGTACCTGCGAGCCATTTACCCATGTCGTTGATACCAGCAACGTTAAACCAGAATACAGCGTTCAGCGCATGGTGTAGCCCCGTTGGAATCAGTAGCCGATTGAAGAAACCATACAATCCGGCACCGACCCAGCCAAGCTTAGCAATCGATGTCCCAAACAACACGAGTGCGCCATAAACGGCTGGCCATACAAACAACATCACCAGCGTCACAGCCAGCATTGTTACGGCAGCCAGAATCGGGACACACCGTTTGCCTGAGAAGAAGGATAAGGCCATCGGCAACTTAGTTTCATGGAACCGATTATAAAGTGCAGCGGCGATTAGTCCTGCAATAATTCCAATCAACACATTATTGTGAATCGCTGTAAACGCTGGATTTACAGCGCTCACCTTCATATGTAATAATGTCGCCAATTGCGTTGGGTTTAACATGTAATCCGGCACAATGTAGGCGACCAATCCAGCCACTGCGGCCGCGCCATCTTGTCGTTCCGACATGCCTAGCGCCAGACCAATCGCAAACAGCAACGCCAAATTATCCAAAATTGCGGTTCCACCGTTAACCAAGAACACACCGACAGTTGTTTTACCGCCGATCCAGTTCCCAATCCCAATCAATAGCGCCGCAGCGGGCAGCGTGGCGACCGGCAACATCAATGACCGACCAATTCGCTGAAAGTAATCCTTCATGTTCATCGCACTCCCATATCAATTCTGTATATCTGTTTTATACCAATGTGAATAGTTTACATTTACAGAATTGATATGCAAGCGTTCAAACGCCTGCATTGACCTATACCATTCTTCAAACTTCAACTGTACCAATTGTTTTCAACAAGGCAAATTACAAGTTTAATCCGAACAAGCCCGGAAACTTTCAATGGCAGTCTGTTGATGATGGATTTTTAATGGTCGTTGATTAATAAGCTCAAGTGCTGCCAGGATTTCATCAGTCGTTATCTGGTCAAAGTTAGTCTTTTTCGGGAAAAACCAACGTAACCGTCGATTGAAATATTCATTAGATCCCCGTTCCCATGGTGAATACGGGTGACAAAAATACACTTTAATCTGATAGTCTTGTTCTATGGATCGATAATCGGCAAACTCCTTACCATGATCA
>NZ_AUAW01000014.1 GCF_000428925.1 Furfurilactobacillus rossiae DSM 15814 | reverse complement strand
AGCACTAACTAAGTTCCTAACCACTTTTAATGGTCCGGTGCACAGCTTTACTGTGGACCGTGGCACTGAGTTTAGTGGGCTAGTATCACTTGAATCACAATATGGTATTAAGACCTATTACTGCCATGCTTATACTCCAGCTGAACGTGGTAGTAATGAACGCTTTAATCGGAATTTACGTTATTTTTATCCTAAAGGGACTCGTTTTGAGCACATTAGTGCTCAAGATTTAACGACGACGTTACTCCAAATTAACCAGCGACCGCTTAAAATACTCGACTGGCAAACACCGTATCAGGTTATGCTGACAAATTTGTCCAAAAATTCGGATTAAATTTGCAATCTACCGTTTGACCATAAATAAATGGCCACTTTTAAAATTTTACCAGTACAAGCACCGAATGTAAGCGATTATTACGCCAAACTAAACCACAGAATCTAATAAATTGTTCGGTAGTAATGAAGGTACGAAAAAAGAGCCAATTTAAACGGCTCTTTTGTTTAAAAATTTTGCGATTATAAAAATTATTTTTCAAAATAATCGATTTTATAGTGGGTGGCGAGAGTTGAATCCCGCGTATATCAGTAAAGAAGCTGCTACCGAAGCATTCAAACTTTGCACATGACCGACCATTGGAATGGTCAGCATTTCGTCAACTGTCTTCTTCAATAGCGCCGAAATCCCCTTGCCTTCGTTACCAATAACTAAAGCAGTTGGACCGGTCGCATCCCACTGCCGGAAGTCCTTGCCTTTCATGTCAGTACCGAAAATCCACAAGCCACGATCCTTCAACTCTTTAACAGTAGCTACTAGATTGGTCACCCGTGCAACTGGCACATGTTCAATGGCTCCTGTAGACGTTTTCGCCACAACTGATGTTAGTCCGACAGCACGACGTTTGGGGATAATAATACCATGAACACCCGCTGCATCGGCAGTCCGTAAAATCGAGCCCAGGTTATGTGGATCTTCAATAGAATCCAAAATCAAGAAAAACGGTGCTTCCTGAGCTTGCTCGGCCTTAGCAAATAAATCATCAACACTGGCGTAGGCAAACGGTGGAATGGCAAGGACAACCCCCTGGTGGTTTTGACCATTTGTCATAAAGTCGAGTTTCTTCTTGGGAACGGTACTCATCACAAGATGTCGCCCTGTCGCCAGCGATTCAATATTACGAATTGCATCCGCACGCAACCCCTCTTGAATAAAGACTTTATTAATTTGTTGATCAGAAGCCAAAGCCGCCTCGACTGGGTGTCGGCCGATAATAAAGTCCGTCGACGAATCATCATTTTGATCGGGCTTTTGTGTCGCCTTAACGTCACGTTCGTTATGTTCATTATTTTTGCGGCGTTGAGGACGCGACTTGTGATCGTTAAACCGATCATTGCGTTGACCGTTTCGTTGCTGTTTTTCTGCCATATTCCTATCCTTCCGTTCTTCCCGACTCAACTTGATCAATGCACCACTGAGCTAACCAATCCGTGCGTTCCTGCTGAGCAGTGAGCTTAAGATAGCCAAAGATAGCTTCAAAACCAGTCGAAATTCGATACGTCACAATATTAGTATTCTTTGCACTGTGATGAGTGGTCGCGTTACGACCATGCTTAAACATTGTCGTTTCCTCTTCCGTTAATATCTCATCCAGTTGCATCAATTTGATCAATGCAGCTTGTGCCTTGGCCGAAACAAAGTGCGTTGCATGATGATGTAACTTTGTCGGCACCGTGTAACCTTGCTCAATCAAGTGTTGACGAATGTATACTTCATACACTGCATCACCTAAATAAGCTAATGTCATTCCATTTAATTCTCGATAATTAACTGCTTCAGTCATTTGTTTCCTTCCGCCAACGTGTTCCTTGGGGAGTATCTTCAAGAATAATACCGCGAGCTTTTAGTTCATCACGGATATCATCACTACGTTGGAAGTCCTTATTTTTCCGTGCGGCCAAACGTTCGTCAATCAGTGCTTGAATTTCCTCATCGGCAGTCTCTTCATCCGTCAGTTCAATACCAAACACTGACAACAGTGTCGATAGCAATGTTTTAAGATTAACAAGTGTCGTTTCAGCAACGGTACTTTCATTAAGATAAACGTTGATTAACTTGGCTAATTCGTACACGGCCGCAATTCCGTTTTGAACGTTAAAATCGTCGTCCATTGCGGTTTCAAAAGCAACTTGCTGCTGTTTAGCTTGTGCCTCAATCGCTTCATCCTGGCCGTCCTTGGCATCGCTCATTCGATAATTCAAATTATTAAATGTCGTTTGCAAACGAGCCAGGTTATTCTTGGCGTCTTGTAAGTTGCCACTGGTGTATTGAATTGGTCGGCGATACTGAGTTGTCGCCATAAAGAACCGCACAGCCTGTGGATCTTCACGTTGATTCATTTCATGCAAGGTCACAAAGTTTCCCAGTGACTTACTCATTTTTTCGTTTTCGTCACCAACAGTGACAAAACCGTTATGCATCCAGTAGCGGGCAAACTTCTTGCCAGTGTGTGCCTCACTTTGAGCAATTTCATTGGTGTGATGCGGAAAAATCAGATCTTGACCACCACCATGAATATCGAATGTATCGCCTAAATACTTGGTCGACATTACTGAACACTCAATATGCCAGCCTGGTCGCCCCAGGCCCCATGGTGACTGCCATGAAATTTCGCCTGGCTTAGCTGCCTTCCATAATGCAAAATCAATTGGATCTTCTTTTTTTGCATTATCACCGTCGTCAACACGGTCACTAGCGCCGTTCTCCAAATCATCTAACGATTCGTGAACGAGTTGCGTGTAGTTAGGAAACTTACGTGCTCGATAATACACATCACCAGCAGACTCGTAAGCAAACCCCTTATCTACCAGGTCTGCGACAAAATCGACAATGTCTGAAATGTTTTCTGTCGCCCGTGGATTAAGAGTTGCCCGCTCAACGTTCAACGGCTTTGTGTCCTCAAAATAAGCATTGATGAAACGATTACCCAATTCTGGCACGGTAATGCCCTCTTTAGCCGCTTCATTAATCATCTTATCGTCCACATCCGTGAAGTTCGAGACATATTTCACTTGGTAACCCTTGTATTCAAAATACCGCCGAATGGTATCAAACGCTACAACCGAGCGTGCATTACCGATATGAATGTAGTTATACACGGTTGGGCCACAGACGTACATGTTGACCTGGCCTTTATGCAACGGAATAAAGTCTTCTTTTTGCCGCGTAAGTGTATTAAAAATCTGAATCACGGTAACGCTCCCCTTCTCGAAAGATTAAGTTATAGTGATTTTACCATAGTTTAGGTTGTTAACGCGATTACCGTAATTCACCGTGGTTAGTGTTTAATCTGTCCGTTCCGCTGACTGGAGACGCCGTTCCTTGGGGACCGGTCTCAGCCTTCTGAAAATCGAAGTCTTCTACCTCGATTATGAGCTGAAAACCACATCTCATAACTCGTCCCATACCACTAAATGGCCAACCCCATGCCATTAAGTGGTGTCGACACGGAACTATGTCTCCAGTCATCTTCACTCATATAACAGCATCACATCAGCACTCATTTCAAAGCTATGCAAATCAACCAAGAAACACCGCATTCTGGCAATCACTATGAATATTAGTCGGAGGGCGTCAACAGTGGAACCAAGCCGTGAAAGTGGTGTTAATTTGAGTGCTTTTTCTCGAATTTACACCACGGACTGGCGTCAAGACTCGGGGTTCCACGAGGCTTGACGGCGAGGTGAAAGACGGTGTACTTCCGGCTTGAACCGGTCCCACGGCGGCGTTCCACTGTTGACAACCGTAGGCGGCGAGAGAAAACACAAAAAATGCCACCATACGGCAAACTGCACGCATGATGGCATTTTGAATTAAAGTGTTTCGATTGTGGCTTGAATATTCCGTAACGTTGCTTTGCGGCCCAACAATTCCATTGATTCAGGTAATTGTGGTCCGTGCATTTCATGCGTAGCGGCAATTCGAAGTGGCATGTAAAGTGCGCGCCCACGAATTTTGGTATCTTTTTGAATTGACTTAATCGTTTTTTGAATTTGGTAAGCATCAAAGACTGGCAATTTTTCTGCTCGGTTAACAAATTCTGTCAACACCGTCTTCGCCGTTTCGGCTGCCAATTCAGCTTTGGCTTCATCATTAATTTGAGCAGGTTCTTGGAAGAACACGTCTTTACTCATTTCAACAATTTGAGCGGTGTATGACATTTGTTGTTTGTACAGGCTAACCAGCTTACGTACCCATTCCAAATGTAATTGGTTAGGATCCTTTTCAACTAACCCAGCGTTGATCAGTTCTTTCAAACTGCTGTCGAAAATCTCGTCTTCTGGAGCTGCCTTCACGTACTGGTTGTTGATCCATTCCAACTTCTTACCATCAAACTTGGCTGGTGACTTGGACAACCGTTTTTCGTCAAACATCTTAATCAGATCTTGACGAGAGAAGATTTCATCCTCACCAACTGGTGACCATCCCAATAAGGTGATGAAGTTCAACATGGCGTCTGGTAAGTAGCCAAGCTCACGGTATTGTTCAATAAATTGAAGCACCGTTTCATCACGTTTGGACAGTTTCTTACCTGTTTCGGTGTTGATAATCAAAGTCATGTGACCAAAAATTGGTGCTTCCCAGCCAAAGGCTTCATAAATCATCAATTGCTTAGGCGTATTGGCGATATGGTCATCCCCACGCAAGACGTGACTGATTTCCATCATGTGGTCGTCGACAACAACAGCGAAGTTGTAAGTTGGCATGCCATCACGTTTTTGAATGACCCAGTCGCCACCGATGGTATCTGAGTTAATCGAAATCTTGCCCTTAACAATATCATCCCAACCGTACTCGCGGTTCTTAGGAACACGGAAACGAACAACAGGTTCTAAGCCAGCCGCTTCAGCTTTTGCCTGAGCAGCCTTGATTTCATCGTCACTCATGCCTTCATATTCGTACACATAGTGAGGTGCTTCTTTGTTAGCCTTTTGTTTTTCACGGTCAGCAGTTAGTTCAGCTTCCGTTCGGTAAGACTTGTAGGCCAAGCCACGATCCAATAAATCTTGAATCAGCTTAACATAGATATCCTTCCGCTCGGATTGACGATATGGACCGAAATCCCCGGGCTTGTCGGGACCTTCATCCCAGTCAATTCCCAACCATTTTAGATTGTCCAACTGACTTTTTTCACCGTCAGCCACGTTCCGTTTGGTATCCGTATCTTCAATCCGAATCACAAACGTTCCTTTATTGTGCCGTGCAAATAAATAATTAAATAGCGCGGTACGGGCATTACCAATGTGCAAATGTCCAGTTGGTGACGGTGCGTAACGCACCCGAATTTTGTTCTTGGCCAAAATCAGCGCCTCTTTCTATATAAAAAATTGATGTGTCTTAGGTTAATGTTACCGTTTTAGCATCAAACTTTCAAATTCTTTCATTTTATGATGCTTCGTGGAAACCTGTCTTCCCATATTTCGTTTGTCAAACTAAAAAAGTGACCCCACGTTGTTAAACGTTTAGTCACTTTCCTTTTCACAGTCTAATTAACTGACAATCAGTATACCTAGTTTTTCCGTTTCTTAGCTGTTCTATGATTCTTTTTGGCAGGTGTCTTAGTGTCGTGAACCGTCCGATCAACGGTGTTGTCAACAGTACTGGAACTTGCCGAAGCTTTTGCAGAATTACTTGCGGCAGTCTGCGATTGTGTAGAACTGCTCTCGCTGGTTGCCTGATTATTGCCACTTGTCGCTTTATCACTAATACCACGCGTCGAATGCGTTGGTTTTGCAAAAATCATTCGACCAGCATCTGTTTGCAAGGCACTCGTTACAGTCACATCAATGTGGTCGTTAATAAAGTAACGTCCATCTTCGACAACGACCATCGTGCCGTCATCCAGATACGCAACCCCTTGTTGGCGCTCAGTCCCATTTTTAACCACCATAACGTTTAGCAGTTCACCCGGAATTACCCGTGGCTTAAGCGACTTAGCTAAGGCATTAATATTCATAATCTGAACATTTTGGAACTGACTGACCTTGTTTAGGTTGTAGTCATTGGTAACAACAACTGCCTGTAACTGCTTAGCCAGTTCAATCAGCTTATCGTCCACTTCAGGAATATCTTCAAAGTCACCTTCGTACATTTCAATCGGCATGAGTTTTTCACTTTGCAATTTATTCAAAATGTCCAAGCCTCGACGTCCACGCACACGCTTGATGCTGTCACTAGAATCAGCAATGTATTGCAATTCATGCAGTACAAAGTTCGGGACTAGTAACGTGCCTTCAAGGAATCCGGTCTTAATGATGTCGTAAATCCGGCCATCAATCAGGATGTTGGTGTCCAAAATTTTATAGTGGTGGAAATTGGGTTCACTTTCGTCCAAAATTTCACCAGTATCCGATGTGCGTTTATTACGACGAAAACCGAGTGCGAATAATCGCCGCCATTCATCCGTTCGTGTAGTCCCAATTCGAAAACCGAGGTAGCCCATTAACAGCATTAAGACAACCGGAATCAAGGTGTTGGTGACAAACCAGCTGGTCCGGAAGAACACCGTCGAAATCAGGATGGCAAATACCAAGCCGACGATAATGCCTAAACTACCAAACAGAATGTAAATCGGACTTTGCTTAGCCAGATACTTTTCTAAGCGATTAACAAGTTTTTCAAGGTACCCGACCAACAAGAACGAAAGAAAATACAGAATAATTGCACCAAGTACGGCGTTGGTCAAAAAGTTATTGATAATGTGATTTTGGGCAAGACCAGTTACTTCCCACAGAACTGGGAAAAATCTGAAGCCTAAGCCGACACCACCAATCACAAATAACAATTGAATCACGAGTCTTTTCGTCATTTTCATCTATCTTCACCTCCTTTCAATGTCGTTATTAAATCCATAAGAGTTCTTGTAATGTTAAGCCAAGGCTAGTTTTAGTGCTTGACTGATCGTTGTCACACCAATCACTTCAATATCAGTTGGCGGCGTCCATCCCTGAAGATTATTCTTTGGTATATAAATTCGTTTGAACCCCAGCTTCTGTGCCTCAGCAACCCGCTGTTCAATCCGGTTAACACGCCGAATTTCACCGGTCAGGCCAACTTCGCCCACAAAACTATCACTCGGATTCGTCTCCTTATCACGATAACTTGACGCGATCGCCACAGCAATTGCCAGGTCAATGGCTGGCTCATCGAGCTTCACACCACCAGCCGCTTTTAAATAAGCGTCTTGATTTTGCAACATCAAGTTAGCCCGTTTTTCCAAAACAGCCATAATTAGCGATACCCGATTACGATCCAATCCCTGAGCAGTCCGTTGTGCATTCCCAAAAACTGAAGGTGTAACCAATGCCTGAACTTCCACCAAGATTGGCCTGGTTCCTTCCATCGATACCACGATAGATGAACCAGTAGCACCTGTAAGTCGTTCTTCTAAGAAGATTTCAGACGGGTTAGCCACCTCTCGCAAGCCGTCTTCTCGCATCTCAAAAATTCCCAGTTCATTAGTTGAGCCAAACCGATTTTTAACGGCTCTTAGAATCCGGTACGTGTGATGCAAATCGCCTTCAAAGTACAGAACGGTATCCACCATATGTTCCAAAATCTTTGGTCCCGCGATAGCGCCACCCTTAGTGACATGGCCCACGATAAAAATCGTAATCCGATTTGTTTTCGCAATTTGCATTAACTCGGCCGTCACTTCACGAATCTGAGAAACTGATCCGACTGCTGAGGTAATATCTGGTTCCTGCATGGTTTGGACCGAATCAATGATGACAAATTCTGGATTTAATGTTGTGATTTGTTCACGAATATTACTCATGTCTGTCTCTGGATAGAGATAAAAATTGTCGCCGCCAACACCGAGTCGATCAGCACGCATCTTAATCTGGGTGGCACTTTCTTCACCAGACACGTAAAGGACACGTCCCTTACTGCCCAGCTGACCAGAAACCTGCGTCAATAACGTTGATTTACCAATGCCAGGATCACCACCAATCAAAACTAGTGAGCCAGGCACCACACCACCGCCAAGAACACGGTTAAATTCCTTTAAACTGGTTTTGACACGAGGAACCTCCTCAAGGCTAACATCCTTGATTAATTCGGCCTTAGCTGTTTCGCCGCCAAGACTTACCCGCGACTTACGATTGGGAACTTCATCAGCGATTGTCTCTTCAACCAATGTATTCCATTCACCACAGTTTGGGCAGCGACCCAAATATCGTGGTGAATTATATCCACAGTTTTGACAAACAAATTGTGTTTTAGTTTTTGCCACCTTATGCTCCTTTTACTCTTCGCCGTTGGTCAATCACAGTGATGTTTGACCAATATTAACCAAACGATGTTCACAGTCTAACATACGTTTTTTCAGCTGTCATTGTTTGCCCAGCACTTGATAATTTCTTAATTTATTCGCCTGGCCACGTTAACGATTATTAGCTTACTGGCCAGATGAACCAAATCCACCGTCGCGTTCTGTATCTGGTGTTGTTTCATTGTCAACGGTCAGATAATTCACAAAGATGCCTTGAGCGATGCGATCACCTTTTTTAATTTGAACATCACGTAGACCGTAATTAACCAACTGAACAAAGATCTCGCCATCATTGCTATCGTTTGAATAGTAATCCGCATCAATGACACCAACCCCGTTTGGTAAAATAAGACGGCGTTTTAGCGGTCCAGATGAGCGATTGACCAACATCAACACTTCGTTATAGCGCATATAAGCCTTCACGCCAGTGGGCACTAAATAGGGCTTCAATTCTTTATCAGCGGCTTGCATTAATGGGTCACTTACCGTTTCCTTATGCCGCAAGTGCCACAGTACTTTCAAAAAGTTACGCCGCCAAATGGATGGTAACGTAAAGTCCTCTGACGCTGCTAGGTCGTAACCAGCCGCATATTTTGTTTGTCGTTCCGGCAACGTTACTTTCGTGCCGACCAACCGTTTAACTACTTCAAAGCCACGGTCTCTTGCCATTATTCATCACTCGCTTTCTTCGACTTGACCAAGCTTCCGAACACAAATGTTCAAAACTTGGCACCATGTTACCTATTATAATGGAAGCGTGTGCACATTAATAGCATTCGAAACTGACAGTTAGTTTGGACCCACCCTCACTTGAATTATGATAGGATATTAAGGGAACACAGCAACCGTAATGAAAGGAACGCTAATGGATTTTCAACGCGAAGGACAACGCCTTTTTTTAACCGACCAAGACCAGCTCCAGGCCGAAATCACATTTCCAGTCGTGAATGATCAAACTTGGTTAATGGAACATATTTGGGTCAGTGACCGTCCCAATAAGCGGTTAGTGGCACGGTCACTATTCGATGCTGTCATTGAATTAGCGGACGCCGCCCACGTCGACCTTCTCCCGTTAGATCCATTTGCCCGCCACATTTTTGCTACGGATCCAGCTGTTAAAAAATACCAACATCATTGAGGAGTAAATTACATCATGGCAATGACACAAGACGAATTGAAGCAACAAGTTGGTCAACGTGCTGTCGACTTTATCGAAGACGGCATGGTTGTCGGTTTAGGAACTGGTTCAACCGTAAAATACATGGTTGATGCACTTGGCAAACGTGTGAAAGAAGAAGGTCTAAACGTTGTTGGCGTGCCAACATCTGACCGCACTCGGGAACAAGCCCGTTCCCTTGGTATCCCCGTTAAGGGCATTGATGACGTTGACCACATTGACCTAACCATCGACGGTGCCGACGAAATCAGTGATGACTTTCAGGGAATCAAGGGTGGTGGCGCTGCGCACCTTTGGGAAAAGATCGTGGCCACTAACTCCACAAAAAATATGTGGATTGTTGACGAAAGTAAACTTTCGCATCAGCTTGGTAGCTTCCCCTTACCGCTTGAAGTCATTCCTTATGGTTCTTCACAAGTTGTTAAAAAATTGGCGGCCAAGGGTTACAAACCAGAAGTCCGGATGCGCGATGGTCAGCACGTTTTAACCGATTCCAAGAACTATGTTGTTGACCTTCACCTTGGTGAAATCGATCATCCTCACGAACTAGCTAACGAGCTAATTCAAATGGTTGGTGTGGTTGAGCAAGGATTGTTTTTGGATACGGTTAACACCGTTATTGTTGGTCGCCCGGACGGTCCTGAAGTGCTTCAAGCTCGCTAGTTTACTAACAAGCGGTCAAACAGCATTCTAATCACACAAAAGCGAAAAAACGACGTTCATGGATTTTTCCATGAACGTCGTTTTTGTTTTGCCTAAGAAAGCTGGGCCTTGTTATGCCCGCTTCACCTTATATCAATTGGTTAATCCTCAACGCCTCGAGAATTACTGAGAAATTTAACTTGTTTTAACTTCGGTGCTAACCAAACATACAAGTATTCAGCACCCTGCAACCAGGCATACGCTAACAGAACAGCACCAATCGTATCGGTTGCATAATGTGCCTGCAAGTAAACTCGACTAAACATAACTAGCAATACCCAAAGGCACAAGATCGTTTGAATCAATAATCTTTGCAAGTTGTTTTGCATCAGTGGCAAAACAACTAAAAATAAAATTGCGGCAACCATGAACGTGCCCAAAACGTGCCCTGACGGAAAACTGTAGCCATCGTCGCTAGCCATGTGACCTACCGGACGTTGACGCGCAACAATTTTCTTGATGATGGTACCAAGAACATTGCCACCAAAGCCGTACCCTATTGCCCACAACGCAGGAATTTTGTATTTAAATCCCCAAAGTATCCCGGCAATAATTATCATATATAGTAAATCCAACGTTGGACTTGCTAGCGTAGTAATGAGTTTAAAAACGCCAGTTAGCGCTGTACTATCATGATGAACGTGCGAAATGAGTTCAGAATCAATCAGTGATAAAATTTGGGACTGACGCATTGCGGCAATCGCCAGGAATAAAAATAAGACGGTCGTGACAGCTAAAATTGCACCGCGACCACGTTCCTTTTCAATAAGCATGTGTACCTCCACCCGTCACTCAGGGTATGTATTCGGTCATTAATAACCATCGACAAAGTATAGCACATAAAAATTGCTCTTTTATAAGTTGCTTAATGGTTTTAATCACCCTTAAGCACTTAACCTTTTCTTAATACTTTTAGTCAAAATTAAACAATTTTAAATGGCATCGCTTACAGAACATGATAACAAGGCGTTTGTTATCCTTTCGTGCTAAAGTAATAGCACAGAGGGGTGCTCAAAAGGTAGCACCTAATCAAAGGAGAGCCTTCATGACACAAGTAATTATTATGTTGGCCGTGGGTTTAATTGCCGGTATTGCCGGTGCAATCCTTGGCCTCGGTGGTGGTATTATCATCACCCCTGTACTTACATTGGCAATGGGGATTAACATCAAGTATGCGATTGGTGCCAGTATCATTGCCGTTATCGCGACCAGTTCTGGCGCCACCATTGCCTATTTACGTGATAACGTATTGAACTTACGAGTGGCAATGTTTTTGGAAATTTTTACAACTATTGGTGCCATCCTCGGGGCCATCTTGAATGGTATTTTGAGCCCTGTTGTCTTGTACTTAATTTTTGGATTGTTATTAATTTACTCCGGCTACAACATGATTCGCAAACTGCGGGCTGGCAGTGAGATTCTTCGGCGTGTGCACCCGGATCCAATTGCCGAAAAACTCGAATTAAACAGTAGTTATTATGATAAAGCGGCTGACAAAACTGTAGATTACCAAGTTGAACATGTGCCTGCTGGGGCCACTGTGATGTTTGGCGCCGGGATTGCCAGCGGTTTGCTGGGTATTGGATCAGGTGCCTTTAAGGTGATGGCCTTGGACACCTTCATGAAGATGCCGCTCAAGCCGTCTACTTCTACGAGTAACCTTATGATGGGTGTTACCGCGGCAGCTTCAGCCACCGTATATTTCTTCAACGGTTCGATTCAACCCCTAATCGCCGTTCCACTGGCGCTAGGTATCTTGGTTGGCGCAACAATGGGATCACGAATCATGCAGATTTTGCCATCACGATGGATTCGCATCATTTTCGTTCCGATTATCTTCTACATTGGTCTCCAAATGTTTCTTAAAGGATTCGGGGTGAACATTTAATGGACAATAAAGACGCAAAAAACGCAGAAGAGGAAAAGATTTCTAAAGAAATGGCCCAAGTTGAGATTATGATTGGTCAAATCCTTAGAATAGGAGTTATTATTTCTGCAGTTATCATGCTAATTGGTTTTATTGCTTATGGAATTCAGGGCTCGACTGGTTTACCCAGTCACGGTGCCGTGACGATCACTGCAATTGCCACCGGATTATTGTCATTTAAATCTGGTTCTGTCATGATGCTCGGATTATTCTGTCTGATACTGACCCCTGTATTACGTGTTGTTGTTTCAATTTACGCGTTTTACGTGGAAAAAGATTCCCTGTACGTTTGGATTACCTCTGCCGTGCTCGTGATTCTGTTATTCGCTTTATTTATCGGACACAGCTAACTCGGAGGCTTACATGGATAACAATAATAACGATTCGCGAATGAGTCGAGCGGATCGCCGCACTCAGGGCAATCACTTTACTAATGACGCACCTGCTGGTGATGGCGCAATAAGCAGTGGTCCCAAACGTCCACAGCGACCGCACAAACACCCGATCCGAAACACTTTTTTTGCCATTATTGGTATTATCTTAATTATCGGCGGTGGTTTCGGTTACAAGATGTACAGTAATATCAAACATACCAGTAATGAAATGTTTGATTCTGTCAGTGGCGCAAAAGCGCGAAACGTTAGTAAGTTAATCAAGCAAGGTAAGCCAATTTCCATTCTGTTGATGGGTACTGACGTTGGTGCCCTCGGCCGTGACTCAAAGACTTGGGCTGGCGGACGGACGGACTCGATGATGCTGGTTACAGTCAACCCTAAGACGAAGACAACAACCATGGTCAGCATCCCTCGTGACTCACTGGTTTCCATCACCGGACACGAAGAGGAATTTCCAACAAAGATAAACGCTGCCTACTACTTTGGTCAAACAAAGGCGGCTATCTCAACGACTTCCCGTATGTTTAATGTGCCAATTGACTACTACGCCCTGTTAAACATGGGTGGCCTGGAAAAAGTTATCAATAAAGTCGGCGGTATCGACATTGTGCCACCTTTGACCTTCACGTATGAGAATCAACACTTTACAAAGGGTAAAAAGATGCATGTTAACGGTGCACAAGCGTTGAAATTCACGCGGATGCGTTATCAAGACCCTGAGAGTGACTATGGTCGTACCCTTCGTCAACGAATCGTCATCACTGCCCTCTTAAAAAAGAGTAGTAACTTGACCAACCTGTTAAATCAAGATTTTCTGGATTCCATTGCCAGCCAGTCACGCACTGATTTCACATTCGGTGACATGTTAACTCTAGCTAACACTTACCGGGCCGCAACCAAGCACATTGTTTCTGACCACGTTCAAGGTGCCAGTGACGAGATTGCTGGTCAAAGCTTCGAAGTTTTGCCAACGACTGAAAAACAGCGTGTTACCAACAAGTTGCGCAAACAACTTGGTCTGTCCAAAGCAACCACCGGTAAACGTTTTGCCAACACGGTACCAGAAGCGCTCAGTGTCTACGAACCACCAATTGGCTATGGCGAAACAGCCGATACGAAGTCAACTTGGGGCGCCGATACCAATACCGCTTCCGAATACAGTAAGGCATACAGTAGTGACTCCAGTGCTGCTGATCTCGATCCTAACTATGGTGCTGATAATACGGACTCCACTAGTCAAACAACGGGTGCCAATGCGACAGGCTCTGATGCCGATCAAACTGGCGGTTACACCGGTTATGGCTACTAGAATTTAATGCAACTAAAAAGGAGTTAATCAGGCTCGGCACTTTAAGTGCATTAGCCTGATTAACTTCTTTTATTTTGTTTTTAAAGTGTGCCGTAATCGATACGTTATTCGAACAAGTAATTCAGACAGTAAGAACCCCAGCGCTATCATCCCTGCGATCGCAATAACCTGACCTAAGTAATCTAACGCAATGGTGCCATGACCGGTAACAAGGTTACGAATAACTTGATAGGCCTGCCCACCAGGCACCAATGGCACCAAACTAGGAATATTAAATAAAATTACTGGCATGTGTTTGACGCGAGCCGCCCAGTTACTTAAAACGCCGATTAGTAAACCAGCCGTCAGCATGCCAATTGCCATTTGTGCTAACGGAATCTGCGCGCCAGATCTTAAAACAATTAGTTCATACACTGCCCATCCCGCCGCACCAATCCAGCCGGCAACATTTAGAGCATGACGAGGAATATTCAGAATAATGCCAAAACCGACTGTCGCGGCATAGGCGAGAATCCCTTCAATTATGATATGTATCATTAACAGAATCTCCTAATTGGAAAGTGTTACGTTGCTTGCATTTTTCACCACAGACTTACCATAATCGCGATACCTAGACCAATCGCACATACTGATAAGACGGCCTCAACTGCCCGGGCTGGACCACTTAAATAATTACCCGACATCGTGTCACTAAACGCGTTCATAATAGGCACACCAGGGACTAACGGCATCAATGCACCGATAATGACCGCATCGCCAGCAGCATGCGTAAAGCCAAGCCAACGAATGCCCACATAGGCCACGAAGCCAATTACCAGTGAAGCCAGAAATTCGCTCAAGAAGCGGACACGCAATTCATGATTCACATAGTAGAAAACAGCATACCCGCCCCCACCAGCCAACATTGCAAACAGTAATTTAACAGGCGCATCAATACCAGTGAAGGCCACCATGAGTGTCATACTGACAACGATTGCGGCCAATTCCTGTAACCAAAACGGAAATGTGGGCACGGCGACTTCAATTTGGCGTAATTGTTGATAAAATGTGGGTAAATCAATTTCGTCGCTGGCAAACTGACGTGACAACGTGTTAACCTGGGCCACTTTTTCAAGGTCGATCGTTCGGCTGTGAATCGGTCGCACCTGTGTTGACTCACCGTCTGGTAAGGACATGGTTATGCCGGTCAGCAACACAAAGATGTTTGCATACCGATAACCAGCGTTGTCCGCAATTCGCTGCATTGTATCTTCAACACGCGCAATTTCAGACCCGTTTGCTAGCAATATTTGCCCAGCCAACAACGCTGTATCCATGACTAATTGTGCTTCATCCACCCATGATCACTTCCTTAACAAATTTTAGAACCTTAAAACATATCATACAAAAAAACGACAGCCGCATCTCGTAAGAGATACAGATGTCGTTTTTCATTCACATCAAAGTGTTAACCCTAGGAGTTAACACCATTATTTGAATTATTAATTAGTTTTTAACAACGTTAGCAGCTTGTGGGCCACGGTCGCTTTCTTCAACGTCGAAGCTAACAGATTGGCCTTCTTCAAGCGTCTTGAAGCCGTCACCTTGGATAGCTGAGAAGTGAACGAATACATCGTCACCACTTTCGCGAGTAATGAAACCAAAGCCTTTGTCGGCGTTAAACCATTTAACAGTACCTTGTTCTGACATGTTAATGAGTCCTCCTGTTGCGTTTGCACGCAGTCTAAGTGTTTTATGTAAATTGGAACTGGTGCAAATGGGGACTGGTAACACCAAAACATGAACCGACCTGACCATCATTCCCTTACCAAAGTACAGTAGTCATTGTATCATATAGACTGCTTTCTTTACCATATTTTATAAACAGAAACACAAAATAACAGACAACTTTTTTGCAAAAAGTCACGCTATCCCCTGTCCCCAACCCTCTCGGCATCGGCTTTTCACCAAAAGTGCTAGAATAGTTAGTGAACAAACATATGGAGGCTCTCAACATGGCAGAAAACTTAGTCCCTGTTGACGAACTCGATGAATCCGCACAAACAACGGCCCTAACCGATTTCGCCAACTTTTACATCACGCTTTGGCGGCGGAACAACTTGGAATTGATTACACAGTACGACCAACAACACGGGTATATTCAAGACATCAACCGTGAATTAGCAACAAATCGTTCTTTTACACCGGAACGTGAACGCGATACCAGTATTCAATTCAGTAAGAACGATTATATTCGTCTACTTGATGAAATCGGTGTCAAGTTCCATTCCACCGGTAATCCGGAAACTGACTGGTCAACATGGTATGATCAACACTTTGCAGCATTATCTAAATCATAACCCGCATACTTAACAGACAATGGCCCATTTCACTACAAGACATAGTGAAATGAGCCATTGTTGTATCTAAATTTATTTACACTTTATCCTTGTTAACAAACAGCGCGTCAGTCTCACCGTGGTGGACTTCAGGCTGAATGGTTACGTGACAAATGTGATACCGTTCCGTCAACATACTGGAAATCTGGGCAACGGTCTTTTCCACCTCACTCAGTTTGACATCCTTCATATTGACATGTGCTGAAAAGACGATCTTATTTTCATCAATGAGCCACGCGTGAATATGGTGAACCCGTAGCACTCCTGGAATTTCAACAATATCTGCAGCGATTTGATCATAATCTAATTTTGGTGCAGTCTGCATCAAAATTTGAACTGTTTCGTGAATCACCGGCCAGGTTTCATAAATAATGTAAAACGACACCAATAACGTTAATAGCGGGTCAACCCACGTAATATCAAAGAGCACAATTAAGATTCCACCGATGATAACGGCAACAGACGACAATGCATCTGCAAGAACATGCAAATATGTCGCCTTAATATTCAAACTATCCTTTGAACCATGGTGCATCAGCACCGCTGACAATAAATTAGCGGCTAACCCGATAACAGCGACGATCAACATAATATCGCCATTAATTGGTTCTGGCTTGGCAAAACGCCGTGCGGCTTCAACCATTAAAACAATTGAAACACCAATCAAAAAAAGTCCGTTAACGAACGCCGCCAAAATTTCCGCACGTCTGTACCCAAAAGTCCGCTGCCGGTTTTGTGGTTTGCCGCTAATTCGTTGAGCAACGTACCCCAATACGATTGATAGTGAATCCCCGAGGTTATGAAACGCGTCTGACAATAAGGCCAGTGAACCTGATAACAGTCCCCCAACAATTTCTGCCGCGGTAATGAGTAAATTTAGCACTGTCACAAATAAAAATCGCATGCCGGTCATTTGTTCTTCTTGATGATCCATTTACTCATCCCCGTTTCTTTCGCATTCTAGCGGTCGCTGTTTGCTCATTTAAACCGTCTTGTTAACTGAAAAACATTTAGTCATATTATCGCACATCAAGAATAGAAGGGCTACCTGCCCTTAACCCAGACGCCAGTCGCTAATCTGTCACGTGATTTCCAGGGTGAATTTGTATCGTAAACGTCCGATCCACGTCAGCAAACAAACGATATGGTGGCTGAACATCCGCTCCCCAACTATCAATACCGCCAACGCCACGAACCGCTCCATAAACCGACAAAACGGTTCGTCTTGCTAATGGCAGCTCTTCGATGTGCGTTGCGGCCTCAAGCTCCATTGCAGTGTATGGTAAACAACTGAACGCAAACGGCTGATCATTCATCTCCACGCTGAGTGAAAATGGCTGTGCATCAACATCGGCATTGTTCAATGTTCGTTGACGGGTCACAGTTAACCATCGTGTTTGCATATGCATGCCCATTTCCTGAGGCACTAAGTACGGTGTCACTGGTAAACCGGCCACATAATACTGTCCCCGACTGCCACCAGCCATGCGGTCCGGGTAAGTTTCGCCGGACAAACCGTCATATTCAAATCCAGTAGCGACAGTCGGCATGATCAATTGAACGCCGAACGCGGGCAGCTCAGGAAGCGCCTCGTTCCCCTGCAGATGGCTCGTGAGTGTCACCTTACCATTGGCAACGATTTGATAATGCATTGTCACCTTTGTTGCTGGCGTTGTGGCTGTTTGAAAATCAAACGTAATGTCAACCCGGTCGGCCATTTCATCGTTTGAAAATTGATTGTTTTGCGGTGCAATTGGTAGCCCCAAGTCCTCACCATCGACTTGCACATCAATGGCCTGACATCGTGTGAAGCAATCCGCACCTAACCACATTGCGGATTCTTCTGAGAAATGATTGCCCCGGTCATTATCAGTTGTTGCCCGCCAAAAAATGGGCCGAATTGGCCGATATAACCACTCCTTGCCGTGACTGAGGATTGATTCCAAGCCACCCTTTTCATAACTAAACAAATAATGGACATCCTCCGTTGCCACGCCTAGCGTGCCGTCTCCAAAAATCACGTGAAGCTTAGTTGTCGTATTGGCCATAGTAATAACGTACCTCCTGCATTGCTGGCTTTGCCTGTCTATTTGCGAACATTAATCCGTCCCCAGAAAATTCACCATCCGTATGACGATCATCAAAATCGCCACCATAGCGCAATACCTGTCGGCCAGTAACTTCATCCGTGACCCACAGTGCCTGGTCAATGAAGTCCCAAATAAAACCACCTTGATAGGACGGAAAGTCATCTAGTAATGCCATGTATTCGCCCAAACCACCCAGTGAATTGCCCATGTCATGCATATACTCACAATCTAAAAATGGCTTCATTGGCTGATTACTTAAATACGTGCGAATCTCAGCTGGCGAAGCGTACATTCGGCTCTCCACATCAGAAATACTAGTTTCATATTTACGATTGCGGACAACCCCTTCATAATGCGTCAACCGCGACGAATCCATCGTCTTGTAATAAGTGTTCATCGCTTCAATATCGTCGCCGGCGTACGATTCATTACCAAGCGACCAGAATAAGATAGCAGGATGATTTTTAAACGTTTCATAATTGCTACGTGCCCGATCTAAAACGGCTTCGCGCCATTGCGGCAACGAGCCGGGCACATTGTCGGAAGGTTCGACAGCCCCCATCTTTTGCCATGTTCCGTGAGTTTCCAAATTATTTTCGGCCATCATGTACACGCCGGCCTGATCACACATGTAGTACCAGGGAATTTGATCCGGATAATGACAAGTACGGACAGCGTTGATATGGTTTTCAGCAAATGTTTGTAAATCTGCCTTCATGTCAGCCATTGAAACGGTTCGGCCAGTAGCGGCATCCCATTCATGGCGGTTGACACCATTAATAATCAGTCGTTTGCCATTCAGATAGATAACTTGGTTGCGCAACTCCAACCTTCGAAAACCGATATCATAAGGAACCACTTCAATTGGGTCGGCATCCGCATCTGTAATTGTCACGGTTAAATGATACAAATCTGGATTATGATGCGTCCACAACATGACGTTCTCAAACGGCAGGTGACCAAAACTAATTTGTTTAGCTACAGGCCGTTTTTCATCCACGATGAGTTTGTCGGCTTTATCGAACACCGTTAAATGAACTCGCGCTTTGCTTTCCAGGTCCCCAGTCAGTTTCAAGGTCACATTAAGTTCGCCACTGTCTAAGTCCTCATTAACCACTGGTCGAATGTGCATATCGGCAACGTGAACAGTCGGCAATCCGACTAGCCTAACACTGCGAAAAATACCAGAAAAGCGGAACATATCCTGGTCTTCTAAAAACGATGCCGTACTCCGTTTGAACACTTCTACCGCAAGCACATTTTCACCGTCAACCAAGGCGTCAGTTAAATCAAACTCTGAACGCGAGAAGCTATCTTCAGCATAACCAAGAAAATGACCGTTCAGCCAAACATACATGGCTTCTTCGACGCCATCAAACTGAACGATCACTCGTTGATTTCTTAGGCCGGGAGCCAAACGAAAATGCCTAATGTATGCGCCGACAGAGTTGTCTGGTGCCTCGCTAAACATACCTTCGCCTGTCTGATCAGATCCCATTGTGTAAGCTGGTCGACGATAAATTTTACCTTCCCATGGATACAAGGTATTGATGTACTGAATCTGCGCATAATTGCTCAATTCAATATGCCCCGGCACATGAATCGTCCCAAAATCACTGGTATCGTAGTTGGGTTCATAAAAGCCAATCGGTCGATGTTGCGGACGGTCTGCGAACTTAAACTGCCACTGACCATCCAAGCTTTGTGCAAAACTACTGCTCTTTGAACGCGCCTCATCGGCATCACGATACCAATAGTGATCACTGTGGGCGGGTAATTGTCCGACACGAAAAACTTGTGGATCATCCAACCATTTAATGTCTGCCTGCATGTTCATCCTCCTGTGATAGCGTTTTCATAATAATGTTTATTTTACCGCATTTATTGAAACGGGGGAAATCCGTGCTGTTTTATTCACCCATACCACCTTGTCACAAACGCGTTCTCAGTCCACGAACTTTTTTAGGCTATGTAGTCAAAACGTGCCACTGACGCCTAGAAGTCTGTGCATAAACCTTAAACGACGAGTGCAAAGGAAAATTCACCTTCACACTCGTCGTTTATGTTATAGCTCGACTTGTCGCGGGCTTCGTAATCACTCCAAAAAAAAAAGCACTCCAGATCCCCTAAACTGGAGTGCCCATGATGAGCAGTTGATTACACCATGAAAAACTTGGGTTGATTTTCATGAAACACATTGTTTTAAATACGATCACTAACCATCCCGAAAGGATGATTCTCGAGCGCATAATGCGCAGTTTAGCGAACCTTTTTAATCAAAAAAGTTTTCCAAAAAACACTCACAACATGAAGCAGTGGCCCAGCCGTAAAGATCGGTCACTTCTTAGGGATTTTTGGGTAATCAACCATTCACCTCACCACAAACCCAGCTTAGCATGACTAGGAGCCTGCAACAAGCAAAGTCCCCTAGATTCAAGCTTTTTTCTGGAGTTCGAACCGGGTCTTGCCATCTCGCAAACGGGCCACAAGTTCATATTGTGGGTCTGGATCAAACAAACCTAAGCTGACGATTTGGCTGCCGTCTTCATCCGTACCGACGCCTTCCAGCCGATTCATCATGACATCTTTTAACAAATGAATAACTTCCCGGTGCTTTTGCATCCGTTTGGTGGCGGCGACCAACGTAAAGCCCTCATCCATATACGCCTTGATTGCACGAACCTTAAACGCAGTATCGTACGTATATTTACGATTTCCTTCATCCTGATTAACAACGTGAATATAGCCCTTATCCGTCCAGTAACGTAGCTGAGCGGTTGAAACATCTGTCGCGCGCGAGAGGTCACCGATACCAATCAATATATCATCACTATTAATAATGCTTCTCAGCCATTCAGGTGAACCCTCAGTTTGGGGTGTTCTTTCCATATAATTAAACCTCTTATTTCTTGAAACCGTTATCACAAAATCTAACGTTGATGTTATGTTTACTGGAACAATTATATATTTTAAAATAACTTTGTCAACTTACTTGACATGATTATCTTAAAGCATTATATTAACTCTCGTACTTTTTTAAGCAAACTAATTAATCAAACGAAAGAAGGACTCCTTATGTCAGAAGCTGTCGACACAAATGGCAAACCTTATAACCGTGGACTGATGGTTATGGTTTTGCTGATTGGTACGTTCTGTACCGTTTTGAACCAGACGATTTTGACGACCGCTTTCCCTACATTAATGAAAGCCTTCGATATTTCGACCTCTACGGTTCAATGGTTAACCACTGGATTTTTAATGGTTAACGGGATCATGATTCCCATTTCTGCTTACTTATCCAACCGATTCAATTCAAAATGGCTCTATATTGGTGCCATGATGATTTTTGAAATCGGCACGATTATGGCCTACATCGCACCTAATTACGGCACCTTACTTGCCGGACGTTTAGTTCAGGCGATTGGTGTTGGGGTTACCATGCCATTATTGCAAACATTAATGTTGACGATTTTCCCAGCCAGTTCTCGTGGCGCTGCCATGGGACTAGCCGGTATCGTTATCGGTGTTGCACCTGCTATTGGACCAACACTTTCTGGGTGGGTCATTGATAAGTTCCAGTGGCGCGACTTGTTTGGCATGATTATTCCAATCGTTGCTCTGGTTATCATCTTAGCGTTCTTCTTTATGAAGTCCGTTATTGAAACCTCTAAACCGAAACTTGATTGGCTATCAGCTAGTTTATCTACCATTGGTTTTGGTTCCTTGCTTTACGGATTCTCCTCCGTCGGTGACGATGGCTGGACATCCACTAAGGTGCTGTCATTCCTCGCAGTCGGTGTTGTTGTCATTGCACTATTCATTTGGCGTCAACTCACTATGAAGAACCCATTCTTACAATTGCGTGTTTTCAAGTCCTTTGAATTCACCATTGCCGCAATTTTGAGTTCTGTTGTTACAATTGCGATGACTGGTGTTGAACTGGTTCTGCCACTTTACCTGCAAATTGTTCATGGTATGAGTGCTTTCCATTCTGGATTAACCCTACTGCCTGGGGCCTTAATGATGGCTGTTATGAGTCCGATTACTGGTCAAACATTTGACCGGATTGGTGCTCGGCGGATGGCTGTTGCTGGGATGTTCCTTTTAACAGCTGGTACTTTACCATTTGTTATGATTACCAAGAGCACGCCTGTCATTTATGTTACCTTCTTATATGCCGTGCGGATGTTTGGGATTTCAATGGTTATGATGCCTGTAACAACTGCCGGCATGAATGCCCTGTCCTTTGACATGATCTCCCACGGGACTGCCGTTAACAACACAACACGTCAGGTTGCCACTTCAATTGGTTCAGCAATCTTAGTTTCCGTTTTGTCAAACGTTACGAAGAACGCTATGCCAGCACATCACGTGTTGACACAAACACCATTAGCATATAAGGTTCGGGCCATCAACGCCACAATGAGTGGTTATCATGCAACATTCTGGGTTGCTGTCGGCTTCTGTATCGTTGGTTTCCTGTTAGCCTTCTTCTTAAAGGGTGCTAATCACTCTAATGCTACCGTTACCAGCGATGATCTAAAAGCCACTTCAGAACCCGCTAACAATGGAGGTGAAGCCTAATGATTCTAGCTACACTTGTCATTGGTGCCATTGCCCTGTTCATTTGCTTCGTCTACATTAATAACCGGACTTGGCAAATCATCGGTACCTTACTATCAATCATCGTGCTATGTGGCTCACTCTTTATGATCACAGCCAACGACCACAGTCACTTTGGGATGCATAAAGTCACCACAACGACGACTAAACAGATTTATTCTGCTAGTGGCAGTAACGCTAACGGTGTCAATATGGTCCTCTACCAAAACGTTGGGACTAAAGGCACTGAAAACGTTCAAATTTACGCGACCAAGGCTAACCAAAAGAAGCCCGGTCACACACAGGCCGATGAATTTACTACTAACACAATTAAAAAAGCTAGCGGTAACACGGCAACGTTAAAAACATCAGAAACACGCTGGGAATATAAGAGCCACACCGCTAAAGTTTGGTTCGGTATTGCCAAAGAAAACCATAAACTGACAAAACGGACAAATACGTTCTATCTGCCAAGTTCATGGTTGCATCTCTCAACTAGCCAAGCAAAGAAGTTGCAAGGCCAGATGGCAAAGATGCAAACACCTCAGGCCAAGGCTCAAATGAAACAACAAGCTGAAGCCTACGTCAAAGCAAAGATGCAAGCAGACATAGCTAAGGATCCCAAGCTTGCAACGGATCAAGCGACTCAAGCAAAACTGACTAAACAATACACGGCTGAATTTCAATCTCAGTTGATTAAAAAAGCAGTAGCATCAGTTAAGTGATTTTTTGAGGGTAAGTAACTAATATGTATCTAAAACGACTCACGTCCAAACGGGCGTGAGTCGTTTTAGTCGTTATTCATAAAGCAGGATGAGCTTTGAACAACCAACTATATTATCGTGCGGAAACATTCTCGTTAAGTGTATGCAGCCGTGTATTAATTAAGCTGGCATACGTATCAACGACCGTTTCAGGTGTGAAACCAAAGTGCTTGATAACTTCACTCCCCTTGCCGCTTAGACCAAAGGTATCGATACCAATCACCTTGCCATCTAACCCGACATATTTACCCCAATCACTCGTGCTCCCCATCTCGATAGACACGCGATTGCGAACGTCACGCGGCAAAACTTCATCCTTATAGTCTTGCGGTTGAGCATCGAACAAATCCATACTTGGCATCGATACCACGGAAACATCCTCACCACGTTCCCACAGTTTCTGCTGTGCAGTTAAGGCTAGTTGAACTTCTGAACCACTGGCAATTAAAATACCATCTGGTTTGAGGCCTTTTTGTGCGGAAATAACGTAAGCCCCCCGACTTACACCTTCCGGATGTGCTTTGGCGCCTGTCAAAACTGGTAAAGTTTGCCGTGTCATGATCAACACGGTTGGATGATCATGTGCTCCCATCGCTTGTTGCCAAGCAGCAATCGTTTCGTTTGCATCAGCTGGACGAATAACAGATAGCCCTGGCATGGCCCTCATGCTGGCCAGTTGTTCAATCGGTTCATGAGTTGGGCCGTCCTCGCCAACTGCTACAGAATCATGGGTGAACACATACGTAACGGGTAGCTTCTGTAAGGCAGCCAACCGCATGGCACCACGCATATAATCTGAAAAGACCATGAACGTGCTGCCGTATACACGTGAACCACCATGCAAGGCAATGCCGTTCATCGCACAGCCTTCAGCGAACTCACGGACACCAAACCACAAATTCCGGTTAACCGCGCTGTCCACGTCAAAACGCCCATTATCCTTAATGTTCGTTTTGTTTGAAGAGAAGAGGTCGGCTGAACCGCCCCATAGTGAGTGTTCCCGTTTACTCAATGTTTGCAAAACCTTAGCGCTAGTCAAACGGGTTGCTTCGGCATCACCAAGCTCATACTGGTCAGTTAAGTCACTTAAGTCCACACTCTTCATTTGACGAACATCATCTGCAAAGTAAGCTGCAAGCTCAGGATACTGAGTCGCATAACTTTCCATCATGTGATTCCAGTCTTCTTCTGCTTTATGGCCACGGCGTTGAATTGTCCGGTAAAAACGATCATACACTTCGCCAGGAACGTAAAACGGTGCATAAGGCCATTGATAATTTTCCTTGGCAACACGCAAATCTGCCGCACTTAATGGCGCGCCGTGAACTGCATGGGTGCCTTGCTTTGGCGCACCATAGCCAATCGTCGTTTTGACCTCAATAATTGTTGGCTTAGTTTGATCCATCTGCGCGGTTTTAATTGCTTTGTCGATGCTGTTCAAATCATTACCGTCGTCAACCCGCCGATAGGACCAACCATAGCTTTCAAACCGTTCCTGAATGTTCTCAGCAAACGCATTGCTCAGTGGACCATCCAAAGACACGTCATTAGAATCATAGAGTACAATCAGTTTACCTAATCTTAAACGACCAGCTAAACTAGCAGCTTCATGGGAAATACCTTCCATGAGATCCCCGTCGCCAACGAGCGTGTATGTATAATGATCAACCACTTTAAATCCGGGGCGGTTATACATTGCGCCTAAATGTCGCTCTGCCATCGCCATCCCAACAGACATTCCTAAGCCTTGGCCTAGTGGGCCAGTTGTGGCTTCAACGCCATCGGTCCAGCCATATTCTGGATGTCCAGGTGTCTTGCTGCCCATTTGACGAAAATGCTTAAGGTCTGTGATAGAAACTTGGTAACCGCCCAAATGCAGCAGACTGTATAGCATCGCCGATCCATGACCAGCTGATAGCACAAAGCGATCACGGTTAAACCAATGTGAATCTTTAGGGTTAACCGTCATATTTCGAGTCCACAGTGCATATGCCATCGGAGCTGCGCCCATTGGCAAACCAGGATGGCCAGATTGTGCCTTATCGATTGCATCTAAGCTTAATGTCCGCACACTATTTACTGCTAATTGGTCGATTGAATCAAACATATTTATCATCCTTTTTCATAACTGTTTAATAGACACGTCTGTTTTTCTCTCTTTGGTCTATGTTTGTCACAATACCGATTTCAATTTTAAACGGCAAGAATAAAATGATGATAAAGATGGCATTTTGATTAAAATATGGTTAATTAGTTCCTTGAAAATAATTGATTATTCCAGAAATAATAAGAGTTTAAACGATTGGTCTAGATTTTGACATTCGTTTGCATTTTTTAATTATTTTATTGCTTTTCAGGCTCATAAAGTTGCTTAAATTAGTCCTTTTATATAAATTGGTATAGCTGATATGGTCGAAAGCTTTCAGCTTCAATACCTTTGTTTTCATTTTTGGACCTATTTTTGAACAATTCCTTTCATACAAAATAAAAAGCATCCCCCAATTTGAAGGATGCTTTTAGTGCCTAAAGTAAATGCATACAAGTGTATCTCTGTAACCTGATAATCGCTATAGCTTCTGATTTTCATTTTTTTGCTGCGCTTCGATTTCTTGACGATTCTTCTTCGTCAAGAAATAAAACGGAACAGCGACTAATAACGCACCAAGACCCCAAAATAGGTTAATTGGTTTGGCCTGTGCCAGTAACCAGCACGACACTAAAATTGCAATCACCGGAATCACTGGACCAAACGGTACTTTAAAGGAACGCGGTTGATCTGGTCGAGTCCTCCTGAACACTAGGACAGCAATGATTGTTGGCACATACTGAGCAAACCGTGACACAACAGAAATAGCAGCTAATGTGCTGAATGTTCCTGTCAATGCAAGCGGCAACGCTAAAGCAACTGAAATAATCACGGCTACATAGGGCACACCGCGATGATTAACGCGGCCGACAATCTTTGGCATGACCCCATTATCAGCCATTGCTTGCCCACTACGAGGAACGGTAAAGGACTGGGCAACGGAAATTCCTGTGATAGAAATAATCGTACCCGCACCGATAATGTACTTCCCGACTGGCCCAATAATCTGAGTTAACGCCTCCTGCATCGGCGCCGTCGTTGTTGCTAACTTAGTCCCTAAGACTCCGATTGACACCGTTTGAATGAGAAAGTACAACAGAGCCACTATCCCCATTACCGTGATAATTGCACGCGGGACATCGTGTTGGGGATTTTTCATATCCTCAGCGGCAATCACAATGGCCTCAAAACCTGTAAAGGCGTAAAACATGACGATTGCTGCCTGACCGAATGAGCCTGCTACATAATGGCCGTGTGGGAAAAACGGTGTGAAATTGCCAGCATGAAGGAAGAATAACCCAATGGCAACAAACAATACCAGCGGAATAATTTTTGCGACAGTGACCACATTATTTAGCCATTTCGTCACACTAACACCAAGAATGTTAATCACACCTAACCCGACCAGCAACACCGTAATAATCGTGGCATGCCAAACGGGCTTAGCCAATACAGGCCAAAACGCGCCCAGAGCAGTCGCCAGCCCAGCAGCCATCGTAGCCCACGCAATAATACTAATGACCCAAATAATGAAGCCAACTTCATAGCCAACAAAATCACCAAACGCTGCCTTGGCATAGACGTAGGGTCCACCATTCTGTTTGAATAAACTGGCATCCTCGGCAAAACACAATGCAATACTAACAACCAAAAACATGTCGAAGACAAACACTAGCAGACTAGCCGGCCCAATTAGTTTCATCGCCGTATTAGGCAACAAAAAAATGCCTGATCCGACAATGGCGTTGATCCCGAATAAAACAATACTTAAAAAGCCAAAACGACCTTTCATTAACCACTACCTCCTTACGTCAATCAAATAAATATGTAAAAAAGATTAATGCTTATTATAGTACATTCAATACGTACCGTATTGTCCACTTTAATAAACACCACTTTTTTTATCGACAACACTAATTAATGTACGCCCTTCGAGCTACTGTAAAGCAACGATGAATTTAGGATTTTTAGGCAAAAAAAAACCCACAATGAAGTGGGTGTTTGATTATCAAAAAGAATTTTCGGCGTCAGCCGGGGTTGTCTACCACCAACCCTGTGACTGCCAAGCGGCTTGGGCGCCAGCCCATGAACCGTAACGTGAAACTGCGTATTGTGTTGCAACAGCTTCCTGGTGTTGTGGTGATAAGTCGCCACCTAATTTGTCCATACTCAATTGGTATTTACCGTAGTATTGACCGTTTTGAGCAGTATATGAACCACCTGATTCACGGGCAGCAATCCACGCTTGAGCTGATGAGTCACCAGTAGAAGCGGCAGGTGCAGCTGCTTGTTGTTGAACAGGAGCAGCTTGTTGCGCAGGCTGAGCCTGAACAGTTTGCTGTTGTGCAGGTTGGGCTGCTTGTTGTACTGGAGCAGCTTGTTGTGTCTGCTGTGCAGGAGCGGCCTGTTGTGCAGGTTGTGCTGCTTGAGTACTTTGTGTACCGTTAGCACCAGGAATATCTAATGATTGGTCAACAAAGATTAAGTTACCACCGTTTTGTAAGTGGTTAGCGTTAACAATTGCATCAACAGTAGTGTTGTTAGCAGTAGCTAATTTTGAAACAGTGTCACCGCTCTTAACAGTAACAGTGGTGTCGGCATTTGCAACAACAGTACCAATTGAAAGTAACGCACCGGCACTAACAGTAGAAAGCATTAATTGTTTGATCTTCATATAGTAAGTTTCACTCCTAATTTTGTATGGTGAGCTCTTTTTCACTCACGCTGGCTAATAGATAAATCTTACGCGATGATTCGCTTGTGTTGTTTATTAACAACTCAACGATGACTACTATACAGCGTGTAAATAACAGAGAAATACCGTCAGCATTACAAATTTAGGCGTTTTTGTCATAAAACTCGAAATCTGAAATATATTGTAATATTTAAGAATGTTTCTTATTGAGCTATAAAACCGTTTATTTGCAATCCAGCCGTCTCAATCAAACGGACAGTTTGCGCCTAAACAGCCGTGTGTTTGCGAAAAACGAGGTCGGTAAGTCCTAGACAGAGAGCAAGCAAAATCCCCATCAAAACGAAGGTTCCATCTCCCAGCCAGTCAATAACGAATCCAAAAATAAAGTTTCCTAGTGGATGCATGAAGTCTACAGAGATAAACCAAATACCAAACACACGGCCCAAATAAGCCACATCAGTTACATTTTGCACTAGCGTAAACAAACCTACCCCAATTCTTGAGATCAAAAATCCATACAATGCCGTCATCGCCAGCAACACCGGATATGGTCGCCAAAAACCAGCAATCAGCATCACGATGGCCAGTAGATAAATGTCGCGCTCAATCTGAGGTAATGCGCGGGCGCTGCGAGCTCGTACCAAGCTCAGGCCGCCTAGCATCCCTCCAATGGCCATTACAGCCATCAAATAACTATAAAGATACTCATTGCCACCAAAGTAATGTTTCACATCATATGGAAGCAACAAATTGAAGGCTGCGTAAAAAATGTTCACGACACTGTCGATGACAACCATTTTAACAAGCACAGGCTTACCCATAACATACTTAAAACCATCTTTTAAGCTGGTCCAAATCGAAAGCCGACCACTCTTACTGGGCTGATACCGGTACCGAATCCCCAACAACAACGCAATCGACAATAGGAATGAAAAAGCATTAATTATTAGAAATTCTCGAAAGTTAATCCATGAAACAGCGAGTAGCGCGCCGCCAAGCAGTGGTGCAAAAATGTCTGCCAAACTAAGTGACGTATTTGAAATGGCATTAAATCGTTGTAACGCCGAATCCTGAATAAGTTCCGGCACCATTGCCTTCGCGGCAGGAAAGTTGAACCCTAATCCGATATCTAAAATGGCCGTCAATAACACGAGCTGATAGAAGATTGGATGATTGACATCTACAATCAGAGCCATTAACAAACAAGCGACAAAACTAATAATATCTGACCATAACATGACTCGTTTACGATTCACGCTATCGACAAGTGGTCCTGCCAGCACATCGGCAGCAACCAATACGAGGCCACCGATTCCCTGAACGACCCCTAAGATAGACGCCGTTCCAGTTGCTTTCACAATAAACCAGTTCAAGCCAAAAATATAAAGCGCGTCGCCCAGCCGTGAAATAAACGGGCTTAAGAAAAGTGGCCAACTAAATTTATGTTTTTGATTAAGTGGTGCGTTTTGTGCCATCGATTCTCTCCCCCGTTTCACAGAATGTCAATCCATCATAACAGATTGCTTCTATAAATAGATAATTATTTCAATAACTATGCTAAATTTTGTTTTTGCCAATCTTTTTGTAAAGAAAAACATCCCAGTCCTTATCGACTAGGATGTTAACCGTATTTTGATTAAAGATGTAATGAGATAGAATATACCGTTACGCTGACCAAAAACGCCGATCCGTGAGGACCAGTCTCAGCCTCTCATGTCATCGAAAGTTTGTCCACTATATCAGCTGGAGGGCGGCAACAGTGATACCGAGTCGTGAAGGTGCTGTTAATTCGAGTGGTCCTATCGAATTTACAGCACGGACGGTCGCAGAGACTCAGCTTTTACGAGGCTCTGCGGCGAGGTGAAAGACCGTGAACTTCGGGCTTGAACCGGTCCCACGACGAGCGTGTCACTGTTGACAACCGTAAGCGCAACGTTAGATTCAGATGCTTAGTACTGACGCAAATAAACGGCATCGATAGCGTGATGCTGACGCTTGTGCAGGATAACATTGGCGCGATTACGAGTAGGTAAGATATATTCGTTTAAATTACGCAAGTCCACAGCATCCCACACCTGACGCGCATACAAAAACGCATCTTCACGGGACCCCGTGGCCAGTTCATGATAATAATTCGTCTTATCGTTGAACGCTGAATCCAGCAAGATGCTGAACCGTTCCAAGAACCAGTGTTCAATTAACTTGGGCTCAGCATCGACGTAAATCGAGAAGTCAAAGAAATCACTAACGAAAATTTCTGCCTGTGAGGGTAACTGCAGAACATTGATTCCTTCAACAATTAAGATATCTGGTTGATCAATCTCATCGTATTCATCAGGAATCACATCATACACTTGATGTGAATACCGTGGTGCTTTGACGTTTGGTCGTGATTGTTTCACGTCGTTTAAAAATTGAATTAATCGCGGCATATCATAGCTGTCTGGAAAGCCCTTATCGTCAATAATGCCCTTTTCTTCCAGCACATTATTGGGATATAAAAAACCATCCGTGGTGATTTGCTGAACCTTCAATTGTGCATACAAATGTTTCAACATCAACGCTAACAAACGTGCTGTGGTTGACTTCCCCACTGCCACAGATCCTGCAATACCAATCAAAAATGGCACATGTCGACGTGGCACTTTCAAAAAGTCACTGCGCGCATTATTGGCCAACTGAAATTCATGGTATTTAAGGAGAATATAGTGCACCAACGGCATGTAAATTTCCTTTACATCCGCTAATGAAATTCGGTCATTAAGAGACCGAATCTGATCTAAATCTGCTTCTGTTAATGGAACTGCCTCTGCATCAAATAAATCCCGCCACCGGTCACGCTCAAAACGATCATAGTTGCCTAATTTGTCTGCCATAACTCATCCACCGTGTTTTCTTGAAAAATCCCTTAAAGTATAGCATAGCTCAATCTTTGATACCGGAATTGAACACAAATACTCCGAGATTTCAGCGAAAACGTTACTATTGCACTTTCATTAACTATTCCCGCACATATAAATTCGAATCCACGTGATCCATCAATGGTGTCAATTCACCGTTTGCCAAAATTGTAAGCTGGTGCATCGCACGTGAACAAATCGTGTACAACAACTGCCGTTCACTTTCATCGTGATAAACTGCTTTCGAAGCATCCCAAACGATGATGGCATCGAATTCAAGTCCCTTAGCCAAGTACGCCGGAATAATCAATGTACCTGGCACTAATCGCTGATTTTCAGTCCGAATTAATGTGGCATGGACACCATCAGCTTTGAGGCGATCAGCCACAGCCTCACACTCAGCCAGTGTTTTGCCGATGATAGCAGTCGTTTCATCTGCCTTATCATTGACCGCTAGTTGTTGTTCCAAACGTTGATACAAGGCTTCTCTGTCACTGGCGACTAATACGGCTGGCTTGTCGCCATTACGATCAAAGGCCGTAATTTGTTCACCATCAACCAAAAGGTCCTTCGTAAAGTCAGTGATTTGTTGTGTGGATCGATACGATTTTGTTAGTTGAACTACCCGCGTTTTTTCCGGATCAAACATCGTGGACAGTTCGCCCAGAAGCGTCCGACTATTTTCTTGCGTAAAGATTGCCTGATTTAAGTCACCAAGCAAAGTGAACCGTGCACGAGGAAAACTAAACTTTAAAAAGGCCAATTGAAAGGCAGAATAATCTTGAACTTCATCGATAAAGACGAAACGGATTTCCTTTTCACCTTTTTTACCCGTCATTAAATCATACAAGTAAAGGTACGCTGACGTATCCGCCAATGACAAGCGGTGGTCACGATAACCATTCAATGTTGCGTCAACACCGGCCTGCCACTGCTCCGTAGTCACATCGTGTTTGCTAAGCTCAATCAGATTAGGCACATGCCGTAAGAAATGAGCATACTGAGCATTAATGTTTAAGTAACGGCTACGGACGATGGCAAGCTGAACTGGCTTGTAGGCTTGCATCACGATCTGACGAGCCAGGAAACGATACTCCTTATCTTGACTGTCAAACTCACGCGGCTGATCGCCAAACATCGTGTCAACCTGCTCTTTAGTTAAGTTTTGAACGGTTTCTTCAACCCACTTATCGTGCAAAGAAGAACTGATGCGCCGGTTCAACATCTTAATCAACTCTTCCCGCGTTGCAGATAAGCGATTACCTAAATGATAGTTTTCATTAAATGAATAGTAAATTTCGGCAATCTTTTCCTTACTAATAAATACTTGATCCTGAAACTTAATGTCCCGGAACCGCATGTCAGCCTGCTCAAGGTGGTTGGCATAGCGCGTAATCACGTCAAAGTATGCCAAACTGCCTTTCAACGCATTGACCGTCTTAAATTTAGTATCAGTGGTTGCGTCAAAACGTTGTTGCAATGTTTCAACCTGAATCTTTGGCAAACGCCGGTTAGTGTATTGCAGATAAGTCATCTGCACCATGTTTTGTTCGCCCAATTCAGGCAACACCTGATTAATATAGTCGTTAAAAAGTTGGTTTGGTGAGAACAAGACCACTTGTCCAGACGTTAAATTACCGCGGTATCGATACAATAGCCATGCCACTCGTTGTAAGACAGCAGCCGTTTTACCGGACCCAGCGGCGCCCTGAACAAATAACAAGTCAGATTGAGTATCCCGAATAATTTGGTTTTGTTCCTTCTGAATGGTGGTGACAATGCTCTTCATTTTAGTGTTGGATGAATTGCCCAACGCTTCCATAAGCATTTGATCGCCGACTACTTCATCTGTATCAAAGACAGTGAGGATAACACCATCTTTGATTTGGAATTGACGTTTTAACTTAACATCAACGGTTTGCGGCCCATCCGGCGTTTGATACGTAATGTCGCCAAGTCCACCGTCATAATAGATAGAAGAAATTGGTGCCCGCCAGTCATAAACCAAGAAATGATCTGGCGAGTCGGCAAACGAACCCAACCCGATATAAATTGTCTCAGGACCGCGGGTTCCATCTTCCTGAAAATCAATACGGGCAAAATATGGGGTGCGTTCCAATTTTTGTAACACATCAAGTCGTTGAGTAGCGTGTTGCCAGCTGTTTTGCCGTTCATCAAGCATTTGTTGCTGTGCACGCAACGACATGGCAGTGTCGGTCATCCCCTCGTAACTACCAGTATTGAGGTGAACTTCACCAAACGCCCGCTCAATTTCCTTTGTATCACGCGAGGCAGTTTGAATATCCTGTTTGGCCACAACTTCAGCCTGTTTGACTTTTTTAACGACAGCATCTAAATGTTTTTGCTCTTGCTGCTTTACTGTTTCCGTCAACTGGTTTGCCCCCGTTTTTTGGCCGTTATTATGCGACCATTCTCATCAATAAACTCAAAAATTGTACTAAATATTATAGCGCATTTTCACAGTTGGTGACAAATTCTACTCACCATTCGAGTCATAAAACGTCTAATTTCTAGCAAACCTGTATTACATCTGAGTACAAATTCGCTTACTGCCGTTACGCTGATTTGAAACGCCGTTCCCTGGGACCAGGTTCAAACTCGCACAAACCGCGATTTTCACCTTTGATTATGAGCCGAAAAACGCGTCTCATAAGTCATCCTGTAACACTAAACGGCCCACCCCGCCGCTAAGTGTTACCGACACGGAACTCTGTTTCCAATCAGCTCCACTCCTGCAGTAACTAAAGTAGCCATTAAAACTTTGTGTAAACTGACATGCACTCAGTCAGATGTATGAAACTTTGGGTGAACTGCTGTGTATTCAGTTAGACGTTTGAAACTTGCCACTCTGTCAGCTGAAGGGCGTCAACAGTGATACCGAGCCGTGAAAGTGGTGTAAATTCGGGATGGTTTAACCGAATTTACACCACGGACGGGCGCAAAGACTCCGATTTTCAGGAGGCTTGGCGGCGAGGTGAAAGACCGTGAACTGCGGGCTTGAACCGGTCCCACGGCGAGCGTGTCAATGTTGACAACCGTAAGTGAAGTAAACAGACCTAACTCATAAGTTTTCTCAAAGCTGAGTGATTAGTTTCGCTATTCATCGTTCAGTTGCTTACACTGTAGGTAAAAATGGGAGGTCGCCTATGGATCAGTTGATTCACATCTTGAGCCATTTACAGGATTATATTCTGCCCTTGTTCTCGTGGATGGGCAACTGGAGCTACGTGACCTTGTTTCTGTTGATTTTTGCTGAAACTGGCTTGGTCGTTTTTCCGTGGTTGCCGGGTGAATCATTGATTTTTGTGACGAGTGCTATTGCGGCGGCCACCCAATCCAGTTTGGACATCAAAGTTCTGGTTCCCATCTTCTTCTTTGCCGCCGTTCTCGGTGACACTCTGAACTTTCGAATCGGCATGTGGTTAATGCACTTTAAGTTTATTAATCGACGTCTTCATGGTGGTCTAAAACGTGGCGAGGCATTTTTCAAACGTTATGGTGGCCGAGCTGTGATCTTTGGTCGGTTTGTGCCACTGATTCGGACTTTTGTCCCCCTCTTGGCGGGCACGACAAAAATGAGTGAACGTCGTTTTGCCGTCCTCAATGTGATTGGTGTCGCACTGTGGGTCACGGTCGGTAGCGTTTTAGGTTATTACTTTGGCCGTTTGCCATTCGTAAAGTCACACTTTGCCCTCATTTTCCTCGGTGTGGCAGTGATTGGTATCTTGCCAGGATTCATCGTTGGTGCGACGCGCTACCTCCGCCGTCACAGTAATCATTTTTATGAGCCATAACGTGGTCTCATCTCAAACGTTGATATGCTATGATAGAACCATCATAAATTGTGGAGGTTCTCATGTCATTTAACGTTTACATGGTTCGTCATGGTCAAACTTATTTAAACTTGTATCACCGGATGCAAGGCTGGTCAGACGCACCGCTTACTGAAAAAGGCCAGACTGACGGCAAACATGCCGGTCAGTTACTGCGCCATGTTAAGTTTGACGCTGCATACTCTAGTGATCTTGCTCGGGCGCAAACTACAGGCCGGTTGATTCTTGCCGAAAACCCTAGTACCCTCACCGAACCAGTCGCCCGCAAAGAATTCCGCGAAGAATTCTTCGGCTATTGGGAAGGTTATGACGACATGTTAATGTGGCATCAGATTGGCTCTCCTAAAGGTGGTAACACCTATAATGAGTTGGTCGAAAAGTTTGGCCTGCAAGAAACAACAGACTTAGTTGCCAATGCGGATCAGTATCACGACGCCGAAACGTATGCGCAATTGTGGGAACGAATCCAAGCCGGAATGCAGTTGTTACGGGATAACGCCAAGGACGGCGATAACATTTTGCTAGTCACCCATGGCACATATCTGCGCCACATCATGGATCATTACTCTGACACAATTGGTGCCTTCCCTGGCCCACGAAATGGCAGTGTTACCAAACTGGTTGTAGACGATAATAGTGTGAAAGTACTGTATACCGACCGATTAGATAATATTGAATAACTTTAATGTTAAAAAGCACGATCAACGAAATTCCCAAAAATTTCGTTGATCGTGCTTTTTCGATACGGCTAATATACAATCATTTGCCTAATAATTCCTTTAATTCCGCAATCCGTTTGTCCAACACGGCAAACGCATCGTCCAGGTACTGACCTGATGTTACATCCACGCCCACCTGTTTAATCAAATCAATTGGTGCTTGCGAACTGCCGGCCTTAAGAAAAGCCTTATATTGTTCTAATGCACCGGGAACTTTGCGATAGATGCGATCGGCGAGTATTGTCGAAATCGCCATTGAAGTCGCGTACTGGTAAACATAGTAGTTGTAATAGAAATGAGGCACCCATGCCCAATGAATATCTTCACTACTTGTTGCAGATTCTGCCGGTCCAGAATACTGTGCACGCAAGCTGGCATAATCTTTGCTCAGCTCTTCAGCAATAAGCGGGTGACCTGACTCAATCGTTTGATAACAATCATGTTCAAACTCAGCATATAAAGTCTGCTTATTAACAGAATCAATAAAATTATGAATGGATTTCTGCAATAAATAAATTTTCATGTCCTTATTGTCAGCGTATTTATCTAACATAAAGGAGAGCAATAAGTTTTCATTCGTTGTAGAAGCGATTTCAGCTGTAAAAATCAGATAATGGGTATATTGCGATGGTTGATTCTTGTCAGAGAAATAAGATTGCATCGCATGACCTGATTCATGTGCAAGCGTCGTTAATCCTTCATAATTATCTGACCAGTTTAATAAGATATACGGATGCACACCATAAACGTCTACTTGATACCCACCTGCTCGTTTTCCGACGTTCTCTGCTGCATCGATCCATCCTTCATTAAATTCTTTTTTTAGTCCATCGAGATAATCATCGCCTAAAACTGCTAAGGCTTCCAAAACAATCTTCTTGGAATCACTGTAAGTAAATTTTATTTTAGGATTACCTGCCAAAGGTACTTGATTATCGTATTCGTACATTGGCTTCAATCCCAAACAATCCTTCCGCAATCGCAGATATTGATGTTCACCCTCTAAATGATCATGAACAGCAGATACCAGCGTCTCGTAGACGCTTTCTGGAATTTCATTTCTAAATAGCTCCCCTTCTCGAGCGGTCTCAAAATGATGAAGACGATTGTTAATGACGGTTCCTTTCATATGCGCGGTTAACGTAGCGGCAAGTGTGTGTTGCAACTTTTTATATGCCTGCCTAATATTCTCGTCTGCCTGTTTCCTCAAATACCTGTCTGAGGATTCGCTATAAATTGATTTAGTGGCCCAACTTAATTCGACTTTTTTACCAGTATTAGTTTTAATTTCGCCAAGTGTCATATCTGCATCAGTCAAAACTGAAAAAACATTCTCACCATTAGCAAACATATCACCAGTTTGAGCCAGTATTTTTTCTTGTTCAGCTGGTAATATGTGACCTCGACTTCTTAAATAATTGACCTCTATGTCTCGTTGGAAGTTCTTAAGCCCCGGCTCTTCACACATAAATGCCGCAAATCTTGAATCAGATAATTGAGAAACTTCGCTATCCATAAAACTTACACTAGATTCTAGTGTAATCAAAGTCGATTGTGCCTCGGCAAACAACCTGGTTCCATCAGGGTTTGTTGTGTCACTGTCATTTCGAGACTGACCATAGACTTCCAGACGCAGTGCATCGTTAATTAATAATGTGAGTTCTTTAAATGTCTCATATAAATTAGAAGCCGAATCCGTCACATGCCCTTCATGTTTCCCAAAACTCTTTAACTTTTCCTTGAAGGCGGCTGCAGCCTGTTCAAACGCCTCGTCACTCGGATATAAATCTTTCAAATTCCATTTCAGTTCATCAGGCACTTCAGCCCGTGTTGCTAATTTTTCTGTCATCTTTATGTATCCCCTTTGCCTTGTATGTTTGTATCCTATCAGCTAGGCAAAAGGTGTTGGTGATTTTTTTCATAAGTGAAAAAAATACCAGTTCAAAATTACTGAACAGGCATTTCGATTAACAATAAGGTTACTTACCAAGCACTTCTTTTAATTCCGCAATCCGTTTGTCCAACACGGCAAACGCATCGTCCAGGTACTGTCGAGAGGTGACGTCCACCCCCGCTTGCTTGATCAGCTCAATTGGTGCTTGTGAGCCACCAGCTTTGAGGAATGTCTTGTATTGGTCCAACGCACCAGGCATCTTGCGGTAAATTCGGTCCGCAATGGTCGTGGAGATGGCCATCGATGTCGCATATTGGTAAACGTAGTAGTTGTAATAGAAATGTGGCACGCCGGCCCAGCCTGTATTCTTCTCATCTTCAAAGGTAACAGCCGGACCGTTGTATTGTTCGCCTAATTTAGCATACATCGTACTCAAATAATCGGAGGTTAACGCTTCGTCACTTTCAACTTTTTCATAGGCTTGATGCTCAAATTCTGCAAATAAAGTTTGCAAATTAACCGTACCGATAAATGTTTGGATGGATTGTTGTAATAAGTACGCCTTAACTTCCTTGTTATCTGCATACTTATCTAACATGTAGTCCATCAGCAAGTTTTCGTTGGTTGTCGAAGCAATTTCCGCCGTGAAGATTGGATAGTCTGCATCCTGAAGGGACTGTGTTGCATCAGTAAAGTAAGATTGCATCGCATGTCCAGACTCATGAGCCAACGTGGTTAGGCCATAATAATTGTCCGACCAGTTCAGCAAGATATACGGGTGAACATCGTAAACTTCGCTCTCATAACCGCCGGAACGTTTGCCAACATTTTCGGCTGCATCGATCCAGCTACCGGAAAATTCAGCCCTCAAACCATCCAAATAATCATCACCAAGCACCTTCAATGCATCCAGTACGATGGCCTTAGACTCGTCAAACGTAAATTTCAATTTGGGGTCGCCCAGTAAAGGCGCAGAACGATCGTAATTGTACATTGGCTTTAAGCCCAGCACATCTTGACGTAACTGCATGTAATCATGTTCGCCCTGCAAATGATCATACACGGTCGCTACCAACGTGTCATAGACGCTTTCTGGGATTTCATTATCGAACAATTCCCCTTCTCGCGCTGTCGCAAAATGATGGGCACGGTTCTTAAGGACCGTCCCTTCCATATGAGTCGACAGGGTTGTGGCAAACGTATGTTGAAGCCCATCGTAGGCCTTTTTAATCAAGTGACTTGTCCGTTTGCGTAAATCGCGGTTGGTTGACTGCATAAATTCACTGATTTTAGCATCTGTTAATTCAACCGTTTCGCCGTTTTCATCCTCAATGTCGCCATACTTCATATCGCCATCATTTAACATGGAGAAGATGTTTTCAGCACCCTCAAACACCTTGCTACTTTGCGCTAACAATTTTTCTTCAGCTAATGGCAGCACATATCCCTGATTGCGTAAAAAGTTCAACTCCAGATAACGCCGATAGTCCTTTAAACGAGGTTCATCTTTTAGATACTGGTCAAACTTTTCTTTGGACAGCGCCGTGATTTCAGTCGTTAAAAAGCTGCGGGCCGTTTGCGTTTGCGCGTAAAGCGACTGCGCCTGACCAGCTAGTTTGGTACCAACCGGATCCGTCGTGTCACTATCATTACGGGCGTTAGCATAAAAGTAAATTCGCATTAGCACACCAGATAAGCTTACCGCTTCACTGGCTGTTTCATAAAGCGTTTGTGCACTCTCCGTTACTGCCCTTCATGTTTGCTAAACTCGGCTAATTGCTGCTTATACGCTGTAACAGCTTTTTCAAATGCGTCATCACTTGGATATAAATCCTTCAAATTCCATTTCAATTCATCCGGGACTTCCGCTCGGGTTGCTAACTTCTTTGCCATATATAGATCCTCCTAATATGGTTATTAGTATAACAGCTTTTCACATTTTTCTTTAACCGTTTTATTATTTGTTTTGTGATTTAACGATTGTTATCAAATGGTAATCGTTTGATTCAAATGATTGTGTTATTAATGAAATAAGTCAATAAATTAGGAGTTCTCCATGAAAACGGTCATTAATGACACCACGATTCATTATGAAGTGAATGGTTCCGGCACACCGATGCTGATTATTCACGGATTGGCGCAAAATATTGATAGTATGCAAATTCCGCTCATGCCTGTGCTGGCGGCGGCTAATATTCAACAAATCTACGTCGAATTACCTGGCATGGGCGAATCCTCGGCCAACATTGGTGTCGCCAGCAGTGATGCCATATTGGCATTATTAGAAACTTTCGTTAATCAAATCATCGGTGATCAACCGTTTTATGTTGTTGGTCACTCTTACGGCGGATATCTCGCCTTGGGGTTGATCCATGATTGGCCCACCCACATCCTCGGCGCTTTTCTCACCTGTCCTGTAACCATTGCAGATGCACCAGATCGCCACGTGGCCCATCATTACGTTGCCGTCCAAACGGATTTCCCGGTGAAATATAATCAAGATGCATTTGCTGCATTTAAGGATATGAACGTTAACCTAAACGCGGACGCTTGGAGTGCCTATCAATTGCAAATTTTACCTGGATTACAGCAAGCCAACCGCGACTTCATTCATTTATTACGCAAGCACTACCAATTTTCGTTTGAATCCAGCCTAATGCAAACACCGTTCAAGCAACCCGTCACCCTTTTACTGGGTCGTCAGGACAACATTGTCGGCTTTCAGGATCAATTGCCACTGCTTAACAACTTTAGCCGACTGACCTTGGGTATTGTGGACCGTGCCGGCCACAACCTGTCACAAGACCAGCCAAAACTTTTTAAGGACTACTGGCGACACTTTTTGACCTCAATTAACAACGACGCCTTCACGCCTCATGCTGAATAATCTGACTATGTAACAAAATGGGCTTCTAACAGTTAGTAAATCTACTGTTAGGAGCCCATTTTATTCTAAATCATCATCAATATTTCCGTTTAACTTGCAGATTCAATAGAGATCTGCATAAGCGCCACGAATTGCGGCATTAATGTGCTAACCTACTTGTTACCCGCCGACATGACGCCTGAGTCAATAATCTGCGCATTCAAAAACCAATAGTCATGCCAGTCGCCTCGCAATGAAGTAAATGCCACTGGTTGCTTGCCCGCGGCTTTTACCTTAACAATCAGATAATTACGCATAATCCAAGCATCTTCGAAAGACCGCTGCGTCAAATGCATAATATGACTCAACTTTGTCGTGCTGATGTTCAGTTCCTCTGTCGCCTGTGCAACAGTGAGCCCTGCCAACTGAAAGTTCTTTTGTAATTCTTGCTCTGTATTAATTTTTTCTTGTGGATTTAATGTCATTTTCAAAGTCTCCTAAAACAACGCTGTTTGCAAACCGCTCATGCATGATCAACCAATTGTTTAACCAGTGTCTCGATCGCCTCACTGGTTGCCGCTTGTACCTCTGCAGGCAACACTTGGTTCACCTGCTCATCCAACTTATCAAAGCACTGTTGAACACGCTCGTTAATTTGCTGCCCGTTAGCGGTTAATAACAAATGTTTTGTTCTCACGTCTCCATCTTCATAGCGACGCTCAATTAATTTCTTCGTTTCCAAGCTTTTCAACAGGTTAGTCAAACTCGCTACATTGCGGCTTAATAATCTAGCAACCGTTTGCTGATTAACGCCTGGGTGAGCACCAATATATCGAATCACGTTGGCCTGATCGGTATTGAGTCCCAGCGAACGTAACTGGCGATTCATCGTTGCCGTTTGCCATGCGGCCAATCTGTGTATCATGCCTGCCAATGTTTCGTGTTCGTCTAGCTTCATATTCTCACCCCTTGTCGAACAAGAATATCTTATCACGTTAAGTTGTAATTGCAACTGTTTTATTCAAAATAATTAGAATAAAAAAACCGAAAGCACTGATGGCTTTCGGTTCTCAATAAATTAACATTTTCGATTAACTCTGGTCAGTTGTATAGCGTGGTGCACTGAGCAACGGCTGCCCACCAACGGATTTACGTTGACCTGCTTGTGACAAAGCGGATTCTAACGCTGCCAGCTTAGGATCGCGGTGGACATGCGTTAAGTCTTCTGTGGGAGCTTCTTCGCTCCCTTGCACAAAGCGACGTGCAACATTATTAATGCTCGATGTTAATTGCTTAACATCACCATCGCGACGAGATGGTTCAAACGTCACAAGGTCACGTACCATTTTGCCCAGCAACTCATCATTATCAATGTGTTGCGCCAAGTAAGAAATTACATCATTCATCTGTTTGCACCTCACTTATCAACTAGAATGTGACAAACATCATAAAGCTAACTTGCGCTGATGTCAACGGGTTAACTTATTAAAAATAAGTTATGAATTCAAGCTCAATTGTCCACCAACTATCATGAAAGTCGAATGCCAGCTTTTCAGAGCCTCACTACCGTTACGCGTAATTGAAACGCCGTTCTATGGGACCGGGTTCAACCCGCACGAACCACGGTTTTCACCCTCGATTATGAGCTGAAAACCACATCTCATAAATCGTCTTGCAACACTAAGCGGCAAAGTTCCCGCCGCCAAGTGTTGCCGACACGGAACTCTGTTTCAATTCCACTCCACTCCACTCTCTAATGTAAAATTCTCCGGTAGCGACGGCAATCAGGTCTCTTCGAAATTCACCAAATTAAATGCAATGTCGCCAACCACTCCTAATATTCGCTGGAGGGCGACAACAGTGATACCGAGTCGTGAAAGTAACGTTAATTCGGTGGTTTATCCGAATTTAGGTTACGGACGATCGCAAAGACTCGGATTTCCACGAGGCTTTGCGGCGAGGTGAAAGACTCTGGTCTTAAGAGGCTTGAACCGGTCCCACGGCGAGCGTGTCACTGTTGACAACCGTATGCGGAAACTACCCATTTACTCGAGAAAAAATCTAAGCGAACTCAAACCAGTTTATCCAACTTCAACAGGCTTTTCGATTATGCGAATAATCTGGTCAAAGGCCTGCTCAGTTTCAGGAATTGGGAGCCCGAAGAAATCGTGAACCATATAAGGATACTCAAAGAAATTCAAGTGAATGCCGGCTGCCTTCGCCTTATCACGGAACTTAACAGCATCTGGATACAGAATTTCTCGGGTCCCAACGAATAATGCGATGTGACCAAGATTACTGATGTCGCCATACAAAGGACTGACACGCCAATCTGTGGTATCCGTATTTCTGGCGTAATAGTGCCCCATCATCACTTGCAGTGAATAGCGATCCAAGATTGGATCCGCTGCCTCATAGTGACCGATTTCTTCGTTTGTTAACCCGACATCTAGCACCGGCGATAAGGCGATGATATCCTTCGGCTGTGGCAAATCAACCGTCTTTAAATATTCGGCCAATGTTAGCGCGAGACCACCGCCAGCAGAATTCCCAAGTAAAATGATTTTATCGGGCGCCGTCGTCTCAAGCACTTGACGGTAAACCTTTTCCAACATGTTCAACACGTCTTTAAAATCATGCGCCGGTGCTAGCGGATAAATCGGCATTAACACCGTTGCAGAAATCGTGTCCGCCAGTTTGCGTGCCAAACGGACCTGCATCCCCAGCGGCTGATTCCAGAAACAACCACCATGCAGGTAAATTACCGTGTACCGTTGATCGCCGTATTTGCCGTGTAACTCATAGGTATTATCGTAACTGGTTGGAACCTGAACGTCATATTGACGTGACAATCGCGCGTCCATCGACCATGGCTGTTCATTTTTATGCAAATAATAGTCATAGGTTACAAGGTTTTCCATATGTTTGTATGGACTGAACATTCGTTTAGGCTGTAATCGCAAGATGTTTTCCAACACCTTGCTACTAACGCTCCGTTTTTCAACATACTTAGCCTGCACAGTTACAGCTGCAGCACCCACTAAGCCTGCCGTTGCTAGAATATGTTTCATTTTCATCACGTGTAACCTCCATCGTGTCATTACCAAACTGCGGCATCACTCTTTTACAATCTTACAACGAAAATGCAGATTTTGCCCCCAAAACGTCATATCGGCTTTAATTTAGTCATTAATAAATTTGTTACTAAATTTTGAGGTAGCGTTAAGGTCCTGCCGTTATTCTATTAAACATAGACAACAACAAGTTGCCTATCACCCCTAATAGTACTCAAACAGTACAACTCCTGAATCAAATACCCCGTTGAAGCGTCCACCTGTTATGGCTAGCAGAGTGGACGTTTCTTTATTTTCACAAGCTCTATCACACAAAAAAACGCATCATTTTCGTAACATAACACCAAGCATTGACGCGTTTGGCTTAACTTATTTAAGATTGAAGGTGCTCATTTACTTTCAATAACAATGATTCATTAGTCTAGTTGTGTGTCTCCGTTACGCCGAACGGCAACGTCGCTCCCTGAGGAACGTTTCAGCCTGCTGAAAAACGCAGTCTTCAACTCGACTTTGAACCCAAAGTACAGGTTTCAAAGCTCGTCCCACACACCTATATGGCTAAGTGTTTGAACTGTATAAGCCGGAGGTCGTCAAAATTGAATGTAAGCCGTGAAGGTGTCGTTGATCTGGCGGTTTGTGCCGGATTTACGACACAGGACGGGCGTAAAGACTCGGATTTTCACGAGACTTGACGGCGAGGTGAAAGACTTCGGGTTTCAGAAGGCTCGAACCGGTCCCGCGGCGGTATTCAATTTTGACAACCGCAGGCGACAGACCATGTTTGCTAAACAAAAAAGTGTCATTACCTAGGCTGTGAAACCAAGGTAATGACACTTTTTAGATTGACGCCTTAGAGCACATCAAGACCAGCCTTTTCGGCCCGTTCTTGATACATCGCAACTTCATCTTCAGCTGCACGAACAAAGTGGTGTGGTGCGATTTCAACCATTGTCCGTGGTTTATCGTCGCCTTCCATCGTTGGCTCGTACGGAATCTGCTTCCGTGCTCGCTCAACTTCTGGATCAGGAACTGGCACAGCTGATAACAAACTCGTTGTATAGTCATGCAACGGTTTTGTATAAACTTCGTCAGCAGGTCCAATTTCCAACATCCGACCATAGTGCATAACACCAATCCGGTCAGAAATATACTTCACCATCGATAAATCGTGGGCAATGAACAAGTACGTTAAATTGTTCTTGATTTGCAATTCCTTCATCAAGTTAACAACTTGCGCCTGAATTGACACGTCCAATGCTGAGATGGGTTCATCGGCAATGATGAACTTCGGATCAACAGCTAACGCACGGGCAATCCCGATTCGTTGACGCTGACCACCTGAAAATTCATGCGGATACCGACTCGAATGGTCTTTGTTCAAACCAACTGTTTCCAGTAAGTTTTCAACCATATCTGTTCGTTCTTGATCATTCTTCGCTAGGTGATGAATGTCGATGCCTTCAGCAACAATATCCTTAACCTTCATCCGAGGATTCAGGGAAGCATAAGGATCCTGGAAGATCATCTGCATTTCTTTACGGAATTCCAACTGATCTTTACGACCCTTGATTTTCGCAACATCCTTACCGTTGAATAAGACTTCACCGACAGTTGGTTCGTATAAATGAATGATAGCGCGCCCTGTTGTCGTTTTACCAGAACCAGACTCACCAACTAAGCCAAACGTCTCACCTTCGTAAATGTCGAAGGAGACGTTGTCGACAGCGCGAACTTCGTCGTTTTTGCCAACATTGAAATACTGTTTCAAGTTTTTAACTTCCAGAATCTTTTTACGATCTGTGTAATCCATGTGCGTCTCCTTTCTCTATTCGCGATCTGAGTCGTCTAAGTTATCAGCCGTGTTCAATGGTGTCGCTGGACGAACCAGTTCGCCATCATCCGTGTGCATCTTAGCCCATTGCGCCTGCCGTTTGGCAATTGCCTCAGGTGGTGTCACTTTTTCAGCACGGGGATCTAATAACCACGTCGCTGCATAGTGAGTGTCTGAAACCTTAAAGAACGGTGGTTCCTGCTCAGCATCGATCTTCAATGCATAAGGGTTACGGGCCGCAAACGCGTCACCCTTTGGTGGATCCAACAAGTCTGGCGGTGTCCCTGGAATAGCAGACAATTCACCGCTTTGAGTATCCAAGGTTGGCATGGAGTTCAGTAACCCCCATGTATATGGATGTTGTGGATTGTAGAAGATTTCATCCACAGTTCCGTATTCAACAATCTTACCAGCATACATAACCGCAATTCGGTCAGCCATACCGGCAACCACACCAAGGTCATGCGTGATAAAGATAATTGAAGTTTCGATCTTTTCTTGTAATTCTTTCATTAACTTCAGAATTTGAGCTTGAATGGTCACATCCAACGCGGTGGTTGGTTCATCGGCAATCAACACCTCTGGGTAACAAATCAACGCAATCGCAATCACGATCCGTTGACGCATCCCACCTGAAAATTGGTGCGGATAGTCATTGATACGGTGTTCAGCATCCGTAATGCCGACCAACTTTAACATTTCCAAAGCTTGCGCCATGGCCTGCTTTTTTGAAACATGGTTATGAATAATCAGCGGTTCAGCAATCTGACGGCCAATCTTCATCGTTGGGTCCAACGAAGTCATTGGGTCCTGGAAGATCATCGCGATATCTTTACCACGAATCTGTTGCATTTCTTTTTCGGACTTTTTCAACACGTCCTCGCCGTGAAACATAATCTGACCGCCAGCAATTTCGGCGTTGTCAGCATTAAGTCCCATTAACGAACGCGTTGTAACAGACTTACCAGAACCTGATTCACCAACGATGGCCAACGTTTCACCCTTTTTTAAATGGAATGAAACATCGCGAATCGCCTTAACCTTGCCCGCATAGGTATCAAAGTTAATCTTCAGGTTTTTGACTTCAATTAAGTTTTCTGTGTCATTATTTTCCACGATTAACGTCACCTACTCTCTTGAACGTGGGTCAAAGGCATCCCGCAAGCCATCGGCAAACAGGTTGAAACAAATCATAATAACCATCAGGACAACGGCTGGGTACCACATCTGGAATGGCAAGAACTGGAAGTTCTTTTGTCCATCTGAGATCAAGGTCCCCAGTGAAGCAGTTGGTGGCTGAATCCCAATCCCGATATATGATAGGAAGGCTTCGAAGAAGATGGCACTTGGAATCGTAAACATCGTTTGAATGATGATCACTGAGCTCATGTTTGGAATCAAGTGTTTCCAAGCGATCTTCCATGAGCTTTCACCCAACGTCCGTGCGGCCAAGATATATTCTTGGCTCTTCAACGTCAGCGCCTCGGCACGAATTAAACGGGCCATCGTCGTCCAACTGGAGATGGCAATCGCTAATGAAATAGACAGAAGCGAACCACGCATCACAACTAACAGTAAAATCATGTAAACCAGGTTAGGAACGGAGGACAAAATTTCAATGATCCGTTGCATGATCATATCCGTTCTGCCTCCACGCCATCCCGAGATCAGGCCATACCCGACCCCGACGGTCAAATCTAGCAGCGTCGCAATCAAGGCAACGGCTAGTGACACCCGGGTACCTGCAATAATCCGTGATAAGAGGTCACGGCCTAAGTAATCAGTCCCTAAAATCCAGTACTTACCTGACGGAACGTGTTGCTGTTGATAAGCATCAACACGGCCACCGTCCACAGCCTTCGTTCCATCCAGTCCAGGAATGTGAACACCCGGAATTTTTGGTGGCAAGTTCGTGTAGGCGGGTTGTGCGTTGTTTGGTTGGTGTGGTGAAATCAGTGGACCGGCCAGTGAAAGCACCAGAATGGCCAATAAAATCCACATCGAAATGAACGCAATTTTGTTTTTCTTTAATCGACGCCATGCATCCTGTGTGAAGGTCAGCGAAGGCGCAGCAATTTTTTCATTATCAAGATGTTCTTCTTTGCCAAGTGGTTCGAAGGCATCGTTTGAAACATTCGCGTTTTCAGCCATTAGCTTTGACCTCCTTGCAGACGGATCCGTGGGTCAACAATTCCGTAAACGATATCGGTAATCAATAAGACAACCACGAGCAGTACTGAGTACATCATCGTAATCCCCATGATCGTTGGGTAGTCGTTAGTCGTAATTGACTTAACGAATTGTTCCCCAATCCCAGGAACGGCGAAGATATTTTCAACAACCAGTGAACCGGTCATCAAGTTAACCGTCAGTGGTCCGATCAATGTAATCAGTGGAATCAAGGAGTTCCGCAAAGCATGGTGATAAACCACGCCAGTACTAGTCAGCCCCTTGGCCTTCGCTAATTCAATGTAATCAGAACTCATGACGTCAACCATTTCGGTTCGAATAAACCGCGCTGTCGTTGCAAACGGAGAACCCGCCAGCGCGATGGTCGGGAGAATGGTATACGAGAAGTTCCCCCAGCCGGCAACCGGAAAGGCACCAGCTTTCAAACCAATGTAGTACTGTAACAAGATGGCAAGCACGAAACTTGGAATCGAGATCATTAAGATAGAAATAATCGTCATCGTGCCGTCGACCCAAGTGTTCCGTCGAATTGCCGCAATCCCACCAACGATGATACCTAAAAGCACCCCAACGATCATCGCTTGAATCCCAAGCTGGAATGATGCAGGCATCCGGGTTGCCAAAAGGTATGATACCGGTTGGTTATCAAACTGGAATGACAAACCGAAGTTACCACGGACCATGCCGGCCAGGTAAATTAGGTATTGCTGCCACACAGGCTTATCCAACCCATACGTGTGGTAAATCATTTGAATCTGTGAATGCGAGAGTTTTGACTCGTTGCTTAACGGTGTCCCTGGTAACAGCTTCATCATAAAGAACGTGATGGTCGCAATCAGGAACAACGTTAGAATGAGGTAAAACAGTCGTTTGAGCAGGTATTTTGCCATAAACTTACTTCCTCACAATCTAAACCAGACAAGTAATAAGTGCGAGATTTTCGTTGAATAATGAGAATTCACTGAAAATCATTAATGTTCATCTTAAAGCAAAACGTGGGGATAAACCAGAATGAAATGGTTTTTCCTCACGTTTCCCTCTAAATTTAATCCGTTACATTAACGTGACTACTTAACTTCAACGTTCTTGTAGTTGAAGTTAACACCAGCTGAGTTGTAAATTACACCCTTAACGTAACTCTTTTGAAGCATAGGACCGGAACCAGAAGCAGTGCCCCAGTACAATGGCACAATCCCAACATCCTTCGTCAGGATCTTTTCAGCGTTAACTAAGTCGTCATAACGTTTTTGCTTGTCATTGGCGTCTTTATTAGCTGAATTCTTGATCAGAGTGTCGTATTCGGAATTCTTCCATTTACCATTATTTTGTGAGTTATCTGACGTGAACAATGATGAGTACGTGTACGGATCGTTGTAATCAGCACCCCAAAGTGTGATAACGGCATCAAAGTCCCCGTTAGAAGACTTGGTTAGACGGTTCTTGAATGGTACGTTTTGAAGAGAAACCTTAACCCCAGGCAACTTTTCAAATTGTGATTGTAAGAATTCTGAGTTTTGCTTAGTACCTGACGTATCGTCAGCAAGCAAGGTGAAGTTCAAGCTAGAAATACCAGCTTCCTTCTCCCCTTCCTTCAACAACTGCTTAGCCTTAGCTAAGTTGTGATCAGTTGTGTCAGCAACCTTAGAATCATTAGCAAAGTCAGCACCTGTCTTAGGGTTCTTTGTTAACTTCGTTGGAATTAAACCAGTTGCGGCTTTTGAACCATCTTCCAGAACATTGTTAACCAATTGCGTGCGATCAAGTGCTAAGGATAATGCTTGACGAATCTTTTGGTTCTTGAATGCAGGTACCTTTTCTTCGTTCAATTCCAAATATGCAGAAGTTGAACCTTGGAAGTACGTATAGTCTTTATTGTTCTTGTAGTTGGCCACTTGTGAACCCTGTAACTGAGTTCGGTCAATCTTACCGGAGTTATATAAGTTAAGCGCGGTATTGTTTTCCTTAACCACTTGGAAGTTGATGGTGTTCGTCTTAACAGCACTCTTATCCCAGTAACTGTTGTTCTTAACCCACTTCCACTTGGTGTTAGTGCCAGTCCAGCCTTCGACCTTGAAAGGTCCGTTGTAAACTTGCTTGTTGGCCGACATCCCGTACTTAGAACCGTACTTGTCAACAACCTTCTGATCTTGTGGGAAGAAGATTGGGAAACCAAGCAATAACTTGAAGTAAGGAATTGGCTTTTCAAGTGTAACTTCCAACTTGTAGTCGCCGACTGCCTTAACACCAAGTGACTTCACATCAGCCTTCTTGTTTTGAATAGCGTCCGCGTTCTTCACACCATCAAATAAGTATGCGTATTGTGATGCTGTCTTTGGATCGTTTGTGCGCCGCCATGAATAAACGAAATCTTTGGCAGTGACCTTGTCACCATTTGACCATTTTGTGTTCTTACGCAAGTTAAAGGTCCAGTGTAAACCATCTTTTGATTCAGTCGTCTTTGTTGCCAACGCATTTTCAGGCTTAGAGTCTTTACCAATTCGGTAAATCCCTTCCTGTGTGTTTGACAAGGCTGTCAAAGATGAGTTATCCGTAACCTTTGATGTATCCAAACCTGGCATTTCAGCAGTAGTAGACAGGTTCAATACACCCTTGTGTGAAGAAGCACCACTTTTGTTGCCACACGCTGCCAATGTTAAGGCAGAAATGGCTGCGACAGCACCAAGTGCTAATACTCTTCGCAACTTCATATCGCCAACTCCTTTGTTTTTTGTTACCCCGGTAACAATTTGTGACCTTCCGCAATAAAATATCTATTCGAAAAGTATGTGTCAAATGATAAATGAGAATTCGATGAATGTCAACGCAGCTTTTCCCATTTATTGCTTAGAATTTTTGGGCAAACAAAAAAGGTCGGCTTAAAGCCTACCTTGTTAGTATTTGTTAACCATTATTACAATTATGTGTCGAATCATTTTATTTATCTAGACCGTTTAGTGGCTAATACGAATTATACATTTATACAGCATATCCTCATTTTTCTCACGATTATTTCAATTGCCAATACTGACAGTTTTAGCCTATTCAGTCATGTCTGCAAATATTTCTGCTACCTCATAGAGAATGTCATTTCCAACATGAGCTATTTTGCGCACCGAACGAATTTCTAAATCAATCGTCGTAATTCGATCCGTCATAATGACTCCCGTTACTTTAGAGACCCGCTTTTCCAACCGAACATGCAGCGGATAGCCTTTATCATGAGATGTTATTGGAAAAATACTCGCAAATCCAGTGACCTGCTGACTGGCTCTATTAGTCCAAACGAGTGCAGGGCGATAACCTTTTTGTTCGTGCCCAAACGAAGGACTGAAATCAACTAAAATAATGTCTCCTCGATCAAATGTCTTAAAAGGCATTTCTCTTTTCCCCCGAAAAAATAATAATTCATTAGTAGCTATCTACCAGAGTTCACGCCCCTTCGGCTCTCCCAAGTCAGCCACGCGATTTTCATCTTGCAAATACTTTTCGTAATCAAAATTGGCAAATCGACTCATTATTTTTGATTCGCTCTTAGTTTTCATGATTACCAGTTTTCCCTGTTCAACATCCATTGATACTTCAGCATCATCAAGATTAGTAATGCCAATTTCTGACAAAATAGCCTTTGGAATTCGAATGCCTTGAGAATTACCCCACTTTGATATCTTTGCGTTTTGCATGTCAACACCTCGGTTTTAACTTGCTTAAACGCTAATTCGTTTTTCTGTAGTATATACATATGTATATACTACCGTCAAAAAAACAAGCTCGATATTTTTAAATGTCGAGCTTGTTTAGAAATACGTTACCTTACATAAGCATACTTATAGTTTCAGTTGATACCAGCTGAGTTGTAGATAATCCTCTTGACGTATGGATGTTGCAAAATGGACCTGAGCCAGAGAATGAACTAGTGTACAATGGCAAGACACCATAATCCTTAACCAGCGTTTGATCAGTGGTAACTATGTTCTTGAACCATGCTTCCTTGTTAACCCGTCGATGGTACAATCATGTTTTCTTGGTCTCTGACATGTCATTTGATCGTGGTTTCGTTTAAACCCACCATACTAACGTAATAAACTTCTGACTAAAAATGTTGATTGCACATTTTTACTATGTTGATCGAACCTCATTAAGGCACTCTTCCCCTTTAAGTCCCCCAATAAAACTGGAGACGCTTAACTTAAGCGGAATGCTCGCTAACAGATGAACGTTGCCTGTCATCATAGCCCCTCAATAAAGCTGACGCCCTTGTACTGATACAACAATCGAATATCTTGTTGAAGTTCCTTTTGATATTCATTGTCAATCAATCTTTCTCCTATACTCAGGTGTGATATTTGCATAACCACTTAGTTTGAGCAAGTCAATTTAGCTTATTCGCCAGATTGATAATCCCCTTTCGATTTATAATGATTGGCTTCGACACCTACATTCTAAATCTGGTGGGAGATTTTTTTGTAAAACGAATGAACGCCCACCCGCATAGCAGGTAATATTATGTTCCGCGCGTTTTCGCGCTCAACTTGGTCTAAGGATATTAATTAAAAAAGATGACCGAAAATTGGTCATCTTTTAATGACGAAATTTGTCTTTCACAAATGACTAACTTCAATCGTTTCAAATTTATTATTTAATAGTTCAGAAAAATGTCCTGAAACATTAAATCTTCAAAATCAGGTACTAAAAACTGACTACAACATAAATTAACGATATCCTCTAAGCCTTATCAAAATTCTGTTTGCATCAGTAATAGTGCACAAAATCTTCTCCGCTATCTTGATAATAGCCTAACTGTAAAAACCTCGCTTCCTCACGTGGCCTACTAGAAGCAAATAAGTTTGTTGTAACTGAAACAGCACTTGACAAAAAGGTCAAAGATAATCCTAAAGCAATGATCGTCGTATATACAGTCTTATCGATTTTTTCATAATTCGTCTCCTTATAAATTATGCTTAATTAAGTTATCGCTAATTTATGTATGAATAATACACCTCGCTTTCTACGGGAGTCCAAAAATAATACTTTTTTGCCTGAATTTCTTTTACACATCGTAATCACTAATTAAAAAGTCTGTTCACAGACTATAAAACGAGCAAAAAAAGCAACCCTCGATGTTTGTCGAGAATCACTTTCAATTTAGAAATAAATTACTTTACATAAGCGTACTTGTAGTTCCAGTTGATACCAGCTGAATTGTAGATGATCCCCTTGACGTAAGGACGTTGCAAGAATGGACCAGAACCAGCGAATGAACCAGTGTACAGTGGCAATACGCCGTAGTCCTTAACCAATGTTTGATCAGCGGTAACCAAGTTCTTAAACCGCGCTTCCTTGTTCAAAGCATTCTTACCAGCTGAGTCTTTAACATTCTGATCATAAGTGGCGTTCTTCCATTGACCATCGTTGTAAGTCCCATCTGATGTGAACAATGCAAACGTGTAAGGGTCATTGTAATCAGCTCCCCAAAGAGTGATTACAGATTGGAAGTTATGAGACGCTGACCGGGTCAGACGTGTCTTATAAGGAACGTTGTCTACAGTAACTTTAACACCTGGCAACTTCTGGAATTCGGACTGCAAGAATTCAGCGTTCTTCTTACCCGTGTCAGTGTCGTCAGCCATTAAGGTAAACTTCAAGTCAGAAATACCGGCCTCTTGTTCCCCTTCTTTAAGCAATTGCTTAGCTTTAGTCAAATTTTGCGTTAGTGCACCTTTAACCTCAGCTTCCTTGGCAAAGTCTTCGCCAGTCTTTGGATCCTTGGCTAACTTAGCTGGTGTGAACGTCTTGGCAGGCTTGGAGCCATCTTGCAAGATGTTATTCGTCAACTGTGAACGACTAACTGCATAAGATAGAGCGGCACGAATCTTTTGGTTCTTAAATGCCGGAACCTTGTTACCATTCAATTCAAGGTAAGCAGCAGATGAACCAGGACGATAGATGTAGTTCTTGTTGTTCTTATATTGTGCAACTTGGTCACCAGTTAACTGTGTCATGTCAGCTTTCTTTGAGTTGTACATGTTAAGTTGTGTACTATTCTCCTTAACAACCTGGAAATTGATCTTGTTCAACTTAACGTTCTTCTTATCCCAGTACGTATTGTTTTTAGTCCAATTCCATTTGGAGTTAGTCCCTTTGTAGCCTTCAACCTTGAAAGGCCCATTGTAAACCTGAGTCGCAGAGGTTTGACCGTACTTCTTACCGTATTTATCAACGGCCTTTTTGTCTTGTGGGAAGAAACTTGGGAAACCAAGTAACAACTTAAAGTAAGGAATTGGCTTGGACAAAGTTACAGATAACTTGTACTTGCCAACTGCTTTAACACCGAGTGCACTCGGCTTCATCTTACCATTTTGAACGGCATCGGCATTCTTCACACCTTCAAACAGATACGCATATTGTGAACCTGTCTTAGGATTGTTCGTACGTTGCCAGGAATAAACAAAGTCTTGAGCCGTAACAGTATCCCCGTTTGACCATTTCGTTCCATGACGTAAATCAAACGTCCAGTGGAGACCGTCTTTAGATTCAGTCGTCTTCGTAGCTAATTCATTTTTTGGCTTGGCATCCTTACCAATTCGATAAATCCCAGAATATGTGTTGGATAACGCAGTCATTGACACATTATCTGTTGCAATCGACGGATCTAGCGTCGGCATTTCTGCGCTTTCCATTAAGTTTAATTCGCCTTTATGCCCCGACGCACCTTTGTTACCACACGCTGCCAGGGTTAAAACAGATAACGTTGCTGTTGCACCCATTGCTAAAATTTTACGAACCTTCATTCAACCACACTCCTTGTGGAATTCACCCCGTTGGATGATGCATTCCAAGCTATGTACTTTTCGCTGCAACTTATGTTTTGAAAAGTTGAGATGATAATAGATTAAAATAAGATTAAAGTCAATGTGGTTTGCACATTTATTTTTAATTTTATTTTCGACCGTATGTCTAACTTATGACCATAATTAGATTCGACGCGGCTACGTTTTAGTACTCGAACTGTTCGACTATGAAAACTGATGAGTGACTATTCCTACAATGACAGAAACTTAGGTCATCACAATCCACATCCAGTTTAATATTCCTATTATCTTTGTCTGGGACTCAAGCCTGCTCACTGCGCTCAAACTCAAAGGAAAATAATTTGCTCATTTTTGAGGGACAATCACCTCATTTTCGGTAGTGCCATATGAACGGCGTTCGTTGTCTTTCATGTTATACTTACTCTATTAATAAGTTTCGGCTTAGAAAAGAGGACACACATTTGGACGAAACTGCAATTGCACCAAAAGAAGTTATTATTGCCGGTCTCAACACCGGTGCTGGCAACTTTGAATATTCCATGGAAGAACTTGCCAACCTAGTTGCCGCCAATAATATGATCGTTAAGGAAGAAGTTCGTCAAAAACTTGAACGGCCGCATCCAGGCACTTACTTTGGTAAGGGAAAAATTACCGAACTAGCTGAAATTGTGGCCAGTGAAAACGTGGATACCATCGTGACAAACGATGAACTTACTGCTTCACAGATTCGTAACATCGAATCGGCTACTAAAGCGAGTGTACTGGACAGAACTGCTTTGATCCTGGATATCTTTGCCAACCGTGCTCAGACACGGGAAGCTAAGCTACAGGTTCAAATTGCACAACTCCAGTATCAACTGCCACGGTTGCATACTAGTGTTAACCAACGTTTGGACCAACAAACCGGTGCCGGCGGTGGTGGCGGATTCACTAACCGTGGTGCTGGTGAAACACAACAAGAAATGGATCGCCGAACCATCAACAATCAGATCAAACATCTGAAGGGCGAGCTAACAGACATCACCAAAGCTGCCGACACCCAACGTACGCAACGGGAAAAGAATGGACTCCCAACTGTAGCATTAGTCGGTTATACCAACGCTGGTAAATCAACCACCATGAACGGTCTTGTCCGCAAATATGGTTTAAACGAAGACAAACAAGTATTTGAAAAGAACATGTTGTTTGCAACGCTTGATACCAGTGTTCGACAGATCAACCTGCCGGATCAAAAGCAGTTCCTACTTTCAGACACTGTTGGTTTTGTCAGCAAACTGCCTCATGGATTAGTCGAAGCATTCCGGTCCACGTTGGCTGAGGCTGCTAACGCCGATTTGCTCATTCAGGTCGTGGATTATAGTGACCCGAACAGTGAAAAAATGATGAAAACCACTAATGAAGCGCTTAAGGCAATTGGCGTCACTGATATTCCAATGATTGTTGCGTTCAACAAGGCCGACAAGACGGAAGCTAAGTACCCGTCACGCGAGGGCATGCAACTCGTTTACTCGGCACGAGACGACGCTTCATTGGATGAATTAATCACGATGATTCGGGAACAAGTCTTTAAGAACTACCAGACAGTTACCCTGTTGATTCCGTTTGATCAAGGCAACATTTTGAACTTCTTGAATGAAAAGGCACATATTTTGGAAACCGAATATGTTGCCGAAGGTACTAAAATAACCGTCGAGCTGACGGATGAATCAGCGCAACGGTTTGAAAAGTATCGGGTAAACTAACCCAGTGTCATCATAATCATCATGTGTTTCAAATCGCTCGGATCGTATTTCAAAATGTGCTCATAAATCGGGCGCAATAGATCGTCATCCCCGCTAACATTCAAAATTCGGTAAACAGACAGTGCATTCTCACACTGCTGTTTGCCTTTTTCTTTTGCACCAGTGACGATGTCTAGCCACCCGTGCATAAAGAGGTTTTGAACCGCATACCGCACATCTGAGCTGTCTTTGTCGTGAACCAGCTGATCCATTATCTTCAGCACTTCGCTTGCTTCGGCGTAATGTTGTTTTCCTGTCAACACAGAAAAAGCATCAAAACACAAATTAAATCGCATATGGCGATCATCAGACAGCTATTAATACCAATCTGCACGTCTCATTGCCCGTTTAAACAACCGCAACACGTCCTCAGCTTCAAGAAAGGATAATGAAAAAATGAGCAAATAAACTTCAAATTCGCCCCATTGATCAACTGCGCTTAAATAGTTAACCACTGGTAAAATATCTTGAGCTGCCTTATCCAAATTAAAATGTACTAAGTCGGCACTGCTGTTAACGTACGCCATTAGCAATAAATTCATCGGTGTTGGCTGGTCTCTGACCGCCTTTGCTAATCTCTGTTGATACTGATCCACAGGCGTAACATTTTTTGGTGGATCAGCGTGATTAACTAAAGCGATGATTTCCTGAAACGGCTCTATTAGCTTCCAGCTAGGTGCAGAATGACCGTCTTCATTAAAGGGTGAACTTGCGTCAACAGCATACCGATCCGTTTGCCAATAGAAAAACTCACTTGTTGTCACGTGAATCTGATTCAGCAGATGTAAGAAACGGTCGACACCAAGCATACTAGTACCATTTTCAAACTTCGAAATCACGGCCACACTAACCTGTTCGTCGGCAACTTCTTTAAGGGTTAATCCCTTGCTTTTGCGCAATTCATGAAATGTTTATCCCAGTGATGTCACTGTGCACACCTCCTAGTAAAAAATTTCTGAATACATTATTGCTGACTTTTTGTCTTGCATTCCTTTATAAATTTCCTGATAGGATCGTGAGTCATCAGTTAAATGCAAGGTTTTGCAAAGCTGCAACACAGTATTGCATTTATCTTTGCCAACATCTTCTTGTCCAGTCGCATACAGGTACCATCCATGTAAAAATAAGCTCTTGATTGCAAACTCTGCTTTCACATCAGTGTCCTTGCTCAGTAAATCATCAAATTTTTCCAATACAAATTTTGCGTTGGAGAACGTTCTATGGGCAATCATAATCGAAAAAAGCGTAAAGCAGACGGAATAGCCCAAGCTCCTCAAATCAGTCAAACGAACATAAGCATCAGCCTGCTTCATAAATCGAGAGAACAACATCATAGAATCTTCGATATCCATATAAATTGAGGTTGAAATGAAAAATAATAGTTCAAAGGCCGTCCATGATGAGACATTACTCAGATAATCAATAATTGGGATCATTTCTTGATGTGTCGAAATGTGATCTCTCATCCTAGACTGGTGCATCTTCAACGACGCCTTTGCTAAGGACAATTTCAAACGATTAGTCAAACTAGGATCTTTTTTTAACTCCTGTTCCATCAATTTGATGTACGTTTGGAGCCTTAAAATCTTTTGTGCCTTACTCTGACTATTATCGCTGGAAATTTGAAATATGTCGTTGAACGGATTCAAAACGTCAAAAATTTCAGGCAGTGGTGTGCCGTCGTCTGAAATCTCAATACCTGCCTTCTTAGATCTTTCATCCGACTGTCGATAACGATAGAAAAAGTCTGTCGTGGTCACGTTGATTTGTTGCAACAAATGTAAAAAACGGTCCACGCCCAACATCGTTTGATCATTCTCAAACTTCGAAATCACCGCCATACTGATTTCGTCATCCGCAACTTCCTTAAGTGTTAAATTTTTGCTTTTGCGTAGTTCATGAAACGTTTGTCCTAACGATTGCATAAAAATCCTCCTTAAAAAAACCGCACGAAGATTAACAAGGTCGGCGTGGAAGCAGAAAGATGCCCATATAACTCATGATAATAGGCATGTGTCTTTGCTAATCCCAGCGTTTGTGTCAGGTCCAAAACGGTCTGACATTGTTCCAACTCAGCTTGACGATTGCCCTGAAACACTTTCAACCAGCCATGCAGAAATTCTCTAAGAATGGCAAACCGCGCACTTTCAAATTTAGTAACTAATTTATCGAACTTCTTCAATACCTGTACTGCATATTTCCCTTTTTGTTTGGCAATCATGCATGTAAACAACGAGAAACAAGCAGAAAAACCCAGATTATTTGCCTCTGGTAATCCTTGATACAATTCCGCTTGATTCAAATAACGACGGAAAAATTGCATCAAAACGTCGGGATCTGCCGTCGGAATAATGAAAACAAAAATAATAAGCTCAAGTTCGTTCCACTCACCAACACTGGTTAAGTAGTCCACCACTGGTTGTATGGTCTTGGCGCTATCGTCAAAATGCAACTGTTGAGCATCTAAAATACTGGCCATCCACGCAGCGATTACTCGATTGATCAGCGTAGGATCTTGACGTGCCTTTAATTGCATAGCCTTCGTATATGTTTTCAGTGCGTCCATTTCATCAATATCTGTTGTATTCGTCATACTAGCAATATGATTGCCTTCATAAAAATTGGCTAATATACCCTCAAAAGAAGCCTGAACGCCCCAAATATCCAGAACCTTTTCATTTTCAAAACGATCAAAATAGTGATAAAAGAAATCTGTCGTCGTGACATTTATCTGCCCTAAAAGATGAAGAAACCGATTAATGCTCAATGTCGTTTGATCATGTTCAAATTTGGAAATCACGGCCACACTAACCTGTTCATCAGCAATTTCTTTAAGCGTTAAGTTTTTATTTTGCCGAAATGCATGAAACGTTTGTCCTAACGATTGCATATTGACCTCTCCTAAGAAATAACGGTCCCGTAATGAAAATCGTGATCATTTGGTGCACTCACAATTTCTGCCGTAAAATCGTCATAAATCCTAAACATACGATCTTCTTTACATAACCTCATCATGGTGGTGGCATCGTTCATCTTGGACCTGCCCAGTGCCTTGTCGTCAACACGATATTTGAGCCAACCCTCGCACCACAATATCGTCATTGCAAAATTAGCAGTAAGATCACGACCATCACGTTTTTTATGTAATGCTTCCATCTTCGACAGAGTTTCATTGGCTAACACAAACTGATCTAACGACATAAAATATGCAAAACTACTGACTAAAAATCCGCGATGCATGCCCGCGACATACATAATCGACTCATTCGCCGTCAGTTTACGTTCAGCAATATTAGTAAATAATTCAACATCAGCCAATGGCATGGCAGTCAAAAAGGATTCGAGGACTAAAATTTCATAAATGCCCCAGTCGTCAATCTGTTTTAAATATTTCACGGCATGATCCGAAGCGTGTTCGATGCTTTTCCCTGTATGGTTAGCCAGCATCATTCGACCATAGTCGTATCCCAACACATTATTAACCGTTGGGAATTTTTTAGCGTTTTCTTTCAATACATCGAGCCGCGCGTAAAGTTTTTTCCACTGATGTCGCATCGCCAAACCCGAACTAATCAGGAAAATGTTCGTTAAATCTGTTAGTGCGTTTGCAGCACCCATTTCACGCCATTCCACCGGCATCGGAGAGTTCAGATAACGGTCATGCTGTAGGAAGAAATACTCATCAGCAGTCACGTTCATTTTCTTAAGCAAATGCATCAGTCGATCAACACTGATTTTCGATTGGCCTTGTTCAAACTTTGAGAGAAAACTGACACTCGCCTGTTCATCTGCAAGTTCTTTTAACGTTAATCCTTTACCCACGCGCAACTGATGAAACGTTTCGCCATACGATGCCATGTCATTCCCCTTTCTAGGCCATTAATCGTGAATGATAAAGTAAATGATCATCCTTCGTTTGCCAAATTCGTTCACTAAAAGCAGCGTACAAACGCCACAGGCTTTCCTCTTCACACAATCGCATAATTGTCAGTGCATCCTTCATCTGTGACTGACCCCGTTCCTCACTGTCGCGGCGATAGGTCAGCCATCCCTGACACCACAGAATTAACATTCCGAAATCGCCAGTACTTTGTTGTGGTGATTGTTCTTTGTGCAGACTGTGCATCTGACCAAGCAATTCTTCCGCTATATCGAAACGAGTGCGGTTCATAAAAAAGCAAAAACTAGTGACCAAAAAGCCACGGTGCATCCCTGCAATCTCGCTAAGTGGAGCCTGTGAAACCAACTTATGCTTGGCGGACAGAGCTAGTTGTTGTGCGTCAGGTACACTCATCCCCTGCAGAAAAACGTTAAACACGATCAACTCGTAAATACTCCACTCATCAATTTGTTGTAAGTACGTGATCGCCCGTTGAACAAACGGATAAGGTTCGGCCTGCTGGTGTTGTGCTAGAAGCAGTTGTGCAAAATCAAAGTTTAACCAATGACCCATTGTCGGTGCCGAGGAGGCCTGTTCGGCCAGGTGCCGTTGCCACCGTGCTAATTTTTCCCATTGCCCGCGATTTGATAATCCGGCGGTGTAATAAAAACTGCTACCTAATACTGCCACAACGTTTGGCACACTCATTTCAGACCATACTTTAGGTACTTCGGGCATGGCATAACCATCGTGCTGGGCAAAGAAATATTCATCAGCAGTCACATTCATCTTATCCAGTAGATGCATCAATCGGTCGACGCTAATTTTCGATTGATCCGTTTCAAACTTAGACAAGAAACCAACACTCACCTGTTCGTCGGCCAGTTCCTTTAAGGTCATATTCTTACCGATTCGTAGCTGCCGAAACGTTGCGCCATATGTGGCCATGCAAACTTATCCCCCGTTCTGAAAATCACTCGTTGATTAAGTATAGCGCAGAATGTCGTCGATTGTTAGAAAATGGTGAGAATACACTAAGCAATCTCATAAAAAATAAGTCAAAAGCACTGTATCAGTGGTTTTGACTTATCGGCATATTTTATATTTAAACTGAAACAACTATCTAGTGTCTGAAAACTTCAAAAAATCATAGTGAACGCCAAACAATTCAATGGCAATTTCTAAAGAACTCTTTTTACTTAATGCTTTTTATCACTATCAAGTGATTCTGTCTCATTAATACCTTCATCTTCTAAAAGTTCTTTTCGAACTTCTTTAAAGCTGTACCTTTTTTCTTTTTTAGATTCTGTAATTGCCGCCGTTAACTCCATTGAAATTAGCGAAAGCATTTGTTCTTTATACTCATGAAAATCCAACAATACGTAAGTATCTTCTTCATTGCGTGTTAAGAATACCGGCTTTCCTGGAAAAACTTGTGATAAAACTTTTTCATATGTTTGTAATTCTGATACAGGTTCCCGATTTGACGAGGTCTGATTATCTTTCATATTTCATCCTCCAAAGAAGCCTAACTTAAACCAACCAAGATGCAAATGGTTCCACACCAATAAAAAATAGTCACAAATTTATCTACTATACCTATAACTCAGGTTTTTGCTGTATTCTCTGAATTCCAATTTTGTTCTGTATAGCTGTAGCGATTTCTTGATGAGCATCGTAAATTTCTTCGATTAGAATAATCTTCTCGTCATCAATAATCTGGTATACAAGTGTATTCCTTTTTAGAAATAACAAGTAATAGTTCGAGGGTATATTTAGCCCTGCTTTTCTTCCGTTGTGTCCCATTCTAGGAAAGTCACTAAGATTCATAATCTGTTCAATGATCTTATCAATACTTTTCTTGGCAATTACCTTCCCAAAGTTAGATGAAACTTGTACATAAATTTCATCCAGCTGAGCATGAACTACGTCTGTTATTTCCACGGAAAAGGTCATTTATCTAAGAATTCCTTTCGAACGTCCTCAATCTTGTGTCTTCTTCCCTGTTCAGATTTTTCAATATCAGCTAACAATTGTTCACTAATTCGCCGCGTCTCATACTTTTCATAATCTTCTAAATCAAGCAGAACATATTTACCATAGCCATTTTTTGTCAAAATAACGGGGCTGTCTGGTCCCACCTGATTCAACACTTTGTTGTAGGTACGCAATTCTGAAACAGGTCGAATATTTAGATTTTTTTGCGGATTAACCATCACCATCACCTCTCAGCATTAGTATACATATTTTCGTACAAATTTGCAGCAAATCGAACTCACAATAAAATTGCAGAACTAGCCATTATCTCGAAAAGTTAAATCTTCGGCACTTGCATCTGTCCCAAACTGTTCAAAAATGTTTTTCGGAACATTGACGCCAATTGCATGTGCCGCAGTGATGCCAAATTCACGAGGGAAGAACGCAGTAGAAGTCACAATACCATTATCTGATACAACTGGTTTACGCACCAAGTTACGTTTGGGAATGAAACGCTCCTCTTCGTATGCACTTTCGAATAGTCCCGCCACAAACTTGGTGTCGTCCAATAACCCAGCTTTTGCCAGTAGAATGGGGGAAGCCGAAATTGCCGCGATAACTGGTCGTGGCTGCGTTTTAAAACGACTGAGAAAGGCAATGTTCCTTTGATCAGGTAAAACGGTATGATAATTCGCAATTCCTGGCATAACGAGCATCTGGTAAGCTTGAATATTCTGAACATCTTCAAATGTCATTTGTGGTATTACCTCAAACCCATCTTCAGTTTGATATGGCTTGTGCTCAACGGCTACAACATCAATTTGCCAATCCGTTTGACTCCATGCAAGAATCGAAGTTAACGGACTAATTTCATACATCGAAAAGCCATCATAAATCATCACTAGAATTTTATTCATCGTTATCCCTCTCGGGCAGTAACTCACGCATTTATCATTTTAAACAGCACGTACTGCGGGCCAATCTTGCCAACACGCTGAATGCCCGTATCGTGAAAACCTGACTTCTGATAAAGGTGTTGTGCGGGTATATTGCGGTAGTTCACGGCCAAAATAATACGAGTCACATACGGAAAATGAGCTTTAACAAAAGTTGGCACTAACTTCATCGCCGCCAGCGAAATACCTTGTCCCCTAAAGCGTTCGTCAATCGACAAAGCACGCAATAACACATCCGAGTCAGCACAGCCACCAATTTCCAATGGACCTTGGTGCAAGTGAAGGCAAAAGAAGCCTGCTAACTGGTCATCATTCATAATCATCACTGGCACCCGATCATGATCACGCTTTGCTTTTTCAATCACCGACTGCGGCGAACCTGTGAAGGTTAAATCACTCAATTGATAGTTCTCCACCAACTGTTGACACTGGATCGTATCAAAGTATTGTTTTAATTCAATACTCATATAGAAACCATCTCCAGATCAGGCCACTGTCCCATTGGCCTCATAAAAGTCACGAATCTGCTCATCTAACCATGCCGATAGTCCTGGCGTAGACAAACTTTCAAAGCGCAATTTATAGGCCAATGAAACACACAGGTTAATTAATTTGTTGTTTTGATCGAACTGTAGCGACTGGTCAGCAGTTAAGGCAATAACGCCCCTGACGCCTCGCAACCAGTTGAGTAGCTGACTTTCCGTTATGCGCTCCTGCGCCAGTAACGCAACAAGACAGTTGTCCAAGCGACTGCCTTCACCTGCCGTAAAACCGCTAGGTAGCATAATGCCATGATAAATACCCGCCAGCACTTGTGGAATAAGCCAGGTTGGAAACTTCGGATGATAACAAACGTAATACAGCAGGTCACCGCCATGGCCAAATGCATGCGCCCAGCCATGATCGGTCAACCCGCGTAAATCTTTTTCTAATTGCAAATACTTAGTAGCATCTTCAAAAAGATGGGTTCGCATATTTGCTGTCAAGAAGGGTGACCGTGCATCTCTGGCGACCAAAGACGTCAACAACAGCGTCGTAAACGTTCTGGCATAAATTGCATCGTTTTGACGTTCATGAATCCCACTGAATAATAAATTCCGTTGCTGCGTCTGTCTTAATAACCAGACCGCCTGTTCATTTGAAATCGTGCCGTCGTCAATCCATTGTGCAAACAAACTGTAAATCAGTTGGTCGCGCAACACTGAATTAAGATTGCCGATGTTATCCAGCATCGCTGCTAACAAAGAATCATTAACTGTATGCGGATTCTCTTTTCGTAACCGCGTTAGCTCTCGTTCTAGTTTCTCATCAGTCAATGTGAGCACTCTCCTTCTTCCCTTAATTTTCTTAATCTTACTCGTTGTCCTAAAAGCTTTGATAAGGCAAATTCTATAATTAATCCGAACAAAAATAAAAAAAGGCCCAAAGCAATCTCTTACAATGGTAGTAGTTAATTCCAACCAGCTATAAGGAGTGATTACTTTGGGTACTGCTACTTTATCACGTTTTCAACGTGGTGCGCTAGCTCAACTGGTCAGTGAAGGCCATCATACTTACCAAGATATGGCTGACGCCTTAGGCGTTGCCAAATCAACTATTAGCTATGAATTAGATCGGGTCAATCCCTATGATCCCGAATTAGCGCAACAAGACGCAGATCATAAAAGG
>NZ_AUAW01000013.1 GCF_000428925.1 Furfurilactobacillus rossiae DSM 15814 | reverse complement strand
TTGCCGTCCTTTAAAATGATCAGTCATCTGAAAACCTCCAGTTTCAATTCATGATACAGGATGCACTCTCCCTGAGTAAACTTTGCACCAGAACCATTTAAAGATGCTTGACCACTATTTAGCGTGCTAGACACTTCAAGCGAACGTCGATACTCATCAACAAGTTTTGAATTTGCGACATACACTTTGTCGCTTATCCCGACATTCTTAAAACCCGGCAGTTTGAAACAACCCTCCTGATCCATATATCCAACGATATCAATACCAATCTCTGGAAACACACGATCAACATGCCCTTTATTGATTGCCTGATTTACAGAATCAGTATCCTGCACTTTTGCCTGGAACACCTCCCCGATAAATAAGCCCTGAGTATCCTCAATAACTACAAGATAGTTAATTGTATTAGGAATCAGATCCTCATTACGGATTTTTCGATTCCTTAAAAGTGAAAGGTTCTCAATTTGCACACAACTATTTCCCCGATACACCTGAGAAATTATTCCCAGATAGAAATTCTCTTTATCTATATCCGTATAATACTTGTCAACATTCATGATATTTCCTCGGGATATCCCACCAAATACTTTGTCAAATCTTTATTCAACGTTGCCCTTAAGAAAGCTACAGAGTTTGCATTTTCCATCATATGTTGTAATTCTGACCAATTCTTATTCGGTTTAGCTGAATCAAGTGAATAATCTGTGATTAACGTTGACAGGCCTGGGTTATGGCTGACCGCTTGAATGATCATCCTAGAAATATGGTTGTCAGCAAAACTAAATCCTGTTGTTACTAATAACGTGTTGGGCCGCTTGAGCAAATCTTGAAAACGAGCAAAAAGTTCAAAATATGGTTCTTCATAACTTTGCATATATTTATCACTACTTGGGAATATCATAACTGATTCACCTGGAGCATGCTTATCCAAGCGAACCACATTTTCACCACTTTTACTCATTCTCCAAGTTAAAGAACCATGAATCTTAAGCAGATCAATTACGTTCTTTTTATAGATGTTTTCTCTAGTTTTCACATCAGAAACATGTTTCGATAAATGCCACTCAAACATGTCATCATCAAATCGCGGCGTTCTAGAAAAAGAGAATCCATCAAACACCGTGTAATTCATACTCTCTGCCGCATCCTCAACAAGTGTGTCATAATTCGTAGTGACTACAGATAGCTTACTCTCAGAGGCTAATTTTTTTGACAGAATATTTATCAAAGCAGCATGATGAAACACATCTTTATCGTAACCATAACTGGTCTCTTGCTTGATGATGTCAAAAATTGCGGACTGAGATTCTTCCCACTTTTCCTTATCTTCTACAACAAATTGATTATGCATTATCAGGCGTGATAAAAAGGCTTCTAAATCAAAGCTTGAGTCGAGTTTATTGTTAGTTTCATCCAAAATGTTATCACTGTAGCCTATTTTGACAGCCATCTTTTCCAGAGGAAAAACATTGATTTCATTCTTTTCTGGCTTCGAATACTGAAAACAATAACTCCCTGATTTGAGCTGATTAAAGACAGTTTCGGCAATCATTGACACCGTTTTCCCGTACCTACCGTCAATGCTATCATTGTCGTCCATTACCACTGATGCACCAGCACCAATAAGAACAATAATATTCTCGAAAGACCGATCGACGAATTTAGAAACAGCTTTGGAGACCTCGCCTTTGAACTCAGACAGTTTATAATTTGTTTTTCCCGATTTTTCCTCTCGTTCCAGAGGCTCACCGTTTAAATAATAGCAATCACCTTCAGCTGAGAGATTGATATTACTCGAGGTAAAATACCTTGTTTTTCCCATTCTTTTACTCCTCAGTACGTTCGCTACATTACAGGAACACATACATGACAGATTAGCTATTGTCTCGAAGTATTCTCATTGAATGCCATCTTCTCAGCTTGCTCCACAACAGTCTCCACCGCAGACTTTGTAAAATCAGGCGGATACCCATATTTGCGCAACAATCTCTTAACAGCGATTCGCATGCTTGCCCGAGCAGACTCGCGCTGTACCCAGTCGGTCCGCTGCGCAGAATCGCGCACTTCTTTAACCAGAGCTTTGGCAATCTCTTGTAGCTTGTCAGCACCCAGTTCCTCAGCCGCACGTTTTTCATCGGCTAGTGCGTCATAGAACGCTTTTTCTTCAACGGACAGGCCCAAATCTTGGCCGTCAGTCTCCGCAGCCTGCATGGTCTTAGCGAGCTCAATGAGCTTACGAATCACTAATTCAGTGGTTACGCCACGTTGGTTGTACGCGTCTAATGACGCCTCCAACATATCGCCGAACTTACGCGACTGAACTAAGTTTACTTTGGTCATCGCTTTGATTTTGCCCTTGAGTAACCGTTCAAGCAGCTTCATCGCTAAACTCTTCTCGGGCATCTGCCCAACGCTGTCCAGAAAATCTTCAGATAGTAAACTTAGTTCCGGCCGCTCTAATCCCAGTTCTTCGTACAGATCAATAGGTTTCTCTGCCAAAACGGACTGATTAACCAGTTGATCGAGCTTCAGGTTTAACTGACTGTTGCCAATCTTGCGTCGCGAATCACTAGCGGTTTGCATCAGCTTAATCAACGCGTTCTTAACCGCAACAAAGAAGCCTACTTCACCGGCAATGGCGACGGCTTGATCCGTCGTAACGACCAACGCATGTGCTTTCTGAAGTTGAACAACGGTATCGGCAAACTTGCGCTGCTGATCAGGTTGCAACATTGCGACAGCATTTAGCGCCGTGCGGAACGCCTTTTGGCTCTTCTTACGATCATCGCTGATGAAGTCACTGTAATCAACATGATACAAGTAGTCGTTCGTGATGATGTCGTATTTCTCCTTCATCAACATGACAGCCTTGTCCACGTTAATTCCAGTCTGTTCTTTGTCAGAATCAGAGTATTGTTGCAATGCTGCCTTCAGACTGTCAGCAATCCCGATGTAATCAACGATTAAGCCACCATCTTTATCTTTGAAGACGCGGTTGACACGGGCGATGGCTTGCATCAGGTTGTGACCGTGCATTGGCTTGTCGATGTACATTGTATTCACTGCTGGCGCATCAAAACCAGTCAGCCACATGTCCACTACAATTACTACTTGAAGCTCATCTTGATCGTCCTTCATTCGCTGTTGAAGCTTGCGACGATCCGCAGCATTCGTATGATGCTTAGCAAGTTCCGGCCCATCAGAGGCAGCGTCGGAGGTCATGATGACCTTGATTTTACCCTTCATCAAATCGTCAGAATGCCAGTTTGGACGCAACTTGATAATCTCATCGTAGAGCTTCACTGCGTTCCGTCGCGACATTTCAACGATAATTGACTTGCCGAACTCTTGCGCTTGACGCGCCTCAAAATGCTTTACAAAGTGCTTCGCCAGAACTTCTAAGCGACCCTTCGTACCAGCCAGTCTCTCCAGCTTGGTAAACTCAGCGCGGCGTTTCTGTTCTTCGGTCTGTTCGCCTGCATTGTAGACCCCAGCTTCTTCCATCACCATTTCGTACTTGTGCTGGACTTGAGGATCGAGATCAAGCGGGATGATGTGGTTCTCGTAGTAAATTCGTACCGTTGCGTGGTCACGCACCGCGGCAGACATATCGTATACGTCGATGTAGTCACCAAACACACCACGAGTCGACTTATCACTGAAGTCAATCGGAGTGCCGGTAAACCCGATGAACGAAGCGTTAGGTAATGCTTCTCGCATGTACTGTGCGTAACCGTACTTCACCCCATTCTTGGTGAATTTCGCCTTCAACCCATACTGCGAACGGTGCGCTTCGTCAGAGATCACAATGATGTCAGACCGTGTATTAAGAACCGGCATTCTATCTTCGTTGTCTTCTGGCGCGAACTTCTGGATAGTAGAAAAGACAATACCACCGCCCTTACGCTCCAACAAGTCGCGGACTTCCGTACGCGATCTTGCCTGAGTTGGCGCCTGCCGCAGATAATCATGCGCCGCAGCGAAAGTCTGCCCTAATTGGTCATCAAGATCATTGCGGTCATTCACAACCAGAATCGTCGGATTGCCCAGCTTACGACTGACAATACCTGAGAAGAACACCATTGAAAGGGACTTGCCAGAGCCTTGCGTGTGCCAAACAACCCCGATACGATTGCTATCGGGATTTTTAAGGGTTTTAGCCGCAGCTTCAACAGCCTTGTTGACCATGTAGTATTGATGGTAAGCGGCGAGAATCTTGAAGGTCTTCGCCCCATCGGTCTCAAAAATGATGAAGTTTTGAATCAAGTCCAATACAACATCACGCTTCATCATGTTATTGATTAGCGTCTCCATTGCATAGACATCCAACTGCTTGTCGTCACGCTGCTCAGGCGAGCGCCACTGCATGAAGCGGTCAAAGCCCGCAGACAGGGAACCCGTTTGCGCATTCACCCCATCGCTAATGACAAGAATTTCGTTGTAAGCCATGTAATCAGAAATATCTTGCTTGTAAGTCTGTAACTGGTTAAACGCGTCTTCAATTCCTACATTAGCATTGGCCTGGTTCTTCAGTTCGAACGTCACAAGTGGCAAGCCATTGATAAATATCGTAATGTCCGGCCGTCGTTTACGCTCACCTTGCTCCATCGTAAACTGGTTAGTCACCACAAAATCGTTGGCATCCACATTATCAAAATCGATTGGTTTAAGCACATAGGTGTGGTCTTGTCCATCTTCAGAAACTTTAACCTTCGCACCCTCAATGATTAGCTTGTGTAGTTGATGGTTATTAGCCATCAAGTCAGGGCCATCCGTCACCAAATAAAACTGACGGACTGCCTCTTTGTATATGGCATCCTTCAACCCTGGTGTATTACGTTCTAGTGCGCTTCGCAAGCGTTGGTGCAGAACGACCTGTTTGTGGTCATTGTCACGCTCAGCATCAATGACATCGTTGGGGTCTTTATAACTATCACTGCGGTAATCCTGATACCCCAAAGAAACCAGCGCATCGATTGCCTCCAGCTCAACATCCTGTTCGTTTGTAAATGATTTGGTGTTAGGCATTATTATTCATCACCGTTTCGATGTTTGACAGATCTATGTCACCAGCAAGCAGTTTAGGCAAGAGTACGTTGCGAAGCCTGATCAAATGCTGGTTCTGCTCTTTGTTCAGCTTGATCATGTCAATAATATCCATAATTTGGAATCCAAATTGTTGAGCAGCTTCTTTTACGTAAGGGATTTCGTATGAGTACGCTACTCTAGGCAATACTCGCTGGCGTGAATTTGTCGACCCTGTTGTATTGGATTCAAGATACTTCTGATACCTTTTATCATTCACAACAGCGTACACAAATGCTTGCATTTCAGGCACATCAGCATTAAATGTTAGAAACTCGGTTGAGGCAACATTTAGTAACTCCTTAGACGTGTTTGGCAACCACACTCTCTTTACATCTGGATTCATCTTAGATACTAAAATTGAAAATGGCTCAACTACATTTTTATTGCTCTTGATATCTGAAGCAGCATCAACAATTGGGAATCTAGTGGCATCAAATGCGGGCATACTAAAATGGTTAACAAAGACCTCACTACTTTTCTTGGGATTAAACGTGCCTGACTTTGTTCGTATTATGCTCGATAACTTCACCCTACTGGCATTTTCGACCAGTTCACTACCTAAGTACGCTCTATTAAACATGCCATCAATTAACTTCAATAAATTCTTGTCAATTTGTTGATTAAGTTGAATTTTTTTATCAATTGTTTGCAGTATATCAGCAACAGTTACCTGAGTGGCTAAATCCGGAATTTTTACTGGAATAGAATACAGATTATTGCGATTAAGGCCCGGAACTGCACTATCAGTATTCATTTCCTGAAGTGGTAAAAATTGCAACAAATAATACGCAAAATATATATCAAGATCTTTTAAGTCTTCTCGCGTAACATAGTAAGTCGTGTCAATAGGATAAAATGAATTCTCTGTCAAAAAAACAGATCCAATATTCCCCTTCCGTCCAATAATTATTGCCGGGCCGTCAACAATTGAACGATTATGATAGTCAGTGACTCCAGAAGATCCATATACAGGAATTTTTCCAGAAACCCGATTTTTCTTCGGTAAAGCTCTTCCATAATTTGCTGTAATCACATCGCCCAATCTTACAATTCTATTTTCCATAACCAATTCCTCGCAGATTTTTCAGGATTCGTTGCTGAAGAATATTGCCTTGCTTAAATTGGTCTTGTAAGTCAGCACTGATCTTGTTCATCTCAACGTCATAGTCTTCATCACTCATCTGTTCTTGATGAGCCAAGCCAACATATCGGCCAGGCGTTAGGACATAATCATTAGTTTTGATTTCTTTAAGTTGCACGGCCTTACAAAATCCCAGAACATCCTTATATATCTCACCGGACGTACCATTGTAGGCGTGGTAAACACTAGCAATTTTGTCAATATCTTCTCGTGTGAATTCTCGATGGGTTCGATCGGTCATCTTTCCTAGTTCTCGAGCGTCAATAAATAGCGTTTCACCCGTTCTATCACGTTCCCCTTCACTTGCCTGGTCCATATCAAAAATCCAAACGGCGACAGGAATTGAAACCGAATAAAACATCTGCGTTGGCATCGCAACAATAGCGTCCACCTTATGATCTTCAAGCAGTGCCTTACGAATAGCGAGTTCGTCTTTGGTCGATGTAGACAGTGCTCCGTTAGCTAGAACAATCCCGGCTTTCCCATCAGGAGCTAGCTTACTCAGAATATGTTCTATCCAGGCATAGTTGGCATTGCTATTTCCCGGTACTCCCCACTTCCAACGTGCATCGTCAGCAACCTTATCCGCACCCCAATCCTTAACGTTAAATGGTGGGTTTGCCAGCGCGTAATCAAACCGTTCTCCGCGATGCTGATCATCTAGCAGCGTGTTAGCATTACGTGGACCAAGATTGTTGTCGATACCATGAATTGCCAAGTTCATCTTTGCCAAGCGCCAAGTCGTTGGATTCCATTCTTGACCATAAACAGAAAGGTCAAGGATATTACCCTGATGTTCACTCACAAACTCTTCAGACTGAACAAACATACCGCCTGAACCGCAGCATGGATCATAGATCTTGCCACTGAACGGCTGAATCATGTCTACCAGCGTTCGAACAATCGAACGTGGTGTATAGAACTCACCATCACCATTGGTTGCAAACTTGCGTAAGAAGAACTCATAAACGCGACCCAGCACGTCATTCTTCCGTGATTCTTCGTCTCCAACCTGCACATCAGTAAATAAATCGATAACTTCACCGAGCCGTTCTTTAGAAAGATCGTCAGAAGCATAGTTCTTCGGCAGGACACCTTTGATGCTGTCATTCTCGTTTTCAATTGAGGTCATAGCAGCATCAATAACAGTTCCGACATCTGGCGTTTTAGCGGCCGCCGCAATTACACTCCAACGCGCATTCTCAGGCAACCAGAAGATATTTTCGGCATCGTAAAAATCACGATCTTCCGCATCCTCTGGATATTCAGTTGCCTCAAGTTCAGCGTGTCGTTCTTCGAATGTATCGGACACATACTTCAGAAAAATCAGTCCTAGTACAACATTCCGGTAAGTTGACTGATCCATTGATCCCCGCAACTTATCACAGGCTTCCCAGAGCTTATCTTCAATCTTCAGTTCATTGCTTTTGGCTGGCATCAGCTTATCCTCCAATAGGTTCTTGTTAGTTTCATTTTACTCGATTTGGTCAGTGAATATTCCTCTTTGCGTAATCTTTCCTTCAACACATATTTGAGTGCGGTCACACTCTGTGTTTTCACAGAGCGTTTAACTTCCGACTTCTTGTCAAAGGACATTTCCAGCTCGCTACTAATGACAGTTCAACAAAAATCCCCGCCAGTCTGCCCTCATTCGGCCCAAACTTGGCGGGGATTCTGGCGGGGAACGTAACAATTTTCCCGCCAATCGTATCCTTTGTATCTTCCGAAAATGCCGTTAAATCAACATTCCGGGTTCAATTTACATGTACCTTTTATTCCCACTCGATAGTAGATGGTGAACCCTGGGCGTATAATTTGAGTTAACCTCAAATTATTTTACTATGAGTAGTGCTGAACAAAAGTATTTTTGATTAAAGAAGTATTTAGAGACGCTTTCACTTCAGTAATTGATCTTAACTTTTTCGTTTTCCTACCGCTAAAATTCGTATGGGTGTTCCATTGGCCCCATTACATGGATTGATTACATTCTGCAATTATCTGTCACAACAGGTATCAATTATTATCCAGTACCTTATCTTTATAATAATCAAACCAAGTCACCTTGCCCGTAATAATCGCCGTTTGCCCAATCATCCCGTAGCGTAGTAACTGTGCCTGATCGGCTGTAATCGGAACGGCCGCTGTCACTTCATAAAAAGTCGCTTTACTCTCCTCGACTGGTGAGACCCCAATCTTTGTAACCACACCATCCAAAATGATTGGCTTCGGTACGTTCCGCGTGACTTTGAATCTAATGGCTTGCTTGACTTTAACGGAAGAAATATCCGCCGTCGAAATATATAGCTTAACGTTCACTCGCCGTTGTTGCTTGATTATCGGTAAAATTTTGGATCTAGAATTTTTGGTGTTGATACTAATAACGCCAGAGATTCTAGATCCATCTTTGTATAACAAAAGAACACCTAGTCTCCTCGGTGCTATGCTTTAAGCGACGAAACCCAAACAAAGCGAGGTATGACTAGATGTCCGACTTAAATAGTACTCTTAAGCTGCTTGGAATTACAGATTCGAATATCACGGTCAGTGATGTACGTGATGAGATCCGCGGTCACGGCCAGGGTCGTAAGAAGTATCAGGTGGTTCATGCAGAACTGACGTATTTCCTAGAACGCTGTCCAAGTTGTGGCATGCCGGCATTGCGACGCAATGGGCACATCCGTACGCGTATTCACGTCAACGGCCCCACTGATTGCCCGGTAATCCTAGAGTTGGATAAGCAGCGCTGGCGTTGTCGTAACTGTCGGTCAACTCTCACTGCCACGACGCCCGTCGTAAAGCCTAATCATGCGATCTCTACCGGAATTTCGGAGTATGCGCTCAAGCTCTCTAAACTTGCTATACCAGGGAAACAGATAGCTTCTATTACTGGTATCTCGACGACTTCTATTGAGCGCATCATCGACGATGATATCAAGCCGCATCCGCTCAACTACCTCCCAGTAAATTTGTGTTTTGATGAGTTCCGTTCGACTCACTCCACAATGTCATTTATCTGTATTGACGCAGATACTCACAAAAGGGTCACAGTGCTTGGTGATCGTCTCTCAGCGACCATTAAGGACTTCTTCAAGAGCCACTATTCGAGCGAGCAAAGAGCCGGCGTCAAACACATCTGTATGGATATGAACGCCGCCTACCAGAACTTTGCTCACGAGCTCTTTCCAAACGCCGAGATCGTAATTGACAGATTCCACGTTATTCAGCTCATCGGGCGTGCAATGGATCAGATCCGCATTCAGGCCCTCAAACAGATATCCGACAAACATTCACGTGAATACAAAGCCTTGAAGACCAACTGGAAGACTTTGCACAAGGCCAAGCCAGACGCAAAGTACCGCCATTATCGCTTCGGTCTTAATGAATCCCTCACCGATCAAGAGGTTATTGACATTGGTATTGATCCCTTTCCAAAGCTGAAGACCGCCTATGAGACGTATATCGACATTCATGACGCATTGCTGGGAGGTCACCCTAAACGCCTTAAGGCGCTGATCGAGAACTACCAACCTTGCGGTGAACCAATGGATACGGCGATTGCTACCTTGAAGCTAAATATCCGCGGGGTTTTAAATGCCTCTCAGACCTTGCTTTCCAATGGACCAATCGAAGGTGTCAATCGCAAAATCAAAGAACTTAAACGTTCCTGTTATGGCTTTGCAAATCAGGAGCGCATGTTCAAACGAATTTACCAACTGATTGCTTAGTGGTCCTTGAACTCATACTGGTACCCCGGGGAGGAGACACTAGGAATCCTGTACCCATTCCAAAATCAGACTCATAAAGGCCACCAAAGCACTCAATCCCATTGAATAACAAAAAGGTCTCTCCACAACGGAGAAACCTCAAAAGATAAAAACTATTCATCAACACCAATTGACAAAGTTCCTAGTAGGATCTCCTAACCCAGCTCTGTGGTATCAGCATGGACCCAAGTACCCAGAATATTATCTTGATAACGGTAAAGTGAACTCAAAAACAACCGGATATGGATGGATTGAATACTCTCAAAATTAACTAACGTTCAACAGCACTTGGTTCGCCATTCGGCACACGCGATCGTGACGCATACTATTCAAAACGCCATCATCTTTACGAATGCTACTGATTTGTGTATAGGATAATCCCGTAGTCGTCCGTAGCCATTTAGAAGAAAGCTCCGAATCGGTGATTGCCCAGCGCATCACAGCAACAGGATCAACACGGTTGACCACGTAGTTTCCTGACATACCATGCGCCAATAACAACGTATTGTTAAAAACCTCGACGATCAAACGTTGCAATTGTACCAGGCACGAATATGGATAAATAAAATCTTTATTTACGGCAATTACATTCTTCACGCCACTTAAAAATCGTGGTTCGTCTAAATTACGCGTAATATAAGTATTCAAACCACTGAGACTGATAAATTGCCGCTGAGAAACTGTCAGCATGCCAGTTTCAGCTTTATTAATCTCTTGCAAACCAAGTATGCCAGAAGTCAAATCATCATAAACACGTAATAGATCTTCGGCTGCACGAGCTTCATAGTTCGTGTGGTCTTTTTTTATGGTCTTGACTGAATATTCTTGTTCAAGTTGTAAAAAAGGTTTGCGATTAATCGGAATGAGTTGGTTAATGATTCGACACTCTTCCTGATCCACCGCTAAATTAATCATTTCCATGTTTTCCTCACCTACCGCTGCCATAACAGCAAACAAAATGTCAGTGTATTAACACCCATATGCGTGATAATGTTGAAACGAAGGTCACGTTCGCGGTGATAAATCCACTGCAAATAAATCGAAAATAACACATAAACCAGTAGTACCGAATCCTCATGCATCATGCCAAACGCCCAGCCGGTTAAAATAGCTGCGATCCACCAGCAAACGTTTTCGTTTGCACCAGTTAAGTGAACGTGAAGCCACTTGGTCACACCACTAAAAACGGACTGTCTAAACACTACTTCTTCAAGATACGGTGCAATCAGTAAAACCATCAGCATCATAGCTGGTGAATTCATGATTTGCCTGCTCAAAGTCGCTGTATTAGTCGAACTGACAGCTGAGTCACGATTGCCAGCGGCCACTAAACTAACCGCTACAATCGCCACAAATGGCATGAAAACGTACATCAACATGCGTAGACTGACTGCCCACCACGATTCATTGGGGCGTGACTGCGGATATGACTTCACGATCGGATCTTTGGTAGCCCGCATGGTAACAAGAATCAGTAAAAATATGAGCATCAGCAAACCATTGATATGCTGCCATTGCAAGATTGGCAGTGCGCCGATCGTCAGCATCAGCAAGAAATAACCGCCAACCGTTATTCGATTTATTTGACTGTCACCATTTGCTTCAAGTGCATTGGACACTTCTAAATACGTCATCAAATCGCCTACTTTGCCATAACGCCAAGATACTTAACCTGCGTAAAAATTTGTTGTCCTGGATTGTACGTGACGGCATAAATCGAGGTCGCCGTGCGGCCATTACTGTCCATGCCATCTGCTAATACCGAGTATTTAACTAACGCCAAACCTTGCAGCTGTTTAGCCTGATTTTCGCCAGTGTTATGCGTCAAATTGACTGACAGTAACGTCGATTGCATATTAGATTGTCGCTGTGCCTTTTCGTTATTTTGAATCTGCTGTTTAGTGCCAACTAACGTGTCAGCCAGCGCTGCTGAACTATATTTAGCAACTTGATCATGTCGATCACCGTAAGAGTTGTTGTCATAATTAAACATAGCACCGAACAGGTTCTGAGCCTGCTGATCCATCTGTGGATAGTTAGTCGTCACATCAGAACTGTGAACAGCCTGTTTAGCAGAGCCTTCAGCAGAAGTCTTAGCCTGTTTCAGGGTCTTTGTTTTCTGTGTTAATGCCTGCTTGTCCGCAGTCAATTGTGCGACCCGCGCATCTTGCTTTGGATCAATAAAAACCTTTTGGACACCAAATATCAAACCGGCTCCAAAAACAAAACAGATGACGCATAACCAAACAATAGAAGTACCTTGTTTCCTATTTTGCATTTTACTTATCCCCTTGCTTCGTTCTTTTGAAATGAATAAAATTCGAGACCTGGCTTACCGGAATTGTGCGTGTGTGATACTTACCATCTGGAGCACCCCCGACAAGCCAGTTGTATTCTTCCAGTTTGACCTTATCGCCATCAACAGAATCCACGTAAGCCACATGGCCATAAGGATTACTGCCAGTTCCATCAAATTGAGCAATGGTTCCGGCCTTAGCATCATGATCCACCTGCACACCTTCAGCTCGTGCGCTGGTGGCCCACTGGGCACCATTACCTAAAGCATGAATCAAGTTACCAGGTACACCAGCAGACTGCATGCACCATGCCGACCAGCTAGTACACTCACGATTTGGATAACCATTTTGATCATCAATAGAATCCTGTGTCGCATTCTTTAAATTATCAGGGTAATCATCGCCTTTGGCTTCACCAGGGTCACTACTGTCATCACCACCCGCCTCACAGGATTGATCAGATTGACCACCATCTGAGCTAGTGCTAGTCGTTGGATCGGTCGCATTATCAAATGAACTCGTCATAACTGGATCAGTTCCGGCTAGTTTCGTGTACCACTGATGAGCCTGTGCCTGACGGCTGGGCTGAGTACGTACTTGTGGTCGTTCATAATCATCAATCCATGCTTGCGTAGCCGAATCGATATCATTTGAAGATAATATTTTCTTGAACGATGGCGTTTTTTGAACTTCCTGCCAAAGGTAATCCAATTGAAAACTCATGTCTTTCCAATCAACACCTTTGGCTTTAGCAGCGTTCAATAACGCAGTATGTCTATCAGCAGTCCATTGAACCAACCCAAGTCCAACATCAGTATCACTAACGGCTGCACCTTCGGCCACATCACCTTGAGTTCTCGCAGGGTTTAAACCTGACTCAGATTGCATGTTCCCAATAACAGCAGCCACACCAGCAGAGGTAGCTCCTTTTTTAATCAAATAGTCATAAACTGTTTTCGCATTTTTATTCATATCCGCGGACGTGGCCGCTCCTGCCGTCACACTGGTATTATCCTGATCAGTGCTACAGTCATTGTCATCGCTAGATATTGTCATCATTACAATTAGCAGACCAGCAAACACAACAGCAAAGACAATAGCGAACACAGTTGAACTACCAAAAACGGCCGCCAAACCCCGTTTGAGCCATTTTTTAGAAATTCGTTTTGTTGCATCTTTGGCCAACTGACTGCTCTGATCGTTTTCTGGATCATTATCCATTACCACACCCCCTAAAGCGTCAGTAGCCAAATCAAGCCAGTAATTACCATGAGAACGGCCAGTATTTTGAGATAACCAAGAATCATTGGCCAGTTGTTGCTCGGATCAACCTTGCCTGATTTAATGTCCTCAACTCTCGTATTCAACATATTGGCCGTATACTGCTTGAAATTCCGGCCAACATTGAAAACCTTACGAACATTCCTTTTTCCGGAACGAAGTGGGTGCGGCCAGTGTAAACGATGTTTTTTTATCTTTTCAGTTGTCACCTTTAAAGCCCCCCATCGTATCGATAACGTTCTTCATCAGTTAGTTGAACCGTAAATTGAATATTACGGTCGCCACTAATGTTCGCGTTAACTTCACCTTGTCGTAACTTCGTTAGACTCTGTAATTCGGCATGCGTCGAGGACCCACCATAGGCCAGCCTCAACGATGGCAAATCAACGTCTGACGTTTGGAAATTGAAGATGATTTGCATCAGTCCGAAAATTTTTCGTACAGCGATAACATACGGATCTGTCGCTGATGAAGTGCCATCCAAAATAATGTCCTTAATCGTGGGTGCAATCATGTTGATTGCACACATATTTTTACGCATTTGTTCCATCATCTTGGCCAAAAACTCAACACCAAATGGAAACCTAGGTGTGATCACATTTTCAACTTCATCAAAATTGAGATAGTACCAGCGGATATCATCCGTCGTAATCTTTTTTTGACGTAATGCCTCACGGTAATACGTTCCGTTACGCACAATATCTTGGCTCATCAAAGACAGCACTTGGTAAAACTGAATGTTGAAGATGGCCTTACTGCCTTGCACAAGACCGCTGTAATCAAAATCAATGACCTGAGTGCTCGACAGTGCAGGCATCAACGTCGGTCCATCGAATAAATCACCGTGATCAACCAACAAAGTGCTAAATGCATTCACGATTCGATCCATTGACTGACTCTTATACTCTGGCAGTTGTGCATGGGCATTCGTAATTGCATTACGTTGTGCTTGTTTAATAAACGTTACAAATTCACTCAATGTCGGGTATTTTTCTGGACTAAGTTCTGCTATCGGCGGCACGTTCTGGTGCTTACGCGCATTTTTGATCCATAGCTCTTCATTGATGTAAAAGTCCGTAATCCACGTTTCCAAGGTCGTTAAATCATCATCAGTCGTTTTGTTATTCAAAAACTGCAGCACGTTTTTGAGCTTTTCAGTATTCGCATCAAAGGAACTGGCTTGATCCACGTAATCACCATTTTTGGAAGTTACGGTGGGAAACACTTGGAATAAGTTAATCTTGAATTTTGGAGAATCTAAGGGAATAACTATCCCTCCTTGCCCGATCGTTTGATCTTCATATTCGTGTGATAGATCAAAGTTTCGAATCCAGGCTCCGCGTGAAAAAACATCATCGTTAATCTTTTTCCCAAAACCAGATTTACCCATACCTGGGTTGCCCAACTCCAGAAAAAAAGAGCGCGTACGTTTACGATCTCGATAAAATGGATCCCACATAACTTCACCATTCGTCTTTGTATAGCCGAAATAGGTGCCCCGTGGATCATCGAGTTTTACATGATTAAATAGATAAGAGCCACCAAGTGCATATGCCGAAATTGGAATCCCATGATCAGAATTCGGCATTTTTTCTTCGCTCATCGGTGGCACGAACACTGACTGAAAATCGTAAAGCTGTTCTTCAGCGTAAGCCGACATACTAAATTCAGTGTGATCCTGTTTTACCTTAGCCACGCGTTTATGCAATTCATCCAATGTATTGGCATAAACGAACAGCCGCCAATAAGTCCGCTTCAGCACCTCACCATGACGCTTAACCATGTTCAGCAACGTCATCTGATCATTGACCGCACCGATCGCGTCCGAGTTATCCGACGCTTTCGCCTTACCTGAAACCCGTGTGGCTTGTTCACTCGTTGAGCGGTCCAACCATTTAACCACCTGATCATGGTTCTCCGTTCCAAGTGAAATCACACTGTACGTTGAGTCACCACTGACAAGTGGCACGCCCCAGAACATTTCTAGGCCATGTGGCGGATACTTCCAGATCCGCAAGCAGGTCACATATGTGTCGCCGATCTGAATGTAATCGGCATGTGGGATCACATTGCCTTGTGGTTGTGTTCTGGCAATAAATCCAAGATCATACCCCTTGGCCTCTAGTTCACTAATTTCTTTTTGCTTCAACGTCTTCACCTATCCCTTATCAATCCGCAATGCCGGATTGTTAATGCGTGTGACAATTTCTTCTTTTCGTTTACGAGAAATTGGCTCAAGAATCACAGCACCGCCACCCCAGCTTTTAGCGTTGCTAATCAAATCGGTTAGCTGCCGAGTCGTTTTCCCAAAGAAAAACATGATGTACTCCTGGTTAAACAGTTCCTGTTCAACCACATGCGTTTGCTCAATACGATCGGAAATAAACTGGATCCGCGTTGAGAGTTGCTTAGCAATCGCTGGATCATCAATTGAACGCAGCTCTTTGTTCAACTTGATGTATTGTCGCGTCCAGTACCCACGTTGTTGACTGGTATCAACAGGAAAAGGCGAAACAAATATTTTTGTTGCTTCAACATAGCGCCGCAAAAAATCCTGGTACTGACCAATAATCGCCACACTATCATCAGGTGGTAGCGAGCCAACATCCTGGCCTCGAACCGACATCATCTCTACGTAACCATCTGCATCGTCAGCTAAACGCAAATACGCATAGCGATCATGTGTTAGTCCTCGATAGCCAACGAGCTTGGTAATCACTTCTAAATTCAACGCATCAAAGCGGCTCGTCGTTTGTTTGCTTTTATGATGTCCAAAGTGCAACCCGCCACTACGTGTGTCGCTCGGTTGCTTAACTGTTCTAATCGGCATAGGTATCACGCTCCTCTTCAGCCGTTACACCCACGCCATTGCGTGCTGCATTATCAGGTAAGATGTGATCAAATTCGTAATAGCCAAACGACTGATAACCGTGATCAGGCCAATTTGTCAGTAGCATCAGTAAGATCCGCCAATTTTCTCGTCCAGGATTAGTGCGAGGACGCATGATCAAGTAAATGCCTAAGATAAAAGCGCAAATATAAAAGAAGATTTTTTGAAGCATTTGACTGGTAGGAAACATGCTTTCGCCGATAAACATCGAGAGTCCAAACACTAGGGCAAAAACACCAATGTCAACCGCGTACAACACCCATATTTTCATCTGCGAACGTACCGTTCCTACCACGGGAAAATCTTGCATAAGAAAAAGCCTCCAATATCTGAATACTTGCTTCAGATACTAGAGACTTAAGGATTCTATTCAACTTTCGCCAAGTCACGCACGCGACAGGACCAACAGTAGGTTTGCTATCTGTGAAGTGATACAAACACTGACCGTTGTTCCTCCGCCTTTATGATGGACTGGCCGACCCCATCAGCCAGTTTCATTGGCTCAATTACATTATACAAAGTACCATTTTTCTTATATAGAAGGTACACTGGCGATTTTCCCTCACCCAAAAACAATGGACTCAAAGGAATCCAATTAACCTTAGTTGAACTAAAAACTGGTTGCTTAGTATTTGTGCTAATCAAATAATACTTCGTCGCCTTTGGCATTTTGTTGCGTAATTGCACAACTTGATTACCAGTTGCGTTGCCTAATTCTCCATTCTTACCAGGAAATTGAAAGGTTTCGGAAGCTGACTCCTTCGTAATAAGTGCACGTGCTTGTTGATACGTCTTAGGCTGCACGTGCCCCTCAAATTTAAATTGTTCATTATCCTTTTTTCCGTTAAATTGTAACGTCTTGTCATCAAACGTGACAGACACAGGCGTTTTTGTCCTTTGTAAGCTATGTGCTGTTTTATACGTGAAAATAGTGCCATTGTACTGATTTTTCTGCCCATTTTCTTTCTTAGCACAAGCACTTAATCCAATGCTCAGCACCAAGATTGTCAGTATTGAGAAGAGTTTCTTTGCTACCATCATTTCATCGCTTCCATTAGACCTGAACTTTCAGCCCTCACCGCTTTAACAACACAAAAACCTGCCACTTTGGACTAACATGATCTACCATTGCTGTGGCTGCATTATAAAGTGTGTTGCCTTTTTTGTATAAAAGAAACTGCCCATTGTTGGCTGTAAATTCAATGCTCCTAGGCTTTACCCAGTTAACTTTGTCAGACTCAAAAATACCTTGATTGTAATCTGTATTTACAACATAAAATTCTTTGGCTTTGGGCAAAGTGGCCTGTGCAGTCTTCAATTGTTCACTCGTAACATTTTTAGAATCAATATCCGCAATTCCATTTAAAGAAACAACTTCAGGTGTGATCATTTTTTTAACTTGGGCATACGATTTTACTGTATACGTGCTCTTGAAACTAAACTTAGCATCATGACTAGTGCCCGAAAAATTTAGTTTTTTATCTGAAAAGGTAATCTTTACAGGTGTTTTTACCACTTCTGTACTATGCGCAGATCTATACGCATAAATCGCACCATCATATTGATTACTACTGTTACCTTTTTTATTGGCACAAGCTGCCAAGCCAAAGCTCAAGCCTAGAACCGTCAACGCTGTTAAAATACGACTCCATTTCTTCTCAATTACCTCCATTTTTTAAAGTATCTTCATACAAATCAACCAGTTTAACTGGATTATCAACCAAATTCTGTAAAACAGCTGCTAACAACGCATCGCCAGACTCATTATGTCCTGCCAATTGATCAGCAGTAGTTTTAATTTTTTTTTGCAACAATCGAAATTTGTGTTGCTTCATTAAATCTTGTAGCCGCAAAGCATCAGCAACCTGGCTCAAAGCGACAATTGTTGTCCATTTAGCATTAGCTAAGTTGCTAGTACCCACACGTAGGTTATGGAAACTTTGTCGGCTAATTTGATTATTAGTCTGCGTTCGAACAAAGGCACCCGTTAATTTTCGATTATCGATGACCGATTGGGCCTTTATAAAAATACGCTCATATTCATCGTTTTTGTTTCTCATTTGCATCACCAGATTCAGTATAAAACTCTTTTTCGTAAATTACAATTTACACGAAAAATAAATAAAAAAGCCCCGAAGGACTTTTTCCATTGTCATTGTGTTAGTCATCATCAAACCGATCCGACTCTTTACCAGGAATTCGACCTTGCTGACCAGCACCGAATTGGTGCATTGCTTCATAGCTCGCAACGTTCTTAACGCCTTTAGCACCAAACTTAGCAACTGCGTCGCCAGCTTTTTCAACCGCACCCTTTGAGTCCGATTTACCGTCACCGGCCTCTCCAGAAGCGCTAGCGCCAGCAACCTCAGAAGTGTCACCTGTATTAGAGCTAGGACCTTCAGGGCTAGGACCTTCAGGGCCAGGCCCATCAGGATCTGATGGACTAGTCTTTGATTGTTGCATGGCAGCACTATATTCAGCTGCTGCGCCACTCTTACTAAAGTCATAGTGCCCTACGCCAACTTCTGGATGGTTCTTAGCTGCTTCTGACGCGATAGCATCCATGCTACGTTCTTTGGCTGCTTCTTCGGGATTTAGTGAAGAAGCCCCCGTATTGTCATTTTGACTGCCAAGATTTGCATAACTGTCGCCAGACATTGGGTTTGCCGAATCAGTACCTGGCCCAGCCTGTGAAGCAGCATTGGCACTGTTCATCGATGCATTTTGCATCGACTCCATGTCAGCCAGAGTCATGGCACTAGAGCCATCACCATACAGATCTTCTGATCCAAAGCCTTGAGAATCATCGTCGGCAGGATTCAAGGAGCCAGCAGCATCGGAACCCGTCATATCTCCATTAGAGCCATCTGCACCGCTGCCATCGAAACCATCACTGCCAAGATCCTGTTCGGTTGAGATACCATTACTGCCGTCAGGATCTAAGTTGTTATGCGAGTTATCCTGTCCAATATTATTACTATTGTCATGATTCTCATTTACACCTTGGTTAGGTCCACCAGTCTGGTTATTTGATTGATTACCGCCATGCTGATGATTTTCGCCATGCTGTTTTTGATTATTCTCGTTATCAGAATTTTGCGTGCCGCCGTTTTGGTTACCACCTTGTTCATGGTTGGCATGACTGTTCAAATTGTTATTATTGGCATTCGAATCACCTGTTGAACCACCGGCACCTTTGCCTGGAACATTGCCTGTCGAAATGCCACCAGCATTAGCCTGTCTAACTCGTTCTGCCGCCGCTTTGGCTGCTTCTGAGCTAACACCATTACCATTTTGCTGTTTCTCAAGACCTGGTGTTTTACCTGGCATTGCCTCTGACGAATCTTTCGACTCTTTATTTGTGCCTTTACTTGAGTTTGATTTACTTGAATGATTGGACAACATACCCAATCCTTTAGCAGTGCCACCAGCAGCCATCGTCAGCATTGAGGCTACTCCGGCGCCAGCCATAACGGCAGCACCAAGATGATTAGCCTCGTCACCAAACCCTTGTGTGATCCCTGACATACGCTGAATATAGGCAATCCCAGAAAACATTACATACCCGCCGGCCGCGTAAATAATCATCGTTGTAATTCCACGCATCAAAAAGTTCCATGACGTTGGCATCATTGGCGGTACTATTGCCAGAATCGCAAAGTAGACTCGAATTACAACGAACATCAGTGCAATTGACATAAAGAAACCCGCAACCGTGGAAATATAGTCACGCAACTTCTTTGATTCACGCACACTTTGTGCCGCGACCAAGGGCGCCAACAGATTCAAAACTGTCAGTTCAAAAATATCCTTCAATACACGCCAGATTGCCAAGGTCAAAACGATAGCCAAAATTAACTGTTGTCCAATCAATGGAAACCATGACACATCGTAGCGAGCATACGCTGGGTCATTCAACGTCCCCATGCCCGTATTCGGCTTCAGTTTAGTCAAAGCGTATTTCAAAGTGTATTGACTGTCAGAAACCTCATCTAATTCATAATCAATAGGATCTGTGGCCGAATCAAAATGATTTGACGCCTGCAACTTATCTAGCCCCAAAGTCTTTTCAGTATCAGAATCTAATGATTCGCCAAAGTTGACATTTTGAATTTGCTTAGCAGTTGTCAAAGTGTTCCAATCTGTGGCTTTTATATGATCAGGATCAGTATTAAATCCTTGAGCTACCAACTCAGCCTTATCAATAACATTGTTATGGATCGGCAGCACCGATAAACTAGCTTGTCCATCAGTCGAAAAATCATGTTTATCACTAACGTTAGTTTGTTCAACATCTGACTGTGCCGATTGTGCAATGTTACCTAATCCTAGGCCTTTGTTGACCCCACTATTCACGGTGGACATAATCAAAGGCAGGATTGTTAAAAGCAAACCAATCATAAAGAGATTGCCAAGAACTTTACTCCAATTAATGGAATGGGTGATTGACTCCCAGACCACAATCATAATACCCAATCCAATTAACGCCCAACCTATGATGAATAACACCGTGTAGAGGCCATGCAACGGTGAGCTAATAGAGGTTAACACACCGTCCCAGCCCAGTAATGAAATAGACCAATTGAAAATTGTCTCAATACCGCTATCAAAATCATAGAGGCCTTTTACCATGACTGATCCTAACCAACTAAAAATTTCAGTAGTAATTTCCAAATGAGGCTGATGCATGATTGGTTCCCATGTTAAAAACCAAGAGATCACTGGTTTAGAACTCAATTGAGCCGAATCTGCTACATCTTTAACTGACCCGCCCACTGGTATTGCAAACCAAATCATTTTGGCTAATACATATCTAAATAAATTCATGAAGCTCATGACGCCGCTCCTTCCTGTGCCAATGCGTTAGCAACTATTGGATCATCGCTTAACGCCGACTCATAACCATATTTTCGACGAATTTCGTCTAAAGAACCGACCAATTGCTGCCCCATCTGATGGTTACCTTCAAACAAGGTACAGATAAACCGCAGACTGTTATGCCGTTTGTGCTGCCAAAAGTTACCGATGTCATCCATCAATTTTTGACTATCCACAATCGACTCACTGGGCTTCAAACCCATCAGCTCTGTGGCCAACACCGTGGACGCATCTTGGAGTTCTTCAGGATCACTCAGTTCTGACCCACTAAAGATTGGATCAGTGGCCACTTCACCGAGATCATCCATATCTGGATGGGTGAAGTCGCTCAACTCAGGGGCGCGTGACTCTAACGTTCGTGGCGCATTGTTCGCTGAAACCGTCGGTCGTGCGATGTCTTGCCCACTAGCGAGCGGCTGATGAACGTCTGCTCCCTCGCTGATCAATTGTTGCAAGTCCTCCAACTCTTGATCATATTTGACCGCTAACGTTACCAAATCTAATCGTTGATGCAAACTCGTCAGCCCGATGTCAGACAAGGTCGTTGAATCATCGAACTCACGCTGCAAGAATTTATAGCGGTACGGCATTTGCGTATCGCCATGATCAAAAATCGGATAATCCATAATCGATTGTTTTTTGTTGTCCTGGCGATGAACTGTTCGCAGCACAACCATTTCGCCGCCCTGTAGTCTCATCAATTCGGTTGGCTTCATCAAATCCTGACTGATGTACTGCGTGGAAATATTCACGGAAGAAACTTTTGCCGCCTGCCCAGATTGTGTTTTAACGGCCACTGTTCGTTGTCCAATGCGGCCTGAGATTTGTTTGGCCGTGTCAATCGAACTGGTCAAAATATAAAGCGTGTTGGAACAATTATCCTGAATCGTGGCGGCCTGCTGCTTCGTGTAATGCAGCTCCAATTGTTCGAAATTTTGAACAACCAAATCAAAGAAGATATTTTGACCTAACCCGATCGAAACCTTTTGTTCTAGGTTCGCGATAGTCGGCAGCTGACCCAATTCATCAATAATGAACCCCAAACGGGTAAAAGCCTTTCTGCCATTGAGGAGTGCCATGCGATAAACCTGATTAAATATTTGATCAATCGCAAATGCTGGCAACTGGTTGTAACTTGGGTTGTCCGGCGGCGTAACAAGGAATAAGGCTACCGGAGCTTCAGAATATTGAAGTTCACAAGATCGCATTTGCGGCTTTAGCGCCACCGACTGTAACGTTAATTGCACTTTTTTAAGCAAGGGTTGCCTTGTATATTCATCCAACTCGAAATTCTTTCCGAATCCCTTACGCTTATAGAGTTTTAAGCCACTAAATTTAAAGACATCGCCTTTAATTGAATCGGGGTTTTTCTCAAAGCCAAAATCAACAGTAAACGTAAAGCTATCAGGCAGTTTTGTTTCAATGGCATACCGCAAAATACCAACCTTATCGACTAATTGAGTTCTCTTTTCGAGCACTTTGCCCTTGGCATTGAAAAACGTTACGATTCCGGTGTGAAATTGGTATTTATCTGCCAAGCGCAATTTCATAATTCGCGGAAAGCCCATATTTTCGAAATTAATGGAATTCATAGAGGTTAGTTTTCCAATATTGGCCTGGTTGTAAATTTTGATCCCTTCAGAAGCTGATGAATAGATGTTTCCAGACGTTTCATCACCAGCAAATTTCGACTGTGCGAATGCGTCATGTGCCATTTGCCTAAATTTGTCTGGATGCAACTGGTTTAACTCGTCCAATGCTTCAAAATAAATGATTAATTTGGATTTTCGTTCACCAGTTGGCCGCGCGTCAGCACTAGTAGGATCAAATTCAATGCCTTGTGCTTCAGCCATTTCTGGTGTTAATACAGGCTTTCCCTTGCTGTTAATTTCAACGTTCACACCACCAAGATCAGTCATCATGTGATCAACGTTGTACATCGTGACCTGATCCCAGGCGTCATGACGTTTGGCATAGTCTAGTAATGCTAAGATCAGTGCATTGAGTAAGTTGATGGAACTATTCTGCCAGAACTTATCCTTGGCATTTGGATCCACGTAGATGGCCGATGAAATCGCGTTGACATCTTGCTGAACCTCATCGTAATAACCTTCGCGGGCCTCTTCGATGATTTTTTGTAACGGATTGTAGCTCGCTGAAAAATCCATGTTGATCAAGTTGAGCACCTGCACGTCATAACCCTGCTTCCGTAAAAACTTGTATGACATTTGATACAACTCACCTTTAGGATCGTTGACGACCATGGACGTTTTGATTGATGCACGCGCTAAATTTTCTAACATTGGGTTGATTACAGTTTCACCTTTACCGGAACGAGTAATCCCAATGATCAATGAATTAGTAGCCGTTGAGTCAATCAAATACCAGCCATATGGCACAACCTCACGTTTTAAGAGCGGCACCAGATAATATCGCGTAAAGCGAATTGGATGTGTTCTGAAGACCTTACCTGAAGCAACGGGGTAATGTTGAACCACAACGCCGCCGTGCCCCTTAAACGGGACGCCACGGTCTGCAATCAATGGATATTGCCGCAATGTCTCCGTTTCAGTCGTAAACCGGTCGTTCCCATATTGGCCTTGATTGGTGGACCGGTTCTTATACCACACCCGCATCAAAATTGGTGCTAACCAGGCTGTCAAAATCAACCAAATGGGAAGCACTAAAATTGGACTGAGCAAAATCATACCGTAGTTCTTAAAGTTGGTGATCGCCCAACTGCTGGCCAATACATCACTGCCAACAAAGTTGAAGTTGCCACTCATAACGCCTGGCATGTTAGTGCTTAACCAGCCAATCAGTCCCCGTACGCCTGATGACAAGTACAGAGCCAACCACAAAGCACCCGTACTAGACCATAGAACCAACAGGCAAGTGAGTACCCACGGTTTCCCAAGTACGTTGCCGAACCGACTACCTTTATTTCCGCGTTCACGGTCATACTTATTTTTCAAATTGCAACACTCCTGTCCAACTTTCTTAAAAAGTTGTGCTATTCGTGGTCAGACTGGCCACTACACGAGTGCATTTTTGCAAAAAAAATACCCTTGGCAAACTTTCGCCAAAAGTTGGGTAGGTTGAGCAATTAGATTTTTGAAAAGTCTAAATTATATTTTACTATGTAGGGTGTGTCCTTACTGTAAGTTGTGGTCCTGTCATTCGTGTAAAAAGATGTTATACTGTAACTACACAAATGGTAAAGAGTAACATGACTGTCAAAGCCCTGAAGAGTGGCATCTCTTCAGGGCTTTTTTTGCGAATAATTATTCAATTAGACGGACAGGTTGGATTCGCAGCCGGTTATCACTTGTCATGGTGATCCAACCACCGCTTAAATAAAATAAGCAGTACACCAACGGCAAACGGGCCCACAATAATGGTAAAGATTAGTTGTAACATGGCTATCCCCCTCTCATCGTTATTATGCGACGAGCCGGGCCGGCTACAGCTAACCATTTTACACGTTTCTCAAATCAATTGGTGAACTGATCTGTCGTCACTGCCCACCACTATAAAAATTACACATTCACATTCTCTACTTGATTCGACAAATCGTAGTAGTAATTGTTGCGAAGGATGTTTAACGTCATCTTAGTTCTTTTTTTCGAATTGAGTTGATAATTCTTCAGCTTGCTTAAAGCCACACGAACGTCGTTACAATTATTGTTCAACAACGCCGTATCTAATGCAGCATACTTAGCCTGCGGCAACGCCTGCACGCCAGCTAAATCAAGATTATCAAATGCTCGTGTTTCGCGTTCATTATCACTATCGACTGTAACTGACGAAGACTCCGTTGATGAGCTATTCTTAGTTACCTTTTTAGTGTGTCTTACCTGGGAGTTTGAACCAGAACTGTGTTGAACAACTTGCCGACTTAATGAAGCCGACATAGATGATTGCCAAATTGCTTGATTATCGGCTCGATTAGTTGTTTGACTGTGCATCCAAAAGCCCCCACCAATAACACCGGCCACCAGTACAGCAATCAAAACTAGAGCCATCTTTAGTAAACGTTTCAAACCTAAAATTTGAACCGTCTTTTGATCCTCTTTCTGGTCAAGTTGATCCTCATGTTGCGGTGCTGTTGGTTTAGGCTCTGGAGCATCCTTGCCGGCTAAATGCGCGCCTAATGCGAGTGCCTGTTCAATAGTTAATCCTTCGGTTCTAGAAGCTCCCCGGTTAGCAGCTTCACGTTGCGCTGCTAACTGCTCATTACGATCTTTTAATGTGTCTACTGTGCTGGTTAAACGATCAACCTCAGCGCGATCCTGTGTGTGCTGGCTTTTTAATGTTTCAGTCTGCGATTTGGCTTGCGTTGCGCGCGTAGTCATATCAGAAAGCTGCTGTGTTAATTGATGAACTGAATCATAAGGCGCTGAAACTCTTCGGCTCTCATTTTCTGCTTGTTGCACCGCTGCACGTTTGGTCATGGCATTTAAATGCTCAGTCGTAAAACGTGCTTCATCAGCATCTAAATCGGCCTGGTAATCTTGAAACATTTTCAGCAATACATCGCTCGCAGTACCGCGTAGTTTTTGGACATAACCATTTAGATTGATTTGAGCGGCCCGTAACAGCTTCTTTCGTAGATCTTCAACACCAGTTTCAATCTCTTGAGTTTGTTGAGATAAGCGTTGTTTTTCTTCGGCGACCGCCGCTTTTTCAAACTGAACATTCAAATTCTGAGTCAATTGTCGTTGATCATCCGCATACTGTTTGGTTAAAGAGGCGATTTGGGCTTCATATCGTGCTTTAGCATCAGCCGTATCCTTATCAAACTTAGCTTTTAGCTTGTCCTTACCGGCCTTTTCTGCAAGGTCGTGCTGGTCCGCGTACTTAGTCCCAACCTCATGATGAATGTCCTGAGTATGATCAGATGCTGTCCGAAACTGCGATAATTGCTGTTCAATATCCTTGACCTGCTGGCTCTGCTCAGCCAATAACAACTCGCCATTACGAGCTGTTATTTTTTTTGCCCCACTCAACAACTGTTCATTGTAGTCACGCCGCTTATTCTGCAAGGCGTAGTCAACATAATGTTCATCTTCAGGACCGACAGCAGCAACGGCTTTAACTTCAAATAAACCTGGTTCAGCAGTTGCTCTAGCAATCAAATCATTGACCGTGTCCTCAGTAGCAGCACGTGCTTTAACCTGATCATGTTGCACACGTCTAGGTTGATCAGTATTGCCTACAGTGGTCGATACGGAATGCGCAGTGCTAGAAATCACCGGTGCGGCACTGGGTTTTGCTGCTACATGACTATCGCTATTCGTTGGCTGTTTAAGCGCGTTGATCTCTTTTTGATCTAAAACAGTCCCTGAACCAGGCACATACACCGGCTTACTAGGTAACTTTGTCTGGTCGGTCTGACCAGAATAATCAGTAGGTTCCGCTGTCTTCGGCTTATCAAGGCGCTCTGGTTCGGACACGGTAACTTGTTGTGCTGGAACGTCTAGGGTTACATCCGGGCGTTCTGGGTGCAGCTCGTCCTTAACTTCGTCCTCTTTAGGGACTCGCGCTAAATTGTCTCGGCTAAGTCCCGTGGAAGCCAAGTAGGAATCGCTGATCCCTCTAACTAAATCTATTTTTTCCTTGAATTTAACATTCAGATTATCCGGATCATTAAAGATCGACTCAAATAATGGTTTAGTCACATTCTGATAGTCAAATGGAATTTCGAAATCATCCAGAATCAGTGCGGTGAACGGATTATTGGCATCAACCTTCGCGTCCAAATCATGTTTGTCGACTTTCAAGGTCTGTAGGGCAAAGGCACCATCATCAATTACCTGCTGGCTAGACTGCAGTGCCATAAAAAAAGCTTCAGCATCTTTAAAACTTGCCAGTGGCAAAGTGTCAAGTAAATGTGGCGACTTGTCGTTAATAAGTTTAGCAATGTTTTCATCCTGATCAGGTCCGGTACCCTGGCGGAATTCAATCTCAAGATAATATGGATCTTCTATTGCCGCGTCAACACGCAACTTTTTATGGCCAAATGGAAACTTCATTTTTTCTTCACGTCCATTCATTTTTATCGTCTGTAAACACTGTTACTTTAATCGTTTGACTTTCAGGCTCAACTTTCGCCATCTCACACGAAAAAAGCCGTCCAATCAAATTGGACGACAGTTCTCTCGAAAATTATGAGCCTGGGAAGTTAGAGGTCGCATAGCCTTCCAACCAGTCAAGGAAGAACCAGGCGGCAAGACAGGCAACAATACCAATAGCAGCATGAATCCATCGCTTTTTGGCACTGCGGGCGCCTTCTTCACCACCCATACCGAATAATCCAGCACCCCACATGATTGAGGCGCCCATACCGGCTAAGGCAGCCCATTTCAGGTCATTAGCTACTTGGTGAATAGTGTTAGCCGTATTTCCGCCCACATCACCGAAGAAAATACCATGGCCATGTGTAATCAACAGTTCGCTCGCCGAATCTACCAGTGAATGAAACATGGTTTCACTCCTCCTTTATTAAAAGTGTTACCAATAAGTAAACGAGTCAAAACAAAAAGACCGTTGCTTATCTAGCACGGCCATTAAATAATTATTTTTTTGTTTCTCGAACTTTCGCCAAAAGTCGGTAAGGTTTGGCAATTTAAATTTAGAAAACTCTAAATTCTATGCAACATTGTGGTCGTTCCTAGATTGCATAATTAAAGTTACCACCCAGAAAATGTGAAAAAAGACCTGTCTCTTCTTGCTAAAATGGTGTTTGCATAACATACCATCTAGAGGGAAGGACAGGTCCCATGGCCATTATAACCTTAATTGAACGATCTCAGATAGAACTGTCGCAACACCACACGATTCAATACATTGCCGCGACCTTAGGCCGCTCTCGTATTTCTATTAGGCATGAGCTTCACCGTTGCCCTGAAGGTGATTACTGCGCCATTATAGCTCAGGATCAAGCCAATGCTTGTCGGCATCGTTGTGGTCGACACTCGATTTTGACGCCTAGGCTGAAGCGGATGGTAACTGAGAAGCTAAACCTAGGTTGGTCCCCTGAAATGGTCGGTTATGCCGTTCACTGTGCGCCACATACGATTTACCACTGGATTTATCAAAGACAAGTCGATTTTCAGCCAAGCCAACTCTTTGATCACGGTAAACGTCATAAAAGAAAACAAGATCTTCGGTCGCGCTATAATCAAGCAGTAGGCACCTCAATTGAGATGCGCAGTGAGTCAGCTAATCGGCGAACCGAAAAAGGACATTTAGAGATGGATACAGTTCGCGGTGGTCGCGGGTCAAAGGCTGCTGTTTTGACCATTGTCGATCGGGTCACACGTTTAATGGCGACAACTAAGCTTGAAAACTTATCACAAAATGCTGTTCTCAAAGGATTTGCAAGACTGATGGTAGACTTTCCGGGGCCGGTTCGATCAGTGACGGTTGATCACGGTAAAGAGTTTTCCTGCGATCAGGCGCTTACAAAGCGCTATCGGATACCGATTTACTTTTGCCATGCCTATCACCCGAATGAACGGGGCACGAACGAACGGTTCAATCGAGAACTTCGCTACTATTTCCCGAAGGGAACACAGTTTGATCAGGTTTCAGAGGCCAATATTCAACGAGCCACAGCGTTTATCAATAACAAACCTAGAAAATGTCTCCGTTGGCAAACCCCAGTTCAAGCAGTGAGCAAGCCTCTTTCTAGGTGGTAACTTTATTATTGCAATCTAGGGTTAATTAATTCAAAGTGCACCACTCGATCACCGCGAATATTGCCATATTCTCCATGTCCACTTACATGAATACGAATCACGTTAAAACCTTTGCCTTTATTCGACAAAATCGAATAGCTAACGGGTGTAGCAACTTCCTGATCGATCTGACGCGCCAATGGACGGGCTCCCTGCTTAATGTCAGTGCCAATGTCAGCTAAGAAATTTAGTAAGTCATCTTTATACCGCAACTGAAAGCCCGTGTGTTTCATCCAGACATTCAGCTCTTGTAAATCCTTATCCGCAATTTTGCGAATGATCGCCTTATCCAACATATTAAACACGACCACCTTACCGATTCGATTAACAAATTCAGGACGGAAATTTGTTGTCAAGGTATCTTGAATAATTGTTTTAAAATTCTTTTTTTGACGTTGAATCGTGAATTTATCCGCCTTTTCGTCCGACATGAAGTCGGCCTGATCATTGACGGCCTCATAGCCAATGTTACTAGTCATAATAATGATGCAATTTCTAAAATCAACGTCCTGACCATATTCATCAGAGAGTTCTCCGTCACCAAGCACTTGTAGCAACCGGTCTTGTACCAGTGGGTTAGACTTCTCGAACTCGTCCAACGTGACCACAGAATACGGCTGATGCTTGATTTTTTCAGTTAATTGAAATTGAAATCGATCCACCGACTTGGCCAGTGAAAACTCTGACATATCCATCCGAATCATCGCCTGCTCGTTATCGAACAAAGCGGTTGTCAATGCCTTAGCTAGCTCAGTCTTGCCAGTTCCAGTCATACCCATGAAGAAAAAAGAACCTAACGGCAGCCGAGGATCTTGAATACCAACTTTGGCACGTACAACGGTATCGGTAACGCTCTTAATGGCTTCATCTTGGCCGATAACACGTTGCCTTAAATTGCTCGGCAATTGACGCAGTCTTTCCGAATCTTGCATCAAAATACTCGTGATTGGAATGTGAGTCATCATCTCCAAGACTTTGGCAACGTCAGTCGCAGTCACTGCTTGTCTTTGTTGCGAACTGACGACTGCGCCGGACATATCCAATAGATCAATGGCCTTATCTGGCAAAAATTGAGTTGGAATGTAGCGCATGGATAATTGCACACACAACTTAACAATCGCGTCAGAATACGTCACATGGTGAAATCGTTCATAGCCACCCTTGATACCTGTCAAAATGGCTTCAGTTTCTTGTGCTGATGGTTCAGGGACATCGATCACTTGAAAACGACGTTTCAAAGCGCCATCTTCTTCAATATCTCGATGATATTCGCGTAAGGTCGTGCATCCGATTAATTGAATCTCTCCACGGGCCATAACCGGTTTCAGTACATCACCATAATCGCCAGTCGACATAATCATATGAGCTTCATCAACAAATAATATTATTTTCCCTTGGCTAGCTGCTAATTCCTTGATCAACTGTTCAAAGTTTGCCATAGCATCGCCGGTTCCCACAGTCGGGTTGCGAAGTTCGGCCATTTGCAGCACCCGAATGATTTTATCATTCAATTTTGGACCCGCTTTTTTTAAGGCAATCAAACGCGCTAGTCCGTCTACTATGGCCGTTTTACCAACACCTGGTTCGCCAATCAATAAGGGATTGTTTTTCGTCTTTCGTGACAAATTATCAACCAATTGCTCAATTTCCTGGTGTCGGCCAATAGTTAAATAATTATCCGGATTTGCGGTAGCTGCAGCCGTCAGATTCGTAGTAAAAATATTTAAAAAAGACTCAGGCATTACCAACCACCACCCGGAAAATCGTCAGCATCTTCAGAGCCCTCACTGCTATCAGCCGAAGAAGCTGCACCTTGCGTAAAGGATTCACGGGCGTCATCTGCTGTACCAGCATCTTGGGTATCAGGATCCGGTGCAGTGCTCTGAGCATGTGTTAAATGACTATAATCGGCCTGCCCGTGATAGGTTAAAGGCTGAACACTTTTCGATTCACTACTCTCAGCGGCCACACTTCTAGCCAAGTAGTCATTCAAGGCTTTGACGCCTGACGAATGTGCCACCGCAGACTGACTTTCTGGTTCAACTCCATAGCTATCAGTCAGTTTGGCAACTGCATCAGCGGAGTCCACACTTGATTGATCATGTTGATTTGGCCCTGGTTCCCCAATAATGTGTCGATGCGCACTCTCTGGTGGCAACCCATCTGTTACATCTGATGTTGCCTCTGTCGTGTTTAAATTTTTAGGTTCAAAGTGAGATTGCTCGCGTCTGCCATTACTAAGCGAATCGGTTGTCTCTTTGGTTTTGCTTAGAGACCGTTGCGCTGCTTCTAAACACAATATGCTGGCTCCTGTTGTCTCTTCAAGCAACGTTTTAAAAACCAAAGAGTAAGTGTCACCAGGAACTAAGTCCTCCAAAGAGCCAAATTGTTCATGCAATTGGGTTTTCGACACACTAACCTTCAGCAATTCATTGGACGCGTCAGCGAACGTTAACTGGAGTACCACGGATCCCAACTTGGTACGCACTGGAACACCTTGTCGATAACTTAATTGTTTAAGCTGCATCATTTACGACCTTCTTTCACAAAATCCATGTCTAATTTGTATTTGCTATTTAATTTCAACCGGGCTTGATAACTGCCTTTTCGCCCGTTTAAACGTAAAACATCGGTTATTTTATTAACGCAGAGTTGTCGAATCGTATCTGCCTCCAGCACACTCGCCCCAAACTTGTGCGGCAATGTAAAATTACACTTTTCATTATCACAACCGTAAAAACTGTATTTCCCACTATTTTTCTCACCACTCACCAAACTAATCTGTCCGTTTTTACATTTCGGACAGTCCGCAATGGCATCACTACGGACAGGTGCTGTATATTTTGGGGTAGCGCTAAGCTCTGGGATTGCTGTCGAATAGTGGCTGAGTCCACCACTGATTAATTTAACAACGTTGTCCAAGAAAACTTGTGGTTTACCAGAACCATCGCCAATTTTGGCCAAATAATCTTCCCATGCGGACGTTAACTTAGCACTGACAAAAACTGATCCTCGTAGAAACTCCGTTAAAGTGATCCCTCGTTCTGTCGGAATTAATTGTCCTTTCGTGTTCTTATTAACATAGCGACGAACCTCCACAATTGTGTGCAAAATCTCTGACTTTGTCGCCGGCGTGCCCAAGTTATATTTAGTAAAAATCGACTTAATCACCTGCGCTTCGGTAAATCGCTTTGGCGGCTTTGTGGTGCCTTCGATTAACTTTGGTTCAAGTGTTAGTTGTTGACCCTCTTGAACGTCAGGTGTCTGCTCGTTACGGACAGTTTCTTTTAAGATTGATTTGAATCCAGCATCGGTGGTTTTGACCGCCTTTAAACTGTATCGTTGTCCGTCACACTCAACTTCAATACTGGTCACTCGCGTTTTCATGTCTGGCGCAAACATCATCAGTGCTCGACGTGCAATCATGCGATATATTTTTCGACGATCCTCCGCCGGAATCACTTTCGAATGTGCTCCTGGCGTTTTTGCGTCTTGAATGTTGACTAAATCTAAGCCTGGATCGACCAAAGTCGGTGTTAAGGCAGAGTGTCCCGCCTTCTGAACTGCCTTTTCATTAATAAACGCTGCCCTTGGTTGTAAATTAACCAAATCGAAAGGCAAATCAATTGCACTCTGAATTGTCGGCGCAAATGACGCCAGGCCCTTGAATTCGTTAGTTGTGATGTAATTTGCATCTGTACGTGGGTATGTCAACCATTCTGTCAAATGTGTCGTTTCCAAAACATCAGCTGTGTACGTGCTAGACCATCCAAATTGACTGGCCGCTTCGCCCTGTACATCAGTGAGTGAGTATAGTTTTGGAGCCGTTGTCGACTTATCTTCGGTCGATACCGATTGAACCACTGCGGTTTGTTGACGAGCAGCAGCCAAGGCTGTTTGGGCAGCCGCTTTCGTTGAGATTTTTTTATCAGTCGTGTAATCAACATTATTTCGAGAATCATGAAGCACTAGCTTCCAATATTTTTGAGTCTTAAAATCCCTGATTGCGTTATCATTGTCCACAATCAGTTGCAAAACGGGTGTCTGAACTCGCCCGACCGAAAACACACCCTCAAAACCGCGTTTTTGTAGTTTAAGAGTAACTAGTCGCGTCATGTTCAACCCAACTAACCAATCCGCCTCCTGCCGTGTGCGTGCTTCAGTAAAGTAATTGTATGTGTCACGCGCATCTCGTAAATTCGCAAAGCCTTTAGCCACGCCTTTTTGCGTTAAATCATTGAGCCACAGTCTTTTGATTGGCTTCTTCATTGCGCCTGGAATACGTTCCAAAATTGAATACGCAATATTTTCTCCCTCACGATCAGGATCAGTCGCAATGACAATTTGATCAGCACACTTTACTTCTCGCTGGATGATATCAAATCGCTTTTTTTCCATTTTGCCCGTTAAAGCAAATTTGAATTCTTTAGGAACCATCGGCAACGTGTCTAAACGCCAACTACCAGCCCATTTATCGTCATACTTTTCGGGCTCCACCAGACCGACCAAATGTCCTGAGGCCTCAACAATTGTTGTTGTACCCAAATCACCATGCTCTAATTGTGTAGCTCCATTAAACTTTTTTGCCGAGCCGCCTAATCCAGCAACATACTTGGCTACCTGTTCGTGCTTTTCGGCAATCACCACTGTTTTCAAATTGATCACATCCATTCATGCCTATTTGTAATAGGAAACACCGTAACCATAAATGTTTGAAAGATACATTCAACTTTCGCCATCTCACGAAAAAAAGATCATTGAACAATCGCTCAACGGCAATAGTTCAATGATCTTTATTTAAATGCGAATTCTAGGCAGAGTGTTTCTTTCTATGCAGTGAAAATGCGCCCACCATGCCAGCAAGTGCCAGTAACCCACCGACGGCGAAGTAAGTGTCATCAGATTCACCAGTGTGTGGTAATTCGGCTATCTTCGCAGGAGCGGGCTTTTGTTGTTCAGCCTTAGCTACTTTAGGAGCAGATAATTGAATCTTTGGTACTTCAGCAATTGACTGAGTCATTGGCTGCGGTTTAACAGGTGTTTTTACTTCAACAAGCTTTTGTGTTGGGGCAACAGCAGTTGCTACCTTGACTTCAGGTTTCGGCTCAGACTTGGCCATAACTGGTGTTGGAACCTTCTCTATAACTTTTTCCTTCTCGACAACTGGAGGCCCTGGGACAATCTGTTTAACAATTTTGGTGTAATAATGATTAATTACTGTTGGCTTTGCAGGTTTTGGTGTCTTTGGCACCTCCGTAAATGATGTCACAATGTTGGAGTTAACAACCTGATTGTTGTAGGTTTCGACCCAAACGTTTGTCGCTTTGCCAGCAGCAATTCTCTTCATCTGGACATACGCAGACCATGCCTGTTGTGATCCCTTATTTGCAGGTGAATCTAGCACCTTGTCAAATTCTGGAGTTGCTTCAAAATGAATTCGATGCTTTTCAGGATTAAACGTCATAGTAAAATAACGTGAAATATCAGTACCTTTTTCCAAGGTTAGTGTCGGTGAGACAACAATATCTCGGTCAGCTAATACTTCCCATTGACCTGTGAACTCATCGTGAACGGCATCAAAATCATCAGTTCCTCCCCATTCAATCGTCTGACCACCATAATTTTCTGGTCGCACGCTTGATTCAAGCTTGTAGTCAAAAATGTCACCAAGTTTAATTTCCTTACCATCCAAACTCTTCTGATCACCAACATTAACAACAATGTCTTTTTTGGGATCCATCTTTGGCAATGGATTAATCATTGTGGTCGTTTTACTAGTCTGACCAAACGAATTTTGATAGATTGTGTTTTTTATCGTGCCGGACTCACCAGTGATCGGTGTTGCGGTGTAAGTGAATGACAGCTTAGTGCCCGCGTATTTCTGAACAAACGATTTAATGTCACCTTTGGGTTTGACTGTAAACGATTTATGATCAACCCCCCAGGTTATTTCAAGTTGATCCGTAATGTCATGGCTATTTGCATCAGCAAATTTCAATGAATCAGGATCCATCTTTGCTGGTCCTTCAAGAAGATCATACTCGCCAAATCCTGCATCGAAATTAGAGGTATTAAATGCCCAATTAGTGAATCCCGTTAAGTCCCAGGTGCCGTTATAATCTAAATGATCTCCACGAGCAACAGCTTTATTATCAATATCATTGCCGCTATCATCGTCAACTGTCTTGGTTGGTGCCGGATCATTAGGTGTGACGTGAGTGACCGTGTTCGAAGTGTCAGGCGTATTGTTATAGTCTTCTTGCCACTTGTTAGTAGCAGTTCCAACGGCGATAGCCTTAACACCAATAAATCCTTTCCATCCTTGCGCCGTAGTTTTGTTTATCGGTGAATTCAAAATCTTCAGCAAGTCTGAATTCATCTCGATACCCAAATGACCTGTCGCTGAATCATAGGCAGTCGTAAAGTAATTTGTGATGTCCTGGCCGGCCTTAATGACACTGCCGTTATCTAACGTAATGTCTTGAGTCGTGACAATCTTAGTCTGACCATTGTATTGATCGTGCTTAATATCAAGATAGTCACTACCAGTCCAAGACTCAGTGATCCCTGCATAATTGGCTGGCCGAGTTGAGCTATCAACTTCATAATCGAAATTGGTATTAAGTGCAAAGCTCTTGCCATCAATGTTGGTAGGATCAGTTGTATTCGCAACAACCTCTTTAGTTGGCTTCGTAATGTTCACGTGCGTGCCAATTGTGTTTGTCGGTGTGTCATTGCCGAACGTGTTCTGATGTGCAGTGTTGTCTGACTCTCCTTCAACATCAGCTTTAACTGTAGTTTTAAAATCGACTTTAGGTTCAGTTCCCTTGTGCTCGGTGATAAATTGAACGGGATCTTTTGCCGAGACAGTAAACTTGCCATCAGCATCATCCCAATCGATGGAGACCTCACTCGAAATGTCTTTACCATTGGCATCCTTGATTACTAGGGTGCCTTTTTGAATGCTCTCATACCGTGCTGGATAGAAGTCCCAAATCGACACACCTTTATTAATCTGGTCTTGTGTCAAAGCAGTGCCATCAACGTCGCGTAAGTCCCACAAAATCTCGTAATCTTTTGTGTCTCCACGAACAGAGTTCTTACCATTGATGTCATTGCCATTTTGATCGGTTACCGTTTTTGTTGGAGTAATCAAGACAACCGGATTGTGCGTCGTGTTAGTATCTTGATGGGTTTTACCAACGTTTGTAGACGCCGTATTAACAAGCGTCCCACTGGCGTCCATTTTGACAGAAACTGGCATTACTAGCTCATAGCCCTTAGCAGTTGGCGCATAGAAGCCTGAAGTGCCATCAGCCAAAATATTACTCATCAGCGAGGCAGATACAACACCTTGAGCACTCGTTATAATCTTGTACCAGCCAGTATCAACGTCCGATTGTGAACCATCATTATTGATGGCCACTAATTTATAATCACTAGTCAGGCCATTGACTTGGTTAGGCAACGTATCATCAATTTCAAAGTTAGTATACGGATACAATAAATCGGTACCAAAGTGGTTAATGTCCTGTTCAACCTTGTAATTAATAACGCTACCGGGCAATACTTTCTGGCCGTCAATTGAACGTCCTGAGGTGTCTGTGACCGTCTTTACCGGCGCCGGCGAAGCCGTATTACCTAATGGAGCTGAGCCAAACGTAATCCAGTAGCTTTGGTTATTAAAAAGGGGAGTCGCATTGTTATAGTTCATGCCAACTCTAAACGTGTTCGTACCACCATTTAACTGGTACATAACAGCACCCAGCGCATAATCCTTGTTTCCTAACCAATCCCAATCTGGAATTCCACCACCATATTCGGGATTAGTGACAGCGTCTGCGAACATACGCTGTGGATCATTGTTATGGAGCGCATATGCTTTCCCCGTGTTGTCAACAATTACCGAGGAATGATCCGCAACGTACGCTTTCTGACCATTCATTGCCTGAACATATTCGACATGATCTTGATCAGTACCCGTAACGTGCGATGAATGATCAATTGTCCAACTGCCATCAACCGTTGGCTCATTATTTAAAGACCAAAAACTAAGAAACGCTGCAACCCCATCCTTAGGAGTCAAGTCAATCACATTTCCATTTTGATCATAAAAAACAGGCGTGAAATCATAATCCCAACCAACAGTCCACATACCACCAAAAAGATTGTTGCTAAATATGATATCTCGATTCAAAGATTTATCTGTCAAATAAGGACTGAATTTATCAAATGTGACAACAATTTTCGAAATCTTTTGCCCATTAAAAGAAGCACCAGCTGGTTCATAAGTCCCAACCACTTTTAAGTTACTGGTATCTGCTCCAATTGGCCCATTTAGGTCAAGTTCCTTGATGCCATTGCTCGAGGCCAAATAATTAATATTTGTAGGTACATTGCTAGCATCATAAATATTTTGAGTCATATCACTAGGTAAGCCGGTAACTGCCCAACTTGTGATTGAGTTCTTATCATTTGTGATTAACAGGCCTTGCTTGTTTTGCGTTGTTTCATCTGGAGACAATCGACCAGCAGTATTCGTAACATTGCTAGCCGCTGCTATTCGTGTTAATTCTTGTGGTGTCTTACTTGCTGCATAGACCGCTGACGCATGATTCTTAGCTGCCTGAGCTACTGCATCTGTCACGTCCCCTAGATCAACTGTGTTCACACTCTGGGATGCGTCACTTTGGCTGGCAATGGAAGCTATATGGGATTCGGCAGATGCCGTACTAGTTGAACTAGCTGCCTGAAATTGTGATGCATTCGACGTTTTACCTGTCGCAGAAGTCGCTAAGTTCTGAGCTGCCGAGGAAGTGCTACTTGCACTTGTTGCACTAACAGCTTGTGAACCATTAGCTGACGACGTTGTTGTACTAGTTGCTGAAGCAACACTCGTTGCACTAGTTTCCGAATTTGCCGTCTGACTGACCTTATTGGCTAACGAATCCGGAGCAGTAGATGTTGCTTGACTCACTGCTGAAGGAACAGCTGTAGATGTTGCAGATGGCGTTGATTGGCTAGCCATACTGGCTGGAGCCAGTGACGTTGCCGGTAAAGATGAAACCGAGTCGGTCGTGGTCTCTGCCTTAGTTGAACCTAAAGAAACTGGCGTGCTTACATTGTTTTTAGTTGTGTTAGATGTAACTGACTGAGACTGATTGGACGGGGCTGCTGTGGGGTTCGAGGAAGGCGCACTCTGACTACTAGTCTTCCCCTCTTGTTGAGCTGCAACAGCGGGCGTTGTTGAACTTAATGGAGTTGCATCAGCATGAGCTGTTGAATCGGCCCCCATCATGCCCATAGTCGACAATACAAAGATCCCTGCAAACACCCATTGCTTACCGACCTTATACGCCTTAACGTGCTCTTTGACGAGCGCATCTTGCTGTAGAGCCTTGATATTGATCATATTTCCATCTCCTGAATGATTTCTGCGTTACACCACGCATCATGAACTTTTACACAATGGAAACAACATTCGCCATCTCACGCAAAAAGCCATGCTCTTAACGGGCACGACTCTTCGAATACATATTGTTATATCCTTGACTAATTTTGTGATCGAGTTTGGGATCTCTTTGAACTACAGGAACTTTAGCCAAGTCTGTTAAGAACTCTTTTTCCGAGAGCTGCGTATGCCCAGGTCCAAAACCACTTGTAAGTTGTTCGTTCCAATCTTTGCCCTTCAGCGGGACTTCAATCACGGGTTGTCCATACAAACTGTTGTATTGATCTAAATACTCCAGCTCGCCCATCTTTCCGGCATTATCGTTATCCAAGCACAAATGTACTTGTTTAAAAAGTTCCTGGTGATATTCTTGTGCATACCGTGACACTGTGCCGATTTTGCTCCCGGCTCCATCGAGACTAAGAAAAGAATTATTAGTTTGACTAAGTTCAGCAGCATGTAATTGAAAATAGGACAAAGCATCAATTGGTGATTCAAACACGTATAAATTATCTCCACCAGTGCCTGTCTCAAAATTAAATCCTGTATTAATACGGCTATCCATAGCATCTTTTTTTAAAGTGCCACGTCTGCCAAATTCTTTATGATCAATCCACGTTCCCTGCTGGTTTCCGCCCACTTCTTTACCGTCTTTATCAAACCATGCGAAAAAGGCCGCGTGGTTCTTCAGTTCACGAATATAACCGGCATCAATCATACTGGTGACCAAAATCGGCGAAAGCTTTCGCGTGTCTTGTAAGTATTTACGTACTTCAGAAGTGTCAGCTTGCCCAGGATAAATGTTTTGTCGATATGCAGTTCCATCTAAACGATTACCGCCATGTGAGCGACGCCCAACAACCGGCACAGCCTTAACATGTGATGAAGGATTTTGCGCAAATTCTTGCAATTTTTTCCAAGTTTCCGCCACGCTCAATCCTTCGTATTCCCGAATAAAATTGTATAAATTGCCGTCCTTACCCTGAGAGTTCCAGTTAAACATGTTATGCTTCAAATCCACAACTAAGGAATTATGATCACGCAGCTTTACAAAGTTTCCCCCAGCGTCATAGGGAATGCCAGAATAATCAAGATAACTTTTAATCGACAAATTAGCTAACTCTTTTGTGGAATAGTTCTGTCTGCGCATAAAAATTCACCTCTTGTTTTTAAAAACTCAAATAATACACACGACTGCTGAATCACAATTAACTTAAAAGATGAATGACTTTTGGCCATTCACCTTTTCATTTTTATAAATCAGCGTGCTATGGTTCTCCGTTGAACTCGACTTTGAACAACTTCTCGTCGGTGTTGAACTTCAAGATGTTTCACCAGGTCTGAAGCTGAGATGCCTGAATTCTGTACTGTCTTAACAGCCGTCACTCGCTCATTTAACGGTAATTGTTGGCTTAAATGATTAAACCGCTCGGTGCCTTCAATACCTGCGCGAATATATTCACGCTGATTGGGGTTTAACCCGTCAATCTTACTGAAGTCTACAGTGTGATGCATGTCATGCGGATCCATACCGTTCGATCGCGCTATTTTGTCATTCATCGTTGTCCCTCCTAACGTTTCGGTTGTGTTTTTGCTCGGTCAGCTAGCCGTGTTTGCTCTTGTCTAGCAAACTGAGGATTTTGCTTCATGTATTCTGCGCGTGATGGCGCGTGTTCAAGGTCTTTATCGACCGTTTTAACAACCTTACGCGCAAAATTGGCAGAGCCAATGTACACCCGTTTTCGTTCTTTTGGTGAAAGATCACCAATGGCCTTAGCCTGCGCTGCATTAAATTTAAATCCAGAATCGTTCTCCGTGATACCAGCGTAATCACGCACCATATAACGCGTCATCGCCGACTGGGCTGAACGTAAAGGATCTTCTTGCCTAATTGGATTAGGTACATGGTTCGTCACAAACGCATTTGTGACCGCGCCAAGCTTTGATGGCCAAGCCTTATCGCCAACATTATGTTGGCCCTGTGCAATACCTTCAGCAAAATAAAGAAGTTTTCCTTCAAATTGTTCGGCGGAATACATTCGTGTCGCTTCAAACTCAACCGGCTTGCCATTAACAGAATGATCAACAGGCTTAAAAACGGCCACAGACTTCAATTTATGATCACTAGGAAGCTTCAGTCCACCAGCTTCATAGACTTTCCGAGTCGCAAAATGCTTTCCCTCTGGATCAAACTTCATCAGTAAAGAACGATTCTCACGGCCATAGTTCAAAAGTGGACCAGTGTGACTGATTGTTTCTTCTAGAGCCTCAACTGTCGCCGTCTGATCGTTGAGGGCCTTGCCAGCACGCGCACCCATCCAATCTAATGCAGAGCAATCATTTTTTTCGCTTTGACCACGCGCCTTGTCAGTCTTTTGCACTGATTTTTCAGCAGCTGGAGTATCTATTGATTTTCCTTTACTTTCCCCTGAAGGTCCTGACTCGACATTTTCATTTACTTTCTCATTTTCCTGCCGTACTGTGCGTTCTACCGTAGTTTGCTTATCTGTCTGTGCTAATCTGGTTGCCAAACCAGCAAAATCACCAGGTTGATTAGACTCCTTTACTGAAGCAGCAGGGTTCACATCATGGACCCTTTCCTTACTTTGCCCAGTCTCTTTTGCAAACTCATGATCGAAACTGTACCCATATGCTGGCCATGCTGCAGAGACTGTGTAACCAGCTTCATCAAGCACTTTTTGTTGTGTTGAGTTCAAATGCTGGCCATCAGTAGTCAGAGCCATCTTTGTTTCCGGAGTCAGCAAAACCATACCGGTTTTGTCCAACGTCTTTGCCCAAAATTCATCGTCATAGCGACTTAAATCAATGCCTGGCAAGCCCTCAATCATGCGATGATCGTATGATCGCTCCATAGGTTCTTCAGGGTCCGAGCCCGAAATCATTGAACCGTCAGTCAGCAAATAGATTGCTTGACTAGGATCATCGGTCATGACATTGCCTTGATCCTCCACAAATTTCTTAATGGTGCTGTTTGATATTAGTCCATCTTGTTCTTTTTTTCCGACCATATTATTAAGCCCTTTCTATTTGTGTCAACAGCTGTAAACACTGTCAGAATAGGGTTCAATATTTAGTTCCGAACTTTCGCCAAGACAAAACAAAAAGGACAGCCATTGGCCGTCCTTCAACACGTATCAATTAACTTTTCTGGTTTGTTAGAATCTCTGTATGTGCTTCGTTAACTGCCACGACCATGTGGTCATACAAAAAATTCAATAATAGATCGTCAACCTTGACGACAATATCAATTTCATCAGCAAATAGCGTGACTACTACTCGATTAACACCGTTCTTTCCAGGAATAATATTTGTGATTATGCCAAGTTCACCATTCATCGTTGAACACTCCTTTACCGTTCAAAGCCTGTTTCAATTGCCAATGCTTCACGTCGATCATCTCGATCAATGTCATCGCCACTATCCAAATGATCGTTCATAGCCTGCAATTGTTTACGACAACTACCCTTAAGCTCACCAGCTAGGCCTTTAAATATGGCATGTTGGGCTTGATTGAAAGGCATTTGCTCACGGACATCCAGCGTTTTCTGCTGATCAACTTTCTTCTCATCAGACTCTTTTCGAGCTTGTGGGCCGTGACGGTTCAGATAATCAACATGCTTTATTTGCTGGAACAGATGATTGTTTTCGGCACGTAACTGCTGTTTTTTTTGAATCGTTGTTCCTGGTTGATCAATTCGCTGATTATTTAAAAAGACTTGGCTCTTAGTTTGCAATAATTCTTGATCTCGAACCAATTGTTGTCTGACACTGGACAAATCATCGGCCGAATAATATGCATTCAAACCAGGATCATCAGGAAAGTCACGTAACCACTGCTGTTCTTGTTTTAATGATCCACTGCGTGCACTGACAAGCTCTGGTGATGCATTGGACACCTGCAATACTCCAATTGGCGTCTGAGAGCGTTTCAACGCAGCCAATTCTTGGCTCTCGGCTTTTGTGCGCTTAAAACGCGGCTTCTTCTGCAAATTTACATATCGTAATTCTTGATTTAACCGGTTAGTCAATCGCTGTTGTAATTCATGATCACCTTCAGATGATTGTAAACGTGCTAACCGCGCTTCTATTGAAAAGCGTTGCTGTTCAAGATTCATCAGTCGCAAATGGTTCTTACGCAGTCCAAGTTCCAGCTTTAAACTGGCCGATTGATTACCTGGTTGCTGATCCTTAATCAATGCCTTTAATTCATCAATCCGCTGACTGTTAGTAAAAAAGTCGTCGTTCTCAACTTGCTGCGTCAGCTTAGATTTGGCCCCTTTTTGGTCATAGTTAGAGACGGTTCTAAAGACTTCATTCAGTAAGCGGTCATGAACCCGTTGCATTTGCCGATTTTTTGACGCTACATCAATCTGCCCATAGGCTGATTGTCGCTGTGCTAATTGGCGGTTAAGCGTCTGCGTCAGTTGTTGATTCAAGCCCTTCAGGTCATGCTCTAACAACTCATTAATTATGTCATCACCAATTTGGTGTGCTTCAGCAAAATCCTTTCGATGATTACTCGCACGCCATTTGCGTTTATCCGAATAATCTGGCAATACCAGCACTAACCGTTCCAGTTGTTGTTCAAGCTCTGTGTTTGGTTGCTGCAGGTCAGTTTTCATCGTAGACACCAAGTTTTTGCGCAACAAATTAATCCGGTCCTCAATCTCAATTTCCTGATCTCGATTATTGGCCAACTGTCGATGCACTTCACGTTTAAATATGTCAAACGAGCGTTTTGAGAAGGTTCCTTTTGGTTGCCCATCTTTCGTCAGCAACCTGGTATTGCGCTCTTGAGCAATAGCTAAATGAACATGTACATGATGTGTGTTCAAATGGATGTCCCCGAACCAGAAACTATCCTGCTGCAAATTTTCTTGGATCAGCATGTCTGGCATCGCTTTTTGAATAGCAGCCTTGAGTCGCCGTTGATCAACATGACCGTTTGTTGCATTGCGAACACCAATCCGTTTAAGAAAGTCATTGTCAAAACTGACAACACCTTGCCACATAATCGTGCCGTTTTTCTCACCGCGAGCAAGTCTCTGTCGCAACTGTTGTTCTTGATCACGCGTGATATTGAAATCATCCTGATCAAATGTTGGTAATCTCACCTGTCCAGCATGGGTGACTGAGTTTAATTCTTGATTGAAGCGAATTTCCTGTTGAGTTAAACGATAAGATTGCCCTTGATCCAGCTCACCTTGCTGTTTCAAAAGCTTTCGGCGCTGCGTAATCAGTAAATGTAATTGTTCCTGCAGCCGCATAGCCTGCTGTTGCTGCTTTTCTGGCAACTGATGAATTAAATCTTTTAATGTGTCCTGGCTGACGTCATCTTCTAGCGTTGTCGCAGGATTACGATCCATGTAGCCAATGTATCCAGCCCGAACAGCTTCAGAGTCTTCTTGGACATTTGGTCCCAATTCATAGTTAAGGTTGTAATCTGCCTTCATATCGACAGCGTTGTCACGCTCCATGTAATTCAAGAAGTTGGCTGAAGCCGCGTGAAACTGTTGTGTGTAGATTACATCCGGTCCATGTTGACTTTTATTTGCGTTTCGCATGATTATCAAGTCCTAACGTAATTTTTAAGTCAGCTACTTTATCACGTGGCATATTAATCACGAAATCTGACTTAATCATTTCGCCATCCTTGAAGGGCCGTAAATCATGTCTAACCGTACTGGCATTGATCCCCAACAATTCAGCAATTTCTCGATACCTTAAACCATAATTACGGTAAACGGTCGTTAACAGTCGCAGCCCTTCTTTTTGCCCATGACCTCGCCAGGCACGTCGTAACGGGACTGGTTCATCAGGAGAATTATTTTCAGACAAGCCCGCCCGAATACCCAGTAACAACGTTCGATTACGATCGACGCGATCCTGGTTCGTCTGATATTTATCAAAATCGACGTCTTCGAAATGGTTAAGGCGCCGCTCTGTGCCGACCATACGAAACCATTCTTCGTCTGCCTCAAGTTCGTGCAATTGGTGGATCATATCAATATCCATTTATTACCCCTCATACTTTCTGCGTCGTTGTTGCTGTTTCAATAAAGCGTTGCGATTGGCATCTTCACGCACGACATGATGTAAATTTTTGTGGATCGCAAATTCAGTCGTGTCTTTGTCATACATACTTTCAATTTTTAAAAAGTTATCAGGGTCAGCACGCGTCAAAGTAACATTTGTCGCCATGGTTAGGTAATAATTTTCAGTAATTCTATCCATGATGGCCGTTAATCGACTGTCTAAGTGATCGCGAAGATCATCACCATCGATCCCTGAAATTGCCTTAGATTTGGCCACTGCATATCGTTGATTAGCCCGCTTGGGTGTCGCCAAAAAGATCTCGCCAAACGTTGCCAAAACGAAATTAAACAGTCCACTGTCAGAGAGCTTGCCGTTGTTAACATCAGTCCCCTGACTTCTGGCCCAGTCCTTTAATTGCGCAAACAATAAATCATTTTGCTTCGATAACAACACAGTGATACGACTCTCACTATTTTGAAGGCTATCTTCATGTTGCGTCGTTGGCAGCTTATTCTGCCGTTCAACTTGATTACTCATATTGCATCACTTTCCTTTGAAGTTCGGCGCATCAGCCGCCTGCGGAACCACCATCGCGTTATCAATCACGCTGCGACCCGTTAAATAATTGAACTTAACATTTGGCTGAACATTGAATAAAAAGACGTTATAGTTCAACGTGCCGTCTGTGGACGCAGCTTGCATATGAACCCCTGCGGCCATTGTGTTAATGCCTTTAAATACTGGTGTAACCTGATAGACCACTTGTTTATTTGCAATCAAGGCCTTTTGGACCTTCTGTTCATATGGCCATTGCAATTCTTGATTTGTAAAGGTCGTTTCTGTGAAAAGGTTCTTGGGATTGTCTTGATCACCACTCTGCAAGTTGGGATTGTACGAGCCATCAACCGCAATCCCTTTCGACAACGAGTACGCAATAATGTGCCCACGATTAACGACGTAGGTCCCTTTGACTCGTTTTTGGTGCCAGCCGGTTGGATTAACCGTCTGCTGTTGCCTTAATGCGTCATTCGTGACGTTGGCTTTGCATAAATATCCGGTGTTACCGGTACTGGTTCGACCCATATTATCCAACGCTGCATATTGAACACTGTTCGCATGCCAACTGTTTGGATCTAATGTCGCCTTGCCACCGTTAACCTAGATGACCGGGTTACTGCCTGGTTGATACACCAGATTAGCTAAATTATTTGGATCTGCATTTTGCGAAACTGGTTTGTTGACGGTCCCTAACTGCACATTTAGCGGCGGAAAATAGAAAAAACTTTTAAAGCCAAAAACAAGCGCAATACAAGCCAATATAGCAATTAACCAAATTCTCTTCTTACTCATCATTCCCTCCGCCATCAACCGTAATTGCTTCTAGCACAGCACTAGTCAGATCTACCATGTTTTCATTAACTCGATTGTTGCTAATCGTTAATTTATTAATTTGATCGCCGAAAAGGTGCAAATAAGCGCGGATGCTAGGGTCTTCGTTGCCATTAATTTCTCTTAATAAGATTGACGCAACGTAGGCACTTAAACTTGAATTGTTTTGACGAGCCTTGCTTTGTAACTGATTTTTCAATTCTGCCGATATTCGCACACTAATCGTCTCCATAGATGTCTCCTAGTTGGCTTCGCACTTTAGTTTTAGAAATCAATCTTGCCGCCACCAGGGTAATTTAAAGGCGTCAGCAAAATAACACGATAAATAATTTTTGATTTTTGACGGTACCACTTTCGTGGCTCGAATGAAGTCCAAAAGTTCCATTTTGTTGACGCTCGATACGGGATTAGCTCAATCGTTGGATGTTTGACAGTAGAGGACTGTCTCACAGCAAACGATTGCGATGTTGTTGTTAAATCTGAAAACGAGAACCCGTGCTCCTCTGTACTGTCCATTCTCAGTTTTCTTACGTATCCTGAGTGATCGCGATAGGTCACGACATCCTGATGATCATCAGTAAGCCCGTCGTCTTCAGCAACATCCCGTTTAGTCGCTATGGCCCCGTAATAGATTTTGGGACGTGAAGTCTTTACAACATTAATTTGATCACTGTCGGGAGTATCAACTGCAATTTTCTGACTCACAATGCCGCTAGTAACAGTCAGTGCCACCAGCAAAACAACTTCCAAACAAAATCCAAGCAGAAGTGGCAACCAATGATCTGTCACTATCGATCGCACAACTCCTACAGCAAAGCAGCAAAAACCGAGAATAAGAAAAATACTGGCTAGGCTCATTTTTATGCCTCACTTTCCTTGCTGATGCATTTCGGAAAAGCCAGCCCGGCGATTGAGGGCCGCCCGTCCGGCACCCGAGGACCGGCTGCAATGCCGCCATTGCTCGCCACACGACCGCAGCGCGCAGCAATCTGCTGTAAAGCTGCTGGCACTTGCATAACGGTTATCACGACACCATCCAGTGACACAATGAACAACGCATTATCGTAAACAATCCCTTCAGCCCCTGTTGGAGAACTTAAACTCAACTGACGCAGTACCCACTTTTTAAGTAAGCTGGACAATTCGGAAAATCTTAGACCACGTTCCCACATGTTCGTTGCCAATCGTTTTTGCGCCCGTTTATGTAAACCGAGACGCTGTTGAATACGCATTGAAGCATGACGACTAATTCGAATGGACTCAAAATAAACAGTCAAACTACCACCCCATTTTCAAAATCAGAGAAACCTGATCGACCAAGCTTGGCCGATACTTTACTCATTTGAGTAAAGTGAAGAAAGAGCATAAGGGAAAACGATGCACGCTTCGCGTTGCACCCAGCAGTGCTGGGGTTTTTCGGTGATGAACAAATCTTTCTCGTGCGCATGTTATGCACACTATTCAACACACCTTTTACCCACACAACCTCACACCTTTTGCACACTCGGAATATCCCATAAAAGTCAAAAATCTCCTAGCTTCAGACCCACTTAAGACAAAAAAATAATCATCACATCTCGGAAAATGTGGTGATTAGGTGATTTTAGACAGAGTCCATATACTGAATTTGAAACATCAAGTTTCAAACTAAAACAGGGGGAACTTATTATGACCAAAAAAGCTTACAGTGAACAATTAGAAGAAATAAAGACCGCTGATGAAATATGGACCGCAATTCAAATCCATCAGATAGACGATCCAAAGGCCTTTCACTGTTCAGATCCAGAGTGTCATGTCAAACTAACATACTATGCTTGGTCGTCTCCAAAAGTATCACATCGCTTTACTTTGCAGGATGAAAGTCCAGAAGGACATCACATCCTTTGATGTACGGCCGTCGGAAAGATCACCCAGAAGCGGCAAGCAAAGCAGGCCGTGGATTACGTAAATCATGCCGTTGCAGATCAAACTGCAATCGTGTTCAGCAACCGTCCGACAACTGCCGTCTCTAAGGTTCAAAAGTCAAATACTAACGACCAATCCACAGACACGACTGAAACCAAGCAATCCAAAGCTAATCAGGACAAGCCTATAAGACACACCAAAGTTCATGTCAATGAATTGAATACTATCGTAGATCTCTTTAACAATTCGACATTTGATAATAATAAACTCTATCCTTTTAACTTTAACTTTGATGCCAATTCGCCCTTCGCAAGACGTTCGTTGCCAAACATGCACGGGACCGCTAGTCTAAACACTTTGTTTTGGAATCTGGCACAAAAGCCAGCAAAGAAAGAAGATTTTCATATCTATTACGGTCCGGCTCATTTGGCTAAGCCCAAATGGGGTACCGACGAACAACAGAAATCAGTTGTTCAGGTCATATTTGAAAATCACCCTAAATTAACCCTCTACACCCAAAAGTCAAAACTATCACGGGTCTTATACGGAGAAAATATTCAGCCATTGATCGACAAGCACACGCCCTTAATCGCGTATTTTGAAGGTACTTTCAATGATAAGTGGAAAGGCGTCAGCTTGACTCTAGCCATGTACAGAAGTCTCTTCTTACAAAAGGAAAACTAAATAGCTAAAACCGATGGCCAATTAATGAAAATATTTAATCTCTAATTTTGTAGCTTCAGACCAGGGCTTTTTATTGAAAAACTTGGACTCTCCACGCCAGTCAAGATAAAATTCAATGAACATCGAGCCTGTATTTAAAACATCCTGCCAGCCTTCAGGATCATCGTCTGAATACCAGCCAACATCGCCTAATGCGTCAAACGCTGATATGATTGAATTTACCAGAATATCATCCAACAGCAACTGATTCCTAACCCGATGCTTTTCATATTTAAGTCGATATTTCAAATCCAGATCATTACCTACAATGTCAAAATATTCTCGTGCAACTTGATCTAACTGTGCCTCATTCATGGCAATCATCCTTTCTCACAAAAGTGCTCAGAAACAAAAGGCACGGACACTCGAATTAGTAAGTGTTCGTGCCTCTTTAACTACATAAAAATTGAAATCAACGACAAAATGGATACAGGAATCATCATCAAAAGAGCAATCCAATCCATTCTTTCAGCTAACTTGAAATCAACCATTTCAGTCACATTATTTTGGTGTTGTTTAACCTCATGCTTTGCAATTTTAAGATCTAAATCGGCAACCTGAAAATCTACAATAAGCAGTATCACAAACAAATAGGTTGTTGATTGATTAACGACCTTAGTGAACATAACAATGAAGCCAATACTTAGACCAATACCAGCTAGGTTCAAAAGGGCGCTGTGTCGTCATTTCTGCCGTATCCCATCACTCAATCGCAAAGTGCACCTCCGTTTATTTAACCGTGCTGGCACTAACATCAGAACCAAACTTATATTTGCCTGACCGCACATCATCAATTTGTTTCTCATACAACTTGATCTGATGACGTGACGTCTTTTGTGTCTTCTGCGCATCTTTAATGCTGCCTTTTTGCGTTTTAATATCCGCCCCTGGATCATAACTAGCTGCCGTGCTGCTGTCACTGACCTGGTATTGGCTATCTTGGGCTGCTGAGTCCTCTTCATGACGATCTGCAATAATTTGGTTTTTATAAACCGCAATCAGTTTGTCCTGTTGTTTAATCGACTTTCTTTCGCCGACAATGGACTTTTTCAGAGAATCAACCGCATAATCCGTACGACTTCGTGCTTGCAACTTGTTGTCGATAAAGCCCTTACGTTCATTGATAACAAACGTCGCCTTCGAAGAAGCTACAGCAGGTTTATAGCTCGAAGAACTGCTCGATTCTGCACCGCTCGACTGTGAAGAAGCCTGTTGTTGCAACGCTTGAATATTTGGTTGTTTACTCGTGACAATAATTTGAATCCCTTGGTACCCAGGCTTTAAATGCTTCAGTACCAAAATAAAGTTGTTGGCCAACGGTAGCAATTCATAACGTACGTCTTGTGGCACCATCGTGGACACTTTAAAGTGAATAAACTCTGGATCAACAACTTGGGCAGTGGTGCCACTCAGTGACATACTAATAACCATGAATTGTTGATTCTGATTATACTGTCGAGATTGTAGCGTAATATTGGCAGCCCCATTTTGCCCACCCACTTGCTGAGCTGTGCCGAGGGCACTGTCTGGAAAACGAGTGATTTTTGGCACCATACGCGTGTTAATTACTAATCCAATCATGATGCCAAGAATAATCGCTGGTAATAAAAATTTCCGTAACCGGAAGTGATCTTCCAACCACTGATGAACCCGCCGCAGCCACGCCTGATACCGATGAACGCCTTTGGTGCAGATGTCAATGAATTGTTTAAACATGCAACCACCCCGCTGCAATCACCGTAGGTCGTATCCCAAAGATTTTTTTAATCTTTTTGCGATCGGTGCCTGAATACATGCGCACCGGTCTTCCGTGATCACGCCATAGGATTTGTGGCTGGCCTTGCTTCAAGATCATAAATGTTGGCGTATGTCTAACCCCGAAACGTTTAAAATACTGCTGGTCATCTTTAGACGTAGCTTCGACAAACACCGTCTTTTGGGAAAAAGCACCCATCTTAACTAGTGTCTGAACCGACCGACAATCTGGACAACCATGTCTTTTAAACACCACAACCGTTGCTTTGTCTGTTCCTTGGACGACTCGGCCAATTGCTGACGGCGAAGAGGTTTTCATCTCTTGCGTAACAAAATTAAAACTGACAGCACTGAAACCAAGCATCAGCAGAAGTCCCACAAATACTACTAACGTCTTCTTTTGATATTTAGTCATGTCCCTTCCCCCCTTAATGACCAGACTCAGGATTGAGCGTATATAGTGCCGGGTCAATCGCGATCCCAGAAGGTCGTATGACCGTTAAGTTGCGTCCGGAAATCACTTTATGAGCCGGATAAAAGTCCAGGCTTAAACCAGCCGTTAAATCATCACGTAACTTGCGATAGTTTTTGTTATGTCGAAGGTCGGACCAATTTAAACTGAGATTTTGCTTGCACCATTCACTCGGTAGATAACCCTCTTTAAGTGCCCACGTGATCGCGACATCTTCAGCAGGGCTAACAATAACCGGTTCATCAGCAAGCGCGTCATACTTGAACGAAACCACATAACACAGTTTGTTCAAACTATGGGCAGGCGTTTTATTTTTTGCTTTAAACATCTAATCCCTCCGTTAAAACAATTTACGCACTGACATCACATCATTTGATTGCTGCCGGATCCGCTGGTTCTGGACTCGCACCACCTAAATAATGGTTTTCTAATTCATTCAGTTCCATAGCCGTGACCGTTGCCAAGATCCCCTGATGCTCAAGCGATGTTTTCTGTGCGAGGGCAATCGTATAATCGTAAGTGGCCAAATATAGGTACAGCTGTGCACCATGTGGTGAACGGCTCGTATCACCACTCACAATAAAAATCGTCCGTTCTTTAATTGCATCTGCTAACATAATTTGCCTTTCTGGGTTTCAACCCATTATCGATATGGAATCGTGTCTTCCGTGGTGGTGCCATTTGTAAACCAACTGCCAGTCTGAGTAGACCGAATCATTAAAAACTGTTGGTGATTAGAGGTCCGTTCATATTGGACATAAACACATTGTGTCCCGTCACTTTGCTTAGCTCTTGACACGTTGTTAATACGAGCATCAGTCGGCAAATTATATTCGGCCGTTGGCGACGACTCAGGTCGACCTGTCGACCAAAGATCAGAACTGACATTGGAAATAGCTACAAAAATCAACATGACCATCACTGCTGCCAGCAAACCCGATATAATTAACGTTCGTGTGCGCCCTGGCAAATAGCGCCGTAAATTTAAAGTCTTTACCTGCATAGTCTCTCCCTAAAATCCCAGACGCGGCCAGTGCAGCGTGGGCAAAACCGCAAAAATCACGACCAGAATCAACAAAACTACGATGATTACTAGTGCAACATTGGCTGCCCATTTCATAAACACACGCTCACGTGGAAAGTCGGCTAATTTGCCTTGAATCTGTTTCTGCTTTTCATGTTGCACATAGGCGGTTCGACTAATCTCATAAATTGGTCGCTGTTTAATGATCATCACGCGTCACCCGTTACCTGCTTATTAGTCTTGTCACGACTAGATCGTCGTGAATGCTGATCTAGATGTTCCTCAGCCGTTTTCAACAGGCTCAGTTCCATTTGTTCATCCGACAAGGCCTTAACAAATTCAAACACCTGCAACGCCGGACCATTGATCTGTGAAATAACACAGTCAATATACGGTAAACGATTCGGATCAATGGGTGCTTGCCCTTTGGCATTGATGCGCTGCGATTGACTGACGATCGCATACACACACACCACGCATAATTGACCAGTTTCATCAGGAGCCACCGCTAAGACGCCAGCACCTTCAGTCCAGCGCCGCATCTCTTTTTCTTCAACAGAAAAAATCGACTTGAGCACTGTCGGAACCCGCCAATAAATACGATGATCCCGATCGATAATGCCCGACTGACCCATCTTGAATCCATAGGCGATCATGATGCGGCCCCCTTATTACCGTGATACAGCCCTTGACGCGCGAGCGTCTCTCTTACAGCCGGTCGGCTCTGTGCAGTCATTCTCGCAACGGCACGAATACTGTGTGTCTCAAACCAGCAAAAACGGACATAATTCGAATCGCGTGCTAGCCTGTTTGGCGAACCAAGCCAAATTTGCCGACCAAGCCGCTTGATAGCGTTACATTCAGAGCAATGTTCATCGTCGTGCTCGGAATCAAAAAATTCAGGGTGGTCACGCAATAAACGTTGTAAATCACTGATTGATGGCATGTTGTCCAGTCCCCTTTGCTGCTTCTCGCTCCAAATACACGTACTGCTCGTCAGCTTTCCAATCATGGCCAAAATCTGGTGAAAAATACACTGTCCCAATGACTGGTTTTAAATACCGCAAAACTCGCGTTATATTTTGCTCAAATAACGATGATGCGGACTGACTCAGCCCAATCGCCGGCGACTCACGCAAATAAGTTTTAAACGTGATTCTCGCCCACTCTCGTGATCCACGAGCATGATCAAGGACGGTTACTTTAAACATCACTGACCCCCGGCGAAAATAACCGACACGAGCCCGATACTGCCAAAACCGCTCACCAGCATCCTGATCATCAACCGTCTTCACGAACCCAAACTCATGCAACCGAACCGCTGGAATATATGCTTTAACGATCATAAAAATCCCCTACCCCTTCGAACCTGTTACGACTGCCCAGAATGATGACGGTAAAAACCGCCTTTGGCGACACATTCTGTCTTGCTGATCCTCAAACATGAAGGCACTAAAAAAGGGACTGCCAACGCTTTCACGTCAACAGTCCCGATGAACCACTGCATACACTCACACTCCAATTAACAGTTAACACACTCGGCAAAAGACATCTGGGGAATAGAAGCCAACACAAGCTCTGGGGGGAACTAGTCGCCTCATGTGTTGCTAATTCACAAACCACTGCATCAAAGTGTCCTCAAGGCCTATCTAAAAGCATTTCGGTGCACTACGACTAAGTGTAGAAAGTTAGTGAATTAACTGCTAAAATAGAAGTGCTGTTGCGTACAACAACAGCGATCAGGAGTGCTTTCATGAAAACGTAGTGAAGTACGTTTTCGTGTCAACCAAGCTCTGCAATTCTGGTAGTACCAGTACCCTTATTGCATCTTGGAGCACCCTTTTTTTAATGCCCTCGTGTACGAGGACCAACAATTAATTACGCAAAAATCGTAGCTCGTAAAAAATTATTAAGCAATCACCAAATTTTAATTCATCTCACAAACCATGCAGTTTAAAGCCTTGACTGCGTCACTCAATTATCATAAAAACATTTATGCAATGACGGTCAAAACCCCGAACCAACAAGGTTTACAACAAGAACATACGTTCGATAACCACATCTTTAATATACGCCCAGCATGCATAAAACGCAATCGTAAATTTTTAAACACGCGTGTCAACCAAGCAAACTTTCTAAGACATAAACCCGTTAATGGCAATTTAGAGCACAAATTTTACGAGGTTAAGATTGCCTCTGGCACATCAAATAAATCTACTGCTTCAGCAACGGGTTCAACAGCGTCCGGTTGGCGATACTTTTGAAGCTGGTCCTGGACATAGGCCCACCAGTCACTGGCGACCTTCAGACGCCGCGTCATGGCCGCTGTTAGAAGCATACTAATGGTTGCTAGTTCAGGCGCTTGTGAGCCTTTACCGGCCCGCATGATCAACTGTCCAGATTCACGTAGTTGCTTCAGAACTTTGTTCAGCGACCCAGCCGAGATCTTCAATGCATCACGAATAGCCCGTGTACTCAACTGTACGCGGGCTTTCCCCTGTCCTCTGGCATTAATGAATTTTAAAACGTCGACCGCCCATTCAGACACATGTGAATAAGACCGCTCATTACGTGGCTTGGCGAACTTATACCAGTTACGACGATCAACGGTTTTAGCTACTTCAGGCACGTCCCAGGCTTCTAGCAGCGCTTGGATATAATCCTTACGGGCACCAGCAAACTTACCGCTATAAGCGTCTCTGACCACTAGTTCAACGGCTCTTGCAGACAAAGGCAGCTCCAGACGTTCGTTAAATTCAATCAGTGAAACTAACGCAGCCTCTTCAGGGACGTTTGATGAATAGTTGGCCAACGCCAATGTAAACAATGTATTGTGCCGCCCAACATCCTGTCCACAGTCCGGACTAACGGCGGTACAATGAATTAAGCCCTGGTACCAGGACTGATCAATTTGTCGACGAGTAACCCGCCGAACACTATGTAAACCAATTTTGACCAGCTTGGCTTTTTGAGCTGCTTTCGTTTGTCGCATACTCCAGGACATCAAGTCATCAAAGGAATAGGTGCTGGTTGGATCAAACCAGATCGTATTCTGGTTAGTTGGCATACGAAATACACCTAACGCAGAGCAATGCAAATCAACGTTGGACAGGCTTTTTGATAGATACAATTTTAAATTATCAGCAATCTTCTCGGCCGTTGCGATCACAGGCATTGATCCGCTCTTACGCTTGGCCACAAACGCCGGCTCCTTGAGAACATAATAGATCTGATAACCACGATCAGTCTTCAGCATGAGCGTTGGGATCCCAGTGCCGCCTAACGTGTCCAAGACACTGGCATTATTAACATCTTCAGCATGCTTGTCACGTTCGTTATCGTCTTCAAAATCCACGTCCACCACGAACGTGTTGATCTGGCTGATATTAGTTTTGTCCATGCCACGTAAGCTGTCTCGGTCACCATTGTAACCAAGCCAGACATGTGTGTTCGGCGTCCAGTGAGTGAACTCAGATTGGTGTTGTTGCAAGGCTTCAAGTGACGTCATGACCAAGCCATGACCACGTTTAAGCTGGCCCTTTGACCGAAAAACGGCCACAGCACCCTTCTTATCGTTGGTTTCAGGAACCAGCGACACCACTTTCTTGCTATGTACTTGTTTGTAACGGTGCAGTGAATCATGCAAAATCAGCTCAACTGCGCCCCATGAATTGTCGTAGGAAGGCATAGTTTGCCCTTTCCGCGAGCAGAAAAATAGCCTGCTAAATAAACCTAGCAGGCTAAACTATTACGGAGTATACATAAAACCATTCTGTATCCTTAAACGTATTCGACAAATTATGATTGTTAATAGATTTGGTCGCCAAAACAAAGCTATTAACGATTGCTGTTGGATACTCCGAAAGTGCTCACTAAATTTTTTAATGATATTAAATTACAGTCAATGTACATCGCCATCAAAAAAAAGTAAAGAACAACTTCAGCTGAGAAATATAGTTCTCAGCAAATGAATTGACAGTTTATATCAATCGAATTACAATGACTATTGAAAAGTTTCGGACTATTCTTGTCGCCAAACTTGAAGACCGAAACGATAATTTAGCTGTTGGGTACTCTTAAGTGCTCATACACCGACTTCTAAGGAAGTCGGTTTTCTTTTTGCTCTTAAAACAATCAGTGATTTCTTTTACACCATGAGAATACAACTTTATATCCTTGTTGTAAACACCTTTTCACACAAGTATACTTTTGTTGAGATTAGTATACTTGTGTACTTATCCACTCGTATACTAATCGACTAATCCACTATTGTACTAAGACACTAATATACTTTTCCATTAGTATATTAGTGGAAAAGTATACTTTATAATGTGCTGATATTATGCCTTTTACATAAAAGTATACTTTTGCTATTTTATGTTGACAAAGGGTAGGGGAGTGTTAAACTCAAGTCATAGCAAAAGTACACAAGTATACTTGTGTACTTACGAGGAGGGATTTTATGACTTACGTAATTGCCCTAAGTAACCAAAAAGGTGGCGTTGGCAAAACGACCAACAATGTCATGTTCGCTATTACTGTAGCCAGCGTGTTCAAAAAGAAAGTTTTACATATAGATATGGACCTGCAAGCCAACAGCACATTCATGCTCGGTCTAACCTTTAACCGATCAGAATGGCCAGCATCGATTACTCGCTGTCTTGAAGATCGAGATCTCAGCGAAGGCATCGTTCACCTTACCGATAACCTGGATGCAATTGCCGGTGATAAAGACTTTCGTAATTGGAGCACCTGGTTGGCCGATCATGTTAAAGGTGTGCACAAACGGACTTTTTACTTCAAAGAACTTTTGGATAAAATCAAAGACCAATACGACTACGTTTTCATCGACACGCCACCGGCAACCGATATCAAAGTCGATAACATTATGGTGGCCACAAACTACGTTATCGTCGTCCAAGAAACAAAACGTTTCGCTTTTGAAGGATCTAAAGATCTTACCAGTACGTACCTGCAAACTTTGTATAATGACTTCCACGATGAAATCGATATCCAGGTAGCAGGTGTCCTGCTGGTCCTCTTGGACCGGAGTCATCCGGTAGAACAAAAGATCGTGGATAAAACGACGGAATACTTTGGTCAGCAATACATCTTTGATCAGATTATCAAAAATCATCAGCGTTTGGAAAACTACGGTGAATACGGTGTTCAGTTTGATGATTGGCATGACAATCGCATGTTCTCTATTTTCTCTGATCTTTTCTGTGAGTTAAAAGAACGGATTCATCTCTTTGAAACGACTGGTGATATTCCAGAAGATTATCAGTATTCTGCTCAATACATGCACGGAAATCGACTAACCAAGTTAGGAAAGGAGCTGGATCCACATGGCCTTGATTAAAAAAGATGCCGATGCCTTCAACGTTGATGTTGATAAACGAGTCAATACAGATCGCTTAGCTAATCAGAATACAACGCCCTCCCCTGCTAAGAAAGTCAACGAGTATTCAGCCTCCCAACGCAAGAGCTTGCGTGTTGATCCACCAGTTTATGAAACGCTGAAAACAATTGCTTACATTAAGGACATTAAAATGTACGAACTCGTTAATGAAGCAATTGAAGATTACAAGACTAATCAGATGTCAGCTCGCGAACGTGAGATTTTTGATACTATGCAGCGCACTAAAGATGCTAAGTAAATCAGTAAGGACGCCATCAGGTGTCCTTTTTAGTATACAAGTGGACAAGTATACTAATGTACTTGTCCACTTGTATACTAAATTCAAAATAGATAAACCAAAAATGCATTAATGGAAAAGTATACTAGTACACTTTTCCATTAATGCATTTTTGATAAACTTCAGCCAACTATGTTCTAACCGAATAGTTTTGAAGTCTATGTGGTTATATTTCGATTTAGTGGATTAGTATACTTTTCCACTTATCCATTAATCCACTAGTATACGAGTATATTAATGGACTTTATTTTTATATTTTTAGGGAACACAGGTTCTTAATTATGTGATATACTTTCGTTGTTCAAAACATATGTTCGTGTTTTAGGAGGAACAGCAATGGCAAAATCTAAGTCAGCAGTTCTGGAGCAGCCCGTGTTCATCAGTTTAGATGACGCAAAAGGGCGTGCAACTTCACTAGATAAAGCACTAACTAAAATCAAAAAAAGCTTTGGTGACACGGCCGTTATCAAAATGAGTGATAGTGCCAACTCAAACATTGAACGAAATAGTTCCGGTGTCCTATCAGTAGATCTGATAACTGGTGGCGGTTTCCCCAAGGGAAGGGTGGTCGAAATTTTTGGCCCCGAATCTTCAGGTAAAACGACTCTTGCCTTACATGCCGTAGCAGCCGTTCAAAAAGCTGGTGGCATGGTCGCCTACATTGATGCCGAGAATGCCTTGGACGTCTCATACGCCCGCAAACTAAACGTTAACGTAGATGATTTATTACTATCACAACCCGACAGCGGTGAACAAGGTTTGCAAATCACCGATGAACTTGTTGGCTCAGGCGCAATAAGTCTCATCGTTGTAGATTCAGTTGCTGCCCTAGTACCGCGAGCTGAAATTGAAGGTGAAATGGGCGATGCTCATGTTGGACTACAGGCCCGTCTTATGTCACAAGCACTACGTAAACTGGCCGGAACGTTGAACAAAACCAATACAACAATCATCTTCATTAATCAGATCCGTGAAAAAGTCGGTGTCATGTTTGGTAATCCAGAAACAACCCCCGGCGGACGAGCATTAAAGTTCTATTCAACTATTCGTCTGGATGTCCGTAAAGCCGAGCAATTAAAAGACTCATCTGATAAAGAACACCCCGTCTATGGCAACATGACAAAAATCAAAGTCGTTAAAAACAAAGTTTTCCCACCATTCAGAACTGCTGAAGTTCAAATGTTATATGGTGAAGGAATTTCTCGCACGGCTGATATTTTTCAACACGCCGTAGATCTCGACTACATTGAAAAATCAGGCGCTTGGTATTCATATGATCATGAGCACATTGGTCAAGGTGTTAAAAACGGTGTGGATTGGTTACGACAACACTCCGATATTGAACAGCAACTTTACGACCGCGTAATGGCACATTTTAATTTAGAACCCAATCCTGATAAGCCAGAAGCAGTGTCATCTAAGAAATCTAACGCACAAGTAAAAGTGCCCACCAAATAAATTCAACGTGTGCTCAGAATGCGTTTATGCCACGTCTTTTAGAGGATATTATGCAATTAACAACAACAGATCAACGCTGGTTAGCACAATTATTGTGTTGCCCACCAGGTGCACATTTTACAATGCAAAGCTTGCCACTTTTTCGTTATTATGCCGATCGCCCAGATCTTCAAACGAGACTGCAGTCTGATTTTGAAGACTGGATTGAGCATAGCGGACGCAAATACGTGGTCAAAACCTATGAAGATTACGCCCGCATTAATTAATTTGTAGGAAGGGGACTGTATTATGGACTACGACTATGACGTTGAACCGCACGGCGTATATTTTTTAGTGGATAATAAGTCCTTTTACTGCAGCGTAGAGGCTTCTCTACGTGGATACAACCCACTGACTGTCAACATGGTAGTCATGAGTGAACAAGAAAACACCAATGGCGGTCTAATCTTAGCAACTTCTCCTGAAGCAAAAAAACGATACGGGCTCAAAGCCAACGTATCTCGCCAACGTGATTTGCCCCAAGATGAAGCTTTGATTGTGGTGCCGCCGCGCATGAACCTATACATCAAACGTAACTTACAAATTAACGATATCTTCAGGCGTTTTGTTGCCGATGAAGATTTATGGCCATACTCAATCGATGAATCCATTCTTGATATGACTCATTCATGGCGGTTATTCGGAAAAACACCGCTAGATGTCGCCAAAAAAATCCAACGCACCGTGCACGAGGAACTAGGTTTATATGTAACTGTTGGAATTGGTGAAAACCCAGTTCAGGCTAAGATTGCCTTAGACGTGTACGCCAAGCATCAGCCCAGTCTAATCGGCATAATCAACTATCAAAATGTCCCTGACAAAATTTGGACTATTCAAAAATTAACCGATGTTTGGAGCATTGCTGATCGAACGGCTAAGCACCTTAACCGGCTTGGCATTCACAATATGTACGAGCTGGCACATTACAGTCCGTACAAACTAAAAGCTGAGCTGGGAGTTATTGGATCTCAGCTGTTTGCGTTATCCTGGGGTGTAGACCGAACGCAAGTCAGTAAACGTGTGCCGGTAAAGTCATCCAGCATTGGTAACTCACAAGTCCTACCACGTGATTACAGCAAGCAATATGAAATTGAAACTGTGATCAAAGAGATTGGTGAACAGGTCGCCGCACGTTTACGCAGTCATCACAAAACAACGGCCAGTCTATCACTAGGTATCGGCTTCTCCTACGCTGCCAGCGAAGCCACTGGTCGCGGCGGTTTCCATCAACAATTACGCATTGATCCGACTAATGACAATAAACCCATTGTAGCCGCTCTAATTAGCATGTTCCGTGAACAATGGCAGGGTGAAATCATTCGCAACGTCTCGGTGTACACAGCACGTTTGGCGCCTTCTAATGTGCAGCAACTAGACTTGTTCAAACAGCCTGAAGACCAGGTACGCAATGCTGACTTTGAACGCGTAGTGGATAAAGTACGTCAGAAGTTTGGCTTCACTTCACTTGTTTTCGCACGCAGCGCAATCAAGGGCGGCACTGCAATCAACCGTGCGTCACTGGTTGGTGGTCATAACGGAGGTAACGCTTATGAGTAATGAAGAACCCTATGACCCAGATTTAGTAAAGGAGTTCTTTCACCATGACTACGTCGATCGCGGCATGCTTAAATGGCAAGGCTACTATCTTAGTGATCACACAGCTCAACTGAACAAACAGGCAAAAAAAAGAGCTGAAGTCATTCAACCCAAAACAATTATGACACCGGCAGAGATTGGTCAAATATTGCAGTCTGCCTTCGCCAATAATTATGCTGTACGATTGCAGCTGTACAGTAACGCTAGTGATGGACACTTGCAACCAGATGTGGTTGGTCATATAGCAGGTTATTATGAAACGCAGATTATACTTAAAGATGGTCAAAAAATCGACCTGTTAAACATCAGAAATGTAAAAAGTAAGGATTGAATTGTCGAAAGCGCAATTCAATCCTTTTTAAGCCATTTGATACTTATCTCCCCATAACAACTGAGCAGTAACGGTTGTATACTTGAGAAAAATAGTATGTCGAGATATTAAACACTTAGAAATTAGGAGATTTATTATGGATAAAAAGGATCCGAAAGATCAAAAATACCAGCTATCACTAGCCCTTGAGCAGCTCAAAAATTCGGATGAAAAAATCAAAGCTTCTCTTACAAGCTCTGACCCCGAGGTAGACTACATATGTCTTCGCAATCTTCTTTCGAACATTAAAGCAATGGAAAAAAACTATAACTGAAGCCTTGAAATATCTCAATGGCATCGATATTCACAAAACATTAACGCGTACACTAAACAAATTAAATTCAGATCTTTACAATTATTGGCAGTTTATTTCTTCAGCCGTTGACTTTCTGGTAAACCCAAATGCACCCCGAGATCCCTATGCAACTGAGCAAATGAACAACAGACTGGGCGAAATAGATGCAACCACACAAAAAATATTATCAGCAATCGACGGTCTTAAATACGTTCAACTTTTGTCAGACACAAAAAAAACATACTCATTGCGGGACCAAATGGTGCTGGAAAAACAAGCTTTGCAAGCTTTTTGCACAACGCTTATGTAGAGTACGATAATGTTACCTTCGCACCGGCAGATCGTTTTCTTTACAACTATTCTGGATATGGTAACAGTTACAACTTACCTTCAGAAATATACAACACAAATACAGACCAGACCAAAAATTTGTACAAAATGTTTTCAGACCAGTCGAATGCAATGCGAAAAGCAAGTAAAGATAACTCTGAATCTTCCGCTTTGCTACAGTCCGTTTCGGCCATGGAAGCAGCATTTACCAATATGTTATCGTACGTATCGAATGCGAGCGATATTGTTGTCGTCGACACGCACCAGCGCTCACAAATTCAAAAACAGAGTTCTACCGACACGCCGCCCATCACACTTTTGGACAAACTAAATAATTTATGGAGTCAGTTTTTTCCTAACGTAACTATATGGTCCGATCCACTGAGCCAAAGTGTATATGTTGCTGATAAAAATCAAAACCACCGACGATCAGTAAATTCAATGAGTACCGGAGAACGTGCCGTTCTATACTTTTTGTGTTTGTCAGTCATTGTTCCAGATGGCTCCATTATTATTGTCGACGAGCCTGAAACAAATCTCAATCCGGCTTTTATAAACAGCTTTGGAAATTAATCACTGAATACCGATCGGATTGTCACTTCATCTTTATTTCACACAGTCAAGAATTCATTGACTCACAGTCTTCAGCAGAACTGCTCTGGTTACATGACAGTGATGCTTCTAAAAACGAATATAACTTAGAACCTGCGACTGATACAGGCCTGCCTAAAACCCTATTAGCACAGCTTGTCGGTTCACAAAAACCTGTTCTATTCTGTGAAGGAAAGCCTGACTCAGATGATCACAACGTTTACTCTTCATTGTATGGGAAAAACTATTTAGTAGTACCCATCGGAGATCACAACGATGTAATTAGATACACAAAAGCAGTCAATAAAGTAAAAGATTCTCGGCTCTTCAAGTTCTCTGCCCTTGGATTGATTGACGGAGACAGTCTCATTAACTTTACACCTGATGCAGGTATTTACGTGCTCCCTTATAACGAAATTGAAATGCTACTTGTTGACCCAGAAGTTCAGAAATCGGTGTATGTCGGTACACAAGCTAGTAAGGATGACAAAGACCTCCTTGAAAACCTTGTTACCACTGCAAATAGATCTATCATTCAGAAAGTTAAAGATAATAAAGCACTAATAGTAAACACTGCTATCAAGGACAATTTAGACGCACACTCAGCCACGCTTAGAGTTGTGCCGAAGCAAATGGCTGACAGCGAGTTTAAGTTTGAGGATTCAATCAAAGCAACTCAAGAAAACCTGATCAACTCAGCAAAAGAGTATCGTAAAAAAACCACTGAATATCTCGATCAGGCTATTCAGTCTGAAGATATAATGAAAGTGCTTAAAGTATGTAATCTCAAGCATCAAATCAGTGGCCAGTTGATGCAAACAATGGCTGAAGGAAACTATGTAAGCTTTGCTGAAACTCAAATAGCTGATAATGAAGATCTTCAAAAATACTTGAGAGAATATATTGGCTTGCCAGCTCAAAACTAGCAATACAATTAGTGTTTATAAAAAGGAACCGTCGTTTCAATCGACGATTCCTTTTTATTAGAGTATTGATTTACGTCTCGTAATTACCACCACACTAGTTTTGACCATTTCCAGTAATTCTTCAGAATCTGATCAATAACATCACCATTGAAAATCATCAAATCTGCCTCAGGATTGCATTTTGGCAAAAGTGCAATTGCTTCAGAAACTACGATAATTTGTGCTTTTTATTTTCGTTACTAAGACCCTTCTGACGCAGCATTCGTTGTGGAATAGCCATGCTGAAACATTAGTCCCTCGTAATATTGGGCCGTGTTGGCCAATCTGTAATTAAGGGTTCTCAATGCGGCAATCCTTTTTTCTTCAGTAGCAGCTGTTCCAAGTTTTTTTCTTGCCTCTTCAATTAAGGCATCATATTGATCAATCGTACTAGCGTAATCATCTGAAAAGTCACAGCTCTTCAGTTGCGTTAACAAGTCCCTACAACGCTTCTCTTGAAAACACTGGGTTTCCGACAATTCTGAAAGCAGTTTATTATTGCCCATTGTATTTCCTCTTTACTGGCAATACTATCTTCCACGCTCATGATTCAATGGCGGTTTACGAAACATCGGTTTCACAGTCGTTGTAGTTGTTGTAACTGAGCCAGCTTTTTCCTGATCGGTTAGTGGACGATGTAATTTGCGTTCACGATCCGTTGGTAACACACTAAGCATTCTATTTAACGCTTGCTCTTCAGCGGTGTCATCGTCGGCTTGATAATAACGCATCAGGTTAATCGTAAACTCGGCACGATCAAGATCATTGAAAGGCAAAACTAGATAATTGCCGTTTTCGAGAGTGCCATACGCTGCGTTGGCAGCGATTAATGCGGTACGTTTGTTGCCATCCTGAAATGGCTGCAGTTTCGCAATTTTGGCAAACGTGCGCCAAGCATCAGTCTCCGTGTGACTAGAATTTTGGTACTGATCGACTATTTTTTCAAGAGCCTGATGCGTAACAACCTCAGGTGGTAAATAGTGTGTTTGACCATTTTGTTCAACAGTTACCGCAATGCGGTCATCATCGTTGTAATAAGCATTACGCAAGTGACCAGGCATATCTGGTTCCTCATTTGAGGGTGACTTAAACTGCTTGTTGATTGCGATGATTCCATCTGCACTAAAACCTTCTTTTTGAATAGCTTTAATGCCATTCAATGCATCCGTAAAAATTGCTACATCAGAACCGTTCTGGTTAAGCGGTTGCGTACTGTTTCTATCTAAAGCAAGTTTAGTTTGTGCTACCGTACTGCCGTAATCATTCAGGCTACCCAGTGAGGTAATAAAACGTGCTAGTGCTGTATTGTCCATGCTTTCACCCCCATCACTTTCTCACTCAACTCAAAGTTTTTATTGTATTAATAATATCATCGTTCGCTATGTGCGCTAGCAAAAAAGACCGATTATCCTTAATCGTCATTTGCTAAGTGTAAAATTTACCGCACCTTTCAATAATTTTCTGGTTTTGAACATTCATACTTCTATGACCTTTTGTATCGACACTTTAGGGTGTACCCTAAAGTGCCAATAAAGAATACATCTAATTCTTTAATTTAGCAAGTATTGCGTTATAATTTGAAGTGGCACTTTAGGGTGGACTTTTAGGAGAATACAAATGAAAAAGAAAAAGGAACATCTGGATGAAGATTTTTCTGAATACTTTGATGAAGTATCACAAGAACTGACCATTATTGCCTTCATGCAGGATATCGGAAATTATGAGTGGTCTGACGAAGAAAAAAAATTCTACGTTTCAGATAAATCGTTACCATGTTTTACATATGATCAAGCGAAGGTGTTATACAAAACTTCAACGGAACATCAAAACAGCAATCTATTTAAGGACCTGTATTTATATAATGGCAAAAATCGGATACGCACGCGTTAGTTCCACAGATCAAAACCTAAGCAGGCAATATGCAGCATTAAAAAATGCCGGCGTTAGTAAAATATTCGCCGATAAACAATCTGGTAAAGATACCAATCGTCCAGAACTACAAAAACTACTAAAGTACATTCGTGACGACGACATTGTTTTTGTCATGTCATTAGATCGTCTTAGCCGTAATGCAAATGATATAACGAAGTTAATTCAATCAATAAAAGACACAGGGGCATCGTTTCAATCGCTCGATTTGCCCGATTTTTCCGCAATACCCGATAAGGGGCTACGTAACATGCTTACTGACGTTTTGCTGGCGGTCTTTAAGTTCCAAGCTGAGTCAGAACGTCAACATATACGTGAGCGGCAATCGCAAGGAATAAAGATTGCCAAACAGCGAGGAGTGTATAAAGGTAAACCGCGCCTTTATTCGCCAACTGCTAAGGACCCGCAGAAAAGATATATTTATCAGCAAATCTGTGACGAACTACAGTATTCTCAAGCAAGTGAAAGAAAAATCGCAGAAAAATTTGGTGTTAGTCGAAGCGTAGTAAAATATATCAAGTCGGATTTAAAAGAATTACAGCCGTCTCCATTGTTAAACAAAAAATTAAAAAGCCAATAAACTAGCTCAACAACTATAAAATTGTTGAGCTTTTTGTGTCTCACTAAAAGAGCGCAACCATTATTTACGATGTCAAAAAGTCATTACACATTTTTTGATAGTACCTCGCCACAGTTTGATCAACAGGCAAATCGCGTTCTACATGAAGAAGCCACATGAACGGTATTTTAGGAGCAGGCACGACTGTGTGATACAGCCTTCCGACCATTAAGGGAAATCGCTCCGAATATACAACTGCTTCCTTCATTTCAACGTGTGTCTTGGCCTGTAAAAACGTAAACCGCCCCAGTTCATGAAATTCTTCATTGGATACAGTCTCTTGGAATCCCTCAAAGTTATACATATCAGCAGTTTTCGCGAACTCCTGTTTATGCTTCCTGCATTTAGCTCTTAACATTGCTTGCATTTATAGACTCCCTTTCTGTTTTAAATAATTAGAAGTAAATCTATGTGCCAGCGCTATGAAGTGTAGACAATTGGTTCATCAGTGTAGTCATCAGTTTTCTCGATACGACATGTTCCTGGCTCGGCCATTAAGAGCACCATTGAAACAAACTTATCTTCTGCTTCAAAGTATCCGGGCCACATCGGTTCGCTGCTTTCAAAATGCCAACCCCGCGTTCGCGTATTCAGCTCGCTAACCGCCTCCCCATCACTGTCATGAGGAAAGCTCAAAAGTAGATCGTCTTTCAGCATTGGCTTAAGAAGTGGATAAAATTTAATAGCTCGGGTCAAAATAGACAAATCGATGGAATCTTCCAAATCCATTTCACAAAAGCTAAAGTCACTTATCGCTCCGTCAACATTGGTCAAGCCGGTTCTGGTGCAAAGTTGAAATTAAGCGTAGATCAAAGTGACTGTTTTTAGTGGTTGTAGCCTATGCCGCTAACAATTGGTCGACTTCTTGATAC
>NZ_AUAW01000012.1 GCF_000428925.1 Furfurilactobacillus rossiae DSM 15814 | reverse complement strand
CACTCACTCACTCACTCACTCACTCACTCACTCACTCACTCACTCACTCACTCACTCACTCACTCACTCACTCACTCACTCACTCACTCACTCACGTTGATTATGTAAGGCAACGTCTCTTTGTCAAGAACTTTTTTAAGAACTCGCTAACTATTTTTGTTGACGAGTCCTTTTCTTTTTCCTCAAACAAATCACTGATAGAAGGTGTTTTGTTTGGCTAAATATGAATACTCATCAATTGGAAATGTTCAGTGGAAACGCGTATCAAAAAAACGTCAAGAAACATTTTTAAGAGACATACACCACGGTGAAAATTTAAAAGGTCAAGAAGCAGTAGTAGAAGCATCTTGGTTCTCCCTATTAAATGATACTTTCTATTCAGTAAATAAAGGGTATGCAACACCTATGTCAAAAGTACTAGGCACAGACGGTCTCTTAATTGTACAGGATATAACAGTCGCTTTGTCGTTGATTACAGAATTTAAAGATGACGTCCACCTAGAAAAAAGAAATTATCAAGAACGCATTTTAGCTCAAGTACTCTTTTACATGAAACATATAAACATGCACATTGAAAACGGAAACGACAAGGGACTCGAATTGCCAAATGTTGTTTTGGCGGCCGATGCGAATCAAATTTTTGTCATTAACGCACGTGTCCTTTATCCATATCTTGATATGCCAGATATTGACTGGTCGATGAATGCACGTAAGGCTTATGACGAACAGATACCACAAGTCGTTTTCGATAAATTACGAATAGATGCCAATATAAACCCGTATGTTTATGACATAAGATCTAGAGACTTTAACCTAAATGACATTATGGGCCTAGTTTCAGACTTAGCATCTACTGAAAATGCAACTCAATTAAGTAAAATACCAGTGAATCAAGCTAACATTCGCGGCGCTTATGACGAATTTCTTAGATTAGTGACTCAAAATAGAACAAAGGTTAAGACAAATCAAGAATTAGTAGGTATGTTCATTAACGCTCTAACCAATCATGAAAATGTGATTTTAAAAAACAATACTGTCACAATGCTCAACGATGATGGTACCTATATAAAATACACTGTAAATGGTAGAAATTGGTATGCATTTTTTAGTCGGTTTGATACTAATTATTCCGCTAATGAAGTAAAAGACATAACCGAAGTTGGTGATATCCTTCTTGAAGAAACCAATCGCCGTTTCAGCGGTGAGTACTGGACTCCAACTGTCTGGGTAAATGAAGCGGTAAAAGAAATATCTAGCGAACTCGGATATGATTGGCGGGAAAAATACTATGTCTGGGATGCCGCAGCGGGATCGAAAAACTTAACTCGAGACTTTAAATTCAAACATTTATTTTCATCAACGCTATTTGACAATGAACTGGCAATGGGACGTATGTACAATCGTGAAAATATTGCCTTCCAGTATGATTTTTTAAATGATGATATATCCTTAAGCAAAAAGAACATTAAGAAAGCTAAACTATTTGATCGGGCTCCAGAACTTGTAAATGCGCTACTGAGCAATAAGCCAATAGTTTTATTTATGAATCCACCATATGCTACCGCTGGTGATGCTCGCATGGACAGTGAACACAAGAAGGCCGGCGTGGCAACCAAAAGTGTGGTCCATGAATATATGAAAAATGATAAAATCGGCCACGCATCTGAAAACCTCTACTGTCAGTTTTTCTATAGGGCACTGTTGCTAAAAAAAGCCTTCAAGTTATCGAATTTAGTTATTGCATATTTTTCTAATTCACAATACATGACTGGAGGATCTTACTTTAAAGCATTCGACGAAGCATTGTTTACGCATTTCGACTTCAAAAGTGGATTTTTATTAAATGCTGGAGAATTCTCAGATACAGCGGCCAATTGGGGTATTAGTTTTACAATTTTACGCAGCATACATGAACGTTCGACGGATCGGATTCCAAATCAATATACACTTGCCATCAAGGAGGACACTACCGTACAGGGAATAACCAGATCAGGCAAACACACAATAAAAAACTTGCCTAAATCCGATTTTCTATCCGAGTGGGTACGCGGCGTGTCATTAAAAGGTCTGAAGTATCAAGATAAAGGTACCTATCCTACATTTTCCAGTGCCTTTAAAGTAAAACCAAACAGCAGTATCACTCCTCCAAAATACCCTATTCATGCTTTGGGATACGCATGGAACAAAGCCAATAACGTTGAAAAAGCCGCAACTGAAACTGCACTTTTCAGCGATTGCTACCATGACGGTCATGGCTTCGCTATTGTTCCTGAAAATTTTGAAAGAGTTATGATTAACTTCGCCATACGGAAATCAACATCTCACAGTTGGATTAATAACAAAGATAATTACCATTCTCCATCGGAGCTATTCCTGAATAATGCCAACTACAACATGATGCTAACAGAAATGGTTATATTCGGATTATTTAATAAGTACAGTTATCAAGTATCTCTCAGTAACATTGAGTACAGAGAAAAATCTTACAATATAAATAATGAGTTCTTTTGGCTAAGTAAACATTCAATGTCTGCGTTAGCAAGCAAAAGTCATTTTTCGGACATGGGCTTTTCTATTGAAGACGATTGTGAGCGTTTTGTCTATAAATGGCTAGAAAAGCACCAGGGTGATATTTCTCCTGCGGCTAAATTGGTTCTAAGTTACGCTGAAAAAATCGTAGAGGACACCTTCAAATATCGTCAAGAATTAAACGATGATTATCCTGAATTTTGCTTCATGAACTGGGATGCTGGTTGGGAACAAATTAGACGTTTAATGACCAATGGTAAGAAGTCACAATATCTCTCTAATTTTAAAAACGCTTACGATGAATTGGAAAAAATAATTAATGGTTACATTTATCAATTTGGTTTTCTTGACAAATAACCTCAGTAAACATTTATTTACTTTGAAATATAACCATAACCTTCTTATATCACTTCCAATCTATTTATTGCATAACTGAGCCATCGTCGATAAAATTAAGTCAGGAAAACGAATGGCGGTGTGGTTACAATGGCATATCACAGCTTTGATTTTTATGAGAAACGCAAGGACGATCCTAAGTGGCATACAGCTTATCTACAGGCTAAACAAGAACACGACTTAGAAGTGCAGCGACGTAATGCTCAAATAATCAGTGATTCTCGGCAACGTCAAGCACTCGCTGCGCAGCGTGAGATTAATGCGGAACAACAACATATCCAGTCACAAAAGATGCAAAAGCAACAGCGTAAACTTCAAAAGCGTGCTTACCGAAGAAGTAGATATAGTCGTACCTGGGATCGACTGCTAACAGTCATTGGCTTTGTCGTAGTATTTTATATTGGTTGGAAAGCTTACTATTATTTCACAGGAATTGATTTAATTGAACAAATAAAGCTAATCATCATTCAGTTCTTTAGCAACCTATAAATATACAAATAAAACGTCACGGTACGGTAGAATCTTAAAAAATTGAGATTCTACCATACTGTGACGTTTTTTTCTGTAACAGCTTAACTCATCAAAAGTACTTATATTAAATGCATCCAAATAGAGAGATTTTTCAAACAAAATAGAAATTCCAGTCATCAATTCAAAACTATCAGCAGCACAATGCATACAGCGGTTAGGAGACCTCCGACCATCACAAACGCCGCCTTGCCGTATCGTTTGAAGCCAGCCCTTTTAAACAGAAAACTCAACAAAGCAATCCATGGGCCTGCATCAGTGCTATCTGCGACGCTAGCATAATCGGTCAAAGTATGCGAATTTATTTTAAAACCAGCAATAATAAGTAACACGCCAAAAACTAAAAAAATTGAAATAGCTAGATTTTGAAGGAACATTTGAATCAACTCCTGTCGTCCATAAAAAAATGACTCAAATCTCAAGCACTCGCGTAATCACAAAGAATGGATTTATCTAACAGGAATTATATCTTATTTTCCGCTTATTTACGTGCACGCCTAATCAACCGCGCCACATTCTCCGCAGTATTCGTCAGATTATCCTTCGCATGGGCAACCGCAGTCGGTAAATCCTCAACTCCGGGCAGTATCCCCATCACAACGTCAATCCCGAGGTCATACAACTGATCAATGCCCTTCCCCACGTTACCGGCTAAAGCGATAACCGTCACATGGTCGCTCACGCTATGAGCGGCTTGAGCCGTCCCCATCGGTGTCTTGCCATACTGAGTTTGGAAGTCGATGCCACCTTCGCCGGTGAAGACAAAATCGGCGTCTTTGGCGCGTTCCTTCAACTTAGTCATTTGGACGACAATCTCAACGCCTTTTTCCATCTTGGCGTTGGTGAAGGCGAGTAGTCCAGCACCCAAACCGCCAGCGGCGCCGGAACCGGGATAATCGGCCAGGTCGACGCCAAGCGTGGTCCTTAACACTTCAGCGTAATGCGCCAAATTTGCATCCAATTGTTTAACCATTTCAGGTGTAGCACCCTTCTGTGGGCCAAACACAGCGGCGGAACCAGTTTTACCAACCAGCGGATTCGTAACGTCAGAAGCAATTCGAATATGCGCGTTCATAAGCAGTGGATTCATGCCGCTGACATCAATAGTCGCCAAGTCAGCTAAACCACCGCCACCACGATTAATTGGCGAGCCAGAAGCATCCAAGAACTTGGCGCCCAAAGCTTCTGCCATCCCCGCACCGCCATCTGTGGTCGCACTACCGCCAATACCAATGATGATTTCGGTAGCACCACGTTGCAACGCGTCCGCAATCAGCTGACCGGTGCCGTAAGTCGTCGTAATCAGTGGATTCTTCGTTTCATCATTAACAAACTGAATACCGCTGGCGGCTGCCATTTCAATTACAGCTGTTTGACCGTCGCCCAAGATACCATATTCAGCGGGAACGGTCTCTTGCAGTGGATTCAGAACGTCAATCGTCCTGAACGTGCCATGTGTCGCATCAACCAACGATTGGACAGTGCCCTCGCCGCCATCAGCCATGGGCACGTTTTCGTAGTCGGCGTCTGGGAAAATCCGTTTGATGCCGGTCTCGATTGCATCTGCCGCTTCCTTGGCAGTGAGGCTTCCTTTAAATGAGTCTGGTGCAATCACAAATTTCATTTTGTTGTCCTCCTAGAGTAAGAACCCATACATAAGCGTGCCGACAATGGTCATCGTCAGACCAACGGCTGTTTCATATGGAACGGATTTCATCCGCGCCTTCAAATCCATATTCATCGCATTGGCGGTGACGTGGAAATAGTTTCCCTGTGGCAGGTGGTCAATCACCGTCGCACCGGTATGAACCATCACAGCAGCTGCCAGTGGTGCGGTTCCGAAGGCCAGAATGGCTTTGCCAAACGAACCGGTCGCGAGAATGACACCGGTTGAGGTCGAAGCCGTTGCGGCAGCCATCAGAATTCCGGCTATTGGCGCCAAGAACGTGCCAGAGATACCAGAAATCTTGATCAAATGAACGATCATGGCTGGCAGAGTCGAGGCGGTAATCAAACCACCAATAGCTCCGGCACCAATCAAGATAAGCACAACATCCGTCATTCGATCCATACCTGACTTAGTGTAGGCAAGAATCTGTCGACCTTGATGCATGGCAAACATCCCCAGCACCCCGGCCAACGGCAGAATGTACATCGCGTCAACCTGAAACTTCTGCAAGACAGCAATGTGCAAAATGCTACCGATCGGATTGATCAGCAACAAAATAACGGCCACGAGTGGCGCAACGATGGCAGACCGAAACGACGGTAAATTATCTGGATCAGGCGTAGCGCCCGTGTCTTGGTTTGCTTCGACATCCGCCATGCTGGCAATGTCGCCATGATTTTTCAAGACGGTTGCCAGTAATACGGCCATCGCAAGGCCAAACAACGCTGGCACAAAGTCCGCAACCATCACAGAACTCAGTTGCAAATGGAAGCCACGTGCCGCCGCAATCGTGTTCGGATTTGGCGAAATGATATTGCCGGCCTTCCCACCACCAGACAGAGCAACCAGCAACGCCAATTTGGAAATCTTCATGCGGCTACCCACTTCAAGCGCAATCGGCGCCACAATCAACACAGCTACTGGGATAAAGACACCGACCGCTGTGATAATCATCGTTGATAAAGCGAGCGAGAATATCGCTAGGCCTTCACCAAGTTTGTTCACAATCGTCTTGGCAATCGTGTTAGCAGCGCCAGATTCCATCATGACACCCGCCAATACACCAGCGGCCAACACGCGCACCACCGTCCCCATCACACTTTGGGTTCCGGCGACCACAATATTTACCGTTTGGACTAAGTTGGCACCACCGATAATGGCACCGACAATCGTCCCCAATAATAACGAGTACACTGGGTTGAGTTTACGTAAAATCAAAATAATGGCTAAAGCTAACCCAACCAGCGCACCGATCCAACTCACCGTTACGTTTACCACAGTACATCCCTCCAAATAGATTACTAACTTTACGGTATACTTTACGTTAAAGCGGTTACATAAAACAGTATCAAACTGCCAAAAATGTTGCGTGAATTTGGTCACTTTGCATATTCATTCACAATACTTAGATGTCTTAAGATAACTATAGGGAACTAGCGCTAATCAAACGCTGTTAATCGGGGTGATTTAAATGAAGCTTGAGCCAACTTTGGCACAGTCAATCGTAGATAAGATGATGAAACAGATTCCTTGCAATATCAACATGATGGACGAAACCGGCACCATTATTGCCAGTGGTGATAAAAAGCGGATTGGATCACTCCATCGCGGCGCCGTCGAAGCAATTAGCTCAGGCCAATCTTTGCCAATGGCCGAATCATATGGCGAACACGGTCAACCTGGCGTCAATTCACCCGTTGTGTTTGATCACCAAATTATTGGCGTCATCGGGATTACTGGCGATCCGGAGAAAGTTACACCATTGGCATCTTTATTGAGCACTGCAACGGAACTGTTGATTTCTCAAGCGCAAACGAACGCCATTCGTCAGGAACACACCTCCCGTCTAAATCGTTTCTTACATCAGTGGATTCAAACAAAAACCATCATTTCTAAAAGTTCGTCCTTGTACTTGGAAGCTGAACAATTGGGCATCCAGGTTGAACAACCAAGAGTGGCCCTAGCCCTGCACGCCACACACCTGCCGCAAATTCCCATGGATACTGCGGATTATCTGCTTCAGTTGAGTGACAACACCAGCCTCGTTTTAACTGCCTACGACACAACGATTAAACGGTTAACTAGTTTCGCCAAGGACAACCACATTGCCATTGGTATCGGAACCAAAACGAACCTTATTAAAACGACGGTCAATCAAGCGCTGCAAGTCATTGATATTCAGACAAAGCTGGCCGATCCGAGCCTGATTTCGTTTGAACAGGTTCAGTTTATCAGCGCGATTGTCAACAGTAAATTGATTATCCCCGATACCCTTGAACGGCTGCGCAACGCTACCATTGACGGTAATCAGGGCGAACTGTTCAAAACACTGGATGCATTTATCAATGCTAACGGCAATTTAGTACACGCCGCCACTAACCTACACATTCATCGCAACACGCTTAGCTACCAGCTGAACAAGATTCATGAGGAGACGGGATTGAATCCACGGAACTTTAAGGATCTTGTGGAACTTTATATTGGCAGTTTGCTGATTAAGCTGAATAGTTAGAAACCTTTTTAGTTAAACTTCCACAAATAGTATTTTTGTTAATTCAGATTCAATTAGAAAAACTTAAGATTCAGTCTACTTACCTCGTGACGTCTCGATAAAAATGGCTTACAATTCTAGAGTTATCATTTCTAAATAAGAAACGGAAAGGCTGAATTCAATGTCTGAATCTACTAATAAACTCTACGGTACTGTACTCATTCGTGCCAAAGAAATTCTCGATTACTTATTGAACTCTGAAACCGCTCCTACGCTTAAGGAAATAAGCGATGGGATTGGCATGACAAAACCAACAACGTTAAAGATTTTAACTACACTGGAAGCACTAAAATTTGTGACACGAGATGAAAACACTAAAGCCTACTTTTTAGATGTATCATTGCTTGCCTATGGTGAAAAGGCATCTGAAGAATTTGATATTCGATCAATTGTGACGCCAACGTTATCTCGCCTTCGCGATAGTACAGGCGAAACGATTAATTTAGGTATCGTCAATGACAATGAGATTGTGCTTCTAGACAAATTTGAAAGTCCACAAAGCATCTTTTTAAAATCTAGAATTGGTGGTCGAATGAATATGTATTCATCTTCGATGGGAAAAGCCATCTTGTCAGCCTATTCAGATACAGAAATGGCTGATTATCTTGATCACACCGATCTAAAAAAAGTCACACCGAACACTATCACAACCTCTGATGCATTAATTGCCGATTTACAGACTACTAAAGGACGTGGCTATTCTGTTGACGATGAAGAAAATGAAGTTGATATCTTCTGCGTCGGCTTTGTTATTACTAAATATCAAAAAATTTATGGTGCCTTCAGTATCACGGCTCCAAAATTTCGCATGGGCTCTGAAAAGCGAAAAAAGATAGTTCAACTCGCTAAGGAAGCTCAAAAAGAAATAATAGATAAAATATAAAATGCACCGAATATGAAAAAGACCAGACCTCCTTCTATTTTGAAGGCGATTTGGTCTTTTTTGTATAGATTCAAAAATCAATTAATTGATTGAACTTTCCGAATTTGTAATCTTACTATCTTTTTTGCTAGAAACGCCCTGTTCATCGACAATCTTGCGACGGTTATAAATCATCAATAACACAGCACAGATAGCTAAGATGCCAGCACCAATACCGGCTAGATTATTCGTGAAGAAATAAGTAATCCATGCCAAGGGACTTGCTGCAAAGTCGATACTTGCAACTGAAGTTGTCCCTACTGGAATCAAATTCTTTTGGACTAGTTTTACAGCCGCAGTAAAAATAGCTGCTAAACTCGTGGCCGAAAGAACACCTACAACTAATGAAATCAAACCGGTTAGAAAAGTTCGTAACACATTGCCATGAGTGTAAGGAAGTACAAGTGGAAATAGGTAAATCAAGCCAGACAAGCTGGCTAGGGGCAGAAATTCATTTCCAGGAATAATGATCGACAAGAACAAGATCATTGGTACAAGGAGTAATGACACCACTAAAGTTGTTGGATGTCCAATCACTAACGCAGGCGTCATCCCGATGTTAAATGAACGACCCTTGAAATGTTTAGAAATAAGCTCCTGCGATCGTTTTGAAATTGGACTTAGTCCTTCAATAAACAATGAAGTGATTCGCGGAATCAATACCATAACGGCACTTAGGATAATTCCCAACTGCAAAGTTTTTGCAACTGGATATCGTGCTAGAAACCCCAATAAAATGCCAATAACTACACCTAGGAAAATAGGATCCCCCATGATACCGAACCTTTTTTTCATTTTGTCGGCATCTAAATCAACCTTATTCAATCCAGAAATATGTTCTACAATCCAATCCGTCACAATAGCAAATGGAATGAATGAAACACAAAACGCTTGTGGAATCGAGATACCCTCAAGATCTTTACCATAAAATGATTCAACAGCTTTTTGAGATCGGTCCGCCCCGACCAAGGTAACAATAAATACGAAGATAGCAGCAAAAATTCCCCACCAGAAACTCTTTGTTGCAATGGACACAATCGATCCAATAAATGCAAAGTGCCAATAGTTCCAAAGATCGATATTAAGTGTCTTGGTAGTCTTAGTCAGCAACATTAACACGTTGATGCCCAGTCCCAACGGAATGATAATGGCACCAACTTTTGTACCAAATGCTACTGCAGAAGCCGCTGGCCATCCAATATCCAACGTGTGTAAATGTAGATGATATAACTTGACCATCTGATTAACAGCGGGTCCAAGATTAGTCGCCAATAATTGCGTAATCACGTTTAAGCCAACAAACCCAACACCAACAGATAGTCCGGCCTTGAGTGACTTTCCAAGGCCCATTCCGAGTAACAACCCAAAAATAAGAAATATGATTGGCATCATAACACTAGCCCCAAGGGACATGATGTAGTTAATAACTTGCATTGTAATTAAGTCCTTTCGTTTCTTTAATAAAAGTGCGAAATTTTGGGATTTCTTATAAAGAAATGCTAGTTCTTAAAACGAAATTACAATCATAGTATAGAAGGTCACACGTTCCTTTTGCAAGCCTTTTCAAAAATTATAAGCACTATTTCGTTGATTACTTGACCTGCTGTCTAAGTAGCCAATCTACTATGCCTCGCAGCAGTGTATAGTAGATTTCCCGTCTACTTTTAAAATAGAGAATTGACTAATTTGCACACCTTATATGCATCTTAAAAGCGCGAGTATACGGCGATTTACGCAATGGTATCAGTGATTTCCCACTTGGCTCGAACTATATTTGTAACATTATGCTGACTTTAAAAATGCTGTAAAACGTGAAAAAATACGGTTTGTTAAAAATAACTATTGCAATATTTTCAAAAACGCATTATTGTGATCGTGGGATTTCTAAATAGAAAACACTATTTCTTATAAGGAAATATTAAAATGGAGGATTCTAAACATGACACAATCACAAAATGAAATTGACGAGATCACGGCAGCACTCAATAAATTTAAAATGGATTGGTTTAGCTTAAGCGGAAAAGTAGCACTCATCACAGGCGGAAATACCGGCTTGGGACAGGGTTACGCAGTTGCATTGGCAGAGGCTGGAGCAGACATTTTTATTGCCACCCACGGCACAGATGGATGGGATGCAACTCGTGACCTTATTGAAAAACGCGGTCATAAGGTTGAATTTTTAGATATAGATCTTACACAGCCTGGCATTGCCGACAAAGTTGTTGAAAAAGTCATCAACACATTTGGCCATTTAGATATCTTAATCAATAACGCTGGCATGATTAAGCGAAATCCTATTTTAGAATCCAAGGACAAGGACTGGGACAAGGTCATTTCAATCAACCTTTCTGCCGTTTACCACTTATCTTTAGCCGCTTCGAAGGTTTTTGCTAAACAGAAATCAGGAAAAATTATTAACATTGGCTCCATGCTATCCTTCCAAGGAGGAAAGTTTATTCCTTCGTACACTGCAGCTAAACATGGTGTTGCCGGACTAACTAAGGCTTTTGCCAGCGAAATGGCCGCTTATAATGTTCAAGTTAATGCAATTGCCCCTGGGTATATTAAGACTGCAAACACTGCACCCATTCGTGCCGATGAAAAACGTAACGCAGAGATTCTTGGTCGTATTGCCGCTGGTCATTGGGGCGAACCTTTCGAATTAATGGGGATTGCCGTTTATCTTTCCAGTGACGCCGCAAATTACATCAATGGTGCAGTAATTCCAGTAGATGGTGGTTACTTAGTTCGTTAGAAATAAATATTTCAATCTTTTGCTGGAGTGATTTGATAATGAGTGAATTTCTTACAATTGGAGAACCAATGGTCGTTTTAGCCTCCCAGGATATCAATCAAGAGCTAGCGGACGTTAGTCATTTCAATCGCTTTTTGGCCGGAGCCGAATTAAATGTTGCCACCGGTGTTCGACGTTTAGGACACTCCACCAGTTTTGTTTCGGCAATTGGCAATGACCCTTTTGGTCAATACATCCTTGATTCCATTCGTTTATCAGGAATTGACACAACACACATTAAAATAAATTCTAAACTATGGACTGGATTCTACTTAAAACAGCGCGTTAGCCATGGCGACCCACAAACGTACTATTTCAGAAAAAATTCAGCCGCCGCCAACTATGACAAAGAGAACTTAGCACATGTTGATTTAACTGATACCAGAATCACACATATCAGTGGCATATTTGCTGCTCTATCACCGCAATCATTAGCCGCAACTAAGGAATTAATCGCTAAAGTCGAAAATGAGAACTGTGTCATAACGTTCGATCCCAATCTTCGCCCTTCCCTGTGGCAATCAGAGAACACTATGATAGCTACGACTAATGAATTAGCAAAACATGGAACAGTTGTTATGCCAGGCATCCATGAAGGACAAATGCTAATGGGATCAGACGACCCAGTGGACATCGCTAATTTTTACCTAAATCAGAGTTCAATTACGCAAACGGTCGTTGTTAAACTTGGTCCTGATGGAGCATTCGTCAAAGAAAGAAACAGACCTGCATACACCGTTGCCGGATTTCACGTAAACAGTGTTATTGATACAGTCGGTGCAGGTGATGGCTTTGCAGTGGGCATCATTTCAGCGCTATTAGAGGGCAAAGAAATTAAAGAGGCTGTGAAACGAGCATGTGCAATAGGTGCATTAGCAGTGGAATCGCGTGGAGATAACGATGGGTATCCGACGAGAAAAGAATTAAAGAGATTCTATGAAAAGAATAATAGACAAGTGGGAGAAAAAATATGAAGCGTGAAAAACTACTAAAGAAACTGACAGAGGTAGGTGTTGTTTCGGTCGTTCGCGCTGAAACTGCAGAAAAAGCAGTTAAAATTGCAGACGCAGTCATTGCCGGTGGTGTTCGAGGAATAGAACTAACTTACACTGTCCCTCATGCAGATACAGTAATCGGTAAACTAGTTGAAAAGCATGGTGTCGATGCTCTTATTGGTGCTGGAACAGTGCTTGATGCAACCTCGGCTCGGCTCGCTATTATAGCAGGAGCTCAGTTTATAGTCAGTCCAACATTTGATACTGACGTAGCAAAAATGTGCAACCTATATCAAATTCCGTACGTGCCAGGTATATTCACACCAACCGAAGCACAAACAGCCTTGCAGTATGGATCAGAGGTTGTCAAACTATTTCCTGGTGCATTAGCCACACCAATGGCAATTTCCGAATTCAAAGGACCGTTTCCGTATCTTAATGTAATGCCTTCTGGAGGTGTTAACACTGATAATTTGAAGGATTGGATTAAAGCGGGGGCTGTTGTTGTTGGGGCGGGTGGGGGCCTTGTTGGCCCAGCAAAAAATGACGACTATGACGCTGTTACTGCAAATGCCGAAGCTTATATGCATGCTTACACTGAAGCAACAAACAACGATAAAAACGCTATAACAGTTTAATACCAGCCATACTCCGTTATGTTTTATGTGATTTATCTCTTCGCAAAGGTTCTTGGGCTTTCTGCCAAGGCCTTTTTAGTTTGTCAAATTGACACCAGATCCCACATCACCGCATCACTAGTTGCTATGAACCTAACGCAAAAAATAGCATCGATGATTTTAAGAAACAAATCACCGATGCCGTTGAAATGAATTACATCATTTACCCCTTAATGTTATTCATCTGACTATTTATACTTAGACACATTTTCTTTCGTAACCAAGTGAATTGGTGACGTTGTGTGCTTAGGTACTGACTTGCCTTGATAGTGTGCATAGGCAGCCTTGATGGCCAACTGTCCTTCAACTTCTGGTGACTGGGCAATAATACCAGAAATCTTACCCTGCTTAACAGCAGTTAATCCTTGAGGTTCACCATCAATGGAAACAACAACTAGATCAGGATTGTTAATGGCTTTAACGGCCCCGAGTGCCATTTCATCATTTTGGGCAAACACACCTTGGATAGATGAGTGAGCCTGCAAAATGTTTTCCATAACGGAAAGTCCTTTAGCACGATCAAAATCTGCACTTTGCTTCGTCACAATCTTCAGATTGTTCTTGGCAGCGGTATTGAATCCTTTACCACGTTGAATAGCAGCATCCGCACCAGGCGTCCCTTCAAGTTCAGCAACCTGACCGCCCTTTGGCACTTTACTCATCATGTATTGAGCAGCCATCTTACCGGCTTTAACGTTATCAGAAGCAACCGTCGTCAGTAGTTTCCCACCGTTAGACCCACGATCACAGGCGATAACTGGAATACCAGCGTTGTTTGCATCCTTAACAGCAGGAACAATGGCATCTGAGTCAACAGGGTTAATGATGATAACATCAACCTTCTTCTGAATCAGATCTTCAATGTCGCTGGATTGTTTGGAACTATCATTTTGTGCATCAAACACTTCAGTTTTAGTGCCATTTTGTTTGGCAACGTCATTAATCCCGTTACGAACAGAAATGAAGAACGGGTTGCTCAATGTTGAGAGTGATACCCCAACCTTCAGCTTGTCCTTTGATTTCTTGGTAGTGTGCGTGCCACCGAATGTTGGCGGTGTTAATGAGACTGCTTTACACCCGGTTAAAATAATTGAACTCAATGCAAACAATGCAACTAGAACAAGTACATATCGTTTACCCTTTTTCATGAGTACCCCTCCCTAGGCTTTGGCCTGCTTACGATCGAGCAGGACAGCGACCAGGATCACGATCCCTTTAACGATCTGTTGATAGAAACTCGAAATTCCAAGTAAATTCATACCGTTGTTTAGGACCCCGATAATTAAGGCACCAATCAACGTTCCGAACATCTTACCTTTACCACCTGCTAGACTCGTTCCACCTAACACAACGGCGGCAATGGCATCCATTTCGTAGGCCACCCCTGCATCAGGCTGAGCAGATGCCAGACGTGACGTTAAGATCATCCCAGCAACCGCAGAAAGAAAACCTGCCAGAGTGTAGATCCAAATGATCATTTTATTGTTCTTAACACCAGCAACAAAAGCAGCACGAGGGTTACCACCCAAGGCGTAAGTCTTACGACCAAACGTTGTCCGGTGTAACAGAATAAACGCAAGGATGTAGAACAATACCATAATGTAGACAGGGAATGGAATACCGAATAAGTAACCTTGACCAAAAAATTGGAAGCCAAAGTTATTGCTCATCTTGGCACCTGTAATTGGGTTACCTTTAGTAAACACATACGTTGCACCACGGAAAATTGTTTGTGTCGCCAACGTTGCGATAAACGGTGCTGCTTTACCATAAGCAATTAAGACACCGTTCAATGCACCAAAGATACCACCGGTAACCATCCCAATCAGGAAGGCGATAAACGACGGTACACCCATCAATACTAACTGTGCGGTAAACGCACCACTTAACGCTAGAATCGATCCAACAGATAGGTCAATTCCACCAGTCAGGATAACAAATTCCATCCCAAAGGCAATTAACGCGTTAATGGAGACTTGGCGAAGTAAATTCAATAAGTTCAGTGGATCAAGAAACGAAAAATTCAAAATTGATACAAGCACAATTAGAACGATCAGGGCGACCAGCGGACCAAGTTTCGAATAAAAGTCGCCAAAGCTAAAGTGACGCTTTGTTTCTGTTTGGTTATCCATTAGTTTTCTCCTCCCGTTGCTAATGTCATAACACTCTCTTGGGTCGCGGTAGCAGTTGGCACAACCCCCATTAGCTTTCCTTCATACAGTACGGCAATGTTATCTGAAAAACCGAGTACTTCATCAAGATCACTAGAAACCATGATAATGGCAGTTCCACGATCTGTTAGTTCGTTCATCAAATCATAGATTTCACGTTTAGCACCAACATCGACCCCACGAGTTGGCTCATCCAAAATTAGCACTTGCGATCCGGAACCAACCCACTTAGCCAAAACAACTTTCTGTTGGTTACCACCAGACAAACTGCCTGCTTCATCTTCAGCACTATTTGCTTTGACGGTCAGTCGCTTCATCAGCAAGTTAACAAAATCCCTGTCAGCCTTACGATCAATCATGCCGTGCTTGACGAATCCCTCAATGCTTGGCAGATCGATGTTGTCAGCAATACTGTCGTCCAGAATAAGCCCTTCAGATTTGCGATCTTCAGTTAAAAATCCAATATTATCCTTGATAGCATCACTTGGATTTGAGATCTTGACTTGCTTTCCATTTACCGTGATTGTCCCTGAATCAAGTTTGTCAATGCCAAAAATGGCACGCATGACTTCCGTTCGCCCTGCGCCCATTAATCCAGAAAAGGCGAGGATTTCCCCAGAACGCACGCTGAAACTAATATCTTTAAAGACACCTTCACGTGTTAACTTGTTGGTTTCTAACATGACTTTGCCAAACTTGGGATGACGGTCAGGATAAAAGTCACCCATATCTCGACCAACCATGTCGTGAACGATTTGCTTAACGTTGGTTTCCTTTGTGTTGTACGTGTTAATCGTTAGTCCGTCACGCATAACAGTCACACGGTCGGAGATTTCAAAAAGCTCTTCCATTCTGTGTGAAATATAAATAATACCCACACCCTGTGCTTTAAGTGACTTAATCACGTCAAACAACTTGCCAATTTCATTTTCTGTCAGGGCAGCCGTAGGTTCATCCATGATAATGATTTTAGCATCTGTCATTAAAGACTTCGCAATTTCAATCATTTGCTGTTGTCCAACAGATAAATTGCCAATTGGCTGATTTAAGTCTAGTTTCACATCAAGCTTGGCTAGTGATTTCTGTGCAATCGCTTTCATTTTTACGTTGTCGATAAAGCCAAACCGCGTCTTAATTTCCTTGTTCAAAAACATGTTGTCTAGAATCGGCATTTCACCAAAATTATTCATTTCTTGATGAATAAAGCTGATGCCATGCTGTTCCGCTTCCAACGCGCTAGCAAAATGTGTTTCTTTACCGTCAACTTTGATTGAACCACCGTTAGGCTCCAATAAGCCCGTCAAGATATTCATCATTGTCGACTTGCCTGCACCGTTTTCTCCCATCAACGCATGGACCTCTCCGCCCTTAACGGAAAAGTTAACGTCTTTTAAAACGACGTTAGGACCAAACGCTTTAGAAATATGTTGCATGTCAATTTCCATCTGTGATTTTGCCTCCCCTAAAAGGTTACGCCACTCTCAAGAATAATATTTGAATACGGCGTCATTTCCCCTGTCCGTACAAATGCATGCGCCTTGCTAAGATCTGCCTTCATCTGATCGTGCGGAATGAATTGAATCTCAACGTTTGGTAATAATTCTTTAACCGCCGTTAGTTGTTTCGGATTTTGAGTCTTCATTTCTTCTGCCAGAAAAATCCGTTGTACTTGAAGTTCACTTAAGATGTTTTTCAGCACATCGATAAAACTTGGCAGGTTCTTAGTAACCGCCAAATCAATCTTCTCTGTCCCAGCAGGCACTGGCATTCCTGCATCGCCAACTGCCAGCGTATCAAAATGCCCCATTTGTGCAATAACACGCGATAAATCTGAATTGATAACTGTTGTTTTCTTCATTTGAAACGTTGAACCACCCTTCGATTAATGTTTGTGAAAAAATCCAGTAAAACGATTTACGTGCTTCACTCGTATAGGATACCAATTTATGTAAGCGTTTACAACACTTCGTACTCAAATTTAGAAATTTTGTTTATACACCAGCAATCTAGACAAAAAAATCTTCCTAAATGATAGGACACAAGTGACCTATACATTTGGAAAGAAATAGTTAACCAAGCCTAATATCGAGATGTCATATTTTGGTAATTCACAATCTTTTAACCGAGTTACGTTCCTTCAAACTAACGTCAACCATCTTAAGTTGTGGACTCAATTCCGGTGTGCTCAAGCGACTCATAATCATTTGACAGGCCCACACGCCCATGTCGTAAATCGGTTGATGAATTGTTGTTAATCGTGGTGTTACATAATCGTCTAAGTCAATGTCATCATATCCGACCACTGAAACATCCTCGGGCACTCGCACGTCTGCTTCCTGCAATCCCCGAATTAGCCCAATGGCCATCTCATCGTTAGTACTAAAGACGGCCGTTGCCTTGGATTTGATAATATCAGCGGCGATTTGTCGACCACCCATTTTCGAAAGCCCCGTCGGAAAAATCAACTTAGGATCAAACGAAATCTGATTTTGCTCAAGTGTATGCCGATAACCTGCCAATCTTAATTTCACATTTTGTGATGGCTGCTCTGGTATCACAACGGCAATTTTTCTGTGTCCAGCATGAATCAAATGGGATGTGGCCAGTTCACCACCGTGCTCATCGTTCACAATTATTTGATCCCCGCCACTTATGGGATCGGCTTGGTCAAATAACAGATATGAAATGTGAATCGGTTGTAATAAGTCCTTAATTCCTTTATTCTCAATCGCCGATCCCGCAATGATGACACCATCAACGCCGCGCTCAATGAATGTTTTTAGATAATACCTTTCTAGGGTCTCGTTGTGATCTGCCGACAAAATAATCGGCACGCACTCACTCTCATACATTGCACTTTGAATACCCCTCAGGAAAGTACTGAAAAAAGGGTTAACAAGATTAGGCACGATGATACCAACAGTCTTCATTGAGTGATTAATCATACTTCTTGCATTAAAGTTTGGAACGTAGCCGAGTTTATCTCTCACGGCCATTACACGATCTCTGGTGGCTTTGGGAAATCGTTCTCCTTTACCATTCAATATTTGAGAAACAGCCGTAATTGATAGTTCTGCTGCTTCAGCCACATCTTTGATAGTTACTCGTTTACCCACAGTTGTCACCAAACTTTCATCACATGAAATGCCTATTAGTAAAACTTTTACCATATCATCATAACAAAAAGTAAGGAGATAACCATGTTTTTTATTGTTTTTGTTTAAGTAAATCCCTTTATTTAAGGATTGGAAACGTTTACTAAAGTCCATGAATTTTCAAACCAAAATAAAAGAGACAACCATTTTGGTTATCTCTTCTCTAGTTCAAATTGCCTCAGCAATAAATTATCACTTTAGGATTTCTCGAAAGGATCTAGCGGCTCCCTCAGCAAACATTGCGCTGCTTATTTTCCCACCAACAATAACTATCTCTGCGATACCTTGTTTCCTAAGTCTCTGAGCATTGTCTAAATCAATTCCGCCAGCTACAGCGATATGCTTCACTTTAGGATGTAATTGATGAAAATTAGCGACCATTTCGGGTGCGTCAATTTTGGTACCAAGATCATTATTGTGATGAACCAAATAAACGGCATTATCGAAAGTATCAATTTTTGCGACTTGATTCTAAGGCACATCAGTCAAGTCAATCATCATGTGCTGAATCGCATTAGTTTCCTTATAACATAAAGCAATTGTCGACGGAGACGCTGAGCCCATGACTGTTAGATAATCGGCGCCATAATAAAAGCCGGAATGAAATTCATAGGCGCCTTCATCAACAGTCTTAATGTCATACAATACACGACTGTGACGAGCCAACTGTGCAAGTTTACTGACATCATTAAAACCAAAATCTTTAATCAGCGATGTACCAAACTCAATGATATCGGCGACACCATTCAAGCTTCGGACTAGCTGCTCGGTTTCGGTTAACGACTTACGATCAATTGCGACCTGTAATTTCATTCCGACTTCCTCAGAAAGAGATCTTTCAATATTTACTTTAGTGATTACAAGAATGACTTGTATGGTAGATTAATCGGATGAGTATAACGATCCTTAAATCCACGATCATGATAATATTCCAGTTTATCTTGGTCGTCAGGATAAACAAATCGTCCACCTGGTAACCAAGAGAATGGATGGAATTTATAATCCAACCTCTCTTTACGCATTTCCCACAATGCTTCAACTTCACTCGGGTCTCCAAGCATGTTTGACCATACATCCCAATGTAGCGGAATGACAATTTTTGTATTTAAGTCTTCTGCAGTCCGTAGAACATCTACGGAAGTCATTTTGTCTTGGACACCGATTGGATTTTCTCCATATGCCACAATTGCGACATCGACGTCAAAGTCCTTACCATGTTTAGCAAAGTAAGATGAAAAGTGTGAATCGGCAGCATCGTATACGGTGCCTGCATCAGTTTTCAAAACATAATTAACGGCTCGAGCATCCATATCAGGCACCTGTTTATCATCAGGCAGATCTTTTTCGTCGGGATCAGTAATTAACACCGAGCGGTCAAAGGAATCTGTCACATCGATTTCAATGTCCTTTACTTTGATGACATCCCCGGGTTTAACGATACGACACCGGTCAGCCGGAACACCCCAGTCAAGCCACTGATCAACAACATCTTTAGGCCCAATAAATGGAATTGGCTCCTTTACGTTTTGCAAAATGGCCGCAGCCACATTCATGTCAATGTGGTCATGGTGAAAATGCGTCACAAGATATGCGTCCAGATGATGAATTGCAAACGGATTAATGACCATTGGCTGAGCCCGTAAGTTAGGCTGAATTTTACGGCCACCGGTCAAACGGGACCACTGATGACGTGGTGACATGTCAGCCTTGTCATGTGTTGTTTTACCAGTACCGCACCACAAATCAATGGCAACACTCGTCTGCTGATCAGACTTAAGCCAAATGCCCATATTAACTAACCACCACATTTCAAACTTGTTTTGTGGTACCTCAGTGCGATCAATTTCTTCGTTTAACCACGTTCCCCACTCTGGAAACACTTCATCTTTCCATGTTTGTTCTGTGACATCATTTACATTATCAACTGACATTTTCCCCACGTTCCTTACTTATTCTCTAATTCCGCCATTTTTGGATCTAAGTGGGCCTTAATATCGTTTTTGTCCACAAAGTTTGTCAAAACGATGGTCTTTTCTTTATCTTCTTCAGGAAAATCTTCAAACAATTCCCGCGTCGTTACATAAATGTCAGCTGGAGCACTTCGAATACTGCCTAAATCAACAGTGTCTACATCAACCTCATCTTTACCTTCTTCAGACAAAATACTTTCAATGTTCATCTTTGCAATAACACTTGATCCAACACCTAAACCACATACAGCAATAATTTTCATGATATTTCCTCCAAATTTCGTTTGCGTTTAAATTACAGAATAAAACCAACAATCGCGGTGCGAATGAACTTTAGCAGGTACATAAGTGGCATCCAAACAAGAGCATAGTCGATGTTTGACCACGTCAACCCACTGCCGTACACAGCACCAGTAAGTGGATAGAACAGAATGACGGCAGCTGATGAAATCATACCAGTGATAAATCCGGCCATAATGGCACCACGCCAACCACCAGCCTTATTACCAAATACACCCATGACATTACCGTCAAAGTACATAATGATTGGACTTGGGAACACGATAACAGGAGATTTGAAAATAATTGTGGCAAACGTGATTAGAATACAACCAACAGTCGAACCAAGGAAACCAAACATCCCACCCATTGGTGAATAAGGGAAGATGGTTGGCGCATCCAAGGCAGGAATCGCGCCAGGAAGGAATTTATCAGAAATCCCTTTAAATGCTGGCACAATCGAACCAATAAACATCCGCACACCAGAAAGTAAGATAACAATCCCAGCTGTAAACGTGAATCCTTGTAGAATTAACCACATAATCCAGTTCGTAGCATCAGGACCTTTCCCTGCAAGTTGTTGGATTCCTGCAGGACCAACAGCTAATCCGATTCCAACAAAGATAATTGGCATTAAGAAGAACAGAACAATCGTATTGTCTCGGAACATTGAGGCCCATTTAGGCAACTTCATATTATCGGCATCCTGTTCAGGTTTGGAACTACCAAACCATTTACCAATAAAGTGAGCAACCAACGACCCAACCTGATCCATAAACCCTAACGTGGACACATCATGCATCCATGGTCGTGAAATGATTCTTGGAATTGCAGGTGAATACGTGTAGTAGACCGCGTTCAGAACCGTCCCAACAACAATCGTCCAAAAACCGTTGGTATGTAATACAACTGGCAACGTAACATTCATAAACGCTGCGTGGTAAAGCATTAGGTGAGCGGTTAAATAGGCGTTCTTAAAATTCTTTCCTGATGAAATTCTTACTAATACCAAATGGAGGAAGAATGCCAATAGGAAAGTGATAACCGTGTTCTTTGCAATACTGCTAAAGCGAAGTACCACGCCAAAGACAGCATCGTTAGTTGGTAGAACCCCTTTAACATGAAGCGTTGAGTTCAACTTCGTGACCACTGGCGATAGAGAAGTAATTAAAATTCCGGCACCAGAAGATAAAACGGTTAATCCAATAACAGTTTTAACTGTGCCATCAACAACCTGCGGAAACTTTTTGCGTTGGAGCAATAATCCAACCAACGCTACCAAGCCAAGAAAAATAGTTTCGTTACTCAAAACCTGATAAACCAAGAAATTAATCACTTGCATTACTGATCGCCCCCGTTGATCTGTTCAGCAATATGCTTTGCGTCTTCTCGTGTTTTCGCACGACGCAAAGTTTCTAAGTTTTGACTGTCATTCAAAAACATAACAATCTTTTGCAACAATGAAAGGTGGGCTGTATCACTTGTAGAAGCAAGGATAACCACCAGATCAACTGGATCGTTGTCTTTATTTCCAAACTTCACGGGTTCCGCTAACGTTGCAATTGCGAACCCTGTTTGATGCACAGCTTCTGACGGTCGTGCATGACCAAGAGCCAATCCTGGTGCAATCACAATGTAAGGGCCTAATTTTTTAACGGAATCAATCATTGCTGTAACGTAATCATTAGTGATTTTTTTGCCGTCTACTAACGGCTTGGCAGCAACCTGAATTGCTTCTTCCCAGTTTGATGCATGTGCCTTTAACTGCACTTCATCAACAGAAAGTTTTGGATCGGTGTCCATAATCTTTACCTCCATAATGTAAAATAACGTCATAAATTATTAATTAGAAATGATTGCTTTTTACATTTACTATTATAGTCGAAACCGCTTTCATTGCAAGCTAGAAAATTTTAAATTGTCATGTTATCGTTATGTCACACTACAAATCATTAGTTTTATGAATTAAGGAAGATAAAAACAAATGGAATTAAACATCTTTGACCGGATTAAAGACATCTACCCGTCCCTTGGACGCAGTAGCAAGAGCATCGCAGACTATTTTCTCGCCAACCAAACTAATGCTTCCTCCAAAACCGTTACTGAACTTGCTGGAGACTGCCACGTTTCTGTCGCCACAATTTCGCGTTTTGCAAAACAATTAGGTTACACTAATTACTCACAGCTTAAATGGGCACTTTCAAATCAAATGAGTAAAAGCGCACCCACCATTCAAGAAGTTGCTGACACTGACACGCCAAAGATGGTTGCTAAAAAAACGCTCGATGCAAACATCGAAACTCTAAATGGCACATTCGATTTAATGGATGAAAAAGACTTGGAAAAAGCCGTAAATCTCATCGTCCACGCTAAAAAATTGGAATTCTTTGGTCTCGGTGGATCAAACATTGTGGCTCTTGACGCCTATCACAAATTTCTACGAGTACCCTTAAACGTTCTGCATGATACCGAATACCATTTGGCCTTAATGCAAGCCTCTCGAATGTCTGATTCTGACTGTGCTGTTGTAATTTCGCATACTGGAAATGATACAGACACACTTGAAATCGCTGAGGCCTTAAAATCTAAACATGTGCCAATAATCATTATTACAAGTTTTCCAAATTCACCTTTAGCTGAATACGGGAATGTAGACTTCTTCTCCATCTCTGAAGATTCTCGGTACCGTTCTGAGGCACTGCTATCACTAACCTCTCAATTGGCAATCAACGATTGCTTGTATATGCTAACGGCACAATATTTTGGCAAATCTGCAGAAACAGTTCTTGATGAAATTCGCTCGACTATTTCGAAAAAACATCCTGCGTAATTACATCAAAGTCGTTTTTTACCAAGACGACATTTACAATACCCATATATAAGAAAGGTCAATCACAGAAATTTGTGATTGACCTTTCTTGTGCCGTCTTCATTGACGATAGTAAAGACTTTTACTATTTTGAATCCCCTTTATAAGACTTATCGTATTTAGATCTGAAATATTTTTCGATTTCTTCAAGAGGTACACCCTTTGTTTCAGGAACCCTTATATGAACAAACACTATTCCTAAAACACAGCATGCAGCGAATATATAAAAGGTATATGACATATTCCAATCCAGTAGTACTGGGGATAATAACCCAACAACGAAATTACCAATCCAAAGTATAAAGATGGTAATTCCAGTTCCAATACCACGGAACCTCTGTGGAAAAATTTCTGAATTGATCAGCCAAGTAACTGGCCCTAAAGTACCCTGGAAGAAAATAATGTAAATGTAAACAAGGATAACGATAGTGATACCTGCCCAGCTTGCATTTGGCACTGTCGAGTGAATAATACCGGCGATGACTAGCGTAGTTGCACAAATGACTAATCCAGAATACTCCAATTTTTTACGACCCAGCCAGTCAATTGTGAACATCCCTAGAACTGCACCAACAACAGACAGTAGTCCATTACCGGTATTCAAAATGGCAGCAACCGTTGGATTAAATCCTGAATCTTGAATAATCTTACCACCGTAATACATTATGGAATTAATCCCTGCAAATTGTTGAATAATGCCTAACATAGCCCCAGTGATAAGGATTTGTAGCACCCAGCGTGTCTGGAATAATTCTTTAAAGCTGGCCTGTTCGGCAGCTTCTTCCTTGTCAGCCTTGTCCTTGGCTTCAATTTCAGCCATTTCAGATGGTACTGATGCAGCAGAACGAATCTTCTTCAACACTTCAAGTGCCTTTGAGTTTTTGTTTTGCGATACTAACCATCTGGGTGATTCAGGCACAAGATACATCCCCAACCACAAAATAATTCCAGGAATGGTTCCAAGTCCAAGCATCCACCGCCAGATTGCAGCATTGCCTGCACCAAGTGGCGTCAAAGCAGCATTAACACCAAATGCAATAAACTGCCCAGAAACAATCATAACTTGAGCAGTCGTGACCATTTTACCTCGAAATTCAGATGGCGCGATTTCGGCAATATAAACAGGTACATTTGCAGAGGCCGAGCCAACTGCTAGACCCAGTAGAAATCTAAATATAATCAGCACAACAATACTGGTCGAGAATGCACAACCAAGTGCTCCAACTGCGAAAATAATTCCCAAGATAGTTAAAATTCGTTTGCGGCCAATTTTATCAGCTAACGGCCCACCAAAGATAGCTCCAAATGCGGCACCTAAAGTTAATCCTGAAGAAACAATCCCCTGTTGAAAGGATGTTAAATCAAGTTGCTGTGCTTTGGCCATGAACTGCAGTGACCCATTAACAATCCCAGTATCATACCCAAAAAGGAGTGATCCCATCGCAGAAATGAATGTGGCGGCCCATAAAAAGCCAACATGTGATTTTTGGTCCTGACTTTGATCCATTATTGTGTCTTCTTTCTTATAAGTAGGTTATAGGTCATCCCTTTGGAATATTTACCAGTTTTCCCGTGTTAGCGGACTCCTGACATGCCTTGGCAATCTTCAAAGCTCGGATACCATCTTCAACCGTTACCTCCGGCTGCTTGCCTTTTGCAATGTTACTGATAAAATCTTGGACTTCATCTAAAAAGGCTTCATCGAAACGAGCGCCAAAACTCTGCAAGGATGGTCTAGATACGCCATTTTCACTAAAGACCGTTACGCGATTAAGATCTGGATGTTCACCAACACGAAGCCAACCATTAGAGCCCATCACTTCGAGTTCGACCTGATTGCCATGTGCGGCGTGGCGACCACCAATTAAAGTAGCAATGACGCCACCATCCATTTTCAACTGCGCGACCCCAGTTTCAAATTCTCCAATATCCGCCAAGTCAGGTGCGGCAATATTGCTAGTTAATCCATATGCCTCAACTGGTTCCTGATGCGTAAACCATCGAATTAAATCAACATCGTGAATATTCATATCCACGAAAATGCCGCCAGAGTCAGCTTCAGATGCAAATTTCTTGAAGCTTTCCATTCCGGATATTGGATCAATTCCGTAACCGCGCATATAAATGATTTTACCAATCTTGCCTTCATCAACTATCTTCTTTGCGTACTGATAGGACTTGTCATAGCGGCGCATAAATCCACTTTGAAAAATTTGCTTAGGGTGTTGGTGAATGGTATCTGCCATTCTTTGAACTTCATCAAGGTCAAGACCAAGTGGTTTTTCGCAAAAGACATGTAATCCTGCATTCATAGCATAAGTTGTCATTTCTGGATGGAAAGGTGTCGGCGCAACAATAACCACAGCGTCCAAATTGGACTGATCAATCATTTCCTTATAATCAAGGAATGTTTTTTCAATCCCAAGATCATCGTGTGCCCATTGCAATTGATCTTTATCAAGTGCACATGCCGCAACAACGTCAACTCCTTGAATTTTCTCAGTTAAGTGGCGCGCATGCCTCGAGCCTAAACGGCCTAAACCAATAATTCCAACGCGAACCGGATTTGTCTGTTTTGTCATGGCTAATTCCTCCAAGAATCCATAACCGTTACTTTTCAGCGTATAAAGCTGGTGCTTCAGGGAAGCTCAAATCTTGGGTAGTACCTTTATCGTTCAATGAAGTGATGGCAGCGTCCGCAGTAACGGCAGCAATGTAACCATCCCATGCAGATGGACCAACTGGTGATTCTTCTTGTGAAACATGGTCAATAAAGTCACGGAATTCGATATCATAAGCACTCTCGAAACGAGCCTTCCAGTCTGTCAAAATGGCAGTGCTGTATTCAGCATTCAAACGAGTAGCAACTTGTGGTACCGTTGGCAATTCCAGAACCCCTTCTTCACCAATGACATCACACTTAATGTCATAGCCATACTGACAACGAACAAAGACTTCGATAATGATGTTAATACCAGTCTTAGTTTCCATCATGACAATCATTGGGTCTTGAATCTTAGCATTTTGAACGTACTTAGTTTGCTTTGGACTAAAGACACGAATATTTGCATAGTCATCATTGATTAGCCAGTGATCCAAATCAATTTCGTGAATTGCTGTTTCAATAATTGAACGACTTGAATCATATTCTTCAGGCTGAGTTTGGTTGTAATGGCGTTCGTCAATCATTAATGGCGCACCAATTTTACCCTCATCAATCATTTGCTTCATTTGTACATATTCAGGTGCATAGTGGCGCATGAATCCAACCTGCAACATCCGTTTGCCATATTTCTTTTCTTCGGCAATGATGTCCAAACATTGTTTTGCATCCAATGCCAATGGCTTTTCACAGAATGTGAACTTACCGGCTTTTAAAGCTGCCATTACAATTTCGTAGTGGGCTTCGTTATTCGCAGTACATACAACAACGTCAACATCTGGGTCGTTAACCAAATCGTGATAATCCAAATAGTCATGAGCAGTTAGCCCCTGTCGGTCCAATTCTTTCTGCGCTTTTCCGGGTACAATATCACAAACAGCAGTGACATCCACGTTAGCAATAGTTTTCGTCAAACGGTGTAAGTGATCTGATCCAATAAAACCAATACCAACAATCCCTACTTTGGTAACATGTGTTTCAGCCATGATGTAATCTCCTTATTTTCTTTAATTGCTTTAGTTGAATTGAGAAATTAAATTATTATCGATGTACTTACGGGCAATTTGAGCCATTTCCAGTGGATTGGCTTTATCAGGATCCTGTTCAGCTTCAACAACAATCCAACCCTTATAATTGTTTTCAACCAATTTTTTAAATACAGGTTTGAAATCCAAATCGCCATCACCAGGCACGGTGAACATCCCATTCAAAAAGGCTTGCTGGAAAGTGAGTCCCTTTGCACGTGAATCATCTTCCTGCTTTTTGCGAACATCCTTGAAATGAACATGAACAACTCGATCAATATGGTCGTTTAATAGGCTCATGTAGTCTCCATCAGAAACATAAATATGTCCTGTATCGAAAAGCAGACCGACCTTGTCTGGATCAGTGTTCGCCATCAAGCGATCCGTTTCTTCTTTCGTTTGAATGCCAGTTCCCATGTGGTGATGATAGGCAACCTTAATCCCATACTTGGCAGCAATTTCACCGTAATGGTTTAACCCTTGGCAAACTTCATCCCATTCTTTATCTGTAAAATGTGGTTTGTCCGTGAAAATATTAGCTGTATCAGATCTTTGAATCGTATACGTTTGTTCAGAGACAACAGCAACTGGGGCATTAACCGCTTTCAAAAATTGACAGTGTTTTTCAAAGGCTTCACTCGCCTTTTCAATACCGTCACGAATGATATAACTACTGAACCACTGACCGGCAATGTGTAGATTGCGTAATTTAAGTTCGTAGTTCAACTTTTCTGGTGCTGGGAAGAAACCACCCACTTCGGTGCCATCAAACCCTGCGACAACAATGTCGCTTAATAATTGCTGAAGATTATTTTCTTTACCAATTGATGGAATATCATCATTCCGCCAACCAATTGGAGCAATACCCCATTTAATGTCGTTTTTAACATCTGATGCCATAACTATTGCCTCCGTTTTATATGTCTTGAACTGAAACAACTGCGCCTGTATCTAATGACTTCTTTGCTGCTTGAGCTAATCGAATCGCACGAATACCATCTTCAAATGTGCACTGGACTTCGTGTTCTCCGCGAACTGCACCAAAGAATGATTCAAGTTCTCTTTTATATGCATCCATGTAACGCTGTAAAAAGAAGAACATTGGTTTATCTCCCGCAACGTTATCCTTTGAGGAATAGGTCGTCGTCGAATCTGTCACATTATCGGCGTGCGCCATGCCTTTCGAACCAAACAATTCAATGCGCTGATCATATCCATACACGGCCTGTCGACTATTATCAATTACACCCATCATTCCATTCTTGAACATTAATGTAATGATGGCAGTGTCAATATCTCCAGCCTTGCCAATCTCGTCATTAATCATGACGTTGCCAGTTACAAATACACGATCAACTTCTTCGCCAGTAATGAACCTTGCCATGTCAAAGTCATGAATCGTCATGTCCATGAAAATACCGCCAGAATGACGAACATAATCCATCGAAGGTGGTTCCGGATCACGAGAAGTAATTTTTAATATCTGCTCATTTCCAAGACTGCCATTTTTTCTATAATCGACTATCCGATCAAAATTTTTATCAAACCGACGATTAAATCCGACTTCGAATTTAACGCCGGCTTTTTTGACAGCGTCTAATGCTTTTAAAATTTCAGCATTGTCAAACCCGACTGGCTTTTCGCAAAAAATATCTTTGCCCGCTTTAGCAGCGTCAATAGTCATTTGTGGATGTAAATCTGTAGGCGTACAGATCAAGACCGCTTGAATATCAGAATCATCTAACACTTCGTGATAATCCTTGACGATTTTTTTCACTGAATATTTTTCAACCCAATCATCCTTAGCGAGAATGTCGCAAATTGATTCAATTTTGACATTATCTATCTGCCTTAAATTTTTGAAATGAACATTTCCAATACGCCCCATACCGATAATCCCGATTGTGATTTTTTTGTCATTGCTCATGTGAATACCTCCTTTCATGTTATGATATGAAGCATTTTACAACTGAGCAAATGCTTGTGAAAATATATATAAAAATGGCATTTTCACACCATCTGGGTATCCCCAGTTGTTCGCTTCATCTGACGCCATAATAGCATGATAAAGGCTTTTGTCAACATCACATTTTATTTTTAAACTTAAAAAGAAAGCGTTTTACTTTGATGTGTTGACAATCACAAGCACTCGTGAAATAATTCAAGCCGAAGTTAAATTATCTTCTTGTGCGCACAATCACTTTGTGAAGATGATGTCCTTGTTAAGGCCATTGCAGCGTTACGGCTTGCACAAAGATGTCGATTTCATATCATAATTTGCTCAAAAAAAATGACGATTCAATAGCTGAATCGTCTACACATTTACTTTTTTTCTGGAGGTGGCTATTTTGAACGATGATTCAACTGGTCCTGAAGCTTCAGATGTGCAGTCAAAAATGTCAATTAACACAAAAGCTTCCAAAAACCTACGCCGTATCGCCATCATATCAACTCTCGGTGGACTTTTGTTTGGAGTCGATACCGGAGTCATTAATGGTGCACTTTCGTATATGTCGTCACCTAAGGAACTAAATTTAACGCCAACTGACGAAGGTTTAGTCACGAGCGGTATTACATTAGGTGCCGCTATCGGCGCTATTGCGGCAGGGCGTCTAGCAGATAAATTCGGTAGAAAGCGGGTTCTTCTTTACCTCTCATTCGTTTTCTTTGCAGCAACTGCTATCTGTTCCATCGCACCTAATGCTCTTATTCTTATCATTTTTCGCTTCTTGTTAGGATTGGCCGTCGGTGGGGCATCCGTCATCGTTCCGACATTTTTATCAGAAATGTCGACACCTGCCATTCGTGGACGATTGGTTACACAGAACGAACTAATGATAACTGGTGGTCAATTGCTCGCCTTCATCGTCAATGCAGCGTTAGGTTCTATTTTTACGAATGTTTCCAACATCTGGCGTTATATGATTGCTTTTGGCATGGTGCCGGCCGTATTACTTTTCTTCGGCATGCTAACTGTACCTGAATCGCCCCGCTGGTTAACTATGCAAGGCCGAACAAAAGAAGCATTGTCCACGTTAACCGAAATTCGACCGGACAAGGCCAGCTCCGAAAGAGAAATACAACAAATCAAGGATACCTTGGCGCAGGAAAAAGAAACTGCTCAAGCTCGTTTTCGCGACTTGGGTAAACCATGGATTCGTCGTTTAGTCCTAATCGGCATCGGTCTAGGTGTTATGCAACAGATTATTGGAATCAACATCATGATGTACTATGGAACGACAATTCTCATGAAAGCCGGTTTTGGTCATAGTGCCGCACTAATCGCCAACATCTCCAATGGGTTGGTCTCAGTAGTAGCTACCTACATTGGCATGCGCATGATGAATCGAGTCAATCGACGACGAATGCTTTTAACAGGAATCACAGGAACCAGCATTTCACTGGTCTTAATCGCGATTGTATCGGCTACGCTTAGTCATTCGTCACTGCTGCCCTTCTTTGTAATTCTTTTGACCATGTCGTTTCTCGGTTTTTTCCAAGGATGCATTTCGCCCACAACTTGGTTGTTGCTTTCAGAAATCTTTCCTCAAAATTTGCGTGGTCTCGGCATGGGCGTATCAACATTCTTCCTTTGGTTCTCAAACTTTTTAGTTGGGTTCTTTTTCCCAATATTGATGTCAGCCATTGGATTATCTCTCACCTTTGTAGTCTTCGTTGGTTGCAACATTCTATCGTTCATCTTCGCTTACAAATTTGCTCCAGAAACACGGGGCAAATCTCTCGAACAAATCCAACTGGAATTTAAATATGGCGATGATTCAGGAGTTAATCCCGAATCAAAATAATAATGCATAAAGGATGGTTTTAAATTATGAGTATGAAACGTATTAACGTCGGTATTATCGGTCTTGGTCGTGCAGGTCAAATGCACTTACACAATCTAATGACGATTCCTGAAATTCATATTGTTCAGGTTGCAGATGTTTTTATCGAAAAGATCTCAACTGAATTAAACGATCTTGGGATTACAAATCAAACTCGCGACTATCACGACATTTTGAACAATCCCGATATTGACACCGTTTTTGTCTTTACTTCTACGGATACTCACGAAGAAATTGTGACGGCCGCAGCAAACGCAGGTAAAAATATTTTCTGCGAAAAGCCACTGAGCATGAACACCGTTGAAGAAGCCAGCGTTAACGTTCTTCGAGCCGTCAAAAAAAACCACGTTAAGTTGCAAATGGGTTTTAACCGTCGAATGGATCCTCAGTTCCGCAATATTTTTGAAAATGTTCGACAAGGAGAAATCGGAACACCACAAGTCGTTAAAATAACTTCGCGGGACCCTGACTTATTACCTCATGATCTCATTCAGCGAATCGGCGGACTTTTATTTGATTTCACCATGCATGACTTTGACATGGCTCGATACATGATGAACAGCAACATTGCCGAAGTTTACGCAAAGGGTGGCACCTTAATCGATCCCACACTCAAGGATATCAACGATATTGACACATTAGCGCTCGTTTTGCAGTTTGAAAACGGCGCATACGGCGTTATTGATAATAGTCGTCGTGCCGTCTACGGTTATGATCAACGTGTTGAAGTATTCGGATCTGAAGGAATGTTAAAAGCAGAAAACGTTAGTGAAAGCACTGTCGAACTGTACACTGATAAAAGCAAGATTATGAAAAAGCCTCTACCGATGTTTGTTCAACGCTATCGTAATGCTTACATTAACGAAATGAAGGCATTTGTTAATTCAATTCTAAACGATGAACCCGTCGTTGCCTCCGGACAAGATGTCATCATGGCGCAACGTGCGGCCATTGCAGCTCAGAAGTCCTTAGAAACAGGTCTCCCACAAAAGGTGGACACGAACTTTTCATTAGATTAGGAGGTCAGTATGTTATCAATTGATGAGATTCTTAAACAGGAAGATGCCGCAACATTAGATCACTTCGGTTTAAAAGATGTTGATCGATTAGTTGAAAAATTAAAAACCATTGGTGGAGATGATTTTCAACGCGTATGCATTCTAATTACAAAGAATGACCGTGAAGTTTATTTCCATGCCGGCACGAGCACAACCAATGAAAACAATATTTGGATTGAGAAAAAAGCCAATGTTGTGAATGCTTACGAGCATAGTTCGCTACTAGAAAAGGCAATCTATGCTGATAATCCAGATAATTACTACCAGTCAAACGGACTTAGCCCCAAGGATTACGCAATCGTTGGTGGTGGTTTTCCAATCTGCGTTCAAGGCACTGGTATTGTAGGCACATTAATCGTCTCTGGCTTAACTGATGAGGGCGATCACGATTTGGCATATAAGGCATTGTCTGCCTTAAAGCAGTCATAAAAATAGTAGATTCCTTTGCCAAGGAGGTTATCAAAGATGAAAGCATTCGGCTTCAATCAATACGGCGATGCCAACGTCATGGAAGAATTGGAAATGCCAATGCCCACGATTTCGGCCAATGAAGTATTAGTAAAAAACGAAGCTTTTGCAATCAATGCATTTGACGTAGCTGTACGAAGCGGACGATTCAAAAATTCCGTTACTCTTCTATTCCCAACAATTTTAGGGACAGACGCGGTCGGACGCATTACTGCTGTTGGTAATAATGTTTCTGATTATCACATTGGCGATGAAATCATTGCACATGCTGGTACAGGCACCTACGCTGAATATTTCAAAGTTTCAAGTGCTAACATCGGTCTACGACCTGCTGAGTATGATCGAAACGAAGCAGCAGGACTCCCCCTTTCAGGAATCACTGCATACAACGTTCTCGTTCATATCGCTCAAGTGCGTCCAGGTCAAACAATCGTAGTTCTAGGTGCAGCAGGTGGCGTCGGATCAATGATTGTTCAAATGGCCAAAGCACTAGGACTATACGTCATCGGTACAGATGTCAATACAGCAAAAGAAACAGTGCTAAAACTCGGAGCAAATGAATTTGGTGCCTACGATACTGAGCATGTCGGACAAAAGTTCAACTCCGTAGCTGACATTGTTGTTGATGCCACAAACGGTGGAACTGGTGCCAAAGCTGGTGTCCCTATCGTTAAACCGAGGGGAATCTATGTATCCTTAACAACACTTCCCAACGATACAACGCAAAAACCAGATGCTTCATACCGCCAAATGATTCCCAAGAAAGATTATTTAGACAGCGACGCCTTTGCCGCCATATCTTTAATGATTAGAAATAATCAGCTTCACGTCAGCATCGGCAAGATGGAGTCTTTCACTCTTTTAGGTATTCGAAACGGGCAAAACCTCGTTTCAAACGGAAATCCTGATGGAAAGGTCATCGTGACGTTATAAAAATAACCGTTCAAGAGCCTATTTTTAGGCATTTGAACGGTTATTCTTTAATTATCAAACGACTCCAAGCTAGAAATAACTAAATGAGCAAACTTCTCCCTGTTTATATGAAAAAGTACGTTAGCGTTCTTTTTACGGTGCGTCATATTGTAGTAATCAATAATTGTCTCACCGGACGTTAACTCTCCCTTAGTCTCAATTTCAACGTTGCAGACACGACCTTCAAACATATCTGGATCAATCAGCCACGCAATAGTGCATGGATCGTATAGTGGCAACCCCTTAAATCCCCAACGATCCTGACCAAAAGCAATGCCGTAATAAGCAACTAATCCAGAAACTGCTTCACCAACTGGGTTTGTAATCTTGTTAATTTTTTTGACATCTTCATCGAGTAGTTGCGCTTCAAAAGCAACATTCAAGGGTGCTAAAACAATCGGCACACCAGAATCAAATACGATTTTTGCGGCCTCAGGGTCCACCAGAATATTAAATTCTGTAGTAGGCTCCCAGTTTCCGAGACCCATACCGCCACCCATAATGACGATTTGTTTAATTGAATTGACCAACTCAGGATGGACGGATAAAAATAGTGCGATATTGGTGCATGGCCCAGTAACCACAATTGTTACTGGATCATCCTGCTCTTGTAAAACCCTCGCGATTAGTTCCGTTGCCGGTACATTTTGTGCAAAAAAATCTGGATGCGGCAAATCTGCACCATCCAAACCAGTAACACCATGCATGCTAACACCAGTGATCAAGTCACGCATCAAAGGCTTTTTATCACCCGATGCTACCGGAATATCTTGACGTTTCATCAAAGTCAGCAACGACATAGCGTTGGTCAATGTCCGCCCTGGCATTTGGTTACCCGCAGAGGTCGTAACGGCCAACAACTCAATATTGGGGTTTGCTACTGCGATCATCATTGCGATTGCATCATCATGACCAGGGTCACAATCCAGAATAATTTTTTCCAAAACAAGGCCTCCAACTTTTCCACTAACAATATCACTTTTCAATTGTGGAAAATGTACTTTAATCCACATTTACATTACATGTTTTATTCAAGAAAGGACACCATTATGCAAATCATTAACTGCGAATTTCATATCAAACATGATCAAGAATTGTTAACACAGTTTAAAAAGGCTGCCTTAGTTGAAATTGACCACGCTAGAAAAGACCGAGGCAATATATCATTTAGTTTGTTCCAGGATGTTGAAAACCAGTATGAGCTTCAAATGATCGAAGCCTGGGATAGCGAATCCTCTATCGAATTACATGCTAACTCTGGGCACAATCAACAATTTAATCGTGAATTGTCAAATCTTGTTACACACTTGCCTGCTGTTCATCAGTATGTTTCCGATGAGAACTAAATTTTATGTTTGGCCTAATCGTATGTTCGTAAAATCACTGAATGAATACTGTTGGCCTGGCCATGACGCAATCTCCATTTTCAAATACTGAATTGCTCCCTCGTATTTATTTCATGCTAGATTTAGCACAAAACGCGTGGAGGAAGTGCGGACATGGCAACTTCAAACGTACAATTAGTGATTTTTGGCGGGACGGGTGACCTGACGACGCGGATGTTGATGCCGTCGTTGCTGGGGCTATTCGATACTGGGAAACTCGCGAACTTTGCGGTACTGATTCTGTCGAATCGGAATTTTACGGACGATGATTATCGGGAGTTCATTCGGCCTTTTTTGCGGCGATCAACGAAACCAGACATCCCCGGGTTTTTACAGCATATCTTCTATCAAACAATGGATGTGACAAAAGCTACCGATTATACGGCAGCAGCTACCAAGTCACACGAGATCGACAAGAAATTTGATCTCGGTGGCAATCGCATCTTTTACTTTGCCGTTGCGCCGCGCTTATTTAGCCCGATTATCGCCAGCCTGCCAGATAGTGGTTTTCTGGCCCGTCCTGGATATAAACGCGTTGTTATCGAAAAACCGTTTGGTCAGGACTATCCCAGTGCCAAGGCGTTAAATGAACAATTGAATCATCTCTTCCACGAGGACCAGATTTTCCGGATTGACCACTACCTCGAGAAACGAATGGTGCAGAACATTATGTTGACGCGGTTTGGCAACGGTCTAACAGAAGGCATCTGGAACAGCCACTTCATCGACAACGTTCAGGTAACGCTGAGTGAAACGGTCGGGCTTGAAAACCGAGCCGGTTACTATGATCAGATGGGGGCAACCCGCGATATGGTGCAGAATCATATTTTCCAACTGATTAGTTTGTTAGCGATGGATCAGCCCATCTCGCTTCGACAAGGGGACGTGACGGAGGCCAAGGTAGCCGCGTTACGCATGTTGAAGACGCCGGACCTGCAGCTAATTAATCAGCAATTTGTGCTGGGTCAGTATCTTGGCAACCAGCAGGAGCCCGCCTATCTCGACGAGGAGCGCATCCCCAAGACTTCACGAACGGAAACGTTTGTCGCTGGGGAACTGAACTTCAACAGCTACCGTTGGGATGGCGTGCCCTTCTACTTCCGGACAGGCAAACGTTTGGCAACAAAAACGACACGGATTGACGTGGTGTTCAAAGCGCCACAGCTCAAACTATTTGAGGAACATCATCAAGTGATTGACCACTTGGCGCCAAACATCTTGACGATCCTCATTGATCCCGATGAAGGATTGTCGATGCAACTCAACACGCGGGACAGCGATGAAGAAACATTTGGCTCGACCAATGCAATTCTTGCTAACACGCAACCAGCAACTGGATTCGAGACTCCAGAAGCCTACGAATCGCTGCTGAGTGACATTATCGATGGCAATACGGAAAACTTCCCGCAGTGGCGCGAAATCGCCGTTGCCTGGCAGTTTATCGATGCGCTCCGGGCAGGTTGGCAAAAGACCTCACCGATTATTCACCAGTACCTATTAGGCAGCATGGGACCGGAACAAGCCGACAAATTGTTAACACGGACTGGACGCTACTGGGCGTTTGACCCGACTAAATAGAGACAAATAAAACCTTCACAGAATTTCATCTGCGAAGGTTTTTTACGTTCACTCAAGCTTTAGATTGTTCGACTTTCAGGTAAATCCGTTCGGCACCCGCTTTAATCCACGTTTCCAGCCGGTGACCTTCAATCGCGAAGCCAAACGCAATCGCCCATCCGAGCACATACGTCACGGCGACGCGAGCGCCCAGTGCATTGTTGCTCTGCCAGCCGAATAGTCGTTCACCTTGCCACAATAGGTTCATCCAGAAAACGTTGCCCAGAAAGGCGCGGTATGCATAGACGGCGAGAAAATGAACTGTGGGCAACAACTGAGATTGCCGTTTAATCAGCCACAACGCCAGCGCAATAATGAGGACAATTGCACTCAGCGCGTAAACTACTCCGGCCGGTTTTAAATAAGGCGCATTAGCAAATGTCAGTCCGACATTGAAACTTTTCAACTCAACATTGTTGCGCCACCAAGACCAAATCAGAGTAACGGCGGCGATCCACCACCAACGGGTCAGCAGCGGTATCAGCTGGTCGCGGAACACCCAGAGCAGAATCCCGGCAATAGCGTACAAGATAAAGCTAATAAACACGCGATCCAGCAGGTACCAGTCATTTGCACGCGGACCATTGAAGACTTCCACATCGTAAATGGCGACCCACCAAACGTAACCAACTAGGGTGATCAAACTAACCGCTACGCCTCGCCCTGAATGACCGGTCAGCCATCGCGTTAAGCCGACAAACAGTGGCATTAAGATAATGAATTGCAACATCATCGTGTTGTACCACAGGTGTGGCGCCGCGTTACCGTTCACAAACTGCCAATTGAAACTCACTAGACCGTCGAAGCGTTCCCGTTGTTGCAGACTCGGCATTAAGACTAGATAAGCCAACGTCCACCAAATGGTTGGCGTAAACAAGGCTGTCCACTGCGTCTGCAGATAGGGCAGATAATCGCCATGCAAAGTTCGCAGTGAGGTCGTTCGAACCGTTGTGTAGAGGATTCCGAAAATGAAGGCAGGGGCGGTGAACTTAACGGCATTGTACCAGCCGATAATCCAAGATTGCTGAGCAGTACTTGGGCCAACGTCGAGGGCGAATCCGAGGACCGTTTGTAACATCACTGCGGTGCAGGCAAACACTTTCAAGAAGTCGCCAACATCTGTGCGATTCGGATCATTTTCTTCATTAACCTCTGCCACGATTCGTCCTCCTTTCAGTAAATTCATTACTAACTAGTTTACACGTCTGCCGATTCGATAGCACCCCATCACGTGGACTTCGCCGTGTAAGTGCGACTTTTTAACGTTAACTTAATCCACGAACCAATATGGTCGCAAATGGCTATAAGACCAGTCGTTCATCGCTTTCCATCTTAGTCTTCTAATAGACCAATGAAGCACTAACCCTTGAAATTAACGATAACTTTTTGTATGTTAGACGATAATTTAAGTAATTAACGTCCTAGGAGGTCTCTATGACAAACATCGAATCAACTAAGGATCAGCCTCAACCCAACAAGGTCATCAGTGTGACCTTAAAAACACTGATGTCGTTCTTCGGCATTGCCATCTTATCGCTCGGAACCACCTTCTTGCGCGAAGGCCAAGTCGGTTTGGACCCCTTCACCGCTTTAAACACCGGCATGGCGAACAAATTTGGCCTCAGTTTAGGTACATATCAATTGGCTGCTAACGTGGTCATTTTCGTTTTCATCGTTTTACTTGACCGCAAGAAAATCGGGATTGGGACCGTGCTGAACATGGTACTGGTCGGTTATGAAATTCAGTGGTTCTCCGCCATCTATAAATCGATTTTACCGTCGACTGTTAACCTGTTTACGATTTTGGCGGATGCCATTATTGGCCTGTTGCTATTTACGTTAGGTGCTTCTCTATACATGACTGCCGACCTTGGGGTGGCCCCATATGATGCGATTGCACCAATTGCGTCGGACCGTTTGCACATTCAATACCGCATCGTCCGGATCGTTCAAGATGTTCTCTTCATGCTCGCAGCGCTTTTGGCTGGCGGTCCAGTCGGCATCGCAACGATTATCGTCGCCTTCTTTACTGGCCCACTGATTACTTATTGGAACACTCATGTCAGCCAACACGCTGTCACCAGCATCGACCGATTTAGCACGCAACCAAGTTTCAAGGGTGTCGGCACTGAAATCGTTGAGCTAGGTCGTGTCAGTTACGGCGCTGTCTCTCACGCCTACAAAATGACCGTCCACACCCAACAACGGTTATCCGGTTACTCGAATGCAGAGTTGGCTGGCCGTTTGAACGTCACTAAGAAGAATTTGGATAACGCCAAGCAAATTTACGACAACATGTCGGCACAGTATGAAATGCTGAAAAATGAGGCTAAACGCCGGCATGATAACAATGACGAAACTAAATAAGCTATAAAAGAAGGCAATCGTAGAATTAATCCACGATTGCCTTTCGTTTACCTATTCTTTTGGTGCCAACCATGCCGCTTCCAGAATATCTAAAATTGTTTCCAATGGAACTTGAATCGGATCGACAATCTTGTCACGAACCGACTTGGCGTAACGAACCAGCGTATCAAACGCAATGGCCATCAGTACATATGGATCAGTATCCCGCACAATACCATCAGCTATCCCTTGCTTGACTAACACTGTCACCCGGTCAAAGTCCATCTTGGATTCTTCCGCTGAAATATCGATTTGGGCAAAAATTGGGGAGTTCTCGTATTGTGTGATGACATCCATCGCAACAGGATTTTCAATGGCAAATTGATAAACGATCCGTGCATATAACTTCATATTATCAATTGCCCCTGGCTGTTCGCTGAAATGATTGCGCATATAATCGCTCATTTTGGTTTTCTGCGCCAAGAATACCTGTTTGAGTAAATCATCCTTGTTCTTAAAGTACAAATAAATATTCGATTGTGAGATGCCGGTGCGCTTGGCCACCTTCCCCATGGCGATGCTGGAAATGCCTTCCTCAATCACCATGTGCGCCACGACATCAATAATTTCCTGTGGCCGTTGTTCATTCTTTGTTCGCATGCATTACATTATAAAAGAATGGTCGTTCCTTGTCAATTTATTATTTATTTTGATTTTATTGTTGACAAAGAACGTTCATTCTTTTATATTGGTCACATGCTCATCGCAAATGAGTTTTTATTTTAAATCTAAAAAGAACAATCATTCTTCAAACGAAATTAACGCTGACACCATCACTGCTGTTCGTTTGAACATCAAAAAGGAGAACTTCATTATGACTAAATCTGTTGCTTTAATTACTGGTGCTTCATCAGGCATGGGCAAGGCCGCTGCCATTCAATTCAATAACGCTGGCTACACGGTTTACGCTGGCGCCCGTCACATGGAACCGATGACTGAGCTGGAACAGCAAGGCATTCACACCATGAAATTGGATGTTACAGACCACGACTCCAACAAGGCGTTTGTCGATGCCGCATTGGAAAACGAAGGCCGCATTGACGTGCTGATCAACAACGCCGGTTATGGTTCCATGGGCGCCGTTGAAGACGTCGACCAAGCTGAGGCCAAACGTCAATTCGACGTAAATGTCTTCGGCGCCGCTGATTTGATTCAACTCGTCTTACCAACAATGCGTGCCCAACATGCCGGCAAAATTTTGAACAATTCTTCTATCGGTGGCCAAATGTACTCACCACTTGGTGGCTGGTACTACGCTTCCAAACACGCTTTGGAGGCCTTGAGCGACTCCCTTCGTTTGGAAGTTAAGGACTTCGGCATTGACGTCATCATCATCGAACCAGGTGGCACGAAAACAAACTGGCAACAGGTTGCTGCAGATCATATGTTGGAAGCAACACCAAAAGAGTCTCCTTACCGTCAGATGGTTGAAATTTACGCTAACGCCAGCATGAACTTCAGCGCCACAGCGGATGATATCGCCCACCTGATGTTCAAAGCGGCTACGACCGTTAATCCAAAAACACGCTATCAGTTATCTTGGGGTGATCGAGCCGTCGTCATCGCCGTTCGCAAGTTTTCGTACAAGACTATCGACCGCGGCATCCGGTTCGCAATGCGAATTGCTGAGCAAAACTTGATGAAGAACCAAATTTCAGACAATTCAAATACGAACCAATCCGTAGACGATTCACAGACAATTTAGACATAAAGAAAACCTCGCCAATTTTCGAAGTTGGTGAGGTTTTCTAGCTATTTCAAACTCAATTTTACTATTACAATGCAAACGCGTTCACAGACCCTGGCCTCTGTGCATAAGCTGTAAGCCGAACTATTCGGAAAACCACCGAATAATTCATCTTACTTCTTATTGCTCGAGACCAAAACGGGTCTGTTCACGCTCTCCTCTTTTACCACAAATACTCAACTGGATTCTTAATGTACTTGTTGTAAACATCGTTGACGATGAGCATCTGGTCGTGCGTCAATGCTGGAGCATCAGCGGCGCTCACGTTGCGGTCAATTTGCTGTGGATTAGATGCACCAGGGATAACCGTGGAAACAGCATCGAACATCAAGATCCACCGCAATGCCGTTTGGGCCAAGTTGTCTGAACCCAACCGTTCTTTCAATTCATCGGCAGCCTTCACACCAGTCATGTAGTCCACGCCGGAGAATGTTTCACCCTTATCAAAGGCGGAACCGTCACGGTTGTATGAGCGGTGGTCGTTCTTACCAAACTTAGTGTCGGCCGTGTACTTGCCAGATAACAAGCCGGAAGCCAGTGGTACACGCGCCAAGATACCGACATTTTGTTCCTTAGCCAGTTTGAAGAATAAATCTGCTGGACGCAAACGGAACATGTTGAAGATGATTTCAACAGTTGAAATGTTGTAGCTCAGTGCTTTAATGGCTTCTTCAACCTTTTCAACACTCACGCCGTAGTTCTGGATCTTGCCTGCTTTTTTCAGGTTATCCAGTTCGAACCAGACTTCTGGATTGTAGTAAACGGCAGTTGGTGGGCAATGTAACAGAACGTTGTCCAAACTATCGACACCCATGTTCGTCAAACATTCATCCACAAACTTGTCGATGTTTTCTTTGGTATATCCTTCAGCAACATGCGGATCGAGTTTGCGACCAATTTTTGTCGACACGTGAACCTTGTCTTCTTTGCCCTTCAAAAACTTACCGATGGCCTTTTCGCTGGCACCATCCTGATAAATATCAGCGGTGTCAAAGAAGTTAACGCCGGCGTCATAAGCGGCTTCCAACGTGTCCAAAGCATCTTTTTCGCTAAACGGATCGCCCCATTTACCGCCAAGTTGCCAGGTTCCTAACGAAACTTCGCTGACTTTAAAGCCAGTTTTACCTAACGTACGATATTGCATAGTTTGTGTCTCCCCCTAAGCTATTTTTCACATCAACTTTATCATAATTCTCTGGCATCGAATGTCAGATTTCTCATAGTCACTGACGATTACATGTTCAAACGGTGACCACATTAATCGGCCACAGATTCTAGTGTAGCAGTCTGTCGCTGAATGAAAAGTACGCACCTGAATGTAACTACGATTTACTGAGACTGCTTCGGCATTTTATACCGTTCATAATGCGTTTGGCCTCGCAGTTTATGAACCTCAAATATTGCGGTTAGTGTGTTTGTCTGACCATAATGTAAATTACTTAACCAGTTTATCAACTCATCCCCGTCACGTTTGGCCTGTGGATAGTCATCATATAAATCAACTAAAATCCGCGCCAATCTTCGTAATACCGTCGCCTCCATGTTTTGATCAAACAGTGATTCTGTCCACATTTGATCAACCACTTCATGAGCCAGTGAATATCGATGTTCGAGTAATAACGTTTGAAGCCAATCTAAATAGGCGTTTGCCAGGCCACTTGCCAGATTATTTTCCTGGTCGTACAACTCTTCAAAACGATGGTAGGTGTTCACAATCTTGCTGAAAAGATACTGTTCGTGTTGTGGCGACTTAACGCGAAATAATGACAACAGAATGTCCGCTGTTTTGGCATCCGTTAACGTCCACGACTTCAAATTCATGAAATAGGCCCACAACTCATCAATGGGTGTCGTACTCATTTTTAGCGAATGATTGCTGGTGATGTACACCAGTGCATATGCCAAAATCGCGTTGAACCGTTGCAATTGATCATCACTGTGACGATACTGCTCGTAAATCGCCATCAGCTCATCAAGTTGCCAATGATTGTACAGTTCCTGAATGTGATGATGTAATTGATCTGGCTCGCTTGCTTGATAACCACGATAAATAAACATAAATTCCGCCATTGTCATTCGCAAATTAGCCACTACTGCAATCAATTTTTCTGCAGAAATACTGTAATCACCGTGCTCAAACGCCGCGTAATAAGATCGCGACATTACACCAAGGTAAATTTCTTTTTGCGTTAGTCCTTTGTTGCGCCGAATTTGTCGACACGTAATTCCAAACATTGTTTGTTCCATATGTCCAGTATACAAGACGTATGACAGAACATCACGTTCCTTCGTTTGCCTACACTAGCTTTAATCTCAAACGGAGGTAACTAAAATGACTAACTTAGAAATTTTTGACCGTATTGTTCACGTCATGCATCACGACTACGCCGGTTTTAAAGACAAGGCAACGTGGGACCATCCGGACGCTTTTCGACAACAAGTGACTACTTCACTTAACACTGATCAATTGAGCGACATCATCGAGGATTACCTCGCTGATTTTAAGGACCAACATTGTTTTCTGTACCGTCCAAATCACACGGAACTACGGATGCCATTTTTTACCCAACGGTATCAAAACACATTGTACGTAACTAAAACCTACGATAAGAAAATACCAGTAGGCTCGCAAATCGTCGCCATTGATGATCATTCAATCGAAGCAATGGCACAGCTCTATAAAACGAGACTGGCCGCAGATATTGAACACCAAGAATGGTCGCCACTTTTACGTAAAGCACACGCCGTGACGTTAGCCAACGGAAGAACTCTGCCCATCAAGCTTAGCAAGCGGGACGATCCACAAATTCGGCATGACTATGAACAGCTTTCTTCAACAACTGGTCTCATGACATTAGAAGACTTTGCCAGCGCGATTCCAATGAATCATCTATTAGAGGAATATGCCGAAAAACTGTCTCAACTAGACAATTTAATTATTGATGTGCGTATAAACGGTGGTGGCTCAGATAACGTTTACTATCCCTTGTTGAACTGGCTGTTTCCCAATTCAACAACGTTAAACACTATCTTTAATAATATCGACCCAGATATTGTCCAAGAAACCAACTATACGCCAACAAATTTACGCAATCGGCGTCGAATCTTTAACGAGTTTGCCAGCGAAGATGACCAGAGTACGCAAACCTATTTGAATACCATTTTGAATGACCTTAAAAGGCACGAGCATGCTGGGCTAGCCCACTTCTCAGATAGTTTTGATGATGAGGACACAGTTATTTCTGGACATGCTAAACCAACTCACGTTTATGTCCTCTGTGACCGCAAGTGCGGTAGCTCCGGTGATAATTTCATTCATATTACCTGCGCATCCCCTAAAGTCACAATTATTGGCCGCAACTCAGCAGGCGTTATCGACTATGCTAACGAAGCGGCCGAAGTATTTCCCACGTTTGAGTTTTGGTACCCCACGACTCGAACGACTGCCATTGATCAGGGAAAAGGTGTCGACAATATTGGCTATGCTCCAGATATTCACATTCCGTGGACGCCGAAAATGCTGACGGAAGATGTCGATTTGAATTATGTATTAAAAAATTTGATTCAGTAAAACGACTCAATTAATTAAATGTCAACGCCATGCCATTGAGGTCTAAGTTTGCCACCTCCAGACTCTTGCAAACGCTTTCTACCGCACCTATACTAAAGCCAAGATTACTTAGAACTTGGAGGTTTTAGTATGACAATTGCAGTTCGTTATCAAACTCGTAATGGCAACACAGAGGCATTTGCCAATCAAATTGCAGCAGTGGCTGGTGTTCAGGCTGAAAAAATCGACACGCCGCTGCCTGCTGATCCAGTTGATATCCTTTTTGTTGGCGGTGGTACTTACATGTTGCGTCCAGATAAAACACTGAGTGCCTTTGTGGGATCTTTAGATGCTACCAAGGTTAAGCACATCGCCATCTTCACCACTTCTGGTGGCCCGGAAACGCCGGCCGATAAGTCCTTAACCAAATTGGCTGACAAACAAGGTATTCCGGTAATCGGCCATTTCCATCAAATGATGGGCGGCAAAGGCATGATTGGTGCCAAGAAAGACGTCACCTTAAAACCTGATCAAATCCAGGCTGTTAAAACATTTGCTGAAAGCATGCTGGCGCATAACTAAATAATCAACCAGCCTAATGAAGAATGGTCTATAAATTAAAAAAGCGTTACTTGAACGGTGCGATAAAATGCACGCAAGTAACGCTTTTGAGGTAGCTAACCCTTCTTATGATCATCTTTTATCGTCCTGGATAGTTCCAGCCGGATATTTCCCTCATCATCTGGTTCCATTCGGCCATCTTTATAGTCAAAGCCAAACTGTTTGTAAAATGGTACGGCACTGATGGCAGCCGGGATTTCAATTCGTTTGGATCGCAAAAATACAGGATCATTCATCAGCTGGCGCATCATTTCATGACCGATTCCCGCACGCTGCTGATGGCGCTCAACAAACACCGTTAAAATGATTGCCTCTTGTGGCACATCCCAATAATTGCTAATGCCGCCGCAACCGACGATTTCGTTTACATCGTTCACAGCAACGTAGAAGTTAGCATAATGCGCCATCGCACGAAGATGTGCCGCATCATGTTCAGCAGCCGTTTTTAACATCAGCAACTCGCCGTAATCTTTGACGTTAACCGTCAGTAAAACATCTTTCACCATGGCAGCTGTTTTCTCGGCATCTGCATCCACAAAGGGACGGATCGTAATCTCACTTGTCATCTGCATCGCCTCCTGTTGGTTACGATCACCAGTGTTTCCATGGCCAAAGTCAATTGCAAATTGCGCACTAAGAGACGAATTTTCCACAATCAAATAGCTTTGTTTGCTGAATTTCAAATAGTTACCATACAATAGCGATACTAAAAATCGTTCAAGTGGAGGATTTACACTATGTTCAAACGAGCTTTCGCACTACTCGGTACGTTTGTCATCGCCCTAACGCTTATTCTCACCACTCAGACGCAAGCAGCCATCAAGCAAAATCATAGCAAATACAACTATTCTCAAACACCGACCATTTTCCTGCACGGTTACGGTGGTGGCCCCTCGTCTGCTAACAATATTATCGCAGCCGCTCAAAAGGCTGGGGCCGCTCAAAAAGTGTTAACCGCCCATGTCAGCCGTTCTGGTCACGTGACACTCAGTGGTAAGTGGCAAACGGGCAAGGTCAATCCACTTGTCCAAGTGCTGTTTGCCAACAACCGTGAATCAAATTACAACAACGATGCACGGTGGGTTAAAAACGTACTGACCACCTTGCAGAAAAGATATCACATCACTAAATTCAATGTTGTCGCTCACTCAATGGGCAATCTGGCTCTCATGTACTACGAAGTCAACTACGGCAAGCAACGTTCACTCCCTCAACTGCAAAAGCAGGTCGATCTGGCCGGTCATTTTGACGGCATCCTCGGTATGGATGACAAAGCTAACCGCAATCATTTGTTAGCAAATGGCAAGCCACAGCATCTTAACAGTTCATACAGGTACATGCTGAAACACCGTAATAATTATCCAACGAATCAAGTCGATGTTATGAACATCTACGGCAACCTCGGTGACGGCTCTAATTCTGATGGCAGTGTCAGCAACGTTTCGGCGCAATCACTGAAATATTTATTAGGCAACAAACCAAAAAGCTATGTCGAGCACATGATCAAAGGATCGAATGCCCAACATAGCAAGTTGCATGATAACGATGAAGTTAACCGGTATATTATTCAGTTCTTGTGGGGAAAATAATGATTTAACCTCCTCAAACTTAGATCAGCTCAAATGAAGTAACTTTTCAACGTTTTCATGGGCAATCTTGTCTTTGTCTTGGTCACTAATTGGCGTTTGGGACAGGAAGTCTTGAGCATTGCCTTTCACATATGGGTAATCTTGTGCCCACAATACGTGGTCAGCCCCCATTTCCGACAGCACTAACTGCATTTGGGGCCACGTATACATACCACTTGGCGTAATATACACGTTTTTCTTGTAGTAATACGAAACTGGATGCTTCAAGGTATTACCAGCAACTGGTGTTGTCGCTTCGTCCAACCGTTCCAGAAAATATGGGACAAACTCGCCCCAGTGACCGGAAATCAATTTTAAGTTTGGCAACTTATCAAAGAGCCCCGACAAAATGAGTCGGGTAACGTGTAGGCCTGCTTCCATGTGCCAGCCCCAGCCAGGCGTTGACATAATGGCATTAAAACCAATTGGTTGCATGCCACTATAGTAATTGTCACGAATCGTTTCGGATGGTAATGACGGGTGCATATATAGTGGCACATCAAGCTCTGCCGCCATTTCAAAAATTGGCATGAACTTTGGCGCATCCAAAAACTCGTTATTACGGGCAGTACCTAGAATAAGTGCGCCCTTCAATCCAAGTTTCGTTACAGCACGCTTTAACTCCTTCGCAGCAGCGACCGGCTCTGAAACGGGTAGCGTCGCAAATCCCAGATATCGATCTGGGTGTCGTTTGACCGCTTCGGCAATCGCGTCGTTGATTTTCTGCGTCAACGGAATCGATTGCTCACCTGGCAAAATATCCGGGTTAGTGACTGAATCCCCGTAAGACAAAATCTGCATATCAATGCCATTTTCATTCATATAACGGATTCGTTTGTCATCAACATCCTGCATCACTGCCGGATCGACAGCATAGGCCTTCAAACCTTCAGCAAAGGACTGACCAAATTCAGCCATTTTCTTAGGATCACTCGGTTGTTGTTTTAAATAATCAGTGATTTCTTTGTTAGCAAACGCTGTGCTCATGTGTTCTTCAGTTGTAATCAATTTCATGTTTAATTCACCTCATCTATTAGGATAAGGCTTAGTTTACAGGGCTTTTGGCCGAAGTTATGGACCGATTTAACCGCTTTGTTGCATAACTAGAAAAGATCGCTCAGACCGTTAGTCAGGTGCAGCAATAGTTTGGTTGCCTGCTCCGGCGTCCACTTGTGTTCCAGTACGTAATCACGTAAGAACATATAGGTCGCTGCTGCGTAGACATTACAAATCGTTGTCTCATCGATTAAGGCTTTGTTATTTCTGAGCGCAATGTGGTGATTAAAGTTCGCCAAACGTTGAATAAAGAGTTGTCGTGTGTTTGACCATTCGATCATTTCAAAAGCATCCGTTCGTTTTTGCCAAGCCTGCAGCAATTGAATAACCATACTCTGTGCAGTTAAATCTTGAAAACGAAATGCCGACAAGAATTCATCCAGATGACGATCTAAAATCGTGACAATGACTTGTTCTGGTGTGAGGTAATAACGATAAAAGGTTTGACGTGATACGTGCGCTGCTTGGGCAACTTGCGGCCCTGTCAATTTGGCAAACGTCACATTATCATGACAAAGTTGGAGCATTGCAGATTCAATTTTACGTTTGGTCCGATAGGTTCGTTGATCTATTTTTTGCATACTATATTTCCTGCGCCTTTTTTTAACGCTGTTATTTATTAATAGTCTACTCTGCCTGACGATTTAAATTAATCAATTTCCATATTAATGTTAATGCCACAGCGATGATAATCGTCAAAACGACAGTCGCGACAATTAACACCCCTGAAATCTGTGCGATGCCCCATCCCAAGGCAGCTAACAGCAACGTCAACAAACAGTTTAGCGTAATCGCAATGATCACTGCTAAGCTAGGCTTACTCCGCCAGAACGGCCTAGTTGTTCGGGTCATCAGAATCGTTAACATCGCACTAAAGATTAAATAAACATACAGCCCTGTGCTAACCTGACCTGCTGAATAACCCATTTTAACTAATGTCGTTGCAAACACAGCCCCGACGATAGTCCATCCCGCTGCAAACACGCCTGCTACCCTGCTTAAGTTACTCAGGTTCCATTTCTCTGGTTGTAACCTAATGTGCGTGTTATCCGTTCCGAGAACCAACGTTACCAAATCATTTAGAATCGCTACCAATATCATGGCATTCAATGTGAGAGGCATAAAATGAAAGACTAGATAACCAAACGTGAGCAGCATTGTTAGTTCAGCCGTTCGCGAAAGCTTGGTAATCGTCCAAGTCATCATTCGTTGATAAACACGGTGTCCACTATCGAGGATTTTAACGATTGAGCTTAAGCCATCTGTCATGAGCACTAGCTTGGCTGATCGTTTGGCTAAATCCACCGCATTTGCCACAGCAATCCCCACTTCGGCCTGTTTGAGTGCCGGCGCGTCATTAACACCATCGCCAGTCATGCCAACGATATAGCCACGACGTTGAAATTGCTTGACCATCGCTAACTTATTTTCGGGGACAACTTCTGCGATTCCAGCTAACTTGTCAATCGCTGTGTCATTGTTTAAATCGGCGAAGGGTAAAACGGTTCCGTTTAAACCAACTTGATTGGCAATAATTTGGGCCGTTTTCCGGTTATCACCAGTCAGCATTACCACCTTCACGCCGCGCTCCTGCAATGCCTGAATCGATGCCGTACTGTCAGCACGTGGTTGATCCTGCAAGACAAAGATGCCTAATAATCGATTGTTCCGCATTACCGCTACCGTTCGGCCAGCATTGTAATCAACCGTTGCGGGAATGGGAGTTTGTCCATCATCAATCGCCATCAACCGTTTGAGCGCCCCAAGGTAAATGGATTGTCTATCAGGGCCAACGATTGCGACCGAATAACCAATAGTCGCATCAAACGGCTGAAAATGTTGGACGGTTAATGAACGGTCGTCTTTGTCTGCCGCGTAATTAATGATGGCTTGATCAATGACACTTGGGTTAACAATGTCCGCCGCGCTAACAGCGTTACGGATCACTTCATCGTCCGTCAATTCAGATAGATTATAAAACGCCGTTACCTGTGGTCGATTGACAGTAATTGTCCCCGTCTTATCAACCAGTAAGACATCCATGTTAGCTGCTTCCTGAATTCCGCTTAAATCACTAACTAGTACGTCTTCTTTACTCAATACATTTGCTTCTACTGAGTTGGCAACTGCAAAACTTGAAGGCATCGCAATCGGAATTGTCGCAATAAAGAGCATTGCCAAAAACGGTAACATTTCAATCAAGTTTTCGTGCCGAACGACGGCAACAATAATCATGATAACCGCTAAGATAGCATCCAAAATAGCAAGATAACCAATGATTTTTCCCAACAGTTGCTGCAAGTGACCAGGGGCAGAATTTTGATTAACTAAACTGATTGTTTTACCAGAACGACTATTAATCCCCGTTGCCGTCACAATTGCTAAAGCATCACCACTCACAACCTCCGTTCCAGCAAATGCCTGCTCGCCTTTCTGCCGCTTGACCGAATTCGATTCGCCAGTAATGCTGCTTTCATCCAGCTCAAGATCTGCTGACACGAGTTTCACATCTGCAGGCACAATTTCACTGCTTCGCAAATTGATTAGATCACCAACCACTAGTTTCTTAGCATCCATTTTTTGCCATTGCTTTGATCGGCAAACGGAAACCTGAGGGGTTAGTTCGTGCGCAAGTTGATGCAACACCTTGCTGGATCGCCCAGATTGAATTGCACCGTTCACTGCAGCGAATAGTAACATCAAAACAATAAAGCCAGCCTGAATCTCTTTGCCAAGAATAATTTCAATCACTAATGCCGCTTCGAGAATCCATGCGGACGGTTCCCAAAGGCGAATAAGTATGGCCTTCCAAAAATTGAATTTTGTTTCCGAAACTTCGTTCAGTCCATTTTGTTGAAGACGCCTTTCGGCCTCCTGGCGACTTAAACCGCCTAGCGTCAACTGTTTATCCATAGCTAATCGACCTTTCCAATATAAATAAAAAACGCCTACTGCACGAAAAATACACATGCAGTAGACGTCATCAAATTATCAATAATTGTTTGCGGCGAACGTCATCGCCTATTAAGTTTTACACAAGTAGCATACCGCTTAACTTTGATGAGTTCAATCTTTTTCGATTATGATGTTTGAGAGGATTAATCCTTCAGCAAAGTTTAAACATGTATTTTTACTTTTTCAAAAACGTGGTGAGCGTGATGACTAACCAAAATTCTATCGTTAAACTACGACCTTGGGGTAATAGTAATGGAATAATTATAAGCAAAAGTATTCTAAAGGCAGCCAATCTGAAAGTCGGTGACAATTAAGACCAAGAAATCAAATTGTAAAACAATTGTTGAACTTGAACCAGTTACCCATACACTGTCAGAAAAATACGCTGAATATAAGGGAACTCCTGAAAGTTATCAACAACCTAAGAATCTCAAGGACTGGGACACAATTTTCACAGAGCAACTGAAATCTTTCGATTATTTAGAGAGACAACCAGTATTGGTGGAATCATTACTCCAAGATCTTTTATCGCAAGTCCTTACTAATATCACGCAAACAATCTAATATCGCTTCAAGAAAAAATGCCCTTAATTATTAGACTTCAAAATAGCCAATAATTAGGGGTATCTTTTATTGCATCCAGTGGATATTGTATACAGTATGTTAAAGTTAGTTATCTTGTTCCTGCGCCCGTTGAATCTGTGTCATGGTTCCCAGCCAATCATTGGTCAACGCCTGTTTGGCCGCCTCAGCATTATGATGATCAATTGCGCTTAACAACGCTTCGTGCTGCCGACCATTGATGTCAATACTGACATTGTGGTGACTGAAAAAGTATGTTTCAAACCGTAAAATGTGACTGTATAGGAAATCACTAAACTGCGTTAAATATGGATTGTCGGCAACCGCTAAAACCTGTTTGTGAAAAGCTCGGTCGACGCTCAGTTCTGTTTCAATATCTTGTTTGTGCAGCGCCGTCGTTAACCGCGAATCGATTTTTTGCAGTTCATCACGCTCGGCAGGACTGATCTTGCTGACCATAAGCTGAGCAGCTAGTCCTTCAATGGCGGCCATTGGCTGGTATAACGTTGCTACGTCATCATGATACAGTGGCGCCACCCGCGTGACTTGGCCTGTATTCATAATGACGAAACCATCCGTTGCCAAACGTTGTAAAGCCTCACGCACTGGTGTCCGACTGATCGAAATCGCATTTGCCAACGCTGTTTCTGCTAGTTTTTCGCCTGGTTCTAGCGTGCCATCAATTAGCCAGCGGCGAATTTGCTGATAGGCATGGTCTGTCGCCGTCTCACGTTTGATTGGTTGGCTCTTTGGAATGGGCATCTTATCCACCTCGTTTGAAATATTACATACACTATACACTAATTGTTAACTTGGCACGCTAAATTGACATCTGGTCTAGAATACAGATGTCGCATCATTTACGTGAACAAAGCTCAAGATTTTACTAATGCAAACTAATTCGAATCAGTAAAGGAAATAATATGACAAACACCATCACGCAAACGGAGATTCGGCACCTGCGTCTCCAAAATAGTTTACTGGTTAACCCTGCCAATAGAACGCTGTCACAAACGGTCGATCACTTACTGGGTATCCAAGCCCAATACGGTAATGCTGCATTATTAAATTTATATAATCGAATCGACAACATCGCCCCGCAAGACTTTCAAACAGCCGTGCAGGCGTCACCAATCGTTAAAGCTTGGGACAATCGGCAAACCTTGCATCTATTCACACAACACTCGTGGCAAGAATTCGTCACTATTTTCGGCGACCGTGCCACTTGGGTCACTAAACACCTGCGCGAAAACAACATCGATCCGAAAGAAGCCTTCGACCACTTTCACACGTTTGGTCAAGCGCATCCCCACTTTACCCGTAAGGAACTGTTCGCTGAGTTTGGCGATCAGGCCCCCATCCTCTTCACTTGGAGTGCTCTGCTGCTAGACGAATCAATGCACGGCCGGTTGTACCTACCTGCCATTGCTGCCACCAACACCAGTTTCACCGCCTGTCCGCCAGTGCCCCAGCAATCGCTTTTACCGACACTTCAGCGTTATGCAATTGCTTACTTTACCGCTTACGGTCCAGCCACGTTGCAAGACTACGCCCACTTTGCCGGCCTTTCCCAAACGGCGCTCCACCTTACGGAAATGGATCTGAGCAGTTTGGCAACGTTTGAATACGACGGTAAGACGTACTACGGGCCAACAGATAATCTGCCGACTAAAATGCCTGCACTTATCATGCTATGCAAGTTTGACCCCCTACTGATTGGCTATGCGGACAAAACGTGGCTCACCACGAAACATCAAAAGAAGATTTGGCATACTGGCGGACAGATTGAGCCGATTATCCTAATTGATGGTGATTTGTACGGCACTTGGCGATATCAACTCACAACGAAGAAGCTCAATGCCACCGTGGATGCATACAATATTATTAATAAACAGCGCAAACGACTGATTGAACGGCGGCTAGCCGAATACGCCACTATTTTTGGACGATCGCTTGGAAAAATTACGTACACTGGGAAAGCCTATGGTGTGAAAAGTTAACGCGTTGCATTGCAATCACATCAAAAGCAGCCTCCAAATGAGTTGGTTAAAACCATTTCATTTGGAGGCTGTTTTTATTTCAGATAACCCAATTTACTTTTTATCACGCTTGGGACGGTACAACCCAAATCCCAATAGGCCCAAAATCAACCCTAATAGAGACAGACTTTGTTCAGCATGTTGCCCTGTTTTCGGCAGTGCCGAGGTTTTGACTTTCGAATTTTGAGAGCCTTGGGAACCAGACGCAGATGAAATCTTTGGCAGGCTGTCCCTTGCTACTCCTACAGACACGTTTTCTTGATTTTGCGTTGAAGATTCAGTCGCAGAAGTCATGCCAGGTTTGGCTATAGTAGATGATTCTTGACTTGAATCACCTGCGGATTTCTGATCGTCTGTTTCACTCTTAATAGCCGTGACACGGACAGTTACTGTCTTGCTGATGCTGTTGCCTTGACTGTCCACGTAACTGTACGTTACTGAATAATCGCCAGGCATCTGTGGATTTACATTACCGGCTACCTTCACATCGTTTATTTGCAGCGGCTTGCCGTTAGCGTCAGTCGCGCCATCAAAGTTATCACTGCCAGTCCATGCGGTATTAGGACCAGCAACTAGATTACTGTCATGGCCGTTTACACTGGCTTGGCTGGCCGTGACGTGAACGGCAACAGTCTTGCTGACGTTGTTACCTTGGCTATCTACATAACTGTAAATGACCGAATAATCGCCAGGCATCTGTGGATTTACATTACCAGTTACCTTCACATCATTTATTTGCAGTGGATTGCCACTTATATCAGTTGCACCATCAAAATTATCAACAGGCGTCCACGTGGTATTGGGACCAGCAATTGAGGAGCTGTCATGACCTGATACACTAATTTTGCTAGCTGCAACGTGAACAACCACCATCTTGGTGACATTGTTACCTTGGCTATCTACATAACTGTAAGTTACAGAATAGTCACCAGGCACCTGTGGATTTACAGTGCCTGTTACTTTTATGTCACTGAGTTGCAAGGCCTTTCCATTGGCATCAGTCGCGCCGTCGAAATTATCGCTAGCAGTCCACGTGGTATTGGGACCAGCAACCAAATTACTATCATGGCCGGTTACACTTGCCTGGCTTGCTGTGACGTGAACAACCACCATCTTGTTAACATCGTTTCCTTGGCTATCTACATAACTGTAAGTTACAGAATAATCACCAGGTATCTGTGTATTTACGCTGCCAGTTACTTTGACGTCACTTAACTGTAGTGGTTTGCCATTGGCATCGGTCGCGCCATCGAAGTTATCACTGGCAGTCCAAGCTGTATTGGGACCGACAATCAAGTTACTGTCGTGGCCCTTCACGTTTGCCTGACTAGCTGTAACGTGAACAACTACCGTCTTATCAAAATTATTTCCTTGGCTATCCGTATAACTGTACGTTACAGAATAGTCGCCAGGAACCTGTGGATTTACGCTGCCGGTCACCTTGACGTCACTTAACTGCAACGTTTTGCCTTTAGCATCAGTCGCGCCGTCGAAATTATCGCCTGCGGTCCATGTCGTATTCGGGCCGGCAATCAAGTTACTGTCGTGACCCTTTACGCTCGCCTTACTGGCTGTGACGTATACACCCGCCGTCCAACTAACGTAATTTCCTTGGCTATCCACATAACTATACGTGATTGAATACCCACCAGTAACCTGCGGATTTACGGTTCCTGTGACTGTCATATCACTTAACTGTAGTGGCTTGCCATTAGCATCAGTTGCGCCATTGAAATTATCGCTAGGCGTCCACGTAGTATTCGGGCCGGCAATCAAGTTACTGTCATGTGCTGATACCCACGCTTGAGTGGCTGTAACATGAACAACTACCTTCTTGCTGACATTATTGCCTTGGCTATCCACGTAACCATACGTTACCGAATAATCGCCAGGAACTAGCGTATTTACACTACCGGTGACTTTTACGTCGCTTAACTGTAGTGCTTTACCATTAATATCAGTCGCACCGTCAAAGTTATCACTAGCCGTCCATGTCGTCTTTGGGCCAGCAATCAAGTTGCTATCATGACCGGCAACGCTAGTTTTAACGCGGCCAACAGTTACTGTATAGGTGTGTCCTGCAACAAATGTTTGACCTGAACTCCATTGTGCTGGTGTGAGGGTTATATCATCCGTTAACGTGCCATCGTTGACGTTTATATCAGTGTTAACGTACATCGCCGGATCAAGTCCTAAAGCGACTAACGAATCAATAAAACCTTTTCGGGAATACTGAGTTCCGTCCTGCCCAACTTTGGTCAACACCTTGATGACTTTATTAGTTTCGGCATCCACTATGTTGTAGGTATCTGTCACCGTCGCATGTGTATAGGTCAGCACCTTAGTAATGCCAGGATAGACAATTCCCTTTAAGTTTGCATCCGGGGCGTTTATCCCTAATGAACTCGCTGGCAATGTGGGATAAAATCCGCCGCCCTCTGTGTAATTACCGGAACCGGCAAACAGCACGCCCTTCGATGCTAATTCATTCATCGTATTAGCATTCATGCTTATTGTCTTAGGGGTTGTGCTAACATCCGCACCCGTGTGAACAGGCAGATGAAGAACTGGCCAACTAGACGATATGTTTGCATTGGTATCATTAGCACCATCATTAGGTCTGAAATAATAAACCTGCCGGCCGTCTGTCGTATCATTCAACTGGTAAGCGGTCATAGAATCAATTGAAAAGCCCTTTGCCTTCATTTGGGCCACTAGATCATCCGCCGCCGCTTGCATAACGGTCAAACCTTGTCCCGTAATCGATGTCGGCAACACAACATAAAATCCATATAGTTGCTTATTTAAATTGGTAACACTGTACGGAAATAAATCAAAAACACCAAATGCATTAAATAAAATATAGTCGCCCTGACCAGTCACAAAGAAATTGGACAACGCCGGTGCCTGATTTAATGGTGGCGCAGTGACTTGAGATGCACTTGATAATGTGAAACTCGTTTGAACGGGGGTCACTTGGGCTTGGGGTGTAGGATTCTGCTGAACAGGCTGTGCTGTAGTCTCCGTGTCGCTCTCAGCCTGACTAGTTACACTTTCTGCCGAAGATAATTGGCTGTCCCCAATTGAAGCCTGACTCGTTGCACTTGATACAACTGAACTTTCCGTAGCAGATTGGGTATTAGGATCGGCGCTACTTGCTGAATGGCTGTTAGTGTCCGATAAGGTAGTCGATTGCATGTTTGAATGCGCAGCGCTAGATGAGGCTACGGCACTGCTGCTCAGGGCATCCTGTTTTTGTTCAAACTGACTCGTTGCTTCTGTGCTTCTCGATGCACTTATTTCACTACTTGGTGTCGAAGGGGACGTATTGCTATTCACTGTCGTGCTCGCGGTTGATGATGCTTTTGAAACATCACTAGTTAGTGTGCCTTCTGAACCAGTACTACTCGAAACCGCGCTTGAAGCACTTAATGCATGCGCTGTTTCCGTCGTCAGATTTGTTGTGGTCGCTTTGATTGCGGTTGCATCTGTTGATCCAGTGTCTGCATGAACTATTTCAGAAATGCCGGAATAGGTAAAAACACCAAACATTCCAATCGTCAAAAATGCTCCTGGAATCCAAGCTCGTTTCTTTTTGGCTGCATCTTCATACGGTAATTTGTTATAGGCACTAAATTTCATATCTAGTTTCCCTCTTTATTGATTCGTGTCCGAACGTAACATTTACAAGGAACACTCATGTTTTGTTTAGTCTGCTCTAAGCAAGTCAATAACACGTCGATGTTGATGATGAAAACCGTTGATTTGCCAATCGCAAATTCAATCGTTTTACATTAGCTACTACAAGTGTTACCCCCTTGATTTTTTAGCGACTACAATATATCGTTGTGCTTGTAAATCGTCCACAAGATGTACTCGCTACAAAAAGATAAATTTGTGACGGGCTAATCGGGAAAATAATATATGTATACCAATTCGTGTATATGTACTATTCGAGCGTGAGCCATTTATTGACTAAGGCTTTTAAAATTTGAGAAAAAGGTTGGTATATTAACTATGGTAATAATTTATACCACTCCATCTAATCGACCATCCAGAGAAGCTGTTCAATGGTTTAAAAGACATAACGTGCCTTTTACTGAAAGAAGGATCACTCAGCATGATCGATTGTCAGTTAAGACCTTAAAGCGACTCATTGCTGCCTCAGAAGATGGTGTAGATTCCATCTTGGCTCGTCGATCAACATCTTTGAAATCAATATCTGGCGTAGATGCGATGAGCTTGAATGATTTGTTACAGATGATGAGCCTAGACAGTCACTTGATTCATTTTCCACTCATCTTTGATGACGAGAGAAACTTGCTAGTTACTCATGGGCAAGAAGAACTCGGAGTATTCATCTCCCACAAAGAACGGATTGCAGAAATGCAGGCGCTTCTGAGGAGCCATGGCTAATGCATGTTTTTAGAAGTTGCTAAAAATCGGCATTTTACAATTTGAGACCCAATCTGATGTTTTCCCTTTAAGTTTTTTGCGTACTCAATTATCGGTTCTAATAAGTTGCGCACAATTTGTTAAAAATGGTAGCTCAGTGATTGGTGATCGGATAAGTTGAGGCAAAACTTAAATCACTTCAATCTGCCGAAAGAGCTCTGCAATGCGAATTGGTCACCTCTTTACTGTGTAAAGCTTGTTGACACATAAGACCTAAGTTAGAACTGCGACGAACTCATTAACTGGCTTGAGACACATTGTCTCGATAATCAAAAAGAACAGAATAGGAGGTAGGGGCTTGAAACTTTCATCGTTTATTTACCAAAAACGGTACTATACGCCCCAGTTATCCCTACCCCCTTCCATAAGCTACAATCGGCAATCTTTAGCATGTCACTCATCTAGTAAAAGTCACAGCGGGCTCTCACCGCCTAGCACTTAATATCATGCATGCCGAGTGCGCCTACAAAAATAGCGTCACTTCCATCGCGGAAGTGGCGTTATTTGTTTTGTATTAACTTCATTTTTAGTTTGGCTGAGAATTGGCTGAGGTCAGTTTGTTTGAAAACGGAAATTTTGCTTCAAATCCAACCTGACTTGGCTTAATTAGCGCTGGCCGTCTTTGCGGCCTCCACCGCTTGACTAGCATAGGTGCCAGCCAAATATCCCGAGGAAATTCCCCATGTATTCATCATGCTTGGCATGGAATCATGGCCGTTAGCACCGCCCACAATTTCACCCGCAGCATAATAACCAGTCACATCCTGATCGTCTGTATTCTTAAGTTGCATGGTCGACGGGTCAATACTATAACCACCAAGCGTTGTCGCAAACCGATCACGTTGCTCAACAACGTAGAATGTTTCACCGTCAAACTGATGTAAGTACTGCGCATCACGACCAAAGTCTGGGTCTTCTCCCGCTTTGGCCTGTTCCTGATAGTGTTGAACCGTTTTAACCAATTGATCAGAATTGATGCCAGCTGCCTGAGCAACCTCACGTAGACCGCCTTTAACAAACACTGGCTTCTTGTCTGGATTATCAAAGTAGCCCTTAATCTCAGCCGCAGTGAAATCATGTAGCACCAGCAAAGCATAAACTTCTTTCCAAGTGCGTTCGTCCATCACCATAAACGCAACTTTGCCCGGCTGATCAAGAATAGCATCTCGGAACTTGGCGTAAACGTCTGATTCATTAACGATCCGCTGACCACGGTTATTCACATAAATGGCGCCCATGTCAGTGGCTTTTTTTGAAGCGTACGTTGTCAGTTTGGCAATCCCCGGCTCCACTTCAACACCATGTGGATAAACTTTGTACCAACCGAGATCGTGTGATTTCAAACTCAGTTTGTCATTAAAGCTGTACGCATCCCCCGTAGATGTCATTGGGCCATAATAGTCGATACCTTCACTTTCAGTGCCACGCATTTTCTGATTGGCACCATACCCACCTGCAGCCAAAACAACAGCCTGTGCGTGAATAGTAATCGTTTTATTTTTAGCTTCTGCTACAAGACCAGTTACACGATCATTATCGGTCAAAATATTTTCAACACGGGCATCTAAAAGTATTTGACCACCGTTTTGTTTAAATGCCGCTGAAACCTTTTTTATGAATTCAAAACTAGAAGCACTCGGCAACTCAATCTGTCGCTCAACAGAATGCTCGGGCGTTTGTGTTTGGGCTTTTTGATACTCGAGATCCGCATAGTCACTGACAAAATCGATTGCCGAACCGATCTTGTTTACCATTAACTCGGTTAATTCAGGCAAGTTCGTGTTACGACTTTCTTTTGTCACATCATTGAACAATTGTTCCGGTGAATCTTGCTGTTCTGGGAAAATGCGCGCCGCAACCTTTGAACCAGTGGCCGTTACGTTAGAACCGTTAAGAATAGTTGCGCCACCAAGATAACCGTTTTTTTCGACTAAAATCACCTTGTGTCCCAAACTGAGTGCCCGACTAGCGGCAACCAAACCGGCTTCACCACCACCGATTACGGCAACGTCTGCGGTTAGTTCGACATCCTGATGCTCCGTGTTCGTTGGAACCGAATGTAACTTAACAGCAGCCGCATTAACCGCAGACTTGGCGGAATTTAATAACGCCTGTGTCATCACGGTTGCGCCACTAATTGTATCAACATCAAATGACTGGTTAGCAATAATATTTTGCTTAAGTGTGTCAACCACCTGATTAAAAATACCGGGCGTTTCAGAATGCTTTAACACCTTAAAATCGTCGATATGGTCATTTGAAACATCCACTTCATAATTAATAATACCGTTGTGACCATTAGCCTGGCCGGTAATTTGCTGTTCATTGCTCATAATGGATTCTTCCTTTACTTATCTTTCCAAACCACGAGACATTAATATTTTATTCTGACGGGTAACAAAAACGGCTTCGACATCTGTCATATGATCAACCAATTCGAGCCCACGTCGACTACCAGCAAAGAAACAGACCGTCGTCAAGATTTCAGCCAATGTCGATTCCGGCGTCACGATAGTAACAGAAGCAAGATCGTTATCAATTGGATAACCAGTTAACGGACTGAGAATATGATGATACCGGTGACCGTCAACAATGAAGTATCGTTCATCAATACCAGAAGTCACAACACTTTTCGCCACCGTGCTAATTGTCGTCAACGGTTGCCCAGTTGGCTGTTGCGGATTGCGAATGCCCACATGCCACCGGCCATCCGAAGTTAACGGATTGCGGCCAAACAATTGAACGTTACCACCAAGGTTCACAATGCCAGCTTTCAAACCATTCGATTGCAACAGATCTATAATTTGATCGGCAAAATACCCTTTGGCAATCGCGCCCAGGTCCAATTCCATTCCACGCCTAGTCAAATAAACCGTTTGCTGCTCATCATTCAACAGAACATCATCGGGTTCGATAAGCTGCAGCCGTGCCTTGATATCTGCTGGATATGGCAACCGCTGTCCCTCGAAACCAATTCGCCATAGTTTCACAAACGGACCGATCAAAACATTAAAACTGTCACGGTATTTGCGACTCGCCACTACACCCCGTTTGATCAGATTGTACAACTGACGTGGTACTTGCACTGGTTGCACACCAGCTTGACGGTTAATCTTCATCAACAAGGAATCCTCCCGATTAGCTGAAAATATCCGATCCGCATCCTGTAAGTAATCGTAAACGGTCTCGACTACAGCCTGATCGCGTTTAAATAAGGTCAGTGAAACCACAGTACCAAACATTTCAAACTGAGAAACGTACTTTTTTGTAGTCACTTCGTTCGACACCGCAATACCTCCTGACTCACACTGCCTGATCAATGATAAACTGCGGACCGACCAACAATCAGTCATTTGGTCGGCCCATCTGTCATGCTATTCTTGTTTCTAATTCAACTTCAAATCTTCTAGTTCTTGACGTAAATTCTGTAGTGGAATCTGTCCTGGTGCTGAAGCGGCACCAACTGTTGCAAACGTTAATGCAGAGCCAAAAGTTTCACCCGCAATTCGAGAAACTTTGCCCAAATCACCCATCGACATTGTAATCAGCGGCTGATTTACCGACGCTGCAGTTTTAGTAGTGGCCGTTAATAACGTCAGAACATCGTTAGCGTTATGAGGCATTACTGCCATCTTGGCAACATCAGCGCCGAGCTCAACCATACCTGTTAAACGTGACTGAATTTCATCAGCAGCTGGTGTTTTGTCAAAGTCATGATTGCTCATAATGATGACTACATTTTCTTCATGAGCCACGCCAACTAATCCTTTCACGGCTGTTTCATCATGAAAACGTTCAACATCTAGTGCATCGGTAAAGTGCCCTTGAAGAACAGTCTCGCAAACCTTGAAATAACCATCATCGGCCAATTCCAGTTCGCCGCCTTCACCTTTGGTTCTGAAGGTCGTTAGCAACGCAATGTCACCAAGAATTTGGCGCAATTGCTGACCTGTTTGGGTTAACTGCCCTGCATCCAACACACCATCAAAATAATCAATTCGCCATTCCACAACATCTGGTTTGACCGTGACGATCTTCTGAGCCTGTTCACCAATTTCATCTGCGGTTTTACCGGTAATCGGCACCGCAATTTTCGGACGACCAACACCAAGAGTGATGTTTCTGAGTTTAACTGTTGCTTGATTGATCAAGATTAGTCTCTCCTTTCGAGGCTTCCGCTTCCTCTTTGCCAAACAAATGATAGTAACGAATGGTGATTAACACCGCAACAACGAAACCGGCTAATGCGATGAAAACATCAAACAAGATAATATTTGCTAGATTGCTTGCCATCATCCCTGTAAACAGTGGAATCGTAAACGAGGCAATGGAACCAGCTGTATAGAAGGCCCCAGTGATGGTTCCTTTCCCTTTAGGAAAGAAAGTAGACATAACGGTCAATCCTAGTTGCATTACGCCTCCAGCCGCAGAAAAACCAACTACGAAAGACATGATTGAACAAACTAATCCATTCGGAACGAGATACATAGTTAGTAGTGATAAAAATGAGATTAAAGTATATACACCCAAAAACTGAATTTCTTTGACAGCCTTTCTAGCCAATGCGGCAGTGACAAAAACGCAGACCAGTGAACCAACACTGTAATAACTAATCAAAGCTCGGGAACTTGTCTCACCCATGCCAGCAATCTTTTGACCATATTGACTCAACCACTGACTGACTAAATAAAATGTCGCTTGGGAAATGTATCCGTATAAAATAAACAATGTCCCATCAAACCACAAATTCCCTTTAGATTCAGCTTTTTCATCTGTTAAATCATCTGCTTGTACATCCGTTGGAAGTTGATTGGCCACTGGAAATTTACCAGCAATAATCAGGAAAATACCGTTCAACACCAAAATTGCAATACAGATCATGAACGACCAGCCATACCAGATGTTTCCCGCAATTAAAAAGCTGACAAACAAAGGCAAAATAAATTGACCGGCAGAAATAAACGCTTTGATAATTACATTGGCTGTTCCCTTCGCTTTTGGAAACATTTCCATTAATGCTGGATAGGTTCCCGAATCTAGGAAGGAGTTAGCAATCCCGGCAAGAATACCAAAGATATACGCAATCGTAATGTTTGGACTAGCCACAATACCAACGAAGAATAAGAGATATGTGGCAATACCAAGTAATACAAATGGTTTACGACCAAATTTATCCGATAATGCACCCGAAACAAGTAGCACTAATAATCGACCAATTCCTAATGAAGAAATGACTACTGCAACTCCGCCGGCGGTCGTGTGCCAGTGTTGTGCTAGTTGAGCCATATTTTGTGCCAAAATAATGACACCTATCCCATGCACAAAGTAGTTTAAGTACAAGCTCATTGCAGTCGGCATATACTTATTTTTCATAACCTGTACTCCTGCTATTTACTAGCCACTTTATCGTCATTGAAGAGAAGGTCGCGAATATAGTCAACGGGCATGCTTTCACCCGTCCATAGTTTAAAGGCTTCTGCACCTTGTTCTAACATCATTCCTAATCCGTTAAACACATGCTCAACACCGGCTTGTTCAGCTACTTGCATCAATTTCGTCGTTCGCGGTGCGTAAACAGTATCAAAAACAATCATATCTTTACGGAACCAGTTTGGGTCAGTGACCAACGTTTCATTTTCAAGAGGCTTCATCCCCACACCAGTTGCATCACAGTAAATCGCTGCGTCCTGAATTTCTTTCTTAAAGTCATCTTTATCTTCAATAGAGTGGAGTGTGGCTTTGCAATCAGTCTTTTCATTAATAATGTCCACGTTGCGTTTAGCATTGTCCCAGAATTCATCGTGAATGTTAAAAATCGACATTTCTTTTACACCGTCTAGTGCAGCCTGAATTGCCACAGCAGTTCCTGCACCCCCAGCGCCAGCCAAAGTCATCTTCTGACCACGAATGTCTAATCCTTCATCTTTCAATGATTGCATAAATCCTGTACCATCGGTGGTGTAACCAGTTAATGTTCCGTGATCGTTAACAATTGTGTTAACGGCACCAACCATCTCAGCGGCAGGATCCAATTTATCTAACAATGGAATGACCTTTTGCTTATTAGGCATTGAAATATTGGAACCACGCATATCCAACGTTCGAATCGACTGAATGGCACTCGGTAGAGAGTCGTTGTCGACTTCAAAAGCCAAATATGCATAGTTTAATCCTAACTTTGCAAAAGCATTATTATGCATAGTTGGCGACATCGAGTGACGAATCGGATAAGCCATCAAGCCAATTAAAATTGTGTGTCCATCAATACGTTCAGTCATTTCAATCACTCCTATTTTCTTGTTCCCAAGTATTTGTGTTTCTTTGTTACTCAATTCACTAGTTATGTTAGCGGTTACAAACATACAAATAAATAATGTTATCTTGTTCGATTAATAGAATTCTTCTATCATTCATCTAAGAGGTGATCCCATGAATTTACGTCACTTGCTTTTCTTTCAAGAACTTGCCAGAACTCAGCATATGGCTATTGCTGCTGAGCACCTTGGAATTTCACAGCCATCTTTAAGTTACGCCATCAGTGGATTGGAAAAGGAATTAGGTGTTCCGCTGTTTGAACACGAAGGACGAAACATTAGGCTCACGCGTTTTGGGAAAACTTATCTAGCCTACGTTGACGCCGGTCTTGCCAAATTGTCTCAAGGTGAAACGTTAATTCAACAGCTTATGGATGCAAATACGGGCCATATTGATTTAGGGTTCACATATACACTTGGTCAAGGATTGGTACCCTCGGCGATTAACGCCTTTCAACATTCGGATACCAATGCTCATATCTCTTTCTCACTTACTCAAGGCAATTCCTATCAGCTATTACAAGATTTACGTCAGGACAAACTAGATCTCGTTTTAGCATCTCGCATTCAAAAACTCGGTGACACTGACGCCAATAAAGAATTCCTTTTTACACCATTAGTAAAGCAGGAAATCGTTTTGGCAGTCCCTATTCACCATCCTCTGACACATAAAAAGAATGTCTTTGTTAGTGATATCGCTAAATATTCGCTAATCGCTTATTCTCAAAGCAGCGGGCTTCGACCACTACTCGATAAAATTTTGGAACATTCCGGAATTGAGCCCAAAATAAAATATGAAGTCGAAGAAGATTACACTATCGTTTCATTCGTTGAACATGGTTTTGGCATCGCACTCGTACCGAATTTGCCTCAACTAAAACAAGAACACGTTAAGTTAATCCATCTGACTGATAATTATGTAGCACACCAGTTATATCTGGTCACAAAAATCAATCAATTCATGGCACCTTCAGTCACCCGCTTTAAAGAATTTTTAATGCGATACTGCGCTTCCGACATAAACGGCTATGAATGATTAATTACCAAAACTTGTGTTAAAACGTATTTTCTCTGGTTCAAAATCCGAATTAAAATGACCGCTCTCTCAAATTTTGAGAACACGGTCACTTTGTATAAAGATTAATTAGTTGAATTCTTATTCATTTTCATTGGACTTTATATTCAATATTTAACTGTCGGCTGAATATTGCAACACTTACCGTGCAGGCCACACCAATTATAGCAATCAGGACATCAAACCACATAATGCCATGAATACTACTTTTAGAAATGATTCCTGTAACCAACGGAATCGTGAATGACGCAAGCCCGCTAGCAGTATAATATATGCCCGTTACAGTACCCTTAGCGGCAGGAAACATGTCACTCATTACTGTTAGTCCAATTTGCATAACACCACCTGCTGCAGAAACTCCAATGATAAAAGAGCAAGCATTCATTACCAATTCTTGCGGAACGGATGCCATTAACACAAGTACAACCAATGAAACAACAGTATCACCTATCATCACCCATAATGAACTAACAACACGATCTACAATAACTGCCATGAGAAGCACGCCAATTATTGAACCAATACTATACAGGCTGACTAAAAACCGTGCATGAACCATTCCCAAATGACTAACCACTTCACCATATTTGGTTAACCACTGGCTGATTAAATAGAAAGTTGCCATGGAGACGTAGCCAAACAAAGTTAGAATGACGCCCAACATAGTTCGTTTAGTACTCGGTTTAGAATGATGGGCTGACTCAACGTTACTGGCCGCATACTTGACCTGTGGTAATTTGTCATCACCTGTCGTCATTTGTGGAAACTCACGGAAAGATAGATAAATAAAATTAATGATCAGAATTACAGCACAAATAACAAACGACCATCCATACCATAATTGATCTTGTTCCAACCCAGCAACTAGTAACGGTAAAATGAGTTCGCCGATGGATGCAAACGCCTTAATTAGAATGTTGGCCGTCGCTTGAGATTTAGGAAAAAATTCCATTAGGGCAGGATATGTGCCGGAATCTAAAAATGAATTTGCCATTCCTGCCAAAATCCCCCAAAAATAAGCCTGGGTTGTTGTGGTACTAAATATAATGCCAATAAAAAAGGGAATGTACGTTAAAATGCCTAGCTGGACAAAAAATTTACGTCCAATACGGTCAGAAAGAAAACCAGAAATATACAACACTAGCAGTCTGCCGATGCCTAGTGAAGAAATGACCATGGCTACACCGGCATCTGGAACTTTCCATTGATGACCTAGGGCCGTCATATTTTGAGCCAAGATAACAATAGCCATCCCGTGAACCAGATAGTTCAGATACAGACTTAGCGTCGTTTTAACACGTATACTGTCCTTCATCATTAACTGCACCTATACCTTGTTGGATTTGAATTGAGTAACAAAGTATATATGTAAGCGATTTCACATAATGCCATTTTAGTATGCCACTCATGAAATAACAATCCTTTGAGAAGCAAGCCAAGTATGATTCTCCCCCTTTTCCTTTGTTTCCAAGTATCATCAAACCAAGTGAATATTTCTTTGAGGGAGGTTAAATCATGAGCGAACAAAAACAACCAGCCATTACTGCCGTTGTGACTGTTTATAATCTTGGTAATTATCTGGATCCCTGTTTGGCCAGTTTAGCGCACCAGACATTAAGCGATTTCGAAGTCATTATGGTTGATGATCATTCAACAGATGGTTCAAATAGTGTTATCGAAAAATGGGCGCAAAATGATTCTCGGTTTATTGCCGCGCATTTGCCAGAGCACAGCGGTGTGTCAGCCGCCCGCAACTATGGCATTGACCATGCGAGCGCACCTGTGATCTGCTTTATTGATGGTGATGATCTATGTGAACCAAACTATCTGCAAACCTTCGTGGATGGTATGAGCCAACCCGGTGTCGACCTTGTAACTGTCGGCTATCGTTGGGGTGGCTATGCTCGCGGAGCCGTTTCCGGTATCACCGGATGGCACGAAATTAGTCAAGACGACATGTTATCCGAAGCTACAGAACACGGTACCCAAATTGGTGGCTACACTTGGAATAAAGCATTCCGAGTTAGTGTTATCAATCGTTTGATGCTGCGTTTTGACACCCATTTAAAACTGGCTGAGGATTTGCTGTTTACTGCGGATTACGAAGCCGGTGCACAGCGTTTTCTATTTAATCCAACACTCGTCTACAACAAAGTAAGTCGGCCTGGTAGCACCATCCATACTGCATCAATGGCTATGCGCCGCGGCGAGGTGGAAGTCGACGCGCACATTGATCAGTTGCGAGAAAACCTGCATGCAGGATGACGATAACTGCCCACTGGCTTATAATTGTGGGGAATAATCACACCAAAGGAAGTTTTTCGCATGCAGTTAACCGCGAATTCAATGACGCCAGCTGGCTATCACCAAATTGAACAGGAAATCACCCGTTTGGAGTTGGACCGTCCCAACCGCATCAAACAGTTGCAGGAAGCCCGCGCTCTAGGTGACTTATCAGAGAACGCCGAGTACAGCGCCGCCAAACGTGATTTGCGTCACCTAGAAAGCCGTTTGCGTTATCTTAACAAGTTGCTACAATACGCGGAGGTCGTCACACCAGAAACGACAGATCAGATCGAGGTTGGCAAGCATGTCGATGTGCAATTCGAGGACGAAAACGATACTGACACTTTCCAGATTGTTGGTAAGTTTGAGGCAGATTTGGACGCTAACAAAATTTCGTTTGATTCACCGTTAGGACACGCCATGATCAATCATAAGGTTGGCGACACCGTCACGGTTAAGGCACCAAATGGAGATTATCAGGTTACAATCAGGAAAATTAAGGGTTAATTAAGGGTTTGCCTACACTGGCAAGCCTTTTTTCGTTTTAGAATCAGGTAAAATGAAGGTAATCATTTTTCGAAAGGTGTTTGTTCATGAAAAAGGTCCTTATTATTGAAGACAATCAAAGTCTGGATGATCTGCTAATGACCGCACTTCAGCCACATTACGATGTTCAGTACGTCCGAGACGGCGCCGCTGGCATTAATACTGCACGGAATTTCGGGCCGGATGTAATTTTGCTCGATTTGATGTTACCCATCCTCAGCGGTGACAGCGTGCTGAAAACGATCCGTCAATTTAGCCTAGTGCCAATAATCGTGCTCACCGCTGTTCAGGACAAGGAGCGAACCGTTAAGTTACTGCAATCTGGGGCCAACGATTATGTAACCAAGCCATTTGACCTCGACGAACTCCGAGCTCGTATCGAAGTCCAACTGCGACAGCCGGAAGTTAGCCCCGTTATTCATACGTTTGCAGACATTAGCTTAAACACTGACACCTATGAAGTTACACGCGCAAATCACAACATCACGCTGTCTGGCAAAGAGTTCGCGATTCTAAAATTGTTAATTGCACATCCCCATCAAGTATTCAGTAAAGCAGACATTTACGAGACTATTTGGAACGAACCTTATATCGGTGCCGAAAACACTTTGGCCGTTCACCTCAGTAATTTGCGTAAGAAGATTAATTTTGCTGAATTGCCTGAATATATTGAAACTGTTTGGGGTATTGGGATTCGTTTATCTAATTAAAGGAGGATAAAGTAATGCTTATTATTTTCGTTATTATGACATTGCTCTGCCTACTGTTAATTTATTTACTAATTAGACAAACACTTGGTATCCAGCATATGACCCACAGTCTGACTTATATCAATCATCATCACACGAATGCAAACGTGACACTGCCAGTTAATTCGCGTGCATTAGCCAACCTAGCAAACGAAATCAACGTGAATTTAGATCGAACAAATTTACTAACCCGTCAACAAGTACTCAATGAACAAGAAATCCGCGCTGTTATGACTAATCTATCACACGATATCAAAACACCACTCGCTGTGGCCTCTGGCTACACTCAATTATTGCAACAGGAAGTTACATCTCTTGACGCAAATAAGTTAGCCAAAGTTGCGACAAGTTTAGCTACCGTTAGCGATTATCTCAAAACGCTAATGGATTTTAGTCTGTTAAACGAGAAAAGAATCAGCTTGAAGCCCGAACGTTTGAACATCTCCGACTTGTTACAAACGAATATCCTTTCTTTTTATGACATGTTCACGCAACGTCAACTGGAACCAAAGCTCACAATTCAACCAGACCTAATCTTGTTAACTGACAAGGCATTATTCAACCGTGCCTTACAAAATCTCATCAGCAACATGGCTAAATATGCGAATTCTGTCGCTTCAATCAGTGCGCAAACTGACGAAAACGGGCATCTTGTTCTCACATTCGTTAATGATACGAGTGACTCTTTCAACATCGAAGACATCAAACGTTTCAACACAAAAAATCCCAAGACCGGCACCGGTCTTGGGTTAAGTATTACTAAATCAATTTTAGAGCAACTTGGTGGCACATTTACCGTTGCCCATGACCATACGAAGAACCGCTTTAGTGTGACAGTCGTCTTCAACCCCGCAATCACAGTTCTTGATGATTAAGCGTCACGATTGTTAATAGCCATGCCACAATAATGATGCCAATTCCGACGCTTATGTACGGTGCCATCTGTGACCATTTCAAAAAACCTCCAGCAAAATCATTGACGGTTACGAAAAAGTTAACGTACTTCAACCAGTGCCAACCTGTCTCAGCCGCAAGTATTGAAATCGCAATCGGCCAAGCTGGAACCATCACACTCGCTAGAATAATGCTTTTAAACAGCGCTAAAACAAACGTTGCAACGGCAAAAACAACTGCCACTGCCACTGCGTCACTCACTGTATTGGTAAATAATGTTTGTAACACTTTCCCGGCCGATCCACCAGCCGGATAACCCTTAATTGAACCAGCAATCAGCACTGTAACAAAATAGGACAGCATCATAATAAAAATTGTCAGCAGCATAATCCCAAATTTTTCAACAACAAAGGTGAGTCGGCTGACGCCTGAAGTCAGTGTATTCTTGTATGTTTTTTGACTAAATTCATAACCAACAGTCACCACAAACACGACAATCAGTAGGAATAACACCACACTCACAGACAGTGAGGCAGCCATCATTGCGTGAATCAAAGTCCATTTACCAGTACGAAGTGTGTCAATCAAATTCATATTAACATCGACACCGCCAACATTTTTGCTAACGGCTGAGCTTATGCCCATCAAAATAATCGCTAACAACGTCAAGTAGATTCCTTTGGTGCGCATTAATCTATACGTGTCCGCTCTAAATAATCGTCCCATCTTAGTTAGCCTCCTGTTTATTGGCGTCAGTAATTAATTGCGTATAGTAGCTTTCTAAGGAGCCCTCGCGCCTTTCAATTTCCGACACACGAACGCCCGCCGTAAGCAATTCACGATTGATTAATCCCGCGTCAGCAACCAAGTTATAAATCATTACATGTTTATCATCGATAACAGTAAACTTACCTACCCTTAGCCGATCTAACACTTGTGAGGTTGTATCAACGTTATCGACATGAACCATCAAGCCGGATTGGTTTGCTTCATCCATCGAGGTCTTATCGATTTCTTTGATCAAACGGCCTCGATGGATGAAGCCAAACCTAGTAGATACTTGATATAATTCCGTTAAAATATGGCTGGAAATTAAAATCGTCATTTGACTGGCTTGGTTTAATTGCTTTAGCAGTCGTCTAAACTCGATGATACCTTCTGGATCAAGTCCGTTGATCGGTTCGTCGAGAATCAAAAGATCAGGCTTACCCAGTAATGCAATACCGAGTCCTAAACGTTGGCGCTGTCCTAACGACAGTTTTTGTGCTTTAGATTTTTCCTTTTCGCTTAACCCAACCAATTCAATCGTGTCATCAACTTCATCAGGATTAACAATTCCTTTTTGTTTGGCCACCAAACGCAGGTTTTGCATCACTGTCAAATGTGGAAAGAACGCTGGTGCTTCAATAATTGTCCCCACACGATTAAGTGTTTCACGATATTTCGGGCCAGATGTTTGGCCCAATAAGGTAATAGTTCCCTTTTGAAGTGGTGATAATCCCGTTATCAGCCGCATAATGGTTGTTTTACCGGCACCATTTTCACCAATAAGACCGTAGATATCTCCTCGATTAATTGTTAAATCAACATCATCCAATGCTTGATGTTTACCAAACCGTTTAGAAACATGTTGCAATTGAAGTGCTATTTCAGTCATTTTTTCTTCCCCCTCTACATAAACCATTATGATAGGTATTCGTAAACCAACTCTTAACCAATCATTAATTAACCCTTAATTCAGCTTTATTCAGTAAAGCATATTTCATATGTACAGCAAAAGGCCACTGAGAATTTTCATCTCGGTGGCCTTCGTTTTATCTTATAATGTTTCAGCTTTTAGAATCGTGCCCAACCCAATGCATGTTGAGCCGCCAAGTTCAACAAACTCCATTGACGGTCAAAACCAGGCTGGAAGAAGAAGTCAGCAGTGGCTAAATCTTCCAATGTCAGTTTGTGCGCAACAGCTAAAGCAATCACGTTGCCTTGAGCAGTGATGTCGTACTTGGACAGAACGGCGCCACCAAGGATTTGGTGCGTCAGTGGATCAAACGTCAAACTCGTGTAAACATCCGTATTACCAGCACTTTCCGGGACATAGGCTGGCCGTAAGGTATCCTGATAAGCACTGGTTGCAACTGGCACATCAACTTTAGCGGCAGTAGTGGTGTTCAAACCAGCCGCGGCAAAGTGATAATCAAACACACTTAATGCAGAAGCGCCAACGACTCCTTTGAATGGGGCAGCGGGTGTATCTTCAAAGATGTGATCAACTACGTACTGAGCTTCTCGACGAGCGGTGGTTGCTAATGCAATGGGCATTGGCTTACCGGCTGGGATAGACAATGGCAGGATCGCATCCCCCATGGCATAGACATCAGGCAAATTCGTTTGTAAGTAAGGGTTAACATCGATAAAGCCACGGTCTGTTAAGTTAACTGTGCCTGACAGCCAAGCCGTATTTGGTTTAACGCCAGCCGCACAAATAACGAGATCAGCTGGATAAGTCTTGTCAGCGGTCTTTACACCAGTAACAGACTTGTCCCCTTCAAACGACTTAATCGACTGAGACAAGGCCAATTCAACACCCTTGCTAGTCAACTCTTTAGTGACAACGTCAGTCAAATTTTCGTTGAGATAGTTGCCTAATGGGCGGTCAATCATGTCCATTAATGTGACGTGCTTGCCAGCCTCAGTAAAGACTTCGGCAGCTTCAATTCCGATGTATCCAGCACCGATGACGGTAACGTTCTTAATGCTATCATCCGTAGTGGCCGCCTTGATCTTGCTTGCCCAATCGTAACCACGCATTGCGTAGATGCCATCTAAATCGTGACCTGGAACTGGCAAAACCGTTGGCGTTACACCAGAGCTCAAAATCAGCTTGTCATAAGCGACTTGCTCAGTCTGACCAGACTTAACATCCTTCACGCTGACTTCTTTCTTATCTGCGTTAATGGCTGTAACTTCGTGATTATTGAACACGTGGCCACCCTTGCTGGTGATATCTTCCGGTTTAAAGTTACGGACGTCTTCTTGAGCAGTTACCTTGTCCTCTAAGAATAATTCCATCCCACATGACATGAATGAGACAAAATCACCTGCTTCATAAATCGTGACATCCACGTCCCGATATTTATCCAACAGTTCAATTGCTGATTCGTGACCACCGTGTGATGCACCGACAATAACGATTTTTGTTTTACTCATAAATAGTTAACCTCCATCGTATGTTTTAGAATCATTCTAATTCTTCTAACACACATACTGTAAAACTTACACGTTTTTGATGCAAGACCCACTCACAAATTTAAACACGCAAAAAGCCGATAGCATCAAAGCTATCGGCCAATTTAAATTTTTTACAATTTATTTTTCTGCTATTTAGACAAACGGATTAAAGAATCATCCTCAAGCCCATGATAACTAGCAATAAGCCCATCATTGGCTGCAAAACCAAGTTTAACACCCGTTTGTTTAACCGGTTAATGATAATTGGAGCTAATGCTGCACCAATGATTGCTCCAATCATGAGGCCGAAACCAATGGACCAATCCACGTGACCACTAGACATGTGAAAGAGCAGCCCGATCAGCGTCGTACCGACTAACACGTATGAAGAGGTTGCGGCGGCGTGCACGGTATCCAATCCCATAAGCAATAGGCCAGCCAAGATTGGACCGCCACCACTTAACCCGGCAACACCCACCATCAGTCCACTTAAGATACCAAACGCAATCGCTTGAATCCGTTTGGTACCACCGTTTGCTGTTTTATTCCGGTGTGGCAAATACTGACGTGCAATAATCTGGACGCCAAGCAACACCAAGATAATCGCGATCACCCAGGTATAGATTTTGGTCGGTATAAACGGTGACAACAAAGAACCAACGATAGTCGCAGGCAACGCTGCCAGTAACATTCGATTACCAACTTTGGCTTCTACATTACCCGTGCGATAATGACTGTAGGCGCCGACACACAACGACGGAAAAGCCGTAAATAGTGAAGTTGCAGCCGCTACAGCAGCCGGCAAGTGAAAGATGCCAGTTAATACGCCTAAATAAATAGCCGCGCCACCACCACCCATCGAAATCACCAGGGTGCCAATAATAAAACCAGTAATAATTAACTCAATCCACAACATGCTTTATCCTTCTCTCTAAACAACCTCATCAGCCTCGCTCTGTTTGTCGGTCGAAGCCTTGGTGTATAGCAAGTTTTGAAACGCCATTTCTGTAATGTCATCGTCGTTCACATGCGTCATCAGATCAGCCAAAGAAAAACTTTGTTGTAATCCCAACGGTTGAGCGAACCCATAAACGGTCAATTGATAGTGATGCGTTCCCGATTTTGGCCGTGGACCGGCGTAGTGTTGTTCCAGCCATATATGTTGAGCGCGCAACTTCCACCACGGTGCCCGTAAATCCTGAATGACAGAGTGCAAACTGTTTTCACCCTGAGGCACGTTCGTGTGGCGACTAAAATCTGCCGGCACAATTAAGGACTGCCCTTCAACGGGCACATCGGCAACCACCCAATGTGTCCACGGAAAACCAAACATGGCCACCGTATCGTAGTCAATCAACTTCCACGCCACCACCTTGGTAGCATTATTAATGTCATGAATCTCAAACGGAAATGATTGCGGGGTCACCCCTTCGATTTTTCCCGAAGCAATCGCATTGCCACCATACTGATCAGGAATTGTCCTATCTGAAAACGGAAATCGTAATTTCATTATTCAAAACTCACATCTCTTTTTTATTTTACACTTTGTAAGTATAATTTACATGTTGTAAAATGTAAATATAAACAAACCACTTTCTATGAAGGAGTCATTAATTCATGGTTCAAAAACGCGATTTATCTGCTGAAAAAATCATTCAAACAGCCACAGATCTTATTAAAGCTGACGGTGCTGATGCCGCTACGTTTGGCAACATCGCCAAGGCGCTTAACTGTCGAACGCAGGCCCTTTACTTCTACTTCAAAAACCATAACGACCTGTTGCTTGGTGTGGCAACGAACTTTTTTGCCACCCTGAATCATGAAGTCCAAACGGCCTGCTTCGATTTAAATGGTCGAGAGGCGCTAATCAAAATGGCCACCACCATCCGTAACTATGGCCGCCAAAATTTGGACCTATCACTAGCGGTGATGCGAACGTCTGGACTGCCCGACCACCTGTCCGCTTTCAATGAGACACGTCATTTATCTGAAATGATGCAACGGTACATTGGCGACTTTGTCAGTGATCCCGTACAACAGCTATCCATCTCCCGTGGTGTCCGGGCCATAATCATCGGTGAAGTCGTCAGCGAAAGTGTCGGCTGGTTTACGAACCCTGCTATCGATCGCGATGACAGTTTTGTCGACAATCTGATGCGGCTGTTCGATGAGTCACAAAAGTAGATATCTGCGTGGACCTGCCTTTGCACTGGCAAGTACCACGTCGTACCCGTTACGCTGACTTGAAACGTCGTTCCCTGGGACCGGTCTCAGCCCCAAAGTCCGGGTCTTCAACCTCGACTTTGAACCCACAAACCAGGTTTCAAAGCTCGTCCTACAACACTAAATGGCTAAAACCACGCCATTAAGTGTTGTTTTCACGAAACTCTGTTTCAAGTCAGCTCCACTCCTGTCAGAAATATCCTTTCGTCCACTAAACTCGTGGGATGAAAGGATGTTTTTGTGAACTTTACTGCTAGATTAGCTGGAGGGCGTCAACAGTGATACCGAGCCGTGAAGGTAACATTAATTCGGTGGTCCTGCCGAATTTAGGTTACGGACGGTCGTGAAGACTCATGTTTAGAGGCTTCACGGCGGGGTGAAAGACTCTGGTCCTCAAGAGGCTTGAACCGGTCCCACGGCGAGTGTGTCACTGTTGACAACCGCAAGCGACAAGTCACCACAAACAGAACCTTAAATCATCAATAAGGTTTTACTATGTAGCCATTATATTTCGAAACGATATTGCTTTAATGATAGTAAGCTGACATGATATACTTTTCTCACTAAAACTAACTCAATTCAGAAGGAGTCTTCATTTAATGTCACAGAACCCAAATACCGCACCTGATGCACCTGACCCCAAACCTAGTCCTGTCTATGTACAAACGGAAACCGAGGTTTTGGATCACTTCCATAGTGATCTCGAAACAGGTCTAACAGCCGCAACTGCCGCTGATCGACTGGCCAAGAATGGGCCAAATGAACTGACAGCTCATGTCACACCAAAATGGTTGATATTCCTACGTCAGTTTAACAACGTAATTATCTACATTCTGCTGTTTGCGGCTGCTTTTACCCTTTTCATTCGTCACTATTCCGACGCCGTCGTTATCGGTCTGGTAGTTATCATTAATGCCTTGATTGGCTACTTTCAGGAAGTTAATGCCAGCAACGCGCTTGATAAGATCAAGTCGATGTTGTCTACCGAAGCCACTGTTATTCGGGACAGTGCACGGACAGATGTGCCGGCCACCGAGTTAGTAACTGGGGATATTGTCTATCTGGAAGCGGGTGACAATGTCCCTGCCGACATGCGAATTCTCGACTCTGATAATCTACGGATTCAAGAATCGGCTTTGACCGGTGAACCAGATTCTGTGCTCAAGAACTTTGACCCACTGAAAGACAGTAAAACGCCGCTAGCTGAGCGTGAAAACATGGCCTACGCCAGTACTGCCGTGACCAATGGGAGTGCTACTGGTATCGTCACGGCAACTGGACACGACACTGAACTTGGTCAAATTGCCGATGATGTAACGGATGTTAAACAAACCAAAACGCCATTGATGAAGGAACTCGATCGTTTGGGAACCTGGATTTCCTACTTCATCATCGCCGTTGCCATTGCACTGTTTATCTTTGGTTGGGCGCGTCACTTATACGCATTGCCAACCCTTGCGCTAGCAATCATCACCATGATTGTGGGTTCCCTGCCTGAAGGGTTGCCGGCTTCAACTTCCGTCATCCTCGCGATGGGCGTGAACACGATGGCGCGCAATAAGGCAATCGTTAAAACATTGCCATCCGTGGAAACGCTAGGTGCTGTCGACATTATCGCCACGGATAAAACTGGGACGTTAACGAAGAACGAAATGACAGCTCAGGATATCATTACTAAGGATCATCAGTATCAAGTTACGGGAACTGGCTATCAACCTAAAGGTCAAATTGTGGCAAATGGTCAACCAGTTAACGTTCAGGATGACCCAGTCTTGAAAGAACTGTTAATTAGCGGTTTCGAAGCCAACGACACCATGTTACAAGAAGAAGATGGTCAGTGGATTCTAAACGGTGAGCCGACAGACGGTGCCTTTCTGACGCTGTACCACAAGGGCTGCGGCATGGACGAACCTGCGTTTGAGGAACTGGATCGCATTCCGTTTGACTCTGACTATCGTTACATCGCCCGCCTCAGCGTCCGTGAAGACGGTCAACATGAAGTGTTCGTAAAGGGCGCGCCTGACAAGCTTTATGAAATGGCGCAGGCTGCGGACCCAACGTTTAATGTCGATCACTGGAACGACGTCATTCACGACTTAACTACTCAAGGCAAACGTGTTGTGGCGGTTGGCCGTAAACTCGTGGGCAAAGATATTAGCGAAGTTACACACGAAACCTTGCGCGATGGTGTCGACTTTCTCGGAATCGTCGGGATTATTGACCCGCCACGTGAAGAAGTTATTGATGCGTTAAAAGAAATGCGGACAGCCGGGGTCAAAGTTAAAATGATCACCGGTGACCATCCCGACACGGCAACTGCCATTGGTCGTCAACTAGGTTTGGCAGACAACATCCAAACCATCACAGGCGCGGAGTTAGACGACATGTCACCTGACGAACTCCGTGCCAACATCAATCGGTACGATGTGTTTGCCCGCACAACTCCAAGCAACAAACTGGCCATTATCAAGGCCTACCAGGAAAACGGGAAGATTACGGCGATGACCGGTGATGGTGTCAACGATGCGCCCGCTTTGAAACGCGCTGATATCGGTGTCGCGATGGGGATCAAGGGAACCGATGTAGCCAAGGATGCGGCAGATATGATTTTAGTCGACGATAACTTTACGACGATGACAAAGGCCATTCGTGAAGGCCGGCGACTTTACGACAACATTAAGAAGACCATCGCCTTCCTGTTGCCAACGAGTTTCGCCGAAGGTTTAATTGTCGCGTTCAGTATTTTGATGCAACAAAAACTACCTTTAGTGCCAACGCAATTGCTTTGGATCAACATGGTTTCAGCCGTCACAATTCAGTTTGCGTTCATTTTTGAACCCGCAGAACAAGGCATTATGCAGCGGCGACCGCGGAAAACTGGTTCAACCCTGATGAACAAACATGACGTGTTCCAAATGGCCTATGTATCCGTCTTAATAGCGGCGATGGGACTGTGGGCGTTTGACTGGCTCACCAATAACGGCGTCAGCCAAGTCATTGCCAGCACGATTACCGTTAACGTCATTGTGTTAGGCAAGGTGTTCTACCTGTTCAACATTCGCAGTCCACATCTGGCCTTCTCAAAGAACTTCTGGACGAACAAAATGGCGTTTGTCGTCATTGCCGCACTGATGTTGCTGCAACTCGCGCAAGCGTACATTCCGTTTATGCAGGATATCTTCAAGACTGGTCCAATGAGTTGGAGTCAATGGGGATTGGCGATCGTCGCCGGGTTTGTCACGTTAGTTGTTACTGAAGCCGACAAGATTATTCGGATGCAGTGGCACAAACGGAAACAACCACGCATGAACTAACAACACTTAATTTACAAAAGAGGCAGTACCGTCAATTTTGTTGACAGTACTGCTTTTCGTTTGCCATGCGAGTAAACTATTAGGTGGCAGACAAGAACAAATAAAATAAGGATTGAATCATGAAAAAGAAACATTTCAAACTAAAGCAGCGTAAGCTCGTTACCGCCTTCGCAACCATTGCAGTGTTAGTGTTCGGTTACTTCTTTTCGACTAATAACACCGAGGTCAAGGCCTTTACCCATGGCCCCCGCCAAGTCACCACAATGCGCCGTCATTACCGTCACTGGACCAAACAAGCTGAAAACTGGTTCAGCAGTAATTCAGGCAGTACACAAACGACGCCGACTACCGCCGATGTGCCCCGTGACGCGACGGACAGCCAGTTACTGGCACTACAATTCGATGCGAATAAGTATCCAGAAAACTACGTCAGTTTGGGCAAATCAACCTTAACCAATTTACAAATTCATGATGCCTTAGAGCACAACCATGAACAAGCCTGGTACACGATTGACTCGCCAGACACGTTGGGGCGCAGTCAAGCAGGTCAGGCATTAGTCACTTACAACAGTGTCAGCGCCACAGCCGCCATGAAGCGACCTTCCTTTGCTGAAAGCGCTGATCCAACGGGATACGAAGGCAACAATCGCATTGCTCAGTTAAACGGTTATCGCGGTTATTTCTACAACCGTTCCCACACGTTGGCGTGGTCGTTAGTTGGTAATCTTGGCGGACCCGACACCAGTAGCAATGCCATCATGCAGCGCAACAACTTAACGACTGGCACTCGTGCCCAAAACGTTGGTACAAACGGACGTAGCCAAAGCACTGCCGGTGGGATGGCTTACGCTGAAACCGCAATTCGTGACTTTGTCAGAGAACGGCCAAACATCCCCGTCTACTACGTTGTCACGCCGCTATATCAAGGCAACGAACTCGTTCCCCGCGGCACTCATGTTCAGGCAGTCAGCACAACGGATAACGGCCAAGCCCTCAACATTAACGTCTACGTATTCAATGCTCAGAATGGCGCCACCATCAACTATGCCGATGGTAGTTGGACACAAAGCTAACATGTGTCATTAATGCATTACACCGCTCCACTGACCTGAAACGCCGTTCCCTGGGATCGGTCTCAAACCGCACAAGCCACGGTTTTCCACCTCGATTCTGAGCCACAGCCCGTCTCAGAAGTCGTCCCGTAACACTACGCGGCCAAATTCTCGCCGCCAAGTGTTACCGACACGGAACTCTGTTTCACGTCAGTTCCGCTCACATTGCACATGATAAAACAGCTAGTCTGTTCCACCCATATAATTAAAAAACATAGTTCAATGCAAACTGAGACAGGACAGGAGACTTGCAACTATCCAAGCTGGAGGGCGTCAACAGTGATACCGAGCCGTGAAGGTAACGTTAATTCGGTGGTTTTCCGAATTTAGGTTACGGACGGTCGTGAAGACTCGTTTTGGGAGGCTTCACGGCGAGGTGAAAGACCGTGAACTTCGGGCTTGAACCGGTCCCACGGCGAGTGTGTCACTGCTGACAACCGTAGGCGACAGCGAAATCTAGATTCAAATCCAAAAACGACCTGCACAGGGTTAATGATCTAAACCTTGTGTAGGTCGTTTTCTATAGTCGCATCAAAGATGTAGCAACTGTGTGCTTAATTGATTTTCCGTTTTGGATTCAGGATGCCCATCGGATCAAGCAACGACTTGATTTGGTGTTGAACCATGTCAACATCATCGCCGAGTTCTTCGTTGACCCACTGGTTCTTCAACATACCAACCGCATGCTCACCAGAAATCGTCCCACCGAGTGCCAAGGCTTTGCGGAACATCAGTTGCAGTGCCTTGATAACATTGTCCGGCACCTCCGTTTGTTCCTTAGGCCAAACGATACTTGGGTGAACGTTACCATCACCAGCATGGCCAGCGGTAAAGATTTGTACGTGAAGTTGATCGGCTACTTCGCTGACGTAATCCATCATTGGTGCTAGTTTAGACATCGGCACGGCCATATCTTCCATAACGTGATTGTGTCCGGCAAAGACCGCTGGTAACATGTCTTGCCGCAACTTTTCGATGGCCTTCATCTCGGCGTCGTCGGAAGTCACATGAATGTGTTGTGCGCCATGATCGTTCAACACTTTTTCAGTAACCTTTAACGCTTCGTCGCCACCAACGTCCAAACGAAGAATCAGCATCGCACCACTATTGTCAGCGTAACGCGTGCCCTCATACTTATCCAAAGCCGCAACCGTGTTAGCATCCAAAGCCTCCAACATTGCTGGATAAACACCAGATGCCCGCACTTCCGTCACTGCCTCTGACAGTTTGGTCATGTTATCGAAGAAAGCCAACCCCATCACCGCGTGTCCAAGCGGAATTGGGAATAACTTCACTGTGATTTCAGTAATGATGCCCAGCGTACCTTCCGAACCAACGAATAGGTGCGTCAGGTCATAGCCAAACGCCTGTTTAAACGTCCGACCGCCTAACTTGAGTTCACGGCCGTCAGCTAAGACAACCTTCAAACCCAAAACAGAATCACGGGTGGCACCATATTTAACAGTGCTCATCCCACCAGCGTTGGTTGAAGCATTACCACCAATTGCAGAAATCGGCCGCGAACCAGGGTCGGGTGCATAAAACATGCCAACTTTATTGGCTTCATCGTTCAACGTTTGATTGATTACACCCGGTTGGACAACTGCCACTGAATCCTCACGGCTGATGTCCAAAATCTTATTCATGCGAATCGTTGACAACATGATGGCGCCAGCTTCTGCATCAGAACCAGAAACCGTGCTCGTCGCCGTTGTTTGTGGAATAACCGGAATATGAAACCGGCGGGCTACGCTCAAAACGCCCTTCACGTCTTCCGTATCGCCCACCTCAACGTAGGCTAATAAGTCGCCATCCGCATCACCGATGCCGTTAGGGTCATTCTTGTGTTTAGCCAGACTATCTGCGTCCGTGTACACGTCAGCGTGTGGTGTTGCTTGCTTTAAAGCATCTAAGATTTCATCTTGTGAATATGCACTAAATACTGCCATCTAAGTCGCTTCCTTACAAAATGTTAGTTACTTACACCGATTACCATAAATTTCTTCATCTCAAATGGCAAACATTTGTGTTTATCGATTTGTGAACAGCATAAACGTGTACAATCAAACTAAACTATTCTTATCGAGGAGCAGTTATGGATAAGCTTAAAGTGCGGCTTGATGCATTCAGTGATGCCATCATCGCCATTATTATCACCATCATGGTACTTGATTTGCACGGCGTCGTGACAGATTCGCCATCTGCCTATTTATCATTAGCAAAGGAAATTGGCATCTATTTTATTAGTTTCTTCTACGTCGCTAACATGTGGTACTCGCACGCCACGGCGTTTGACGAAATTGATTCGATGACCTATCGCATTCTAATTATGGACTTCGTGTTTCTGGCGGCATTGTCATTGATGCCATTGTTCACCAGCATGATGGCCACTAATACGACCAGAGTAACCGTGATGGCTTACGGAGTCTTATCCGCAGTTGTCAATGTCCTCTTCCGTTTTCTCACCCAGTCGATCATTCATTTTGAATACACCAACAAGTCAGATATGGCGCAGGTCTACATCAAAATATTCGGCTTTAATAACCGAATTCAAATGGCAATTAGTATTGCAGCCATCATTCTCGCTTACTTTAAACCCACGTGGGCCATCATTTTCTTTCTCGCCTACCCAATCTGGAACTTTCTGAGCAGTAGCAGTGATCGTCAGGAAATGTACGACGTTGAGCAATTAACACCGGATCAACGAAAAGACTTTCTTGATTTCTCCACGGCTGACCGTAAAGCTTTCCGAGAACAGCAAGAAAAAATCACAGCTATGTTGAAAGCAAACGCAGAGGGAGCGGTTCTTGAAGACGATACTCAAAACGTGAACTCGCAAACATTGCCAGTTGATGTGGCTGCAGATAGTTCGACCAGTCAGCCTGCTTCGACCCAGACTTCGCAAGCATCAGCACTGGTGACATCGCAAGCTAAAGCAACCGATATTAAACAGACAACTCGCGCACCAAGAACACCTCGTCCCAACCCCCATCGTCGTAACTATTGGCAGCAATGGTTGGATCAAAGTGACGATCCCCAGCTACAAGAACAACTACGCCAAGGCGGCCGTTTGACCCAGATTCAAAAACAGCAATGGGAATCTTGGTTTAAAGAACAGCGTCAAAAGGATCCACGTTTGCAGCGTCAAACACAGCAAGCACGCAAGCAGGCTCAAAAACAAGCTCAACGGCAGGCTCGTAAGCAGAAATAGAGGTATTCTGAGTGACCGCGTTACTAGCCAGCTATAAAACCAAGTACTTGTCATAGACGCTTTCAAACAAAACAAACAGCCTTTATGAGGACCAACATTCCCCATAAAGGCTGTTTCGTTATCTACATGCTATCCAGTTTCTAACAATCAGCCTTGATTCAGGCCCAAATTAGTTACTTCGACCCAGCTAGTGTTCGTTGTAGCCAATCGACATTGTTTTCTTCTCGTTCAATGGCGCGGGTCAAAATCAAAAAATGACCATATTGTCGATCAATCTGAGCATCCTTGGAAAAAAGTTGTTGCTGTCGTTGTCGCAAATGGCTCAACTTTTTCGTGTGCAATTCTACCTGCGTCCGCAATATTTTCGCCAATGTTGGACTGTGACGATCATGAATAAAGTAGAGCTTCAATGAGCTCAACGCATCATTTTCAGCTGTAATTGGTTCGTGCAACCAAGCCAATAGGTGGTCGTGACCAGCTATTGTGATGTCATAGCGAATAACCTTAGCATCCTCATCCACGCGCTCAGTGGCAATTTCGATCCAACCATCCGTCAACATCCGTTTTAATTCTGGGTAAATTTGACTATGCGAGGCCTGCCAAAATTCGCCAATTTCTGTTTGGAATTCATTTTCGATGTCACGACCGGACATGTTGGGATGATTATCTAATAAACCCAAAATAACGTTTGGCAAAATTCTTGGTTTCGGCATAACACACACTCACAATCTATCGTTTACTTGAAGCCATTATAAACTACTTGCGAATGCGCTGGTAGTTGTCGTCAAAGTAGCGGCCTGCGCGAATATCATCAGTCATCCCATCGTATGGTGCTTCATTGATGACAGATTCGTTATTTTGACCTGCTTCACCTACATATGTGATGGACGCAAATTCAGGCACCACTAACTTAGGATACGTTTCATACTTTTCACGAGATTCTTCCATCAAATCAATGTGCTCATTTTGGAAGGTCACCGTGATTTCTGGATGTTCCTCAACCCACTTAGGGAAGAAAATCGTCCCGTGCATTTTATTATCATTTGGCATAAAGTCCAACGCCACATCAGTCCCGGTTGGCTCCGTCCAGGTGACTTTGTAAACGCCTGGCACTAACATCACGATGTCAGCCTGCTGATCCTTTACCCAACGACCTGCGACCATCCCACCATGAATTCGATAATCAACGGTGTGATCGTTTTTAGCGTACCATTCGTACTCCCAGCCATTGTCGTACGTGTAAATAAAGTGGGTGCCCAAGAAATCATCTAGTGTTACAAACTTTTTTGTCATAATTAATTGCCTCTTTTTTATTATTGTCGATAACGACACAAACTATATTATGTCGTTATCGACATAAAGTCAACAAAAAAACTCACTAATCATAAAACTAGTGAGTTTTTATACCTATTCTGTTACCACTGATTCTGAACGTTTACGCCAATCCAATCGCTTCAATCCTTCTAGAATAGTGGTTGGGATAAGCGTAGCAACAAGACTAATCAGCCATTGCAATGGCGTTAAACTGGTTAGTCCAAAGGCACCTTGCAAAGCAGGTACGAGAGCAATCAGAATGATGATTGCTGCCGCAACGCCTAATGCGAGGTTGAGTGAGTGGTTTGCTCTAATTGACGCCCACGTCATTGGTTCACGTCGTTTGATTGGGTAAATATCAATCATTGACCCTAGTGCCAAGACAAGAAACAACATTGTGGAGCCAACGACAGCTTTGTTATCCGTTAAGCCAAAGCGGCCCAATGCGTAGATGCCTAGCGTAAGTACCGTGTAGATACCGGCCCGCCACGCCATTCGTTTGCCAAGTCCGTTTGCAAAAATACTCTGCTCATTTGGAATTGGTGGTCGTTTCATTGCTGATCTTTCACCTGGTTCGCGGGCTAGGTAGAAACCAGGAATCCCATCGGCCAGCACGTTAATTAACAGCAATTGTTCTGCAATCAGCGGCGCACCCCAACCCATTAACACGCTACCAATCATTAAGAAGATTTGGGCGAAGTTAACGCCGACTAAAAATTCGACGGCCTTAAGGATGTTTTGGTAAATCGTCCGCCCAGAATCAACAGCATCAATAATCGTAGCAAAGTTATCATCAGTCAGGATGACATCAGCCGCCCCCTTCGCCACTTCGGTTCCTGTGATGCCCATTGCCACACCAACATCGGCGGCTTTTAATGCGGGCGCATCGTTGACACCATCACCGGTCATTGCCACAATTTTGCCATGACTCTGCCAAGCATTCACAATTCGAATTTTGTCCTCAGGTGACACTCGGGCAAACACGCTGACCCGTTCGACCTTGTCGGCCAGTTCTTCATCACTCCAAGCGTTCAACTCGCGGCCAGAAACGGCTAGGTCACCTTCGCGGTAAATCCCAATTTGCTCAGCAATCGCCCTGGCAGTCTCCTTGTGGTCACCCGTGATCATCACTGGCTTGATGCCAGCCTCACGTGCTTGTTGAACAGCCGGTGCAGCTTCAGGTCGTGGTGGGTCAATCAGACCAATAATTCCTGCAAAGGTTAGGTCTCTTTCTAGCTTCGTCCAGTCACGCCCTGGGTCACTGTCAAAGACACGGTACCCGACGGCCAACACACGCAGTGCATCATGTGCAAACGCGTCATGTACATTGTCCAAACGTTGACGCTCTGTCTGGGAAAGTTTAACCGGTAAACGATCCACAGCACCTTTGACAATCAGCAAAAATTTACCTTCTCCCGTTTCATGAAGGGTCGCCATGGACTTCACATCCGATGAAAATGGCCGTTCTGCCACACGTGGTGCTTCTTGTTCGAATTCGTTTCTCGATAAACCGTGCTGCTGCATTAACCGAACGATAGCCAGTTCGGTCGCATCACCAGTGGTCTGTTCGCCATCATCCGTGGCGACAATGGTAGCATTCGTAGCCAGACCAAAATAGCGTAATAGTCGTGTTGCAGATACATCGAGTTCACCATTGCGACTAATGTCAGCCGGTTGCTCACCAGGCACCCACAGCCGCGTAATCGTCATCTGGTTCTGTGTTAAGGTCCCCGTCTTATCCGAAGCGATCACATCAATGCTACCGATTGTTTCAACGGCACTGATTTGACGAATAATCGCATTCCGTTTGGCCATTTTCTGGACACCGACAGCCAAACTGATGGTCACAATCACTGGCAACGTTTCCGGAACTGCCGCTACAGCTAGTGAGACACCCATCATCAAATTGTCAGCAACGCTGCCCAACTGCTGTGTCATGCTGAGCATAAAGATCAGTACCCCACCAGCAATGGCAACACCAGTTAGGGTTAAGGCCAACCGTGACAACCGTTTTTGCAACAACGTCTGCTTTGGCTTGGTCTTATTCAATAAACCAGCAATTTCACCGAGCTCCGTCGCCATCCCAATGGCCGTGACAATCATCGTCCCTGATCCGCGAGTAACCGACGTACCAGCAAATACCCGGTTAACTTGATCACCGATTGATTCGACATCCTTACCGTTGCCGGTCAGTGACTTTTCAACCGCTTCGCTTTCACCCGTTAAAATGGCTTCATCCACAGCTAGTGCTGTCACGCTTTCTAGCAGTCCATCAGCTGGCACCCGGTCACCGGCGTTAAGAAGCACAACGTCGCCAACGACAATATCAGCTGCTGCAATCTCCTGTACGGTACCATCACGTCGTACTTTGGCCGTTGGCACACTCATTTGCTTCAGTGCTGCCAACGCCTTTTCTGCGCTTTGCTCCTGATATAACCCAATCGCAACGTTTAAGATGACGATCGCCCCGATAACGATCGGCTTAGTCCAACCGCCATCGAGCGCAATTGCCATATAGGTGGAGATCCCAACGGCAACCAGCAAAATAATGGCTGTAATTTCCGTTAACTGTTGAAGTAGCTTCCGCCAAATACTCGGTGGCTTTTGTTCCTGTAATTCATTCTTACCGTCAAGTGCTTGACGGTCCTTAACTTCTTTGGCGCTTAATCCCTGATGGATAAAGTCACGCCGTTCTTCTTTAGTGTGTGCAATCTGGTTCATCGCCTCAGTCCTTTCTCATTCTAACTTCGGTGGAATCGATCGCTACATAACCGCTGTCATGCACGACTCGTTGCAATAATTTTAACAAACGCAAATGAAGACGCGCAAAGTTAACGCCTATGAAAGCCATAAAAAAAGATTGCAGCTCACTGATTGCCGTTTGGCGGTTTCCACCACTACAACGGTATCAAACTGAGTCACAATCTTATCTCACATTAATTTATAAACTAAAACTCAATGATAATCAGGGTTCTTTCACGACAATCCGGCCGATTAACATCAACGCCAGTATGATAGCACCGGCGCCAAACACCATCCACCAACGCTGAGGATCGAAAAACAGTCCAACGATGACGAGACCAAAAAAGACCAACGTTATCCAATCACTAATAGGAAAGAACGGCATTGCGAATAGTTGACTGGGATGCTTCGTTTGTCGGCGATAACGCAAGTGGCACACGATAAGTGCCATCCATACAACAATAAAGTTAATCGTCGACATACTGGCCACTAGCGTAAAGACGGTACCTGGCAGTAGGTAATTTAAAAGCACAGTTAGTAACAGAATAAAGGCTGAAACAAGCATTGCCGGCTTAGGCACGTTAAACCGGTTAACCTTTTTGAGCCGCTTCGGTGCGCCACCCATGTTAGCTAAGACAAATAACGTCCGACTTGTACTAAATAAGGCACTATTGGCCGCTGACAAAGCCGCAGTCAATACCACAAAGTTGATTACACCAGCAGCCGCTTTAATTCCTAGACCATTAAATACTTGTACAAATGGGCTGCTGTGAACTGGCAACTGTTGCCATGGATAGATAATCATCATCGCAAACAATGCGCCAACGTAAAACAAAATCATCCGAATTGGCAAACTGTTGATTGCTCGAGGCAACTCCTTTTGCGGGTTGGCCGTTTCACCGGCAGTCAGTCCCAACATCTCAATACCGGTAAAGGCGAAGATAACCAGCGTAAATGAGGTCAAGAAGCCCGACCAACCGGTGGCGAAGAAACCACCGTGCTGCCACAATCGCGCTAAATCAGCCGTGTGCCCATTAACGTTTACTTGCGTTATTAGCAAAATGACCCCAACGGCAATTAACGCCACAATGGTGACCACCTTGATCATCGCAAACCAGTATTCCAACTCACCAAACGCGCCAACAGACATCAAATTGACCAAAACGAGGAGGCCAATAATTATCAGTGGTGGTAGCCATTGGGGCAAGCCCGGCCACCAGTATTTTAAGTAAATACCAGTTGCCGTTAAATCAGCCATGGCCAGGCTCAACCAGCACAACCAGTAAATCCAGCCAATGACAAAACCTGCGCGTTTGCCAAGGTATGTTTGAATAAAGTCCAAAAAAGAGGTTTTCTTCAAATCAGACAGCAACAACTCACCCAGAGCTCGCATCATTAAATAACAAAAGAAACCACCGATGGCATAGGCTAAAATGATGGCCGGTCCAGCCTGATGAATCGCACTACCAGAACCCAAGAATAGGCCAGTACCAATCGTGCCGCCCAGCGCAATCATTTGAATGTGACGGTGTGTTAGCTTACGAGCAAGTTGTTTGGGCGGTGTCTGTGCCATGATGTTTCCTTTCCTATCCGTTCATTTTTTGTAAAAGAGATGCAATTTACTCTACGCTAACTCGTTTTCGGACGCAACCCATCAAAAAGCACTGACTGTAATTGTCACTTGGTACACCAATTACAGTCAGTGCTTTCAATTAAGATGGAAAATTACTTTTTAGACCGTTTTTTAAACATGTAGAATCCTGTAAATGTTACTAACAGCGCGAGGACCCCAATAGTAACTAGTGCTTCCGTGCGTTGACCCACGAACGGTAAACCACCTGAATCCTTTTTAACTGGTGACTTAACCGCTGGTTCGCCGGGATCAGTCTGCGCCATTGCCGGCTGATTACCTGCTAGTGCTTGACCTGAATCATGCGTGGCAGTCGCTTCTTCAACAGAAGACGTTGACTGTTCAGTACTAGATTCACCACTCGTCATCCCCGATTGTTGAACTTCACCCAGCACATCGGTTATTGGATAGCCTTGTGATTGACCACTAGTTAACTGGTTATCAGTATTTGCGTTACCAGTCATTGCTTGTTGTTGATTATTTGAATTTTCATTTCCAGTGTCAGCATTTGAAGTTGTTGTCCCTGTTCCATTGCCAGCCACACTCGAACTATCTGAATTACTGGCATTGCCGTTTCCACCGCCAGTGTTAGAACCGTTGTTGACGTCGTTACCGTTTGATTCAGCATCAGAACTGTCCGTGTTAGAACTACTGTTGCCTGATTCCGAACTACCAGAACTGGATTCACCACCTGGATTTGATGGCTCAGTCGGATCGGATGGCTCCGGCGTCGGTTCCGGATCTGGATCTGGCTTAGGATCTGGTACGGGTGATGGCTCCGGATCTGTTGGATCTGGGTCTGGATCTGGTTCACCAGGCGTTGGGTCTGTTGGATTAGCTCGATAAATATAAGTTACCGTGCCACCGCCTTCTGGGATGTCTCCATTAGCGGCCAGACCAGCGGCATCTATCCTAACAAAGCTATATCCGTTAAATTCACGTTGGTTTGTTTGATACGGTTTACCCACTTGTTGACCCTCTGGATATGTTGCAACCGCACTACCCAGCAAGTCGCCATCTTCCGTTTTGTATTCAACCTTCACATTTGGCAAAGCATCATCAGCGTCGCCATAAACGAACGTTACCTGTTTGTCCGCTTCTTCTAACGTACCCGTCGCAGGGTCACTGTCCTCCGTCGTAAATAGATAGGTCAGTGGCCGAAAATCACGTGGACTAGCTTCATACCGTTCACCAACTGCCTGACCATTTGGATAATCTGCTTCGTGACTATCCAGTTTCTCGCCGTCAACCGTCTGATGAGTCACGTGAACACGTCCACACTTTGCTGGGTCATCTTCTTTCGAATAAACATACGTTACTGTGCCACCCTCGGCGGTCAGATAACCACTCTCTGGCAGGCCATCGCTGGATATTTCTTTGAAACTGTATCCCTCAAACGTATACTTAGTCGTTTGATAACGCCCACCAACAACCTGCTCGTCTAAGTAGTTGGCCTCTTCGGAGTCCTTTAACTCCTTAGGTTCAGCATCATCGGTGACATAACGAACCATCACTTTGCCAGCAGGTTCGGGATCGGGATCAGGCGTTTCGGTGGCCTTGTAGATGTAGTAAACATCTCCGTCGTCGGCCGTCAATGTACCAGTAGCCGCTAAACCTTTTTCCTCATCTACTTTCACGAATTCGTACCCATCAAAATCGCGTTTCTCGGTCGTGTACTTTTTACCGACATGTTGACCATCCGGATAATCCGCTATGGCACTGCCTAGTGATTTACCGTCTTCCGTTTGGTAATGAACGATAATTTTGCCAGCAGGTTCTGGATCTGGCTCTACTGCCTTGTAGATGTAGTAAACGTCACCGCCGTCAGCTGTCAATGTACCATTTGCTGCTAGGCCCTTTTCTTCATCCACTTT
>NZ_AUAW01000011.1 GCF_000428925.1 Furfurilactobacillus rossiae DSM 15814 | reverse complement strand
GAAACCATCTTTCAAGCGAAAACCATGTGGTTTTCGTTGTTATGCGGTATTAGCATCTGTTTCCAAATGTTATCCCCCACTTTAGGGCAGGTTACCCACGTGTTACTCACCCGTTCGCCACTCACTTCAATGTCTCGTCAATCTGGTGCAAGCACCGTCAATCAAAAACCGAAGTGCGTTCGACTTGCATGTATTAGGCACGCCGCCAGCGTTCATCCTGAGCCAGGATCAAACTCTCAAATTAATGAGTTATTTGAAATAGCTCTTGTTTTGTTGTTACTTGGTTATAAAGTGAATTGACTTCACAATTGTAAATTGCTTCGAACTTTCGTTCAAAGACCCTACATATTTGATTCGTCGAAACGTTGTTCAGTTTTCAAAGATCTACTTCGTTGCCTCAAGACAACTATTTGATAATATCATTCAAACTCAACTGTGTCAATTAAAAGTTGAAGAACTTTTTTGTTTCACAATCGATCCAGATGATTGCTGCATCAACATTCCGTAGCAGCAAGTAATACTATATCAATCACATGAATCTGGGTCAAGTCAAATTTCAAAAAAAATGAAAAATAGTTTATTTCAGTTAATCAAACACTGGTGCAGAGTCAAACTTAACGTCATGGAATAGCATATGCAACTGATCTCCTTGAACAAAGTCAAGGCCTTGATCAAGTGCACGTTGCTTCAACTCTGACGTAATTTGAAGATGATCAAAAACAAACAGTGAGACATTGGCCTCACCTATCTCACAAGTTGTTAACTCGCTTAACCTTAATTGTTCGAGATCTACTTCTAAAGCATCGTGCAAACATTCAAGAATACTTGCCAACGCAGTCTTATCTTCCAAAACCTTAGTACAGAAAAAGCCGTAATTGCCATCATCCTTAGTAACCAAAAAGCTTGGGATGCCATCATTGATTGTCAAAATAGTCCCTGCAACTTGTTTCATAAAACTCTTTCATCCTCCTCTTACAACTTAACATTACTTCAAAAACCGTTGACGAGCTTCCGCCAGCCACCCATCCATTGCATCTGCAATTGGTTGAAAACCCGTGTGAACATGATAATTTGTCCAATACCGCTTGTGCACATCACGGGCGTTGACCACCGGTACATCTTCTTGATCCTCTTCCAAACAGCGTAATGACAGACTGATCTTTTGTGAGTACTCATCTATATCAAGTATTTTAGCCCGTACAGACTGTCCCACCTTTAGATAGTCATGGATATCACGTACAAACCCATAATGTGTCTCTGAAATGTGAATGAGCCCTTGATGAGTTTCATCTAAACTAATAAAAGCACCATACGGCTGAATCCCAGTTACCACACCAGTCACTGTTTGACCAATCTGGTACTTCATAAACCGCGCCTCCCCGCAACTTATTACGCTTCGCTCACGGAGACACTGTTGATTAAAATTGGCGTATCTGGACGATCCTCATAGTTAGTTGAAACCTTAGCCATCTCATCCACAACATCCATTCCCTCAATAATTTGCCCGAAAACAGTATGATGTCCATCAAGCCATGGTGTACCACCCTGCTCATACTTGGCAATAACTTCGCTGGCTAATCCCATTCCCTTTAATTGTTCGATCATATCTGAAGGAACTCGACTTGCCTGCACGATGAAAAATTGGCTACCATTAGTATTTGGACCAGCATTAGCCATTGATAATGCGCCTCTAAAATTAAACAGCTTATCTGAAAACTCATCTTCAAACGTTTGCCCGTAAATGCTTTCACCACCGGCACCAGTGCCTGTTGGGTCACCACCTTGAATCATAAAATCAGCAATAACACGGTGAAAACTTACACCGTCATAATAGCCATTTTTTGCAAGGCCAACGAAATTCGCAACCGTTTTGGGTGCCTGGTCTTCAAACAATTGGAATTTAATATCGCCCATCGTCGTGTGCAGCGTTACTTGTGGGCCCTTAGCCTCGCCAATTTCAATCTGTGGATACATTTTTATTCTCCTTACTACAGCTCGTTTTATTTTTATACGCATTTTCCTGTTCACATTCTCATTGAAGAATGTCAAATCTTTATCATTGTAAACAACCGACTGCTGACATGCAATTGTTGGTGACCGTTTTTGCCCTCACTTATCCTATATTTACTTCTCATGTGTAATTGAAACCAACACCACTATGATTGCAATGACAATATTAGGCCAGTCTGTCATTGTGATTTTGAAACTTTTTGTTAATTTCCATATATTCGCTTAATCGCCTATTTTGTTTGCCACTCATTTCTGCTATAGTGAGCCCATTGTCATTTGACATCTTAACAAACTTACTTTTGCAAATTAGAGAGGATTACCTATGTCGACCCTAATTGATTTCGTTTTACATATTGACGCGCACCTTGTTTCACTCGTCAATAACTTTGGTAACTGGACTTATCTCATACTGTTTGCCATTATCTTTATTGAAACCGGTGCGGTGATTCTGCCGTTCTTGCCGGGTGACTCACTGGTATTTGCAGCTAGCGCACTTGCCGCAAACAGCTTATATCACCTGAATATTTGGACCTTTGTCATTCTATTCCTGATAGCTTGTATCTCTGGTGATTCACTTAACTTTATCATCGGTCAGCGTATCGGCCATGCCTTGTCGAATCATTCTCTGTTTGGAAAACTGATTCGCAAAGATGCGCTTGAACGTTCAGAAACGTTCTTCAATGCCCATGGCGCGATGGCCATCATTCTGGCACGGTTTATGCCAATCATCCGAACTTTTGCCCCATTTGTCGCTGGTGGTAGTAATATGCCGTACCGTCGCTTTATCCGTTTTTCCTTGATCGGCTGTATTTCATGGGTAACCCTATGTTCTGCTGGGGGATATTTCTTTGGTAACATTCCGTTTGTCAAAGCGCACTTCTCTGCAGTCGTTTTAGGCATCATCATCATCTCGTTGATTCCTGCCGTAGTTGGTTATATTCGTGGGAAAGTTAAGGCGTCATAATTTTGCCAAATAAAAGCACGTCGCTTAGCATACTGTGATTTCACACAGTGCTAAACGACGTGCTTTTTTAGTGTTTCAAAACTAGTCCGTGCCTTAAACTATGCTGGCCGACTAGTAAGCCAACGATTATCCACGTTTCAATTAAAACAAAAAACAATGCGAAACAGGCAAGAAAGAAACTAGCTGGCAACGCGTTGATAATCGCATCCTGATTGGGGTCAAACAACCAATCGTCATTTCTAAACAGCAGTTTATGAAATGTGATAAAAAAACTTTCAAAATTCAAGCTCATAATCACACCGATAACGGGAGCAACAGGCAACGCAATCCGCATCGGAATGATCAACTGCCATAAACGGCTTTCCCGATACATTCGCCACAGTCCCCACGCTGTAACTATAGCCGTTATAATCAGGACTACATTATTGAGTAACAACAAGTTCTTTACATCTGCGAAGTGTTTGAGCGCTCCCTCCGAATCAGTAAAATTATTCATGTGTAGCCGCTCCACCCATGGAAAATCTAAGTACTGGAGCAACTGATAATAATTTTTCAGCATCGTTTGCCGATTCAAATTTACATCATGCAAAATTGTTGTGGTTGATAACATGATGCGATATAGCCAGACAGCATGGACTGTCAGAAAAATTGAACTTGTTAAGATAAAAAACCAGCCACACAAATAGCGTAGCCAGTGGTTTACTTTTTTAATAATCATCCGTGTAACCGCCATTTAGTTAAATCTGACACCACATACGTCGGAACAATATCTGCATCGCCTGCGGGAGCCTGTTTAGTTAGTCCTGTCAGTGTCAGCAGAGAGTCCATGTTTGCATTCTTTGCGGCCATAATATCAGTATGCAGGTTGTCGCCAATCATCAGCACATCTTCTCGCGGCAATTGAATCCTGTTGAGTGCCTCGTTCATGATGATTTTAGCGGGTTTACCGATGGTGATTGGTTTCTTTCCTGTCGCATAACGGACAAAATCGACAACCGCTCCAGCGCCCGGCAACATCCCCCGCTGATTTGGAATATTAGTATCCAGATTAGTCCCTACGAACTGTGAGCCATGCTGAATAGCCAACACAGCCTGTACGAATTTTTCATAGGTAACCTCACGATCAAGTCCAACAACCGTAAACGTTGGTGCAAACGATGCATCAGCAACCAGTGCAAAGCCAACATTACGCAATGCATCCTGAAGTCCACGTTCCCCAATAACATAGGCAGTTAATGGTTTATCCGCCGCCAAACGACGCAAATAGTCCGCTGTAGCTAAAGCAGTCGTGTACACATGTGCTGCCGTCGTGGCGATGTGGTGATGTGCGCGCAGATTTTCCGCGACATCTTCAGGACTACGCGTAGAATTGTTTGTTACAAACAAATAGGGAATCTCACTATCAATCAGCCGTTGCATAAACGTTTGGGCCGTTTTAATTTCCTTGGTCCCCTGGTAGATGGTGCCGTCTAAATCAATAAAATAACCTGAATAACGCTTCATCATTCAAAATCCTCACTATTTATCGTTATTCTGAGTCTGCGAATGCGATTTTTGTCTAATTGTAAAATGACGCCGCGAAGGTCGTCTGTTTTGCGTAGACTGAACTTGCTGTCCACTATGACCAGTGGGCCGCGTTGTTTTACTAACCGTACGTTCCTTCGTGTAAGCTGTTTCTTTTTTATGATGTGTTTCAAACTGGTGACGCTGTTGTCCGTTCTGCTTTTGATTCCGCTGATTCGTCGAGCTATCATTTTTCCGCGCTGTTTGGGCCGTTTTAGTTTCCTGACCACCATTGCTTCGACGCCGTCTTGAACGATGGGAACGTTGATGTTCTTCCTTTTGTGGTCGATCTTGTTGCTCAATTTCAACGTCTAAATTATGAAGCACAAAATAGGCACAGCCAAAATTACAATACTCATATAGATAATCTTGCAGCGCCGTTATCGTTTGACTCACTGGTACATTGCGTTTTTTAGCAGCATAAAAGCCTTTTAACCGAAGTTGATCAAATCCCCAGTCCCCGACCAAGAAATCATACTTACTCAAAACAGTACTATATCGCTCAGCAAATTTATGCACATCAAACGCATCGTGAAAATTAGTCACTAATTCGTATGGATGCCCGTTAATAAAGAATTGTTGCTCGTTTTCACGAACAATGGTAAACATCGCAGCTCGCTTTTCTTGAGCTTCCTGAGCAAGCTCTTGGATGTGTTCACGATCGATAACGATCACCTTCCTAACCTTTGTTACAACAATAATTACATATCATATTTTACAAACAACTAATGACGTTTTTTATAATCAACCGCCTTGCCCTCAATCATTTGCTCGATTTCTGCAAACGAAAATGGTCGACCAAATGGAATTTCGTGATCAATATAGCTCTTTTCAGGCGTATCAACACCAACATTAATATTTTCCTTGGCCGGAAAAGCATAATGGTGAATGTGACCATGCAAATTGATAATATTACCAACGATCCCCATAGAGAATGGGTAGTGTGTTAAATAATACTGTCGGTGATCATATTTCAAATACGCGCCAACATCGTGGAATTCAAACTTTGGTTTTCCATCAAGCATGTTTTCGTTATGTGCTGCCAAATATTTAAACAATGCACGGTTATCATGATTGCCCTTAATCAACACAATGTGACCATTCAACCGATGCAAAATGTCGTTCACCGCAATGTGTGACGTGATAGCTGGCCGTGTGAAGTACATCGCGATATCACCTAAATGATAAACCGTGTCCGTATCTGTAACGACAGAATTCCAATTTTTAATAATCGTCTCATTCATGTCTTCGACGGTCAAAAAAGGTCGTGGAGCGAAGTCGTTCATCCCTAGTAACTCTTTATGATAAAAATGTGTGTCCGACGTAAAATACCGCATCCGCAAACCTCCCGTCAATTTCGTCTATTTATTGTACCACATGTTACCATGAACCACCTTGTCGAGACCGCCTGCCCCTGCTTAATGCTCCATTATCAAATGACAAAACAAAAGCCATTATCTGTCCGTTCAAACGGCAAGGTAATGGCTTTAAAAAATCTATTTAATCATCAATCATGTTGTGCCATTTCGGATTCAGCCTTCATGCTAATTGACTTCGCAACAAACAAAAAGATAAACCAAGCTACAGCACCAATAAGTGCAATCAATGTTTCCGTCTTAAATAACATCACAATTGCTACGAAACCAAGAAAGATCAATACCAAGTAATCAGTTAATGGTGCAAACGGCATTTTGAAATCAGCTAATGGAAGATGTTGTGTCTTCATTGATTGCCGATATCTCAAGTGCGCAACGATGATCAACCCCCAAATGAGAATAAAACATGTCGTTGCAACACTGGAAATAAAGGTAAATACACCAGCAGGAAATAAGAAATTCAAAACTACCGCGATAGCAATAATCAAAGTTGAGAAACGTAATGCATTAGCTGGCACCTGATGTGAAGATAACTTACTCATCCGTTTGGAAAAGCGTGACTTACCACCATACGTCAATGAGTATAGCATTCGACCAGTTGTAAACAGAGAACTGTTACATGCCGAAGCGGCTGCAGTCAATACAACAAAATTAATAATACCAGCAGCTGCTTTAATCCCAACATTTTGAAAGACTTGAACAAATGGACTGCTGGATGGTGACACATAAGACCACGGATAGATACTCATAATAACCAACAGCGAACCCACGTAAAATAAGATAACCCGCATGGGAATTTCATTGATTGCCTTGGGAATAACTTCATGCGGATTGGCCGTTTCAGATGCAGTCATCCCCACCATTTCAATTCCGACAAACGCAAACACAACCATCTGAAATGAGAGAACAAATCCCTTTGCACCCTTGGCAAAAAAGCCACCATCACGAAATAAATTGCCAAAGGACGCGTGACCGACAGGCGTTTTAATCGAAAGAAAGATCATTGCCAGCCCGCCAACAATCAGCGCAATAATCGCCACAATTTTAATGATGGCAAACCAAAATTCTGCCTCGCCAAACGCCTCTACAGTGATTAAGTTTAAACACAACAGCACAATTAAAATCACAAAACCTGGTAACCACTGCGGCACTTTTGGAAACCAAAACTGAAAGTACAATCCAGCAGCCGTGATTTCTGCCATGGCAATTGTGATCCATGATACCCAGTAGGTCCATCCAACCACAAAGCCAGTGCGTTTACCTATGTAGCGGTCAATAAAGTCGATAAATGAGTGTTGCGATAAATCCGACATGAGCAACTCGCCCAAAGCACGCATCAGCCAAAAGCACATCAATCCAGTCAACATATACACTAAAATAATGGCTGGCCCCGCCAGATGAATGGATTGTCCAGCTCCTAAAAACAGCCCGGTCCCAATTGTTCCACCTAGCGCGATAAGTTGTACATGCCGACTTTTTAACGATCGCGATAATTCTTGCTGATCCGTTTGATTTTCTGCCATCGAATCCTCTACTTTCCGTATGTCCGTTTAAAATTAGTACTCGCTAATTCATAAATTATATTATACGAGCGTTTTCCATAATGAACAAACGAAACGATTTCACGGAAAAGGTGAAAATAATTCATCTTAACATTACACGTATTAAAAAAAGAGAGTTAGGTGACGGTAAAAGATCCGCCAGCTAACTCTCTTTTTATCTTAACAATATCCGTTAATCGTACTAATCACACTCAATTATTTCTTCAATCTTTCAACATCACGAGCAATCATTAACTCTTCATCAGTTGGAATCAACAAAACCTTCGCTGTTGAATCATCTGTCGAAATAATCGCTTCTTTGCCATGAACGTCATTACGGTCATCATCGATCTTAATGCCAGCGTAATTAAACGCATTGACTACTGCAGCACGAATGGCCTTCGCATTTTCACCGATTCCAGCAGTAAATACCAACGCATCAACGCCACCCATTTCAGCAATGTATGAACCAACGTACTTCACAATGCGGTTAACAAAAATCTTGATTGCCAATTGAGCCCGATGATCGTCACTCGTCTGTAAATCACGCATATCACCAGACGTACCTGAAATACCAAGCAAACCAGACTTCTTATTCAAAATGTCAATCATCGCTTCAGGGTTAGTAATCCCCAACTTCTGCTGAAGGAACGTGACCAGCGAAGGATCTACATCCCCTGAACGCGTCGCCATTGTGATTCCTGCCAACGGTGTAAAGCCCATGGATGTATCAATCGATTCACCATTTTTAATCGCGTCAATTGAGGCACCTGCCCCTAAATGCAACGTAATGACTTTCAAGTCCGACAATGGCTTACCAAGAATTTCAGCGGCCCGAGCGGAAACATAACGATGACTTGTACCATGCGCACCATAACGACGTGCACCAAACTTCTCATAGTACTCGTAAGGGATAGAATACAAGTAGTTTTCTTCAGGCATTGTGCTGTGGAATGACGTGTCGAAAACGGCGACAGCAGTTGCGTTTGGTAGAACTTCGCGGAAAGCACGGATACCTGTCGCATTGGCAGGATTGTGCAATGGGGCATATTCAGCTAGTTCATCGATCTTCGCTAAGACATCATCATCGATCACCACGGAATCCTTGAAAAATTCACCACCAGCCACGACACGGTGCCCAACACCAGTAATTTCATCAAAACTACCGATGACTTTCAAATCAATAAGTTCCTTCAACAAAACGTTGATGGCAACCTTGTGATCTTTAAAGGGTTGTTCAATTTTAAAATGTTGACCATCGCCATAGTCAATGGTAAATGAGCCTTCTGCTAAACCGATTCGGTCCACTAGCCCCTTTGCAATGACCTCTTCCGAAGGCATGTCGAAAAGTTGGAACTTCAAAGTTGAACTACCTGCGTTAACTGCGATTGTTTTTGCCATGTGCGCGATTCTCCTTTTAGTTACTCATCAAATTTATGAAACGAAACTATTTTTGAATATTTGCTGCGACCCAGTTATCAATTTGATCGGTGAACTGGCGGACAGCGTTTGAATCCTTAAATGATGGAAATTCACCCAATAGAACCTGACCGGCTTGCTTTGCATTGCCGCCCTTTTTCTGAAGCATCAAAATAGCCTTGCGAGCCGCTTTATTAATAAATAATTCTGTCGGCAAGTTGAGCAGCCCCTGAAGGTGCGCCTCCGTTTGAATCCACTCAACCAGTCCCTTGGCCTCAACCGATGTGAATAGTTCGCTAGGAACAAGGAAAATTCCCCAGCCGCCGGGTGTCAACTGATTAACAGCTTGTTCAAGAAGTAAATGATGCACATACGAATGTCCTGATTGGGCTGCCGTTTTAAACTGTTTGGCGTGTTCATCCAATGGGTAATACCCCACCGGTAAGTCACTCACCACTAGGTCTGCCTTAGGCATCACTAATGGATCTAACGCATCTTGATGAAACAATTGAATATCGTGTTTCTGCAAGGTGCCGACAACGTTGGCCGCCGCGAGCATAGAATCATCGTTATCAACACCAAAACTGTCGATTTTTACCGAGTTTGACTCGGCTAGTTGGTTAATAACCGTCGTCAGTAAATTACCGGTTCCCACCGTAAGATCCAACAGATTTAACTGATCGCGGTGAATAACGCGACTGGCTAAATATGCAACCAAAAAGCCAATGGTATCCGGTGTTAGTTGATGATTAGCATCAATTGCATCAGTCTCAACATCCTTCAAAAGGACTAATTGTAGACCACGTCGGATGTTTTCTTCATCTAGTTGATTTAAATTAATCTGACGATACAAAGTCGTTAACTTTTCGACTGCTTCCGTATCTGGCCGACCATTTTCAACTCTGACCTGACCGCCGTCAATAAGATCATCACCCACTTCAATGAAGGCATCTAAATAACTCGTTTCCAGTTGTGTTTGTAAAATCCCAATCGCTTGATCAAGTGTTTGATAAAGTGCTTGTGCCTGTTCTTGTGACAGCGTTACTCACCTCTTTAAATATTTGTCTTTTTAAAATTGCATCAAAAACAAAAATCGATGTCCTTGTTAAGGATACCGATTTATGCAAGTTATTTCAAGTTATGTTTCCGCTCCCAAACTTGATAGGACGCGGTTTCTCCACTCGCTAAAATTATTTTTATTTGTGAATTTTTTAACGTAGCCTGTCCTTCATGAAAAGAAAAGCTGGTTTGCTGGGAATGTCTTGCCTGCATCAGACTGACCTCATTCACGATTGTTTGAATCTGCCAATATTTTCGCTCATTTCTTTGGGCATAAATAGTCGACTCATACGTCATTAACTGAATGAGTAAAATAGTTAGCTTCATAATCATCAAAAAAATGGTGGTTGGCATAACAAATGCTGTTCGAAATTTTGTCTCACCGCTAACTTTCAAGACTAGCCTCCGGAAGGAACGTTGTTCTGCTTACTTGTCGGTGATGACGTGTTTTAAATGATATGGTCAAGCAACCATTTGCATACATCATCGAAGCATCTGATATGTTTTCTACTAATGGCATATAACCACCCTTAGTTGTCGTCATAATAAGGTTGTTTCGCTTAGCGACTAAGCGATAATGCTGAACAACTCCCTTATGCGTTTGCCCAATCAACCTGACCTCATTGCCCTGCTGACTTTCAAACCGAAATTTTTCTTCTGGATTTCCTAAATGCATAACAGTGTTATCCAGTTGGTGAATGCTTTGATACTCGTTCGAAGCGTTATAACGCAATTGTTGCAATGTTAATGTCACGGTAAATAATACCAGCACACCAATTGTTAGCCCCCACAACGTTTCAACTATTGTGAACGCTGGCCTTGACCTCACTCTTACCATTCATAACCTCACCTAACTGTCGACTTGTTTTTTCGTAGAGTAAACGCGCTTTTTTTGTACGCTGTCGTTCGAAAGTTAACCGCGTGTTCATTTGCTGTGTGACCCCCATTACTAGCGTACAAGCACTGAGCGCTAGCGCCAAAGCCAACATTGCCTCGACCATAACAAAGCCAGCTCGTTGACTAACGTTTGAGCTTTTCAATGTGAATAATCCCCCATCCTAATTGTGGCTTAATCGCATATTCTCCGCCCAATGAGGACGTTAAAACAATTCTTCGTGGCGCAATCATCTCATCTTTAATGATCAAGATTTTAGGTGAGGTCTTTGTCACAGATAAGGTTGACGGCATTTTAATGGTCTGCGGTTGATGATAAGTTTCTTTGTAAACAACTTTTCGATCATCAATATTAATTTCTGTGACCAAACGTCCCAACATCGTATGCATTTTAGCCCGTTCAAATAGACTCACTAGTGTTTCGAAAAACTGAGCCTCGGCCTGGCGCTCACGAGTCACTTTAAACGTTTGCACACCAATTCCTAGAATTGCTGTCGTAACTGCAAGGACTAACAAACTTTCAACCAATGTAAATGCCGACCTACTTTTTAACATCCACAGCTGCCACATTGTTGTGGATTTCAATACCCTCATCCTTGGCCTTCGAAATTTGCTTACCCGTGAGATAATTTCCCGTCTGAAGTTCATCGAAGGTCACGTCTTTATCACCATTATCATTCTGATAAAGATCTACCTGTGTTTGAACTACCTGTGTCATGGCTTCCCCATGGGTTTTAGTAGCATTTCGACGGGATGCCGTTAAGTTCGGTACAATAATCAGAATCAAGAGTGAAATAATAAATAGAACAATGGCCATTTCAATTAACGTAAATGCCTGACGTTGTTTAACCCGCATTTTTTGAGCATAGATTTTCAATCTTTTTATCATTATGATAATCCCCCTATTGTGTGATAAAGCGGCAACAAAATACTGAGATAGACACCGACGATGCCTAAACCGATAATGCCAAATAACAATGGCTGGATCAGGCTAATCAAGCCTTCTACTCGGTTAAATAAGCGGTGATAAGTTAGTTGAGCATCAACCTTGAGATCTTTAGCAATTTCACGATTACTCAAGCCTTTGTTGAAAAAAACTTTAAATGTCGCCGGTATAAAACGATAGCGATCGACAAAAGCGTCTAATTTAGCACCGTTCCGCAAATGATTATTTAATTGATCAGCTAACTGGCGTAATAACGACTTTGATTCATACGTTTGCAATAATTTCATAACATCATGCGACTGCATGCCACTGTTTAGTAGCAAGCTCAGATTAAGTGATAAATAATAATGCCAATACATTTTCAAAAGTGGGCCAACGACGGGCAATTTGCAGGCAACTTGTAATTGCCTAAGCCGAGGCTGATGCAAAAAACGCCAGCTGATAGTGATGAGACCAGTGATAAAAACTAGCAAACATATTTTTAACGACCAGCCGATGCTGGGAATCGATAGCTGTTTTGCACCCAGACCTGATAATTCTGGTAGCAACAGCTGTTTGATGGCAACAATTAACAGGCCTAAACAGATTAAAATGCCTAGTGGATATCGCAGTACTGCACGAATCTTTTGCTGTTGACGGACCTTAACGGCCAAAAAATTACCTAGGTTCGTCAAAACTGAAATCAATTCGCCATTTTCCTCAGCAATTTTTATTTGATAAAAGCAGTCTACAGAAACGAACGGACGCATTGCCTCAGCAAACTGAATTCCCTGTGCCAATCGATTCTGAATGTCTGCGATTGTTTGATGCATTTTGGGCAGCATCACTCGTGCAAAATTTAGTCCTTCGCGCAGTGAAAATCCTGCGGTCAATACGTCAGCCATTAAACTGAATAATTGTGCAGTCTGTGGTCCTGACAATTGTCGTAATGCTTCACGATTGCGCCAACTAGCCAGCCTGATATCTTTGAGCCACCTCAGGGGCCACCAAACCGTCGTCAACTGCTTCTCTGAGCGCATCATGCCACCTCCTTGTCATTTGTGTTTTCCTCTGTTGACCATTGAAAAATGGCCTGGCTTCACTAAATAATTCTTCACGTGTCAACCAATCGTATATTGTTACTGGCTGTTGCCGCCCCGGTAACAATCGCTGATAGCACACCCCTGCAATTGCCTGTTCTAAGTCGTTTTTGGCAATGCCCAACTGCGCCAACCGACTAATGACACCAAGGGCACTTTGAGCGTGAACTGTTGATAACACTAAATGTCCGCTCAAAGCGGCCTTGATTGCCACCCGTGCCGTTTGTTCATCACGAATTTCACCGATAATAAAGACATCTGGTCGGTGCCGCAACGCTAACTTCAAAAGCGCATCATAGGTCATGCCGGCAAGCTCGTTCACTTGTAACTGCAAAAAATCAGGCTCCTCAATTTCTACTGGGTCCTCAATTGACAGCACCACAGAATCCGTTTGCCGCTCGTGCGCTAGTTGGTAGATTGTGGTTGTTTTGCCAGAACCCATCGGTCCACTGAGGACAACTAGTCCTGCCGAATTTGTCAGTCCACGAATTGCTGGCCACTGTTTATTTTGTCGAACTGAATGGCTCACCTCCGCCAAAGCATAAATAATTCGGATCACCATCGACTCACGGTCTTGAAAATCCCCGACAGTCGACAATCTCAGATGCACTTGTGCCTTATCAACTCGAACATGTAGTGCTCCCAGTTGAGGGCGTCTGCGTTCACTAATTGACATATTCGCCTCATACTTAACGTAAGCAATAAGTTGTTCTGCGTGCTCACAACTCAACTCCCCCATTTTTTCAATTCCGGTTACCGTATGGCAGACAATCTCGTAACCTTGGAACTTTGGAAAAAAATACACATCACTTGCATGTTTGGCAATTGCCTGAGTCAACGTATGCATCAATCTTTCTACTGGTTGCATCTCATCACTCCTTTCATACCCTTTACATACGCAAAAAGTGACCCTGTTGTTTGCCAGTTTCAAAAAAAGACAAAAAAAGACATGATTCAAAAGAATCATGTCCTAGCTTGCACTATTTAATTCAAGTCTTGAAAACGCCTATTCGGTGATATCCTCATCCGCAACTTCAGCCGCTTCATAAACATCTGAAACGTCATCGTTGTCGCTCAACTCATCAATCAAATTGACATATTGTTTAGCTTTGTCGCTTGGGACTTTGGTTACATTTTCCGGAATCATTGTGATTTCGGCAGTATCTAAATCAAAACCCTTTTCTTGTAAGGCATCACGAACGGCAGCCAATTGGGTTGGATCCGTGTAAATTTCAAATGCATCATCAGTCGTATTCATGTCGTCAGCACCGGCATCCAGTGCGTCCATTAACATGGTATCCTCATCAGCATCCAAGCCATCACGTAGGATGACAATGTACCCACGGCGGTTAAACATGAATGCCACAGAACCTGAGGCACCTAATGCACCACCATGATGGGTGAAAGCAGAACGAATTGCCGAAGCGGTCCGGTTCTTATTATCTGTCAATGCAGCAACCATGATGGCAGTGCCACCAGGGCCATAGCCTTCGTAAGTAATTTCTTCAAACTTTTGACCACCAGCACCAGTTGCTTTGTCCAAAGCACGTTTAACAACGTCTTTAGGCATGTTAGCAGCACGCGCTTTTTCCATGACTAACCGTAGTTGTGCGTTTCCGTCAGGGTCGGCACCACCAGTTTTTGCGGCTTGGTATAAGTCACGTGATATTTTTTGGAAAATTTTTCCACGCTTGGAATCCTGGGCGTTTTTACGACCCTGAATATTATGCCATTTTGAATGTCCTGACATGTTCAGCACTCCTTTGATAGTTAGTATGATTTTTGAGCAAAAATAACCTTATACACTATACCACTGGGCCGCGGCCGGTTCAATCTTTTAACCAGATAATCACAAACGAACTGCGGTCTCGTGCTGATGCCTATTTTTATTTGCTGAAATATGGTTCCTCAATCGTCACCGTAGCGGCATCTAAATCAATACTAGCTAAGGCCCCATATGGCAACACTGTGCGTGGATAGGCGTGGCCAAAGTTCATATTGAACAAGATGGGGGTCTGATACGACGCCGTAGCAGCAAGAATTAGTTTTTGGTAATCTTCAAAATACGCCTCGTCTTGCGGTTTACCAACCAAAATTCCGTTTACTGCCTTTAAAATGCCAACTTGGTCAAGCCTCAAAAGCATCTTTTCATAAAGGGACGGCTTGGGCTTTTCCTCACTCGTCTCGATAAATAAAATTTTATTCTGCCAATCAGCGACCTGCGGGATAATTTGATATTTTGTGGTCACTGATGACTCACCAACATACCGCGTTTCAGTCAATAAATCATAGAAACTGTCCAAACAACCACCCAGCAGCTGACCACGAATTACACCGTGTCCCCTAAGAGCCATGTAACCGTGTTTTTCTACATGTGCTGTCAAAGGAATGCCAACTGTGTCAACTGAAAAATCCTGACGACTGTAATACCAGCGATCACTGCTATTTATCTTCGAAATGACTGGATTTTTAAAAACACGTTCAAATTCATGTTTGGTATATGGCAACATTTCCGGACCCAATTCGGCAAAATCCGCCAGAAAACTCGGTCCATAAAATGTCGCCAATCCCATTTTATAAAACATTAAATGATTGACTGTCGTATCCGAGAACCCTAAAAAGACTTTAGGATGCGTCCTCACTTGCCTAACAAACGCTTCATCTTCACACAGGAATGGTAATAATCGATATGTGTCATCCCCGCCAATGGCAGACATTATTCCCTGAACTGAGTCATCGAAAAACGCCTGTCTAAGATCCGCTGCCCGTTTTTCAGGATGGTTACGAAGAAACTGAGTCCCCTTTAACGTATGCCTCATGTACACAGGTTCTAGACCCAGCTCGTGCAATCTGTGTTCTCCTAAGACTAATTCATGATGGAAAGCTTCCTCGCCGAGTCCGCCACCGGACAAACTGACGATTGCGATGTGATCACCACGTTTTAATTGAGCCGGTTTAATCATCTGGTCACCACCTTGTTTCAGAATAACATCAGTATGAACCTTTGTTGAACTGATTAACATGAGTTTCACAAGTTTTCATAAGCCACATGATATAGACAACTGTCGTACAATGTAATGAAAGAAAGGAAGCCCATTATGAAACAGCCACCAATCGCGAAATTATACGAAGCCTATTCGGCCATTGCAGATCACCGCGTCCAACAACCTGATGTAAACCGCTGGCAAATAACATCTAGTGATAACGCTCAGTATTACACGGTTATTAGCAGTGATGATGCACAAACGTTCAGTAGTAACGACAATGCCACATATTGGCAAGGTTACCCGGGTTACCCTATTCTGGCCGTTTGGCTTACTCTAGGTGTATTACCAATCAATCAGAAAATCTTACCTACCTTTGAAAAAATTAACTGGCACGCTCGTAATGAAGCAGTTCATAATCATTACGAGCAGGCAATTAACCAATTTCTAAGTGAGCAGACTGGCGACATGGCTAAAATAATTCAACAATCGTTAGATGATCAAATGTCCCAACTGGCTACTTTAAACTTCACAATTAAACGAAATCGATCGCCTAAAAAATAAAATAGAGCTTGCGCAAAAATGCGTGAGCTCTATTTCTGTATACCTTTACTTAGTCGATTGACGCTTCTTCAAACCATAAGGTAGAACAACCGTCTTATCGCCAATTTCTTCATTGTTCATCAATTTAGTTAACAAGCGCATGGATACAGCGCCAATGTCATAAAGAGGTTGCGTAATCGAACTCATCGTTGGCCGGGAAATTTCTGTGAAGCGCGTATCATTACTAGTGATGATTTCGAAATCCTCTGGTACCTTAACGCCAGCGTCAGTTAGACCGTTTAATACCCCGGCAGCTAATTCATCGTCACCAACGAATGCAGCAGTTGCCTTAACATCTTGCAATGCCTGGGCCAATGCATAACCAGCCTTATATGAATAATCTGTTTGGAAAATCAAGCCTTCATCGTAGCCAATTCGTTTGCTACTCAAAGCCTGCTTGTAACCTTTCAAACGGTAATCCTTGTTGATACTTTCATCCATTGATCCCGTCACAAATGCAATGCGTTTGTTGCCACGACTAACCAGTTTTGCAACAGCGTCAGTTACCGCAGCGACATAGTCAATGTTGACGGATGGTGACTGGTGTTCAGGATCAACTGATCCAGCAAATACAATTGGCACATTAGCCCGGTTAAAGGCATCGCGCAAATCTTTACTTACTTGGTTACCCATAAAAATAATCCCGTCCACCTGCTTAGCGGTCAAGTTATCCACAACTTGTAATTCTTTATCATGATTTTCATCGGAGGATGCCAAAATGATATTGTACTTATACATCAAGGCAACGTCATCAATTCCCCGAGCTAATTCAGAAAAGTACGAGTTTGTTAAATCTGGGATGATAACCCCGATCGTTGTTGTTTTTTTAGAAGCCAAACCACGTGCAACCGCGTTTGGCCGATAATCAAGCTGATCAATCACATCCAAAACTTTCTGCCGTGTAGCCGGTTTAACATTGGGATTGCCATTAACAACCCGTGAAACCGTAGCCATTGAAACCGCTGCTTCCCGGGCAACATCATAAATCGTGACTGTTTGTTTATCCATTGTTATACCCTTTCATTACTAATTTAATTTGTTTTCATCGGTTTTCATAACCTGTTAAATATAACAGAGCATTAAAATGAAAGCAATCATGAAACCGCTTACTTTTAATATAAATCAAACCTTTGTGGTCTGCAAGTCGGAAGCCACTGGTGTGATATACTGGTTTTACATTTGATTTTCAAAATTAACATGAAAAATGAGGCGAAGTTATGGCAGATTATTCACAACTCAAACAAGTTCAGCAATGGATCGGCAAACAAGGAATGGATCTTGGCTACTTTAGCAACTTTCAAACAATTCAGTATTTAACGGGCTTTGGATCAGACCCCATTGAACGGGTGCTGGCCCTGTTCGTTTTTCCAGATGCTGATCCTTTCTTGTTCTGTCCTGCTCTGGAGGTTGAGGCCGTCAAGGATACCGGCTGGCCTTACGGCGTGTACGGGTACTTAGACCACGAAAATGCCTATGCAATGATTGCCGGCCAAATTAAGGCCCGCACTTCTTCACCTGCTAAATGGGCCATCGAAATGGGTAACTTAACCATTGAGCGATTCAACAAAATGCATGAACAGTTCCCTGACGCGATGTTTGACTTAGACGCCACAGATTACATTGCTAATTTGCGTGTCATAAAGACACCACACGAGATTGAGTTACTTAACGCTGCTGGCGCTGAAGCTGACTACGCCTTTGAAATTGGCTTTAAGGCTGTTGCTGCCGGTGTTCCTGAGCAACGTGTCGCTGCCGAATTACAATACGCGTTAATGAAACGCGGCGTGATGAACATGAGTTTTGACACCCTAATTCAGGCCGGTGCACACGCTGCCGAACCACACGGTGCAACTGGCGCCAATAAAATTGAAAATAACGAACTCATTCTGTTCGATTTAGGAACTATTCATGAAGGCTACATCTCAGATGCTTCGCGGACTGTCGCTCTTGGCAAACTGTCAGACAAACAAGCAGATATCTATAAAGTTTGTTTAGAAGCTCAATTGGCAGCCATGGACGCCGCTAAACCAGGCATTACCGCCGCCCAGTTAGATAAAGTTGCGCGTGATATTATTAGTAAAGCAGGCTATGGAGAGTACTTTATTCACCGTCTCGGTCACGGTATGGGGCAATCTGAGCATGAATTTCCAAGCATTATGGAGGGTAATGATCTGGTGCTGAAAGAAGGCATGTGCTTCTCAATTGAACCTGGAATTTACATTCCTGACGTCGCTGGTGTTCGGATTGAAGATTGTGTCCACATTACCGCCGATGGTTGTGAACCATTCACTCACACCAGCAAAGACTTAACTTACGTCGGTTAATCCAATAAACGCATCACACCTGGCGTTAAAATTTAGGTTTCTAAAAGCCACTGAAAATTCCGAAACTATCTCCGGAATTCTCAGTGGCTTTTTCTCTCAATGTAATCAGTATGACTAAAATTATCAGCGTCCATTAATAAAGTCTTGGACCAGGATGCCAGGACTTGCGTCGCCATTTAAATAGATTAACAAGGTTAACGATAATAAGGACAAGCATCACTGTCACACCAAACAGCAACAGCAAACTGTCCATTAAACTGAGATTACCCGCCAGAGCACGATTAACTGCCATTACAATGAGCCAGGCCAACACAACGATGCTACTAACATAATGTGTTGGATAAAACGATGGTTTCATATTAGCGCCTCCGTTAGCTTTTTTCTTATTATACAATTACTTATATTACTAATACAAAACAATCAACTCAACAAAAATGCTTCAATTCACGTTGGTGTGAATTGAAGCATTTTTGATTGAAAATCAATAATAGTTATTTTTTTGCTTTATCGCTGGCGCTGTCAGCAGCACTTTTTGCTGTTGAAGTCGCTGACTTAGCAGCTGAACTTGTTTGGCTTGCCTTGCTTTGCGCAGCGCTGGCGAGTGACTTAGCGGAGTTAGCCGTGGACTTTGCGGCACTAGCAGCTTTGTCTGTAGCTGATTGTGCACTGGCCTCAGCCGCAGAAGCTTCCGAAGTTAATTTACTATCAGCAGTAATCACAATGTCGTCGCTGTCGTCATCATCATCTTCGTCATTAACACCGTTCAGTTCGTCCCGCAATGAAGCTGTCTCATCATCAAAGTCGTCATGCTTCTGACGGAAACGGTCACGGAATGAAGCACCACGATCACCTAATGAACCGGCAAAATCATGTGCTGATTCATTAGCCGATTCCGTGTAGTCTTTCAATGATTCCTTGGCATCGTCCACTGCATCGGCGGCGTAAAATGCATAATCAACAGCACGATCGCGAACTGCCTGATAACGTTCTGTTGCTTCTTCACGTAATTTATCGCGTTGTTCCTGTGATAATGAACGATACCCAGCATAAGCTGCAGCACCGCCTAACACTAGCCCTAACCAAAAACCTTTAGCCATTTTGTCGTCCTTCTTTCACGTTATTTATTCGTTGTCCGAGACTGTTTTTTCGTTTGATGGTTTCGATACATCTTATAAACAGAGTTAGCAGCCTTGGTAGCAACACCTACCTTACCTGCACTTTTACCAGTGCTGGTAACCCGTGTGGTCAAATCACGTGTTGCGTTGTTTAAGTCTGAAACACTTTCACCTAAATCAGCAGCGGCCTGAAAGACCGGATCCACTGTTGCAACTTTATGATTCACATCATCTAACAGCTCGTTTGCATTGCCAAGAATATCCTCTACCTGCTTGGATAAAACATCCACAGAGCTACGGATAACTGCGACACTCTGGTTAACTTCGTGAAATGTCCGCAATAACACCATCAGAAAAATGCTAATAAAGATTGCCAAAATTAAGAATGCAATTGCTGCAATTACGCCACCTGTCATAATCTTTCCTCCAACTTTTCATAATGAATCATGTACTTAGCATCAGCATACCATAAACCGCAAACGCACAAAACCGTTTTCATTCGTCAATCATTATTCTGCGTCACCCAAGTTCGTGAGCTGGGTCATTTCTTCCGCCGATAGTGTAATTCTCGAGGCAGCAGTGTTGCTAAAGAAGTGATTGACATTGCTAGTCCCAGGAATCGGTAGAATCACGTCTGAACGATGCAATAACCATGCCAATGCTATTTGAGCCGGAGTCGCGCGATGTGCCTTCGCAATATCGGCCAATGGACCAGTGGCTGTGGCAAGATGCCCCGTCGCCAATGGATACCATGGAATAAAGGCAATATGGTGCTGATCGGCGTAGTTCAAGACGCCTTCATCATGTCTATCTGTTAAATTGTAACGATTCTGAACTGATGCAATCGGCGTAATCTTTTGAGCTGCTTCAATATCATCAATCGTAACCTGGCTTAACCCAATATGTTTAACCTTGCCTTCTTTTTTCATATCGGCCAGCACACCAACTTGGTCAGCTAATGGATAATGCGGATCAATTCGATGCAGTTGAATCAAATCAAGACTTTCCAACCCCAATGAAAAAAGATTTATCTCAACTTGTTGACGGAGATAATCAGGATTGCCAAGCGGCGTCCAAACATCTGGTCCTTGTCTGGTAAAACCAACTTTAGTAGCAATCATTTTATGAGCACCCTCATAATCCTGCAAAGCTTGTCTAACATAATCATTAGCAAACAGTGGACCATACGCATCGGCCGTATCAATGAAGTTAACATCACTGTTCAGAACAGCATCCATCACATCAACTGCAGCCTTAGGATTCGCATTTGGCCCCCAAACACCCTTTCCTGGCAACTGCATCGTGCCATAACCCAGTCGGTTAACTTCTAAATCGTCATCAAACTTAAATGTCTTTGCTACCATGCTTAGTTTTTCCTCCGTAAGTAACAGTTAATTCTGGAATAGTACGTCCATCTCGCGTGCAAAACTCAATCGTCGTGTGATCACCGGTTGATGTGACCAGTGCAAACGTACCACCTAGACTTGCATATTGGCCACGCGGTTGACTAATACTGCCAGGATTCAAGAAAACAATCCCAGATGTTTCAACCACGCCCAATTCATGCGAGTGTCCAAAAAAAGCAAAGTCTGCCTTTGCTTCCCGTGCGGCTAATGCCAGTCGCGTTAAATCTTGTTTGATTCCGTAACAATGACCATGTGTCAAGAAAATTCGTTTGCCATCCACTGTGACCGTCTGTGATACAGGATACGAAGAATCAAAATCCATATTACCGCCGACCACATGATAATTTTTCCATACTGGATCGTCCGCTGGCAATTCAGAATCACCACAGTGACAAAAAGCATCCACTTGACCTGTAAACCGATCAGCAAGAGTTACCAAAATGTCTCGATCACCATGACTGTCACTTACCACTAGTAATTTCATCAGTCTTCACGCCACCAAATTGGAAATTGTGCCATCAATGAATCCATGGCTTTGCCACGATGACTAATTTCGTTTTTTTCATCCATGTTCATCTGGGCAAACGTCTTTTTCTTTGAAGCCACGTAAAATAGTGGGTCATAACCGAAACCATCTTTACCACGCGCCTCACGTAGAATCGTGCCCCGCACATCACCACTAACAAATAACCGTTTACCATTTGGCTTAACGGCCACGATCGTCGTGTGAAAATTAGCCGTGCGTTCATCATCCGGCACCTTGTCCATGGCTGCCAAAAGCTTACGGTTGTTTGCTTCGTCATCATGGTTGCCGGCGTAACGGGCTGAGTGGATACCAGGTTCACCATTTAGCGCATCGACCTGGAGACCAGAATCGTCTGCAATAATCGGTAATTCGACCGTCTTCGCCAGTGCGTCTGCCTTGATTTGAGCGTTTTCAGCAAACGAACTACCATCTTCTGGCGGCATCGTCACACCAGGAAAATCTTTTAGCGTCAGCACTTTAATCCCCAGTGTTGCAAACCGTTTGCGGTATTCCGCAGCTTTACCTTCATTTTGAGTTGCAATTACAATTGTATCTGCCATAACTAGCCTCCACCTTGTTATTGTCTTACACCCTTAATAATGACCATTTTCAGTAAAAATTTCAATCAATGACCGCTTTATCCACATTCATTCCCGATAATTCAAGCCACTGCATCGCGATCGTTTTGAACATTGCTGGCGAACCGGTTGTAAAGTAATGATCTTCGCCAACCTTTTTCTTAGCAGCCATATGATAAACATCAAGCAACTGCGCTACCACATTGACAGTTTCTGCTCCGGAGTCAATCAAGGTTACATTACTCCCCATGACATTTTGAATCAGCGGCCGTAACAACGGGTAATGCGTACACCCCATGACCAGCGTGTCAACCTTGCTATTGGAAAACGGTTGCAGCCCCTGTGCTACGATTTGTTTTGCAATCGGTGCTTGGTATTCATTGCTTTCAACAAGCGTGACAAACTTCGGGCAGGCCACACTCTGCACATCAACCGTAGCATTCTGTGTATGAATCGCCCGTGCATAAGAGCCACTTTTGACTGTTCCCTCTGTTGCAATAACTCCAATATGGCCATTTTTTGAAGCCTTGATGGCCGCCTTGGAACCTGGATCAATCACACCGATAACGGGAATCGTCATTTTCTTTTGCAGATCTGGCAGTGCGGCAGCAGTTGCGGTATTGCACGCAATGACCAGCATTTTAATGCCTTGCTTTTCTAGAAAATGAACCATCTGCCAAGTAAAATCGACAACCTGTTCAGCGGGTCTTGGCCCATAGGGCAATCGAGCTTGATCACCAATGAAGCGGATCGTCTCGTTTGGCAATTGACGCAGTGCCTGCTTAACCACCGTTAAACCGCCGACACCAGAATCTAAAAAGCCAATTGGCAAATCTGCCCGCAACCGAGTTTTATCCATTTCAACCATAATGACAAACGCCCCTTTATGTTTTCGTACTTTTTTCGTTCTCTAAAAAACTTGAAACTATAGCATGACGCTTTCTGTGGTCTTTTTCAAGCATGCAGTCTGAAAACTTCTGTCCAGTCTTTTTTGACGGATGAAAGTTTGCCGCTGCAAGGCTATAATTAAAGTAATTTATGTATCTTAAGGAGACCAGTCATGGACCAATCAACCTATAATAAACTTTTACAACAGCCCGCAGTGTCTGCACTCGGCGCTGGTTTCATCCGCGACGAAGTACTTCCCGCTATTCTGGGCAGTGACCAGTTGACCATTCTCTATTGGATTGGCCGTCAAATGGCGCGTCAAAACCCTCTTTCAGAAGAACAAGCCATTACCACGTTGTTCACACAACTTAATTTTGGTCGGCTGGTTCAAACTCACGGTGGTCGCAAACAACAACGTTTCGAACTAAACGGTCCGGCAGTCAGTCATCGGTTAGCTGCCTATCCTGAAGCAAGTTTCGACTTTGAGGCCGGTTTTCTTGCCCAAGAAATCGAAATCATTACTGGTGCCGCTACTGAAGGAACCGTTGATGAAATTCATAAGGACCATGTGACGTTTATCATTCAGAGTGATCCAAAAAACATCGTCGGTGAAGTTGCCGCCAGAGTACCGAGCTTAAACATTCATAGTGAAGATACCAACGACGCGGAGCAGTCAAAATAACAACACGACTCTCAATTGTCCTCAATTTAAGGACCTACCCGCTCTGACGACTCCACACATAAACAGGCATCTATGTATGAAAAAACACTTCAAATCCATTATGGACTGAAGTGTTTTTTTTACGACTAATTAGTCTAAAAATACTTTTAAAACATTAACGTGCGCACTACTGAGACAAAATCTCTAACTATTTAAAATTGGTCAGATTTTGTGCCGTTGGATCCAACTGTTGCCAGTCTTTTGAGTAGTAACGTGTATTGATGTGATACTTCGGTTTAGCCTGTTTGTTAGCCATGAATGGACGAACACCCTTATCCACAGCAACCCAACCACGCCAACCTAAGTGAATCGTGTCTTCCATAAAGTATGGTTGACCGCCATCCTGGCTCAAATCAAGCACATTATTGAAACCTTGTGAGGACAATTGCTGCTTGATCTTATTGTTCGTTTGGTCGATCATCTCACGATTAAGTCCCGTATACTTGGCCCACCGCTCATTGATTGGTGGCAAGATGAAAAGGACATCCGTATGCGTTTGTGCAAACTGATTCAGTACCAGCTCAAAATCACTGTATTCAGGAGATTTTCGGTAATCAAACTTAGCCTGCTCACCCTTTAGCTCTGCAACATGACCACGTAAACGATTACTGTAAAAACTATTCTTGATACCCAGCGAATTATTGGTTGTGTTCTCTTTACCCAACGTAGTTGCCGTTTTGTCGAGTGCAGAATAACTTTGCGAATCTGGCAATTGCTTGACGCCCTTGTCAATCTTACTCAAGTTATGCCCTAAACGATAATCGGAGAAAAGTTGATCTTCATGAGATAAAATCAAAGCACTAACGGATAATTGAAGACGATTGTAATTTGACAACGGCTTACCCTTAGCTACTTTACGTAACATTTGAGCAATCGCATGGTCTGAATGACCGGAAGGCATCTCCAACAATCTTTGGGCTGCATACCGATTCATCTTTGTGTTCTGAATTTGTTGGAGCCAATCGACGGTCTGAAGCTTGGAATAGTAGAATCCAAAAGCGTCCGGACGGGCACCCTGTGGCACAAACCACTGAGGAGAAATAATGAACACTGCTTTTTTATTTTTCATCTGAGTGTCAATCGTTTGCATCGAATAATACTGTGTTAACGATTGTGTACCGGCCGCGCCGAGCAAAAACGGACGGTAATTACGGTGATACTTTTGCGCCAAAACTGATGGATGCAATGGATCCATCCGTGACAGCTCACTAGAGCCAAAAAATGGCACGTACTTACCAGCTAACGCCTGCTTTTTAATCTGACGGCCCTTAAAAACTTGTGGCGCTAATGAAACCGCCGCGCGACGCTCCGTTTCCGCCGAGTTGTGAGCAAAGTTAATTGGCGAAAGTAATAGCAAAAGTAAAATGATGAATGCCGTAATGACCGGGCCGATAATCAACCAAAGTCGTTTCGAGGAATTCATGATTAGTCTACAAGTCCTTCCACCTTAGTCACAATTTTATTAGGGGTGTCCCATTCGCTGCGAACAAATTCAGATACAGGTACGTTAACACCTAACTGACTTTGTAATTCGAGTAACAACTGAACTGAACCCATTGAATCCATCAAACCAGAATCAAATAAGTTTGTGTCCATATCTTCCGAAACATCGTTCCCCGTTAAGTCGTTCAAAATTGAAATAACCGTTTCTTTAACATCCATAATTAGTTTTCCTCCTGTAATTAGCTAGCAATAACAACGTGTTACTAAATTAAATCACTTGGTTTAATAATGACCGAACCAAAGTTTGCTCAAGAATCCAGAGAAGAGCAAGAAACTAAAACAAACGAAGTTGAACGTCAGAAAAATCGCAAATGCTTCCGTCAGTTTATTATGCGGAATACTCTCACGATGCTTCTTCTTAAAGCGTAGCCACCAATCGTTGACGACTAGTCCAACACCATGTAGTAACCCATAAGCAATGTAATACCAGGTTACCCCATGCCAGAAACCCATGATTAACATATTAAAAATATAGGCAACATTGCTGACCGTTACCCGGCTCTTAAAAATCTTGTTTTTCATCATGGCAAAAACTAATCGCATGAAGACAAAATCACGGAACCAGAATGATAGCGTCATGTGCCAACGATTCCAGAAGTCCTTCAAGTTATGAGACTGGAATGGCCGGTTAAAGTTCATCGGTGTTTCGATACCCATCAAATATGAGATGGCAACCGCGAATAAAGAATATCCGGCGAAGTCAAAGAACAAGTACATCGACCAAGCATACATCACTCCGACCAGTGGCCATGAGAAGCCTGTTCCACCATAGCGCAACGTTAACGTTTCTAGCTTTGGTACAAGCATGGTACCAAACAAATAGGCTAATAAAAACTTATACATAAAGCCCAAGAAAATGTAATGCACGGCTTTTTCAATCATGCCAACATATTTTTCGCGATCGGGAACTTTTTGATAATCATCAAGCCAACGTCTGTACCGATCAATTGGTCCCGACGAAATGGTTGGCATAAACAGTAGAAACTCAAGAAACAGCATCGGATGGAATTCTTTAATAATGCCATCCCGCATTTCCATGATCATCCCAACTGACCTAAAGGTTAAATAGCTAATCCCCAAAAATCCAAATAAAGAAGTATGTCCAGGATTAATGGCGGGCGTAATCTTAACAAACAGCAGTGGGACAATACTCAATAAAAATGCGCCGTAAAAGATCCACCGATTATTGGCTTTTTTACGATAGGCCATATAACCGCCGACCATGAGCCACTCCCAAATCACGAAGCCAATCAGTGCCACACCTTGTTGCCACTTCTGACTATCAAACATCAAAAAGATAAAAACAAGCGACACGGCACTTTGGTACCAACGCCAGCGATGACCGTGGTACAAACCGATCATTAGCGGGATTAACCCAATCAATAGATAAACAAAGTATTGGGGATTCCCATATGGCTCTAAATTAATCATGCAGGGTTCACCTCGGCAATAATCGATTTAATGTCGACCTTCCCGTTTGCTGTCAATGGCAGGCTGTCTTTGTACACAAACCGGTTAGGAACCATATAATCCATCATGACATCTTTCAGTTCCTGTTTAATCGCCGTTGTTCGTTGAAGATCGTTCTTAAAGTCGTCCTTTGAATTCGGTACAACGTACGCCCACATTTGGCTCACTTTGTGATTGCTATCATACTTTGGCACTGCCACAGCCTGTTTGATCCACTTATTGGCGTCAAGATAATGGTTAACCTCTTCCAGTTCGATTCGGTAGCCATGTAACTTGATTTGGAAGTCAATGCGACCTAAATAATGCAACATGCCGTCTTCATCAAGAAAGCCAAGATCACCAGAATGATAAGCTGTGCGACCATCTTCTGTAAAGAATGCTTTTTCCGTTTTTTCTGGATTATTAAGGTAACCCTTGGAAACACTTGGTCCACTGATAATGATCTCGCCATTTGTGCCGGCAGGCAATGTCTTGTTTTCGTCATCGACGATGCGAATCTGCGTGTCAGACTTAACCGTGCCAATTGGCAAACGCCCTTTTTCAATCAAGGCGTCAGTAATTTCAACGCCAGTAACGGCAACTGTCGTTTCAGTTGGTCCATAAGTGTTAAAAATGTGCGCATGCGGAAACCGCTCCCGTAAATTTTTCGCAGTGGAAACAGTCAGCTCTTCACCACAGAACAAAAAGTGACTCAAGTCTGGCAAATGCTGCTCGTCAAACGTCGGTTCTAACAGACAAATGTCAGCAAACGATGGCGTTGAGACAAACACATTCAAGTTCATTGCCGGCAATGTTTCAAACAGTTGTTTGAAATTATCCGTCACCTGTTTTGGCAGTGCCATTAAAGTACCACCTAGAGCTAGTGTTGGCGCCCAATCCATAACAGATAAATCAAATGAATATGGTGGTTGTGCCAACGTTACTGGATTTTGAGACAATTTAAAATCATCGCTAAGCATCCAGTTTGTATAACTGAGTAAATTTGTGTGACTGATTTGCACACCCTTGGGTTTCCCCGTTGTTCCTGACGTGAAGATAATGTAGTAATTGTCATCACCATCAACAGGATGATCCAATTGATAAGTTGCAGTTTGCGCACTGAGCAAGTCAGTTAACGTATCGCCCGTCAATACAGGTTGTTCGCCAACATCCACTGGCAATGCATCAACAGCAATCACAGCAGCTGGATGCGCAATGTCCTCAATCATCGTTAACCGATCATTTGGTGAATGTTTGTCCACCGGAATGTACGCATGTCCAGCCTTAACGGCACCCAAAAAACTTGCAATCATTGCAAACTGTTGACCACCGAAAACGATAATCGGCGATTTAGCAGGTAGATTGAGTCCGTCCAAATAGGCAGCAATGGCGTCTGATGCACGTTTTAACTGTGCATATGTATGCGTCTCCCCCATGTCATTGTAAACAATGGCATCAGGAGTCGTTGCTGCCCAGTTATCAATCGTGGTAATCATATTATCAATCATAATTTCCCTCCATCCCACGTTCTAGAATTCGTTATAGATGAACTTACTCTGATTTAAACCAGAGTAACTGTATAAGTAGATCAACAATAACAAAATCACGAAATAAAAAGCAGTCCGTAAGACAAATGTGACCCATGGCTGATTTAGCCATATTTTAAACTTTGCCATATTTTCTCTGTCCTCCACTTTGTACCAATACGTCTAGTATAACGATTTTGACCCCATCAATTGTTAAAAAAAGTCTTAAACTAGACTGACTCTATTTTGGTACACCGACTAGCATACCAGAAAACACAAAAAAAGACCCTAACCACATAACGATGTGGTCGGAGTCTCACTAAATTCTCACTTTACGAACATTACGCGAGAACCTACGCCATATACTGTGCTAGCGTCTTTTGAATTTGTTCCTTTGTGTGGTAGCCCACGAGTGTGTCCACAACGTTGCCGTCCTTCTTGACGATCAACGTTGGAATCCCCATGATCCCAAATTTTGATGGCGTGTCAGGATTTTCATCTACATCCATCTTTGTAAATGAAACTTTGTCGCCCATTTCGTCTGCTAATTGTTCCACAACTGGGGATTGCATTTTACATGGGCCACACCAAGTTGCCCAGAAATCTGTCACTGCAACACCTGTATTAGTATCTGCATCATAGGTTTTATCTGTTGTTACATTAACTGCCATAAACATTCAGCCTCCCGTTCACTAACTTTTTGTACGTAAACATAGTGTACTCTTTTTTGGAAAACACGAAATTCTTTTGCTTACCTTTGCAAACTGATTACTTCATGCATTAGATACACGTTTCTGTCGCATTCACTAACCAAGTTTGACAACGGTTGCGCCATCACCACCGGCGTTTGCTGGTGCAAAACCAAAGCTTTTGACCCGCGGATTAGACCGTAAGTACTCTGTTACTCCTTGGCGCAGTGCACCAGTTCCTTTACCATGGACAATCGTCACTTCACCAAGATTAGCCAACAACGCTGAATCGATAAAGCGATCCACTTCACTCATTGCGGCGTCGTAACGGTGACCACGCAAGTCTAATTGTGCCTGCGCGCGTGCACCGATATTACTGTGAACTGCTGTACGACTGGCACGCTGTTCCTTTTCATTGGCGGTTGGTTCATTAGACTTTTCAAGATCTGAATCGTCTACTTTCATCTTAAGTGCACCCATTTGAACTTCCCATTCATGCGCACTCAATTGACGATTGATTGTCCCGTGTTGGCCATAAGATTTGACTACCACAGCATCCCCAGGATGGAAAGTATGCTTTTTTCTCGCACGTGCCAATACTTTATTGTTAGCCAGTGACGGATCTTGTCTCAACGCATTAAGTTTTCCTTGGGCGTCAATGAGCTCGTTCTCGCGAACGCCAGCTCCCTGCTTTACTTCCATTTGACGCAGGTGATGAATGATCTTGTCGGACTGTTTCTTGGCATCTGCCACAATGTGATTTGCTTCTTGCTTTGCCACATCCAGCTGATGCGTTTTTTGTTCCGTGAATCGATCAAATTGAGCAGTCAACTCGGTCTGTAACTTTGTCGCGTCAGCTAATTGTTCAGCCAACGTAGCTGCTTCATCAGTAGCTTGTTTTCGTTGGGCAACAAGATCACCAATCATTGCGTTCAAGTCTTGGCTATCTTGACTCGTCAACTCACGCGCTGCCGCGATAATATCTGAACGCAAACCCAACCGCTGCGAAATTTCCAGTGCGTTTGATCGTCCTGGAATGCCTAATAATAACCGGTAAGTTGGCTGCAATGTCTCACCATCAAACTCCATGCTTGCATTGGTTGTCCGTGGTCGATCATATCCATAAGCCTTTAATTCAGGATAGTGGGTAGTCGCCACCACATCCGCACCAATCGTCCCAAACGCATCTAGGATAGCGATTGCTAACGCCGCGCCTTCTTTAGGATCCGTCCCGGCACCAATTTCGTCTACCAGCACTAGGCTGTTTGACGTTGCCTGATTGAGTATTTGAATCAAGTTGTCCATATGCGAGCTAAACGTACTTAGCGACTGTTCAATGGACTGCTCATCACCAATATCAGCAAAAACATTGTCAAACACAGCGACATGACTACCCTCAAATGCCGGAATAAATAGGCCAGATTGCGCCATTAATTGGCTTAGTCCCAATGTTTTCAAAGTGATCGTCTTACCGCCTGTATTAGGTCCAGTAATAATGATTGCGTCGTAATCGTCGCCAAGCGTAATGTCATTAGGCACAGCTGTTTCGGGATCTAATAATGGATGCCGTGCTTGTCTTAAGTTAATGTGTCCATCTGTGCTCAATTGCGGCTCTGTCGCATTTAGTTGATGTGCATAGCGGGCCTTGGCATTCACAAAATCCAGATGCCCCAACACATCCGCATTTGCCAAGATGTCTTCACGGTGTGGTGTTAGCACAGCTGATAATTCCTGTAAAATTCGGGCCTCTTCATTACGCTCTTGAACCTGGCTCTGCCGCAAACGATTATTTAAGTCCACCACATCTTCTGGTTCAATATATAAGGTTTGACCCGATTGACTTTCATCATGAACCACACCGCCCAAACGTCCGCGATACTCTGTCTTAACTGGGACAACGTAACGATCATTACGCATCGTGATAATCGGTTCACTCAAATAACGAGCCTGCTTGCCACGAACGTAATTTTGCATACGCGACCGAATCAGGTCTTCAGTGCTCTTAATACGACGACGAATTCTGGCCAGTTCCTCACTTGCAGCATCACTAACCCGACCATCTGGCTCAATCGAAGTATTTAACTGACGAGTTAGGTCAGGCAATGCAACAATTTGTTTGGCCGTCTCATTGAGTTGTCGCAGCTCAGTGCCATCCTCTGCGAGCTGACTAAAGAAAGTTCTAACACTCATTGCGGTTTGCAGAACACGGCCAACCGCAGCTAATTCTGTTCCGTTTAAGGCTGCATCAATGGCCAATCGTTTCATGTGCGGGGTCAAATCAGCGAGCTCTGGCAACGGGATACCGCCTTTGAGCCTAAGAATGTCCGTGGCATCTTTTGTTTCGTCCAAACGTCGCTGAATAATGCTTGGATCTGTTGCTGGCTGTAATTCAGCAAGTTCTCTATGACCAATCGGCGAGCTTAACATACCGGTCATTTTTTCTTTTACTTTATCAAATTCGAGGGTTGTGAGCCCACGTTTATTCATCAATTTGTATTCAGTCCTTTTCTACCGAGTCAACCACCATTGAAAGATTTTTTCTGACAGCAGTGGTGTTTGGTGCAAAATCCAGTGACTTACTGGTGAATGTACTAATTGATCATGTATCCATGCCGCTGGCCAGACAGAAGCGATTGCGAGGCCAAAAAAGATTAATACATACATCAGCACGCCGGCAATCAACGCACCACTCAGCGCGTTAATGCCGTGAATCACTGGAATGTTGGTAAATAATTTTAACGATCGCGTTAACCAGCGAAGGAGAATCAAGCCGATAATCATCAACAACCAAAAAGCCAAACCAGCAGACCAAAAATGATTCACTTGGCTATTTAACAGCTGATCATTTGCAGTTGGTTGATGATTCATCGGCAACAAATGTGCCAGCCAACTAGCCACTGTTGGCGTTAATAGTTTGACAATGATAATGACAAACACATAGCCAACCGTCGTGGCAACTTCAACGACAAAACCACGCCGATAGCCTCTGCCCAACGCGATAAGCAGTAATAATATAACAATTAACGATAACACCATGCTGTTACGCTCCACCTATTTCTAGATTTAAGTCAGTTGACGCAAGCAGCGCTGCACTCCTCATGAATAGGAATACAGCGCCGTCATTAAACACAAGTCAGTATACAAGTTAATTTGACATGTTTGAGTCATCATCAAGGAAAGTATTTAGCATTTCCTCAACCATGTCCCATTCGTCGTCATTCTCAATCGGTGATAGTTCGCCTTCCGTGGAACCATCTTCCTCAGGATCAAATGCATATGCCTGAATGTCCACTTCTTCATCATCTGCCGCGCTGGCTGGATAAAGTAAAATGTATGATTTGCCATAATCATCTGACTTAAATGTGAATAAAACATTGTAAAGTGTCTCATTGCCATTATCGTCAACTAATGTAATTTGTTGTTCGTCATTGTCTTCTGCACCACTGTGTTTGGTTTCTGCCATTTTAGTTCCCACTTTCTTTATTACAAGATATGAAGAGTTTTTACAAAATTAAATAATTGATTGTCACTTTAGGCATCCAATAATCATGCCTGTGTCAGTTTACCATGAGCATCTAAATAATTCTGCAAAATTAAAGCAGCAGCTAACTTATCAATCACTTGTTTACGCTTTTTACGTGAGGTGTCCGCTTGTTCAACGAGCATCCGCTCAGCCTCAACCGTCGTCAACCGTTCATCGACAAAGTCAACCGGTTGGTGAAAACGTTCAGTGAGTAACTCACCGTAATGTTGTGAGGCCGCCACACGTGGTCCAAGCGTGTTGTTCATATTTTTCGGTAATCCCAATACAAAGCCTTGTGTCCCATGAGCTTTGACCAACTCTTCAATTCGATCTAAGCCGAATTCACCCTCATCTTCGTTGATACGGACGATTTCAACACCTTGCGCGGTCCAACCGAAGGCATCACTGACTGCAACGCCCACAGTGCGTGAACCAACATCTAATCCCATTAATTTCATTTATTGCTGTTATCCGCCTTTAAATATGAACGTACTAGTTCTTCAATAATTTCGTCGCGCTCATGCTTCCGAATTAAATTACGAGCATCATTCAAACGTGGAATGTATGCTGGATCCCCCGACAACAAGTATCCTACAATCTGATTGATCGGGTTATAGCCCTTCTCTTCAAGTGCAGCATACACCGTTGTTAACGTATCATGAACGTCTTTTTGTTGCTGATTATTAAAATCAAAGAACATGGTTTTATCTGTCGTACTCATCTGTATCCCTCCATGGTCAATCAACCCAACGGACTTCCGCGTGCAGTAACAGACCATTACCGTGAGCCCTAAAATCTACACACTCCGATTAATAACTATTCTACTGAAACATTGGTCAAATAACAATTATCCAGCCTATTGTAACCGTATTGTCAAATAAACAGCCCCAAACTGAAATAAAAAACAGAAACTAACGATGACTGCACCGTTAATTTCCGTTTTCAATAAACCATTATGAGCCAATAAAGCCATTAGTCACTCTTAATTACACAAGTCGTTTGAGTGAACCAATCCTTAAATTTATTGTTTTTCCAACCAAGTCTTGGCCTGAGCCAAAGCTTCGCTAATACCATCTGGGTTCTTGCCACCGGCCTGAGCCATGTCAGGGCGGCCACCGCCACCACCGTTAATAGCTGGCGCAATCGCCTTGATAAGATCACCTGCTTTGCGACCGGCTTTAACTTGATCCGGTGCCATTGCTACTAACAGGCTAGCTTTACCTTCATTGGCAGTTGCCAATACAAGCACATCTGAAGGTAACTTTTGTTTCCAATCATCGGCTAATTGCCGTAATTGGCCCATGCCAGCAACGTTAACCTGCTGAGCAATTAGACTTGTTCCATTGACTGTTTCGATATTGTCAAATGCACTAGCAGCTTGTTGAGAGGCCATCTTGGCTTGCAATGCACGCTGATCACTTTCAAGCTGTTTAACTTCACCCTGAAGTGCCTCAACACGATGTGGCACTTCCTTTAGTTGTGGTGCCTTAACCAATGCAGCTGTTTGGCTCAACAGGTTTTCTTCATCGTTTAAGAACTTAAAGGCATCTCCAGCTGTAACGGCTTCAATCCGGCGTACACCGGCACCAACACCAGTTTCTGACACGATCTTGAATAAGCCCAGCTCGTTTGTATTTGAAACATGGTCGCCACCACAGAATTCTGTGTTGAAATCACCAACAGAAACAACCCGTACCCGTTTGCCATACTTTTCAGAGAACATGGCAATAGCGCCCATCTTCTTAGCTGTTTCAATGTCGGTTTCCACAGTTTTTACAGGGATTTCAGCAAAGATCTGATCATTAACCATCTGTTCAACCTTATGCAGGTCTTCACTGGTAACCTGACCAAAGTGCGTGAAATCAAATCTTAAGTAATGCGGTTCAACCAGTGAACCGGCCTGAGCAGTATGCGTTCCCAGTACGTTACGCAGTGACTGATCTAACAAGTGGGTAGCGGTATGATTTTTTTCGATTTTGCTGTGACGAGCGGCGTCTACCGTTAACGTGTAAGTTGCGCCTTTAACCAACTTGCCAGTCACTTTCACTGTATGCAAGTTCTGACCGTTTGGTGCATGTTGAACATCTGTGACTTTGGCTACCTGATGCCCAGTTTCATCAACGATACTACCAGTATCAGCAACCTGACCACCCATTTCTGCATAGAATGGTGTCATATCAAAAATGACTTCAGCACTGTCAACATTATCATCCGTCTGATCGACTAATTTTTCATCAACAATGATATCAAGCAACTTAGCGTTTTCAACCGTTAACTGGTTATAGCCCACATACTTGCTAACTGACTTAATATCCGTTAACAAAGCACGCTGAACACCCATTGATTTAGCTGATGAACGTGCATTACGAGCCCGAGCACGTTGCTTTTCCATTTCACTCTTAAAACCGTCTTGGTCAACGCCTAAGCCTTCGTCACCAGCATATTCGGTAGTCAATTCAACAGGGAAACCATAAGTATCAAACAGCTTAAAGGCTTCTGCCCCGTCTAATTGTGTTTTCCCGGCAGCTTTGGTTGCAGCAATCGTATCATTCAACAATGACAAACCAGTGTCCAAGGTTACATTAAACCGATCTTCTTCAGAATGAATAACACCGGCAATATAGTCAGCTTGCTCCAAAACAGCTGGGTAATGGCTCTTCATGATTTCCCCAACAACTGGTACAAGCTTGTATAAAAAGGCTTCGTTAATGCCTAATTTCTTGCCATTCAAGATGGCCCGACGAATCAATCGACGGATAACATATCCACGGCCTTCGTTTGATGGCAATGCGCCGTCACCGATGGCAAACGTAACTGCCCGAGCGTGGTCAGCAATGATCTTGAAGGAAACGTCGTCATTCTTGTTGGCCTCATACTTTTTACCATCAGAGAGCTGTTCTGTCGCCCGAATGATCGGTAAAAACAAGTCCGTTTCAAAGTTAGTCCGGGCATGCTGAAACACAGAAACAACCCGTTCCAATCCCATCCCCGTATCAATATTTTTATGCGGCAATGGTTCATAAGTACCTTCCGGTGTGTGGTTAAACTGTGAAAACACAATGTTCCAAATTTCTAGGTACCGTTCGTTTTCACCACCGGGATAATTCTCTGGATCATCTTCGGCGACATTGTTCATTTCTTGACCACGATCATAGAAGATCTCTGAGTCAGGACCTGAAGGACCTTGACCAATATCCCAGAAATTGTCTTCTGCTTCCACAATATGGTCTTCCTTAACACCGGCGTCCAGCCACTCTGCTTTAGCGTCAGTATCCTTTGGATAAACCGTGATGTACAGTTTTTCTGGATCGAAATCAAACCATTGTTCGCCGGTTAATAGTTCCCAAGCCCAGTGAACAGCGTCATGCTTGAAGTAGTCACCCACGGAAAAGTTTCCCAGCATCTCAAACAACGTGTGATGACGCGCCGTCCGACCAACATTTTCAATATCATTAGTCCGAATACTCTTTTGTGAACTCGTCATTCGTGGATTATCAGGCACAACGGATCCATCAAAATATTTCTTCATCGTTGCAACACCAGAGTTGATCCATAACAAAGTTGGATCATCCACGGGAACTAGTGAAGCACTAGGCATAATTTTATGACCGTGCTGTTCAAAAAAATCAAGGTACATTTGCCGAACTTGGCTACTTGTTAATTCTTTCATGACTTTCCTTTCATCACCTGTGACAGAAACAAAAAACAACACTGCCGCTTGCAAAGACGGCCATGGGCCGCGGTACCACTTTGCTTGCAACGATGTTGTCGTTAACCACTCACTCATAACGCTGAGTCGCGTGTTTGTTTTAAAACAAGTGTTTATCAAATTTTATTCAAGGGAGCACAGTCACGCTTACATCACTCTTTTCACCGGCCAGAGCGTCGCTTAAAAGTAAGTTCATGCTGCATATCCTTGACTGATTTTTAGTATAGCATTCACGCTTGGCATGTCAATTTGTTTTCAGAAAATTAACAAGCTACACCTCACTTGCTTTCAGAACTAGTGGCTCCTATTTGACCGTTGAGATTCACCTTGACGCCGATTTTGACGGCGCTGGCTACGAGCCGACTCACGCATTTCAATTCGCTTGTCCGCCTGAGCCTTCCGCTTAATGGCCGTCTTAATCTGATGTTTATAACCAGGCTTAATCTTCTTTTTCTTTTTCTTGACCATCCCAACCAAGGTCGGATCAAGTTTTTCATGAGTAGCCGTTCGTTGGAAACGACGGTTCCGATCGTATGAATCAACAACTTCCCCGTGACGAACATCCTTTGGTGCAAACTTAACACCAAGTTTTTCGATCTCAGCAATTTCGTTTTCTTCACCTGGCTTGTACAGCGTAATTGCAATGCCGGGCATTCCATTTCGACCTGTACGACCCACTCGGTGAATAAAGAAATCAAGATCATGCGGAATATCATCGTTAATAACGTGTGATACCCCTTTGATGTCAATCCCACGGGCCGCTAAATCAGTTGCGACCACATATTGGTAATCTAAGTTTTGAACTTGCTTCATGACCCGTTTACGCTCACGCGCCTGTACGTCACCGGAAATCATGGCAACCTTTAACCCTCGTCCCTTAAGGTAAGCAGTAAGTTCAGCAGTTCGTTGTTTTGTATTACAAAATACCAACACTAAGTAGGGTTCCCCCATCGTCAGTAATTCGTAGATTAATTCATCTTTTTGTTTACCCTTAGTCGAAATCAACCAGTTATCAATTGTTGGGCTGATAATTGAAGTTACAGGAATTTCTTCTACCACAGGGTTCGTCAAATATTTTTTCAAAAATGGTTGCAATTTCTGTGGAATTGTCGCGGAAAAGACCATCATTTGAAGATCCTTTGGCAAGGCCCCAGCAATTTTATCCACGTCCTTTAAAAAGCCCATGTCTAACGTCATATCTGCTTCATCAATTACAAATTGATGAGCTGTATGCAAATCTAGTTCATGTTCTTCCATGAAATCGCGTAAACGACCTGGCGTCCCAATAACCACTTGCGGCTGATGCTTATCTAATTGGCGTTCTTGACGCGACCGATCAGTACCACCAACGTAATTGGCAATTCTGATCTGATCCTTGAAATGACCAGCCAACTGCTTTGCGTCCTCATAAATCTGGCTAGCCAGTTCACGTGATGGGGTCGCAATAATCGCCTGTACTTCATCAACGTCTACCTTTAATTGATCAAAGATTGGCAGCAAGAATGCGTGGGTCTTCCCACTTCCCGTTTGTGACTGACCAACTACAGAGCGACCGCCTAAAATCACAGGAATAAGCTTAGCCTGAACTGGCGTCGGCTTAACAAAATTAATTTCCTGCAGTGCTTCCAATAACTCCGGTCGCAACTGTAAATCCTTAAATGTTTCCGTCATTGTTTCTCCTTTAACGCGTGAATCATCACGACTCACATTTGCGTTTACTTATCCTTAGCTGTCAGTGTTTCAAGCTTAGTAATCATCAGTTTAACTTCATCAAGATCCTTAGCCTTTGCACCACTGGCCAACGGATGACCACCACCATTGTGTTCACGAGCCAAACCGCTAATGGCAGGCCCCTTGGATCGCAAACGGACACGATAACTGTGATCATCTTGTTCTTCAAAAATAGCCCAGGTCTTGACACTATCAATTTTGCCAGCCATGGGGACAAGGCTAGCAGTTCCAGCATCACCTAAATTAAACGATTTAATCGTTTCTGCGCCCAAAATAACATGAGCGGCACCCGATGAAGAAATCGTAAGGTGATCATACAAATACGCGGTCAACCGAGCCACTGGCAAAGGCATTTCGTCTTCCATCTGATTAACGGCAACCGCATCTATACCAGTCTCCATCAGCTGTGCCGTTACGATCATTGTATGAGGTCGCGTATCCGAGTACAAGAATCGACCGGTATCGCCCACGATTCCTGCGTAAAGGACCCTCGCTGCTTCCTTAGACACCTTCAGGTCAAAACGATTGGCAAAATCGACAATCATTTCAGACGTGCTTGATGCGTCCTCTTCTACCCAGCTCAAATCACCAAACGGATCATCATCAGGATGGTGATCTATTTTGATAACTTCCTGACCGCGGCGCCATCGTTGATCATCCACTCGAGGCTCGTTTGCGGTATCCAACACTAAGATGAGCGCAGAATCGAACTGAGCATCTTCTACTTCATCCATTTCTGCCAACCAAGCCAATCCCGGAATTTGCTTACCAACCGCAAAGATTTTTTTCTCTGGAAAAGCCTGTTGCAGAATTTTAGCCAAACCAACCTGTGAGCCAACCGCATCTGGATCTGGCCGCTGATGGCGGTGAATAATAATTGTCTGTTTGCGTTTAATGTCATCAAAAATTGCCTTTTGCACGTCCATCTTTTATTGGACCTCCACTTATCTCGTATCTGCAAGTATAGCGAAAAAAGCCATTAAACACAAAGCAGACTCAATCAATTTAAAATGCCCGATCAGAATTCAACGAATATAGTGGCAAACTTAAGTTTTCAAAAGTTAACGGATCTAGGTTAGTCATGGTAATGCCCAGCAACCGAACCCCCTTACTCAAGTCGGCCGTAACATCAAAAATTTCACGGGCCGCTTCATAAAGTACCGTGGCGTCATTTTCAAAATATTCAGCCTGCGTTTGACGCTTTGTTATTGTATTAAAATCAGCGTCACGAACCTTTAAAACAATCGTTTTCCCATGACGCTGTTGCTTGTTTAGATGACTGACCAAATCTGTAGCAAGTAATTGTAATTGGGTTTCGACATCTGCCTCGTTATCCAACGGTGCATCATACGTTTCTTCGCGACCAATTGACTTGCGCGTTCGTTGCCATTCGACTGGGCGGTCATCACTGCCACGCACATGACGATAGAGACTGTACCCTAATTTGCCAAAATTTTGCATCAGATCTGCCTCCGACCATTTCAGTAGATCGGCTCCCGTCAAAATACCCAAATCATGCATCTTAGGTACCGTTTTCTTGCCAACACCACGAAATTTTTCAATGGGCAAAGGTGAGAGAAATGCCTCTGCATCGCCGGGTAAGACGACCGTCACACCGACCGGCTTGGCAAAATCAGATGCCAATTTGGCCAGAAATTTATTGTAAGAAATGCCGGTTGAACAAGTTAAATGAACCTTTTCCCAAATTTCTGCCTGTAGCTGATGTGCTAGGGTCACTGCAGAATCAATTTCTTGCTTATTATTAGTAACATCCAAATAGGCCTCGTCGAATGCAATCGGTTCAATATGATCTGTATATTCGTGAAAAATTTGGTGGATCGTTGCCGAAACAGCACGGTACTTGGTGAAATCCGGTGTTTTAAAGATTGCCTTTGGTGCCAGTTTTTGTGCTTCCTGCGCACTCATTGCTGAATGTACACCCAGTTTTCGGGCAACGTAATTAGCCGTTGTCACAACACCGTGACCACCTGTTTCTCGTGGATTGCGAGCAACAATCAGTGCTTGATGACGAAATTCAGGATGATCACGTTCCTCAATCGACGCGTAAAAAGCGTCCATATCAACATGGATAATTTTCCGTTCCGCATTAACTGTGAGCGGAATTTTCAACAACGTGTTGGCCACCGATTTCGCCTCCCTTTTTTACCCAGACTGATTTCGACATGAATTGCTTGTATATCCATTTTAGCAAACATACGTTCGTTTTACCAGAATAAAAAAGGCCAACACGATGGCACCGTGTGACCTGTCTTATTCTGCAATTTATGCAAACCGATTATTCACTATCTTTTTCAGTTGCTTGGCTGGCAACACTGTCAGCACTTTGTGCAACGCTACTAGTAGCTTCACTAGTTGCACTTGTAGCTTCACTTGTTGAAGCACTTACACTGCTCGTGGCTGCGTCAGTAACTTTAGCAGTGCTTGTTGACTTAGGCGTTTCTACGTGATGAATGGCCTGCAGGTCAAACACAAGGTAAATTCCGTCTGCATCAATCGTAACCGTCTTGTTAGCACTGTCGAGTGAATCAATCACACCGTGCATACCGCCAATGGTAACCACGCGATCACCCACGTGAAGACCACTCATCATTTCCTTACGTTGATCCTGTTGCTTACGGTTAGGACGCATGATGAAAAAGTAAAAGATTGCGACAAACAAAACAATCAGAAGTACTGAACTCCATAAGTTACTTCCTTGAGCAGCCGCACCGACTAAAGTCGTTGTTAAAGAGCTTACCAATTTATCCACCTCATTCATTTATTCTGTAGAGTACTGTAACAGACTTTCCGACGCTTGCCAAACGAATCCAGCAAATTAGTCCCCTTTTGGTTCGGGAATTTTTAAATGTTGGTAAGCTGCCGAAGTCACGGTTCGACCCCGCGGTGTTCGTTTGATCATGCCAATCTGTAGCAGGTATGGCTCATAAACTTCAGCAATCGTATCCGATTCTTCACCAATGTTTGCAGCCAATGTGGTCAAGCCAACCGGCCCACCATCATAGTATTTAATCATGGTTCGTAACAATTTTAAATCCACTTCATCTAAGCCGAGATCATCCACGCCTAAGACTTTTAGCGCATGATCCACGATTTCAGCATCAACGGCATCGTGATCGCTAACCTCAGCAAAATCCCGCACCCGTTTTAACAGCCGATTAGCAATTCGGGGAGTGCCACGAGAACGACGGGCGATTTCATGAGCCCCCTCCTTAACAATCTGAGTCGCAAGGATATCGGCAGAACGCAACGTGATTTCTTCCAAGTCAGCAGTCGAATAATAGTTCATATGTTCCACAATTCCGAATCGATCACGCAAAGGCGCTGACAGTAACCCTGCTCGCGTAGTCGCCCCAATCAAAGTAAATGGAGGAAGCGGAAAATGCACCGGATGAGCTGTGGGACCTTGGCCAACAACAATATCAACGAAAAAGTCTTCCATTGCGGAGTACAACATTTCTTCGACAATTTTTGGCAAACGATGAATTTCATCAATGAACAAAATATCGCCGGGCTGAAGTTCGTTTAACAGGGCAATTACGTCACCCGGCTTTTCAATTGCTGGACCACTAGTAGTTTTGATGTTTACGTGCATTTCATTAGCAATTACCATGGCAAGCGTTGTTTTTCCTAAACCTGGTGGTCCATAGAGTAACACGTGGTCTAATGATTCTTCACGGGCGCTAGCGGCCTGAATATAGACCTCTAACTGATGTTTGACAGTATCTTGACCAATATATTGAGCCAACGTTGCGGGTCGTAAAGAACGTTCTAAAGACTCTTCCTGATCATCCACAGGCTCATTTGACATTAACTCGTCGTCCATAACAGTCCCCCTTCTAGTTTATTGCTCAACTTCTCCCGGGCTTCGGCACCACTCTCTTAAACGTGCACCTAGCACCCAGAAGTCTGTGCATAACCTGAAGCTGAATGATTCGGAAAAACACCGAATTCTTCACCTTCACGTTATTGCTCAACTTCTCCCGGGCTTCGGCATCACTCTTTAAATCATACTACGCTTGGGTTAACAAACGTAGGGCCTGGCTTAAATAGGCATCCGTACTTGTTGTTTGATTATCATCTAGCTTTTTTGCCACCCGTTTAACGTCTGCACCACTGTAGCCTAATGCGCTAAGCGCCGCCAACGCATCACGAAGGGCTGATGAATTAACTGTAGGCCCTGTTTCGACATCTGTAGCTGATGTAACGATTCCAATATCGCCCAATTTTCCTTGTAAATCCAAAACAATTTGTTGTGCCGTCTTTTTACCAATGCCGGGAAACTTCGTCAAATACTTAACATCATTATTTGTAATTGCACTGATTAGGCCACCATGATCTTCGTTTGCCAAAATGGCAAGTGCACTCTTGGGACCGATACCTGATACGTTAAGCAATTTTAGAAATAACTGCTTTTCTTCACTGTCGACAAAGCCAAACAAGTTAATGTCAGTATCGCGAACAGCTTGGTAAACGTAGATTTTAACGTTCTTTTTAGGGTCCTCTTGAAACCGGTACGGGTTCGCTGTTTGCAGCAAATAGCCGACCCCGTTTACTTCAAGAACAACATAGGCCGGCGTCACCACCGTCACGAGACCAATTAAATACTCAAACATTCATTTTCCTCCGTTTGCATCGGCCAACTTTAAATGGTCTGAGCAAGAGCACGTCATAACTCAAATCCACCCCAAGTCAAACCACACGCTAAAATTCATGCTCATCAAATTCTGCCCACGATTCATGAGAATCCTGAATTCGCTTAAACATTTTTTCCATATCAGCGTTAGTAAAATGAACCACGACAGGCCGACCATGTGGACAATTAAACGGATTTTCCGTCTGAGCCAAATCATGTAATAACACCCGGGCTTGCCGTTCATCCAAATGATGATTGGCCTTAATTGACCGCTTACAGCTCATCATGATCGCTGTTTTTACACGAAATTTGGCAACCGTCAAATCATGATCAGTAAGCACCCAGTCAATCATTTCACGAATCGTTGATTCTTCTTGGCCCTCTTCAAACCAAGTCGGATGCTGACGCACAATAAAACTGTTGTTACCAAACGGTTCTAAAAACAATCCCAGCTGTTCGAGCTTATCCTTAGCATCATTAATCTTTAAGACATCACTAGTCGGATAGTCCAAAACAATCGGCACCAATAGGTTTTGCAAATCACGACTAACTTCACCAATTTTGACACGGTAGTATTCATACTTGATTCGCTCTTGAGCTGCATGCTGGTCGATGAGATAAAGACCATCTTCAGCTTGGGCAAACAGAAAAGTGCCGTGCATCTGGCCAATGTAAGTTAATTCTGGAAAACGGCGTTGACCGTCACTATCGGTTGATTGATTTGGCAGCATTTCCGTTTCTTCGTTTGGCACTGGTACTTGTGGCGCTTCTTCATCGCCAAATGGCGTCGTGTCGTCATGAGCATAACGCGCATCGAAAGCTGCGACTGAAGCGTCCGCCATATCGTCCACATGATGCACCACAACTGGTGCCAATGTTTGTGTTGGTAAGGCATTTGGTAACGTTGTTTCAATGTTAGCATCGTCTGTACTTGTCGCTTCAGTAGCTGGATCAACAACCGATGAAGATGATTCTACCGATTGTTCTTGCCGTCCTGCTACCTGTTGTGGCCGTGCGTAATGAACATTCACATCCGCATTTCTAGTGGTCGATGCTTCGCTTAGTCGCTGTGCTAAAGCATTTGAATCCAGACTTGGTTCCCCACGTAAATTTTGATAAGCGTCAGGAATTAGGTTTTCCCGCGCAATCCGGTTATAAACCGCTTTATCAATTAAATCCGCGAGCTCAGGCTCTTTACTTAGCCTAACCTCCTGTTTAGTTGGATGAACGTTAACGTCAACTAAGAACGGATCCATCGTTAAATTGAGAACGGCGATAGGATACCGTCCCACCATCAGTTTGGAACCGTAACCTTTAATGAGCGCTTTCGTCAGTTGGTAATTTTTAATGTAACGGCCATTAATCAAAATTGAAATGTAGTTACGTGAAGCACGCGTTAATTCAGGCAGCGATACGTAACCAGTCAGTTTAAAATCAGCATCCTCATTTTCGATTGCCACCATTTTGCGGGCCGTTTGAACACCGTAGATTCCTGCAACAACCTGCTGACTGTCTCCGCGTCCTGCTGTCCGTAGCAGTTCACGTCCATTGTGGCTTAAGCTAAACGCGACATCTGGGTGACCCAGTGCAAGTCTGTCCACAATATCCACAATGTTGGCCAGCTCTGTTTGTGGCGATTTTAAATATTTTAAGCGTGCCGGCGTATTAAAAAATAAATCGCTGACAGTTACTTCAGTTCCGGGTCGTGACTGAGCGGCGGTGTGTGTCAGAATTTCGCCGCCCTTAATGTGAACTTCACTCCCCGCACCCTTACCCGTCGCCGTTTTTAGCCAAACATCGGCAACCGATGCGATACTGGGTAACGCTTCACCACGAAAGCCCAGCGAGTGAACACGAAACAAATCTTCACGTGAGGTTATTTTGCTGGTGGCATGCCGTGAAAAGGCCATTTCGACATCTTCATCCGCAATGCCAACCCCGTCATCAACTACTTGAATCGATTTTAGTCCCGCTTCTTCAACCAGCACATCAATCGTTTTAGCATGCGCGTCAACAGCGTTCTCAACAAGCTCCTTTACCACCGATGCTGGTCGTTCAACCACTTCCCCAGCAGCAATTTGATCTGCGAGGACAGTGGGTAATTCATGAATTTTTGCCATACTGTTTAATCCTCTTATTAACCTTCACCGCTCCATTTGAGTAACGGCCAAATTATGACTGCAGCTTTTGCTGAATATCATAAAATTTGTTCATAACATCCATCGGTGTCATACCCATTAAATTCATCTGTTTTAAATCTTTAATGATGTCAGCAACCTTAGGATCCATTGTCGGTGTTTCAAACAACGCCAACTGTTTGCTAGTTGCCGTCTGCTTTCGTTTTGACGCAGGTTTCGGTGTTGGCTCTGATAAAGGTTCATCCACATTCACAGGAGTTGGTGTTTCACCCGCATTAGCCTCAAGCTCTTGCAGAATTGTGCTAGCTCGAGACAATAATCCATCCGGCATTCCCGCTAGCTTAGCCACGTGAATCCCATAAGACTTATCAGCTGGTCCTGGTTGAATTTGGTGAAGAAATACTAGTTGCCCATTCTCCTCAACCGCACCAACGTGAATATTTTTCAACGCATGCAAAGATTCGTCTAATGCTGTTAATTCATGATAGTGCGTGCTGAACAGAGTTTTAGCATGAACGTGATCGTGGACATATTCGATAATCGCTTGGGCTAATGCCATCCCATCGTAAGTCGCAGTACCCCGGCCGATTTCGTCAAATAAAATTAAACTATTAGCGGTCGCGTGCATAAGCGCATCATTAGCTTCCTGCATTTCAACCATGAATGTTGAATTACCGGAAATTAAATCATCTGCGGCACCGATTCTGGTGAAAATTTGGTCAAACACCGGCATACTGGCAGATTTAGCCGGTACAAAACAACCCATTTGGGCCATCACGACGGTCAATGCCAGTTGGCGCATATAAGTACTCTTCCCAGACATGTTTGGTCCAGTAATGAGCAACACTGTTGTATCGTCAGCCATTCGTACATCATTAGGCACATATTCCTGTTTTCCGAGTACCTTTTCAACAACGGGATGACGGCCGTCTTCGATTTCTAAATCATGCCCGTTATTCAGTTCAGGTCGGACAAAACGATAGTTTTCTGAAACAACAGCGAAACTCTGTAACACATCTAAACTGGCCAAGGCTTTGGCTAGTCGTTGCAAACGGCCAATGGCAGCCTTTACAACCTCCCTAACCTTAGTAAAGAGTTGATACTCCAATGCGGTCGACTTTTCCTGAGCCTCCAGAATTAACGTTTCCTTTTCCTTCAACTCTGGTGTTGAAAAACGTTCCGCGTTAGTCAGTGTTTGCTTACGCTCATAACGATCATCAGGCAACTTGCTAAGGTTTGCCTTAGTAACTTCAATGTAGTACCCAAATACCCGGTTATACCCAATTTTAAGGGTACTGATCCCAGTGGCTTGCCGTTCCTTGGCTTCAAGCTCAGCAATCCACTGTTTACCATTTTTCATTGCATCCCGATACTCATCAAGCTGGTCATCATATCCATCTTTGATGACCCCACCATCAGTCACTGATATTGGGGAATCATCATTGATAGCACGATCAATCAGCTCAGCGACATCATCAACAGGATCTAATCCGGTCAACATATCGCCAAATACGTTTTGATCCAACTCTTCTAAAACATATTTGATTTTTGGTACCTGCTGCAACGAGGTCTTCAATTGGATCAAATCTCGCCCATTCACGCTACCAAACGCCACTCGACCAGCCAGCCGTTCTAAATCGTAAACCTTGACCAGTTCATCCTGTAAATTCGAGCGTTCAAAATAATGTTGAAGCAACTCATCCACTTTGTCTTGACGTGCTTTAATTTCATCCAGTGACAACAGCGGTCGATCTAACCATTGCTTTAATAACCGACCACCCATCGCTGTCTTAGTTTCATCTAGCAACCATAAAAGTGTACCGGATTTTTTGCCAGTACGAATATTCGTTGCCAATTCCAAATTTCGTTTGGCATAATGATCCATTTTAAGATAGTAGGATGGTTCATATGCAATTGCGCGCTGCAAATGAGACAGACTCCGCTTCTGGGTGCCCTCCATGTAGCTCAACAACATGGACACCGCAGCCGTTTCAACACCGTCATCCAGATCCTGTGTCACAAAACTCAATTCTGCCCCGGTCGTGATTTCCGTTTGATGAGAGACCAAAATGCCAAGCGGTTTAAACTGATCAATCAGCTCAGCAGGCACAGTGTCGTCAACAACTACTTCTTTAGCCTCGACAGACATGACTTCATTCATCACCGTATCAAACGTTGATAGATTGGCCGTCCTCAGTTCACCCGTCGAAACATCCGCATACGCAAAGCCAAAATGATCATCTTGTTTGGTAAAACCTGCCAAATAATTATTTTCCTTCGCGCCATTGACACCAGTTTCCATTCGCGTTCCTGGCGTAATCAGCTGAATAACTTGTCGCTTGACCATGCCCTTTGCAAGGGCCGGATCTTCCATTTGCTCACAAATGGCAACTTTGTACCCGTGATCAACCAAAATATCAATATAATTTTGAACAGCGTGATGTGGCACCCCACACATTGGAATTGGATCGGCCGAATTATGGTTACGTGCAGTTAGCGTCAATTCGAGCAATTGGGCACCTTTAACTGCATCATCATTAAATAGTTCGTAAAAATCACCAATTCGATAAAACAAAAAGGCATCAGGATACTGATCCTTGATGGACTGATACTGCTTCATCATTGGCGTTTCCATACTCTCTTGTGCTGACTTTTTTGCCATGTAACGTAAACTCCTCACTACTTCAAAAAATGCGTTGTTCGCCGTAAGCGGCCTCACCCACTTATAACTAACAAACAATTCCATCCAAGTCCTAAAAAACGATGGTCTAAGTTTAACATTTTTTACGGTCACTGTCTGGGTTGATTCGAACACGTGGTCCCTACTAAAAACAATGTTTAACTGCAAAGAAAAACGACATCAGCCAAGTCTCGGCTAAGTGTCGTTTTATACCCATTAAGTCACTTATTTAGCGTACTCAACAGCTCTCGTTTCCCGAATAACGGTCACTTTAATATGACCAGGGTATTCAAGATCGTTTTCAATTTCATTCTTAATGTCACGAGCAATGACCGTTGCTTGAAGATCATCGATATCCTGAGGCTTAACGATAACCCGTACTTCACGGCCTGCCTGAATGGCATAACTCTGTGCCACACCATCATGACGATTGGCAATTTCTTCCAACTGTTTCAAACGTTGAATGTAATTTTCAAGCGATTCGGAACGTGCACCCGGTCTTGCTGAGGAAATGGCATCCGCAGCCCCAACCAAGACGGCAATGATCGATGTTGGTTCAACATCACCATGGTGGGAAGCAATTGTGTTAATAACAACTGGGTTTTCATGGTACTTAGTTGCCAATTCAACCCCTAATTCAACGTGAGATCCTTCAACTTCATGATCCACGGCCTTACCAATATCGTGTAATAATCCTGCGCGCTTAGCTAACGCAACATCCTCACCAAGTTCAGCCGCCATCACAGCGGTCAACTTAGCAACTTCAATAGAGTGGTTCAAAACATTTTGACCATAACTGGTTCTGTAGTTCATTCGGCCAATTGTCTTGATCAAATCAGGATTCATGGCTCGAATGCCTAAATCAAAGACGGTTTGCTCACCAATTTCACGGATTTTATCATCCATTTCCTTGCGTGCTTTTTCAACCATTTCTTCAATTCTAGCCGGATGAATCCGACCATCAGCAATCAATTTCTCCAACGCCAACTTAGCAATTTCACGACGAACGGGATCAAACCCACTCAGCACAACTGCTTCCGGCGTATCGTCAATAATGAGGTCAATTCCAGTTAACGTTTCAAGTGTCCGAATGTTACGGCCCTCACGACCAATGATTCGGCCTTTCATGTCATCATTCGGCAATGTAACGACCGTCACCGTATTATCAGAGACGGTGTCTGCAACACTCCGCTGAATGGCAGCAACAATCAGATTCTTAGCTTCCTTATCAGCAGAGATCTTGGCCTCTTCTTCACTTTCTTTAATCAGTACAGCTCGTTCATGAGCCAACTGATCCTTTGTTTCCTGAATAACTAAATCTCGTGCTTCGTCTTGAGACAAAGCCGCCACTCGTTCAACTTCTTGTTGTCGCTTATCGATGAGGTCTGCTGCTTCTTGCTGTTGCTGTTTCAGTGCATCCCGATCACTAGTTAACTTGTCCTCTTTGCGTGTCAATTGCGCTTCACGCTTTTCAAACGTATTATCTTTGCGATCCAGAGCTTCTTCACGTTGCAATAACCGATCTTCTTGCTTTTGAACCTCCGCACGTCGATCCTTTAATTCATTTTCAACGTCCGTTCGGTACTTGTGGTTCTCTTCGCGAGCCTCAAGTAAAGCCTCTTTTTTAGCGGTTTTTGCATCCTGGTGAGCTTTTTTAAGGATGGCTGCGGCAGAATTGTTGGCATTGTCAATATCGCGTTCGTGACGCTTCTTGGCAATGGCAAGTCCACCATACAGACCGGCAATAATAGCGATGAGCACGAGGATTATGGTTACAACGTAAACCATATTTAATTCCCGCCCTTCATCAAAAATGGCTGACCGTTAAGCCAGCCGCAAACTTGTAAGATGTTAAATTGATTATTTACACAGTTTCAGTTTACTGATAAACGAGCAAGCTGTCAATAAACGATGGCTAACGTTTGTCTCCATTAAACTCGTCTTAGGCGCAGCAAACGGTTAAAACTGTAACTAACAGCCAAACAGATTGCACTCAAAATAAAGTTTGTTACAACTAAATTTAACGGATGTTGATATCGAATATAGCCATCAAATCCATACATCACCCGGAATAAACTTCCCAACCAGGTTGATGTGAAGGAAATCGGTTGGCCACCATTTGTACCAGCGTACAAAATGAATGTCAGTAGGCCAAGACCAATAATCGGCGCAGCAATGAATGTAATAATCTTCCACCTAGTTGTCATTAACCCCAACACAGCGCCAACGAGCATACCGAGTGCCAGCGCTAACGTCAACGTACTCAGTGCACGAATCCAAAACCAAAAAATATCAATATTGCCATGCTGAATGAAGTGACCAAATTCTGCGCGACCTGCGCTTTCAAACGTTCGCATCCCTAGTGGCTGTGCTACCAGTAGCCGATATAAAACATTGATAACGGAAATACCGACAGCAATTGTCATCAGGCTCAGCAATTTCCCCGTCCAGTAGGTACGCCGTGAAATACCATTTTGGATGAATAATTCAAATCCCTGATAAACAAGTGCGCCAACTACAAAGAGAAACAAGACCATGATCGACTCTAAAGCATTAGTTGCGAGATACGGTTTGAGTGGTAGCGCTGCTTTAAAGCCACTGGTCATCCATCTGATCAAAAATGGAATAAACCACAAGCCAACGAACGAAGCTAAATAACCCCATCCCAATAATTTTGCATCACGCCGAAGACGAAATTGATAAACTGGTTTAATCTTCATGACTATCCTCCGTTAATGCCACAAACAGATCCTGCAAGCTCAAAGACTGTTTAGCAATTCCCTCTGGTAATGCCGGCGAGCCAATCATCGTTACAATTGCTCTCGTTTCATGCCCAAATGAGCTTTGCGACAGCACTTTAACACTAGGCAAGAACATTGCCATTGCATCGCTTGGCCCGGCTAAACGATACGATCGGGCCATTAGTGCCTCGACAGGCTCAGCCAATTTAATTCGCCCCTGATTAATCACAATCACGTTATTTAGGATCGTTTCAACTTCCTCAATCAAATGGGTCGCAATAATAAAGGTTCGTGGACGATCCGCGTATGTGGTTATCAACTCGCGGTAAAACAGTTCACGATGTCCGGCATCAAGACCAAGCACTGGCTCATCTAACATGATGTAATCTGCCGGTACGCAAAGTGCGATGATGTCCTTAAATATAGTTCGGTAGCCTGTTGATAAGCGACCAAAACTAGTTCGCGTATTTAACCCAAATGCTTTAGCTAAGTATTCAGCATAGTCAACATCGAATTCGCCATACAGTTGCTTCGTAGTCTTAAATAAGTTATTTACTCGTTCACGAGCAGGATAAAGGTTATCTTCGCTGGCCAAAAAAAATCGTTGTAAAACATGATCATTTTCGTGAACTGATTGACCATCAATCGTGATTTCACCACTTGACCGCGGAATTCGATCAGCAATCATATTTAATAAAGTACTTTTACCCGCCCCGTTACGACCCAGTAGGCCATAAATCGTTTCCGGTTCGAACGTTAAATTGGCACTGTGAAGGAGCATTTTACGCCCTGCGTGCTTAGTCAATTTTTTGATTATCAGTGCCATTATCTGCATACCCCCGTTTAATCATCTCTGCCAAAACAGCTTCCGAAAGACCGATTTGCCTAGCGGCGTTAATCAGTGGCTGAATGTTGTCGTCATAAAATTGGGTACGCCGTTTGTCCGTAATCCGCTCACGTGCACCTTCCAATACAAACATGCCAAGTCCGCGACGCTTCTCAATAATCTCGTCGTTAACCAAAATATTCATACCCTTTAACACGGTTGCAGGGTTAATGTGAAATTCCCTGGAAATCTCGGTCGTTGACGGCACTTGTTCCCCGGACTTAAAACCATTCGTTAAAATGGCTTCTTCAATTTGTTCTGCCACTTGTAAATAAAGTGGCGTATTGCCATCAAAGTCAAAGTGCATGTTTTTTCTCCAGCCTTAGCTTTCTTTAATGTGTTAGCAAGATAAGGATACGCGATTGTCCGTTGCTCCGTCAATCAAGCAGTTAACCTAAAATTGGTTTTTTAATCGATTAGCCGTTCATCTGTTCTTTAGGAATCACCAGCCGTTCATAGATTAATGTCGTGATTCCATAATAAACACCGTACAGAATACAGAAAATCAAAATCGACCACCCTGTCATTTCATAGGGATGATACATCAGCGGTTTAAACATCTGTAATCCAAATAGAACATCAACAATGCCCAAAACGCCTGGCAGTGCAAACAGTGTCAAAATTTCACCTCGCACTGCCTGCTTCATCAACGCCCGTCTAGTTCCGATCCGGTTAAGCATATTGTAGCGAACAACATCTTTGTTTGCACCAGACAAGATCTTAAACATCAGGCAACTAGCAAGCATCGCTAAAAAGGCAAAGCCGAGGAAAAATCCCATGAATTGTAAGCCACTAAAGAGAGCATTAAACATTTTATAGGTTTGAAAGCCACCCACTGTCGCCATAGCTGGTGCCGGAAAACGTTGCTGTTGCATTTTTTCTAAACGATCCAAAATTTTTCGTTGGGCTAGAACATTATTTAAGCGAATGATAGTAACCGTGTGAGTAGTTGCCGTGTTTAAATTTGCAAAATCTCTTTGAGTTGCAAACTCACTTTTCTGTTGACCAATCTTCGGGACCAGTCCGGTGAAATCCATATCATCCAAGGCCACCTTCTTAAATTGAGCAATAGATAGTGTCTTGAGTGAACCGTTGTTTAAGGCCTGACGACTTTTCAACATTGGCAAAGGATGATCAATAAATTCTTGTTCGTTATAGTAAACTGTGTTGCCAACAATCTTTTGAGAATAGGTCAATGTGTGCGTGTCGTTCAATTGAGTGACCAGATTGCGTTCCTTTTTGTCCATATCGTTAATTGCCATTGTATAGGCACTAGTCGATCTTGCCATCTGCGGTGCCTGCCGTTGAAAACCCGCGCCGACACTAATTGCCCCTAGCGCTAAAGCAAATAATAACGATACAATGGTCAGAATTCGCGTATAGCTACGAACTCTAAACATAATTTGAGCTAATGTAAAATTATGCAATTTTTTGTTAGCAAAATTTGTTTGCTTCAGCAATTCAACAGCACCGACAATAACTGCACTAAATAGCAAATAGCTACCAAGTGTGATCGTCACTAGTGCTAGTGGAACAGCCAACAGTTGCAACGTCATGATTTTGGCCATAGCAATGTATCCAATTGCCAGTAGCAAAAGTCCTGCCACAATTTCCGTTAATTGCACTAATGGTCGTCTTTTAGGTAGAGAAACCTCATCATCTATGTGTAACAATTTAAGCACTGGCGTTCTAACCAATTTAGCTAAATTGAAGAGGCCAGATACGAGAAACAAACCAACATACAGACAAATTGTGGTCACAATTGCTGGCCAATAAAGAGCATTGAAATGATGCACAGTCAGTCCCAATTGATTAAACAAAATTTGGGATAGTCCCATACTCATACCTATCCCTAAAACAATCCCAACGATGGTGGAAATCACACCAATCAGTAACGTCTCAATAAAAACCAGTTCGCCAATTCGATTCTTTTTAGCACCCAACATCATAAATAAACCATAATCATGTTGTCGCATGCTTAACAAAAAAGAATTTGCATAGGCAATGTACACGATTGTAATCAGAATCAGCAAAATCATTCCAAAGATAAAAACTTGTGAGGCCATGGAAATTTGAGTATTGGATTTAACGAATTCACGATTTGTCGCCAAATTGGCAAACATGTAAAAAACAGCTGCTGAGATAATAAGACCAGTAAGTAAAACTAAGTAATCTTTAAACCGATTTTTAATTCCTGCTAATGATAATTTAGTTAACATGTCATTCCCCCGCTTACTGTTCAAAAGTACCCAATTGGTTCAGAATTTCTTGATAAAAAGTTTGGCGATTATTGTCAGCTTTTTTTAATTCCTGACCAATTTGACCGTCTTGAATGAACAATATCCGGTCACAAAAACTGGCTGAAAATGGATCATGTGTGACCAATAGGACAGAAACATGTTGGTTTTTATTAATATCTGTCATTAAATCTAGTAAATCACGCGCAGACTTTGAATCTAAGGCCCCAGTTGGTTCATCCCCCATAATGATTGCGGGACGATGAACAATCGCTCTGGCTGCCGCTACGCGCTGTTTTTGACCCCCTGACAGTTCTGTAGGATATTTAGATAACAAGTTTTCAATCGACAATGTTGTGGCCACTTCTTTAACCGCTTTTGAAATTTCCACTTTCTTTACCCCTTGAAGTGATAAGGGCAAAGCAATGTTTTCTTTAGCCGTCAAACTCTCTAAAAGATTGAAGTCCTGAAAGATAAAACCGATTTCTTCTGAACGGAAGTCTGACAATGCTTTTCCCTTGAACCCGGTTATATCTTGCCCATTTACCTCCACACTGCCACTCGTCGGCGTGTCAAGTGTGGACAGTAAGTTAAGTAGCGTTGTTTTACCCGACCCTGAGGCTCCCATAATGCCAACAAATTCGCCTTCATCGATCGTAAAATTAATTCCCTTTAAAGCTTCATATTGTTGTTCATTCTTACGCCCATAGGTTTTGTGTAACCCACTAACTGAAACTACTGGTGTTTTTTGCATGATTTTCCTCCGCTACTTATGTGGTTAAGTACTTATGTAACTAACTGTATATGTAGTTAAGACAAAAGTCAACTTTTTTTCGCAAAAAAAGACGCTGATAATATCAGCGTCTTAAAAAAATGATTGATTTAATTAAATTTAAAGCATCTCATTTCTAAGTGCAAAGCCGTCCAACTAAACATCTAGCGTTGTTTCGCTACCCTTTGCTGAAGACTTAGTCGTCTTAGTGGATGATGTTTTTGCTGTCTTAGCGTCTTTCGTACCGTTTTCAGCAGATTCCGCATCCTCATCGTCGGCGTTTCCGTCCATGTTATATGCCTTACGCACTTTATCATAGATTTCTTGCCGCATTGCTTGATGCTCATCGGCCTCTAGATAAGCCTTAACATTTTCCCGGCCTTGACCGATCCGCTCACCATCATAAGAGTACCAAGCACCAGACTTGTCGACAATATCCTTGTCAACCGCCATGTCCAGCAACTCACCTGATTGAGAAATGCCGTGTCCGTACATAATGTCGACTTCCGCAACACGGAATGGTGAAGCTACCTTGTTCTTAACAACCTTAATTCTAGTACGGTTCCCCTTTACTTCAGTGCCATCTTTAATCTGCTCAGCTCGACGTACTTCTAGGCGAATTGTGGCATAAAACTTAAGTGCCCGTCCACCCGGTGTCGTTTCTGGATTACCAAACATCACACCAACTTTTTCACGAATCTGATTGATAAAGATTGCGATGGTCTTGGTTTTGTTAATGGTTCCAGAAAGTTTCCGCAAAGCCTGTGACATCAATCGTGCTTGAAGGCCGACATGAGCATCACCCATTTCACCTTCGATTTCAGCACGAGGAACTAAAGCAGCTACTGAATCAATGACAACAATGTCAATCGCACCGGAGGAAACTAACGCATCCGTAATTTCCAATCCCTGTTCACCAGTGTCTGGCTGAGACAATAATAAATCATCGACTTTGACACCTAAGGCTTCAGCATATTGGGCATCTAACGCGTTTTCAGCATCGATGTACGCTGCTGTACCACCCATCTTTTGAACTTCGGCCACAGCATGTAATGCAATTGTTGTCTTACCTGATGATTCAGGACCATAAACTTCAACGATCCGCCCGCGTGGGTAGCCACCTACGCCCAGTGCATCGTCCAGTTTCAGAGAGCCGGAAGGAATCGTTGAAATTTGAGTGTTTACATTTTCACCCAAACGCATAATGGATCCCTTACCAAAGTTTTTTTCAATTTTCTTTAATGCAGCATCTAAGGCTGCCTGACGTGCATCTGCCAAGGGCAAATCCTCCTTCAATCACATAACCTAATGTCATTATGATACCGAGTAATAGAACAAAAAGCAAGGAAAATCGAACAAAAGTTCGCATCAGTTTTGATCGTTGATGGCGCGACGAACCAGATCCAATCCGTTTAGTACAGATCGCCAACGATTTAATTGGCGGTCATCCGCAAAGTGATATTCATGTGCAACCACTGGTTCGTCACGATACGCTAAGCCAATCCAAACTGTACCAGCAGGATGACCCTCTAACTCATCTGGTCCTGCAACACCGGTGAATGAAATCGCGATATCAGTATGCAACAGTTTCTTAGATTGCTGTGCCATCCAAATAGCTGTCTGCTCGCTAACCACGCCAAACTGATCAATCACAGACTGCGGAACAGCAATCAGCTCATGCTTCGCAGAAGCCGCATACGTTACAAAACCGCCTGGAAAAACAGTTGAAACGCCAGGAACCGATCCAATCGTACTCTGAAATAACCCAGCAGTTAAACTTTCAGCTGCCGTGATACTTAAATGATGCGCAATGAGCTGATTAACAACCACAGTTGCCAAATCGTTATCGTCTCCGTAGCCGTAAAAGTACTGCCCAATGCGATCTTGAACGGTCTTCTCCATTTTATCTAACAGAGCATTAGCAACCTGGTCGTCTTTGGCGTTAGCGGTCAAACGCAACGTGACTTCACCGCTTTTAGCATAGGTGGCTAACGTCGGATTCGTCTGATTATCAATTAAATCATCTAATTGACGTGCCAAATCTGCTTCACCAATTCCAAAATACCTTAAGACTCGGGACTTTAGCCGCTGCTCAATTTGATACGTGTCCCTTAAGATCGGCACGACTGTTCGATCAAACATATCGATTAATTCACGTGGCGGTCCTGGCAGGACTAAAAAGTCTGTCCAGTTTGCCTGATGAATAAAGTCACCAACAGCCATACCATTTTCGTTAGGTAATGAACGACCACCGTCCACATACAACGCCTGCAATCGATCGTTATCACCTAGCGACCGGCCAGTCGTTTTATAATGCGTGACAATCTTATTGAGCGCCTGCTCATCAACCACTAATTTTCGGCCTAAATGCCTTGCAACAACTTGCTTGGTTAAATCATCTCGTGTGGGTCCGAGACCACCCATCACAACAACGAGATCACTTCGCTGCTCCGCCAATGCAATGGCATCATCCAAACGTTCCGGATTGTCACCAATTACCTGTTGATGAAATACATTAATGCCCAGTCCGGCTAGTCCACGGGCCACATAACTCGCATTCGTATTGTCGATCTGTCCTAGTAAAATTTCCGTACCAACGGCGATAATTTCTGCTTGCAAACGATGTTCACTCCTAACATACGCATTTTAGTCACAAATGTTCGTGCAGTTTCAATTATAAAACAGTTTGCACATAACCGTAGCCCTGAAGAATTGAAAAGAGTATTTAAAAAGACACCTTCACAGTTTGCAAAGGTGTCCTAAAAATCGTTATTTATTTAAACCCATCGCTGAAGACACTCCGGTTTTGAACGAAGTAATCAATTCCTGAATAGATAGTGAAGAATAAGCAGACATAAAGCAGAATGCCAGCCATCGGTACATGAATGTTGTTAAAGAACACATTGTTCAAGAACAACAAAATGATCGATAACATTTGTGTGGTTGTTTTGATTTTACCTGGATAAGCCGCAGCCATCACAGTGCCATCGTTTTCAACAATTAACAACCGCAAACCGGTGATTGCAAGTTCACGACACACGATAATCGCAACAACCCAAGCTGGTGCCTTGCCCATCTCAACTAAGATGACAAAAGCAGTCATTACCAGCATTTTATCAGCAAGTGGATCGGCAAACTTACCAAAGTTTGTAACCAAATGCTGTCCGCGAGCAATTCTACCGTCCAAGAAATCAGTTAACGACGCAACAATAAAGATGATCGTGCCAATCAAACTCGTGACCGGAATATTCGTGCCTGCCCACGTAACAACGCCCCAATTAAAGGGAACTGCCATAATAATCAAGAAAACTGGAATCAAAATGATTCGAAAAACCGTTAATTTATTAGGTAAATTCACAATGTGACCTCTGCTTGTACGTTATTTCGCTTTACTGGTAGCTGCCTGTAATTGAATTGTCAGGACACCTGTATTACCAGTACCTTTACTAATGTCAACGTCTTTACCGTTGATTTGGATCTTAGTTGCCGTTCGATTACCAAATGAAACCGCAACCGAAGTTGCGCCGTTAGGCAAGGTGACCGTTTGTGACTTACCGCTTTGCATGGTTCCGACATAAAGTGCAGAACTACCTGCAGGTGTAACCTGCATCCATGATGCGGCATTGTCGGCAGCAATAGTAATCTTGTTCGTCGCAGGGGCATTTTCCAGCCGGTAGGTGCTGTTACCACCCGTCGTAGAAACAGAGACTAACTTAGCCTTGCTGTTTTTCTTCGACTTGTCTGAACTAGAACTGCTACTTGAACTGCTAGAACTTGAACTGCTAGAACTTGAACTACTGGATGAACTGCTAGAACTACTTGAACTGCTCGATTCAGTATCTTTCGAAGAGCTTACCTTAACTGCACTGCTGGAAATCTGACTATTGTTACTGGACTTATTACCATTACGAACCGCAAACACCCAAATGGCACCAAGAATGACTACAACTAACAATGTTACCAATGCAATTGGCAAGATTGATCGTAACCGTTCTAATGTGCCGTTACTTTCGCGCACTTGAGGCGTCTTTTCCCGTGTTGCAGGGGCCTCATCAGCTGGCATAACATGTGTTGCTGCAGCCTGTGGCAACTGATCGTTGTAATCTTTTAATAACTCATCGCCGTTCAAATCAACCGCTTGAGCGTATTGTTTAATAAATGCTCGCACGTAAAAATCGCCTGGCAACTCGTCAAACTTGCCGTCTTCAATGGCAATGAGGTAGCGACGTTGAATTTTTGTACTTTGTTGAACGTCATCAATTGTTAAACCCTTCGCATTACGGGCTTCTTGCAACTTTTGACCAATAGTTGGTGTTTCCTCACTCATAAGATAAAGACTCCATCTTTATAGAATACGTTCATGACACGTTGAATTTAAGTATAGCATAACAGCCTGTTCCTGTTATTGAATTACAAAAACGGTGAATTTTTTTAAGAATTTTCAAGATCTTCCGTATCTTCAGTTGGCAAAACATCAAACACACTGATGCCTTCCGACCTGATTAATGCTTCTGCCAAAGATTGAACATCCGCTAAGGTCAGTGATTCTAACAGTTGTGTCTCATCAAGTAAATTAGCATTATCAAACAGCTTGCCTTCATATGCGTTGGCAATTGCTTCCACTGAATTCAACATCATAATGTGATGGCCGATTGCTTCACGCTTAACCAATTCAAAGTTTTCAATAGCCGGCTGACCGGATAGGTAATCACTAACATGCTCTAACACATTAATAATCGCCTCTGAAAAACCGTTTGGATCATCGGTATCACTGCTGACGGTCAAGAAGTGGAATCCACGTTCCAAGGACAAATCATAGTCAAAACTGTCATCAATAATGCCAGCATCGTAAAGCTTCAGATACGTCTCACTGGTGTCCGCAAACAACATATCTAGCAACAAGGATGCAGCTAAACTATATTTTAATCCATTGCGCCCACTGGGTACGTCATCTAAACCACGAAGCCCCACAATTGACTTCGGCATGGTAACGTTTAGGTGGCGGCTTCGATAAGGAAGAATCTCCGTTTGATCATGATTTTCAATGATCGTTCGGTCAATTGCAGCCGGTTGTTCAAATGTCTTGCTTGTCTGATTTTCCTTAATCCAAGTCATCACCGAATCAGGTTCAAAAGCCCCCACGATAAATAGATTCATATTGCTTGGATGGTAAAACGTTTGATACGTGGACATTAATTGTTCTGCCGTAATCTGACCAATTGAATCGACTGTTCCGGCGATATCAATATGAACGGGTTCCGTCGGATATAAATTACCCACAATGCCCATAAATAGTTGCCAGCTTGGGTCATCATCATACATTTGGATTTCTTGCCCAATAATCCCTTTTTCCTTAGCTACAGTAGCCTCGGTAAAATAAGGATCTTGAACAAAATCCAACAGAATATTTAAATTCTCTTTGAGATGACGACTTGCAGCAAACAAATAACTGGTTCGTGTAAAACTCGTATAGGCATTTGCATCCGCACCATATTGTCCAAACAAATCGAATGCATCGTGATCTGCCTTTTCAAACATCTTGTGTTCCAAAAAATGAGCAACCCCATCTGGAATGGTTACTGCTTCATCAGCCCCACGTGGTGTAAACGTTCGATCCGTCGAACCGAAGTCAGTTGTCATTAAGGCATACGTTTTATGAAAACCTGCCTTTGGCAGCAACTGCACCAATAAACCATTGGGCAAAGTTTCTTCATAAATAGTTTCACCTAACTGCTGATAATCGTGTTTTTCCACAGTTGTCTCCTTATCAATCAGATACTTTTTAAATTGGCAATTTGAGTTTAGGCTGGTTACTTGGTAAGTAAATAACTCGTTGCCAAACTCGTTTGCTGCGCAATCGCGGCAACATCCTGAGCTGTGACAGCATTGATGCCATCAATCCAATCACTTACAGCCATTGGACTAGCCGTTAAGTCGCCCAATAATTCAGAGCCAACTACCAATCGTGGTGCATCCTGAGCCGCCTCACGCTGATTAATCAACGTTTCCTTAACCTGACTCATGCGATCCACGCTAAACTTTCCAGACGCCAGATCAGCCAATTGCTCGCCAATGATCTGTTGCACAGTCACCGCCTGCTCCCCATCGATACCTGCCTGTACCAATAACGTTTGATTAAAGAAATTAATGCCTGAATTAGCATAATAGGCCAAGCTCTTCTTTTCTCGAACATTTGTAAACAGCAATGATAGTGGCGTGCCACCAAACAGTCCGTTAAACACCTGTGCCGCAAAATACTGATTGTCACCATAATGAACCGGCAAATTATAAGCCAGGTCAAGTTTGGCTTGGGTTATCGACTGATGTTCCACTTTTCTAGTGACATTCGAAGGGGTTTCCTGCGGTATTGTAATTTGTCGTGACATCGATGGACGATCCGTTAAATCAAATGAATCAAGCAACGTTGCCACTTCATCAGCATCCACATCGCCCATGACATAAATAAACACTTCATCGTCAGTCAAAATACGCCGATATTCATTATAAACTGACTGTGCTGTTAGGCTCTCGACGTCAACTAACCGGCCTGCACTGGGATAAGCAGCCGCAGTGTCACCAAAATGCAAACGTTGAGCCTGTAAACGCGCGTATAACATCTTATCATCACTGACGGCACGTAACGCGATGGCCAAATTTTCTTTTTGTCGATCAAACGTCTGTTGGTCAAAGCCGGTAATACCGTTTTGCGTGCTAACCAATGGATTTAACATCACTTCGTTGAGAAAATGAAATCCGTCAGCTAATAAATTAGGTTGTCCTTCTAAATAGCGGCCATTGGCCAAAGTCAGTGCGAATTGAAACTGAGCTAAGTTGCCCATTTTAGTAACGTTCGTATTGAAATTTGCACCATACATATTACTCAGTACTGCAGCTAACGCCGTTTGTGTCGGGTACATTGCCGAACTGGTCTCTAATAGATCAGCCAATAATGAACGCGTCGTTAACGTGGCTAATTGAACTGGCGAGCAAAAAGATACCAGCACGCTAACTGTTTTAAATTGTGTGGTTGGGAGAACGGTTAAATGAACACCGTTTGCTAAATCTTGTTTCAATTCCAGCCGCCTCCGTTAAAATAAATTTGTGTAGTCATCATTGCTTTATACTAGCTGAAATGCCCCGTAAAAACAATCCTCTGGACTAGAACCACTATCGAAAAAAATCGTAAAATAAAGTCGTAGGACACAAATTCACAGTCTCCAAATTTGTGTCCTACGACTTTTTAATATTTATTATGACTAAAAAAATAACTGAACGTTGAAAGCCGCGAATAACTTTTAAATACTACTTCGAAATTAACGAATCTGAATCCTGACCGAACCATTTATGGTTAATCTGACTGAGTTGTCCATTCTTAGCCAGTTTAACAAACGCCTGGTTGATTTTTTTCCTTAAGGTGACATCCCCCTTACGTAAGCCAACCGCGTAATCTTCCCCGGCAAAATCGCCGACAATCGTTCGATAGGCAGACGGATTAGGTTCGTGCTTAACGTAATAGCCTGCGTACACTTGATCAATCAGTAACCCCTGAATTCGGTTAACGTTCAGATCAATAAAAGCGTCATTAAATGTGTCATATGTTATCGGCGATCCTTTGATGTATTGTTTCAATAGCTTAGGCTTTTGATTAACTAACGTTTGGGCCGATGATCCGGTTTGCAAACCTAAGATTTTGCCTTTCATATCTGAAAATCGCCGAATATTTTGTTTTCTCTTGGTTACCAAGACCTGACGATTTCTGAGATATGGTCGGGAAAAGGCCACTTTGGCTGCCCGTTGAGGCGTTATGGTATAGCCATTCCAGATTGCATCAATCGTCCCATTACGCAATTCTGTTTCCTTCATGGACCAGTCAATCGTTTGAAAATCTACTTTGAGACCATACTGAGCAAACGTTGCCTTCGCTAGATCCACATCGTAGCCAACCAATTTTCCATTCTTTTCGCGAAAACCCATCGGAACAAAACTATCATCAACACCGATAACGACCGTTCCACGGCGTTTTATATGTTGCCAGGTATCTTGATGATCCGCACGGGTAGCAACGCTCTCACAACCGCTCAAAACTAAAATGCCCATTAGCATGACAACAACTAATGCCGCTAATCGTCGATACCTGCTTATTGTTCGTTTTCGAATCATTATCTTCATCCTCCCCACTATCCCCGGTCAAACTAACATTGGCCTTAGGCATTCAGTGGTTTAACTGTCACAACCTGATCGGCAATTTTTTCCGCAAACTGCTGATCATGGGTGACAACAATCTGGGTAATCCCTCGTTTTTTGAGGTCTAAAATGAGTTGACCGACCGTATCACGAAGCGTTGGGTCCAATGCTGACGTTGGCTCGTCATAACATAAAATAGCTGGTTCCATAGCCAAAGCTCTCGCAATTGCAACACGCTGTTTTTGACCACCAGATAGCTGAAATGGATACTGTTTGATCACTTGAGCTAACCCAAGCGACTCAACCAATGATTCAACTTGTTCATGAGCCTGTTTTGTTGACAGACCAGTTACCATTTTAGGTGCTAACATGATGTTGTCGAGCACACTCAAGTTAGGAAATAAATTAAAGTCTTGAAAAACCACACCAATCTTACGTTCACTTCCACGATCTTCAACTGGGTCAAACGGTTGACCGTCTAAAAGAAAGCTGCCCGAGTCTGGACGTTCTAATCCTGCGATGCACCGTAACAAGGTCGTCTTGCCGGCACCAGAGGGACCGACGATACTAACAATTTGTTGGTCAGGCACAACCATTGAAAAGTCGTTTAAAATTCTGCGCTGTGCAAATGATTTGTTGATATTTTTTAATTCCAGCATAGTTGATCCCTCCTATCGGTAGTAACTGTAGTGTTTCTCTAATCCGCGTAAGGCGTAGGTACAAACCAACGTCAACAAAAGATAAATAATCCCCACTAGGATCAGCGGAACCAATGTAACATCTCTAGCTGAGGCCACATTACCGGCACGCAGTAGATCACCTAATCCAATAACATAAACCAGCGATGAATCTTTGACCAAGTTGATTACTTCATTACCAACAGCAGGGATAACGCTTTTGACAACTTGTGGCAGTACAATCTTTCGTAAGGTTTGGGTATAAGTCAGACCGAGCACTTGGGCACCCTCGTATTGACCATGGTTAATACCGGCAAAACCGCCACGGAAGATTTCAGCAAAATAAGCGGCGTAGTTTAAGATAAAGGCGAACAGTGCTGCGGGATAACGGGCAAACACAATATTAACGTCTGGTAGTCCGTAAAAAACAAACATCAGTTGAAGCAATAGCGGCGTCCCACGCATGAGCCAAACGTAAAAGTTCAGCACCCAACGAATCGGTGAAAACCGTGAACGTAGTCCCATACTAACTAATACACCTAGTGGTAAAGCACCAACCAACGTCCAAAAGAAAATACGAATGGTCATCCATGCCCCACTAAATAATGATGGCAAAATCTGATTGACGTATGTTAACGACATGTTAACCCCTCCTATGATGAACAACTTTTCAAACTAATGACAACACATTGCGTTTGACACAAAAAAATCCCCTAACTAGCCTAATTGCTAGTTAGAGGACGTTGGTTAACGTGGTGCCACCTCATTTTTCTACCGCCTCACGACGATAAACTCACGGAGTTTATAAACAAAAACACGCCCTCTTTAGTCATCTTAGTGACTAAAGAGGGCGTGTTTGCGCGGTTCCACCTCAAGCTTTCAATTACTTCACAGTAACTGACTCAACGAGTTTGTTTATAAACTCCTTGGGGTAACGGACCGACCGGTTTAACCTACTTCATAAATTCAGCCAAACGACTCACAGATGTGTTTCAACAACAGTCAGGGTAACCATCACAGCAGCGATTACTTTCTGGACAAGCCTGTCATTTACTCTTCCGTTCATTGTCATTTCATTCATATTCTTAAGTTAGCAACACTATAGTGTTCTTTATACGCTCTGTCAACCCTATTAAATATGCCACGCATTAAAAAAATTACTGAACACGTGCGCCACGCAAATAAAGTTGTCGTAACGGCACATACAAAATCAATAGAATCACTTCATTTAGGGCCAACGTTGGTGCCAGATCGATTACCATAAAATCAGCAAACGATGTACCAGTGCCACCAATCATTTGTAAAGCCGACCAGCTCAGTAATGGTTGAATGGTAAACCCTAGAAAACCGACCAGCAGTGTCGCAAATAAATTGACAGGCAGCACTTGTCGTAAAGTACGAGCTAACCACACGATCACTGGGAAAATAAATAAGTACACGCCCCAGTAACCGCTGTAAAAGAGGTCAAAAACCACGCCAGCGAAAACTGCAAACCAATATGTTGGCATGTGATATTGATCCTCAAAGAAAGATGCACAAAACAACCACAACGTAGTAATCTCTGGTACAGCCGTCGCCGAACTGCGGAATAAATGACCGGCGAACTGCTGGCTGATCGTTCCATCTAAAAACACGCTTAACAGAAGGCCAATAATAAACGTCCAGCGTAAGCTCGATTCACGCATGTCATCACCCCCATTTATTGTTTTGCGGCAACTGTAACAACGTTAACCGTGCCAAGATTGCCCGCTGGTTTGATGTAAACCTTATTTGCCAAACCATAGTCATCAGAACTGGTCGAAACAATCGTGCCAACAAACAATCCTTTAGGGGTTATCCCACCAAGTCCACTAGTTGTCACTTTATCGCCCTTTTTAATGGCGACTTTGGTCGTAATCTGACCCATTTCTAGCAGATTCTTGTCTTTGTCATAGCCAGTCACGATACCATTAACCGTTTCACCCCCGGCATTAGTGACTTGAATAGCAAACCGATTAGCAGTATCGGTATCATCGGAAATTAGCTCAACCTTACTGTTGGTTTGATTGACTTCAATCACACGGCCAATTAATCCCTTACCGGCAAGCACAGGCATATTTTTCTTAATGCCACTGGTTTTACCTTTGCCAATAACCAATTGGTTCTGCCATGCCGATGGCGTTCTTGCGATAACGCCGGCCGTAATCGGCTGGTAATCAATCAAGCTATTATTTAGCTTAGCTTCGCTACGTAATTCTTTGTTTTCATTTTCAGTTGTTTGCAAACGAACCTTGTCTTGTGCCATTTGATCAACTTGTTGTTTCAACTTCTGATTTTCATCATACGTGCTTAACAACTGAGAAATCGAATTGACTCCGGCACCGACCCCACCAACGGGTACACTTACCACGCGGTCAGCAAAACCGGCCACATCATTCCCGAATTGTTGAATGATTGGTGGTGTATTCCGACGATTACGAACCGTCACCGATAACGTCAATAGTCCCAGGCATGTAATGATTCCCACGGCGATGATGACAAGTCGTCGGTTTGAAAAGAATCTATGCATTGTTACCTCCAAGTCTAAAAACATCACAATCAAAAAATGTGGCACAAACGCGCTGGCGTCGCGGTTATCTAACCACTTTCAACGTCCGTTGACGCGGTCTGGACAAAAACAATGTCATTTTCACACACTGTTTCTGTCGACCAAGACCAATGCTTTTGTGCCACACATTTTCGAATTATTAACGGTTGTTGCGCCGTTTCATGACGTCAATACTCTTCAACGATTCACCAGTACCAATAGCCACACAATCGAGTGGTTCGTTGGCAATGAAGACTGGCACCTTAGTTGCTTCAGAAATAACATCCTGAAGATTCTTCAGTAACGCACCACCACCGGTCAAGACAATTCCATGATCGATAACGTCTGCAGCAATTTCAGGAGAAGTTTCTTCCAATGTTTCCTTAATGGCTGCAATCACTTCAACAATGGTGTCGTGAATTGCCTTAGCAACATCTTCAGCGGTCACATCAATGGTCTTTGGCAGACCGGAAATCAAATCACGGCCTCGAATAGATGCACCATCCATGGTCTCAGAAGCTTCAACCGAAGCAGAACCAATTTGAATCTTCAAATTTTCCGCTGTCGTCTCACCAATCAATAAATTGTACTTTTGACGAACGAAAGCAACAATTGACTCATCGAGTTTGTCGCCAGCCATGCGAATGGACCGACTGGATACAATCCCACCAAGTGAGATTGTGGCAACATCGGTGGTCCCACCACCAATGTCAACAACCATGCTACCAGTTGGATCCATGACAGGAAGACCAGCACCGATTGCGGCTGCAAAAGGTTCCTCAATGACATATGCATCACGGGCACCAGCCACACGAGTAGCATCGATCACTGCCCGCTTTTCAACTTCAGTAATCCCGCTTGGCACACACACCATGATGTATGGCTTTTCAGAAGACCGACCGAGGGCCTTTTGAATGTAATACTTCATCATGGCTACCGTCGTGTCATAATCGGCAATAACCCCGTTTTTCATTGGTCGAATAGCTGAAATGCTACCGGGGGTACGACCCAGCATCTTGCGTGCTTCTTGACCAACTGCAACTACTTCACCTGTATTCGTGTTACGTGCAACGACAGAGGGCTCGCGTACAACGATGCCCTTTCCGTCAATATATACAAGTGTGTTGGCAGTTCCCAAGTCGATGCCGATGTTTTTTTGTCCTAATCCAAACACAGTATTTCTTCCCTTCAAAAGACCCTTGGGCCAAATCATATCGGAAAAAGTATACCATAGAAAAAACAGTGAAAACAGGTCGTTTCCACTGTTATCAAGATTTTTATTCTTCCTTAAACAAACCGAATCAGGACGTAGCCGTATCTTTTTCAGCCAAAATTTCCGGTAATGTCACGGCATTAAAGAGATCGTGCTCGCCAAAGCTGAAATAACTATGACGACCTACAATAAAACAATCTAGTAGCTCAATACCAAGTAGCTGACCGGCCAACCACAGGCGCTGACCAAATTCTTGATCACTTGGTGATGGCTTGGCCAGACCACTTGGATGGTTATGTGCAACGATCACCCTCGCCGCATTAGCGACAATCGCCTGATAAAACACATCACGAGGATGTGCGACACATGCATCCACCGTTCCACGAAAAACTTCGCACCGAGCAACAACCTGATTTTTAACGTTCAGTGCCAGTAGCAATAACGTTTCCTGGCGCAAATCGCTCATTTCATCGCTTAACGCAATCCCGACCGTGCGACTGGATCCTGCTTGAGTGCCAATTGTTAATTTTGTCTGTCCTTCTGTCTTTGTACCAATTTGTTTCATGTTTGCCAACCTCCAAATTATGACGTTGACTTAACATACGCAAATTGAGTCTCAATTGTTCGCCACTTCGTCATTATCTGTAAATAAATGGCGCACATCAGAAATGAAGTATAACGACCCCGTAATAATCAAAACATCATCGGCGGACAGGCCTCCTGCCGTTTGTGCAATTGCCACTTGCCAGTTATCGAACTTGGGCACAGGCTGTTTTAAACTAGCTTCCAGCGCGTCTAAATCGGCCGCATTCCGCTTTGCGTTCGGACCGGCGAAATGGGTCAACACTAAATGCACGTTTGGCAGTGCCGCCAGCGTCGGTAACATCTTTTCATAAGCTTTATCTGCCAAAACAGCAAAAATAATGGTCACACTTTGTTGTCCAAAATGAGTTTTGATTAGCTCAGCAAGCTCATCAACGGCTGGCTCATTATGCGCACCGTCAATCACCACCAAGGGCTGGTCGTTCAATTTTTCAAAACGCCCTGCCCAAAAGGCAGTGTTGAGACCATCACGAATACTCTTGACTGATACTGGCAGTTGTTGTAATTGATGCAATTTTAGATAAGCCGCTAGTGCTGTGGCCGCGTTGTCACTTTGATAACGACCCAGCATGCTAATTGCCAAATCCTTTAAATGTTGATCAAAGCCATCAAAACTAAACCGTTCCTGCCAGCCCTGAGCCGACTGATAGTGAATCTGATAATCGCGATTCATGGCAAACCACGGAGTGCCTGTTTTTGTAGTAACCTCACGAATAACGGACAACGCGCCGTCGTCAGTAATGTTTCCAGTGATCATCGGGACATTAGGCTTCGCGATGCCGGCTTTCTGCCAAGCAATTTTACTAACCGTGTCACCCAACATTTTCATATGGTCCAAACCAATGGTTGTGATAACCGACAATAGCGGTGTGATTACATTGGTAGAGTCAAAGCGACCACCAAGACCAGCTTCTACCAGAACAATATCAGCATGTCCTTCAGCAAAGTAGAGCAGCATCATGGCAGTCAGCGTTTCAAACTCTGTCGGTCCACCCTCAGGCAGTTCTTCGTCTAACTTTGCTTCAACTGGTTGAATGATTTGAACCAGTCGTAGAATATCTGCATCACTGATAGGCTCACCATCCACACTAATTCGCTCATTGAAACGAACCAAATACGGTGACGTGAAACTGCCCACGGTCAGCCCATCTGCCTGTAATAAATTGCGCAAAAAGGTTAGTGTAGATCCCTTTCCGTTTGTGCCGACAATATGGACCATCTGGATATCCGTTTCAGGATGGTTTAACCGCTCCAAAAACAATCTCATGCGATCTAGTGTTGGTGATTTTTTAAACTTTGATCGGCCATGAATATAAGCCACAGCCTCTTCATATGTGTTAACCATGTCAGTGCCCCACTCATTCTCAATTTGTCTACTTGTTATCATACACCAACGACTATGCTAGACATGCGAAAAGCATACAAAAACGCCGTTCTGTTAACTTATTGTCTTGGCTCAAGTTAACAGAACGGCGTCTTTTTTAATTGACTAATTTTCAATCCAATGTTGGTGACAGAGCGTTGATTTAATTACGACTAGCCTTAACTTCTGCCAAACGACTCGTGGCTGCTGTCAGTTTTTGTTGCCAATCAGCTTGCTTACTCCGCTCTTCAGCGACGACTGCTTCTGGCGCATTAGCAACAAAGCGTTCATTACCCAGTTTCTTTTCGGAACGGGTCACTTCATTCTGCAAATTAGCGACTTCTTTTTCGAGACGCGCAACTTCGTCATCCAAGTTAATCAGTTCGGCTAACGGAATGTAAACTTCCGCATCAGAAATGATGGCTGACATGGCCAGTTTTGGTGCCACAACATCTGGTCCAATCTGCAAGTCACTCGGGTGACAGAACCGATCCACAAAATCACGGTTCGTTTCAAACAGTGTCTTCAGTTCTGGGTTATTGGTCTTAATCAGCAGTTCAACGGCACTACTCATCGGTGCGTTGGCTTCACCACGAATATTACGGACTGCAGTAATCAACTCAATTAAGCGGCCCATATCAGTTTCAGCTTTGGCATCATCAAAGTCATCGTGAACAACTGGGTAGTCCGCCACCATGATTGATTCACCCTCATGCGGCATGTCCTGCCACAGCTCCTCCGTTACGAATGGCATCAACGGATGCATCAAACGTAACGTCTGGTCAAGAACATAACCCAAGACATTTTGAGTGTTCTTCTTAGCAGCTTCGTCATCCCCGTTAAGCACTTCCTTGGTCATTTCAATGTACCAGTCACACAGGTCATTCCAAATGAAATTATAAAGTGCACGGCCAACTTCACCAAATTCAAACTTATCAAATAAACGGTGAACATCGGCAACTGTTTGGTTCAACCGGCTCAAAATCCACCGGTCCGCCAAATTCCAGTTTGCTTTGTCTGGCAATACTGGTTTCTCCATGTCGCCTAAATTCATAATGACGTAACGGCTAGCATTCCAAATCTTGTTGATGAAATTCCACGCCGCATCAAGTTTGGTCGTATCATAACGAACATCTTGACCTGGCGTTGAACCGTTAGCCAAGAACCAGCGCATGGCATCGACACCGTACTTATCAATGACATCCATTGGATCGATCCCGTTGCCAAGTGACTTACTCATTTTACGACCTTGATTATCCCGCATCAAACCATGCATCAGCACATTCTTAAACGGCCGTTTGCCAGTAAATTCAACTGATTCAAATATCATTCTGGATACCCAGAAGAAAATAATATCGTAACCAGTAACCAAATCATCAGTCGGGAAATACCGTTTGAAATCTGGATTATCAGTATCTGGCCACCCCATGGTCGTCATTGGCCACAAACCGGAGCTGAACCAAGTATCCAAAACATCTGGATCTTGAGTCCAGTTTTCTTCGTCCTTCGGTGCTTCCATGCCAACATACGTTTCACCAGTTTGCTTATTGTACCAAGCCGGAATCCGGTGACCCCACCATAGTTGACGGGAAATAACCCAGTCATGAACGTTATTCATCCACTGTTCATAGGTATCTTCAAACCGTGAAGGCCAGAATGTGACCTTGTCATCTGTCTTTTGGTGGTTCAATGCTTGTTCTGCCAATGGCTTCATCTTAACAAACCACTGAGTTGAAAGACGGGCTTCAACCTGCACACCGGTCCGTTCTGAGTGACCAACTGAGTGCACGATTGGGTCAATCTTTAGCATCCAGCCACCATCCTGCAAGTCTTGAACAATGGCCTTACGAGCGTCAAAACGATCCATCCCGTTATACTTACCGGCATTTTCGTTTAACGTTGCGTCCTCATTCATGGTATTGATCCGTTTGAGATTATGACGGTTACCTACCAGAAAGTCATTTGGATCATGAGCCGGCGTAATTTTAACCATCCCAGTTCCAAACTCAGGGTCAACGTATTCATCTGCAATAATCGGAATCTCGCGGTCAACTAATGGCACCTTAATGTGTTTGCCAACTAATTCCTTATACCGTTCGTCACTTGGATGGACGGCAACAGCAACGTCACCAAACATTGTTTCAGGACGAGTCGTCGCGATTTCGATGTAATCCTTGCCTTCATACGTCGTGCCATCCGTGAATGGATACTTAACGTGGTAGAAAGCCCCTTTATCGTCCTTGTGGATAACTTCAATATCAGACAATGCTGTGCGGGCTTGTGGATCCCAGTTAATAATGTATTCACCGCGGTAGATCAGACCCTTGTTGTACAGATCAACAAACACCTTACGAACAGCCTTAGAAAGGCCTTCATCAAGTGTAAACCGTTCGCGACTGTAATCCATGGACAGACCTAACTTAGCCCATTGCTTATGGATGGTAGCAGCATATTCGTCCTTCCAGTCCCAAACTTGTTCCACGAACTTTTCGCGACCAAGATCGTAACGAGAAATTCCTTGTTCACGCAAGCGGGCTTCAACCTTTGCTTGCGTGGCAATGCCAGCGTGATCCATACCAGGAACCCACAATGTATCGTAGCCTTCCATTCGTTTGTAACGGACCAGCATATCTTGCAGGGCGGTATCCCAAGCGTGACCTAGATGAAGCTTCCCCGTCACGTTTGGTGGTGGCAAAACAATCGAATAAGGCTTGGCCTTTTTGTCGCCAGATGGCTTAAATAATCCTGCATTCAGCCATTTTTGATAGCGACCATTCTCAACGGCACGTGGATCATATTTAGTCGGTAAATCTTTAGTTGCCATGTAATCATTCCTTTCAACTCATCATAATTTTTAAGTCATGTTATCAACGTGTGGTGAAAGCAACTTGTTATGCCTTCAAACGAAAAAAGCCCTAATTTCCATACAGAAATTAGGACGATTTATCGCGGTACCACCTAAATTGGGTAATGCTACCCCACTCAAGCACGGTTTAACGGACGTGACCCGAATTCACCTACTAACGCTCATCACTCAAGCGGATTCAGCAAACCTGCCAACAAGCTACTTTCGCTACACGTCGTTTACCGGTCTTCCATCAACACCAGCTTGCTATAAAACCACGATTCACTACTCTCTTGTTCAATGCATTATTCGTTTTCAAACATCTTTAATATTTTTTATCATAAACTGTCCATCATTGACCGTCAAGATGGTTTTCCATCTCACAATTAAAGCGGACTATTTTTCAAACTGTTCTAGTGCATCTAAAGCGGCCAAATAATCAGGCTCCTGACCAATGTTAGGAACAACTTGGCGATAGACGACTTTGCCCTCTGCATCCATTACGTAAACGGCTCGCGCAAGCACATCTAAATCGGGAACCAGCAGATTTGTCGCATAACCGAACGATTCTTCCTCATCTGACAACACAGATAAATTTGTCACACCTTCAGCCGCACACCAGTTTTTCTGTTCCAACGGTGTATTCTTCGAAACGGTCACAAAACGAACATTTTGATGATAATCAGCCTGCTGATTAAATTTCTTGGTTTGCACAGAACATACTGGCGTGTTCAAATCTGGTACCACGCTAATGACCAGTGGTTTGCCCAACAATTCAGCCATTTTGACCTTATTGCCATCTTCATCAAATAATTTAAAATGCGGTAGCGCATCCCCAACGGCCAGCGGTTCACCGACCAGCTGTACTTTATTGTCATCTGCAACGATTTCCACAAGAACCACTCCTGTCTATTTAAATTCACTCACAAAGCACCACAAATTACGGTCATAAGGTGTTCGTTGAGCCTTATTCTAAACCATTTCCCCGTTAAGTAAAGGACTGGCACTTTAAATTTCAGTCTCGATTTATAAAGATTAACAAATAGTGCGGACCTGATTTTAGCAATTGTTGTAAAAAGAACTGTGACAAAGCCCGATTTGAGAACGAGCATTAACAAAAACTGACCCATTCCCGAACTTGGGGAATGGATCAGTTTTAGGTTAAGCGGCATTCTCAGGACTTTGGAGCGCGATATTACTCACATTATTCTTCCCAAATAAACTTATGTCTCAACCTCTTTAACACTAAATCAGATTTGAAACAGTTTAATTTGAAGTTTAAACGTCAACTAATAGCAACTGCCTCTGCTAAGGGCGTTAAAGCTGACTACAAATTAACTTCCTTGTCATTAACCGAAACCGTCAGTGGATCACCAGAAATCAGTTTAACGTTTGTCCCGTTTGCATCCACATGAACTTCAATCAGACGACCACGGAACAGTTGACGGAATTCGTAACTCGTCCATTTTTTCGGTAAGAATGGTGCAAAGTGTAGCTCATCATCGCGAACCCGCATGCCAGCGAAACCTTGAACGATTGCTAACCAGCTACCAGTCATTGATGTAATATGCAAACCATCGACCGTATCATTATTGTAGTTGTCTAAATCCAAGCGTGATGTGCGTTCATACATTTCAACAGCCTTATCTTCATAATGCAGATCAGCGGCCAAAATTGAATGGATTGCTGCGGATAGGCTGGATTCATGAACCGTTAATGGCTCGTAGAAATCAAAGTTGGCCTTCTTTTGCGCAGGTGTAAAGTCATCGATAAAGTCCCAAACACCCTGTAGGACATCCCCTTGCTTAATGTAAGGGGACCGCAAGATTTTGTCCCATGACCAGTGTTGATTAATTGGCAATTGGTCAGCAGGAATTGCACTGACTGGTTCGATATCCTTATCAAGGAAGCCGTCGTGTTGAACGAAAATGCCAAGTTTGTCATCGTGTGGCAGATACATCTTATCGACGATATCTTGCCATTGCTTCTTTTCTTCATCACTAACGGCTAAATCAGCCGCCTGCTTAGCGTCAACCTCTTGCAATACCTGTAACGTGTACTTCAACGTCCATTGAGCCAAATAGTTTGTGTACCAGTTGTTGTCGACGTTATTTTCGTATTCATCTGGACCTGTTACACCATGAATCATGTACTGTTGATTACGTTTGGAGAAGTGAACACGGTCAGCCCAGAAGCGGGAAATTTCCGTCAACACCTTACTGCCTTCATGTAAGACATAACTCTTGTCGCCCGTGTAACGCGTGTAGTTGTATATTGCAAACGCAATGTCACCATTACGGTGAATTTCTTCAAACGTAATTTCCCATTCATTGTGTGATTCAATACCGTCAAACGTAACCATTGGGAACAAGGCACCTTTAAGTCCCTGCATCTTTGCATTATGGTACGCACCATCCAATTGTTGATAACGATACATCAACAGATTGCGGGTAACTTTTTGATCCGTTACACCGAGATAAACGGGAACGGCGAACGCTTCCGTGTCCCAGTAGGTAGCACCACCATACTTTTCACCAGTGAAGCCCTTTGGTCCGATATTCAACCGTGAATCTTCACCATAGTACGTTGAGAACAACTGGAACAGGTTAAAGCGAATTCCTTGTTGCGCACCAACGTCCCCTTCAATAGAAACATCACTCTTTGTCCAGCGGTCAGCCCAAACGGCTGTGTGTGCCTGGTAAAGGTCATCAAATGATTGCTTGTTAACGTCTGACGTCAAGTCGTGCATTCCTGCCGTCAAAGCAATTTGGTCATCGTAATCACGTGATGTTACCACAATCACACGTTTTTCCAACTGAGCAGTTTCACCGGCAGCCAATTCACCGCCAAATTCATTCGTAACTTCAGTTGCTGTTTGAACGCCGCTTTCAACAGCTGGCAACGTGCTCTTATTGGTCATTTGCATACCAACAGTAAATTGAGGCGTGCCAAAATTGTTTGGCTTGGTCTTGGTCACCACTTCGCCTTGGTCACTGGTACCGCCAAGATTCAGTACATCCCAGAACCGTTCGTCGTAATTGGCGTCCTCGTTTTGAACGTCAGCATCCAACGATGAGTTTAATTCTAGCTTAACGGCTTGATCGCCCACGTTTTTAACACTAACTCGAATAACTGCTAACTCTTTTTGTGCAGCACTAACAAACCGTTCAAACGTGAAAGCTAACTTAGCTGCACCCTTCGTCACGGTGAATGTCCGGGTCAACAAAGCATGTTGCATGTCCAAATCAAGTTTAAAATGACTCACTTGATCTTTGGCCAAATCAAGCTTTTCGCCATTAATCACCGCATTGACCTTAATGAAGTTAACTGCGTTGATAACTTTACCAAAGTAAGCAGGATAACCATTCTTCCACCAACCAACACGTGTCTTATCTGGGAACCACACACCCCCAAGATAAATACCAGGTAAAGTATCGCCACTGTAATCTTCTTCAAAGAAGCCGCGGAGCCCCATATTACCGTTACCAAGACTGGTCATCGATTCCTGTAGACGCTTGTCCTCTGGATCAAATTTACGAGTTACGACGTTCCATGGCTCAATGTCAAACGTTTGTTTCATAGTTTTATTCGTCCCTTCTCACATATATTGTTCTCTGCTCAGTGCAAACTGGGCTTCGGCATCACTCTAAACGTGCACCCAACTTCTGAATCCTGTACATAAGCCACAAGCCGAAGTATTCGGAAAATCACCGAATTCTCCATCTTGTTTCTTATTGCTCGGATTCACCCGAAGTTAGGCATCACTCTTCTAAAACGTGCACCTGTCGCCCAGGGCTTCGGCATCACTCTTATTCCGCATACGTTTCGTGAACGATACCAACTGAAAGCGCACCAACTAATAATAGAATACCGGAAAGTAAAATCATAACAGGCATGGATGAACCCAAAAGTGGGAACAAACCAAAACTAAGCACACTGGCAACGATCTGTGGCAAACAAATTGAACCGTTGAATAATCCAAGATAGGTCCCCATGTTGGCACCAGAAAGTGCGTTTGTCAGAATTGTGAATGGGAAGGCCATCATTGAAGCCCAAGCAATACCAATTAAAATAAATGAAACAATTAATAACCAGCGATTGTGGATAAAGAATACTGATCCAAAACCAACGGCTCCTAAGGCAAGTCCTAAAGAGTAAGCCTGTTTGTGCAAGTTGTTTGGTACTCGTGCAATAACAAGTGACCATACAACAGCAGCAAGTGATTGAACGGCTGACATTAAACCAAACCAGTTACCAGCGGCCTGATACCCTGCGCTTGCTGGGTTAACTGCCTGCCAAACATTTTTAGAAATCGCACCAGTACCGTAAGTCCATAGATACTGGAAACCCATCCAACAGAAGAATTGGACAACCGTAACAGTCCAGAATACTTTAGGCGCGTGTGCTAATAACTTGAACATGTTTTCGCTCTTCTTGTTAGCATTTTCATCAATGTTATGATACCGCGCGTATGTAGCAGGATCGTATTCCTTCACACGGAAAACCGTGAATAAGCTACAAATGATCAGGATAACCGCACCAACATAGAATGAAATAACAACAGATTGTGGTACAACACCCTTTTTAGCTGTGTTGGCAACACCAAGTGCTGTCAATAAAAATGGAAAGACAGAAGCTAAAACGGCACCTGTGTTAGAAAGAAAACTTTGAACACCGTATGCAAAACCTTTTTGGTCATCGTTGACCATGTCACCAACCATCATTTTGAATGGTTGCATCGCAACGTTACTGGATAAATCCATGAACAAAATGGTAATAGCACCAAACCAAAGTGCTGTCAGTGATGCATAACCAAATCCAAAACTACCAGCATTTGGCAATAACATCATGACAATAACTGCCACAATGGCACCAATTAGCAAGTAAGGAATCCGGCGACCAAGTTTAGGCATCCAGGTCCGGTCTGAGTAATAACCAACTAATGGTTGAACAACTAATCCAGCTAACGGTGGCAGGATAAAGAATGCCCCTAATTTAGTTGGATCTGCCCCAATCGTTTGGAAAATCCGACCCATGTTTGAGCTCTGTAACGAAAAGGCCATTTGGACCCCAAGAAAACCAAAACTGATCATCCAAATAACACTAGCAGGTAATGCCGGTAATTTATGCTTTTTATCGACGCTCTGCGATGACGACTTATTCTCTGCCATGCTGCTTCCTCCATTTCAAAAATAAAACCAATAATTGCAAATGCGTTGTTATTGAGCAACGTTGATTAATCGATATTTATTATGCAACCGCTTACAATAAAATGCAACCGTTTGCACAAAAGTTTTTTAAACTTTTTTACTTACTTGTCTTAATTTATAAAACTGTCTATCAGTCTCACTTTATCAGTCACAAATAAAAGCCATCGCTATCGTAACACCTGCATGCGGCGTCACCATAACGATGGCTTTCAATTTTTTAACGCGTTAATTAATTCAACTGTTCAAACGGCAGAATGATTCGATTCTCGTGACCTGCTTCCGTTGAATGCTTGCGAAAAACCAGTTCAGCCGCAGCAGCACCCAACCGTTCAGGATACAGATCAATTGAATGAAAATTGACGTTTGGTAACGGCAACGAAATCGATCGGTTATAACTGACCAATGGCACCTGTACGTCCGGATGAACCTGCTGCCAACGTTGATAAAACGATAGCCCAATTAGATCATCCGTGGCTAAAATACCATCAATATTAGGATGATTCTCAAGCCATTCGGTTATCGAAGCAATCGGTGCATCAGCGCGTGGCAACTGCGTTTCAACGGTTGGCACACCACGCTTAGTAGCAATCTGTTTAAATCCTTGACGACGATTTTGTTCGTACGGCCAATCTACTGCGGAACTCACAAATACAGGGCGATTAGCGTGAAGCTTATCAATCAAATACGTCGCTCCTGCCTCACCAGCAGCCACATTGTCATTGTCAACATAATCATCATCGTGGCTAACACTTGGTTGACCAACAATGACAAACCGTAGTCCAGCTAACCGCAAATAATCGGCAACAGGATCATCTTCGTGGGAATATAGTAAAACAAAACGTTTAACCTTAGCCTGATCAACCATTGCTGACACATTGGCCAGAACGTCATCAGACGTTTCACCAATCGCAACTGACAGCACATACTGCCGTTGTGTCAGCACCCTATTGATGCCACGCATAGCATCAATAAAGAACGGGTTACCCTGCGTGCTACTTTGACTGGGTGGGAACACGACACCGACCACATTTGCTTCACCACGGGTTAAACTCTTCGCGTTATAGTTGGGGACGTATCCCAAACGTGCCGCTAGCGACTGAATGCGTCGTCTTGTAGCCGCCGAAATCCGTGGATTATCGTTCAAAGCTCGCGATGCCGTTGAAACCGACACCCCCGCTTGATTTGCAATATCCCTGATCGTTATCATGCCTACACCTGACTTTTCAAAATAATCTTTTTTATTATTATAGCAGTTCGGCGAATACGTCTTCTTGTTGATTTAAGAAAGTTTCACCAGGATGAATCTCCGTCATTTTGACACCAGCCAATGCTTCTTCGAGCAACCCTTCGACATCGATCCGCTGTTCAAACTCACGCGTCCGATCCAAGTTTGGCTTTGTCTTAGGTGCTGGTGGAGCAAAAATCGTACAACAATCTTCAAACGGTAACACCGACAGATCAAACGTATCGATCTTCTTGGCAACATCAATGATTTCATTCTTATCCATTGAGACCACCGGACGTAAGATCGGCATGGTCGTCACATCATTAATAGCTAGCATGCTTTCCATCGTTTGAGACGCAACCTGACCAAGAGATTCGCCGTTAAAAATGCCTAGCCCGTGGCGTTTTTCTGCCAAAGCAACGGTCAAACGTAACATCATGCGACGTTGCACCGTCATCAGATAGCCTTCAGGAATCTTCTCCTTGATTTCTTCCTGAATCTTGGTAAATGGCACCTGAATAAACCGAATCTTGCCAGTATAGGCCGTCAACTTAGCCGTTAATTCCATGGCCTTATCCAGTGCCTGTTGACTCGTGTATGGCGGGCTAAAGAAATGCACCATTTCGACTTGCACGCCACGTTTCATCGCTAGGTAAGCCGCAACTGGTGAGTCAATGCCTCCTGACAGCATCATCATCCCTTTACCAGCGGTTCCCACAGGCATTCCCATGGCACCAGCAAACGTTTGACTAGACAGAAAGATCCCGTTATTACGCACTTCAACCCGTAGCGTTAAATCCGGTTGCTTCATCTGGACATGAATATCATCAAAAGCATTTAAAATGACGCCACCAAGGTGGTCGTTCATCTCATACGTGCTCAAACCAAAATGGTGATTAGAACGGCGTGTATCGATTTTAAACGTCATGCCTGGCTTGTATTGCTCTTTAACCATATCAATGGCTTGTTGGTCAACCAGCGCCTGATCCAGATCCACCTTAACGGACGGTGAATAGTTTTCGATCCCAAAAACGTTGCTCAACCGCTTCATCACTAACGCTGAGTCTGCACCATTAAGTGTTAAGTGCATTCTGTCGTGGTCAGGATGCACCTTCACGTCGGGAATGTCATGGAGCACGCCACGAACATTATTACCTAAACGGTCAATAAACGACTTGCGGTTTTTCCCCTTTGTTGATAATTCGCCATAGCGAACCATTATTTCATCATATTGCATTAACGAGCCTCCCTTATTTATCTTCAATTACCTTTTTGTTAAGCAAAATTAGCAGCTAATTACGTGCCTACTATTTGTAACAAAGTCACTCAATCGCCTAGCTATTAATTTTCTTAAACTGTTCATATAGTTGATCGAACACCTGATTAAATGTATCTGCTTCAGCTAACGTATTGTTTTCATCCAAACTTACACGAACAGCACTGGTTGAAATTTGATCTGGCACCTTCATTGCTTTAAGCGTGCTCGAGGCCAAATGCTTCTTGGAAGAACAAGCGCTCGTTGTTGAAATGTAGATATCATGATCCTCAAAAGCATGCACAATCGTTTCGCCACGAACTCCTTCAATAGCAAAGCACAAAATGTGCGGTGCAAAATGATCATTGTCCTGTGAAAACAACGTGACTTTTGGAAAATCTTTGATGTGTTTCAAAATTCGGCTGCGCACTGCCCGTTCATTTGCAACATTGGTCTTTTCATTTGTGAGTAACAGACGTAGTGCACGAGCCATACCCGCGATTGCAGGTAAATTCTCTGTCCCACTACGCAAATTACGTTCTTGACCACCACCGGTCATCAATGGCGCAATTCGTTTACCAGAACGGGCGTAAATAAAGCCGATACCACGAGGTGCATGGAACTTATGACCAGAAAAAGTAATAAAGTCAACACGATCATTAAAAATCAAATCAGAGATACCTTTACCAATGCCCTGTACAGCATCAATGTGAAAGTGAATCGTTGGATAATCCTGTAAAACGGCTGCAATATCCTTTAATGGTTGGATACTGCCAATTTCATTATTAACGGCCATCACAGAGACTAAAATCGTATCTGGTCGAATTGCCGCCTTCACATCGGCTGCACTGACGCGACCCTCTTCATCAACAGGTAAATACGTAATCTCGTAACCAAGTTGTGCCAATTGTTCCATAGAGTTGTGCACTGCTGGGTGTTCCACAGAAGAAGTAATAATGTGGCGACCAAACGCCCGTTTTTCCATTGCGGTACCCTTAACGACCCAGTTGTCACCTTCAGTACCACCACTGGTAAATAAAATTTCACTCAACTTAACGCCTAACAAATCGGCAATCTGTTGACGAGACTGTTCCAGTAAGTTATAGGCTTGTTCACCAAAATTATGCAAAGACGACGGATTGCCCCAAATGGTTTGACTGACTTTGGAGTATGTCTCCAAAACAGATGGTGCCACCTTTGTCGTTGCGCTGTTATCAAAGTAAATCATGTTGTCCCTTCCTCGTTTTAAATTCGGTTCGACTCGAGTTAAAAACTTGAATCAGTATATCACGTTTGCCCGCCCTCATGCGAACATCTGTCCATTCACTCCAGTAATGCTCACCAATCCCTTTTTAAAGAGAATTCAGCTAATTATCTAAGACTTCGCTATGGCAGGCATTACGCAACCTAATGCCATTACACTGACGCAAACATTGCTCAGCGAGTGCGAGTTAACTCCATACAAGACATGTCTTATCCCCATCCGATTATGAATCATCGATCACCTCATTATTCATCGCGAAACGAACGTGTTAATGTCGGCAACCGCACGTTTGTGACTGTTCCTGTTGTAACGAAAAAACGATCGTCCATGCATACTCTGCACAGACAATCGGCATTTTCAATTAACTCTCATGAAACAATTCATCTCATTTGAAGTGGAAAGTCTGGTTACGCTTGTGAAGTCGGCGTTTCCGGCTGATCACCATAGTAACTATCTTCAATTCGTTTGTACGCGCCTGGCTCAATCTTTTCCAGTGCGTTAGCAATTGTCTCTAATGACTCGGAATACTTATAATCGCGATCAAACAGCTGCTGAGCGCGCTGACTGGCCGCAACCATTTCTTCATCCGAATTGCGGTAACGGTTAGCATATTGAAGCAATTGCTCAGCCAGCACTGCGCTGTCACGAACGTCATTACTCTTTTCCGTTAAGGTAGCCAAGTCGGCCTGAATCATCACTAACTGCTTGGTCACGTCTTCCATATTGATCTGAGTTCGGCTCAGAGCACCACCCAGTTTCTCTACTTCATCACTGACAACATAGAAATAATCCAAGTAGTCCTTGGGCAGACCAGGTAGATTCAGACTCTCTAACTGACGTTTGATGGTGTGCATTTGGTTATCAAACTGCTGAAAACGTTGTCGTGCCTTCTGTTCCTGTGCTCCCAATCCTTTGATGCCATCATTGATTTGACGTTGTTGCTGTTCAATTTGCGTCAGGGTTTGTAGCTGATCCAACTGATGCTGTTGAATGTTGGAGTAGCTATCGGTATGCGTTGCTAATGCATTGACATCCGTACGATAGTATTCTTCGATTTTTTCAATTTCCGTTGCCAGCGCCTGCGCGTTGTCGACCTCACCATGATTCAAGACATAGCTTTGTCCAAGTCGATCCAGCTCAACCTGAAGGGCACGATTTTGTTGTTTGGCGTGTGCCAAGAAAGCTTGTAACTCTTCGTTTTGATCATCAACTTCAGGCTTGGCCTTAACTTCTTTTTCAAGGACTGCATATAAATCATCAATTTGAACTTCAATATTGTGATTATCAGCGGTCGTTGTGGCGACATCTAAATCGGCTAAATGTTGATTGGCAGTCTGAATTTCACCTTTAATCCGGTTTACTTGACCGGGAATATCTACATTGCCAAACACAAAATTCTGCGAAGTCATCTGTTGGTAACCGTCAACAATGTCGTTCAGTTGATCATTGAAACCACTCTTTAAGTCACGGTACAGTGGTGGAATGGTATCGATCAAATGATCCAAGTCATCCGTTCCTTCAGTCAACTGATCCAATACTTTTTGGGCAGCAACATGATCGCCCTGTTGAGATAAGTTTGTAAACTCATCAAACTGATCTTCGAGTTCAGCAAGATTGTGTTCTAACTTATCTATACTAGGACCAAAACTTAAATTCTGCGACAAGAGTACCTTCCGCAAATCTTGGTACTTCTTTTCCAATTGATTAACAGCAGCTCGGTGATCACTGTCGACCTTTTTTAATGCCTCGAGGCCACCCTGAACATGCGTCAACTTATCCGTCGCGTCGTCCAGTAAGTCAGTCGCTTGTTGCAATTCATTACGGGTTTTAACAAAGTTAATGCCCCGCGCGTCAACCATTAACTGATTAATAACCTGATCAATTTGTGGTAACGTTTTTGTTTCCACGCCCTGATATTCATCTGTTAACCCATTGAAAGCAGTCAACGACTGGCCCGTCAAGCTCAACTGATGACCGGTCTCAACTTGTTTGTCCACGTGAAGTTGACGTAGATCTTCGCGTCGATCCTTCAGCGCTTGAATTCGCCGACCCGTTATTTTTTGGAACGCAAAGACCGCTCCAAACAAGATAATTGCTAGAATGATGATGCCAATTAAAACTTGAACCATTTTGCACGTCCATCCCCGTTTGCAAGCCATTGATTGCTTGCTTTTTTGAAATAAATCATTAAAATGTACGTCATCAAATTGAAATATCACTAATTGAAACGTAACTAACTAATGAAAAGTATAGCATAGCCAGTTTTTCGCTTTAGATTACGTTTCTGTGACTTTATACTTTTTTAGGTCTTACCCAAGGAGGATCACATGTCTGAAACAACGAAATCCCTATTAAATCAGCAATTAGACGCCCTCTTAACTGACGAGCACGATTTAATTGCAAATTTAGCAAACGCATCTGCTTTATTGAAACAAACGATTCCTGATCTCAACTGGGCCGGGTTCTACCTATACCACCCAGCTGACGATGAACTTCTGTTGGGCCCGTTTCAGGGAAACGTCGCTTGTGTTCATATTAAACCAGGCCGTGGTGTTTGTGGCACAGCGTTGACTACCCAAGAAGTGCAAGTTGTGCCAAATTTTCACGAGTTTGCCGACCACATTGCATGTGATTCTGCCAGCAATGCTGAGCTCGTGATTCCATTAACGAAAAATGACACTAAAATTGGCGTCATGGATTTAGACTCCCCAACATTAAATCGTTTTAGCGATGAAGACGTGACCGAACTAACCGCATTTGCCCAGGTTCTGGTAAGCCATCTTGACATTACCACCTAAATCACGGTATACTATTTCAGTTGTAAAATTTGCAGCAGTAGGTGGTAAGCTCGTCAACAGATTGGTGCCGGCGATTGCCTAGTGCCATCGTTGGTTCAATTAGTACCCGGGGCTGCTCCGGTGAACATTGCAAAACAACCTGCACGAATACCGAGCCTACACTTCGCATATTTTACTCCAAACAAATTATTTGGAGGACATTTAAATGTCACGTTATACAGGTCCTTCCTGGAAATTGTCACGTCGTTTAGGCGTTTCACTTTCAGGAACAGGTAAAGAATTAGCTCGTCGTCCCTACGCCCCTGGTGATCATGGTCAAGGTCGTCGTGGTAAGGTTTCAGAATATGGTACACAATTACGTGAAAAGCAAAAGTTGCGTTTCACCTACGGCATGACTGAACGTCAATTTGCTAACTTGTTCATTAAAGCTGGTAAAATCCGTAAGGGCACGCATGGTACTAACTTCCTCGTTCTGTTGGAACGTCGCTTAGACAACATGGTTTACCGTTTAGGTTTGGCTACTACTCGTCGTCAAGCTCGTCAATTGGTTAACCATGGTCACATCACTGTTGATGGCAAACGTGTTGACATTCCTTCATACGAAGTTAAAGTTGGCCAAGAAATTGCCGTTCGTGACAAGTCAAAGAAATTAGTTATTATCCAAGCCGCTGTTGAAGCCGTTGTTGGTCGCCCAGCTTACGTTGAGTTCGATGCTGACAACTTAAAGGGTTCATTAGTTCGCTTGCCAGAACGTGAAGATCTGGATGCTGATATTGACGAATCATTAATCGTTGAATACTACAACAAGTTGTAATTTTCTTACTTCTTGTTTTCAAAACCGGTGGGCTCGCTCATCGGTTTTTTCTATGCCCTTTTTAACCAGTTACAAGCTCCAAATGCATAGTCACACATAATGATTATGTTATACTAGCCAGTGAGAAATCAACTGGGGAGGTATTGATATGGCTGATAATCATGGCACAGACGGTGATACGAACCAACGCCTTTCAAATGCAATTTATGGTACTCCAAAAATCAACCCAGACGAACAGCGTCATTATCTGGGAACATTTCGTGAACGCGTTGCACTGACCATGACCGTTGCTCAACTTAAGAGTGGCGATTACCTCACTGCGTTCGGCAACGACCTCAGTCAACGAGACGAAGTTAATAATACCGTGTTGATGAACGGAAATTTAGGTCAGGACGTTTTAGGCCCTTACATCCGAGCTACAACAATGCATGCGGTCTCATTTACAATTAAAAATGATCCGGAATATAAAATTGGTGACGATGACTTGGCGTTAGTTGTTACCGCCAAAACTGCCATTGACGTTAATCCTGTCGATATTGCCAAAAAATATGCTGGTCAAACTTCATCTGATAATGAGCAATCCCAGCCAGTAAGAAAAACAAGTTTTTGGCAGCGGTTATTCAATAAATGAAAACTATTACTGAATTCACTTTATAAACGCACTGGCTTCCCTCCCAGGGAACTCAGTGCGTTTATGTCACTAGATCACACACGTAACTGTAACTTACCATTTCTTTTAACCGGAGGAACACCTTGCAACCTTTAGCTTATCGCATGCGTCCTAAACGCATTGAAGATATCGTGGGCCAACAACATCTTGTTGGTCCTGGAAAAATCATTAACCGCATGGTTAAAGCGAAACTGCTTTCTTCCATGATTCTTTATGGTCCACCTGGCACCGGTAAAACAAGTATTGCAAGTGCTATTGCCGGATCAACTAAATATGCTTTCCGAATGCTTAACGCGGCGACTGATGGCAAAAAAGAACTTCAAATTGTCGCCGAAGAAGCTAAAATGAGCGGCACAGTGGTTTTATTACTAGACGAAATTCACCGTTTAGACAAAGTTAAACAGGATTTTCTGCTACCACTTTTAGAAAGCGGCGCCATTATTCTTATCGGGGCGACCACTGAAAATCCGTATATCAACATCAACCCTGCCATTCGTAGCCGTACCCAAATCTTCGAAGTTTATCCCCTCACTCCCGAAGATATTGAAACCGCCATCGACCGCGCACTTGCTGACGAGTCAAATGGTTTGGGCAAGATTAAGGTCAATCTAGATGAAAATGCCCGCCATCACCTTGCCAGCGCCACTAATGGCGATTTGCGTAGCGCGCTTAATGCATTAGAATTAGCAGTTCAATCTACTGATCCTGATGATGATAAAGCTGTCCACATCACACTTCCTATTGTTGAAGAATGTTTGCAGCGCAAAGCCCTGTCTGCTGATAAAGATGGTGACGCCCACTATGATGTCATTTCTGCTTTTCAAAAATCAATTCGCGGTTCAGACACCAATGCGGCTCTACATTACATGAGCCGTTTAATTGCCGCTGGTGACTTGACTATCATCTGCCGTCGACTTCTCGTCATCGCCTATGAAGACATTGGGCTAGCCAATCCTCCCGCCACTGCCCATACTGTGTCAGCCGTCACGGCAGCTCAACAGTTGGGCTTGCCGGAGGGACGAATTCCCCTAGCAGACGCTGTGATTGAGCTTTGTTTGTCTCCCAAATCAGACTCTGGCATCAGCGCAGTCGACAGTGCGCTGGCTGATGTCAACGCCGGCAAAAGCGGTGATATTCCCGCTCACTTAAAAGATGCCCATTATAAAGGTGCCGCTAAGCTGGGCCACGGCGTAAACTATCAATTTCCACATAACTTTCCTAATGACTGGGTAAGGCAGCAGTATTTGCCAGATAATTTGGCGAACGCAACCTATTATCATCCTAAGAACAATGGTCGCTACGAAACTGCGCTGGGTGAACAATATACTCGATTAATGGCAGCTAGTGGACATCCATTATCCGCCAAGAATAAAAAATAATGTTTTTCAAACAGCCAACACTAATAATTGCGTCTTTAAAAAAATCATGCTATGCTCAATATGAATTCTAAGATGTACGCAAGGCTCAACTTACAGTGTTGCCTTACAGTCTTTTTACTTAGGGTGTGACTCTAGTATCGCCTATGATAGGCCTTTTCTCTTGGTAATCAGAAGCCTTAACAGCCACGCCCACCTGCCTTGTCGCGGGTCAACTCTGAAGAGCCGGTTGTCGGCATCACTAGTTTTCATCAAAGTGCATACTTTGGAACGTCAGTCTCCTAGAGGCTGGCGTTTTTCTTTTGCTTGAATCGCCAAATTTTAGATACAATGAAAAAAATTCACCTCTATCGTTTTAGGTCCGAGTCATTTATAATTAACTCTCGCGAGGTAAGAATATGTTAATAAAAATTTTAATCTGCATTTTTGCACTCATTTTCTTTTTCATCAGTGGTTATCTCTGGCTTCACCGCCAAACAGGTTTTTTATTGTTTACACCTGAACGTCATCCACAAATTGGCACATTACTCACTTTTTGGTCCATCGAATTGTTCATCGTCGGACTGCTAGCTATCGCAGGCGTATTTAGTCTTGTTGTGATGGTAATCGCTTTGATTATCGGTTGCCTATCAGGGATGTTACTCGGATTAACGCTCGTCCGTTTTATAAACTAGCAGCCATAGCAGTTAGTGGTCTTTCCTTAACACTCTTCCCAAATTTGTCTCCTTGTTTATTATAAATCGCACGCAAAAACGGATTTTTGAATGAAAATACAGCGCTTTCACTTTTGTTTTCAAGCGGTTTACAGTAGAATAAAGGTAGAAAATAAAGGGGAGTGAATTTCATGGCACAACAATACAAACGGATTTTAGTTCCAATCGATGGTTCACGTGAAGCTGAATTGGCCTTTAAGAAGGCTGTCGCGGTTACACAACGAAATGGTGACGATGCCGAGTTGCACTTACTCCATGTTGTTGATACCCGTGCTTTCCAAAACATCTCAAGTTTTGACACAACCATGGTTGAACAAGTTACTGAAACGGCCAAGAAAACACTCGATAAGTATGCTGCCGAAGCCAAAGAGGCCGGCGTTAAGTGTGAATACTCAATCGAGTATGGCGCACCAAAGTCAATCATTGCACAAGAGGTGCCCAAGGAGCTCAATACTGATTTGATTATGATTGGTGCTACGGGACTGAATGCCGTTGAACGCTTATTAATCGGTTCTGTTACCGAATATGTCACTCGTGCCGCAGTTTGTGATGTCTTAGTTGTTCGGACTGATTTAGCTAACAAGCCTGTCTCAGCCAAGGAAGGCGCTCAAGCCACAAACAAGAAGTAATTTTTATTTAAATCAAAATGAAAAAAGATTCAATCCACGCGTTGTTCCCTGTGGATTGAATCTTTTTCTTATTTTAATTTTATAAAGCCAACGGTGGAATTTGATACTTTGCAACATTATTTGTGATACTCTCAGCCAACCGCTGATTCTTAGATACTAACGCTAACGCATAGGCAATATACATATTTTGTTGTGCGTTCTTACCATCATCCAACTTGAGTTGACTAAGTGCCATTGTTTGATAAATATCTTCAAGTAAAAACAAACTATTATTTTGCTCACTCAGTTTAATCGCCTTCTTGGCAAGTGATAAAGTACGACCATCTTTGCCAATCTCTTGAAAAAACTTAGCTGCTTGTAAATATGAAGATACCTGATCTTGAACAAGATCAGGACTATCTGAATCAAACTCGTCTAAATCGCGAACGGCTTGATTAACAAATAGTTCTGCCTTATCAAACTCACCTTTTTTCGCATAGGCAAGCCCTAATCCCAAACGTGACATCAGTGAATAGATATCCTTACTGCGATTATTGAACTCATTTAACAACATGCCAAAGTTGAAAATAGCCTCATCTGGATTGTCGTGATTCATCAGTTGCAATTGACCACGATAATAATAGTAAGCCTTAATTTCATCATTCTCTTTCAAACTTCGCAGCTTCACACGATCCAAACGGCTTTCTGCGTTGCGGTACTGAGCAGTCCGCACTGCATAGCCGACCTCACGAAAGATTTGGACAGCCTGATCGTCTGTCTCAACGATCACATCATTTAGTTGAATCCCCAAGCGGCTGCACAGCTTTAATAAGATCTGCATGCTCGGAATTTTATTCCGTTTTTCAATCAAACTGATGGTTGCTTGGGTACAAATGTTTTTAGCCAAATCTTTCTGCGATAACCCCCGTGCTTTGCGGTATGCACGAACCCGAGCGCCTAAAATTCTCATCTTTTCTGCCCCATTCATTCTGCTGAACTAGGCGAGACGCAATGCACTTATTTCAATACACACTCATAGGCCAAACGTTGTGCATTTCCGTCAATATAAATATGACCGCAATACTCAAAACCGACTTTTTGAACTACATGTTGCATTACTTGGTTTTGTTTATGCGTATCAACACGAACGGACACAACTCCTTGATCACGCCTCAACGTTGCCATCAGCTTTGTAAACAGCGTCTCAGCGAGATGCTGTCCACGAAAACGATTTGAGACAGCAACGCGATGAATCGCCGCATACTTAGCAGATGGCATTAACCAGCTACCCGCTTCAATTAACCGGTAGTTCGGATCAACCCCAACTATCGCGGCAGCAACAGCAGCAATTTGAGTGTCATTGGCAAGCACATACAAGCGACTCGCCTTAATATCTGCCAACATATCAGCCTGTGCCGGATAACCATCCTGCCACTGGTCAAACCCTTGCTTTGCAATAAACGTCTGGGCACCACGGATAATCACCATTATTTGATCCATGTCTGCCGTCGTTGCCAGTCGCAATTTAAAGTTACCCAAACACAAACGCCTTCTTCCAAAATGATTGTCGCATCAAGATTAAATTACTTTTACCCCGGCGGTAAAAAATTCACGTTTTGTGAAATAATGTACGTTTTACCATCATCGTCAGGCTCATGAAGCCGCGTGTCAGAACGGTTTCCATCTCCATGTCCGCGATAATTTTTGCCGTTATCATCATCGCATGTTTTCTTAAATTCGTCCAGTGGTATGGACCGATAAATATATTTCTTTTTGACGATAGCAATTATCTTCATGATCGTTGATAAAGCCCGCCGCCTGTAGAAAACTGGTGATTGTTTTGGGACCAACTCCCTTAATCCCCCATTCATAAAAAAGTGCGGTTGTTTGTTTAATGAATGTATATTTTGCTAGATTGTTTCTCGCCTTTTCTAATCCAAGCGGTTGTTGACGTTGCAAGGCCCATAATTGTTCCGCCGGTGATACTTCGCCCAACTGCTGCTGTTGCCACTGGCGCGCATTGTGAACTACATTTTCAATCTTTCTTCGATTGCGGATCATAGCTGGATCGGTCAATAGCAGTTGCGTATCTGCTATAGAAAAACCAGCCAGTTGATCAATATCAAAATTTGCTAATCCTTTCTTTAAAGCTGATCGTCGTGACAAAATTAGCGACCACGTCAAACCGGCTTGAAATACTTCTAAGCTTAACAGTTCAAATAATAATTGGTCTTCATACACGGGTACGCCCCATTCGCTATCATGATAATTCATAACCAGTTCATTCCGATCTGCCCATCCACATCGCTGTTGCATGTAAAAACCTCCAATAGTACTCTTTTAGTCAACACAATAAACATACGTAAAAACGGCCCAGTTTGTTTTTTTGTAAATAAAAAACGGAATCCAATTTAACAGGATTCCGTTTTAAAATTATTTTTCAAAAAGATTTGCACAAATAGCACTGCATTTCTAGTTAAACTTCTTCTCACCAACGTGTTCAGTACCTAGTTTAGTAAATGAGTAACTGATGGACTGATTACGTTTGTATTCTGCTAGTCCGTAATCAATGATTTCATCAATCAAACTTGGGTAGTCAATTCCTGAAACACCCCACATTTGTGGATACAAACTAATGTTGGTAAAACCAGGCAACGTGTTTGGTTCACTAAGATAAGGCACACCATCTTTAGACACGAGAAAGTCGATCCGTGCCATCCCCTTAAGTCCAAGGGCAACATAAGCATCCAGTGCCATTTGAGTGATTTCCTGAGTCAAAGATTCCGGCAATACAACGGGCAACTCAAAGACAACACCACTCGCATCGACAAACTTATTATTGTAGTCATAGAAAGTATCTGAATCTGGGACACGAACAGCACCTAATTTTGAAGCCCGTGGTTTTTCATTGCCTAAAATCGAGATTTCAATTTCTTGAGGGCCATCGATTGCCTCTTCGGCCAACACTTTAAAGTCATATTGAAGCGCATCTGCCAAACCAGCATTATATTCATCAGCGTTCGTTACACGATGAATTCCCACTGAAGAGCCTTGATCTGCTGGCTTCAGGAACATGACCCGACCAATTTTGGCGGCAACCGTTTCATAGTCCATTTGATCCTTATTTTCAGGTGTAATGACAACATACTCCGTGTTACGGACGTGTGCTTGTGTCAGAATCCGCTTAGTCATGTCTTTATCAAAGGCCAGTGCGGATGCTAGAACGTTACTCCCAATGTAAGGTTTTTTCAATAATTTGAACAAACCTTGCACAGTCCCATCTTCACCCAAATTACCGTGAATAACAGGATAAAACAAATCGATATCAGACACTTCATTTAGTGCCATGATTGGTGCCAATGGGTTGCTTAAATCAATTTTAGGCATCTCTTCGCTAACAACCAGGTCCTCATCTTCACCATCAAAAATACGATGTGAGGCTTTATTGCCTAGCAAAATGCCATCCTTGGTAAACATAAATAAGCTGACGTCATATTTGTCCTTGTCCATTGCGTCATAAATGTTATGCGCAGAACGCTTTGAAACATCGTGTTCTGACGAGTTACCACCAAATAATAACGCAATGTGCAGCTTTTTATTTTCCATAACGTTGATCATCCTATCTTTTCTTTTTTCCGGTCAGTAAGTGAACCTTAAGTATACCAGAATCAATCAGTGACACCAACTCACTTTGCCCGTTTAGAAAGGATTTTTTTACTCGTTACAGTCCAAGTTTCAAACCCGTTACGAAAGGAAGTCGACTTCGGCATTAATTGCGTTGCTGACCTCTTCTGGATAATCTTCACGCAAAATCATGGCTGATAGTAAGCGTGATCGGTTAAATAGTCGTGTCCACCCAGCTTCATCCTCTGGCTGAGGTGTATTGCTCAAACGTACACGCCATTGACGCCATTCTTGCAAAAAAGCCTGCTCGTATAAATCGTTTAAATTAACGACCGTCGCTAAATAAGCTGCTAACCGCCGACTTTCTCCAAAAATTAGTGGCGTTCCGAGTCGACGATACTTTTCTAAAATTTCAATCATTAGAAAGACTTTATCGGCCCGGGTAAGGACTTGGCTTTCCGCTAGTTCATCCAGTAAGTTACCGATATGTGTATAGGCGTGTGCCCAGCCAGAAGTCCCAACAAACCCGCGTGTATCATTTTCTAAGGCAATGTAGGTAGCTAGCTGATCAACTAACCTCATCGTGGTCTCAGCATCTAGAAAATGGGCGTCAACCCGATCCGCATACGCAAGTAAAGATAGAATCATCACCGCAAATGACCGACCAAAAATAGCTTCATTTTCTGGTTCAGTTATATGATTAAATAAAACACGATCCTGCAAAAGCGTATTGACTGCCAAACGTAGCTGAGAATCCGACAACACATGCTGTTGCAACGCATCATTAAAGAAGAAATAAATTCCCCGATCACGTACATCAACATCAGGTGACCCTAAGTGATTTAATAATTGCATCAACTGATCATCGGTGATCTTATCCAACGTTGTCGCCCGAATTTGCTGATTCAACATCTTTAATAGGTCTTTGATGCCATCAGCATCATCAGGCAAACTAACTGGCGTCTCATCATTACTTGGTAAATTATCCAATACAGCACCAATTTTTGTGTTTAGCGACTGAAAAACGGCGCCAGCCTGTACCTGTTGACGAAGATTCCTTAATTGTGTTCGAACATCATCAACCTGTTTCAATTCATCTGCCATCATTATTCACCCATTTCTTTTTCTGGTTACAATCTTACTGACGTTTAAGTCGATAAGCAACTCATGTCGTTTGAACAATTAACATTTGAGCGCACCGGCATAAATCAACCACACAAATCACTAATTTGCGGTACACTAATCGCAGACAGTTTTTAGAAAGAGAGTTGATTATTTATGAAGCCAATTATTGGAATTGGAACCAACCACTTGGTTCGCCCCAGTCAGCACATGAGTACCAACTATGTTGACTATACACAAAAGAATTACGTTTCCTCACTTGTTAATGCCGGCGCACTGCCCCTACTGTTGCCAATTTCAGACCCAGAGATGGCAGCGGCCTACGTTGAACGTGTGGACGCGATTCTGCTTACGGGCGGTCAAGATGTCAGTCCCCGTCTCTATGGTCAGGACCCGATTCCACAGAATGAATTAAATGATTGGGACCGTGATCAATTTGAACAAGGACTGATTCACGCCGCTATTGCTGCTCACAAACCAATTTTGGGCATTTGCCGTGGCATCCAGCTCATCAACGCGGTTCTGGGTGGAACCGATTATCAAGACATTCCAACGCAGGTACCTAACGCTATTGGTCATAATCAATTTCCAACAGATTGGGCATCACCGGTTCATCGTATTACAACCACAAATGGCAGTTTGCTTCAGCAAATCTATGGCAAACAAGCTTGGGTTAACTCTTTTCATCACCAATCCGTAAGGAAAGTAGCCCCAGGTTTGACTGTCACTGCCACAGCCGCTGATGGCGTTGTGGAAGCCGTCGAAGATTCTGACCGGCATATTTTAGCCGTTCAATTTCATCCTGAAATGATGGCTGCTACCAACCAACAAGCTGCCGCACTGTTTACTGCTTTCGTAAATAGCGTTCGCGATACACTGGCTTAAATTTCATATCATTATGGTTCTAAACAGAAACGTGCCCATGGAGTGTTAATCATCCATGAGCACGTTTTTATTTAATCTCGGAAATTTACTTTGATTCACTCAGTGTTAGTAACCAGGCTTCGTCCCAATCGCCGTTTAAAGCATCGGGGCTTTCCTTTAACGCTGGGTTAACTTCCACAACGGTCCCACTTACTGGACTTGGCATGTCGGAAACAGCCTTTTCGGCTTCAATGCTAGCAAAGGTATCGCCGGCAACTAATTTGCTACCTGCCTTAGGCAAATCGATGTAAGTGACGTTGCCCAATTCGTCTTGCGCGTCCTTGCTTAAGCCCAAGCGAACATTGTCACCATCTTTTTTAGTCCAGAAATACTTGTTTTCATTTTCCACAATCTATTCCTCACTTTATCAACTTATTTGAAGCTAGCTTCACTACTAAACATATAACTCGTGTAATGATAGCGCATCGACATAATTAACCCGACTCCAATCAGATTCCCAATCAAAGCGGATCCCCCCTGACTCACAAACGGCAGTGGAATCCCGGTTAATGGTAGCAGTCCGATGTTCATCCCAATATTTTCAAAAACATGGAATAAAATCATCATGACAACACCAGTTGCAATGTACGCATAAAATTCATTCTTTGTATCAAACGTTACCCTGACCATTTGCCAAATCAAGTAGAAATACAGCATGATCAGTAACAGACCACCAACAAACCCAAAGTTTTCACCAATAACTGAGAAAATCATATCTGATTCCCGAACTGGCACGTAAACGTGAGATACGTTAAATCCGGTACCGAACAGGCCACCTGATCCAATTGCTTTCATGCTCTGCCAGAGTTGATAACCTTGATTAGAGGTGTCCGCCGCCGGATGCCGCCACGTGTCCACACGGGCAAATTGATAGGCCTGGAAACCCAAATGGCCTAACAATGTCCGTCCCCAGTCACTCAGCACCAATGTCAGTGCAACACCACCAACAATGACAACGAGTGCAAAGGTGGGCACAATGATGCGCCAAGTAACCCCTGAAACTAGAACCATACCAGCAAAGATAGCAGCAAACACCAAGTTTGTCCCAAAGTCATTCTGTAACTTCATCAAGACAAAAATCGGCAGCGTCCACAAGAACATTTTACCGATTAACAACCAGTCCGTCTTAACCGTGTGCGTTGGATGATCGTTGTTATGCATTGTGATTACCCGCGCCATCATCAAGATATATGCCGGTTTCATCACTTCAGACGGTTGAAATGTCAACGGCCCGATGGCAAACCAACTACGAGCACCCGTCTGAACATAATACGCACGACTGTAAAACACGAGCACCGCGACCAACAGGAAGATTCCTACGCCATAAGCCAGCGGCGCCAGCTTCCACAACTGTTCGGAATCAAACTGCATTAAAATCACGACCGCGACAGTCCCAATCGCATACCACAAGACCTGTGTAATAACTTGTTTAACGACGCTAACTGACTTCGTATCATGACTGGCAGCGACATAAATCGATGCAATACCGATCAATGCCAGCATAAGTACACAAAAAATAATGCCCCAATCAATGCGTGAATCTAAATCTTTATCTTTGTTTTTGCGGCTAATTGAAGTTCGTCCCTGTTGCACGTGCAGCCTCCTTTAACCATGTAAATTAAACTCAGCCAAGATTGCTTGTAGTGCATCTTCCTGACTATTTGCAACAATCTTTTGACCATTAGCGGTCGTTGCCAGAAACTTTTTATCATTTGGTCGAATATCACCAATGACCTGCTTGTTAACAGAAACTTGTTCGATCGTTTCTCCGTCAACATCAACTTCATCAATCGATACCGGCACTGTTTTATCTTTTTTTGCCATGATGCTCCCCATGAAAGTATGCCGCAACAATTGGATCCATATCTTTAGGATCTGGATTACGGCGAATTGTAAAGAAATCTGGAACCGGATCATATCCGCCGCGAATAAAAGGATTACAACGTAGAATCCGCGCAATTCCCATCACTAAGCCTAGAAAAGCGCCATGCTTTTTTAAAGCCGTCAACATGTAATTTGAACATGTTGGATAATAGCGACAACTTGGCGGAAATAACGGTGAAATAAACCGTTGGTAACCACGAACCAACTTCGTGAGCAACCACTTCATAACTGCCTCCGTTACAACTGTGGACCTTTTTTACCGTTCATTCGCTCTAACAGCTCACCGGCACCTTTAGCCACGTTATCAAGTGGTTGTTCGGAAATCATGACAGGTACTTGGAGCTCGCGAGAAATGAGCTGGTCGATACCTTCTAGTAATGAACCACCGCCTGTCAAAATGATGCCACGGTCAATGATATCTGCAGCCAATTCTGGTTGAATTCGTTCTAGGACGCCATGTGCGGCGTCAATGATTTGCTGCAACGTGTCATGCAATGCAGCCTCAACTTCATTAGCATTGATTTCCACGGCATGAGGCATCCCATCAACGGCATCACGACCACGAACTTCCATACTCTCTGGATGTTCTAGATGAATCGCAGTCCCAATTTTAATCTTAATGTTTTCGGCTGAATGTTCACCAATCGTCAGCCCATGTTCACGTTTGACATAAGCCGCGATATCAGCATTCATTCGGTCACCAGCCATGCGTAATGACGTGCTGGCAACAATATCGCCAAGAGATAAGACCGCAATATCAGAGGTCCCACCACCGATATCAATCACCATGTTACCAGTCGCCTGATAAACATCTAAACCAGCACCAATAGCAGCAACCTTAGGCTCATATTCCAAGTAAACCTTGGCGCCACCAGATTTTTCGGCAGCTTGAATGATGGCCTTTCGTTCAATTTCAGTAATGTTGGTTGGGGCACAAATCATAATGTTAGGACGCGACATAAAGCCCTTCACGTTCAGCTTATTAATGAAGTATGACAGCATTTCCTCCGTAACATCAAAATCGGAAATAACCCCGTCCTTTAATGGGCGAATGGCCCGAATATTGCTGGGCGTGCGGCCAACCATTCGGTAAGCTTCTGAACCCACAGCTAAAACACGCTCAGTTTTGGTATCTACGGCAACGACGGACGGTTCATCAAGAACGATGCCCTTGCCAACAACATAAATCAACACATTGGCCGTGCCTAAATCGATTCCAATATCTTTGGCCATGTTGAACTCCTTTCAATTCGTACAATTTCAATGCACAATTATAGCATATTACCACTTTGTCCGTCAGCAGTTGATCAGTCAAAATCCGCGGAGAAACAGGAATTTGCAAACATTTTTAGGTTTTCGTTAATTTCCGTCTCAGAGCCAAAAATTGTTATGCGCAAATAAATCATCTTAAATTTTTTCTTCACGATGTCTATCAACGTAGAATGTCCTCATTCACCAAAAAATGGGAATGAGGACATTTTGCATTAACCAGTTTCTGTTAACTGTAAATCAATTAGTGTCATGATCCAAGCCAAACCAAGCTAACTAATTAGATTACTTTCAGACTCTTCTTTGAAATAACAGCCTTGAGATCCGTATCGATATCAACACGTTCAATTTCTGCCCCAAGGTTTGCCAATTTTTCATGGAAATCACAATAGCCACGATCCAAGTATTTCAGATTAGTGACCGTCGTATATCCGTTTGCCACTAATCCAGCCAGTACAAGGGCAGCTGCGGCTCGCAAATCGGTTGCGGCTACTTCAGCACCATTAAAGTTTGTTGGCCCCTGAAGTGCTACTGAACGGCCCTCAATGGTAAAGTGAGCATTCATTCGACGAAGTTCGTTTAAGTGATTAAAACGATTTTCAAACACAGTTTCTGTTAACGTGCTGGTGCCGTCAGCCATCAACTGAAGAACCGATACCTGAGGCTGCATATCCGTCGGAAAACCTGGATGCGGAGCAGTTTTAACGTTGGCTGCCATCAACTTGTCAGGTCCAATAATACGCAGGCCGTTCTGTTCCTCGCGAACCTCGACGCCCATTTCTAATAACTTTGAAATTAATGGCTTATTGTGTTCAGGAATTGCATCAGCAATTAAAACGTCACCGTGAGTGATTGCGGCAGCAACCATAAATGTGCCTGCTTCAATTCGGTCCTGAACCACACTGTGTTCGCAGCCATGCAAAGCGGGCACACCCTCGATACGAATTGACTCAGTGCCTGCACCAAAGACTTTAGCGCCCATCTTGTTCAAAACGTTAGCTAAATCAACAATTTCTGGTTCGCGCGCCACATTTTCAATTGTAGTGGTGCCCTCAGCTAAGGTTGCGGCCATCATAATGTTTTCGGTTGCCCCGACACTAGGAAAATCCAAGTAAATGTTAGCGCCAACCAACTTATCCGCACTAGCCTCGATATAACCATCATGCTGTTCAATTTTAGCACCGAGCGCTTCAAAGCCCTTTAAATGCAGATCAATTGGACGACTGCCGATTGCACAGCCACCTGGCATCGCTACACGAGCACGACCGACTCTTGCTAACAAGGGACCCATGACAACAATTGAAGCACGCATTTTCGAAACGTACTCAAACGGTGTTTCAAAACCAACCTTCTTACTGGCATTAAAAGTCACAGACTTAACCCGCCGGTCAAAATCGACACTGACATTGAGAAAACTTAGCACCTTATTCATCATAAACACGTCGGACAGGGCGGGAACGTTAGTTAAAATCAATTCACCCGTTGAGGCTAACAGCGATGCAGCCTGAATTGGCAACACAGCATTTTTAGCGCCCTCGATATGTACGGTTCCCTTCAATGGCTGACCGCCATGAACAATGATTTTTTCCATAAAGATGTTCCTCCAAACTCAATTTCCTAGTGCAACAGTTTTAATTGCTAATAACAACAAGTTTCAATCATGGCTTAAATCCAATGATCGACTGAAATAAGTCAATAAAAAAGGAGCTACAAGTATATCCAATGACGATTGCCAGTAAAACTAGAATTGTCTGTGCCTGGCGTGGATATAATGGCATGATTTTGACAAGTGGTAATGGCTTGATTGCCCATAGTGCAAACCAAATAAAGGCCAGTTGAAACACTATTTTAATTACCACAGGAAAACCATATACAGCCATCTTGCACCTCTTTGATTGATACAACCAATTCTATCATACTCGTTAAATGAGTTCCTTAAAAAAACACCGTAAAAAAGAGACTTACTAAAAACTTAGTAAGCCTCTTGAGTGACACATTTAATTGTCTTTATCGATTACGTTGATGTGATGCAACATTGATTCGATTAATTGCCCTACGCAATGCAACTTCTGCGCGACGTAGTTCATTCGCATCATGTTCTTGTTGGGCGTGTTCAATAGCCTCTTGTGCTCGTTTACGTGCATTTTCCGCACGTGTAACGTCGATTGCATCTTGTTGCTCAGCTGAGTCAGCAACGATGGTCGCAACGTTATTCGAGAACTCAACAAAACCACCATTTACGGCAATTTCATCTTCAGCATCTTGGTCACCCTTCACCCTGATTTCGTCAATCTCCAAAGCGGCAATTAATGGCACGTGATTAGGTAAAATCCCAATTTCTCCGTTTGTTGTTTTAGCAACAAACATGGATGCATGGTCATTATCATAAGACGTTCCATCAGGCGTCACAATCGTAACAGTTAAATGAGGTTCAGCCATTGGTCACGCCTCCTTTAATTATTACCCTGCAATTGCTTTGCCTTTGCCACAGCCTGATCCACAGTTCCGACAAGACGGAATGCTTCTTCAGGAAGATCGTCGTACTTACCATCCAAAATTTCCTTAAAGTCTTCCACCGTATCTTCAACAGAAACGTATTGACCATCAATCCCAGTAAATTGAGACGCAACGGAGAATGGTTGACTTAAGAAGTTTTGAATCCGGCGAGCACGGGCAACAATTGTTTGTTCTTCGTCAGACAATTCATCCATCCCTAAAATAGAGATGATGTCTTGCAATTCATGGTAACGTTGCAAGATTTGCTGAACACGGGTTGCAACATCATAGTGATCCTGACCAACAATTTCTGGTGTCAGCGCTGAAGACGTTGATTCCAATGGGTCCACGGCTGGGTAGATCCCTTGTTGAGTCAGATAACGTTCCAAGTTAGTCGTCGCATCCAAGTGCGCAAAGGTCGTAGCAGGGGCCGGATCCGTGTAGTCATCGGCTGGCACATATACGGCTTGAATCGACGTGATGGAACCCTTTTGGGTAGATGTAATTCGTTCTTGTAATTGCCCCATTTCAGTTGCTAACGTTGGCTGATAACCAACGGCTGAAGGAATCCGCCCAAGAAGAGCAGAAACTTCAGAACCAGCTTGGGTAAACCGGAAGATGTTGTCAATAAATAACAGCACATCCTGGCCTTTAACATCACGGAAGTATTCCGCAATCGTCAAACCAGTTAAAGCAACACGCATACGGGCACCAGGCGGTTCATTCATCTGACCATAAACCATGGCCGTCTGTTTAAGGACACCTGATCCCTTCATTTCAAAGTACATGTCGTTACCTTCACGGGTACGTTCACCAACACCAGTGAACACTGAAATCCCGTTGTGGCCTTGCGCAATGTTGTGAATTAATTCTTGAATCAGAACTGTTTTACCAACACCGGCACCACCGAAAAGTCCGACTTTACCACCACGAACATATGGGGCAAGTAAATCAATAACTTTGATCCCTGTTTCAAGGATCTCAGTACTAGTTGTCAATTGGTCATATGCTGGCGCTTCCCGATGAATCGGGTTACGTTGAGCATCAGGACCGAAGTCCTCACCGCCGTCGATGGGTTCCCCAAGGACATTAAATACCCGGCCCAATGTGTCTTCACCAACAGGAACAGAAATAGAACCACCAGTGTCCTCAACTTCCATCCCACGTTGCAAGCCGTCTGTTCCATCCATCGCGATTGTCCGGACAACTCCGTCACCTAATTCCAAGGTAACTTCGACCGTCAAATCCTTTTGGTTGGGACGCTTAACTAAGAGCGCATTGTTAATGGCAGGTAATGTGCCGTCCAGAGGGAATTCAACGTCAACGACTGGGCCGATAACTTGAACAATTTTACCAGAACTCATGTACGTTTCTTCCTTCCGCTTATTTTTCAACCATAAACTTTCCTTATGGATGCTTCCAATTACTCTAAGGCAGCCTGACCACCAGTAATTTCAGTGATTTCAGTCGTAATCGCACTCTGGCGAGCACGGTTATACTGTAAACTCAGGCTGTCAATGAGGTCATGGGCATTATCAGAAGCAGTCTGCATCGCAGTTGCACTGGACGCATGCTCTGACGTTTTACCATCGAGAATCGCACCGTAAACTAAGCTTTCAGCATACTGCGGCAATACAACTTGTAAAATCTCTTCAGCAGAAGGTTCCAATTCATATTCCGGCGTAATACTGATCGGCGCAGTCTTAGGTTGAACAACTTCATCACCATCAGGTTTCGTATCTTCAATCGTGTCACCAGTAATTGGTAACATGCGTGTCGAACGAAAACGTGATGTGAGTCGATTAACAAAATGACTGTAACAAACATACAGTTCATCAAAAACTTCGTTATTGTACATAGCTGTCACAGTTTTAACGATTTCCCGAACTTCAACAAAAGTTGGTACATCGCTAACACCACGGTATTCATAAGCAACATTCATGCCCCGTTTCTTAAAGAAATCGGCACCCATGCCACCGACGGCCATAATGACATAATCATCAGGCGTCTTGCCATGCTCATTAATAAAATCATTAGTCGACTTGATAATGTTGCTATTGTAACTTCCTACAAGTCCACGGTCAGAGGTCACGACCAACAATCCCGTTTTTTTAACAGGACGTTGTGTCATTAAGCCACTGACAGGTACATCATCATTTTTACTGGTCGAGCTCATATCAACGTTACCCGAATCCAATAAATGTGATGCAGCAAGGTGAGTCACAACACTTTCAACCTTTGATGCATAAACTTGATAACCACTCGTATGACGTTGAATTTGACTCAGCTTTGACGTTGAGACCATTTGCATGGCTGTCGTAATCTGAGACGTCTTTTGCGTCGAACTAATGCGGCGTTTAACTTCGTTCAATGCTGCAGGCATTTGCTCACCTTCCTTTCAACCTACTTTGTACCGTCAGTGGCGGCAGCTTTCGTTGGTTGGAAAGAATCAGCAAATGCTGAAATTGCAGCCTTCATGTCGTCATCAGCGGGCAAGTTACCAGTCGTCTTAATGGTGTCCAACAGGTCTGCATGGTTAGCGTCAAAATTATCGAACAATTCACTCTGGAACCGTGCAATATCAGCCACGTCAACCTTGTCCAAATATCCGTGAGTCAAGGCGTACAGAATCACAACTTGTTTTTCAACAGGAAGTGGTTGATGAAGTGGTTGTTTCAACACTTCAATCGTCCGTTGACCACGGTTCAAGCGGTCTTGGGTTGCTTGATCCAAATCAGAACCAAATTGTGCGAATGATGCCAGTTCAGCGTATGAAGAGAGGTCCAAACGCAATGTCCCAGCAACTTTCTTCATGGCTTTAACCTGTGCGTCACCACCAACACGGGAAACAGAAGTCCCGGCATCAATGGCCGGACGAACACCTGAATAGAACGAATCTGAGTTCAGGAAGATCTGTCCATCAGTGATGGAAATAACGTTAGTTGGAATATAAGCCGAAACATCACCGGCTTGGGTTTCAATGATTGGCAAAGCAGTCATTGAGCCACCGCCCATTTCGTCACTCAACTTCGCAGCACGTTCAAGTAACCGTGAGTGAGTGTAGAAAATATCCCCAGGGTAAGCTTCACGACCTGGTGGCCGACGAAGAATTAAGGAAAGTTCACGATAAGCAACGGCTTGCTTTGATAAGTCATCATAGATGATTAACACATGCTTACCGTTATACATGAATTCTTCACCCATTGCCGCACCGGCATATGGTGCCAAGTACAACATTGGTGCTGGTTCAGAAGGACCAGCAGAAACAACAATCGTGTAATCCATGGCGCCTAACTGACGTAACGTTTCAACCTGTGCACGCACAGTTGATTCCTTCTGGCCAATAGCAACGTAGACACAGATCATGTCCTGATCTTTTTGGTTAACAATTGTATCAATAGCTAATGATGTCTTCCCAGTTTTCCGGTCACCAATGATCAACTCACGCTGACCACGACCAATCGGTACCAAGGCATCAATCGCTTTGATCCCAGTCTGTAATGGTTCACTAACGGACTTCCGTTGCATAACACCCGGGGCCTTAAATTCAACAGGGCGCGTGTGATCTGTTTTCATCTCACCCTTGCCGTCGATAGGTTGACCTAGAGAGTTCACAACACGGCCAATAAGGGCATCACCTACTGGTACTTCCATAATCCGGCCAGTCCGTTTAACGGACGAACCTTCTTGGATACCATCGTAAGCACCCAAAACAACGATTCCGACGTCATCGGATTCAAGGTTTTGGACCATCCCATACACGCCGTTATCGAATTCAAGTAATTCGCCAGCTAATGCATTATCCAGACCATGAGCACGAGCAACCCCGTCACCAACGTAGGTTACTGTTCCCGTTTCTTCAACGGTTAGCTCTTCTTGATAGTTCTCAAGTTGTTGCTTAATCAGAGCGCTGATTTCTTCAGCTTTGATGCTCATGCGGAATTCACCTCTTTGTTTAAAAATTTATCGCGTCAAACTTTGACGGATATGCGCTAGACGGGTACGAATCGAACCGTCAATCACGGTGTTATTACTGTTGACGATCACGCCACCAATAATATCTGGATTAACAATTTGATTTACGTGTACAGTTTTAGCACCGACCCGCTTAGCAATGCTGTCCGCTAGCCGCTGTTTTTGAGTCTCATCGAGACTTACAGCAGTAGTTACGTCAGCATAAACTGTTTGGTTTTGTTCATCATAGAGCCGTTTGAACTCATCAATGATTGCGACCGTATCATCCAACCGGCCGTAGTCGAAAAGCATTTGTAAAAAGTTATGAACTAGTGGACTAGTTGAGCTTAACAAAGGCTTCAAGAGGGCTTCTTTCTCGGGGTTCTGTAAACCAGCACCTGTCAAAACCGTTCCCAAATTAGGCACGGATTGAAAAACGCCTTGGACTTGGATGAGCTCATCATAAACCGGTTCCAGTTGCTGCTTTTCGTTTGCCGCGTCAAACATGGCACGACCATAACGACGAGCAACTTGCGATTTAGCGAGTTTGGTCATCTTTTCCCAACCCTTCGATATAAGAATCAATCAATGCCTTTTGATCGTCGGCATTTAATTGCTTGTGAATGATCTTGGAAGCAATCTCAATAGACAAATCAGCCACGTCTTTACGTGCGCTTACAAGAGCGTCTTGACGTTGTTGTTCAATATCAGAAGTGGCGTTCTCGCGTAACTTCTGGGCATCTGATTGTGCTTGGTTAATAATCTTGTCACGTTGTTGATTACCCGCATCCTTAGCGTCAGCAACAATTGTTGAGGCTTCTTGATGTGAGTTGGCAAGTGCATCACGACGTTGACTTGCTAAACTTTCTGCATCAGAGCGTGACTTTTCAGCAGAATCAATGTCGTTAGCAATTTTCGTGGCCCGGTCATTCATCATTTTCGTAACGGGTTTCCAAGCAAACACCTTAACTAACCACATTAACAATACAAATGCGACCATATAAAACAGCATATCGCCGTAATCAAAACCCTTTTCAGCCGCTAAAACTAATGGTGAAAACATCTATTGGCACCTCCCTTGTCAGAATTAGTACTTCTTTAGTCTTGAAACTACTTGTTCATAACTAAGAAGGCGATAACGATAGAAATGATTGGCATAGCTTCAATTAAACCAACACCAATGAACATCGTTCCACGAAGTTGACCGGATAATTCTGGCTGACGTGCCATACCATCCAAGGTCTTAGAAATAACCATCCCGTCACCGACACCGGCACCGATAGCTGCCGCAGCAGCGGCAATTCCAGCAGCAATTGCTCCCATAATATTGAATCCTCCTAAGAAATTTTTATTCCTCTACCGTAACTTTCCGAGAAATATATACTGTGCTTAAGGTTACAAAAACATAGGCTTGGATTGCCCCGATAAATACCGAGAATCCCTGCCAAACAATCTCAAGTGGTAACGCTACAATAATCGTTGGAAGACCGTGTGAGAAGGCCATTCCGCCAATCAGTTTCAACAACGTCTCACCAGCGAAGATGTTACCGTAAAGCCGCAAAGCCAACGTTAACAAGTTCGTGAATTCTTCGACGAGGTTAATTGGTAGTAATGCTGCAAATGGTTTGAGATAAGAATTTGAAATATAACCACCAAAACCGAACTTAACCACACCCAAGTAGTGAGCCAACGCTAGTGTAACCATAGCCATCGTCAGCGTCACAACTGGATTAGCAGTTGGACTACGAACATAATCAACGCCGTTCACAGAAACCTGTAGGAACAAACCTAACTGGTTAGCGAAGAAAACGAAAAGAAACGCTGTAAACGCAAATAATCCAAGCTGACCGCCATCACGTCCAGGTAATTGACCACGAACAATGCCGTTGGTGAAATCAATTATCCACTCCAAAATATTTTGGCCACCGGTTGGCTTCATCGTAATTTTTCTAGATAGAAAGAAAACGACAAAAAACACGATGGCAAACGCAATTGTAATCGAGATAATGTTGGCGGTGTTAAAAGTCAGCCCCAAAAATTGGAAGGAATCCACTAAATATCACCTCTTTCCGTAACCTTAGTTGTGTTGCAATATTGTGAACCAGCTCGTTACAGTTATGTAAAAATAGCCATAAAATCCGAGCCCCTGCTGTTCAAAATACAGAAATATGATACCACCATTGAAAATCAATCGCAAAAGAATTTCGCATTCTCTAATGTCTGATTATTCCTACTCCGACAAAGATTTTAGCGTTTTGCAACCGTTCTCAATGACTTCGAGAAAATTATTTACATTATTCTCCTTTCATTAACAATTTTTATTAGTGAACACTTTTCTGATTGTGAAAGAATTCTAAAGACTACACAAATGGAAAGTGTTCTTATTATAGTTCAGTCACTTTGAATTAGTGTCTAAATCTTTTTTAGTTTGATTATTTGATTACCGAACACGTTGTTAACAGTACACCAAGGTCGATCAAATTAAAAAAGCTTCCCGACAGCTAATCATGTTATTGTCCCCTTAGAGTAGACAGACGAAATAATAAATCGTCTATCTATTTCTAAGGGGATTTTTGTATGGAAAAACAAGGACGTTCGTATAGTCTTGAACAAAAGCTAGACACTCTTTATCAGTTCAAACACTCAGGCAAAAGCATGAGGGCGTTCACCAAGGACTTTGGAATCGCATTTGTAACACTTAAAAAGTGGCTTGGCCTTGAACAATTAGAAGATTTTAAAGCGCTTGAACCAAGTCATGAATGGAAACGGTATTCGCAAGATACAAAGAATGCCGCAGTTCATGATCGCTTAGTCAATGGACTGTCTCAACTAGATATC
>NZ_AUAW01000010.1 GCF_000428925.1 Furfurilactobacillus rossiae DSM 15814 | reverse complement strand
CCAGAGTTCAACTCCAAAGTGACGAAGGTAAGAAGATTTATGGTCAACGAAAAATCGAGGTCGAACCAGTCTTCGCAGATGTGAAGGCTCATTTGAGGTTTACTCGATTTTCGGTTAGAGGGTTAGATAAAGTAAACAACGAAGTTGGATTGGTCCTAATGGCCATGAATATGATTAAATGGGCCCGAGAAAAGGCCCATATAAACATAGAAATTCGAAAAAACCAGGGCAATGAAAAAATCGACCAGAGAAAAGCAAAAATCACTTTTCTCTGGTCGATTTATTTTGAGTTATGTCCCAAACTCGTTATCTTTTTAACGCGTATGTTCAAACATTTGAGAAATTTTGCATCACATAGTGTTTAAGGCGACATCAACAATTGCATAGGCAATCATTTTAAAAGATCAGCCAAATATCCGTAATTCCTGGGGAAACTGCGTAAACTGTGTTTATGTTTCATATCCGTTTGGACATGTTTAATGGCAGCGACCAGTTCTTGAGGAGCATTGCACCAAAGGTTATATACATAATCATATTGCTTAATATTTGTAATGCCAAGACCACCGTGACCGTGGTTGATGAAAAATGCACTGGGTTTTGCATCTTTGCCGCTCATATGCTGCTTATATTTACCATACTGAAGCAACCAATTTTCATTATGGTACAAATGAATTGTTTCAATCTCTTCGCGTGTCACATAATATTTAACCAAGCCAACTTGGTTACTATACTTAGAAAAATCTAGCTTCTTATTCGGGTTGTCCAACAATACGTGTACTTGAACCGGCTCGTCAAAATCATGGTTTAAAAAGTCTTTTGCAAACTTACGAGGGTTCAAAGAATCAAAAATAATTTTTCCGGAATTGTTTTCCAGAAATGTGTCTCGTTGTATGTTCAAGAGGCAGTTTTCGACCAGAATATCTAATATTGCCTTTTCAGCAGCGCCTTCCACTACAAAACTATTTAACGTCACGGCTGTTTTCTCCTGACCCCATAGTGTTGGTAGCATCCTGTGATAACGATTGATTGTGCTTTACAATGGTTCTTTTCAAGTTCATGTAGCGGGTGTAGCTTGGGGCGGTGCCTTTTAGATAGTTGTTCTGAAATATTTCACTGTTTTTCAATTCTGTACGTACTTTGGCGTCATTTAGACGACATAATTTCGTTTGTACTTTGCGAATTAGGATGTACTCTTCATCTTGTCTGTCTAAATCGTCTGTGAGTTCAATGTAGTGAGAAGAATAGACCAACGTTGCGTTATTTACATTAATTTTAGGATCTGAGAAAAAACCGATAAAATCTCGAACAATTTGTTTGTTTACATGCAACTCGATTTCGTCAACAAGTAACGTAGCGCCCTGACGAAGTGCATTTAAAAATTCGTAAAAGAGTGTAATTCCTTTGATAGTACCGGATGACAGATAATTTGCAATATCACTTAAATTTGAAACAACAATGATGTTTTCCTCACCCTTGAATTTGAGAATATAACTTAAAGTATGACCCGAGTCATCGACTTTATATTTCAAATAATCAATGGAACTATCGAGGTATTCCAGCAGTTCGGGTGGAGTTTCATCGGCGAAACTTTTAACAACGTTGCTGTCAGTTAAGGAAACTGTCGAAATGACGTCATAAAACATGGTAGATTGCTGTAGCACGATCCTAAAAATCGAGTCTTTAGGACTGAGTAGTAAACGTTCTTTTTGACTCAGTGCTGATCTTTGAGCAGCTAACTGATTTTCTTTAAATTCAAAATATTTTGACTTAGACGCAGCTGTCTTGCTGTGGTAAATTTTTTCTGCCGTGATAAGCCACTCAAATTGCTTCGTGGGCGCAGGTGTGGTGGATTCATCTGCCAAAGTTTGAGCAAAAGAGGTATCAGCACAAAAACGATCGTCAGTGTCTGATGCAAAAAAAGTACGGACTCTTATTCGTCGTTCATTGGAACGAAAAGAATGAATGAGGGAGGTTTGATCAATAGACAATGATTTTAGATAGAGGTCATTTAGGCCTTTAAAAATTTCCATGAGAGTACTCTTGCCAGTTGCATTAATACCTACAATTCCAATCGTTCGGTTGAGTGTTAAGTGGCCGTTGAGCTGATAAACACGACTTTTAGTGCGGCTTGTAACCTGACTGGCGGTCTGAATAGAAAAAATAGAACCATCCTGAAACAAGGAGTGTCCAAAAATCTGGAAACCAATCAATTTTATTTTAGAATTTTGCATGCTGTCCTCCAGAAAATTACATTTAATTTGTAATTTATATCCAAAATAACACGAAATTTAGAAAAAACACAGTCATAATCTAATATTGGATTCAATTACGACGAAAAAACCTCTTAGATTCATGTGTCTTAAACATGAATCTAAGAGGTTTAACAATGCTGTTATAAATTTCCCGAATAATCATACAGCAGATGACTTGCCGTAAACGTCCACAGGTTCCGCGTTCTTAACCACAGGCAGCCGTCCAGCAACGTTGGCAGCCCGACATCAATCAACACTTCCGTCATGTGGTAGCTATAGGAGCTGTAATGCCAAGCGCCAAACAGCAATGCGGTGATGAGAAAGGCAAGCCAGTAGCGTAGCGTTGGTCGTTTGATCCACAGCAGCGCAACGAAAATTAGTGAAAAGAGACTCAGTCGAAACACGTCCTCACTGGGAATTTCATACCAATTATTGATGGCGTAGCTGATGAACTTGTGCCACGCGGTGCCGTGGAAGGTGACGCTACTTTCTGCCGTGTCGGTGACCGTTTTGACATGCAGTTTGGTGATCAAGCTGTCGGCAATATTAGCGACGACCCCTTGTACAAACGTAATGATGACGACCGCACAAATACTTTCAAGCCAGCCCGTTCGCCGTTTGACACGCGGACGGTTCGGCATCCAGCGACTTAGCTGCCAGAAAAAGAAGAACACAGTTCCTGCAATATAGTAGCTGTACAGCCCGCCAAGCGCGGTCAGTAAGCTTAAAGGCGGCGGTGAAACCAGCAGGTGGAAATGCTCAAGGTCGGGCACCACTTCCGTAATCACGCCAGCCAACGCTGTCAGTGAAATTAATACCCATGCCAAGGCAGAGCTGCGGCCGTATTTGAAGGCCAAGGTGATATCGTCTTGGTCGTTTTTGTCTAATACGAAATATTTTTTGATTCTCGACAAACAAATCACCTGCGTTTCGCGTATGTAATGGGTATAGGAAAAAGCTAAAGGACGTGATATTCGAAAAGAACAGTTAAACCGCCCAGAATCAGCAACGATGCAATGGTTAGCGCATGGGCCCACTTGTGACGGGCAAACACTGCAATGTACTCGCGAATAATGGCGTTTGGTAAGAAGAACTTAGCAGTGCGTGAACCAATTCCATCAGCTTTGAGACCGGCACGCCGGGCAATCATCCCCGCACGGAGCGTGTGGTAATTACTGGTGACAAAAATCGCGTTAGGCTGCTTGCCATCATTAAACGTCATTAGCTTTTTCGAGAACAACATGTTTTGTAGCGTATTGATGGATTGGTCCTCGGCGATTGCGTGATCAGCGGGGATGCCATGTTGTAAAGCATATTCACGCATCGCAACACCTTCTGCGCGGGTCTCGTTGCCACCTTGACCACCTGAGAGAATCAAGATGGGTGCCTTACCTGTCTCACGTAATTGCCGTTGATAGAATTCAATCCCGCGGTCGACACGTTGTGCTAACAGTGGTGGTACGTCGCCACCATTGATCAGTCCGCTACCAAGCACGATGACATAACGCTGATTGCGTTTGGGCCGGTTGAATTGATAGAGCACCAATACGGTAAGGTAGTTATAAAACCAAAAGAGTAGGTACAGCACGACGATATCGGTCACCATGTTGAAGAAAACGAACCATGGTTGTGGTAGCAAACGGCCGGCCCAACCGTCAATCCAGGGAATCAGTAGCACGCCGATACCGAGAATTAACGTTAACATATTGCCGAGTGAGTGGCTTTCCCTACGCCAGACGATGACGGCATTCCAAATTAACAGGATACTTTGAAGTGCAAACACCAACCCAATTGCAATTATGGCCAAAACGAACGGAACACCGAATAGCACGATCAGAATATGATTTTCCATGTTCAAAATCGTTGACCCCAGCGCCAGCAACATCGAGTAGAAGGCGATGTTAAACCAGATACCGTTAATCAGCCGGCGCTTATCTCGGTACCAGGACCAAGCAAAGATTAGTGCAAAAATAATAGCAATCAGCCAGACCGATTTAATTAGTGGACCGGCCCCATAGTTGAAGTGCATGAATCGAATTCCCCCTCGTGTTCGTAACTCAATTGTGCAGGTTGAACGCTATTTTGACAACAATTTACAATTAATTTTATGCGCTGGGAGCGCGGTCAACAGCTTCGCGTAGTTGTTGCCAAACGTCTGACGGCATAAAGCGTTGCAGGTAGTTGATTTCGTGTGCCAGCAATGCTGGTGTGCCAATCTGTTTAACAATGATTAATGCCGCTTGTAGACGATTCAATCCAGCATCTTGTTTACCAGTTAAGTACATAATCATGCCGACAAGAATTTGATATTTAACGGTCTCATAGAATTGCCGAGGATGGATTAATAGGCGTTTGAAGAGTACCAAAAAGTGCTGAGCAGCTTCTAAGCGATTATGTTCAGCACAGGCACAAATCAAGTTGTTCAAGATGCGGAATTGGGCAGACACATTATCCGTTTGTAAATTCACGTAGGTCAGCCCGCGTTTATACATCAGGTTGGCTAAGGTGATTGCCTGATCGACCGGCAGGCACATCAGCGAGTTACCAAATAAGTAAAGCTCGTAGAATCCCCAATGTTCTGCGCTTGATAGGTAGTTAATGATGAGTTCCTGCGAGGACGACGCCAGTGTTGTTTGGGTTAGTGATGCAATACAGGCATCTAACATTGCGTCATTTAAATCGAGAAAGAGTGGCAACAGCTGTTCGTGGTCTTTTCTAAATGTGCTTTTTAACTGACGTAAAGCGCCAATATTATCTGCCAGATATAAACGGCTCACGTCATGCAAATACTGCTCGTTTGTCGAGTGATCTGACTGTGCGGACTGGTCAAAATAGACGAACTCTGCGATGTCGACATTAATCCGTTCGAGCAGGCGGGTTAATGTTGCAAACGAAATATCAGTTAGACCACGCTCGTATTTGGATAAGAATGACGCAGTAACGATGCCATCACTGACCTCTGTCAGCGACAGATGTTTGCCACGACGCAATTGACGGAATGTTGCACCCATTGAGGACATAAAAGGCTTCTTTCTATTTGTATAATATGACAATTTCAACACGCTATTCAGAGTCTAATGCTAATGTGAACAACGAACAATAGCTATTTATTAAACGCGTCGACGCGTGATTAATCGATATGAGGTGTTGTCATGATTAAATCACGCTTTAATTTTCAATTTTTGTGGCTGTCTTTCACAGTTTCGACACTGGGCGACTGGCTACTAAAAATCGCTTTGCCAATTGCCATTTATCAACTGACTGGTTCAGGTGCGCAAATGGCCCTTATCTACGGGATTCAATTTTTACCTTGGCTGTTTATTTCAGTCTTTAGCGGCATTATGGCTGACCGCTTTGAAGAACGCCAGATTTTGTTCTGGGGTAATTTAGGTGCCGCCTTGGCTACCAGCTGTCTAGCCATCTTAGTGTATAGTCACACAACTGGATTCTGGTTCTATCTATTGATTTTCGTGCAGGCTAGCTTCGCGCCGTTGATGCATCCAGCATTTCAAAGTATTATTGCACGGATCGTTGATTCAACGAGACTGTATAAGGCGAATGCTTCTTTACAGGTTGTGGACAACACACTGAGCCTAATTGGTCCGATGGTCGGTGGTTTGTTGACTGCGATTATTGCACCACAGTTAGCGGTTTCCATTGATGCGGCAAGCTTTTTACTGGCGGCCATCTTGAGTTTTGCTGTCCACCCCAGCGCAAAACGTCAAACTGCATTAATTTCAGAATCGACAGTAAGCGCCATAAAGGCCGGCTTCGTTGCTTCATATCAAAACAAAATTGTTTGGTATGGGGCTCTGTTATTCTTTTGGACAAACTTGGGTACCAACATGTTTGCCGCTAACTTCATTTATTTTATGCGCCATTCGCTGCACACATCTGTTTCGATTGCTGGTATCACGATGGGATTAGCAGGCATTGGGGCTATTATCGGCTCTCTTGCGACGCCATGGTTAAGTCGTCATTTTTCGGCAGGCACCTTAATTGTTGGTACGACATTATTAGCAGGCATCGGTTTGGTTGGTGTTGGTCTGAGCCACCACTTCCTTTCAGTAGCAGCCTTTTATGCGCTGGTTAATTTCTGTGGCAATGTGAATGCGGTGGTGTTCTTTTCATTACGGCAAACGGTTATTCCACAAGCAATCCTTGGCCGTGTCGTCAGTGTGACGCGAATGATCTCGTACGCGTCGATTCCCATTGGTAGTTTTCTGGGAGCGGGGTTAGTGGCGGCGCATTGGCCGTTAGCAGTCATCATTGTAGTAGCGGGGATGATTCGTTTTGGCGCCGGTGTATTTGGCTGGTTTACGCCTTTAAATTGTTCTTCGACCGTCAATTAATTTGGTCACAAAAAGTCCGCAATAACTGATTCTAATCAGTCATTGTGGACTTTTGAAACGAACTTTTATTGTTTGGCGTGATGTTGTCGAACCAAGTACTTACGCAATTCTTCCAGCAAGAATAACGGAATTGGAATGACAACCAGAAAAATCCATTCACTAACACCTAGTGGCGCCGTGTTAAATAGTCCCTGCAAGAATGGGATATAGATCAAGCAGGCTAGTAGCAATACTTCAAACGCAATTCCCCACCAGATGCGGTGGTTGCTGAAAATACCGATGCTGAAGACTGAAGATATCTGTGTCCGACAGTTGATAGCTGCGGCAATCTGACAAAAGACAATTGCGGCCAGCGTCATGGTGGTGGCTTCGCGGTAAATATCGCCATTGCTTGCCAGCGCGATACCAGGCCAACCGTTCATCTTGTTAACGAAGAAGTAGGCGACCGTTGAAATAACGGAGGCGACTAAACCATATAAGCCAAACGCTTTCCAGATGATGGACTTGTTTAACAAGTGGGCTGTCCGCGGACGCGGTGGCTGATCCATAATTCCTGGTTCGCTTTGTTCAGCACCAAGGCCAAGGGCAGGAAGCATATCCGTCCCTAAATCAACGGTTAAAATCTGCATAACGGTTAATGGTAATGGCACCAGCCCGCGGGTGAACAAGAAGATAACGGATGGTGCTGCTTCTGGTACGTTGCTGTTTAGAATGTACAACAGGAACTTTTGCAAATTACTGTAAACGGTCCGGCCTTCTTCAATAGCTGCCACGATAGAAGCAAAGTTATCGTCAGTCAGGATCATGTCCGCGGCATCCTTAGCAACATCTGTCCCAGTGACACCCATGGCAATCCCGATATCAGCCTTCTTTAAGGCTGGTGCGTCATTGACACCATCACCAGTGGAGGCAACGATATCGCCGTTTGCCTGACAGGTGGAAACGATACGGAATTTATGTTCAGGTGCAACGCGGGCGAAGATAACTTCACCTTTGACCGCTTCACGAAGTTGATCGTCACTCATTTGGTTGAGTTCATCACCGGTGATGACGCGCACTTTGTCAGAAGTGAGCCCAATTTTGACGGCGACACTCTTGGCAGTTAACGCACTGTCGCCAGTGACCATAATGATCCGGATGTTGGCGCGGTGACACTTTTTGACTGCGTCGTAAATTTCTGGACGTGGCGGGTCGGCCATAATGGTCAGCCCAACGAAGATCATGTGCCGTTCAGCTGCGTCGATACTGATTGCTTTGTTGTCTTGAGGGAGCGTTGAACTATCCGCGCCGACTTCTCGATAGGCAAACGCCAATGCGCGTAACCCTTGAGCCGCGTACATTTCATTGGCGTGATTAATCTCGTTGCGGTCGGCTTCGGTCATGGCACGCACATTACCGCCATCTAGAATCTGATCACTGATGCTTAGCATGCCATCGAGAGCACCCTTTGTGTAAATGACGCGGCCACCATCAGCGGTGGGGTGAATCGTCGTCATCCGTTTGCGATCAGAGTCAAACGGCAATTCAGCCAGCCGCGGCATCTCCTTGGCAACCGTTGCCTTATCCAACCCAGCCTTAGCTGTTAAGATATCGAGGGCTGCCTCAGTCGGCGTGCCCAGAATTTTCGGTGTATCTTGACTGGTCGCTGGCGCCTGAACCTGAGTATCGTTATTAAGTAGCGCAATTTGTAGCAGTCGTGAAAGGTCTGCATCCTGTGTGGCATCGAAGTCTTTGCTACCAAACTGAATGTGGCCGTTGTTGACATATCCAGTGCCCGTAACAGCATAAGTGCGGGTCGGCAGCCACACATTGTTGATGGTCATTTGATTTTGTGTCAGCGTCCCGGTTTTGTCGGAACAGATGACGGTCGTTTCACCCAGTGTTTCCACACTGTTGAGTTGTTTTAGCAAGGCGTGTTTTTTGGCCATCCGTTGTGTGCCTTGAGCTAATGATAGTGTGACAGTTGGTAACAAGCCTTCGGGGATGAATGCCACAATCATGCCGAGCGCAAAGATAAACGATTTAGCGACCGGATAGTGAACGAAGAAGATGGCCAGAACAAAGAAGACAACACCAATCATAATCGCGATAAGTGATAGCTGCCTTGTTAGACGGTTAAGCTCTTGCTGCAACGGTGATGCAGTTTGCTTTTCGTTCTGAGTTAGACTAGCGATTTTACCAAATTCTGTTTGCATTCCAGTGCTGAGTGCAATCGCGGTTGCCGTGCCACTAGTGACCACGGTGCCGGCGTAAACGATGTTCTTTTCGGCAAACTGACCCTCGCCATGATTATAGGTTGAACGTTTGGAAGTGGGGACGGACTCACCAGTGAGGGCTGATTCGTCGACTTGCATCGAGGAGACTTCGGTCAGGCGGGCATCGGCAGGAATCGCGTTACCAGCCTGAATGGCGAAGACATCGCCCGGTACCAGATCATCCGCATTGATTTGCATGTCCTTGCCATCGCGCGTGACCTGGACAAACGTTGGTAACATCTTGCGCAAGGAATCCGTTGCCTTTTGTGCGGCGTGTTCCTGCCAAAATGAGAAACACCCATTGATCAAGTTGACAGCCCAGATGGCAATGCCGAGTTCCACCATTCCAGCGAACATGGCGATGAAACCACTGACCCACAGCAAAATGGCCATCATCGACGTAAAGTTCTTGAGAAAGCTTAGTAACTGCGACTGACGTTTGCCATGCTGAATGGTATTGGTTCCATATTGTGTGAGTCGTTTTGCCGCCTCATCATGACTGAGCCCTTCTGCTGAAGTGCCGAGTTGTTCTTGTAATTGACTGATATCCATCTTAGCAAAATCATCATTTGTTAATGTTTTCGTTGCCATCGTCCTCGCCTACTTACATTTCTAAATTTAGATGCTAGGGCCAGTATAGGCCTTTTATAATTTTCGTTAAATTAGAGTACATCGAAGTCCAAAACAGTCGAGTGAGTGATTACTCACCTAACGAATTGACTACAGCATACGCTTCTCATTAACAAAGTCAAATTTGGATGGATTTATTCACGATGCCACACCATCCCAATGCTTTCGGGAGCCGTTGGTTGGAAACCGAACTGTGCGTATAGGTGGTCAGCGGGCACATCGGCGATCAAACTGACGTCTGCGTCCGCGGGGGCATTTTCAGATAAATAGTTGGTTACAGCGCGCATTAATTGTTTGCCGAGACCGTGACCTTGCTCACTTGGTGTGACGGCAACATCGACGACTTCGAAGACGATGCTGCCATCGCCAACAACGCGTGCCATCGCCACTAATTGGCCCTGTTTACGGATTGAAACGCCCATTAAACTATTTGGCAGACCGCGAGTAGCTGAGATTAGGTTACGTGGACTTAGACCTGCAACTTTGCGAAGTGCACAAAATTCTTCTGGTGTGGGCACAGTGAGTGTTAATTGATAATCTTTTTCGTTGGACATGTTAGCCATCTCAATTCTTTTATACTTAGTTGGTTACGGTCATAATAGGTAAATTTAATTTGTCTGCCAATGCAACAAATGTTTTATCAGCTGTCGCACGAATCACTAAAGTGGCTCGATCATCGAATTCCGTTTGGGCGGGGTTGATGTCAACTAGGGTTGAGCGACTTTCAACATGGTCGTAGTATCCATTAGCGCCAGTGACGAGGACTAAGTCAGCGGTGTTTGTCCATAGATCAGCCCGTTCGCGTTCGGCGGGCACTGTCGCAATATTGCGGAATATGGGGTCTGGCGAAATGAGGCCACCACAGTTTGGGCAGTGAGGTACTGGCTCACGCAAAATTTCGAGGGGATAAATGCGACCGCACTGCACACAGTGATTAATGTTCAAACTACTCCAAATATTGGCTGTGTTGTGACTGCCAGCACGCTCATGAAGATAATCGACATTAGTCGTAATCACGCCGTCTAACAGTTGATGGTGTTCAAGCTGAGCTAAAACTTTATGCGCGGCGGTCGGGCCGACATTAAAAATAGGATCGATAAACAGCTGGTGAAATTGGCGATAAAAATCATCGGGGTGTGCTTCAAGGTAACTTTCAGATGAAAGTGAACCTGTCGTACCGCCACTCAATTGTTCCAAGTCGGGGATGTCACTGGCCACCGAGATGCCGGCACCTGTTAGCGCAATGGTGTGATGTGAATTTGAAATAAGCTGAGCCAACTGATTAATTTGTTCGTCAAAGTTGGCTGATTGATGGTGCGTTAAAGCATTAAACATGACTGAGGACCTCGATAACATTTTTTATTAATAAACGGTCAATTATGAAGGATGTAATGAGGGTAACGTTTACGCAACGGGCACAAGGTGAATGTGAGCGTGATCAACTCGTTGACCAGCAATTTGGCCGACATGACTAAAAACTTGATAACCTCGGGGATGTAGTTGCACATCGAGTGATTGTTTGGCCTGTGATAGTAAATCCATCATGGCATGTTGTTCCTCTGGTGTGGCGTCAAACAAGGTTTGGCAATGCCGTCGCGGCACAATTAACATATGACCGGGAGCCATTGGATGAATGTCATTAAAAGCGACCGCCAGATAGTTTGATAATAAAATTTCGTTAGCTGGCTTGTCACAAAATGGACAATTGGTTTGTTTAGAGGTAGTCATGGAAAGGACGTCCTTCCTTAAAATCGTGATTGAAGAAGTTTGCTGATAGTGGGGTCTAAGTCACGCACACGCAGTTGTCCTTGGTATTCGGGACGCACCACTTGTTGGTATTTAAAGTTTACGTAGTCAATTAGTGCTTGTCGTGCACTCAATGAATGGGTGACAAGATAATGTTCGTCGAGCAGTGTGGAAATCATTTCGTGATCCGCCAGCAGCCAGAGTGTTGGGTTAGCTTGATTGAACAATTTCAGTGTCTGACCATGCGTGTAAAATTGTCGTTGTTGTTGGTCAAATTTTTCAATCGCAGTATTTAGTGTTGAAGATAATTGGGGATATTCAGTCGCTAATTCTTGGCGAAAACGGCGCGACAGACTGCTCTCAAACAGTAATTGAGCTTTAATCAATTCATTAAGGCCGATGAGCATGGCCGTTTGATCATTATTAGCGGTGGGTAGTTGCAAGTCGTCGATGAAGTCGCAATACTCTGTAATGACAGCTATCATTACATCATCTTTTGACGAGAAGTAACGGTAAACGGTTGTGCGGCTTGCATGTGCAATCCGGATAATATCGTCCATTCGCAGGTCCGAAAATCTGTTAATGTTCATATAGCTTATAAGATGATGTAACATGTCGGTTCGCTTTGAAGTTTTGGCCATGATACACTTCCTTTCCAATCTCAGCTAAAATCCTTCATAATTGTGGACGAGTATAACACCATTCTAAAAAAAGTGTACAAAAACGACTAAAAATGTTCTTTTTGTTTCATTCATTACAAGAAAACAGTTTATAATGATGCCAATTAGAAAAGTGGCGAATGAATTATGAAGCGACATACCAAGGTTTTACTGATTATTAGTCTTTTATTGCTCGGATTTGTAGGGTGGGATGCTGGGCACAGTCTCCTATATCAACACCGTTTATTGACACTTCATGCAAGACAGACCCACACAGCCACAGTGTTTATCGGTGGTTATGGTTCAAACGCCAAGGCTTTTGACCAGATGACGACACATTGGCAACGGGCAGGGATTGCTAGCCATCGCGAGCTGGTTCGCATAAACCATCGCGGACAACTCAGCTTTTCTGGTGATCGACGGGCCTCAACTAATTATCTGGTTCAATTGGCGTTTGCAGACAATCGTGATCCGGCTGTTCAAATCAGACTGTTACCTAAAATTATGCATGAATTGCGGACCCGACAGCACATTACCGAGGTTAATTTTGTAACGCATTCGATGGGTGGTGGCGTTGCATATAGTTATCTGGTTACCAATCACCATGACGCACAACCGCAAGTCCGTCATTGGGTCGCCATTGCCAGTCCGTTTGCAACAATTAACAGCAATACTTCCATCGCTCACAGATATAACCGTTATCTCAAGCGGGCGGCTGACCTGCCACGTAATCTGAAGATTCTGGCGATCGGGGGTAATGTGTGGGGCTTAGGCACGGACACAGAGGTATCAGTTGCTGGTGTTAAGGCATTACGACCACTTGCAGCGCAATATGTTCAAACGTACCAGCAGCACATTATTAACGGGGATATCTTATCTGTTCAGCACTCAGCGTTACGTTCTAATCCCGAAGTCGTTTGGCAAACAGCACAATTTCTGTTTTAAAATAACTGTATAAAGTTAACTGGTTACGATTAACGAAAACCAATTAATAAAGGGATTTGTTAATGAAATCGATTTTCTAAATGCTGCATAAAATAAAAAATACGTTGACGTTTAATTGCCATCTTCTGATGGTTAACCAAACGTCAACGTATTTTTTCAAACTCACATTTCAAACATGACAACCCACATCATGTGAATTGCTTCGATAAGCATTGTTAGCAACCCTAATCCTAGGACGCCCCCAGCGACATACCACAAGGCGCGTTGCAATTTAACTTTATCCATGGCAATCTCCTCTATTCACCTTGAATTCTAGTCGAAACAGTCTGGATGTGCAATTAGTAAATTTATGATAGGTGATTATTGGTGATGCGCCAAAGAAAATAGTTTGTTTATGAACGGTCGGCACTCGCTGTTATTTGTGTGAGCCAATGGGATATCGGCATTGAATTGACATATAAGCAAAAAAACGTTCACAAATACTCGCCAGTTATTGACGGGTGATTGTGAACGGTTTGTTTTCGACAAAATGTCAACTCCGATCAGGCTAGGTGCACGAGTTGGAACTTAGTCGTCTAAATTCAGTTTGGTATATTCTGGTGTCCATTTCGTATCCAGGACGGCAGCCTTCACGTCGTCAATCGGTTTCTCGTTCAAACCTTGATCGACAGCGCTTTGAGCAACAGCTTCAGCAACTGTTTCGGAAAAGACATTGAGTTTTTCGATGGGTGGTAATACGGCTGCACCGGGTTCGTTCACATTGACGATCCCGCCGAGTGAGTGGGCAGCCTTGCTAATCATCGTGTCGTTTAGCACTTTGGCAGAAGCGGCGATGGTGCCAAGACCTAAGCCGGGGTAAACTAGTGCGTTGTTGGCCTGACCAATTTTATAAGTAATACCGTTATAGTCAACATCGTGAGCCGGAATCCCTGTGGCAATCAAACCACGGCCATCGGTCCATTTGATGAGATCATCAGCGGAGGCTTCTGCTAACTTGGTTGGGTTAGACAGTGGGAAAATGATTGGCCGTTCCGTGTGGTCCGCCATGTCGCGGACGATGTCTTCCGTGAATGTTCCTGGTTGAGTTGATGTACCAACTAGAATTGTCGGGTGGATAGCGTTTACGACGGCGGCAAGGTTGGTTAATTCATCTGCGTTTGTAAATTCACTTCGTTGACGAGCAAACGGCCGTTGTTCGGGGGTGAGGTCAGTCATGTCATCAAACAGCAAGCCCTGTTTGTCGACCATGTAGAAGTGTTTGCGTGCTTCGTCGGCACTCAGACCCTGTTCGACCATCTCATCGAAAATGCGTTTGGCAATGCCGGCACCAGCGGATCCTGCACCAAACGTCAGGTAGGTTTGGTCGGTCAATTTTTGCTTTGAAATGTTCAATGCGCCGAGGATGCCAGCGAGGGTGATGATACCAGTCCCCTGAATATCATCGTTGAAGGTGACATACTGGCGCTGATACTTCTGCAAAATTTTAGCGGCATTATTGCGACCAAAGTCTTCAAAATGAAGGTACATATTCGGGAAGAGCGATTCAGCAGTGGTAACAAACTGATCGACGAATTGGTAATACTTGTCGCCTTCGACACGTTTGTGGTGATTGCCGAGATAAAGGGGATCGTTCAGCAAGGATTCATTGTTAGTACCAGTGTCCAGAACAACAGGTAAGACTTTGTGAGGATCAATGCCAGCTGCGGCGGTGTAAACCATGAGCTTACCGACAGAAATATCGACCCCTTGAACGCCCCAGTCACCGATGCCGAGAATTCCTTCACCATCTGTGACAACGACCAACTGAATGTCGCGGTCGCCAGCCACATTCTTTAAGGTTGTCGCCATGTCATCGGGGTCGTCAATGGAGAGGAAGGCCGCATATTGTGAGCTTAAAAATAGTTCACTGTAATTTTCAATCGTTTCAGAAATGGTTGGATCGTATACAACGGGCATAAATTCAACGACATGTTGACTAAAAAGCTTATAGAAGAGAATCCGGTTTTCATTGAATAGATTCATCAAGTACAGACGCTTGTCCAACATGGTGGACTTGGCTTGATACTGCGCATAAACACGGTCTAACTGATTTTCCATCGTTTGGACGCGTGGTGGCAACAAACCAATCAGACCAAATTCGCGGCGTTCGGCGTCGGTAAACGCAGTGCCCTTATTTAAAAATGGATCTTCTAAAATTTCAGTTGGTGTCATTTTCATATTAATGCCTCCATGGACGTTTTGATAAATTAAAGATACAACCCTGTTATAATCATAGTCAAACAGTTAGTTTGATATAAAAGATAACAATATGGAGATTATTAAAAATGAATACACGTGATTTGAAATACTTTATGGCTGTGGCGGAGCGTCAAAACTTTTCCGCCGCCGCAACTCAGTTTCACGTTAGTCAGCCAACCATCACGTTAGCGATTAAACGGTTGGAAACAGAGTTCGGTGATACCTTGATTCAACGGGACCGGACCCACGCACAGGCACATTTGACCCCGGCAGGAGAAATTTTACAACGGCGGGCCACTTTGATTTTGCAAAATTTGAAATTATCACAACAGGAGATTATTCAGACCAAAGCGACGACCATTCGGTTTGGCTTGCCACCAATTATTGGAACGGTCTACTTTCCCAAATTAGCGGGTAAACTGATGGCAGACGGCATTCTCACACATATCCGCACACGGGAGGCTGGTTCTGACCAGTTGCTAAAAGAATTGAAGAATGGCGATATCGACATCGCATTGTTGGGTTCAATTCAGCCACTACCAAATGACCTATTGCACACGCAGTTACTGGCGGAGCGGCCCTTTCACGTCATCGTCAGCAAGCAGCACCCTCTGGCTCAACGTGACCGGGTAAGCTTTCACGAACTCGCTAAGGAACGGTTCGTCACGTTAACGGATAATTTTATTCATCCGGCGGCGCTGACTGCTTATTCAAAAACGGCCGGTTTCACGCCAAACGTCATTTATAAGTCGCCAGACATTAACTTGATCAAGGGATTAGTGGCAGAAAACCTTGGCGTCAGCATCATGGTTAGTGATGCCATTAAGTCGGGGGATGAGGTTGCCTCGCTGACGATTGCGGATGCCCTGACAGAACGTTTTAATATTTCACTCGCGTACCGGCAAGGTTTTGTGCCAAATGAGATGCAACAGCAATTTATTGATGATTTAAAGCGCTTAAGATGACCAATATAAACGTTCAGTATCTATTCTGTTCATGTTAGGAAAAGGATATGAATAACAATCGTCCATAAATGTGTTTGATTTTGTCAAGAAAAGGTACAGCTACTAGAAACTTTACTAGCAAAAAGGCGGGTGTAAGTTAACTAAAATGGTTAGCAACTGTAAATGTTATTCACTTATCATTTTATAATCTTAAACTTGAAACTACTTGGTGCACAACTGATTTCGAAACTGGTCTAAAAACGCGTCCTGTCAATCTTAATTGTAGGTGATCAAATTTTCGATTTGGTCGTTTGCAATTTGTGTACAAACAATATTTAAGCGTGCTAAACTGCTTTTGGAATCAGGTTAGAGGTGGTAATTGTTTAGTAACTAGACATTAGTTCAAGTTAAAGATGGACTTGAACAATGGTTGGTTTGTTAACTTACTTTGGTGCAATTTCGTGACCAATCGTCGATGTACATATAGCGAGACGACGATTTAGCCAGCGATGAATATTAAATCAATTACAATTTGGATTCACTTTCAAGGGGGTATTGATTATGTCTCGCAGGAATAAAGAAATCGCAGATACGATAACAAGTGAGAAAGAGCATTACAAGATGTATAAGTCTGGCAAGCAATGGCTGTTTGCCGGAATTACTGTATTTACGTTCGGCGGCTTCCTCGTTAATAGCGAAAAGAACGTTGAAGCAGCAACAGATCCTAATGGCGGCGGGGCGCCGAATGATCCACAATCGGACGCTACGAAGCAAACCAACACGCCACTGGAGTTTACGTCGACAGTAACGCAAAACCAGGCGACTGCTAGTGCCGTACAACAGCCTGTTGGTTCGGCAACAATGCCGGTTAGTCAGGCGAATAGTGTCGCCCAGAAGTCCACGTCTACAGCATCGACGGATCAAACGACTATTGAGCAGAACACTAAGACCCAACAGCAACCACTACAAATCAACGCAACATCTGCGGCTAGCCAAGCACCAGTTAGCACGACAAATGTCCAAACTAAGTCAGTAGCTACGCCTCAGGCCAGTCAGGCGCCGCAATTAAGTGCCACGCCAATGGCTGCCTCCACTGCACCAATGGGGAGTCAGTCACCTACATCGGCTGCTAGTGGGAAGCAAAACGGCGTCACTAGTGATAGCTCGTCAGCAACAGCCACACCTACTAGCCAGGCACCAACGGTTACGGTATTGCCAAATGACGCGACGAGTCAGCAGGTTGCTGATGCAAAGACGGCTGCCCTCAAGGCGTTTGCAGAAACTGGCACGCCGCAGGAAATCACTCAGATGGATGCTACTAGCACTGCCGCTACAACGCCGACTTCTGGCGTCACCTCTGATGCCACAGCTGCTCCTACATCTGGTGCAACTATGGGTGTCACTTCTAACGGCACTTCCGGCGCCGCTACAACCGCTACTTCTGACGCAACTTCCAATAGTGCATGGGCGAACTATTCTGGGGTGCTCGCAAAGGTCAAGGACATTGTGCGGTCAAAGTATACCAGTGCATCATATGCAGTGCTCAATACTGCTTTAGCCAATGCAGCCAGTTTGACTGACACTTCTTCGCCAATTGCGTTGAAGCAGGCACAAGAACAGGTTCAAAGCGCCTTAAATGGATTAGTTATTATGCCTGGATCCGATGCTGCCGGCGATACTAATGCACTGATTGCAGCTGATCAAACGCATTATCCGGTTAGTGATGCTTCGCAGTACACCATCGCTGCTTGGCAAGCTTATCAAGATGCTTTATCAGCAGCGCAAAATGCTGCTTCGGACAACGCCACGACTGCCAATACCTTGGCTGTATTGAGCAAAAAACTTAACGATGCCACAGCCAACCTTGAATTAAACAAAGCTGATGTTTTGTTTGGTAAGTTAACAAGCTCACTCGGCAGTGCGGCAACAGCCATCGATAATGCCGGAACGTTTACGATTGCTTCGATTCAGAATTTGAAGAAGGCCCAAGCAGTTGCCCAAAAGTTGACAGCAACTAGTTCAGCTCAAGACATTCAAGATGCTTTAACAGCCTTAAACGCCGCTCAATCAGCGCTGATTCCAGCCGGTTCATTGAAAAACTTGCAGGATCAATTGAACACTGCCAAATCCACGTACATGAACTTCCAGTCTTCTGACGCAACGGCTACAAACTACGCCTACAATGCCTATACCAAGGCCAGCTGGGATTCATTTACGAGTGCTTATGTATACGCACGGGCCGTCATGAATAACAATGCTGCCACTCAGGATCAGCTAAGCAATGCGATTTTTAATTTGAAACAAGCAACCCAACAATTAGTTAGTGAAAAAGCTGCTCAAGATGAGCTGAACACCACGATTACCGGTGCGCAACAGCTACTGGCTGAAAATAATGGTGGCGCTTACAGTACAGATAGTACCTATAACTTGAATGTAGCGGTTCAAGCAGCACAGGCATTACTTGATTCAACGGGCGCACCATTGAAGACTACCACGACTGACGAATTGGTTAACGCAACGACTGTAATTCAAAATGCTGTTAACCAGTTATCAACGGTTGCCAACACTGATTGGGCTGACCTAAACAAGATGATTAGTGATTCCAAGCTGCTTAATCCTGCTAATTTTGATGGCAAGACATATGGCAATTTGGTTGATGCGCGTTCGAATGCCGTTGCTGATTTGTATGATGAACCATCGTCTGCCTCGGTTAGAACGGACACGTCGAATTTACAGACGGCTATTTGGGGTACCATTGCGAATGATAGTGCCGCGGCTTCAGCACGTGCCGCACTTGGGCAGATTATTACTAGTGAAGGAGCGGTCGATCCATCCCTGTACACAAATGAAACATACGGAATTTATAAATCAATTTTGGATAACGCATTGAACTTGATGAACACCGGCAGTTTGGACACCAAAAAGTTACAACAAGCAGTTAGCGATTTGCCTTTCTACTTTAACAACCTGCTAAAAACGGTAGATGCTGATCAAACAGCTGCAGTTGTTAATATTCAAAAAACTTCAGGAACGATGACACTTGGCATCGGTTCATGGGATACGGTAAGTACAACGAACACTGGTCATGATATTAGTTTTGGTGCAGCCGGATCTTTTAACAAAACTAATGATGGCAATGGGACAATGATCACTAAAATCACGTTGCCGGCAAGTTTGACACCATTCTTCAAAACATCAAATTGGCAAGATTATACGCAGCTGGCTTACAACATTGAAGTCAGCAATGGTCTTATACCGACGGATACAGGGACTGGGTTAACTTTTGGCAATGTTGATCCAAGTAAGGCAATTTCATTAACCGACGCGTTGGCTAAGACACACGTAATTTCATCTACCGCTGGTTCCGTTTCCGACTTTAAATTATCACTGAGTTTCGACGCTCAAGGACGACCTGTTTTAACTATTATTACCGGGAAATCGGCCAAAACAGGGACTTATAATAACGACCAGTTCTGGTTTAGAATCGGGATTTCTAATTGGGCTAAAGATTCCCACCAGTGGCTTGCTAGAACCACTGGCGATCAAGCGTCAAACGAAGTCATTGTTGAGTCCCACATTAACGGGTTGCCAAGCATCTCACAAATCGGTAAATCTACTATTTTGGCTAATCACTACAGTAGTACGGTTCCAGATGAGGTAACGCCGCCGGACGCCGGTTTGAATTACTCCAGCGATGCCATTACCGCACCTGATCCAGCTGTTAAAAATCGCTCAGACGGTGGTATTGCCATGGTTGGGCTGACCTCAACTGATAGTGAGGCTCCGGAAAAGTTGGTTCAACAGGCGGTACCGCAGTTTAAGACAAGCAATGTTTCATCAGACATTGTCCAAGGAACCAACACCATCACCGGTAACGTGGCGGTTGATCACACAACGGATGACCCTGGCGATACCTATCAGGTTGTCTTTAATGACACAAAGAAAGTTACGATTACCAACTCTGATGGCACTAAGTCCACAGCTTACCAAGTAGTTGCCACAGCTGTCGGCAACATTGATAGCAATGGCAATTACACAGCTAGCTTTGGTCGTCACGATGGCACGACAATGAGTGGTGTCACTGTGCAAACGGGCGATATTGTGACGGCCTACATCCAACGGGTGAACACAATTAGTGGTGCTATTTCACAAGGTACGATGGGCTACGCAATTGCCAGTGTACCGTCTGCTCAGACTCCATTTGTTTACGTTGATTCTGACACTGTTAAGGTTGGCTCATCCAAGATTACTGGGACGATTTCAAGCCTGGTAGCATCTTCAGTGACTGCCTCTGATGCAGTAAACAAGAAAGTTTCCCCAGACGACATGAATGTTTACACCGTTACGGTTACGGTTTACAACCCGGATGGCTCAGTAAATGCCTCTAATAACACCCAAGTTGAAAAGGATGGCTCATGGACGAGTACTGTTGGCACGCCGTTGACCGCCGGCAAGTATGTTCAAGCGACTGCACATGTGTTACAGGGTATTGTGTCCGGCACAAACGCAGTACAGCCGACAGGGGTTCAACTGACTGATTTAGATACCAATGTTTCTGATTCCATTTATGTATTAGCTAATAAAGATGTTTTAAACGCTGCCATTTCTGATGGCACCACCGTTCAAGGTAGCGTGGCTGATCCTGCATACGCCACTGCAACTAAGGATGACTGGGCTAACTTGAACAAACAGATGACAGCCGCGATAACCGTTAATAATGATAAGGCGGCTACCCAGGATGCCGTTAACGATGCCGTCAAGAATTTGGATGCGGCCATTACGCAAATCACTAAGTCGAAGAACGGACTGGAAGCATCCATCAAGTCTGCTCCCGCGGCTACTGAGGCACAAAAGTACACGCCGACAACATGGAGCAACATGCAGGCTGCATTGACAGCGGCGACACTGTTGGATGCTAAACCGGCTGATACCTTAACGGCAGCACAAATAACCGATGCCACTAATGCATTGCTTGATGCAATTAATGGTCTGCAGTTTATGAGTGCCTCTCAAACGACGGGGACGGCAGCTGGTGAGGCAACATCAAACGCAACAACTGCTAATTCAGATGCCGAAAATGCGACGGCCAATGCCAGCGCGGCTGCTCAAAATGCTGACCTTGCTACGTCAGCTGCTTCACAAGCCGCTGCGTTAGCTGCTCAAGGCTCTGATGGAACCACTGATTTGATTCAGGCGGCAATCAATTACACAACTGCCCAAGGGTTGGCTTCACAGGCCGCATTAAACGCTCAGCGGGCGACCGCCGAAGCTAACGCCGCCTCAGCAGCTGCTGCTCAAGCTACATCGGCCGCTGTTGCTGCGAATACGCCTGAAGCTAAGGCATTGGCCAACGATGCTGCTACGGCAGCGAAGAAAGCAGTTGATAACGCAGCAGCAGCCAAAGTTGCTGCAAATAGTGTTGCGAATGCTGTGGTTGCAGCGACCGCTGCTTATGACGCAGCTCGGGCAAACATTGCAACATCAACGGCTAACACAGCAATCAAAGATGCTCAGAAGCAAAATTCCGCGGCTAGTGATGCCATTACCCAAGGTGATAAAACCGCGGCTTTGGCAGCATTAACTACGGCAGATACAGATGTCGCCCAAGCTACCAAAGCATTGGGACAGGCTAGTGATGCCTTGAAAGTCGCCCAATCAGAAGCTGATGCAACAAGCACAGCTGCTGCATTGCCAACGGCGACTGATAATGACAGGACCGCCGCCACGAATGCCGAGAATGTTTACCAGGCAGCTAGTGACGCTGCTACAGCTGCGCAGAAGAATCTGGCGGCTATTCAAACCGCTGTTCAGGCTACACGCAAGGTTGCCGAAGCAATGACGGACGCCGGGACGAAAGCTGATCCGGCTACCAGTGATGCGACAACTAAGGCGACCACGGCTGCATCAAACGCCACCAGTGACGCAACGACAGCAGACAGTAACGCGGTTGATGCCAATAATGCGGCAATAGCTGCTAATAGTGATGCTGCGGATGTTGCAACCTTGACTAAAGCTGGTTCTGATGCCACAGACGCGTTGATTAGTGATGCTGTTAATGTTGCCAGTGCAGCCAACTTGGCTTCACAAGCAACAAGCAATGCTGCAAAAGCAACCAGTGAAGCAACAGTAGCTAGTGCCGCAGCCAGCGATGCAGCCGTCGCGGCTACTAAGGCCGGTACAGATGCCGCTAAGTCGCTGGCAACGTCAGCCAGTGAAGCTGCTGCTGCAGCAATGCAGAAGGCTACGGATGCTACTAAGGCTGCACAGACAGCGACAAACGCTGCTAAGGCGGCTCAAGCAACTTATGATGCAGCTAAAGCCAATGTTGCCACGGCTGCGGCCAGTGCAGCGGCTAGTGATGCCGCGGCGCAATTGAAGACTGCAAATGCAGAGATTACTAAGGGCAATCAAGATGCCGCTAGTGACGCTTTATCAGCCGCTAGCGTGGATAACACCAAGGCAACCGCCCAGTACAATGCAGCTAGTGCCGCTTCAAGCACAGCAACCGCTGAGGCAAAGGCGTTAACAGACGCAGCCAGTGGCGCTGATGCTACGGATGCAGACAAAACGAACGCAGCGGCTGCCGCACAAGCGGCTAAAGATGCTGACGCTAACTTGCAAGCAGCTAAAGCTAATGTTGATAAGGCTGCGACTGATTACACGACTGCGCACACCAGTTACACTAATATGACACCTGGTGCAGGCACTGTTGAAAATAGTGACGGCAGTGAGACAACTACTGTAAAGAACGCTGATGGCTCAACGACAACCACAACGAAGGATAAAAATGGCAAAGTTATTGACACGTTAACCACCAAACCAGATGGTTCAACGGATGACGTTAAGTATGGTTCAGATGGTTCTTCCACAGAAACAAAGAAGAATCCTACAGGTAACGTCACGCAAACCGTTGTTACCAATAGCGATGGTTCAAAGATAACCACGACACCTAATGATGATGGTTCTGTTACTACCGTTACCCAAGACAAGAGCGGTGCAACAACGTCCACCCAGACTAAAGATCCGTTTGGCGGCAACACCACGACGACTACGCCAACCAGCGATGGTGGCAGTCAGACCGTTAAGAAGACAGCGGCCGGGAAGACGATTGAAACGAGCACTACTAATCCGACGACTCATGACACCACGACGGTTACGCCAACGAGTGATGGCGGTCAGAAGACGGTGGTTACCGATCCAAACGGCAAAGTGATCAGCACCACAATTACAGATGCGAGTGACAAACCAGTTTCGACTAGCACTGTTGATCCGACGACTGGCGACACGACCACCACGACGCCAACGAGCGATGGTGGTCAGAAGACAGTTGTCACTGATCCAAATGGCAAAGTGATCAGCACCACGATTACGGATGCGGATGACAAGCCAGTTTCAAAGAGTACCGTTGATCCAAAGACTGGCAACACCACGACTACCACTCCAACAACGAATGGCGGTACTCATACAGTGGTTACCGATCCAAACGGTAAGGTGATCTCCGATGTTACCAAGGATTCAACTGGCAAGACGACTAATGAAATCATGACGGATCCAACAACCGGTGATACCAGCACGACGACGCCAACTAGCGACGGTGGCACTCACACAGTCGTAACGGATGCCAGTGGTAAGACGATTTCTGAAACGACCAAGGACTCAACTGGCAATCTGAGTTCGTCCACGACCACGGATCCCAAGACTGGCAATACGGCTACCACAACGCCAACGAGTGACGGTGGCGAGCAAACAGTCGTCAAAGATCCAAGTGGCAAGACTATTTCGACGACGACCACGAATCCAAAGACTGGTGATACCACAACTGTTACGCCAACGAGTGATGGTGGGGCTAAGACAGTTGTCACTGATCCAAATGGCAGCACAATTTCGACGACCATTACCGATAAGGATGGCAAACAAATTGACAAGACGACGACTGATCCGACAACAGGTGATGTTACCCACGAAACGACCGGCTCTGACGGTCAGCACATTACGCAAACAACTGGCTCTGATGGTCAGATCATCAGTCACCAGGTCACGGACCCAACGAATCCTAAGCAAAAGGTCACGACCACAACGACTTCTGATGGTGGCACAGTCACCGAAATGACGGATGCTGATGGTAACGTAATCAAACGGGTTACACGTGATCCAAATGGCAATGTCGTTAAGACGGAAACCATGGATCCGAAGACCAGTGACACCACCACCGTTACGCCAACGAGTGACGGTGGTAGTAAGACGGTTGTCACAGACGGCACCGGCAAGGTCATCAGCACGACTATCACGGATGCTAACGGAAAAGTGATTTCTGATAGCAAAACGGATCCGGTTACTGGTAATACAACCACGACGACGCCGAATAAGGATAATCCTGCCAACACAGATATCACCACGCCAACATCGGATGGTGGCAAACAGATTGTCACGAAGGATCCACAAGGTAACGTGATTAAGACGGTTACTGAGGATCCAAGTGGCAAGCCAATTAAGACGGTGGTAACCGATCCAAAGACTGGCAACACCATCACGACCACACCGACATCAGATGGCGGTCAAGAAATTGTGACGAAGGATCCACAGGGCAACGTCATCAAAGACGTGATCGAAGATCCAAGTGGCAAGCCAATCAAGACTACGACGACGGATCCAAAGACTGGTGAAACGACAGTTACCACGCCAACAAGTGACGGTGGCACGACGAGTCAAACTACTGGTTCTGATGGTAAGCCGATTTCCAATACGACGACGGAACCAACATCAGATGGCGGTTCAACATCTACCACCACTGATCCAACGGGTAAGCCAATTTCGTCGACGGTTACGGATCCTCATGGTGACACAACGATGACGACGCCAAATAGTGATGGAACGACAACCGTGGTCAAGAAGGATCCAGCTGGCAATTTGATTTCGTCCACGACGACTGATCCTACGACTGGTAAGCAGACGATCACCACACCGACAACAGACGGTAAAGGCACTGTTCAAACAACGAAGGGACCAAACGGCAACGTTACCGAAGAGTTAACAACGAACTCAGATGGCAGCACCTCTGACAAGCAATTTAACCCTGATGGCAGTTACACCATTGTCGACCGTGATCCAAGTAAGAAGGTCACGGGGGCAACGTTTGGCGCGACCGATGGTTCCAAGACAACGTTTGCTAAGAATCCTGATGGGACAACAACAGTAACGGCTACCGATAAAAATGGCAAAGTCACTGATACCAAGACGATTCCTGCGAATGGTGGGGATGCCACAGTCGGTAATGTACCTGTTAGCGTTGGCTCGGACGGAACGATGGTGGATCATGCCACAAAGCCAAACGGTGTGACGACCCGGGTAAATCCTGACGGCACAATCGCACTGTTCAGAAGCATGGTTGATCCCGTATCAACGTTTGTCACCAAGGATGATTTCTACGACAACACGCAGCCAAAAACTACGGTGCAGAAGAATCCTGACGGCAGTACGGTTAGCGTGACGACGGATCCAACAACGAAGGCTGTAACTGATGCAACCCTCAAGGGTAGTGATGGATCAACGGTTACCTTGAAGAGAAATGCCGATGGGACGACAACCGCGACGACTACTGATAAGGACGGCAAAGTTACCGGAAGCGCCACGATTCCGTCAACAGGTGGCAGCGCAACTGTTGGTACCACGCCGATTACGGTTGATTCTGACGGTACCATGATAGTCGCAGGACCAACTCAAGGTAGTACTGGTACAAAGATCAATCCGGATGGCACGGTTTCATTATTTAGAGAACTCGTTGATGCTGTTGGCGTCGAGGTTGGCAAGAAAGACTACTACGATAACACCACGCCAACAAGTAGTAGTGCGTCCGACAGCGACAACGGTAATTCGACCGGTTCAACCAATGCGGGCTCCAACGCAACTCCTGGCAATTCAGCAGGCGCTGGTTCAACTAGTTCAACAAGCAATACTGGTTCTGGTTCGAACAATACTGGTGTTCCTGGATCAACTGGCACTGGTTCTAACAGCACTGGTTCAACGTCGACAACCGGCGGCTCTAGCGCACCAACTAGCACTGTCGGTTCAACGGCCAATGCAATCTCAAATGCTGTGACCGAGGCCCGTCCTTCGAACAATTCAGCAACAAGTGAAGCTAGTTCCAACGCACCTCAGCCGAATGTGGCCAGTGTGGAACCCAGTGTAACGGTGGGCGCCCACCAAGGGACTAATATGGGCACACCCGTTGCACCATCACCGACCGTCGTTCCAACAATTGGTGGTTTGTCAACGAACACAACGGTTAGCGGAAACAGCAATGCCGAGGCCCAACCGCTTGCGAACACAATAGTTGGATCGCCGATGACGTCAACAGTCCGTTTGAACAGCGGATCGGCGTCGACTGTTACGACTGGTATGAAGGGTGAAACGCCGGCAACGAAAGCAGCTACAGATGGTATTTTGCCCGATACTGGTGAAGACACGGACACTGCAGGAGTCATGGGATTACTTGGTGTGGCAGGTTTGACGGCCGGATCAGCAATGTATATGGCTAAGCGGCGCAAGCACGAAGCATTAGAACATGCGACTGACAAACGTCATTAGAACAGTCGGCCCGAATGAATTAGATGATGGGAAGCACAAATGTTTCCCGTCACCTATTGAGGGGATTTTCTGTTGAAAGTCCCTTGAATAGATGACGCAATACTCATCGAAGATTAACTAAGAGTAAGTTAAATAACAGCTTTTTAACAAAACAACGAGATGGACTTTTAAAAGATAGACTGGGGGTAGGGTTTCATGAAGTTGTTTGGTGGGAAAAGACAAACTACGGCGTCAGCACATCGCCATGTATTGCCTTCTAAAACGAAGGTTTCCAATTCAGCGGCAAGCCAACAGTCTGTTGCGGCAACAAAGACGGTGATCCACACAACGGCCCAGCTCCGCGATGGTCAAGATGACAAACAGGATGTTGTGACCGATGAAATTAACCGCGATGATGCACGATCATTGGAAGTTGCGATTGAAGAACGGCAACAACTTGAACAACAAGTGGATCAGCTGAATGAACAATATGGGACTGCGCGTGGTCACTTGCGCTCCAAGCTGTTGACTGAAAAGGACTTGTTACGGTCACAATCCCGTCGTGTTAATCGTTTATATGAAGTTGCCAGCGAACAGCGCAAGGATCATTTTGAGATGTTTGGGAAATTACAGGCAAAACGAACGGCCTTGTTGGCACAGATCAAGCAAAATGATGCACATCGTCAGGAACTGCAGCAGTCTTGTGAGAAGCATGATCGGACATTGCGGATGCTACAGGCACAGCTTGCCACGGTTAAAAAAGAACGGCAGTCATTGAGTGACCAAGAACACGCATTGATTGGCGCGATTAACACGCAGTCAAACTTGACGGACATGATGTCTGTCATTAATGACAAACGGCAACAGATTACTGCAATTAATGCACAAGACCACGATCTCAAGCTGACTTTGAGTGGTTTAAACACGAGTGCTGCTCAGGAGCAAGCCACAATTGATAAACTTCACCATCAGATTCAATTAGCAGCGCAGCAGGACGCTGACAATCAACAGATTATTAATCTTAAACATCAGGTTGAAGTGTTGACGACCCAGTTGTCAGATAAACACAAGCAATTGTCTAAGGACGATGAAAAGCTTGGCGAACTACGCTCACAAAAGAATGTTTTGAGTCAGAGTTTTGATGAGCTGGCAGACCGAATGAAGTTTTACTTCAACTCTACTAAGGTTATTGATACGTATAACTTTGATCCCAAACGTCATTATGTTCTGTATTCTAATACGTTGTTACCACTAGGCCAGCTTAATGGCGAATTCAGTTTGCAACGCATCGACCAGCTCTTCGATAATACGCGTACAAAATATGATATCCTGACGACTGATTTCAACCGTGAGTTAGGTTCAATTTGGGCCACTTATCAAAGTCAGGGAATTTTGCGACATGCACACGATTTGATAAATCCATACTTAGCTATGCAACATGATGGTCGCCATCAGGCCCATCAAACGGACGTTGTCTTGCCACTGGATCAAGCGCAAGAGTGGCAGGTGGAAGAAGGAACGCGCGAACAGCCGGAAAAAATCAAGTCTAAAACCGGTTCTCAAGTGGTCACACTGCAGTATCGTACCGATCAGTCATTATCGAGTGTTATGTATTATCAAGATAAGCAACTTTATAAGATGGCAATTTATGACGCACAAAATGTTTTGTTGGCTACTCAGTACGCCGATCCGCACGACGCAACTAAAGCTGCTTCGGAAATTTACTACCGACCCGACCACAGTGTTGCGTTGGAAAAGGTCTACTTCCCAGATCATGTGGTGGTTCAGTCCACAGAGGATGCCAAAATTGTCGAACACGCCTTTGATACTGAAGCGTCCTTCTACGAATGGTGGCTGATCTCACACGCTTTGACACGGAGTCAAGATTCTTTGATCATCGGCACTGAAGCACCATTCTTTAAACAATTGCTGAATGACTGCGCTCGTAAATTTGAATTGGTACCACTGATCAGTTCCACTGCCGATGTATCACTTATAGAAGCAATCATCGCAGATGACTCACCAATCAATAATGTGTTGGTCAGTAACGAGCAGGTTCACCAATCGTTGCTCAAACGCCTGAATCGTGACATGCACATTCAGGTTGTCGATCCAACAGGCATGGTAGCGCCAAAGCCGAAGGAAAAGAAGGTTAAGACACGGATTTATATTCCTAAAGTAGGATAGTTTGAATGATGCCAATAGTGGTTTTTAAAAGGAGTACTCATTGTGAGTGCTCTTTTTTTGTCGGATTATTTATTTAGTGCTGAAAGTTTGATATTGTCCACATTTTAATTGAATGGTTAGTGTGTTTATTTGAAAGTGATCCAATAATAGTTAAAAAATTAAGACACTTTAGCAAATAATCTAGTCAGGGTACTAAACCGATTTCAAAATAAGTTAGTTAAGCGGCTTAAATTCGTAATTACTTGGTGCACAACTGATTTAGATGACGCACAATATTATTGGTATACCAATTGTACATACGTGTTTATTAATATAGTGTTTTCGGCATAAATTATAGTTGTACAAGTAGACCAATTGCGTGCTACACTCTGTTTGAAATCAATCAAGGGGATGAATGTTAATGAAAAAAAGGCGGGTCACGTATAGTCAATAGTACATGGGGTAAACAAGCAACAGGATATAACGTTAATAAACATAGTTAATAAAAATCTATATATTATTTGAACCCAATTACAGATTGATTTTATCCATATTTATTTTTTAGTTACTTTATCAGTGTTTAATTTCAGGGGGGTTATTGAAAATGTCACGTAAGAATGAAGAGATTGCAGACACAATAACAAGTACGAAAGAACACTATAAAATGTATAAGGCGGGCAAGCAGTGGTTGTTTGCCGGCATTACTGTTTTTACGTTCGGCGGACTCTTAGCCGGTGGTGAACAAGCCGCAAAGGCCGATGCAACCAGCAGTAATGGTAGCGCTGCTGCTGATCCACAAGCAGATGCAACTAAGCAAACGAATGCACCGTTGGAATTTTCAACGAGTGTTACACAAACAAATACCACAGCAAGTGCTGCAGCAACTTCTGTTGCACCTGCTTCTGCAAGTCAGTCTTCCGTAAAGACCAGCACAGCTTCTGTGCAAACGGCGAATTCACAAGCGTCAACTGAACCTAGTTCTGTAGCAAGCAAAACACAGACCGCACAAACATCAACTGCACCGACATCTGTGACGAGTCAAGCAAGTGAAGCACAAACATCGACTGCAGCTACATCGACAACTAGTCAGGTGAAGGATGTTCAGACATCCACGTCACCTGCATCCGTAACAAGTGCTACGAATGATGTTCAAGGATCAACGGCGCCTGCCTCTGTGACAAGTGTTGCAAAGGATGCTCAAACGTCAACTGCACCAGCGTCGGCAACAAGTCAGGTAAAGACTGATCAGACTAGTCAATCCAAGGATGCACCGACATCGACAACTGCCACATCGATAACAAGTCAGACTGAACAGTCGTCGGTAGCACCTGCATCTACAGCAACAAATACATCAACAGCAGCATCACAAACATCAGCGGCTTCTACAGCGCCGACTAAACAGGTGACCGCTTTACCAGACAATGCGACTAGTCAACAGGTTGCAGACGCCAAGTCAGCAGCCTTGGCGGCATTTGCTGAAACAGGCACACCACAAGAAATTACGCAAAAGGATGCAACAGTTACCAGTGCTGCTACTAGCTCGGCGGCTACTTCTGCAGCAACAACCAGTGCGGCTGCTAACCAAGCGTGGAGTGATTTCAGCAAGGTATTAGCTGCTGCAAAGGCAGAAGTTGCAGGTGGCTACACAAGTGCAACGTATGCCGCACTGCATACTGCTATTCAAAATAATGCCTCGCTAACTTCCTCATCGGCTAAAGTTGCATTGAAAGCAGCTCAGGAACAGCTCCAAGCTGCAATCGATGGACTTGTTAATAACTTGGGGGGATCTGGATACAATGATCTCACGAATGTCATTAAGGCCGATCAAGGAACTTATCCGGACACTAGTTCCACACAATATACGACAAAATCTTGGCAAACCTACTTGGATGCTTTGTCAGCGGCTCAAAGTGCTGCAGCAGATCCTAACACCACAGGCAGCACTTTCTCGGTGTTGTATCAACGTTTGAATGCTGCAACAACAGACCTGGAAGCAAATAAATCAACGGTTCTATTTGATCAATTAACAAATCAAATTTCTAGCGCTGCAGAGAATATTAATACACCTGGTGCATACACCGTTGCATCATTGCGTGATTTACAGGCCGCTCAATCTGCGGCTCAAACTCAGACAACAAAATCCAGTGCACAAGATATTCAAACGGCACTCATCAATCTTAAAACTGCTCAGTCAGCTTTGGTTCCATCTGGTTCGTTATCTGGACTACAAGTTGCTCTTAATACAACTGCGCCAACCTATACAACATATCAAACAGACAGTTCGACCGCTGACAACTATGCGTATGCTCAATATACACATTCTAGTTGGGATACTTTTGCCAGTGCGTATGTTTACGCTAAGGCCGTTATGAATAATGGCGCCGCTACTCCTGATCAGATTAGTACTGCCATGTACAATTTGAAGCAGGGCTATCAGGGCTTGGTAGGTAAGCAAACAGTGAGCGATGCTTTGAGTGACGCCATTGCAGGCGGAAATCAAATACTACAGAAGAGCGATAGTGTCACTACGGGTTCAGATGGCAAAACTACAACAACAACTGTTTACACGAATGCATACAGTTCAGATAGTACAAACAATCTTATCGCTGCAATTACGGCAGCTAGCACTTATCTTAACAGCAGTAATGCAGTCAAAAATAATGCCACTCCAGATCAATTGATTGCTGCGACTAATCAAATTCAAGCGGCACTCTCAGCACTAGTTACAACAGCTGCTGCAGCTCAAAATGATTTAAATAATCTGATAAATACAGCTGGAGGCATGAGTGCTGGGGATTATAACTCAGACGGTTATCAGGCGGTTCTAAGTGCAGCGGCCAATGGCAAGCGTGCTTTGTATGACGATTCTTCAGCTGCCGATTTTCAAACTGTTGCTGGTAATTTAAGGACGACAATTTGGAGTTCCATACCGAGTGATGCCACGGTTGCAAAGGCTAAAGCAAACTTGAGTGCTGCCGTCGCTAGTGCTTTACCAGAGGTGCTAAAAAAAGATCAATATTCTCCGGAAACTTATGATCTGTTTGCCACTGAACTTTCAAAGGCTCAGAAATTATTAGATACTGCTAGCCTAGATTCAGTTACGATGCAAAAAGTTGCTACTGATCTAGCATTTTATCAAAGTGATTTAGGCGGTGTAGTGGTAACTAAAAACTCTGGGGCCTCTCTTGTTAATTCGGCTGGCACTGAGTTGCCTAAGACAGGATTAATACCTGGCGTATTCAATGGTTCAGGATGGGACACTGTAGGGCTGACTAGTTCAGGACACAAAATCAATGTTGGTGGTGCGGCAAACTTCGGCTGGGGATTCAATACCAATTCAAGTATTACTTCAGTGCTGACGCTGCCGCTTAGTTTAGTACCATTCTTTAAATCAGCAGATTGGCAGAAGTATGTGTCTGCAGCCTACTACATTCATTCATCAACATGGGTTTTAAATATTCTTCGTGCATCCACGTATGGAACTGGATTGTCTAGTAATGATAATGTCGATCCATCAAAGGCAATAAGCTTATTAAATACTAAAGATGCTCAAGGAAATATGGTGCCTGGTGCCTTGTCTAAAGGCGATTTCAATATGCGTTTAACGTTTGACACTGAAGGTCGTCCTGTATTGACCATTATCACAAGGTCATTAGGTAATTCGTCTGGTAGCCAAGTTCAATATTATTTTGAACTTGATATTCCGACATGGGCAAGTGAAACAAAGCAATACCTTTCCAGAACCACTGGAGACAAGACATTGGATGCTGTGTCGTTTTATTCGCATATAAACGGTGCTCTCAATGGTGAAATTGGTGATACATCCGACAAACTTGAAAATGTGTTTGCGGCTAACACGAATAGTGCCTTGACTCCAAATGCACCTCAATCCGACTTTTCTAGCGATGCAACCGCTGGTACAGCAACACTTGTAGTGCCAGCAACAGCATCCACTAATGCACAGACGCTTGTTCAACTGGCTGTTCCACAGTTTTCTCCGGATGATTTAACTTCCGTTATTGTGCAAGGAACTAATACGATTTTAGGAAAGGTTAAATTGGATCATAGTACAGATGCGGTTGGTGATATTTATCAGGTTGTCTTTAAGGACCAGACAACTGGTAGACAAGCAGTTGCTAATATCAACTCTGATGGCACGTTCGTAGCTAGTTTTGGCAACACGATTGGAACAACTACAACTGGCCTTAACGTCAATACTGGTGATTTAATTACTGGCCAAATTCAGCGGGTTAACACTATTACCGGGCTTGTTTCACAAGGCACGATAGGCTATGCATCCCAAAGTGTGCCAGCAGCCCAGACGCCATTCGTTTATGTAAACTCCGATGATATCAAAGTTGGTTCAAGCACGATTTCTGGGACAATTTCTAGTCTTATCGGGGCAACAAAGGCTTCTTCCGAAGTTGCAAATTCACCTGCAATGAACAAACCATCCTCTGATGATTTAAATGTTTATACCGTAAGTGTTACCGTTTATAACCCAGATGGTTCGGTTAACGCGCAAACAACAACTCAGGTTGCCAAAGATGGTACTTGGACAACTCAAGTCGGGACGCCTTTAACAGCTGGTAAGTATGTTGAAGCAACGGCTCATGTTTCAGTGGGAATTATCTCAGGTAGTAATGCCGTGCAACCCACGGGTGTTCAATTAACAGACCTGAGCACGAATGTTTCCGACCCAATCTACGTTGAAGCGAATAAAGATGCGTTGAATGCGGCAATTACAACTGCTGATGGTGTTTCACAAAAGCAAGGTGCTTATCCAAATACTACAAATGCACAATGGTCAACACTTGCCGGAGCATTGAGTGATGCGAAGACAGTAACGGCCGACAAGACAGCAACACAAACAACCGTTAATGAAACACTTAAAAAGTTGGATGCTGCAATGACGGCAATCACGTTATCCAAGTCAGGTCTTGAAGACGCAATTAAGGCGGCCCCATTGGCAGGTAATGCTTCAAAGTACACGCCAACTAGTTGGAGTAATTTGCAAACGGCCTTGGATCAGGCACATGCAGTCGATCAAAATCCAGGTGCAACAGCCGATCAAATTACCAGCGCAACAAATGCATTGTTAGATGCAACAAGTGCTCTTCAGTTTGTCACCGCTGCGACTACGACAAACAATGCTGCTAGTGATGCAACTTCAATGGCTGCTAATGCCAACAGCGATGCAACACTTGCCACTAGTGGCGCAACGGCTTCTAAGGACGCTGCCAGTGCAGCTAGTCTGGCAGCATCTGCAGCTGATGATTTGGCTTCAAAGGGATCGGATGCAAGCGACAATTTGTTAACAGCTGCTGTTAAAGCAACGCAAGCCCAAGAATTAGCTGCCCAAGCGGCTGCGAATGCCACACGGGCTGCTAATGAAGCGAAGGCTGCTTCACTATCTGCTAGTGCTGCTCAGTCAGCTGCGACTGCGGCCAACACGACAGAATCTAAAGCAATTGCTCAAACCGCGACATCTGCAGCTCAAGAGGCAACGCGGAATGCTGCCACAGCTCAAGCCGCCGCTGCTGAAGCAGCTAATGCTGCGCAAGCAGTTCAAGCAGGTTACCTAGCAGCTAAGGCAAATGCAGCAACTGCTGCTGTTAGTGCCGCTGCGTCAACCGCTAGCGCACAGACATCTGCAGCTACTTCCGCAATTGCCGTCGGTAATCAAAGTGCCGCCAGTGCAGCATTAAGTTCAGCAAGCGCAGCATTATCTGATGCTAAGACGAAAGCATCGGCCGCCGACACAGCTGCTAAGGCTGCTGCCAGTGCAGCTAGCGATGTTCAGTCTGCCGCAAACGTAGCTGGAGCACCAGCTAACGCACAATCGAACGCAGCTGCTGCCAGTGAGGCCGCTGCTAAGGCTGCCGCCAATTTGAAAGCTGCAAACGACAGTGTCACCGCGGCGTCAACCGGTTACGATACTGCTAAGACGGCCTACACAACGATGACGCCAAGTACCGGTGGCACGACTGGTTCAGCCGGCACAACCGGTACAGATGCTAACGGTAACAAAGTAACGACAACATTAAACAGTGATGGTTCAACAACGGCTGTTACCACTGATAAAAACGGGAAGACTATTTCCACGGTCAAAACTAATGCTGATGGCAGTTCCAGCACGACCACACCAAACTCTGATGGCTCAAGTACCACTGTTAATAAGGACAAGGCTGGCAAGGTTGTAACGTCAGCAACAACAACGCCAAATAGTGACGGGTCCAGCACAACAGTTGTGACGGATGCTGCTGGTAAGACGGTATCGACAACAACAACCGGATCTGATGGCAGCACGACGACAGTCATTCCAAACAGTGATGGTTCAACGACGACTACGCAACGTGATCCTCAGGGTAAGTTAGTATCCGAAACTAAGAAGAATGCTGACGGTACAAGTGTCACGACAACGCCAAATTCGGACGGATCATCTACTAGTGTAACCAAGGATGCTTCCGGAAAAGTAATTTCGTCTATGACAACTGATCCGTTTGGTAACACAGCAACAACGACGCCAATGAGTGATGGTAGCAGTCAGACGGTCTTTAAGGATCCATCTGGTAAGACATTGTCGACCGTTACAAAGGATGCCAACGGCAAGGTTACATCCACTGTAGTTCCGACGAGTGATGGTGGAACGGTTACAACGACGCCAACGAGTGATGGTGGTAGCGTTGTGGTCACCAAGAATGCAAATGGCGACACACTGTCAACTGTTACAAAGGATGCTAACGGCAACGTTGTTTCTAAAGCAACAACTGATCCGAATGGTAATAAAGTCACAGCAACGACTGGCTCAGATGGTTCAACAACGACAACCACTGTGGATCCATCTGGTAAGACGATTTCAACAACGATTAAGGATCCAGCCGGTAATACTACGACGACAACTATTGGTTCAGATGGCAGCACAACAATTACGGCCAAGAATCCTCAAGGTACTGTTGTTTCAACAACAGAAAAGAAACCTGATGGCAGTTCAACAGTCACTACGCCTGCTAGCGATGGTAGCACAACGGTTGTTACTAAAGACGCCACCGGCAAGGTAACTGCAACAACGGTTACTGGCAAGGACGGTAGTTCGACGACTACCACACCAAACAGTGATGGCACCGAAACTGTAGTGAAGAAAGACGCCAGTGGTAAGGTCATTTCTACCACAACGACCGGTGGTAATAGCGGCAACACAGGGTCGACCACAACTGGCTCAGATGGTAGCACAACTACAACATTGCCTAATGGTGACACAACCACGACTGTTAAGAACTCCGATGGCTCTACTACAGCAACTACTAAGGATCCATCCGGAAAGGTTGTTTCCACGACACAAACGAGTTCCGATGGTAGCAAGGTTGTCACTGAAACGGGTTCAGATGGAACTGTGACGACCACAAACATTGATCCAAGTGGTAAGACGACCAGCACGTCAGTTAAGAAACCAACTGGTGAGACGACTACTACAACGGTTGGTAGTGATGGTTCAACAGTAGTTGTCACGACTGATCCAAGTGGTAAGACGATTTCGACAGTTGACAAGGATGCTAACGGAAATGTTACGTCTAAAGTAACGACCAATCCGACAACTGGAGAAGTGACAACGGTAACGCCAACCTCAGATGGCGGCACAAAGACACAAACTACGGATTCAAAGGGCAACGTTATCTCAACTGTCACTAAAGATCCGTTTGGCAACACCAGCACGACGACACCTAATTCGGATGGCACCAGCACAACGGTTAACAAAGATCCGAATGGCAAGGTAATCTCGACTGTTGATACCACGACCTCGGGTGCAACTGAGACGACAACGCCAACAGCCAATGGTGGCAGCCAGACAGTCACTAAAGATCCAAATGGTAACGTTACTTCGACAAACGTCAAGAACTCTGATGGATCAACCGTTGAAACTACACCAACCTCAGATGGTGGTTCGCAAACGGTTACTAAGGACCCAACTGGTAAGGTAACATCCACGACCACAACGGATCCGAAGGGTAACACATCTACGATCACGCCAACCTCAGATGGCGGCACGAAGACGGTTGAGAAGGATCCAAACGGTAATACTACGTCAACCACAATCAAGGATCCAGCGGGTAATGTCTCAGTTACTACACCAACCTCAGATGGTGGCACGAAGACAGTTACGACTGATCCAACTGGTCATGAGACATCTACAACGACCAAAGATCCGTATGGAAACACCTCAACAACGACACCAACTTCAGATGGCGGTACACAGACGGTTACCAAAGATCCAAATGGCAACATCACTTCAACGACTGTTAAGGATCCAAGCGGTAATACAGCAACAACCACGCCAACCTCAGATGGTGGTACTGAAACCGTTAATAAGGATCCTCAGGGTAATACGACATCTACCGTTCAAACGGGCTCGGATGGTTCATCCACTACTACGACGCCAAACAGTGATGGTACGAGTCAAGTTGTTACCAAGGATCCAAGCGGTAAAGTAACTAATACCGAAACGACAGGAACGCCCGCCACAGATAGTCAGACGACTCAGAATAGTGATGGTACCAGCACAACGGTTACTAAGGATCCGAAGACCGGGGCAGTCACCACGACGACTAAGGGCGTCAATGGTAACATCACCGATGTTGCAACGAAGAACAGTGATGGTACTTCCACGGACAAGCATTTCAACAACGATGGGAGTTACACAATTGTTGATAAGGACGCGGACGGCAACGTCACTGGTGCAACAGTTGCTGATCGCAATGGTGGTAAGGTTGCGCTCGTTAAGAATAGTGACGGCACAATAACAGCAACGACAACCGATCCAACGGGGAAGGTTACTGGAACTGCCACAATTCCTGCTAAGGGTGGAACAGTTACGGTCGGTGGCAAGACTGCAACAATTGGTAGCGATGGTACTATGACCGTCGGCGGTCCAGCTGCTGACAGTATTAATACAAATGTTGATCCGAAAGGCACGGTTACATTATCACGGGCACTAGTTGATGCCACTGGCGTTTCCGTAGATCCTAAGAATTACTACGATCACACTTCTGCTGCAGGCAGTGACAGCGCTGGCTCGACGGGTACAACAGGATCAGACGGTAGCACTGGTTCAACAGGAACTACTGGATCAACAGGGACAACAGGATCAGATGGTAGCACTGGTTCAACAGGAACTACCCCTGAACCAACGGTTACGCACAATTCAGATGGTTCGACAACGACGACAACTACTGATGCTTCGGGCAAAGTGATTGATGTCGTTACCAAGAAACCGGATGGTAGTTCAACAGAAGTGAAGACAACACCAGCTGGGACGGTAACAATCAATCGCGATCCAGAAAACAAGGTAACTGGTTCAACAATCAGCAATCCAAGTGGCACAAACGTTACGTTTGCTAAGAATTCTGATGGTACCACGACCGCTACAGCCACTGATGCCGCAGGGAAAGTAGTTGGTACACAGGTATTTCCAGCTGCTGGTGGAACTGCAACCTTAAATGGTCAAGCTGTCACAGTTGATCCAGATGGCAGTGTCACTGTTGCAGGTCCTAACGAGGGCGATATTGCCACGACTGTTGACCCAACTGGCCAAGTTAAGCTATTCAGGTCCTTGGTAGATGCACGGGAAACAACCGTAGATCCAAAGGACTACTACGACAACACGACTTCCGCCGGTTCAGGATCAACTGGTACGACTAATGGGTCTGATGGCTCGAATGGCACTAACGGCACAGCAGGAACTAACGGTACAGACGGCGCAGCAGGCGTCAACGGAACTAATGGCACCAATGGAACGGCTGGTACAGACGGTTCAAACGGCGCTAACGGAACCAATGGCACTAACGGCACAGCAGGTGCCAATGGCACAAATGGTGTAGCCGGTACGAATGGTACTGCAGGTGCTAATGGCACTAACGGCACTGTAGGTGCCAATGGCACAAATGGCGTAGCCGGTACAAATGGTACTGCAGGTGCTAATGGCATCAGTGGAACCAACGGCACATCGGGCGTCAATGGTGTTCAAGCTAACGGGTCCAGCGCGGCTCAACAATCTGCCGGGACGAAGACGGTTGCGCCGGTTGCTGAAAAAGCTGGCGTGGTCACAGCCCACTCAGCTGTTGCACAACCACTAGGCAACGCAACGGTTCAAACGGCCTCTGACGCTAAGACGACAACACTTGCAACACCTTCTGCCAAGCAGAATGTTCAAACAACTGCTAAGAAGGACGCCAACGTTACTGAAAACAAGGCAACTGCTGCCGCTAACACATTACCGGATACCAATGAATCATCGGCTGGTGTTATGGGATTACTTGGTGTAGCAACGTTAGCTGCTGGTTCAGCAATGTTGCTTGGCAAACGTCGCAAGCACGAAGTTGATAATTCGGACACAAATGAACAAAAGTAGTAAGTAAACATGTATTTAAGATGACGGAAAGCAATTTGGCTTCCCGCCATCTATTGAGGAGACTTTCTGACAAAGCCTCTTGAATAGATGGCGGTAAGTCAAGGTGTTCAAACGTCAATGCAGTGACATCGTTAACGTCTACTAAGGCGTTTGATACAAAAAGCGAATTTACAGAACGTTTGAATCGTACTTTTCATCAAGCGAGTTGGGGGAGATAGCTTATGAAATTATTTGGACATGGTAAAAAGGTGACTGATTCAGCAGCACCGGCAACTGCACCGGCGGAATCGCAGAAGCAGCAAATGTCGACTGCTCAGGCAGTCATTCATTCCACAGCGACGGTTGAACCAGCAGATGTTAAAAAGAACGAACATGTATCAGTTCCGAACCCTGTCGCTAGTGAGGATGCATACCAAAAGTTAACCACTAAGCGTGAGCAACTTGAAAAGCATGTGAATCAGCTTAATCAGCAGTATGGGGATGCACGCAATGAACTACGCTCGCAGCTTCTAACCGAAAAGGATTACCTTCGCGCGCAATCGCGGACTGTCAATCATGATTATGACAAGTTGGCGAAGCAACGCGATGCTGACTTTGAGGTCTTTTCTCAACTACAGGATCGTCGCAATAAGGTTGCCGCCAAGCAGCAACAACTGGCTGCATCGTTGAACGAGACCAAACAGAGGTTTGCGGAACAATCGACTATTTTAGCCAAGATGAAGGCTCAATCTGTCCAGATTGCCAAGCAACGTGAACGCTTAGACAAGCAGGAACACAAGCTACTTAACGAGCTTGGTCAACAAGGTAATTTAAATTCTTTAATGGAAGAGATCGATGCCAAACGCAAACAAATTTCAGATATCAATGTGCACGATCATGAGCTAGAACAAGCTGAAGACGGCATGAATCAGGATATTGTTAAGCAAGAAAAAGCCGTTGCTACTTTGAATAAACAGGTTTCAGTTCAAGAGCAGGCCAGCAGCAATGATGATGCGACCGCGGATTTACAGAAACAACTGGCTGCAATCGACAAGCAGTTGAGTCAACAGCAGGATAAATTAACTTCCGATGACGATAAACTAAAAGCGGCCAAGCGAGAAAAGGCCAACTTAGCAGAACAGTTTCAGCAGTTAACTGACCTGATGAAGTTTTACTTCAGCTCAACAAAGCTCATTGATAACTTTCAATTTGATCCATCACATCACTACGTTTTCTATTCCAATACGTTGATTCCGCTTAACCAGCTTAGTGAGCAAAACGGATTGGAGATTATTGATCATCTATTCGATAAGACTGACGCCCATTTTGATGTGCTGACGACTGACTTTAATCGTGAACTGAGCGAAATTTGGGACAGTTATCAGCATTCAGGTGTTGTACATCATGCAGGGCGTGTTATTAATCCATACTTAGACTTTCAGCGTGACGCTGGTACGCAACAACATGCCGATGTTGCCTTACCACTGGACCAAAGTCAGGACTGGCAAGTAAATGCTGGTACCGAGGAACAACCTGAAATGATTCGCTCGGCTAGTGGCAAACAAAGTGTTACATTGCAATACCGGGCAGACCGGTCACTTGAAAGCGTAAAATACTTCCAAAATGACAAGTTGTTCAAGATGGCCATTTATGACCAGCAAAACGTTTTAGTCGCAACGCAATACGTTGACCCACGGGATGCTAAACACGCTGCTTCGGAAATTTATTATCGTCCCGATCACAGTGTTGCTTTGGAAAAAGTGTTTTTTGAAGATCACGTGGTTGTTCAAACGACGGATGCTGGCAAGACAGTTGAACGGACGTTTGAAACGGAGGATGATTATTACGCTTGGTGGATCAAAGCACACGCCTTAACCCGGCCAGAAGATGCGCTGATTATTGACACCGAAACACCATACTTTGAGCAGTTGCTGAATGATGATGATCGTCGTTTTGAATTGATTCCACTTATTACGACTGTTGATAACAAGGCGTTGATTGAGCAGCTTGTTGCTGATGATTCACCAGTTAACAATATGATTGTTAGTGACGAATCTGTTCATCAGGCTATCCTCAAACAGCTGAAACGCGATATGCACATCATGGTTTTAGATCCATCCGGTGTGACAAACGAAAAGGCGAAGGCAGCGACTATTAAAACTAGAATTTATATTCCTAAGGTTAGCTAAGTGGTGATTAATCTAGTTAATCTGGGCGGTTTCACCCGTTCAAATGAAGCCGCCTTAAATATCCCCTAATCGATTCGCGTTTAATGGGTCCCCCCACCCAGTAAACGCGAATTTGTATTTAACAGCATGGAACTTTGACTTAAACAATACTATTAACGATAGAGTCCGCTTACGGTTGCCAACATTGAGACAACACCGTGGGACAACCTCTGAGATGTGCATTTCAGCTCAAAATTGAAGTAGAAGATTTCGAGTTTTAGAAGGCTGATATCTGTCACCACGGAACGGTGACTTTAGGTGGCACAACGTCAGAAGATTCACGAAAACACAGGCGTTAGTGCTAACTCTTAGGAATACGAAAGTGGTTAAATAAGGGTAGAGCAATTATCGGAAACGAGGGAGTGACAAGATGATTTATTTCGTTGATTTTTCAATGCCGGAGAAGAAATCAGGGATTGAACATGCCGAGTTAAAACGGCTCGCACTATTTCGTGACCACGGGATGGCCGCACGACTGCTGACACGTGATTATAGTCCGCGGTTACATTGGAACCTTAATGAAGCTCAAGTTAGTGATGCTGAAAGTATGAATATGTTTGACTACTTTCAGGGCGCTTTGGCTGCCGCATCACAGCCGCTAACGATGAATGATTTACGTTTTCCTGCTAATCATGAAGGTTTAGATATTCAGTGGCATGAGGACGAGGGTCGCTTTTACGTTCTTCAAAATGGCCAATTATACCGTCGCGTCAGTTTGTTTGCTGGTACCCAACAAGTTAGTAACGTTCAGCTGTTTGACCGTTTCGGTAATTTGTACCGTGTTGACCAGTACGACTGTCGTGGCTTTAAAACGATGGAGCAGTATTATTCACAGGACAACAAGGTGGATATGGAACGTTACCTACATTTGGACGGGTCGCCAGCCATCATTCGGTATTTAAAGAATGACGCGGGCGGGAATGAAGTTGATAGCCGCTATACGTTGCTCGATTACCAAGGACATGATTACGATTTCGACGGGATGAAAACATTCTTGCGTTTTTACCTAGACGAAGTTGCTAAGCACGATCCGCAGGTCAGCGTCTTCATTTCTGACCGCACGATGATCGACGATTGGTCGATCAGTCATATGACTGCCAAAGCGTATAAAGTCCTGCACTTACATAATTCACAAACGGTTGACGCCAATGATCCAGCGCATGCAGCACTGAATTACAATTATGCGTATGCTCTGCATAATCTTCAGGATTGGGACGCCATCGTAACAGCGACTCAGAAACAGACACAAGCTGTAAAAGATCGCTTTAAACCGAAGATTCCTGTATTCACGATTCCAGTTGGAATTGTTCCAGCAGCGACATTGTCGATTCCTCACGTGCCGATGGCTGAACGGACACCTGGTAAAGTGATTGCTGTGGCACGAATTGCCAACGAAAAACGGCTGGATGATTTGATTAAAGCTGTTCATCAGGCACGCGAATCGGTTGATAATGTCACACTAGATATTTATGGTTATGAGAACTCCGAAGACAATTTTGCGGAACCCAAAAAGATAAAAAAGCTCATTAAAGAGCTGGATATGGGCGATGTAGTGACGCTAAAGGGTTACGTTCCTAATCTGACACCGGTCTATAATTCTGCGCAGATATTTGGTTTGACCAGCCGAATGGAGGGCTTTGACTTAGCGTTACTGGAGGCCGTTTCACATGGTGTTGTTGGTTTAGCTTATGATGTTAATTATGGCCCTGCAGAAATTATTGAAAATGGCAAGAATGGTCGGTTGGTTGATTTAGGCAATTGGCATCAAATGGCAGACCGACTCGTCAAAATGCTTAAAAATCCTGTTCGGTTGCAGGAATATAGTGATGCAGCCTACACCAGTGCCGGCCGTTTCGGGGCTGAGCCCGTTTGGAATGCTTGGGTTCAGTTACTGATTGACGCAAACTCTAAAGTTGCCGACAAGGAGGGGTAGATCATGGACTTTTTATTGGATAATCGACTAGTTAGCCAAGATGCACATGTTGTAAAAGAAGCTGTGGATCAGTACAAGCTCTTTCTGCCGAGTCATCCAGACGCCCAACTTTTGATTACGCAGTACACGCCTGAACTAGCTAGAATTTTGGCCAAGGCAGACATCAAACCAAACCGCGTGCTAAGCGTCTTTAATTTACTGCAGCAAGCTGTTCACGTACCGCAAAAAAAGTTAACTAGTGAACAGTTGACAAAGGTCCCACCAGTTTATTCGGTTACGCCGGATGGAGAGAATCGGGCGAAAGTCGAGGATGCTGATGCCATACTGGCACGCATCAGTTACTATCCCAAGAGTGGTGAACAAGTCGAGAAGGTTGAACACGTTGATCGTGTCGGAAACGTGACCTCGATTGATACTTATGATTGTCGTGGCTTTCTTTCGCGCACACAAACCTTTCATCGCAATCATGCACTGGCGACGGAACAATACTTCACGGCGGATGGCACAGAGGCCTGTTTAAACATCTTCATGAATAACGACCAAGGTCAGCTAACCAATACCGTTTGCCGCGTCATGAATTCGCGCGACGAAATTTATGAATATGATAACTTGGAACAACTTTTAGGGATAACGTTAGATCGCTATGCTAAAGAGCAAGATGGTGTTCGAATTTACACGAATGAAGCACATATCATTCCGACGGACATTACCATTTCACCGATTGGATAAACTAAAATTTAAGCGCGGTCCGCACTGGTAGCAAGGTGAGGGCTGCGCTTTGCTTTTGCATTTTCGATAATTGAATCACAGCTAGGTAACAAAACATGATAAACTGATAATAATTTGCGAATCTTAACAATAATGAATTCGCGTGGGTGGGAGCAAACTAATGACGAATGTGTTAACGTTTGATTGCTATGGGACGTTATTAAACGAAGACGGTACCTATAATGAAATTGAACGGCTGGCAGCTCAGATTGGTGTTGATCAGAAGCTGGCGCGACAACGTTTCATTAGTTATCAGGATGACCGCAACAACATGCATCCATATATTGACTACGACTTGTTGACCCGTAACAATCTAATCCATCTCGACTATCAGTTTGGACTGGAGCATCAGTTTGAACGCTATTATGTAGAAGTTCTGCAAGCTCATCGAGAGTTGACGCCATTCCCCGAGGTCATTGAAATACTGCAAACCTTCGTTGACCGCGGCTATAAACTTGTGATGATGTCCAATTCATCGTGGGATATCATTCCGTTTAACGCCAAGACGCTACGAGTGCCATTCGACGTTTGGACCGCAGAGGATGTCCATGCCTACAAACCGGATTTGAAGTTCTTCAAGGCAATTGAACAGCGTTATCATTTCAATAACGACAATCACATTCACATTGCTCAAGGTTATGGCAGTGATGTCGTGCCTTGCGCTGAGCTTGGCTGGAATTGTATTTGGGTCAATCGTGATGGTCGCAAACCCACTGGTAGTGAACGACCGATGCATGAGGTACGCACGTTGGATGAAGTGATGCAATATTTGGATTAAAGGAGTTTGACATGACAAAGTTAGTGATTGCGACTGGAAACCAGAATAAGGCGAAAGAATATCGAGAGATGTTACCGACTGGGATAGGTGTAGATGTCATCACACTTACGGATCTGGAAAATGTTCCTAACATTGTTGAGAATGGAACAACATTTGCTCAAAACGCTAAAATTAAGGCTACTACTATCATGGAACATTTTAAATTACCGGTGTTAGCCGATGATTCAGGACTAATGGTTGAGGCATTAAATGGTGAGCCTGGCGTTCATTCTGCTCGATATGCAGGAGATCATGATGATAAGGCAAATCGTGAAAAACTGTTAAATAAGCTAAATAGTGTGTTAAACCGTGCGGCAACATTTCATACGACGATTTATGCCGTTAAGCCAGATGGAAATGTATTGGAAGTTACTGGTGAGGTTAAGGGGCAAATAGTTGATGCACCACGTGGGAGTGAGGCCTTTGGTTACGATTGTTTGTTCCAACCCGATGGCGAGTCACGGACGTTTGGTGAAATGACCAGCGAGGAAAAAGACGCAATCAGTCATCGTGGTCGGGCAATGCGAAAGTTTTTAAAGAGCTTTGACCAATGGTGGCAGAACTGAGGTAATCATGACAGATCGAGAAGAACAAATTTTATCCTGGATTAAACAAAATCCAATGATAAGCCAAAATGAACTGGCAGAATTAGCAGGTATCACTCGGTCAGGTGTGGCAGCTCATATTTCCAATTTGATGAAAAAAGGTTATTTGCGTGGCAAAGGCTACATTGTGACACCACCGAGTTATGTGACAGTTATTGGTGGAATAAATATGGACATCTTTGGTGTTGCCGATGAAAACGTGGTCGATAAGAGTTCCAATGCCGGACATGTTTACTATGCGGTTGGAGGACTTGGCAGAAATATCGCATTAAATTTGCGGAAACTTGGTGTTCAAAACTACTTTATTTCTGTCTACGGCGATGATAACAATGGTGAACAATTTAAGGCAGACGCGCTGGCAAATGATATGGATATTACATATTCCAAACAGTTTGCTGATACCAATTCGTCGACTTACTTATATGTCAACCAGCCTGGTGGTGATCGCGTGGTCGGCCTTGACGACATGAGTATCAACGATCGAATTACACCAGAGTTTTTGGAAGATCGTGAAGATATGATTAACAATTCAACGTCAGTTGTTATTGATTCGAACCTTCCACAACAAACCATTGAGTGGTTGTATGATCATTGCCAACGACCGATGTTTGCCAAGGCAGTTTCAGTCACCAAAGCTGGCAGATTGTTAAAAGGCATCGGTTGTTTAAATACGCTTGTTTTGAACGCGGTTGAGTCAAAGACTTTATCTGGGATTGAGGCCACTGACAAGCACACAGCGATTCAAGCGGCTCAGCGAATAATAGATAAAGGCGTTAATAACGTGTTTTTATATATTGATGAAGTGGGTATGCTTTATCAAGATGAGCGTCATCAGTTATTTTATCCTGAGCAAAAAATTAATCAACGTAATACTAATGGAGCCGGAGCAGCTGCAACGGCGGCATTAGTATGGGCACATAAAAATGAAATGTCATTTGAAGATAGCGGTCAGTTGGCTAATGCTGCTGCATATCTTAGTATGGAGAGTATTCAGGCAGTGAATGAAAATCTGACTCACAGAACGCTCGAACTTAAGCGTCATGAACTGTTTGAATAAAAATAAAATTTAGTTAGATGAAGACCTTGTAGGAAACTGCAGGGTCTTTTTGCTTGCTCGGAAACGGCGGCCAATGAGTATTGATTATTAATAAAATGGATCTTTGTGAATAAAAAAATAAATGAAACCTCTAACTGTGTATGTACAAAGGATTTGTCAGTTCAAACTATGAAAGCGGTAACTATTTTTGTTGACAGGGCGAGACAATGGGTATAGATTCTAAAGTGTCAAATGTTTATGCGCATAAACAAATGTCAGTAAAGGGTGAATTCAAATTAAGGAGAACAATTATGATGAATTATTCACAAGCTGTTTCACCTGACGATTATGTTGTTGTAATCGGTGGCATGAACATGGATATCTTTGGCATGCCAAGTGACAAAGTTGTTGATCGAGATTCAAACCCAGGAATAGTCGGAATGTCGGTTGGCGGGGTTGGTCAAAACATTGCACAAAATTTGGCTCATTTGGAAGTGCCAACGTACTTAATTACCGTATATGGTGATGACTACAATGGTCAATTACTAAAGACATCCTGTGAGAATAATCATATTCATCTAGACTATGCAGAACAGCTAGCGCATCAGCGTTCATCTACCTACATGTACATTACGGATGAAACGGGTGACATGCTTGTTGGTGTGAATGATATGGATATTTGTAAGCAGATCACACCGGAGTTTTTAAAACAGAGATTAGATTTTATTAACGACGCCACGATTTGCCTATTAGATGCCAACCTTGATCCTTCTACGCTGAATTGGATCGGTACGCACGTGACAGCCCCATTGTTTGGCGACACTGTGTCAACGATTAAAGCACCTCATTTTGATGGCATTTTGGATAAAATGACGGTTTTAAAACCCAATGCATTAGAAGCATCGTTGCTATCTGGCGTTAAAATAACGGATTTGAATACGGCCAAACGTGCTGCAGAAGTTTTGCTTGATAAAGGTATTGCAAATATTTTCATCTCGATGGGGGCACAAGGAATTTTATGTGCGAATAAAGATGATATGGCGTTTGTTAAACCCTTTAAAACAACGATTGTTAATGCGAATGGGGCTGGCGATTGCGGAATGGCGGCCATAACCTGGAGTTACTTTGACGAACCTGATCGCCCGCTACATGAAATTGGACGAATTGCACAGGCCGCTTCAAGTATCGCTTTAGAGAGTGATAAATCTGTTCCTGATATCACACCAAAACTGGTTCAACAAAAATTAATGAGTGACACAATTGCAAATTAACGGAGGCAAAAGTAATGATTAAACAAATTTATTCCCTAATTCAGTATGACGAAAGTGTTAAGACAATGGACGCCGGCGCGGACAATATTGGTTTGGTTCCAATGCAAAATGGTGGTGTTCCCGCACATCGCGTACCACTAGACCGTGTTCGCAAGATCTTTGATGAGGCCAAGCGTCGTGGCGTTACCTCTGTTGCAATCATGCTTACAAATGATCCTGAAGAAATGCTGAAGCTCGGTGAAGAAATTCAGCCTGACATCTTACACATTGCGGGTGACGGGTATGCAGCAGACGAAACGTTTGCCAAACGGTTAAAAGATGTTGCGCCACATACAAAGTTGATGCAGGCCGTATTGGTTGATAATGAATCAGCCATTGACCGTGCCAAGAAGTTCGAACCGTTCGTTGATTACATTTTGCTAGACTCTGGGCTTGCACATGACACTGGTATTGGTGCAAGCGGTCAAACGCATGATTGGAATATTGATGCACAGATTGTTAAAGCCGTTAATGTGCCAGTTATTGAAGCTGGTGGCCTTGGACCTGATAACGTGGCTGATGCGATTAAGAAAATTCGGCCATACGGTGTTGATTCATTAACGAAGACAAGTATTAAGTATGAAGGCGGCAACATGGAAAAAGATATCGACAAAGTTCGTGCTTTCTGTGAGAATGCTGACGCTGCTGCCAAGGAATTGGGACTGTAAACTAACGTTAAAATTCTAAGGAAGTTAAGGGAAGGATTGCGTGACAAAAAATCGACTTACCGTTAAAAAAACAGTTATTGCGCTAGTTGGCATTTTTCTGGTTTGCATCGGCGTGGCATTTAATAACAACACGCGATTAGGTAATGACCCAGTCGGAATTATTTACGATGGCTTGCGGGCTGCTTTTCACATTCCACGAGTTCAACTAGGAATGGTTTCCAATGTGTTAAACATTTTTCTGATTTTGCTGCTGTTTCTTGTTGGCCGTCATTACGTAAATGTTGGTACTGTCATGTATTTAGTACCGTATGGCATGTTTATTACGATTGGCTCGCATCTATATCCACATATATTTACAAATGACGCACTAATTACCCGTTTAACTGGCGGTGCAACAGGAATCATCCTGTATTACATCGGGATTAGCTTGTTTGTAGCTGCCGATATAGGTGTTGATCCATTTAATGGATTTATGTTGACCATTCGAGACAAAACGGGCTGGAGCATGCGGCGTAGCAAAATGACATTTGATGTTTGCTTAATGCTTGCAGGTTTTTTGATGGGTGGCAAGTTTGGCATCATCACGATTGTCACAGCGTTGACTACTGGACCGACTATTCAAGCATTGAGTGAATTGATCCAAAAAAGAGTATTTATGGAAAGGACTTAATAAAAGATGGACTTTAAGTTACTTCAAAAAGTTAAAGTTGTCAGCACAGACCACCTTGACGAAACATTGTTAGAAATTATGAAAACGGAAAATTATCAGCGTCCCCTGTTTGTTATGGACCATTTTCTATCGCAGGTTGAGATTGTTCAGGATGTTCAAACGGAGTTAAAAGCAAATGGTATTGAATATGCAGTGTTCGATAAGGTTGTTTCGGATCCGCCAACTAGTGTTGTCGATGCCGGCGTAACGGCTTTTAAAGAGCATAAGGCAGACAGCATCATCGCAATTGGAGGTGGCAGCTCGATTGATGTTGCCCGCGGTATCAACATTGTTCGCGTAAATGGTGGAAAAATCTCAGGTTATGTAGATCCACAAGCGGCAATCAAACCTTGTCCAGGGCTGATTTCCGTGCCGACGACGTCTGGGACAGGTAGCGAGATGTCTAACGCACTGGTTGTTACTGACGAAGCAAGCAAACAAAAGCTGGCAATTCTGGCAGATGATGCGGTTAGTGAATACGCAGTCCTGAATCCTGATTTATTATTGTCATTACCTAAAAACATGACAATTGCTACAGGATTAGATGCTTTCTCTCACGCTGCAGAAGGATATCTGTCTAAATTGGCTTCACCGGTAACGGATGCCATTTGTGAGAAAGTTGTGTTCCTTCTATATAACTACTTGCCACGAGCGGTTAAAAACGGTGCTGATCGAGAAGCTCGTGAACGGGTTATGGTAGCCGCAACTTTGGCAGGTTGGATGTTAAATAATGCAGGTACCAACGTTGGCCATTCGATGGCACATGTGTTGGGATCTAAATATCACATCGTTCACGGTGAAGCCGTCGCATATGCTTTGCCTGGTGTCCTTCGTTTTGTTGGCCCCGTTATGCCACATAAGGTCAGAGAAATTGGCCAGATTTTAGGTGCTGTTTATCCTGAAAATGCACCTGAGGAACAGACAACGCTAATTGCGGAACGGACTTATAAAGACTTCCGTGACCAGATTCTTGGTCTGCATCCATTTAGTGATTACAAGATTAGCCACGAAGAGTTGGCAACTAATGCAGAGGCCGTTGCACACGAACGCTTTGCAGGTAATACACCACGCGAAGTTACTGTCGATGCGGCTGAAATACTATTGGCCTCGTACGGAAAACAATAAAACATAGAAGGGTAGTCGGAGATTATGAACTTTGTGTTCTTATTAACCGGGTTAGCACTTGTGTTTGGAATTGGTTGGCTAATTAGTAGCAACCGTAGAAAAATTCGGTATAAATCAATTGGCATTTTGTTTGCATTGCAGTTAATTATTTCTTTTTTATGCCTGCATACATCAGGTGGGGTCAAAACATTAGCTGGAATTTCGTCATTCTTTAACTGGCTAATGGTTCAAGCCGCCGGTGGGGTTAATTTCGTCTTTGGCGGATTAGTTATCAAACCCGGCGGTTCCGTTTTCTTCCTCAACGTTTTGATGCCGATCGTCTTTATTTCCGCTTTAGTCGGCATTTTGAATTACATTAAGGTATTGCCATTCATTATTAAGTGGACCGGTTGGGCATTGAACAAGGTTGCCGGAATGGGCGAACTTGAAAGTTACTTTGCCGTTTCCACCGCTATTTTGGGCCAACCAGAAGTATTTCTAACTGTTAAAGATCAAATTCCGAAGTTAAACGAACAACGCTTGTACACCATTTGTGCGTCAGCCATGAGTGCTGTATCAGCTGCTATGTTGGCCTCATATATGAAGATGGTGCCTGGTAAATTCGTTGTGGTTGCGGTCTTTTTGAACATTTTATCAGCATTAATTATTTCTTGTATTGTGAATCCATATGAGACGGAATCAAACGATGAACTCGTTCAAATTTCCAAAGGAAACAAAGAACCATTCTTCCAGGTTTTGGGTAATTACATTGTTGACGGTTTTCAACTAGCAATCACTGTTGGAGCAATGCTAATTGGGTTTGTAGCGTTGGTTACCTTCCTAAATAACACGTTCTTAGCTCTATTTAACGTCAGCTTTACGACACTTATTGGGTATGTGTTCGCACCGGTTGCGTTCTTAATGGGTGTGCCAAGTCATGACATTATTAAAGTTGGTAGTCTGATGGCAACAAAGTTAATCACCAACGAATTCGTGGCCATGGGCACATTGCATGGCATGACAACCAGTTTGAGTGCGAAAGCAACGGCCATTATTTCTGCTTATCTTGTGTCATTTGCAAACTTTGGTACAGTTGGGATCATCACTGGTTCAATCAAGTCCATTAGCGAAGAACAAGGAGCTTACGTGGCGAAGTTCTCAATGAAGCTACTTCTCGGTGCAACACTGGCTTCCGTTTTGACTGGTACAATCGTCGGTTTGTACTTTTAAATAGACAATCTAGATAGGTGATTTTGATGAAGACGATAAAATCAAAGCTTGTAACGACAGTAATGATGACAATTGCTTTATTTGTCAGCAGTAATTGGCTAGTTACCAGTGGGCATTCACAGGGGCAGACGACGGGGATGCTGATTAGATCTTCGGCTTTCGTGATTTTGTTATATGCGTGGGCGCTTGTTCGTTTGCTGAGTACGAAGCGGTTTGCCAAAGCGTTTATGATATTTGTAGATACAGTCTACCTTATGGGATTCGTAAGTATTATTGCGGTCGCTAGTACAAAGTTGACAGGTTTTATACAAATTAGCGCAATATTGATCGCCATTATTGGTTTATTGGCTTGTTTAATCATCTTCTACTTAATCAAAAAATATCCGCTAAACGTAGTTAACAAGGTAAACTAGACATAGGTAACCTGAAAGGAGTTTGACATGACAAAGATTATTTTAGATTGTGACCCTGGACATGATGATGCGCTAGCAATGACTATGGCGATTGCTTCACCAAAGATTGAATTAGCAGCTGTAACAACTTCAGCGGGGAATCAAACACCGGAAAAAACGCTAAACAATGCTATGCGCATGTTAACATTAATGCATCGCGAGGATATTCCCGTTGCTGGCGGAAACCGGACACCATTAGTTAATAAGCTTGCAACCGCTGGTAACGTTCATGGTAAGACAGGACTAGATGGTGCGGAACTGCCAGACCCAGATTTCAAACCACAGAATATGACAGCGATTGAATTAATGGCGAAAACCATTAGAGAGAGCGATGAGAAAGTTACGCTGGTTGTGACTGGGCCGATGACGAATGCTGCCTTGTTCCTGCGTGTTTATCCAGAACTTGCTGATCGAATCGAACAAATTGTTTTCATGGGTGGCGCTATGGGGTTAGGAAACTGGACCCCGTCCGTTGAGTTCAACATTTATGTGGATCCTGAAGCCGCTAAGATTGTGATGAATGCTGGCATTCCTTTAGTTATGGCACCACTTAATGTTACGCATCAAGCGCAGATATTGAAGGATGAAATTGAGTCCATTGACGATATTAAAAATCCTGTTGCGCATGCCTTTCGTGGTTTACTTGATTTCTTTGAAATCTATCACGAAAACCCGAAGTGGGGATTCAAAGGTGCGCCACTACATGACCCATGTACCATTGCCTGGTTGATTGACCCGACGCTGTTTGAAGGTGAACAGATGAATGTCGATGTGGAAACACAAGGCGAATTAGTTAAGGGCGAAACGGTCTGTGATTACTATGAACTGACTGGTAAACCGAAGAACACTAATGTGTTGTTGAAGGTTGACCGTGAACGGTTTATTAAGCTGATTATGGATTCGCTAAAGGCTTTTGATGATCTGAAAAAGTAATAGAAAAATGATTTTACTGTCGTCTTCAGCCAATGAGTAGCTTTTTGAAGACTAACAGTAAAATCATTTTTTGTTATTTTGCTTCCTTAATTGAAAGTACCAAAGCGGCGCCAACCAATGCAATGACGGTAAGTATAGGAAGAATTGGAAGGTAATTATGTCCTACAATTCCATACAGAATTGCACCAATTACGGGACCCAAAATCTGCCCTCCTGTGTTGGCAAGATTGAGAATTCCGAGGTCTTTGGCAGAATTAGCTGGGTTAGGCAACACCTCTAAGTTCAATGCCTGATCTACTGAGAAGAAGATACCTGATCCAATTCCAGCGAAAACCCCATATACTAACATGACAACAGGATGATGAAGAAGATATGGAAGCAATGTTCCCGTTGCAATAAGAAAAGCAGCAAAGGCAACTGGCCATTTTCGTGTTTTCATTTTATCGGAGATGGGACCGGAGATAGTTGAAAACAGTATGGCGGCAATCATGGTAATGGTGCCCATCAGTGAAATATATTTACCTGCGCTTGAACTTCGTAGGCCCATATCTGTTGTTAGTATAAATAATTGATATGTTGCAAAAGTCGTGGTGGTGATGTTAATTAGCATTTTTCCGAATAATGCTAGATAAAAATTTCTGGTATTGTGGACTGGAAAAATAAAGTATTGCATAAAACGCTTCCAGTTCATTTTCATTCGTGGCATTTTTAAACTGGATTTTTCCTTTAACATTAAGGCTGCAATTGGACCCGAAAGGAGCATAAGAAATGCAAATACAAAATAACCCACATTTACTAATCCAGGATTGTTGGTTTTTAAGAAGGTGCCACCGACGACAGGACCACCATACTGTCCAATAACGAATCCTGTGGCATAAATAGATGAGATCAATCCACGATGCATTGGAGCCACACGATCTGCTATAACAGCGAGCAACGGTGCGACAATCATATTGATAAACGTTTGAAGTAAGCACCATAGAACAATGAAGAATGGCAATCCAGATTTGGAGTTTATTAGCCCCAAGCCAACCATCACAATGGCTGTTAAAATCGAGCCGACTATTAGCCAAGGAGTGCGGCGTCCCCATCTTGATCGTGTGAGGTCTGATAGTGCTCCAATAATAATGGTTGTAATTGTCGAGGTAACTGCTCCAAGCGTACCTAGCAATGCTAAAAAGTTATTTACTTGACCACCGGCACCGCCCATAATATTTGCCAATTTGGCAGGATTCAATAAATTATTCATTCCGTTAAATGGTCCTAACCACAGCAGTGCGCCGATGCCTGTTGCTAGTCCAATCATGATTGGGGCTTTTGGTTGTTCAGAATCACTAATATCCGCTTTCCATGAAATTTGTGAGTCGTTTTGGTTTGATTGTAAGTTGTTTACCATTGTTTTTCCTTTCTAAAATGATGTGGAAAAAATTTGTAGATCCCAAGGTTTCAAAATAAAGGTGTCTTGATTGTGAAGATTCTCATGAGTAAACAAAGATGTTCCTTCCGACGAGTAAAAGATGACTTTTTGTGGCTTGCTTGAGTAGTTGAAGTAAAAGTCTAAGTGATTTCTGTGTACACTATCAATTAAACGTTTATTGATAATTGGGAAACTTTGCTCCTGGCGGTTTGACCAAACGCCTGTCTTTTTGAGGATGTATTTAAAAATAATCTTCATATCTTTTTGATCAAAGAAACTACCAATATAGAAAGCTTTTCCTTTTCCGTATTTATTCTCTGTTATAGCTGCATATTTTCCCCAATAGTCATGATTGTATTGCGCTAAAATTTTTCCGGTGGTAACAGTCAATAGTTCCATCCAGTCGTGAACTGCTGCATTTTTTAAATCAGCCAATTCACTTTGGCCAGAGACCGTGACTAAATTTTCAACCTCATTTGTTCCTGCGTTTTGGTTGGGATCAACGAATAATTCGTATTCTGCTCCAATTGCTTTGGAAATGATTCCCGGTTGTACTGTAGTGCGAACCTTAACATTTTCGTTTGTGAATCCTGACCTGAATCCATAGACAATGTTTCCGCCTTCATGAACATATTGGTTCAATGAAGAAAGTTGTCCGTCGGTAGCTGAATAGAGCATTGGCACGATGAGCAGGTCGTATTTGAAAATTTTTGGGCTGTCTATTGGCAAAATATCAACTTCAGTATTCAGTTTATAAAGGGTGTCATAATAATTCCGCAACACATCATTATATTGATGATCTTCACTTTTATCTCGAAATGGGAACCAGTCAACACTTGTTAAGCTGTCATTACTTACCACAATGGCAATGCGATTTTGCTTTGTTGAATTAACAAAATTAGAACCGATAGATTGAAGTTCTGCTCCAATTTTTTTGGCCTCGTTGTAAACTGGATTGGGCTTAAAATCGTGACTTAATAGACCTTTCCAATATGTTTCGAAACTATTGTGAATTGAATGCCAGTGCCAATATTCAACCATTTTTGCACCGGATGCGATGTGACTATATGCTTGTAAACGTAATTGCCCGGGATATGGTACCCAGTTTTTAAAGGATTGTGCTTCAGTTTCCATAACGATGTAGGGCTTGTCTTTTGTCGATCTGGCAATATCACCGCCAAACGCAATTTCAGCTCCTGTAAGATGACTTTGAGTGGGGTGGTAAATATCGATAGCTGTGTCAGTCAGAACTTTCGACGTTTTATAAATGTCGACTGCTGCATTTAGACCAAATGATTGATCTCGCCATTCAAGATCGAAGTTGTTTGTAACGAACTGATCTGAACGCTTGTAATCGTTGACAATGTTAACTTGCCATTGGAGATATGCTGTGACTAAAGTGCGTTGGAATTTTTCGAAGGCCGATCCAAGACTACCGTTGATTGTACTGTTAATTGGTGGAAAGTCTTCCCATGCATTGATTCGATTACTCCAATAATCCATTCCAAATTCCGCATTTAATTGGTCAAGGTTGCTATCAAACCTATTTTTCAACCATTTTTGAAAAGCAATGTATACATTATTGCTACTTGTGCTGAAATGCTTTGTTTCGTTGTCAACTTGAAAGCCAATTACATTTGGTTTCTGTGAAGTTCTCTTGAGCATCTTTCTAATGATACGTTCGGCCAAAAATTTAAAAGTTGGGTGTGTAAAATCAATTAGCTGCCTGGCACCATATTGATGTTTCCCACTTTTATCCGTTAACATAACTTCAGGGTACTTTTTGGCCATCCAAGTTGGAATTGCGTAAGTTGGGGTGCCAAGGATGACATTGATGTGCGCAGTTGCCATAGCATCGATAACTTTGTCTAATTTTGAAAAGTCAAATTTGCCTTCTTGAGGTTCGTACGTACTCCAAGTGCTTTCCCCAATTCTGACGACATTAATATTTGCTTCTTTCATCATTTTTATGTCTTCATCTAATCGTTCATATGGCAAATATTCATAATAATAGGCTGAACCGTAAAGAAAATGATTTAACACAATAAGACTCCTTTTCTATTTAGAAAGCGCTTTCTATTTCGATGAATTAAGAGTAGGTTATTTATTGAGAGTTGTATAGGTGCGAATAGCTTAGGAAAATATCCTTTTATGATATTTAGTTCTATATAGGTGATGAAAATGAATTTTTTAAAAAATGCGAAACGGCTGCCTGTAATAGATTGGAACTTATCGTTTTTTGGCGCTCACGAACAAACCGTCGATGCTAAATGGATAGTACCGGTTGAAAAGCATTATGCGTTTGAATGCATCTTTATCTTGCATGGCAGTGAATTTATAGAGATTGGTAATGAACAGTATTTATTAAATAAAGGAGATTTCTTTATAATTCCTCCAGAATTTTCTCATCAGGTTTGGGCAGGGTCTTCTTTAACATATTTTTGCTTTCATTTTGATATTGATAATCCAGCTTTAAAAATTAGATTGATTCAAGGATTGAGGTATCTTTATCAACAGGATTCCGATCTGTGCAAGAAATTGGCGCCTCATCTAAATCGCTTAGATGGATTAATTCAAAATGGCAGGTATGACTTTGACACTCAGATGATAATCCAGATTGAATTGTCGCAAATGCTTCAAGATTTTTATGAGACAACAAAATCAGCAACGGTTGAGGGATCCACGGACACTGCGGAATATGCACGAATGATTGCAGACTATCTAAAAAATGAATTAACTAAACAGGTTTTGTCGTTTATTAAGAGTGGATGCGAGATCGAGAATAATTCTTTAGCTGTTTCGAAAGCAATTGGCAAGGTTGGTTTTAGTGACGGATACGGTTTTAGAATGTTCAAGGATACTTATGGAATTTCACCCAGAAAATATTTGTCCAAGCTGAAAGTTAACGAAGCCAAAAAATTATTAGTTAAGCCACAATATTCTGTAATGGATGTCGGGGATGCGTTAGGGTATAAGAATAGTGCAAATTTTAGTCGACAATTTAAAAGATGGACAGGATCAACTCCGAATGAATTCAGAAAGTCGCAAATGAACCATTTAATATCATAAAAGGATATTAAATGGTCTAGGTAAAACAAAAAGTTGCTCCACATAATGTACAAATACATTATGTGGAGCAACTTTTTGTTAAAAATTCGTTTACTTCACGGCCATTCGAATCATATTCCAAGATAATGGTTCCAATTTAGCGCTGATATTTTCTCCAGTAAGTTCAACGCTAGTTAATGGCCGAATTGCCATCTTGCCATCGCGGTTATCAGCCTTAACGTCATAACCGTAAAACTGGGTTGCTTCTACGATGTGATCAATGTCAAAGCCAGTAGGATTGATTGATAAGTCGGCGTTTTCGCGTTGGCTTTTATTTTCAGCAAAAACAATCAGTTCATTGGCGTCTTTATTATAGATGGTGACGCTGTCCATCAATGGAACATTTTTAAATTGACGAGAGTTGTATGTTGGAACATCAACGCTACTATTTAATACAACGCCATGCCCATACGTTGCCATTTGCATGAATGGATAATAAATGGATTGTAACCACACGCCGCCGTCTGTATCTGTCATAATTGGCGCAATAACGTTGACAAGTTGTGCAAGGCAAGCAATCTTAACGCGGTCAGCGTGTTTTAGCAATGTCATTAGTAAACTACCGACGAGTAAGGCGTCTTCAAAGTTATAAACATCTTCCAACAAGTGAGGACCGACCTGCCATGGTTTGATCTTGGTGTCGGCGTCGTTTGAATGGTACCAAACATTCCATTCATCAAACGATAAGTTGATTTGTTTGCTTGACCGTTTGCGGGCCTGAACAGCGTCACACATAGCAACGACACCACTGATGAATTGGTCCAAGTCCTCGTTTTTCGCTAAGAAGTTATCCAATTCGGTTGGGTCGTCATCTCCGTAATAGCCATAGTAACGGTGTAAGGATAAGTAATCCACATTATCGTAGCATTCATCTAATACTGTTTCTTCCCAGGTGCCAAACGTTGGATTGTCGAGGGATGAACTGCCACAGGCAACTAGCTCAATACTATCATCCACTTGTTTCATTGCCTTAGCAGTTTCGTTAGCCAGATGTGCATATTCAGATGCGGTTTTAGTGCCAATCTCCCAAGGGCCATCCATTTCGTTACCTAAACACCAAGTCTTAATAGCAAATGGTTTGGGATCGCCATTTTTGACGCGCAGATCACTTAGTTTAGTGCCACTTGGGAAGTTACAGTATTCGACTAAATCAGCTGCCTCTTGAATGCCACGGGTCCCTAAATTAACAGCCATATTAGGCACGGCTCCGACCTTTTTTGACCAGTGCATAAATTCATGTAGGCCGAATTGGTTTGTTTCCAGTTCACGCCAAGCAATGTCTAAGCGGGTTGGTCGTTGATCTTTGGGACCGATACCGTCTTCCCACTTGTATTGTGATAGGAAATTGCCACCTGGATAACGAATCAATGGAACGTGCAGACTTTTTACTGCTTTGATAACATCTTTGCGAAATCCTTCTTCATCTGCTTCTGAATGAGCAGGTTGATAAATGCCGGTGTAAACAGCGCGTCCTAGTTGTTCAATAAATGAACCATAGATACGATTATCAATTTTTGAAATGGTATTACTTGCGTCGGTATTGATAATAGCTTTCATAGAATTACCCCTAACTTTCTTTAATTTGACCACGACGATCGATTAGTGTTTCTCGAATCGTCGTTTCTTTACGTTCGAACTTTAAATAGGCGATCATAATAAGTGCGCCACCGATGAAGAAAATGGCGGGAAGATAACTAAAACAGAACTTGATAGCGGAAAGTGACGCTGCATTTTGCGCAATGCCTGCCTTGTATCCAGCGTGGTTAAGAATCATTGATGGAGCCCAACCACCTAGACCGGATCCCATCTTAATTGCGAACGAACTGCCGATGGCGGTTAGGAAACCGCTTGCACGAATCCCGTTTTTCCATTCACCATAATCGACCGTGTCCGATAGCATTGCGAATGGCATTGAGACGGAAATTCCAGTACCGATGGATGCGATGCTCCAGGCAACAGCTAAGGCAATGAAAGAGTGACCGGTAAATGCGATTGCAATTTGACCCAAGGCTGCAAGTAATAATCCGGCAATTAAAACTTGTGTTTTAGCAAATTTTTTAACAAGGAATGGAATTAATAACATACCGACCATTTGAAACATAACCAATGCGTTCAATACTGATGCAAATCCTTTAGCACCGAGATTGTATTGCGTGTAATACACTAAAACAGAGGTTCGTGAAGCGTTTCCAAGCCAGTAGAAGATAAAACCAAGAACCAAGATGAACCAAGGCCAATTAGATTTGGCAGCTCTGATCGAGTCTATGATTGGTAAGGATTTCTGTGATTGAGTGTTAATTTCACGAGTATCGAGGAAAGCGAACATTAAAAGGGCGAAACCAATAACAGCCAATACGAGAGCGGTTGTGCGCCAACCGGTGACCGCACTGCCACCGCCAAAAAAGGCGACAAAACTTAAAGTAAAGGTTGCAGTGATGAAAAATCCGATGTTACCACCGATCATTCGTGTGCTATTCAACTTGATTCGTTGGTCAGAGTCATTACTGAGGTTTGGCAAAATGGAACTTATGGGAGTTCCGACCCCGGTATATGAAATTCCAAACAGAAGGTAGGTAATCATTGCCCACCAAAACTTGCCAGTTGAACTTAGCGAAGGTGACCAGAACATGAGAATAAAGAATATTGCAAAGGGAAATGCAATCCATAAAAAGTATGGACGACTTTGTCCCCAACGCGTATGGGTGTGATCAATGATAAATCCCCATACTGGCGCATCAAAGGCATCAAGGATTCGTGCTGCTAAAAGAATCGTACCCGCTGCGGCGACTGACAATCCGAAAACATCAGTATAATAGTACAAAATAAAAGTTGTAACAGTGGTATAAAGCAAGTTTCCTGCCATATCTGTACTGGCATAGGCTAGCATCCGATGAAACGGAATTTTGGTTGAAGATTTGAGCGATTCTGCAATGTGGCTTTTCACAATGGTTCCTCCTGAGGTGAATAAGATTGGTCGATATTTTTTTAAAAGCGCTTTCATTGACCTTAATTTACCCATATCATTAAGCAATTAACATTCAATAGCTCACAGAGTATTTATAAAAAATCACACTTTTAAACTAGCGATGCAGTTTTGAAAGAGCATCGGACGCATAATAAGGGGCGATAGGGAATTGATGGCTGGTGGCGACGAAAACGCACGGAGGAAGACAATGACTCAATATTTATCTATATCATGCTTGCCCTTTCCAACATTTATCGAAGGTGGATATGCGACTTTTGAAGTGGGCGAACAACATCCAAATCGAGATGATTTACAATATTTCATCCTTATGGTTATGCGTAAAGGTTGCTTGTTCATCGCCGAAGATGACGCTCACTATACGATCAAGGCTGGTCAGATATTTGTATTGCGTCCAAGACATCACCATTACTCGTGGAAGCCAGTGGCAGAGCGAACGGAGTACTACTGGATTCATTTTTATGTGGCTGGAGAATGGAGTCAAAGCGTCAATCCGACACCATTAACACCAAGTATTGCCGTTCCAACGCTACATTACTACACACCGTCAACAACTGTTTATTTGGCAAAGCAATTCAATATTCCAAATCAAGATCAGCTCATGCCAACAATTCGGCAAATTTTCGAAGAAAGCCAACAGTCCAACAGCTACGGTTTTTGGCGATCTCAGCAGTTATTTATTGATGTACTTCAAGCCGTACAATATAGTTCGGCCAAGGAAACTCGTCTTGCAGAATTAGCAGCACATGTTCAAGAATACTTACGTACTCATTACCAATCACGGATTACAAATGAGGAATTGAGCCGGGTCTTTCATTTTCATCCCAATTATATTAGTCGAGCAGTTAAACAGACGACTGGCTTGACGCCGGATGAGTTTGTTAAACAGTATCGGATGGAAGAAGCAAAACGTCAGCTACTTAATACGTCACTTCCAATTTCTACTATTGCTGAAAGGGTTGGTTATCAAAACATTTATTACTTTTCAACTTCGTTTAAGAAGCAAGTCGGTGTCTCGCCTCGAACATATCGAATCAATGGTTAACGCAGCATCATAACAAATCGATGTGTGATATTTTATAAATTTATCTTTGGCTTTTACATTTATTGATGTGCTAGAGCGCTTTATACTCACCGTAAAGCGCTTTCGTTAATTTAAAAATAGTGAGGTACAAACATGCATTCAAAACGCTTCGACATGCAGTACAATGCCCATGGAGCAATTACAAGTCTTGTCGATAAGGAAGACACTGATCAGATGAACTGGGTAATTAATCCTAGTTACTTAGATAGAGTAGGATACACTGACAGAGATAAATTGTTTGGTGAATTCGAAATAGTAATCGGGGACCATCGTTACAAAAGCATTGAATTAACGCCGGTTCTTGAAGAAACTAATGAACAATTGATAGTTAAATATCAGCTCCCCGAAGCAACAATTTCGTTGAATTATGAATTGATTAACAATCAGTTGCAGTGGCAAATTCTGTTACAGAATAATACGTATGAGCCTGTAAAAATAACAAGTCTCGGTGTCTGGTGTTCGCTGGCATATGTTATGTTTCGAGATCGAGATGTTCTCCAAAACATTCATCGTTCCACAGCTGTTTTTCCTTCAGTTGCCCCGAACTTCACTAAATTAGCCGGAATGCGTCGTGATAATGAAGGAAAGAACATGGGGCTATTTCAGACAGCAGGTGTGGTTCAGTCAGTTGGAACCGCTTGTGAGTGGACGAATCGATTCTTTGAAAATGTATCGCCGTCATTGGATGGTATGTTGTTTCATCAACTTATCTTGGCTGGCGGATATCCACAAACAAAAGCACCAGAAAGAGATTGGATATACCCGCATAGTAGTATCACTTTAACCGACGAAATGAAGTGGTCTTTTGTTCTCGCCCCCTTTAGCAATCAGGATAATTTTACTGATGTGGCCCAACATTTTGGTCACCCGCGCATAACATATCCACCAATTATCATTCAAAATCAGACAGCTACAGTAACAATCGAGGGACCAACGAACGATTTGGTTGAACGAATTGTTTTACGTACTAATGTTGATAACAAGATTATTGAACGTGATGTAACCTCCAGTTTTAAACAAAACGTGTTGACGTTAACGCCAACAGAGGTGAGTGAACATGAGCTGCTGATTAATCTTGAAAGTGGCAGACAAGATCGCGTTGTGTTTAATGTTATGCCGCCGCTCCAACAAGTTATTCAACAGCGCGTGAATTGGCTAAGTACTCATTCTTTCGAAGGTGCCTCAGGAAAACATCCATATGCATTCAATCCAGTTTCTAACCAAGGAGAATCATTAGGAAAACTGAGTTTGATCTTGATGGCAAATCTGCTAAATCCGACCGAAAAAACAGTGACTCAGGTACGGCAGGTCGAACAGAGTGCTGTATACTACATTCGTCAAAAATGGTTTGTTGATGGTGATTTTAGTAAACCGACGTCCCTATATGGAGACTTTTATCGCGTAATGGATTTCGAATATATTGGGCATGTCTACTACTTGTTATCACTGTTTGGGGAAAATATTCTAACACTCAATCAACCGACAGTTTATCTTCACTGGGCTGCGGATGTCTTTAATTTACGAGTTAATCCAGACATGCATGAAAGCCAGCGTGCAAAGGAAGAATCGCAAATGTTAGGCGTGTACTTTTTATACATTGACGGTCTGCTGAGTGACTTAAAAGCTCATGGCATGAATGAGGACTATCGGCTAATTAAGGATTGTTGGGACAAAGCCGTAAAGCGTGTGGCAACTGATAGCCAATCATATAAAGCTGCCATTACAGAGCACTTTTATGATAATGCTGGTTTTGGACCGGCCACTGGAGCTTTGGCCAATGCAGGCTATACGAAGGCAGCCAGTCGATATGCAGAATTGTTGAAAGCCAACATAGGCTTCAGCAATGATTTTCGAAGCCAGGCGCCAGACCGTTGGTGGGAAGCGCTTTCTTATATGATTCATTCATTATGGGGCGGGATTACAGCTGCTTCTAGCCTGCTAGCCTATGAAAAATTGGGTGACACTGAGCTGTTACGAGGCGCTTATCGTGCATTTGCGGGTGTGTTATACATGTATGATGCAAACGCAACCACGCCAGATCGTTTGCTCAAACCAGGAGAGGCTGCCTCGACATATAGTATTGCAGGGCCAAACATTAATCGACCGGATCTATCTCGAAATCGTTTTGGCCAATCAGCTTTTGCTCAAGACGGTGGTATTTTTACCAGACTATTTCCTGATGGTGATACAGGTCACGATGATTGGGATATGGGCGAAGAATTAGCCGCTTACTTAACAGGATTTGGACAAAAAGCGTACATGTATACAAAAGCAGATGGAACACTTGGTGTGATAAATGGTAACTTGGCCAAACTGGGCCATGATGAGTACAAGGTTACCAGTTATGCACCATACCCTAGCGAAATCCTAGATGTTGAAAGAGACAGGTATTTAAAGACATCGAGTAAGACGGTTCGTTACAGTATTCAAAGTGGATTTAAAGCGAATGAGGATTAGCATTCTTGATTAAATGTTTTATATAAAATAAGCCATTAAGGAGAGGCTGCAACCGTTCCTTAATGGCTTATTTTTGTTACATTTTCGATTGCCTAATTATCTGAATCATTTGCTGGCGTCGGTGTATCTTTTGGCGCCTCGACTTCACCAGCCTGTACTTTATCCTCTTTCTTCAAGAAGAATGCAGCGAACAGTGTAATGACGAAGACTAGAACACCCATCCAGATGTACGTGTGTTGGTAACCGATCACATCGTATAATTTACCGGCAACAGAGGAGAAAATGAAGACCGATATTTGCTTAGCAAAGTTAGACGCGAGGGCATAAACCGTAGCGTATAAACGAATATCAAAGGCACCGGCGATGTACTTCATGATAGACGTCAATAATAACGGCATTTCCAGTCCGGCGAGCAAACGGAAGAAGACAACCCAGCCCCAGGTTGGTGACAAAGCAGAACCTAAGATCCGAATGCAAGTGATGAAGCCGTAGATGATCAAACCATTTTTAGAACCGATTTTGTTGATGATCCATGGCATTGGGAACATGAGCAAGAATTCAATGGCCGTTTGACCGGAAGTCATGTAACTATAAACCAATGTACCTTGTGCGGCGGTGTGGAAGAACGTCTTGAAGAAGATAATGAATTGTTGGTCGAACACATCGAAAATAGCTGATGCGCCCATGTAGAAAATGGCCAGAACCCATAAGTTTTTAATCTTGAACACAGACATAACGGTCTTCATGTCCAAAGAGTTAGATGTGTCCCCAGCGGCAGAAGCGTTGTCCATGTCGATTTTGTCACTGAATAACAGTAAGCCAGTTAAGATAATGGCAGCAACGGTACATGCCCAGAAGATTGAGTCTGGTGACCACAGGAATAAACGACCGGCAATCAATGAAGCGACAACACCGGCAACGGAACCTCCGACACGTGAGTGAGCATATTCAAACTTGTTAGCTAAACTGGCGCGTTGAACATACTGTTCAATAACGGAAACCCCACCGTTTAAAACAAAGCTGAGGAAGGTCCCAGTGACAATGGCAACCAAGAAAGAATTGATATGGAGCAATGGTAAGAAGACCCATTGGAAGTAAGGTCCGATAAAAATAGCAACGACAGAGATTAGAATAACTAAGTTCTTTTTGAATAACAGCTTGTCGGAAACGACCCCGAAGATTGGTTGGAAAATAAGCGAAATTCCGGCCATCATTGAGAAGACAGCTCCAGATTCAGTTCCGTTTAAGTGACCAACTTGTTCCATCCATAGTGTTAAATAGCCATAGACGGTAGCCCAAATGAAGAAATAACTAAAGTGGGAGAAGGGGAACCCCCAAAAGTGTTTTGATTCAGTTTTTTGCATGATGTTTTTAACCTCTATTTTCTAAATGATTAGTCATAGTTGTAAGGCACTGGTTTGCCAAAGTTAGGGGTGCCATCATCGTTCCACGTAAAGGGTTGAACCTTCGTATGGCGATTTGGATCATACAGTGGATCGCCCTTGATTTCTGTGTAGTCACGGCAGTGGTAAACCAAAATATCTGTTTGACCGTCTTCGGCTACTGTGAAGGAATTGTGGCCAGGCCCGAATTGGTCATGGTCAAGGTCACTTTGAAAGACTGGTTTTTCTGCCTTGTGCCACTGACTGGCATCAAGTAAATCAGCATTTTCATCAATACTTAGCATACCCATGCAGTAATTTTCATCGGTCGCACTAGCTGAGTAAGTTAAGAAGTATCGCCCATTACGATGGATTACGGCAGGACCTTCGTTCACCCAGAAAATCTTTGTTTCCCAGTCAAATTCCGGTTTAGTCAACATTACAGGCTTAGTTTTAAGTGTCCAAGGGTTGGCCATTTCAGCAATGTAGATGTTGGAATTACCCTTAATGGCTGGATCTTTTTGTGCCCAAACGTAGTACAACTTGTCGTTGGCTTTAAAGCACGTTGCGTCGAGTGAGAAAGAATCCATTGGCGTTTTAACTTGGCCATGTTCAATCCAATCATCTTCGCTGCGCATTGGATCAGCGTTATCGCATTCAATACAGAACATACGGTGTTGGAACATGCCATTTTTGTCGAATGCCGTTGTTTCGGCTGCGGCAAAGTAGATGAACCACTTGCCGTCGATGTAATGAATCTCTGGTGCCCAGATCAATTGACTCATTGGACCGCTGTCATGTTTACGCCAAATAGTTCTTGGTGCGGCATGGGCGAGGCCGGCCAATGTTTTGGCACGACGGATTTCAATGAGGTTATATGCAGGTACCGAAGCGGTGAAATAATAATAGCCGTCTGTGTGCTTATAAATAAATGGATCGGCGCGCTGCACAATTAGTGGATTAATGTAATCTGTTGCAGTTGTCATATCAACTTGTCCCTTCATGTCTTGTTTGGTAATCGGACGAACGACGTTAGCTAACTTGTTATCCTTTGTACAAGATTAGAGTACAGGCAGAAGCAAACGCTTACAATGATGTTAATGATATTTATTCGAATAAATTTGGATAATGTAAGCGTTTATATTATAATTTCAGTAAAAGAAACCGCTTTATATTAATTTAAAGCAATATAAATGTTGTTTGTTACCGTCTGATTAACAAAAAGGTTGGTGTTATTCGTAATGAAATTAGATTTGTCTAATGAATCCCTGCTGACGTATAAAGCATTGGCCAGTCCGGTAAGACTGGATATTCTTAGAAAACTGTCATATAAGCATTTAAGCGTTCGCGAATTGGCTGAAGAAATGAATCTTAGTAGCACGATCGTTTTAATGCATCTCAACAAACTGGCTGAAGCGGGTCTGATCGAATTTGAACGAGTCGGTCATAACAAGGTGTCTAAGTTAAAAGTTGATCATATCAATGTGAACTTTCCCCAGGAAATTTACACAGCGTTTGATGTCCAAACAACTGACGTACCGGTGGGTCACTTCACTAATTTTTCGGTGAAACCATCATGCGGTCTGGCCGGAAAGGAAAACTATATTGGTAAGGTCGATAACCCGGCATACTTCATGGATCCAGAACGAATGAGTGCGGGGATGATTTGGTGGACAGAAGGATTTGTTGAATATCAGTTTCCAAACTATCTGGCTAGAAACGATACGTTGCAGATGTTAGATTTGTCCATGGAGCTAGGCTCTGAATTTCCATTTTCTAATAACGTTTGGCCTTCTGACATCACGTTTTCGATTAACGGCCACGCAATCGGCAATTGGACAAGCCCTGGTGATTTCTCTGATACTCGGGGAAAGTACACGCCGTTGTGGGTGCCAGATAACGTTAATCAGTATGGTATTTTAAAAACGGTTCGTGTCACTGATCACGGGAGCTATCTCGACGGACAACCATTCTCTGAAGCGTCGCTAGATGATCTAAAGATAGACGGTGATACTGTCACAGTTCGTTTTGAAGTTAAAAAGAATGCCAAGAACCGTGGCGGCTGCACGATTTTTGGCAAAGGGTTTGGGAACTTTAATCAAGATATCGAAATGAAGATGTTTTATAGCTAGTTTAAAAACGCTGAACCATCAAAACTGGTTCAGCGTTTTAATATTCATTCGGTTAGTAGTGGAGACGGTAGCCAATTGTGCTAACGGATGTGTCGCCAGCAGTGAGGACAATGTTACCAAAACCGGTATGTTTGGTGGCATCGGGTAACGTCTGTGCTTCGAGGGCGACACCTTCATACGGTTGACCAGTACCGTTGGAACGTTTGAAGTTCATATTATCGTGTGTGAAAGAATTAGCTGTGAAGACAACGAGTCCGTTACGTTTTGAGAGCACATCAACGGCGTGACCGGAAATAGGATCTGTCAAAGTGGCAATCCGGTTATTATCGTCTGGGGTCACTTTGAAGAGGTCATCAAAGCCTTTTTCTGCAGTATCTTGCATCCTAGCAATAGCAGTGCCAAGTGTCGTGGCCTTCTGGAAATCAAATGGTGTGTCTGCAACTTCAATTAGCTCACCAGTTGGAACCTTTTTATCATCAAAGGCTAAATGTTCTGTACTGTTAATTTGTAATGTATGCCGTTTAATGGTTTCGTTGTTTCCAAGATTAAAGTAGGTATGGAGTGTTGGATTGAAGACTGTGTCGGCGTTTGATCGCCCAACAAAGCTGATTCGCACGACGTCATCATCACTGAGCTGGTAGTGAATTTCGGCATCCAGATCCCCAGGGAAACCATCTTCTGACGACTTCTGTAAGTGACGGAAGACGATTTCTGGCTCCCCATTTTTGGTAGAAATTTCACCATCCCAAAGCTGTGAGTTGAACCCATGCGGTCCACCATGTAGGGTTGTTGACCCTTCATTAACTGGGACGTGAATCGTTTTTCCGTTCATCGGGAATTCACCATTGCCAATGCGACCGCCTGTGCGCCCAATACCCATGCAAACGTAAAATGGATTGGCTAAGTAATCAGCACTATGGTGATAATTCAAGACGAGGTTGTCGCCACTTGGCAATAAGATTTCATAAAGAGTTGCGCCAAGGCTTAAGGCAGATACGGTGACACCATGGGCGTTGACAAGACTAAAACGATAGATTTGCTGACCGTTAAAGGTATCAAACGGTTGAACTGTTGCGTGAATAGATTGTGACATACGGAAAACTCCTTTATTAAGTATGTTTCACATATATATTCGAATGAATTAAATGTGAGGTTTTAATGAATTGAAATAAATATATAATTACATTACCACATTTTACGAGAAAGTAGACCGTTAAAGAGAAAACGGTTACAAATAAATTTGTAAATTTATTGTGATATCGGAACTTTTACACTACACTAGAATGAGTGAATGATTCGTTTCAATTTATTAGTAATGGTGGCGTGTCTTAAAAGTGAGCATCATTACATATCAAATTAGGTGGAAATATGGAAAACAAGTATCAAAAAGTTAAAGATGGTTTGAAAGAGGCAATTCTAACAGGGAAATATAAGGTCAACGATAAGTTGCCAACTGAAACAGAATTAATGGCGATGTACGATGTTTCTCGCTATACAGTTAGAAGAGCCGTGGGGGATTTAGAGGGTAGTCACTTCATTTATCGGATTCAAGGCGGCGGGATGTTTGTCCAAGACTGGCATAAAGACTGGTCGAATGATAATGATAGTAAAATGATTGGCGTCATCACAACGCATATCGCGGATTACATCTTTCCAGATATTATTTCTGGGATTGATCGTATTATTTCAGATGCTGGCTATTCTTTATTGATTAGTAATACACATAATAACCATGAAAAAGAACGTAAGAGCTTGATCAATATGTTGGACACTAAAGTTGCGGGCCTAATCATTGAGCCCACACAAAGTGCGCTGCGTAATCCTAATATGGACTTATACCAAGAAATTAAGGATGATCAGATTCCAACATTATTTATTAACGCCAAATATCCTGACTTGGACTTCCCGAGCGTTACGACAGATGACAAGGCTGCTGAAGAACGCATGATGGAATACCTTTTTCGAATGGGACATCAAAGCGTTTTGGGCGTTTTTCAGGTAGATGACATTCAGGGTGTTAACCGAATGAATGGATTTGTTCAAGCATATCAACGGCACCCTGAATTTTCCTACCAGAGTAATCTCATCATGTATCAATCAGGGGATGACTTTGAACGGGTCATGGGTCGAATCCGGATATACTTGGAGCAGGATGAACGACCAACGGCGATTGCTTGTTATAACGACCGTTTGGCGATTCAAGTTATGGACTATCTGCGCTCGAACGACTATCGAGTGCCTGAAGATGTCTCAGTTGTCGGCTTTGATGATTATTTGATGTCTCAATATATGAGCCCCTCATTGACCACGTTGAACCATGAGAAGGAAAGAATGGGTGAAGACGCAGGGCGCATGTTGATTAAGTTGTTGAATCGTGAAGATGTTCAGGATATCAATTACGAACCAGACTTAGTCAGACGGAGTTCAGCCGTTAAACCTGCTGATGCTACTGTTGATACTAAAACTGAATAAGAACTAGCTGGAAAAGGCCGTTTCGGGAAGAAATTAATCTTCTCGAAGCGGCCTTTTTTAGGTTCCTACTAACTCTCAAACACGATTAAATATTATTTGTTTTCAGCGTTTGAAACAGTATTTTCATCGGCTGTGCGTGAACGTAAATCAGCTTCAATATCTTCAAGCGACTTGCCACGAGTTTCCATAAACTTAGTGTGTGTGATCCAGATACAAATTGCACAGATTAGAGCGTAGAAGAGGAACGAGTTAGCCAATCCCATAGTGCTCAACATTGTAGGGAACGTTAACGAAACGAGCATGTTAGCTGCCCAGTTTGTAGCAGAACAAAGCGATGTTCCCAGACCACGAATATTTAATGGGAACACTTCACTGATGAAGACCCACGTAACAGGAGCCCAAGTTGCTGCATAAAAGGCCACATAAATAGTTAATGCAAGGGCACTCACAATTGCCGCAACTTTTGAACCGTTATCAAACTTCAACACAGTACTCATGATTAAAAGTGACAATCCCATCCCGGTTGCACCAAAAATGAGCATCTTTTTACGATCAATGTGATCCATCAAAAGCAAAGCAACAACAGTGACAATGACATTGATAACACCGATACCAATATGGGCTAGCAGAGCGGCTTCCACACCCCATCCAACTTTGGTGAAGATGGTTGGTGCATAGAAAATAACCGTGTTACTGCCAATAATTTGTTGAAAAATCGCGACACCTAATCCAGTGATTAAAGCAGGACGAACAGTCTTACCAAAGAGTTCACCACAACCACCGGCTTTTTATGAGGCTTGAGCTTGAATGTCGGTTAGTGCAATTTCAACTGCTTTATCATCGCCGTTGTTGGTGTTTTCCAAAAAGGCTTTGGCTTCATCTAATTTACCAACTTTGACTAAGAAACGAGGACTTTCTGGTAAATATAGGGCACCAATGAACAATAGAGCGGCTGGAATAGCTGCGAAACCAAGCATCCAGCGCCAGCCCGTGAATAGTCCTGAAAATGTGTAGTTCAAGATATAAGCTAGTAAAATCCCAATCATAATCATCAACTGCCACAGAGTTGTGATTGCGCCACGACGCTTTTTAGGCGCCAGTTCCTGTAGGTAGGCAGGAACCAGAGCTGAGGTAATTCCCACACCTATTCCAAGGATGATTCGTGTGACTAACAAAACATAGAATTCTGGAGCAAATCCAGAACCAAGTGCGCCAACGAAGAAGATCCCGGCGGCCCACAGTAGCAAAATACGGCGACCGTATGTGTCCAAGAACTTACTAGTAGCAAGGGCACCAATGATCGCACCAATCAAGACAGCTGAAACAACCATCCCTTGTTGCCATGAACCTAACCGCAATTGCTTTTGAATAAATAAGATGGCACCGGATACAGATGCAATATCATAACCAAACAGAAGGCCACCTAACGAACCAAACGTATAGATGAAGCCATTCGACACTTTTTTCAAGACGAACCCTCATTTCTATAAATAGATGTGAACCGTTGAGACGCCAACTGAAGAAGGACATCAAGCAGTTGAACTAATCGCCGATTCAGACGCGAAGTAAAAAATAGCAAATACAAACACACTAGGTAAAAAATGAAAATTTGTCGACAAAAATAGAAAACGCTTTCAGAAAACAATCTATATCATTCATTCGAATAAATCAATAGAAAAACGACAAATTTATGCGATTGTAGTATAACTGGAACAAATTTTATGATTAATTATGTGAGACCAAATAGCTGATTTAAAAGCTTCTGGCAGCTTTCATCAGTTGCTATCTAATAGATAAGAAATGGGAATTGCGTGATTGTCGTTACCTATAAGTAACTACGCGAAGATTATTTAGTTCACTGTATTAATACGTATAAATAAAAATACTGTTGATTTATTCGAATAAATATTTTACACTATGGTCGTTGACAAAAATGAAAACGTTTTATTTTACTTTTTGAATTTGTATTTGGAGGATGTTCACATGAACTTAGTTGAAACCTCCCAAGCGGTTAAGAGCGGTGATGTTTCACTAGGTATCGAGCTTGGTTCAACACGAATCAAGGCGGTTCTGGTAACTCACGACTTTCAGACAATTGCATCTGGCAGTTACGTTTGGGAAAACCAATTCGTTGATGGTGTATGGACGTATCCACTAGAACAGGTTTGGACTGGTATTCAAGCCAGCTATACCCAGATGGTGGCAGAAGTTCAAAGCAAGTATCACAGTCCGTTGACTAAAATTGGGTCGATTGGTGTCAGTGCCATGATGCATGGCTATCTGGCATTTGATCAGGCCGGTAAGCAATTGGTTCCCTTTAGAACCTGGCGTAACAACATTACCGGTCAGGCAGCTGATGAATTGACGGCGTTATTCTCATTTAATATTCCACAACGTTGGAGTATTGCTCATTTATATCAAGCAATTTTGAATGATGAACCTCACGTTAAGGATATTGACTTCATTACGACATTAGCTGGTTATGTACATTGGCAATTATCTGGCAAGCGTGTTTTAGGTGTCGGTGATGCATCTGGGGTGTTCCCGATTGATGAAAAAACGGGTACGTATTCCGAGGCAATGTTGGAAGCGTTCAATACTCAGGACGCTGTTAAACGTTACTCTTGGAACACAAAAGACATTCTGCCGGCCGTTTTACCAGCAGGTCAGCAGGCCGGAACATTAACGAATGACGGTGCTAAACTGCTCGATGCTAGTGGCAATCTTCAGGCGGGTAGCGTAATGGCTCCACCTGAAGGAGATGCTGGTACAGGGATGGTTGGCACCAATAGTGTGCGCAAACGGACTGGGAACATTTCCGTTGGTACGTCAGCCTTTTCAATGGTCGTTTTGGATCAACCTCTAAAGGCAGTCCATCGGGACATTGATATGGTCATGACACCAACGGGTGCACCAGTCGCAATGGTTCATATCAATAACTGTTCATCTGATATCAACGCCTGGGCCAACTTGTTTAGTGAGTTTGCGGCCAAGTTGGGTGTGGATCTTAAACCTGATCGGTTATATGAAACGTTGTTCTTACAAGCTACCCATTCAGATCCAGATGTTGGTGGGCTAGTGAACTACAGCTACTTATCAGGTGAGAATATCACCAAGATGTCAGCTGGTCGCCCACTCTTTGTACGGACGCCAAAGAGTAATTTTACATTAGCGAACTTCATGGCAACACAGCTCTATGCTGCGTTTGCACCACTCAAAATTGGGATGGACATCCTGACAAATGAAGAAAACATCAAAACAGATGTCATGATTGCTCAAGGTGGTTTGTTCAAGACACCAGTTATTGGTCAACAAATCCTCGCAAATGCTTTGAATACGCCAATTACGGTGATGAGCACCGCTGGCGAAGGTGGTCCATGGGGGATGGCAGTGTTAGCCATTTATGCATTACCTGGCGAGAACGAAGATTCCCTTGAAGACTTCCTGGATCGCAAAGTTTTTGCCAATCCAGAAAGTATGACCTTGAGTCCAGAACCAGATGGCGTTAAGGGCTATCAACAATTTATCGAAAATTACCAAGCTGGCTTGCCTGTTGAAGGTGCTGCCATTGATGATATTCCAGAACGAAAGTGAGGCTGACTGTTAATGCTGGAAGCGTTAAAACAAGAAGTTTATGAAGCAAATATGCAATTACCAAAGTTGGGACTTGTTACCTTTACATGGGGCAATGTTTCAGGCATCGATCGTGAAAAGGGGTTATTCGTCATTAAACCATCAGGTGTTGAATATGACGAAATGAAGCCTTCTGACATGGTTGTCGTGAATTTAAAAGGTGAAGTTGTTGAAGGAGACATGAACCCTTCAAGTGATACACCGACTCACACGGTGTTATATAACGCCTTTCCAAACATTGGTGGAATCGTACACACACATTCACCATGGGCCGTTTCGTTTGCGGCTGCCAAGATGGATGTGCCTGCGTTGAATACCACGGCTGCAGATACGTTCTTTGGGGATGTGCCCGCTGCTGACGCGTTAACTAAGGAAGAAATCGAAGAAGACTACGAAGGTAACACGGGCAAGACGATTGTGAAGACCTTCAAGGAACGTGGTTTGGATTACGAAGCAGTGCCTGCTGCCCTAGTAAGTCAACACGGTCCGTTTGCTTGGGGTGCTACTCCGGCCAAGGCTGTTTATAACTCTAAAGTTCTGGAAGTCATCGCTGAAGAGGATTATCACACTTTGCAATTGACTCGTAGCGATACCGAATTGCCCCAGTACTTATTGGACAAACATTATTACCGTAAGCACGGCAGCAATGCGTACTACGGTCAAAATAATGCGAAGTCCAAGTCGCATGCGTTAAGAGAGTGAGCGTGACTAATCCCGTGTGAATTTGAGCAATAAGAAGGAAGGCGAAACATTCGGTGGTTTTCCGAATGATTTGACTTTCAGCTTATGCACAGAATTCAGGGATTAGGGAGCGCGTTATCACTACGTAGTAGTAAAAATAAAAACATTAAACACAAAGGAGAATTCATTATGTTAGCAGTTCCAGATTACGAATTTTGGTTTGTTACAGGTAGTCAGTTCTTATATGGTGAAGATCAATTAAAGCAGGTTGCTAAGGATGCCGAAGATATTGTTGACAAGCTGAACGCTAGTGGCAAGCTTCCTTATAAGGTTGTCTTTAAGGATGTTATGACGACAGCTGATGGAATCACGAAGTTTATGAAGGAAGTTAACTACAACGACAACGTTGCTGGTGTTATCACATGGATGCACACTTTCTCACCAGCTAAAAACTGGATTCGTGGGACTAAATTGTTACAGAAACCATTACTTCACTTGGCAACGCAATATTTAAACAAGATTCCTTACGACACCATTGATTTCGATTACATGAACTTGAACCAAAGTGCTCATGGTGACCGTGAATATGGTTACATCAACGCACGTTTGGGCGTTCACAACAAGATCGTTTACGGCTACTGGGGTGATGAAGAAACACAAACTGAAATCGCTAAGTGGGAAGACGTTGCTGTTGCCTACAATGAAAGTTTCAAGTTGAAAGTTTGCCGTTTCGGAGACACAATGCGTAATGTTGCGGTTACTGAAGGTGACAAGGTTCAAGCACAAATTGACCTTGGCTGGACCGTTGACTACTACGGTGTTGGTGACTTGGTTCAAGAAATCAGCAAGGTTAGTGAAGCTGATGTGGACAAAGAATACGAAAAACTGGCAACTGACTACACCTTGGTTCAAGGTGACAATGATCCTGAAACATATAAGCATTCAGTTCGCGTTCAATTAGCTCAATACCTTGGTATTAAGAGTTTCTTGGACCGTGGCGGTTACTCTGCATTTACGACAAACTTTGAAGATTTGTGGGGCATGGAACAATTACCTGGTTTGGCCGCTCAATTGTTGATGCGTGACGGTTATGGCTTCGGTGCTGAAGGTGACTGGAAGACAGCTGCCCTTGGCCGTTTGATGAAGATCATGTCACACAACCAAAAGACAGCCTTCATGGAAGACTACACGTTAGACTTACGGAAAGGTCACGAAGCCATTCTTGGTTCCCATATGTTGGAAGTTGACCCATCAATTGCTAGTGACAAGCCACGGGTTGAAGTTCACCCATTGGATATTGGTGGTAAAGCTGATCCAGCACGTTTGGTCTTCACTGGTTCTGAAGGTGACGCGATTGACGTTACGTTGGCTGATTTCCGTGATGGATATAAGTTCATCAGCTACCCTGTTAACGCAAATAAGCCAGAAGCTGAAACGCCAAATCTGCCGGTTGCTAAGCAATTGTGGACACCAAAGGTTGGCTTAAAGGCCGGTGCCACAAAGTGGATTGAAAATGGTGGTGGTCACCACACTGTCTTCACCTTTGCTTTGGACGAAGAACAAATCAACGACCTTGTTACCATGTTTGGTTTGAAGTCGGTGGTTATTGATTAAGAGTAGAGTGTGAACAACCCCGGGCTTAAACCCGAGCAATAACATGAAACTGGCACGATACGGGTGATTTTCCTGTATCGTGCCAGTTTCGGGTTATGCACAAGGTTTAGGGGTTGAGAACACGTTTCGGCTATGTAGGTAGCGAGCACATGCAGGTGAATTTTCCTGTATGGCAGCAGTTTTAGGTTATGCGCAGGTTTCTGGGCGACAGTGACACGTTTCGGCTATGTAGATTGATACGGGTGATTTTCCTGTATCGTGCCAGTTTCGGGTTATGCACAAGGTTTAGGGGTTGAGAACACGTTTCGGCTATGTAGGTAGCGAGCACATGCAGGTGACTTTTCCTGTATGGTAGCAGTTTTAGGTTATGCGCAGGTTTCTGGGCGATAGTGACACGTTTCGGCTATGTAGGGCGTAGTACAAACTTGAGGTAAATAAATGATAAAAACAAATAAACAAAGAATGTTAGCAGGCGATATTTTTGACGTTTACGACGATGAACTTGTCGCTGAACGTGCGGAAGCACGTAAACAAATTGAGGAATTTAATGCACTAGGAGAACGAAATCCTGAACGCAGTACGGCGATTATTAAAAAGTTGTTTGGCGAGACGGGGCAAGACTGTAGTGTCCATGCGACTTTCCGTTGTGATTATGGATATAACATTTATGTTGGTGACGATTTCTTTGCCAATTATGATTGCGTAATGTTGGATGTGGCGCCCATCCGAATTGGCAAACATGCTTTGTTGGGTCCCAAAGTACAAATCTATTCGGTTAATCATCCTGCTGATCCAAGGTTGCGCCGTAACGGAGCGGAAGGTATTGGCAAACCAGTCACAATCGGCGACGATGTGTGGATTGGTGGCGGCGCAATTATTTGCCCTGGCGTAACGTTGGGAGATAATGTCATTGTCGGTGCTGGGAGTGTCGTGACGAAGTCCTTTGGTGACGATGTCATTATTGGCGGCAATCCGGCGCGCGTGCTTAAGACAAACGTTACAAAATGAAAAATCGCATGTTGCGGAAGCCGTTAAACTTCTACAACATGCGATTTTTAGTTTGTTAGTTGTGTGATTCGACAGTTTCCTTATTCTCAAGCTTCTGCATCTTACCATCATCGATTTGATACACAACATCGCTTTTAGTAATCAATCGTTCATCATGAGTTACCATGATAATCGCTTTATTTAAGTCATGAGCCTCGCTGACCAATCGATCAACGACATCAAACGAACGGGTCGAGTCCAAGCTGGCCGTTGGTTCGTCGGCTAAGATAATGTCAGGCTCGTGATATAGCGCCTTAGCGATTGCGACACGCTGGCGTTCACCACCGGACAGTGCGTTTGGATAGGCATCATCTAGGTTCTTCAAATCTAGTCTATCCAGCAATTGCCGCATTTCCTTTTCTTGAAATTTTTGGTGGGCCAAACGGTCAATGAGTTTAAATTGTTCAGAGACAGTCAGATAGGGAATCAAATTTGAACTTTGTAGAATAAAGCCGACATGATCAAATCTGTACTGTAACCGCTGTTTTTCTGATTGGGTGGCTAAGTCAGTACCGTTTAGCAAAACTTTGCCACTTGTTGGTGTTTGTAATCCGGCCGCGATGGTCAAAAAGGTACTCTTACCAGATCCTGATGGTCCGATGATTGAAACAAATTGGCCTTGTTGGATTTCGAAGTTTACATCACTAAGGGCATTCACTGCGGTATGGCCGCTTCCGAAACGTTTTGATACGTTAACAAGTTCCATTACGTTTGCCATGTTTTTCTCCTTTACGTCTTGCTATTGCTCAGCTTCTCCCGGGCCTTCGGCACCACTTTCATAAACGTGCACCTGACGCCCAGAAGCTTGTGCATAACCCGTAGATGAATGATTCGGAAAATCACCGAATTCTTCATCTCCATGTTATTGCTCAGCTTCTCCCAGGCTTCGGCACCACTCTATTTAATTGCTGTGACTGGGTTAATTTTGGCAATCGTGCGCCAGGATAGTAGGGATCCTAGAATTGAAGCGAGGATTAACGAGATGGCATAAATGCCGAGTTGTGGGTAGTTTAGTGCAAACGGCATGCCCGTTGGTGCGATGGCGCCGATACCGATCGTGATCAATAATCCGATGGCAACACTGATTACGCTCATAACGGCGGCCTGTGTCACAACGCTAGCAAGGATGTGACGTGTACCGATTCCTTCAACTTTCAGCACGCCAAATAGTGACTGCTTTTGTAAGGTTAGAACATACATAAAGATTCCGATAATGGCCAGTGACATGGCGAACAAGAAGTAGATCATTGTGTTTAAAGTTGTCTGTTCAGCACTGTAACCAGGCAGATTTTGTATGAAATCATTGATAGGGAGCCGTTGCAAATTGTGTTTGTTCCCAGATAACTGGCTGTCTTTGGTGATGATTGCATTGATGCCGAGCGGTTTTGTGACAGGCGTGCCAGCAGCCTTGATTTTGGCCAAGGTTGCCAAATTCATATACATGGTTGGGGCAATACTGTATGTGCTCTTACCGTAACTGCCGACAACGGTTAATTTGGTGTCGTTCGAGCCCAAACGGACCTTGTCACCAATCTTAATCCCCTGGTCCTTCAGGTTTTGTGAAATAATGATTTGATTATCACGTTGAACTTTATGGCCGCTAGTAACTTTAGGCATAATAAAGCTGTTATTGGCAGTTCCCAGAGCGGAAATGTCGATTTTGTTATTACTACCAATTTTGCGAACAACGGTACTATCAAGCGCAATGTTTGCGACCTGCTTACCCTTGACGTCATTAGTTGCATCGGTGGTTAACTGTGATGCCATAATGTTTTTGTTAGCGTCCTTGTTCAAATAAACGTATTTAGCCTGCCATTGATCGACTGCTAAACGATTGCCTTGAGAGAGACCACCAGCCAATCCGGCTAGAATGAAGACAACAAGCGCAATCAGAACCATCACACCAGTTAACAGACTGTAGCGTAGCTTTTCATAGCGCATTTCTTTTAGCCCTAAATACATGATGATTTCTCCTTTTCTTCCGTAAATTTAGTTTTATTTATCAAGTGATAAATAAGATTATAACTAATTGTACGCTTTTTCCTAAGAAATGCAATTTGAGCGCTTTTTCTATCGTGATTTGGCATGCAAAATAATTGTTTTAACTTAACCTAAAATATTTTTCCTGCTATAATGTCACTGGAGGTGGAGTCCATGACAACGATTTATGTGGCACCAAATGTGAAGCAGCAAAGCGTTGAATTGTCCGATGGCAGTCGTGGTGAAGTTGAGGCAGAAACTGAGGGCGCTGGTCAAACCCGATACAGTTTCGATTTTAATTATCATTTGCACCCGAGCTTTTGGGTTGATCGTCCGTTAAAGAACGGTATGACAGTAAATGTGCAAACGTTGGACGGGCCTGAAAAGTTTCAAATTGAATTACGTTGATTGTTTTATATATTTATTGGGTCGAGCGTACGTGATTATATATAAGATTGGCAACAAATCTGCTTTAAGCCGCAGGTTAAATGAAAGAGCATCAATTCACTGATATCACAGTGGTTGATGCTCTTTTATAGTGAGTTGGGTTTTCCTGAAAACGTTTGCAATAAAAATAGGTAAAAGCCTATAATTAACAACAGTATAACCGCGTCAAATCGGCGTTGGCCGCAATTTTAAGTGGAGGTTAAAGTATGTATTTAGCAAACGAACATCGGTATGAACAGATGATGTATCGGCGAGCGGGTAAGAGTGGCTTGAAATTATCCGTTCTCGGTCTCGGATTCTGGCACAATTTTGGTAGTGTGGACGAGTATGAGACCCAAAAGCAGATCGTCCGAACGGCGTTTGATGCAGGTATAACTTATTTCGATTTGGCGAATAACTATGGCCCAGTGGCAGGCAGTGCTGAGACGAACTTTGGACATCTGATGGATGAAGACTTAAAACCCTATCGTGATGAACTGGTTATTGCTAGTAAGGCAGGACACCGTATGTGGGATGGCCCGTATGGCGACGGTGGTTCGATGAAGAATATTCTGGCTAGCGCTGATCAAAGTCTGCAGCGCATGCACTTGGATTACGTGGACATCTTCTATTCACATCGACCAGATCCTGACACGCCAGTTGAAGAAACGGCATATGCCTTAGATAAGCTGGTACGAGAGGGGAAAGCCTTATATATTGGGATTTCGAAGTACAATCCAGAGCAGACAGCTGCCATTGAGGCGGTCTTTGACGATTTGCACACGCCATACATTGTTCATCAAGATCGCTACAATCTGTTTGACCGCCACATTGAGGATGGTCTGCTAGACAGATTGACGGCTGATCAAACGGGACTAGTAACGTTCAGCTCGTTAGCTCAGGGCTTGCTGACAGATCGTTATCTGAACGGTATTCCTGAAGACTCCCGTGCACATCGATCCACGAGTCCGTTTTTGCATGAGGATCAGGTTGAACAAACACTGAGTACGGTCAAACGGCTGAATGAAATCGCCCAACAGCGTGATCAATCGTTGGCCGATATGGCAATTGCCTGGTTATTGCATCATCAACAAGTCACAAGCGTGCTGATTGGGGCTAGTCGTCCGGAACAACTTAGAGACAACTTGGGTGCTTTAAAACACTTGGACTTTAGCGATGACGAGCTGGCCGCTATTAACGCTGCTCTGAAATGATTATAGATAGCGAAAAAACGTTTGAACTGACGACTTCATTCGAAGTCATTAAGTTCAAACGTCTTTTTATTATGCATTAATAGTGACGGCCCAAAATGATCAGGTCGCGAGGAGTTCCTGCCATATTAGCGATTCTTGGCAAATGTCCCCATTCTTCGTAACCAAATTTGTGGAACAGATGCAGGCTGGCTGCGTTGGAATCGAAGATGTATGCCACTACGCTGGTGAAATGGAAGTTGGCAATCTGTCGTGCTAGTAACGACATCACCTGACTACCATAGCCATGACCGGTAGTTTGTTGATCTAAATAAATAGAAATCTCGGTCGTATGAGCGTATCCACCGCGCCCATAAAAAGGCGACAGGCTGACCCAGCCAATGATGCTATCGTCATCTTTAACCATCCAAATGGGATAACTATCTGATTGGTGTGCCTCGAACCATGGCTGCCGATCATCGACGGTCACGGGCGCTAAATCAGCAGTGACGGCATGGCTGGGGATGCTTTGGTTGTAAATGTTAACAATGGTGGAAAGGTCGGATTGGGTGGCAATTGTTAGGGTAAGGGACATGTGAAAGACTTCTTTCTAGCAGATTAAATTTAATTATAGAAATACTAATTGTGATGTGGCAAGGCTGAAAGCTGAAAAGTAATTAAAAAGATGAATTGATTTTTTCTTATTTTTGAACTTTGACATAAAATACGTTCATTAGTCGTCATATTTCTGAAGCATAGCGTGAAGATCAGCCCTTATTTCATCGCGCAATTTTGTCGGTTTTAAAACGTTTACCAAATTGCCTTGACTGAGTAACCACATTTTAGCGCCGGTATCGTATGTTTTTGCTTCAATCAGAACGCAATGACGAACTGAATCTCTTTTTTTTACAACGGAGTTTGGAAAACGATCTAAAGCAGCTTCAACAATGCCAGAAAACTCAAAGAGAAGGGTGATTGTCTGACCCGGTTGCATATATTGAATCTGTTGGCGCAATTTGCCATCTTCGAATCTGTCAGCATAGTTTTGAGTTATTTTTTTGTTAACCTGATGATAATCCTTTATTCGATCAGCTCGAAAGAAGCGATTACCTTTTCCATGAGGATTAAATGCGATTATATAAAAATAGTATTCGGAAAAAATGACGGATTCTGGCAAGATAATGTATGTTTTATATTCACCACGTTGACGTTGATAAGTTATTTGGATTGCTTGTTTTTTAATAATAAACTGACTAAATTGCCAAATTGTTCGTAGAAGTGGTTGATCATGATGGACTGGAAGATAGTAAAAACTTTCATTTTGAATAATCGGTCGAATTTCATGCTGTTCTTCAGGCGTTACAAGATTCAATAAGCCGTTCACTGTCGTTTTCATCTCTTTACTCGTCAAAGATCGACTAGCCAATAATGTTTTGATAATGACTAAAATAGATTGTTTTGAAATGCTATCTTGGTCTGTCTCTAAAACATAACCATTTAGGCCTCGCTTGTACTGCATTTGGTAGAAAAGCTGTTGATCATCAATGAACTGACGAATTTGACTAAAGTCTCTTTGAATAACCCGTGCGTTGACATTAAATCGTTTAACTAAATCTTGTTTGTGGACCACTAGACCACTTAATAATTGTTGAAAAATAAATAATTGTCGGTATGCTGCATTCATTATGTACACCGTCCTTGAAGCGACCTGAATTTTAAATATTATTCAGGTCGTTTTTATTTATAAATAGACTTATTGCGTCTATGCAAAATTTTAGACTGAATTTATTGAGTATACAAGGAGGCCAGTTATGAACGAGATTTATATGTGGAAACAAATTTATCAAGAATTTTATGAAAGCGTTGGTAAAGAGGCAACGTTAAAGATATATCAAACTTATTCTGGCAATCAAATTAGTTTCCCGAAACGACTATTGAAGCCCCAATATGAGTACGAACAAATTATGAACGAGTATAGAAGTGGTCTCACAATAACAGATTTGGCAATTCGACATCAGTACAGTGAAAGAACAATTTATCGAATTATTAATAGGCACGAAGGTGACCTGGACACCTTTAATCTGTAATGACATTTGCATTACAGGAGTCATAACGGGTTTGATAATCTTATCTTAAAAATTGATTAGTGGGGGTCATCATATGGATGTGACGCCAGAATTACTTCAAGAGTCATATGCACAACTAAATGAAGTGTTGGGCACCGAGCAAATGATGAAAGTGTTCGAGATATATCGTGGACGTCAAATTTCGTTTCCAATGCGTTTATATGACCGAAAGAAAGTAGCCCAAAAAATCATTGCTGAGTATAACGGGCATAACTTAGTGCAGTTGACTCATAAATATGATTATTCTCAACGATGGATTCGCCAAATTATTCGTCAAAATGGTTCAAAAACGGAATGATTTTGCATAGTTCAGGACGAATCTCGTGAAATCTTCACTACGTTTATACGGACATGTGCCTTGCAGGCCGCATTAGTAACTGCACAAGGTTGTTGCTATGATGAAAAACGAAGGTGAGGAGGGGGCTTATGGACAAGCAAAAGGTTGATCCTACCACATTACCGGACGTATATCGACGAATCTATGATTTGTTGGGTGAAGATAAGCTGTTATTACTGTGGGACGCATTTAAGGGCGAGGAGATTAATTTTCCAATTCATTTAAATGATCGTGACAAGGTAAAGCCTAAGATAATTGAAAGTTACAATGGTTCAAATTTAGATGCCCTAGCAAAACAGTATGGTTTTACCAAACGCTGGGCTCGTCAAGTAATTAAATTAGCAAAAAATAATAGTTGAGGGGAACTTTATCATGGAAGAAACGAAATTCTGTACAAATTGTGGACAAAAAATTAGCACACAGGTTAAATTTTGTCCTTTTTGTGGTGCAATACAAAATACTAAAGAGAATGATTTTTCTAACGAAACGGCCGAAAATAGTACTTTAAAAAATCAATCTGTGAGCCAAGGGCAAGCCAACAATGGCAGTAGTTCTAGCGAAAAGATGATTAGTCCAAATGAAAGTCACGAAAATGATTCGGCTAGTAACACATTTGCTTCAAAATCGTTTGCGGCCACTAAGGACGCTCTAAACAAAGTATTTGAGTTTAGTGGGCGGACATCGCAAACCGATTATTGGTATGCGCAGGTCGGATTGACTGTTATTGCAATATTGGGCTTTATTCCGATATTTATTCCAATTATCGGTGTCATATTGATGACACTGATTTATGTGGCACTGGCCATCGTTTCAATTGCTTTAAGTATACGTAGATTTCATGACACGAATCGATCTGGCGGATACTATTGTCTGATATTTATTCCATTCATTGGCGGCCCCGTTTTACAAGTGTTTATGGCGGAATCAGGCAATGAATATAGCAATCAGTTTGGGCCAGAGCCTGTGAGCTTAACGTAGTGGGTGGATGCAATGAAAAAGGGTCCAAAAATATTAATTGCAATAATCGTTTTGGTTGTTTTTGTTACTGGAATAGTTGGAATCAAGAATCAGTTCATTATTTCAAAGGATCAACTGGCTGCCAACATCACTAAAGCCACTCAAAATGAAGACGGTGACTTGTTTCTAAAACAGTTTGATAAAGATAGCCAAAATTTAGGCTTTGCCAAAATAGGAGCACAGAGTGTTGTTGAACAATGGCATAACCATGCTTCAGTTCCGACAGCGGAAGTCGGGAAGCGTATCACGGACGGGCATACAATTGCTGGTCCATCCGTTAAATACAAGTTTTATGTAGAGTCAAAGAAAGTATTTGGATTGTTTGATTCATACTATTTGGCGGCAAAACCAACATCCGTTCATTTTATGACCACGGATGATACAGCGAAAATGCGAATTAACATTACGAATGGTGGGAAACATATAAAAGCTACGGCACAAGATTTTAGAAACGGGCTGTTTCCCGGAAAATATAGCTTTCATGTTGACAGTCCTACTGAAGATGGGCGAAATCAGTCTGGTGATTTTTATGTAGCCGTAGCCGGTAGTGAAAATCGATTCGATATGGTTCTTTACTTTATTGATTCAGATTCAGAAGGGGAATAAATGAAAAAATGTGTGAATTGCGGGCATTTAAATCCCGACTCAGCAAAGTTCTGTCAAAAGTGTGGCACGCCTTTAACCAGTAATCCACACGGTGATAACAGGTCGAATGATGATCAAAATAATGCAAAGGTTGTACGCAAACATCATGGCTGCCTTTGGCTAGTCCTGATAATGATAATTTTATTGCTCGTTTCTGGGCTGGGTTATTGGCTTTACGATACTGGTCGAATCAACATTGGGGGTATGAATGCTGAATCAAGAAGTACCCGTCATGATAGTGAAGCAAGTAGTTTGAAAAAAGAAAATGAACGTTTGAAAAAGACTAAAGAAAGCATTACGAACACGAAGTCTACGAGTTCAAGTTCAATTACAAACTCGAGTTCGAGTGCTACAGCTTCGACGCAAACAAGCTCTAATGACGTTACCCCATTAAGTTCATCTCAAAAATCTGCAATTTCGTCTGCATTTACAAGCTGGGCATCTCATCGAGCCCAGATGGGAAATATGGCTGTTAGCGACTGGTATTTTGATCATGGATCAGCTGGTGATTCTGATTGGGTAGCAATGACCTCTGATGGAAAAGTGTTAGTGCAAGATAACGGTAATCCTGGTTCTGCAAATTACAAAATTCAAGCAATCGGTGGCGTCGTATTCTACTCAGCTAAGGATGGAACAACAGGTCTAGATAGTGGACTAAGCAGTGGTAGCAATGCTGACGGCTATTCAACAAATATGAGTTTTAGCAAGCCGATTAGTAAGTATTTATTAGCTAACAATGGAGTTGTCTATGAGCTTAAAATACCTGCTGGCACCAGCGCTTCGCCGACTACTGGTTTTACTAATGGAGAAGGTGCAGGTGATGGCAATCAGACTTTCCAGGTCTCACAGGATAATGCCGCTCAAAATGAATTAAAACAGTTAATTTCTCAAAATAAGTGAACTGAGAGGTAAGATTTAAAATGAAGAAAGCGATCCTAGTAGCTGTAGCTGTCTTACAATTAGGCTTGTTGGCGGCATGTAGCAGTAATAATTCAAGTAGTTCGAGCAGTAGTTCAGATACGGCAAAAAGCAGTAGCTTAGCCAGTTTGAAGCGAGAAAATAAACGACTAAAAGAGAAGAATAAGAAAGAAGCAAGTTCGTCAACTCAGAACTCGGTCAGTACGGAAAGCGATAGTGTTAGCTCTGACGCAAGCAGTGTTAGCACTAGTTCGGCAGTGTCGATTGCAAGCAGTTCGTCGCAAGCGCAATCTTCCTCCACTGCTCCAACGGGTCCAGCGGGTGAAACTGCCCAAAGCATGCGTGATTCATTAGCTAGTCAGTTTGGTTGTGATTCGGCAGCGTTGGCCTCAGTACCAGATAGCACTTTAGTTCAACAATATACTGCCTCTGAAGGCGCTGGAGAGGATATTGCCGGATTTTATAATCGAATTCATTCAGCGTATCCAAGCATAGGTGGTAATGTTATGGGGCAGAATCCTGATAACAATAGCAACGATAGTAGTGTTGATAGCAACGACGACAATAATGAAAATGATGATGATTAAAAAATATGGGTAACCACAAGTAAATGTGGCTACCCATATTTTTTGATCTGTGTAGACGAAATTATTGTTGGCCTTGAAAAGATGTAGATTAACAAATTCCTAATAAAATTAAGGCTTAAAACTGCTCGGGTTGGAATCGAACCAACACACTTTCGATTAACAGTCGAACGCAGTACCATTGTGCCACCGAGCAATATCAATCAAGTTGATTTGTTAATATTATCAAGCAACTTATGAGAAGTCAATGAGTAAATGAGAAAAAATAAAAGAAATCGTTTTCTTCGCTGATTCACCGCTCTTCAACAGTCGATATTCCGGCATTTTTTCAAATTTTCGTCACAAACGCTTAACTCCCCTCAAATTGAACAGATGAGTATGCTAAAGTTGTGAATAGTAAATCATCACGGAAGAACTGGAGTAACGAATGATAATGATGACCGCAGCAAGTTTTAGCGAATTTTTTGAACAGTTTAAGTGGCAGACGTTTGGCCCGCATTTATTGAATATGGTACTTCAAATTGCATTATATTCAGTGCTGTTCTGGTTCATTAACCGAGCAATTGTATTTTTGATTGACCGAAGTTTTGGCACCTACATGAAGAATCGGCGCATTAACCAAAAAAGGGCGGAAACGTTACATACCTTAGTTCGCAATACTACTCGTTACATCGTTGTCTTCTTTTTCCTCTATACGATTTTGAGTGTTCTTGGCTTTCCAATTGGAACATTGATTGCGAGTGCTGGAATTGTAACGGTTGTTGTTGGGCTCGGTGCTCAGGGGATTATTCGCGACGTAATTGCCGGTTTTCTGATATTAATGGAGCAACAGATGGAGGTCGGCGACAACGTCATCATCAATGGCACGACATCGGGACGCGTAGTTGCGTTTGGCCTGCGTTTGACAACGATTAAGGATGCTGATGGTGGACTTAATTACATCACCAATAGCAGTATCACCACGATTACGAATCAGTCACGCACAAACATGCGAGTCCAGATTGATTTGCCGTTAAAAGCTGATACAGCTACGAATCAGGCCATTAAAACTGTTAAAGCTGTGAATGACCGTCTGTTGCCCAAACACCCGGAAGTCGTTGGCCGTGCTGTTATTCAGGGGCCAACGATTTTGCCCAAGACCCACTTGCTGGCAATTTCAGTGACAATGTATGTAAAAAACGGGGACCAGAGCAATGTCCGATCCACGTTTACGACGAGCTATTTAAATGCGTTGCATCAAGAAGGAATTGAATTGCCTTAAGCTAGTCATTTTCATGCTTACAGTCGCGTTTGTTTTAACCACCGATGGACGCTAGGCCAACTATTCGTATTAATAATCACCCGCGGCGTGTTTTTCAGATCCGTGTTTTCATCAACGATACCAGTGTTTAGTGTGTAGATGACCTCCAGTGGTTGACGTTCCAGAAACTCCTGAACCTGTGCATCACCACTCCCATAAGGATACGTGAAGATTGGCGTTTCGGCGTCAATCTTTTTTTGCATCACATTTTGGCTGGTTGCGTAGTCACGTTTGAAACGCATAAAGTTGCGGGGAACATTGAAGACTGGTGTGCCGGCACTATTAAGATAATGCATGTTGTTAGTATGCACGGCAAACGTCACCAAGTCGCCAGCCTGTTTTCTCATGGCTAAAATTTGTGACCACGTTGCCAGTTTAGTGCCTGCTCGGTAGGCCCCAGTATTACCCGTAATGATGGAAACTGTAAACGGAAAGTGGTGTTTGATCATCACTGGGGCGGCGTTATCCACAGTAGTTCGATCGATATCATCAAACGTTAAGACAACGTAGCGACCATGAATGCGTCGGTGTGATTCCACCATTTGAACCATTTGTGCCGTGGAGATCACTTTAACGTGCTCACGAGCTAAAGTGGCCATTTGTTGCTTGAAATCACTGAGATTGACGTTGAAATCGTGAAACTGACTGTTGGGGGACAAACGCTCGTCCAACTTGACCGTTTTGTTGTCGTCCAAGATCCGGTGATAACAGAAAACCATGATGCCAGCGGGCTTCTTTTCATCATGAGTGGAAATAGCGTAACTAGGTTTATTACCCAATTCAAATGCAATATTGCGTTTGACGCTCACCGCTAGCACTCCCAAAACGAGTAGTAAAAAGCCGGCTAAAATCCATTTACGCGTTGTCTTGCTCACGATGCTTTGCCCTCCGTTTCAAAGTGTTAATGTGCAGTGTGCCAAAAAAGGTGATCAAAACAGCCACAATGATGACGAGAATTGCCAGCGTTTTGTACAAATGTAGTGATAAATTCAGGACAAGGTAATCCGAAACGAGGGCGTCAGAATAGACGCCTAGCAAAAAACAAACATTGATATAGATAATGAATCCAGTAATTAACCAAAGTACTAATAAAATCACTGCTCTACGCAGACGTTCCCAAAGTGATGGTCGTTTGCGGATGATCAATGAGCGAGGATCTTTTTGTTGACGCATTATAACCCCCGATCTGGACTACGCCATGTACCTGCATGGTGGGGATCCAAGAAGAATGAGGCCAGTGCTGACAGGCAACTGACCAAATTAATAAACCAGTAGAAAATGATGTAGACGGGCAACAGTAGCAAGTCTTGCCAGGTGATGAAATCGGACTGTTTGGAGTCGGCAAAGCCAATTAAAAATTGAATAATGCTGATCAGCACTAATAAAAATAGGACCACGCCATCCATAATTAATGTTTGTGTGAAGGCAATGGTAAATACATAAAAAAGTAGTACAAATGCACAAGCTAACGCCCAGGTATCACTGAGGACCATATCCAACAACAGCCATTGTGCGCTGAGTGGTCCGCGTAACAACATGCCCTTATTACGCCACAGTACTTCAAAGCCACCACGGGCCCACCGCTGCCGTTGATGTATTAGTGCACCGACATGTTCAGGTACTAAAATCCACGCCACGGCGTCAGGACAGTAGCTGACTTGCCATTGGTGTTGATACAAACGCCATGTGATATCGATGTCTTCAGTCAAGGCTTGCGGATTCCACCAGCCGACATCTGCAAGTGCTTCACGGCGGTAGGCCACCACAACGCCTGAAACAGTAGTGATGTGACCGGTGATAAAGGCCTGACCACGTTTGATAATGTCGATGACACCGATATATTCCAACAATTCAAGGCGCCCTAATAAACTAGTCCGGTTGCGCACGATAGGTTTGCCGGCGACTGCACCAAGATTGCGGTTGTCATAAAAGCGGGCCAGCATTGGTTGTAAGACATCGGCATCGACGTAACAATCGGCATCAAGACATAGCAAGAACTTACCGTGAGCCTGTTTAGCCCCCTCATTAAGAGCATTGGCTTTGCCACGATTAGGCATTAATGGGACAAGCTTGATATCACAACGTTTGGCATATTGTCGTGCCAATTTTTGCATAACATCAAACGTATTATCGTCGCTGCCGTCGTCGATAAGGATTAATTCGATGTGCAGGTAGCTTAAGGCGGCGACGGATTCAACCACACCGCTGAGGGTAGTGCCTTCGTTATGCGCCAGGATAAGCACCGATACCAAATCGTCTGGTTGACCAGTGGGCTGATTGACGAGAGGAACAGTGCGTTGTTGGATTGAAAAAAAGATTGAGCTGATGATCCAGATAATCGAAACAATTACCGGATATAAAATGACGTATGTGCTAATTAAGTTCATGATGCTCCCCGAAGTGTTGTTAGATAGGTTGTCGTGCAAGTTGAAGAAATTGACTCAAAAATTTTTGAGAAGCCGTTAATATTTGTTTGTCATTAATTTTGCTGTGGGCATCTTTGTCGGCCCAAATAGAGACACTGCTACCGACAATGTTGTGTAGTGAATTGAGGCTTGAATCGTTGTCGTTATCCCAGATGGTGGGGTCCCAATTTTGCTTCATGTCATTGGTCATGTACGCGACGTTGCGAGATTTAATGTTCTTTTGTGACAAATTAAAATAGAGGTAATAGTCGTTATAGTTGAATACTTTGAACCCATGATGAATCAATTCAGGCATTGTGGCCCACGCTTTTTGTCGTTCTTTACCAGGTGCACCTTTTTCATCGGCCGTCCAATTCCAGTAAGTAATCTGGATGTGCTTATCATATTGATTTAGTGCCCGACTCATATAACCATCATTCCATGCCTCAGGGATGAATCCTTGGGCCTGAATGTTCTTGGCCAGCGCATTTAGATAGGTTATGTAGGGCTTATTGCTTTTTGTTTGATCGGTAAACTCATCGCCGCCCAAGTGAAAATGCATGTCTGCCTGACCCGAAAATGACTGCGCCACTTCGTTATCAAGTTGTTTAACAAACGTTATGCTGGCGTTACTTAAGTGAAATTCGCGACCGTAACTCTTATTTTTGTATGTCAGTTGATTAATTTGTTGTGTTTGATGATTGGCACGCATCGTTTTGATCATGCCGTCAATGTGTGCGGGCGTATCGACTTCTGGAATTAGCGTAATGTGTTTTTGCTTAGCAAACGTAACCAGATCAGCGATCTGTGACTTACTATAAAAAGCCTGGTGCGTTTTGTTATTACGCCAAACCCCATTTGTTTGTGTTGCATTAGCCAATGTTTGACCAACTGTGTCATTTTCAATCGCAAACGACTGTGCGTCACTAAGATGTAGTTGAACAAAGCGGCCACGATTTTGGGCGACCTGCGAAATAAATGATTTGATTGTATCAGGTTGATAGTAGCGGCGTGCGACATCAAGAGTGAGGCCATTGAATTGGCCGTTTTCAGCTTGTTGAGTGGCGGCACAAACGTTAATTTGTGTTAAATAAATGCCGATAACGATTATAAAAGTGATGAGTAGCGAATAATGTCGTAATTTCATAACGTTGTTCCCTTCATAAAGCATCGTTTCATATCATACTGCATGCTAAGATTGAATAACTGAAAAAAATCAAAGCTTTATGAAAATGGTTTATTTTTCTAAGCAAACTTTAACAAGAAATATTTACAAATGTTTGCTTGTTTTATTGGAATGTTTTTTTAGAAAGTTCGTCAAAATGGCAAATAAAACATTTTACAAAATATAAAAATAATAATTTAACAGAAAACACAAACCATTACGATATTTATAAATTAAAAGTTCGTGAATTAGATTGAATTGTCACGGAACTGTCGTTTACAATTACTCGTGTACTTAAACAGCAAACTTTGTGAGGGGGATTCACACGAATGCATCGTAATTTAAAACGACTGTTAATTGGTTTGACTAGTACGCTAGCTGCCGCAACGTTAATGACGTTCGGACATCCAGGTGACGTATCGGCTAAGTCTACATATACGCCTAAATCTTTGACCGTCCAATTTGTCCCGTCTTCAAATGCCAGTTCCATTGAAGCCAAGGCAAAACCGCTGGAAGGCTTGCTTCAGAAACAGTTACATGTTCCGGTGAAGGTTAGTGTTTCGACTAACTACAATACGATTGTTGAAGCTATGGGATCGAAGAAAGTTGACGTTGGCTTTTTACCACCAGATGGCTACGTTCAAGCGCACAAGATGAATCATGCGAAAGTACTGCTACAAGCTTTACGTTATGGTGTGGATGAGCCAAGTGGTAAGAATAACAAGAAGTTGGTTAACTATTATCGTTCAATGATCTTGGTCAAGAAGGATAGCGGCATTAAGTCATTGAAGGATTTAAAAGGAAAGAAGATTGCCGTACAGGATACAACATCAACAGCCGGCTACATCTTCCCCGTGGCCGAATTAGCCAAGCATGGCGTCAACATCAAGAAAGACAATATCAAAACCGTCACTGTTACAGGACATGATCAAGGCGTGATGTCTGTGGTTAATGGCAATACGGACGCCGCTTTTGTATTTGCCGATGCCCGTCAGATTGTTCAGAAAGACGTTAAGGATGTCTTCGAGACTACTAAACCACTTTACCTCACAAACAAAATTCCTAACGATACAATTTCTGTCCGCGGAGATATGAGTCCAAAGTGGCAAAAGAAAATTTCTCAAGCGTTTATTAAAATTGGTAAGTCTAAAGATGGACGGAAAATCATTAAGTCTGTGTACAGCCACGAAGGCTACGCTCCAGCCAAGGACAGCACTTTCAACATTATTCGCAAATATGACAAACAAGTTAAAGATGCCGAATAAAAGGTGATTCTAATCATAAAGTGAACGGGCCTAACTTCGCTCACTTTATTTTTGTGAAGAGGGAAATGTTTATGACTAACCCGGAATTAAAACCGGTAATTGACGTGCAACACGTTTCTAAAGTTTATGACAATGGCACAAGTGGGCTGACTGATATCAATCTACAAGTTAGGCCTGGCGAGTTCGTTGTTATTGTGGGGCTTTCCGGTGCCGGTAAGAGCACGCTGATGCGAAGCTTAAATCGTCTGCATCAAGTGACGGAAGGACGTGTCCTAATTGATGGCCAATCAATTACTGAGGCTAAAGGTCGAAATTTGCGTCAGTTACGTCGTGAAGTGGCGATGATTTTTCAAAATTTTAACTTGGTTAAGCAGTCGACGGTGTTGCGCAATGTTTTGGCTGGCCGACTGGGATATTATCCGACATGGAGAAGTAGTTTGGGGCTTTTTAAGGACACAGACAAACAACGTGCATTCAAAGCATTAGAAAGGGTTAATCTGTTAGATAAAGTGTACCAGCGTGTTGATCAATTGTCGGGTGGCCAGCAACAGCGGGTTGCAGTAGCTCGGGCGTTTGTTCAGGATCCCAAAATTGTCTTGGCAGATGAGCCGACTGCCTCTCTTGATCCCAAAACGGCCCATTTGATCATGAATGATCTTAAAAGTATGAATCAGGATCTAGGTAAGACAGTGGTGGCAAACCTACACTCAGTAGCTCTAGCTAAAGAATATGCGACCCGAATTGTCGGCCTCCGTGCTGGCCGAATCGTTTATGATGAGGCGATTCGGGACGTCACTGATACTGACTTAACTGATATATATAATGGCGGTTCGTTAACGGGAGATGGCCAATGAGAATCCCTAAGCGAACAATTGCACAACGATTTCACGTTCGGCTAGTTGGCAGTCTGCTCATACTAATAGGCCTGTTAATAGTCAGTAATAAGTTTTTAAGGCTTGATTTTAATGCTTTAATTCAGAACTTTGACCAATTCTTGGCCCTTTTAAAGGATATGATGCATCCGGACTGGAAATCTGCACCATTTGTTGTTCAGCCAATGATGGAAACCATTCAAATGGCACTTATTGGGACTACGGTTGGCACACTCCTGGCGATTCCAGCTGCGGTGATTGCAGCCCGCAATGTCATCACGAACAAATGGATCACTGGCGCAGTGCGAATTGTTTTTAACATTGTGCGCACATTGCCGGATTTATTACTTGCTGCGCTTTTTGTAGCTATTGCAGGTATTGGTCCGTATGCTGGTGTGCTGACATTGACGATTTTCTCATTTGGAATGATCACAAAACTATTTTACGAATGTATCGAAACGATTGACAACGGCCCGCTTGAGGCTATTTTAACGACGGGTGGCAAACGTAGTGCCATGGTTGTCTTTGCGGTTTTACCACAAGTTTACAGCCGTTTCGTCAGTTATATTTTGTATACTTTCGAAATTAACGTTAGGGCCTCAACGGTGTTGGGCTATTTAGGGGCGGGCGGTATTGGTCAGCAGTTACAAACATCGTTATCCGAGTTTCGCTACGATCAAACTGCAGTTATTATTTTGGCGATTTTAGTTGTGGTTTTAGCAATTGACGGCGTTAGTAACTTCGCAAGGGAGCGTCTGCAGTAATGGATTCAACACAGTATAAGTTATCAAAAAACAATCATCTGAAACGTCGCTGGTTTTGGGCCCTACTTATTGTACTTGTTTATGGATGGGGAATTTTCGGCATAAATTTTAGTAAGGTACAGTCGTCAGCCGGTGCAGTTACCAGAGCTGTGTTAATGGGCATTGTACAACCTGATTGGCATTACGTGTACCAAGGTAATGGCGAGGATCTAGTTAGCGTGATGCTCCAAACATTGGCGATTGCGTTTGTTGGCACCATTATCTCAGCTTTTATCAGTATTCCGTTCGCCTTTTGGGCAGCCAAGCGGCGTCAACGACACTTTTCAGTTGTGTCCACTAGTGGCCGGGTCATCTTGGCTGTTGTAAGAACTTTTCCAGAGATTGTGTTAGCAATTATGTTTATTAAAGCAGTAGGACCAGGTGCCTTTGCGGGTGTATTAGCACTTGGCGTGCATTCAGTGGGGATGTTAGGCAAACTCTTTGCCGAATCAATAGAAGCAATCGATATTGGTCCTAGTGAATCAATTGCCAGTGTCGGTGGGAATGCTGTGAATGGTCTTATGTTTGCTACACTGCCACAAGTGTTGCCTGCATTTGCGTCCTACAGCCTTTATCGTTTTGAAATATCAGTCCGTTCCGCGACCATTTTAGGTATGGTTGGCGCTGGTGGCGTTGGGACGCCGCTTTTGTTTGCAATTCAAACGCGTTCCTGGAGTCGCGTTGGCATCATCCTTATTGGGATTATTATCACGGTGACGATTATTGATTATTTATCGGGCTGGTTGCGAAAACAACTGGGCTAAGGAGAAAGGAATGAATGAGATGAAAGTGTATTTCAACCATGATGGTGGCGTTGATGATTTAACTTCCTTATTTCTTTTGTTACAAATGCCAGAAGTGGAATTACTTGGCGTGGGGGTAATGGGTGCCGACAGTTATGTGGAGCCCGCCACTTCAGCGACTCGAAAGATTATTGATCGTTTTGGCAGCGGTAAAACAATTGAAGTTGCAAGTTCGGATGCTGGTACACGACATCCATTTCCAACGGCTTGGCGCATGGAAACTTTTTCTATGACAGCGTTGCCCTTGCTTAACGAGTACGAGCCAATCAAAACACCATTACGAGGCGACACTGCAGCGAACCATTTACAGCAAATCTTGAGTGGGGCGAATGAGCCTATAACGCTATTATTTACGGGGCCGTTAACGGATTTAGCAACAGTTATCCATAGCCAACCTGAACTAACAGATAAAATCGCACGCTTAGTATGGATGGGTGGAACTTTTCTTGATCGCGGAAATGTTGAAGAACCGGAAGCCGATGGTCACGCGGAATGGAACGCTTTTTGGGATGCAGAAGCTGTTAAAACGGTTTGGAATAGTGGAATCAAGGTTGATATGGTCGGGCTGGAAAGTACTAATAACGTGCCTTTAACGTCTTCCGTGCGGCGTCACTGGGCACATCGTCGGCAACAAGTCGGTTTTGATTTTTTAGGCAATAGTTATGCGTTAGTGCCTGAGCTGAGGCACTTTGTTGCAAATTCGACGTATTTTTTGTGGGATGTTTTGGCGACTTGCTATTTAACTCATCCAGAAATAACCACTACTAAATTGGTGTATGGTGACGTTATTACGGAAGGACCGTCGCTTGGTAGAACGATATTAGCAGCTGCGGGTCGGCCAATTAAGTTGGTTGAAACTGTGAATAGTGTACAGTTTTTCGATTTAATTGATACATTGGCTACAACAGCAAAATAGATTCATTTGTGGCGTGCTGATATTCTGCACCAGCAAGATTGTGCAATGCAAATTCGGCCGGTAGTTTGACATAAATGAAACGACCAGTTTGTTTTACGAAACGTGTGGTGAACGGTCATTGAGAGGATTGAGTCTAACTCTTCAATTAGGAGTGGGCTCATTTTTTCTTTGTGCTTGAACATAGACGCGAGACTACGTTCTTCCTTACCCATGACAAGTTCTGAATTTAACTTCTTCTTGTGCTAAAGTAGACGGAGACATTTTTCAGAAAGGGCGAGGTGAGTGACGTGGCGACAATCAAACTAGGTATCCGTGAATTGGTAGAATTTGTCTTACGAAGTGGCGATTTAAATCCACAAACAGATGCTAGCAGCAATACGGCACTCGCTGGTGCGAATATTCATCGCCGCCTACAAAAGCAACGGCTTAAAGATCATCCAGATTATCAAAAAGAGGTTGGGTTAAAGACGACTGTGACGATGAATGATCAAAGTTACAGCATTCACGGGCGCGCTGATGGCATTTTTGAGGCAGATGATCAGTTACATATTGAGGAAATCAAAACCTCTGATTTAGTCTTTGAAGATGTGCCAGAGAGTACTCTGACACTCTTCTGGGGCCAGGTGAAAGTATATGGCTATTTGTTGATGAAAGATCAACAACGAGATCACGTGACACTACAACTTACGTATTATCAAACAAACGAAGACAAAGTGACAATTCGGGAGCAAGAATGGTCGTTTGAAGAGTCGCAAAAATTCTTTCATACTCTCATTGATGAGTATGAGTCTTGGCTAATTTTACGGGCCGATATGCGTACTCAGCGAGATCAAACGATTTCGTCACTAAAGTTTCCATACGCTACTTACCGCACTGGTCAACATGAGTTGGCAGTGGCAACCTATAAATCCATTATGCTAAAAAAGCAAATGTTGGTGGAGGCACCGACTGGCACGGGAAAAACGATTTCAACGTTGTTTCCGACGATTAAAGCAATGGGTGAAGGGCTTATTCAGCGGACGTTTTACCTGACTGCCAAGCAAAGCACGCGGCGTGTTGCCGAAGATGCTTTATCTTTAATGGCTACTCAAGGTCTTTTACTGAAGAGCATCACATTAACAGCTAAAGAAACAATTACGTTTCCGGAGGAAGTCGACGTTGCACCGACGGATAATCCGTTTATGCTGGGGTACTATGATCGATTGAAGCCAGCGTTGATGGATGTTTTGACACATGAATACCAGATTACCCGGGAAGTTGTTGAAACGTATGCGCGCAAGCATACGTTGGATCCATTTGAGTTTTCTTTGGACATCAGCCTATTCTGTGACATCATTGTTTGTGATTATAATTATTTATTTGATCCATTAGTGTATCTGCAACGATTCTTTAGCGAGAAGGACGAAGACAATTTCTTCCTTATTGATGAAGTTCATAATCTGTTAAGCCGGGCACGAGAAATGTACTCAACTAGTGTGGATGAACAGTCGATCAAGGAGCTAAAACCACTGTTCAAAGGAGATCGCGGCTTCCATCGCCATGTCAACACGCTGGTTAAAACCTTCAAGGCATTGGCATCCTTATTGGACGATGAACAATCGGAGAATCTCACCATTCAGCCTCCACTGACGTCATTTGTTGAGGAGCTACAACACTTTAACGATTTCATTTCTGATTGGCTACCAAAGCAGGAAGATGGCGAAGAACTACAAAAGGTGCTGGACGCTTACTTTGCCTGTCTAGACTATGTTCGGTTAAGCGATAATTATGGCGAAGAGTATCGAACGCGATTGTTTCAAACAAATCGTGGACTCTGTGTGCGACTAGTTTGTTTGGATCCCAGCTCGTTTCTTAATCAGTCGATGCATTTGGGTCGTGGTGCCGTTCTATTTTCCGCAACTGTGACACCGCTTAGTTATTACCAACAGGTGCTGGGCGTTGATGAGGATGGTATCACTTATCAGCTGCCATCGCCGTTTGAGCCCCGGCACCAGGCAATTTTGGTGGCAAATTATATCCAAACGACATACCGTCAGCGGGATGCCAATTTGTTGAAGATTTTGACGAGTATTCATACACTAGTGGCGGGTAAAACAGGCAACTATCTCATTTTCTTTCCATCCCATGGTTATCTGACGACCGTTGTTGAGGCCTATCGGCAGGCTTACCCAGACGAACGGGTGATTCAACAGGAGTCGGCAATGCAGAGCGCAGATCGTGATGCTTTTTTGTCGAAGTTTCAACCAGATGCCACTCAGTCACTAGTCGGTTTTGCTGTCCTCGGTGGGATTTTTTCTGAAGGTATTGATTTGCCAGCGGATCGGTTAATTGGCGTGGGAATCGTCAGCGTTGGACTGCCTGGTTTAAACGTTGAGACTGATCTCATTCGGGACTATTTTGATGAAGCAAACGGTCATGGGTTCGAGTATGCGTATCAATTGCCTGGCTTGAATAATGTGCTGCAGGCGGCGGGACGATTGATTCGCAGCAGTCATGATCAGGGCATTGTCCTTTTGATGGACCAACGCTTCAGCCAACCACGTTATTCAAACCTATTTCCACCACATTGGCGTTTTTGGCGAGGCGTCAACAATGTCCAGGCATTGTCAGCTTGCATAGACGCATTTTGGAAACAGACACAAGCATCACAAACAAAGGAGTCTTAGTGTGGCCACATTTTTAACACCAGCACTTATTCAACATGCTCATGAATTAATTGACGCTAACGAAAATTTAGAGGGTTTTGTTCCTGGAGAAGGTTCGTTGACGCCTAAACTAGTGCTTGTTAGTGAGGCGCCAGGGGCAAAAGAGGCAGAATTAAGTCACGGTTTTCAGGGACCAGCCGGGACGGAATTGAACGATTGGCTGGCATTGCTTGGCCTTACTCGCGATGAAATCTACATGACTGGAGCCGTTCGAGCACGGCCATTTACAGAGAAGAATGGTCGCAAACGTGATCGACGCCCAACTCAGGCGGAGTTGAAGGCATTTGCGCCATTATTGGATCATGAATTGGCGGCTTTGCCGGCCGGAACGTTACTTGTTCCGCTGGGGAACACTGGCTTGCAGCGTTTGCTGGGTAACAAGATGAAAATCACTCAAGTTCACGGTGAATTAATGAAGATGCCGATTTTAACTTTCCATGCAGCAGTAGAAAAGTTCAGGCCAAGTGTGCGAACATATTCATTATTCCCGCTGTTTCATCCGTCTTATGTCCGTCGTTTTCCCAGCAAACGTTCGCTGGTTGAGGATGATTTAAAAATGCTAAAGACTTTCCTATAATAAAAACTTTTTAAGAAACGTTTCATGCCCGATTACCGCAAGGAAATCTGGAGCATGGGACTTTTTTTATTAAAAGGCAAAAAAGTGGTTTTAGTTGAACTTTCAATTGTAATGTTTATAATTACAATTGAAATTGAAAATCACACGACCATTTAAGGAGGTTCATTATGCAACATGTTTTAATTTTAGGTGCCGGTGGAAAGATTGCGAAATTAACTGAAACCATGTTATTGGCAGAAACGGATGCAATGATGACACTGTTTCTACGCCATCCTGAAAAGATTGCAGTTAGCGATGAACAACGAGAAACAGTGGTTACCGGAGACGCGGCCAACGCGGACGACCTTGCTCAAGCCATGAAGGGGCAGGACGTTGTTTATGCCAATTTAGCAGGTTCAAATATTGAAACGCAAGCGCAACAAGTTGTTAAGGCAATGAATGAAGCGGGTGTTAATCGTCTGGTATGGATTTCAACACTCGGTATCTATGATGAAGTGCCTGGTGCGTTCGGGAAATGGAACCATCAAATGTTGGATGATGGGTATTTGCCATCATATGCGGCTGCCGCAAAAGTGGTTGAGGACTCAGACCTAGATTACACGATTATCCGACCTGCTTGGTTACAAAACCAAGACGAGATTGATTATGAATTGACAAACAAGGGTGATGCCTTCAAAGGTACAGAAGTGTCCCGTAAGAGTATTGCTGCGGTTGTCACAAGCTTAATCACGGATCCGACAAAACACATTCGCGCTTCATTAGGAGTCAACAAGCCTAACACGGATGGGGCAAAACCTAGCTGGTACTAGTATGGAGCGGAGCTATTAATATGTAACTTTCGTCCGCATAGCGCGTGGCGATGCAGGTATTGTCACTCTAACTTAAAGCATAGTAGCGTAAATAACGACTGTTTGTGACCACGTCATAATGTGGGCCAAACAGTCGTTATTTTGGATGAAAACGCTACTCGTTTTTCAGGTGGACCGCATTATTGATCTTCACCAAAGACAAGATTGAGCGTATTTAGATCTGGGTCGGAAAGTTGGATTTGTTCGTCCGGCTGTTCAAATGGATAGTGTTGGTCGGTTAGTTGTTGAAGTAGTGCCTGCCATCCAGAACGTGTGCCAACATCAATGTCAAAATCCATCAATCCGGTTTGATTAGGGGCCATTTTTGGATAAGGACCGTGCCAATCGTTCAACGCGATGTGGTGGTGATAACCGTCAGCGGCTAGAAAAGAAGCATGGGGTACCAACCAATCCTTGAGGTCAAATCCCAGTGTCTGTTTGTAAAAACGCGTACTTACTGACAACTGGCTGACACGTAAATGAATGTGCCCCAGCCTAGAGCCCACAGCCAAGCCCTGCCAGTGACTGTCTGCTTCGCGAAGTAACGCATCTGTATCCAACGTAATCGTTCGTTGTGGCATGCGACCATCTGGCAGCACTAGCCAGTTTTTCCGAGGAAAGTCATAATACACTTCCACAGCATTCATTTCTGGATCCCAAACGTATAAGGACTGGCTAAAACGATGATCGGCCGCTAAAAATACAGGGATGTGATTTTGTTGATAATGCTGTAGCGTGTTGGCCAGGGCACGGTGTGTTGGTTGCACCCAGGCCGTGTGATAAAGTCCGGTTGTCTGTAAGTTACGGATGGTGTCATAACCTTGCCTAAGGGTTAACCGCGGGCGTTCATCGCCTGGAATCGTTAAAACAGAATTTTTTGACGTTTGTTGCAAGACCATGAGACCAACTTGTTGGGTGTAAAAGTTGGTCATTTTGACAAGATCGTGAACGCGTAAAGTGACGTGGCTGATCTGGGTGTGCGGAGAAATTTGAAATGTCATTAGATCACGCTTTCTGATAGTACATAAAATGTGTGTTTAAGACACTTTTAAACGGCTGAATCTGCTAAAAAAAGTATATGATTATGATAGAAACAATGACTGAGAGGATGACAATGTGCTTAACACCATTGTATTTATAATTACGAGCCAAAGTGCATTACTGACGTGGCTATTTTTTTGTTTTGCGATGCGCAAGACAATAACGAAAAGGCAAATATGGATTTGGTTCGGTCTAACAATAGTGGCTGAGCTTGTGGGACTAGGTTTAATGGCAGCGGGACCAACATGGCCCAAAGGGGTGCCTGCAATCTTGCCATTTTTTGTCGTTAATAGCTTAATGTTGACTTGGGTTACCAGAATTAACTGGATTACGGTTGTGCCATTATTAGTGATTTTTGACTCGTTTCGCCGTTTTGTTGGTGGGGTGCTTGGCCTCATCATTCAATTCTTTTTGACACCAACATTGACCATTTATACACGCACCATCTTTGACAAGAAGTTTAATCTCGCAATGGAATTAAATCAATTAATGGCTGTTCTGCTCGCAATGATTTTATTTCCAATATTCGGTCTTATCGCAGGGCGATTAAACAAACGTTATCATGTCATAGATCGGCTGGTTGTTCTGCGACCGGATGGGTCCGACTACACGTTAGTTGCCATTTACTTTATGGTTTACTTTGTCTCTTTATCAGCGGCGTTGGACCAAAAGCTCCAATTTTTGACCGACCTCACCATGATTTTAGGGATGTTGCTAGGCGGTTTTTATTATTACCTTGTATTATCACGTTTTGAACAATCACGCAGTGAACAGTTGTTAGAAAACTTACGCGGTTATGATGCATCAGTTAGTCGGATGAATGAAGAAATGCATAAAGTGTCACACGATTATCAGAATATTTTACTGGGCCTGAGTTATTTTGTTCGGCGTTCAAACGACAAGGAGCTACAACACTATTTTGCGCAGGTTACGCATGACAATAATCAGCGGATTGAAAGCATCAGCGATGGCGAAATTGAACGGCTACGTTATTTAAACAGCGGTTACGTAAAAGGATTACTGTACTCAAAGCTACTTGAAGCCGAAAAACGCCACATTAAGTTTGAGGTCCGCATCAACGAGGAGATTAAACTTCGTGAAGAACGTTCTGTTGACCTTGTTCGAATTTTTGGAAATGTCCTTGACAATGCGCTTGATGCTGCATTCGAAAGCGATAAACACGTTAAGTTAAGCGCCGCACCGTCCGAAAAATGTAACGTCTTTCAAGTCACAAATACGATTCCGCATGATGTCACTTTTGATCTGACTAAGGCTTCTCAAGTTGGCGTATCAACGAAGCGGGGTCACATGGGAATCGGCATGAGCAATATTCGTCGTTTGGCAAAACAAGGTATAACTGTTGAACAAACGATTGATGGCAATCAGTTTATGACAACTATTCATGTACCTAAGGCTTAAAAGGCGACAACTCGATATTTGTCAAAAGTGTTGATGCCTGAGTGAAAGGCGATAGAAAAAAAGATTATTTCAAACTGCCATTCAGTTGACCTAGAGGTCGATTGGGTGGCAGTTTGCTATTTAAATTACTTGAATCGTTGCACAAAAAAGGCTCCGAGCCTTCTCTACCCGGAACCTGTTACATCAAGGAAAGATCCTCAATCGGCGTGACATTCGTTTTACAATTCGGAATGAGCTAACACCTCAATATTTAATTTACGTAACGCCGTGTCCTGACCTACCTGCCCACTTGTAAACTGTCTGCTAATGTGGGCGGAGTAGTAATCAACATTACCACTGGCCGCTCATCACCATTTGATCGACAGGCAAACGGCGGTATCGGTATTACGCGTGGAACACATATGACTCTGTATCGGCCATACACCTCCCAAGTGAATCCTTTACGGTTTTGGTACGGGAAACGTGGAAACTCAAAGCATCGAGTTTCTGTTATACAAACTTGGTCATTGGTATCGCCTGCTTAGAGAGTTGAAAAACAACCAACATCACATGCTCAACTTGAAACTTTGGTATAGAACTTTTGAAACAGATGAAACAGAACTTGTTGGAGCTTTAATTCGAGTAGCTACCATAACCTACTAGTCACCGACTTTTGGCGCGGACGGCTAATTACGTCATCAATGCGCGACAGATGTCTTTCAACATCATAACTTTACGTGGCCTGCGGACTACCGGCTGAAAATGCCGGGGTAGCAATCAAACTGTCAACCGTGGTTCCAAGAACCAACCCGGCACAGTTTCTATGAGAAGGCGTCGACTGAGGAGGTAATACCTTTCCTCACCAGTATAGTAACACGAAACGTAACCGCTTACAAAAGAAAAACTCGCCAACTTAAGAAATTCTTTTAAAATGTTTTGAGAGCCATTTCAAAGTATTGGTATACCGGCAATATGAGAATTGATCATTGTAAAAATTTATTGTTTTGCCATAATAGATAGCAACCGGTTTAACCGGATTCATGGAAGGCGTTTGACATGCGCTGTTCTTGCGGAAGGATGTTTTGTCATGTGTTAAAGCACAAGTGGGTGTTATTAATCAGCATGTTGATCAACATGGGAATCGGATTAGTAATGCCAATTACGACGATCTATATTCACACGGTTCTCGGAAAGCCGTTGTCAGTGGCAGGCACGACGTTATTGTTTTTCTCAGGTGCATCGATGGTCGGCAACGTCATTGGTGGTCGGCTGTTTGATCGATGGAGTCATAAAGGTCCAGTTATTGTTGGTCAAACGATTGCTTCATTGTCATTATTAATTATTGCATTGTCGCCAACCTGGCCGCTGTATCCGATTGTTTTGGTCTTTTATGGGCTAGGTATCGGAACGGCGTTTGCATCCTTCAACGGGCTGGTTGCAATCTTGCAAGCTGATGAGCCTTTGATGTTCAACTATTCGTTCCTCGCAGCCAACGTGGGGATGGCTGTTGGCTCTTTGAGTGCCGGTGTGCTGTTCGCCATCAGTATTCACCTCACGTTTCTTGTTCCTGGAATCTTGTTTGGTCTAGCTGTCCTCATCGATATTTTCAAACTGGAGGATGGAAATGCTCAGACAGTTAAAGGACCGACGAATAATGTTGTTTCCAACCCAATCCATGGCGCGTTTCGTTCAATTATTTTGATTGCGTTCGCTTTCTTTGTGATTTGGATTGGATACTCGCAGTGGAACACTAATTTATCCACATACATGACTAGTCACGGGGCTAGTGTGGCCGAGTATAGTGCATTGTTTACACTGAACGCTGTTGTACTTGTACTGATTCAGCCATTTGGAAACCGAATCCTGCCACGCATCTTTCCACGCAAGAAATATCAAGTCATTTTCGGTACGGTAGTATTTGCATGTTCATTTTTAATGATTATTCACCAGCCACATTATATTAATTTTGTGATGGGGATGTTGCTGCTGACGTTTGGTGAAATGGTCGTAATGCCAACGATTCCGGCTTGGCTGAATGAATTTGCGACGCCAGGCAACCGGGGAACCATTCAGTCCATCAGTAGTCTGGCAGGCGGTTTTGGTCGGGCTGTCGGACCTTTACTAGGTAGCTTAATCATTGAAGCCACGTCGTATCCCGCCATGTTTATGTGGTTGTGTGCCGCGGATATTGTTGGCGCGGGGCTGCTGGTACTGGCCATTGACAGACAACCGAATGGCAAATAAACTTTGATTTGCTGTATTGCACAAAAAATTCAGTCATATTGAATATTTATCAAGTTGGAAGCTTGAAGGTGCTGATTGATGTCGCTTGTGGTTGTCAATAATGAAACTCCGTCGTGGGACCGGTTCAAGACTCCTGAAACCCAAAGCCTTTCACCTCGCCATGAAGCCTCGTGGGAAACCGAGGCTTCATGACAGTCCGTGTTGTAAATTCGAGAAAACCATTCGAATTTACAATTCTTGCACGCCTTGGTTTCAGTGTTGACGCCCTTCAGCTACTGATGCGCTCATTCGCGTCCATTACTAAGTCATCAAATTTTGTTATGTAAACGGAACTAATTTAAGATTGCGACCGTCCCATGAAACGGAGCCTCTGCCTGGCGGAACGCTTTCAAATCTGAAAAAAGTAAAAAAATAAGTCCACCGGCGTCGTTTGAAAACGGCATTCGGTGGACTTATTTAGTGTAAACAAACATTACTTGCTGAACTTATCGTCACGAACGAACAGGGTGACTTCAACACCATCAACATTGATGGTACGACGTTCTTCTTTGGCTTCTTGGCCTTCTGGGAATTCTTCTGCCATGTATGTTCACCTCTTTCAACGGTTATGAAAATTCATAACACAAATCTCAATTACAATTATTATTGTAGTCGTTTCACTGAAAGTTTGCATAATTTTGTGCACGAAAGCGACAAAGTTAATTAGCATTTTATTTAAAATAGATGGCAACTCACTTTACTTGTTTCAATACTTTAAAGTCGCTAAGCTGGATAGCGAAAGTAAAAGATGGAGCGCGACAATCATTAAGAATCATATTGGAAGACACATAGAACGAGAACAAAGAAATTGGTTACAAACGCAGGCAGCCGAAATTAGCAAATTGGGCGGAGCAATGCGACATTTGAGCTTGAATGTTGTGGCATATGTCTCAATTTCAGTTATTGAATATGCTTTGGCAGCAATAAGTCAGTCGCAAACTTTGCGTGCGGATGCGTTTAACAATCTTTCGGGGATTATATCTAGTTTATTGTTGATGCTTGGTTTGCACATTGCTAGGGATACTGACGACGATGAATTTGATCGTGGTGTCGGAATGACTAAACAAAAACAAACTATGGGAACGATGCAAAGGGTTCGTTTTACGCGATTTCGTGCTGAAACGATTTTTACTTTGGTTACCAGCGTCATCATGCTCGGTATTTCCCTGCAGGTTATCTATAGCGGCATTCGGGGACTTATTAATCCGGATACGCGTGTCATTCCGCAACCAGTGGCGCTGATTGGGGCAGCTATTGCCAGTGTCATCATGCTGATCGTATGGTATTTGAATCGGCAAGCAGGCAGAAAATTGAAAAATGCTGCATTAACGGCTTCTGCACAAGATAGTTTAAGCGATGCCTTTACCAGTATCGGAACGTTTGTATCAATCGCCGGGGCATTATTGTTTAACATTTCATGGCTGGATGGCGTGGCCAGTGTTGTGGTTGGCTTGTTTATTTTATTTGCTGGCTTGAAGATTTTCTTAGACAGCAGTCTTAATTTGGCGGATTACTTTGATCCTCGGATGGAAGCCACGTATCGTGATGCAATTGAAGATGTGGACGGTGTCCGTGGCGTGGGCGAATTAAAGGCACACTACAACGGCAATCTTGTGACACTAGACGTGATGATCTATGTAGATGCAGACATGAATATTTTGGACAGTTATGGTTTGAGTGAACGCATTGAACGTTTGATGCGTCATCGGTACGGCATTACTGATACTGACGTGGCTACTGTGCCAGACCCTGCAACTATTCACAAACACAAGAAGCATTAGATAGACAAACAAAATACCAGTCAGATGAACGATAAATTCGTCTGACTGGTATTTATTAATGGAATGTTTAATTGTCGTTCGCGACTACTTCTTTAACAACTTTTCAACCGCTGCCTTAAGTTCGTCGTCCTTCATGGACATGTAAGGTGCTACTTCGTCGGCCGTTTTGTTGGTGTCGTGAGTATCCTCGTCCATGTAGTGGTTCCATACTGCGTCGCGAATCGGTAGGGTGCTGTCGCTCCAGTCAAACACTTCGTTCATTGGTTGATCTAGTAACTTTGTCATTTCAACTGTTTGTGCCATGTTGAAATCAGCCTCCCTTTCTTTTATGATCACCATCTATGGTAGTCCTTTTTGACCAATGTGAACCAATTAATTGAAAATTTTTTTGAAAACGATGTGGTAACATCAAAATAGATAATTTGGAGGATTAACAAATGAAGGGTAAGTACGAAGTGACACGCTTTGTCGGCATTCCGATGACGACTGATGATAGTGGTAAATATGTTGTGAGTGGTGATGGCAAACCACATGAATGGCGGGTTGGCAAACATACGAAGGGCAAGTTCGATCGTTTGGGACAACTGTTTCTAACTGAAAACAACTTGATGGTGGCCATTATTGCGGCTTATCCAGTGCCATTCAAAGAACGTCACCAGTGGACGCCGATGCAACGGTTCACCAGCGAGCATATCAGTGATGATCTCGTTGAGCAATTACGTTCCTCAAACAATATTACTGACGGATTGTAGATGGTTCGCGCTTCCGCTTCCGGTTGCCAACATTGACACGCTCGCCGTGGGACCGGTTCAAGCCCGAAGTTCACGGTCTTTCACCTCGCCGCCAAGCCTCGTAAAGACCGCGAGTCTTGGCGACCGTCCGTAACCTAAATTCGGATAAACCACCGAATTAACGTTACCTTCACGGCTCGGTATCAATGTTGGCGCCCTCTCGCTCATATAGATAATGTAAAAACCAGCTCGGTCAGTTGAGAATAAAACTGTTTTATCGAACATGAAAAGGCTTACAATATAACCGATCTAGTCGCGTTGTGAAGCCAAGGGAGGATAAAGCATGTTTTTAATTGATGTTAGTCGCAATGGCAAACCGGTCTACGACCCGATTGTTAATCAGTCGTTAGACAATTACTTAGTAAACGATCTGCGTCTGCCAGGACACGGTCTTATCGTGTATGTAAATCAGCCGTCCGTTATTGTTGGGGTTCATCAAAATGCCTATGCAGAAGTTGATCTGCCATATTTGAAAAAGAAAAACATTAAGCTAGTGCGCCGTACTTCTGGTGGCGGAGCGGTATACCATGATTTTGGTAACATTATTTTTGAAAACATTGTTATCGGTGACACGAGTAAGTTTGGTCATTTTGATGCATTTGCCAACCCCATTCTGAATGCTCTTCATGATATGGGAGCAACGGATGCACAACTGCGTGGTCGTAATGATATGGTGATTGACGGGAAAAAGTTCTCTGGCATGACGATGTTTAAAGTTGGCGATTCATATGCTGCCGGTGGGACATTGATGTACAACTTAGATTTGACAGCGGCGAGCGACGTACTGACACCAGAAGCTGACAAGTTGGCATCAAAGGGTGTTAAATCGGTTGATAGCCGGGTGACAAACATCATGTCGTACTTGAAGCCTGAGTTCCAAAATTTGGATATTGAAACATTTCGCGCAGAATTATTAAAGCGGCTATTCCATGTTGACGACGTAAGTAAAATCGAAACTTATCACTTGAATGACCATGACTGGGAGATCATCGACAAACGGTTAGCTGGTAAGTACGACACCGATGCCTGGAACTATGGTGAGAATCCAGGTTTTGATGAATATCGCTCCAAACATTTTCAGATTGGCACCGTGGCGTTTAACTTTACACTTAAAGATAATAAAATTGCTGATTTTAAAACCTATGGTGATTTTATCAATGGCGGTGATCCAGCAATTGTTGATAAGGCAATGCTTGACGTTGCTTACACCAAGGATGGCCTAACAGAAGGACTCAATGCCGGTAATTACAAACAGAATATTGGCGACATTGATGTTAATGATCTGGTTGATCTGATCTTAGAGAAAGAATAGTTTTTGATTTGATCCCGGTTGCCGGTATTGACAAGCTCACCATGGGACCGGTTCAAGCCATCGAAGTGCGATGGCTTGAACCTTGCCGACCGTCCGTAACTTAAATTCGGATAAGCCACCGAATTAATGGTACCTTCACGGCTTGGTATGTTGGCGCCCTCTCGCTCATATAGTGACCGCTTTAAACAGACATTAATTAACATCAAATAATAGCTTGTGGTAGATTGTAAAATTAATCCGAACGCTGTTCGGACAAAAAAGATCAGCTTCCTTTAAAATGGTGTTTACCACAAACCCATCTTTTAGGAGCTGATCTTTTGTCTAGTATAACCTATTCCGAACGAATTAAAATCGAAACCTTTTGTGAACTAGGGCTGTCCAATATCCAAATGGGCGTTCGGCTGAACCGATCACCGTCAACAATTTCTTATGAATTATCTCGATGTCAACCTTATCAGGCTGAATTAGCACAAACAGATGCCGAATACAAGCGATCACGATGTGGTCGGAAAACTAAGCTGAGCGATGAGTTAAAGCAAAA
>NZ_AUAW01000009.1 GCF_000428925.1 Furfurilactobacillus rossiae DSM 15814 | reverse complement strand
TAACGATATCTAGTTGAGACAGTCCATTGACTAAGCGATCATGAACTGCGGCATTCTTTGTATCTTGCGAATACCGTTTCCATTCATGACTTGGTTCAAGCGCTTTAAAATCTTCTAATTGTTCAAGGCCAAGCCACTTTTTAAGTGTTACAAATGCGATTCCAAAGTCCTTGGTGAACGCCCTCATGCTTTTGCCTGAGTGTTTGAACTGATAAAGAGTGTCTAGCTTTTGTTCAAGACTATACGAACGTCCTTGTTTTTCCATACAAAAATCCCCTTAGAAATAGATAGACGATTTATTATTTCGTCTGTCTACTCTAAGGGGACAATAACAAGGTGTCACACTTGCTGGCTTTTTTAATTCCAGTACTAGAATGGTCATCACAATTGCAAGAACCGCGTCCGTAAATGCAGCCAATCTATCTTTATCCATAAATACCTCCTACATGGGTTGCCTTAAACTGTACTTTAAGGTGTATTGTGCGTTTGTAAATGACCAGCAAAACCGTTTGCTAGAAAGGAAACTCAAACTATATTATGAATCAACAATCCATTATTCTCTATTTCACTAGTTCCGGTACCACCCGTCAAGCGGCAAACAATATTGCGCAGTTGACCGGTGCGAAAGCATTCGCCGTCCAGTCAACACCACCGTATCCCCAAGGGTACGATGCCGTTGTTGAAGTTGGCAAACATGAACTGGATGCTCAAATCCATCCCCAACTAGATTTAACTACTCTTCCAGATATTACATCTTTTAAGAACATTTTTATCGGCTTTCCAACATGGTGGCAACAACCACCAATGATTATCCATTCTTTATTTGATCAGTTGGATTTTAAAAATAAAACTATCATTCCCTTTACTACAAGCATGAGTACGCCTATCACCGACTCAATGCCATATTTGCAAAAAATGGCTGCATCCTTTAGTGGCATCACCGTCGTTGATGGTATTCGCTACACAAATGACAAGGCACTTAGAGACTATCTAAAACAACACGAATTACTTTAATTAACACTAATCGTTCTTTCAAACGGAGGTAAGACAATGAACTTATTAATTTTGGCCGCAAATGGACAGATTGCCAGAATCATTGAGCATCGTATTTTGACTGAGCCAACCTTTAAAGATATCAATCTGACACTTGGCTTGCGCAATGTCAGTCGTTTAAACACTTTATCAAATAATCCGCGAGTTCGGCTAATTGAAGTTAATCTTGATGATACTGATGAAGTGAAAAGCGCCATGGCTAATCAGGACATGGTGTTCTCTGCCGTTGTTGACCACGATAAAACCAATCGACCCACAAAGAACATTATCGCTGCTGCCAAAGAAACGGGCACGAAACGAATTATTTCGACCAGTCTATTAGGCCTGTACAACGAAGTTCCCGGTGAGTTTGGCCAGTGGAATCAACAAATGGTTGCCGGCGGTTTAGCCGCAGCCATTAACGCTGACAAACTGCTATCAGAATCAGGTATTATTTACACAACGCTTCGTTTGCCTTGGCTAAACGACCGCGATGAGGTTAATTATCACATTACAACGCGTCATGAACCTTATGTCGGTGTTTCTGGCTCGCGCCAAAGCATCGCTGATGTCGTGTTGAAAATTGTTGCCGATCCCACCTTTGCAGCAAATGACAGCATTGGAATTGCTGATCCAGCCACTCAAGGTGAAAATCGGCCCGTTTACTAAAATAAACAGCAAATGAAAATACGGATTGGTTAGCTCTCAAAACGAGGCTACCCAATCCGTATTTTTGTATTCACACTCTATATATTAATGCGTTGCTACATACTCATCCAATTCTTTCAGGTAAAGTGCCTTTTGTTCCTTGCTAATCCATGAGCTTTCAAACGAATTCTTTGCCAATTGAACGACCTGTTCCTTCGTTAAATCAAATTTGCTGGCAATTGCATAATAGTTATCGGCAATATATCCACCAAAATAAGCAGGATCATCTGAGTGAATTGAAACTTTGACGCCCTTTGCCAGTAACTCGAGTACTTCTTTACCCTTCATTTCAGGGGAAATAAAGGCATTGGACAGTGGACAAGAAGTAAGCCCAATCTGATTTTTACTAACAAAATCTACGAGGTCAGGATCTTCAACAATATTTGTCCCGTGATCTAATCGCTCAACACCAATAATCTCTAATGCCTGTCGAATATGCTCGATAGAATCCTTTTGGTCAATATCCGCGTGAGCAGTTAAATGTAGACCAGCAGCAGCCGCATCAGCGAACTGACGTGCAAACTTAAGAGGTGGATTGTTGTGTTCGTCAGAATCCAATCCGACACCCACCAACTGATCCTTGTACGGCAATGCTTCAATCAAAGTCTGTCGAGCAGATTCACTAGTAAAGTCACGCAGGAAACACATGATCAGTGCTGCATCAATATTCAGTGCCCGAGCATCAACGATTGCGCGATGCAGTCCGTGAAGCACTGTTTCAAACGCAATCCCACGACTTGTATGCGCCTGTGGGTCGAAGAACATTTCCACATGCCGAACGTTATTAGCAGCGGCTCGTTGCAAGTATGCAAAAGCTAAGTCATAGAAGTCCTGTTCTTTTTGTAAAACATCCATTGCTGGATAATACACGGCCAAAAACGAGGCCAAGTCATCGTAATCATATGTCTTTTGAACTTCTTCGACGTTCTGTTGACCGATATCGATATGATTTCTTTGTGCCAATTTCAACTTCAAATCTGGTTCCAGTGTTCCTTCAATATGTACATGTAGTTCCGCTTTGGGTAAACCACTAGTAAATTCACGGGTAATTGGCATCGCTTGAAATCCTCCTAATATTGTTCGTGTATTACGGTTAAAAACATCATATCACATTTTTTGAATGTGTAAATACAGCAAAACACGAAATATGATATTGATTTAGTTTGTGATGTATGGAATACTTTTGTCACATTCAAAATACATTAAAACAATTTGAAGGAGTATATCGCCCTGCTAGGATTAAGCAATCAGCACAGTCTCGTTGAATCGACATTTCTAGAGCGTACATTCCATCTTTCGGAGCAAGGTACAACAATTCGGCGTGAGTTATTGGCAGGTCTTACGACTTTTGTATCAATGGCCTATATTCTGTTTGTTAACCCAACTATTCTCGGTGCTTCTGGAATGAATAAAGGAGCCGTTTTCACTGCAACTGCCTTATCTGCTATTATTGGCTGTTTACTAATGGCCTTTTTAGCGAACTATCCAATTGCTATTGCACCTGGACTAGGCGATAATGCATTTTTCACCTATTCTGTTGTTCTCGGAATGGGTATTTCTTGGGAAAAAGCAATGACCGGTGTCGTAGTCGCCGCCATTTTATTTACCATCCTGTCGTTTCTGAAAATTCGTGAAATTGTTATTGATGCCATTCCCCGTGACCTAAAGTTAGCAATGGCCGCAGGGATTGGTATTTTTATTGCCTTCGTTGGTCTACAAGGCGGCGGTCTCGTAGTGGCAAATAAATCCTCACTCGTAGCCATTGGCGCACTCAACGTACCGACAACATGGCTCACAATTTTCGGTATTCTCGTTATTGGTATGTTGATGGCACGCAAAATTCCCGGAGCCATCTTCATCGGTCTAGTATCAACTACTGTCGTTGGTCTAATAACCGGACTAATCAAGGCCCCTTCCAAAATCATCTCTTTGGCACCAAGTCTCGGGCCCACATTTGGTGCTGGCCTCAAACATTTTCCATCCCTAGTTGATCCACAAATGTGGGCCGTCGTTCTAATTTTCCTGCTCGTCGCATTCTTTGATACGGCAGGCACTTTAATCGGTCTCGCACAACAGGCTGGCATTATGAAAGACAATAAAATGCCGCGAATTGGCCGCGCACTTATGGCTGATTCACTCTCCATGCTGGCAGGATCTGTAATGGGCACAACGCCGACCTCTGCCTACGTTGAATCATCGGCTGGTATCGCTGTCGGTGGTCGAACCGGATTAACAGCTTTAACGACCGGATTATTATTCGTATTGAGTATGTTGTTTTCACCACTGCTGACTGTTGTCACCAGTCAAGTAACCGCACCTGCATTAATTATTGTCGGTGTTTTAATGGTCTCAGCATTACGGGACATTCAGTGGCAACGGTTTGAAATTGCACTGCCTGCTTTCTTAGTCGTTATTGGGATGCCACTTACTTACAATATTTCTTACGGAATCGCGTTTGGTTTTTTAACTTATCCAATCATGATGACTGTTGCTGGCAAACGAAAAGAAGTGAACGGCATCATGTGGGCATTATTATTTATTTTCGTCATATTACTGTATGTCCTCAATTTAATGCCAAAGTCCTAAACAGAATTTGAACAGACTTTTGAAACTCACGATTCTAAACAAAGAAAGTGAAGGTAATCTAAAGTGACTACTGTTAAAGAATTAAGCGAGTATATTGATGCCGGCGTAGCTAAGACACCTGCTAGCATGGTTATTGAACATGGCACCTTGGTCAACGTCAATACTGGCGAATACTACCAAACTGATGTCGCTATCTATAAAGAACGCATTGTCGCCGTAGATACAGATATTTCTGATTACATTGATGAGAATACGAAACACATCGATGCAACCGGTAAGTATCTGGTACCAGGTTTGATTGACGGTCATATTCATGTGGAATGTAGCAAACTCAGCATGACTCGTTTCGCGGAAGCGGTTGTCCCTCATGGCACTACTAGCATTGTTTCAGGTTTGGATGAGTATATTTCCGTACTAGGACTTAATGACCTGCAGGAAATCTTCAATGAAATTAAACCGTTACCGCTAAAACTATTTTGGGGACTACCTTACAAAACGCCTTATACCATTCCCAAATCCACCATCGCCTATAACGTATCAGCCGCTGATCATGAAGAATATCAGGCATTGGATCAATGCTACGGAGTCTGGGAAACCGTTCGTGAGGCCGTGCAAATAAAGGATTCTGATACACTTCAAGCAATCAGTTCGGCACAACAATATCACAAACCAATTTTTGGATGCTCGCCAATGGCCCGTGGTAAAGAGCTAAACCAATTTCTTATGAGCGGTGTCACCATTGATCACGAAAGCTATAGCCACGCAGAATTTTTGGAAAAGGCTCGGAAGGGTGTTCATGTTGTTATTAGAGAATCTTCCGTAACTAAATTCCTCGCTGAAAATATTCGGGCGATTACAGAAGGTGCAGCCGGCGTTGCACGTCATACCAGTTTTTGTACGGACGATGTTAATGCTAGCGATATTTTGAATCATGGTCATCTAGACCACATGGTTCGGTTAGCCATTAAAGCCGGTGTATCCCCAATGACGGCAATTCAAATGGCCACGTTAAATGGTGCAGAAGCCTACCACATTGATAATCAGGTTGGTTCAATCGCCCCTGGCAAAGATGCAGATATTCTTTTAGTTGATCAACCCAGCCAATTTAATATTGAAACTGTCATTAGCAAAGGGCAACTCGTTTATGACACTCAGAAAACCGTCTTACCATTTGTTCCACCAGTGCGCACCCAAAAGATTCTAAACACTGTCAAACATGTTGAAATGACCGCCAGTGAATTTGATTATCATGCTGACATTTCGGATGGACCCGTCACAGTCCGTACAATTCACAGCGTTGGCCCATTTGTCAGAAAACAAAAAGATATCGAATTGACGGCTCATAATGGCATCATTTTGCCAAGCATAGAAAAAGATGCTGTTTCCGTATCTGTCATTGAACGCTATGGTATTAACCAAAATCACGCTCACGGTTTCATTTCAGGTTGGTCAATCAAGCATGGTGCGATTGCGACAACAAGTGCTCCTGACGATAATAATATGGTTGTGGCAGGCGTTAATACAGCAGATATGGCGTTAGCCACAAATACATTGCTAAAATGTGGTGGCGGTCAAGTAGTTGTTATGGATGGTAAGGTTTTATCACTGCTGAAATTGCCAATTGCTGGCATTACAACTGACCTAACACCTGTCGAATTAGCTACCAAGGAAAATGAACTCAAACAGAAATCAATTTTACTTGGCTGCCAGTTACCGGATCCGCTATTCTATTTATCCTTCTTACCGATTACGGCAATTCCCGACTTGGCAATTACAGACGGTGGGAACGTCGACTACACAAAATTAACTTATTTTGACCCAGTCGTTGGCCATTAATTATCCTGATAAAATACATTGAAAAGGAATGAAATCTTTTAACCGATTTCATTCCTTTTTCTTTATGAGCTAACTTATGTGATAATAATTTAACCATGAAATCCCCTCTGTTATCGACATGCGCCCATTAGGTGCTACCCAGTTTCACCAAATCATGCGACACTTTGCTCATTAAGAAAGGAGCGACTTATGGAATTAGCCACTGCATTAAAAGCTGCTCGCCAACGAGCCAATTTATCACAGCAGGCCGTTGCCGATGAGCTTCATATTTCACGTCAATCCATTTCGAAATGGGAAACTGGCAAAACGTTGCCGGATATCGAAAATCTAATTCGGTTAAGTACGCTTTTCGATTTGTCTTTGGACGATTTAATTAAGGGAGATACCACTATGATGACAAAAATTTCGCATGATTCTAAAGTGTTCACAATATTAAAAATCGTGTTAGCAACGCTTGTCCTGACCATTGTGTTTGCGTTAACGATTGCTTTCACACTTGTCCAGCTAGTCCCAGGCACCGTTCACCCAATTCTAGTGTATGTGCCGATTTTGTTCAGCCTAATCGTACCGGTTGGTGCGCTCCTGTACATGCTCATCAACATTCGTAAACAGCCTAGTCGTGGAATGAAAATAGCACTTGTTCTAGCTCTAGCAGGTGTACTCTGCGTATTTACTTTGCGGATTCTGGCCACCTTTTTTCAATTACCATATTTAACAGATATCATTTAAGTTTCGCTGAACCTTCATTTGATAATCTGGTCTATAATTACCGTAATTGAAACTAACATCGTAATCGTTATCAAACGAAGGAGACGCGTGCTTATGAAAAAGTTGCTATTCATCCTCAGTTTAGGTTTTAACGTTTTATTGGTCTTTCAAATGAACTTAGCGCACCAACGGCTTGAAGCATTCCGGCAACAACAAGCCGAGACTGACAGACGAAACGGATTGTCAAACTCGCAAACAAAGGATGGCGAGTAACATGCACGTTTCAGACGATATGATTCGACCTGAATTACAGCGATTTGGCCGCATTGCCCGTCGAGCTGTGCCTTATTTGACGCCGACTAAAATCCACGTTATCAATGCCCTTGCAGGTGCACAACGCGGCATTGGTCGCAAATCACTCAATTATGAACAACACTTTATCGATCGTCCAGATGGTAGCCAACTACGACTCTGTGTGTATACATCGTTGAACCGACCACACAATGTGCCCGGCATCCTCTATTTGCATGGCGGTGGTTACGTTATGGAGCGGCCCGAAACAGAGGCGTTTGCCATTCAACGGTTTATCAATGCTACAAACGCAGTCGTTGTTGCACCGGATTATCGCTTAGCAAGTGAGGCACCTTATCCGGCTGCTCTAAATGATGCCTACCTTGCCTTAAAATGGCTTCAACAGCACGGTGCTGAGTATAGTATGCGTGACGATCAAATTATGGTCGCTGGGGCCAGCGCCGGTGGTGGCCTGACTGCTGCATTGACATTGTATAACCGCGATCATGGTGATGTTGGTATCGCCTTTCAAGTGCCGCTGTACCCCATGCTGGATGACCGCATGTTGACGGAATCGTCGCAAAACAACGATGCGCCCGTTTGGAATACATTGTCTAACAAGCTGGCATGGCAGATGTACTTGGCCAATCAGTTTTCGCCAAATGAAGTCCCAATCTATGCTGCACCCAGTCGGGCAACTGATTTCCACGGTCTGCCAGCTACGTGCACGTTCATCGGCGATGTTGAACCATTTTATGATGAGACAATGCAGTACATGCAGAAACTTAAGGATAGCGGTGTCCCAACCTTTAGTAAGGTCATGAAAGGCTGCTTCCACGGTTTTGATATGATTTGTCCAAACTCAGCAGCAGCCCAAGAAGCGGTTCATTTCTTAACTGAAACACTGCAATACGCCACAACCCACTTTTTTCAAAAACAACCTGAATAGAAAACGAGTAAACCTCGTGCAATGACTGTCGTTTCGAACAGCGTTGCACGAGGTTTACTCGTTTAATGACGATTTAATTTATTACGCTGGTTCATTCATTGGCGCTTCATCAATAACGGGCGCGTTTTGAACCCAGTCATGCGGACGACAATTAACAATCCAGTTCACACCATATTCATCGGTGAACTCGCCGCGTTTGCCGCCAAAATAAGCGTTCGTATATGGTTCCGTCACACGTACTCGACCAGAGTTGGCCACGTGTTCGAAGAATTTTTGAGCCTTAACAACGTCCGCGTTATCATCTGCGTTAAATTCCAGTAAAATCGCAATGTTTGTCGCATGTTGTGGCTGGTTCATGAAGTCGTCAGCACATAAGATTTCTGAGCCCATGACTTCAAAGCCACCATGCATCGTTGAGTTATTTAAATCAGTATCAATTAAATCTAAATCCCGCGCTGCGTTCTTTGTTACCGGAATGCGGAATAGATGGTCTGCGCCAAAAACTTCATGGTAATAGGCCATCGCTTCTTTAGCGTTGGGGAAGTGGATATATGGATGTAGTGAAGATGCGATAATCGGTCCCCCATTTCAAATGTAAGGACAGTATAGTGAACAATTCCGCCGCTGTCAATTTGACAAAACGATTATTTATGTTACACACCAAGGTCAACAACATTAAATAAGTATGCTAAAGTGAATATATATAAACCATTATAAACGTTGATTTATCAAGTGATAACAGCGATTCATACCACTTTTAAATAGCTTTTAAGTCACGAAACTTAGGAGACGATTTGATGAAAGTACTTGGTATCTTGGGCGCACATAGACAGCATGGTGTGACCGCCAAGTTGCTCGCCACAACTTTGGCCGCGGTACCCGATTCTACTGAAACGGAAACAATTTATTTGGAGGACTATGATATTCACCCAGATATTAAGGGCCAGCCAAATCCTGTTTTAGACGAGCTCACCGAAAAGCTATTGGCCAGTGACGTCTGGGTGTTTGCCGCGCCAACCTTTTGGGGCGGTCTATCCGGTGTGACGAAAAACTTTTTGGACTGTTTACGTTGGCGTTTAGTGCGCATCGATCACGTTGGTGATGCACATCCCGACCGTTTTAAGAACAAACATTATCTGTCCATTACAGACTGTTACATTAGTCCCATTAACAACTTCTTCACGGGCATTACAGACGAAACATTCAAACAAATCGATCGCGTCATGACAGCTGCTGGCGTGATTAAGATTCACGAAATCGTCTGCCCTAACACGTTTAAAAACGGTGACCACATTCCAGAAAGCAAACTGCAACTTTGCCGCAAATGGGGCGCTAAGCTCCCACAAAAATCGAAACGAGATGATAATACAATGAAACGTTACGTTGAACTTTTCTGTATGATTGCCGTGATGTCCTTAATTACGATGGGCATTCAGCGCGCTCTCAGCGGTGTCCTGACGCAAACCAACTTCTGGATCAATTGGGTGACGTTTGTCGTGATATTCTTCATATTATTGGCCGTTATCTTACATACAGTGACTTTTCTCGTTCATCGTCGCCGATAATCCCATTATCAGACCTACTTTGCCTGCTTAACTTTCACATCAACGCCTGCCATAAAGATATCGAGCCCGTAATCAAACGCGTCATCTGGGTTCGCCATATCAATCGGTGACAGTAATTGTTCAGGAAGATTAGCAGGCATTTTTTGATCGGGAACCCGCGCAAAATATTGTTCATCAGAAACGTATGACAAGACAAAGTTATTACCCATATTCCCGACCATCGTCAGGTGGCTCTCATCGACACCCATGTCACGAAATTGGCTGAGGGCAAGTTCAATTAATCGAGACCGGAACGGTGTAAATGGAAAAGTGATTTCGAAAATCCGTGGCGAATCCTGAATTCGTTTCAGCTCTTCACGCATGATATGTGCAAGTACATAAAAGTCAGCGTCATCGATTTTTTGAAGACGTTCGTAAACCCGCTCTGAAACGAGCTCTGAGATGAGCACCATCAAGTCATTTTTATTTTTTATGTGAAAATACAATGACGCAGCCTTAACGTCCAATTTTTTCGCCAGTGTTCGCATGGATAAAGCATCTAATCCATCTTCATTTAAAAGCTCTATCGTCGCCTGTTGAATGGTTGGTCTATCTAATTTCATCATTGTCCTCCAAACCTAACATTGTTAGTTCTTCAAATATAACATGGACCAATCAATTAGGACAGTTGCGACATAAATATTCAAATTCTCGCTTGACAAACATTCTAACGGTGTTAGAATTCATATTATCGTCTAACGCTGTTAGACTGTTTTAAATATCACAAATGGAGGTCATCCTTATGTACATTTTATTATCCACAATTGTTGTCACTGTCGGTGTCTGCTTAACGGCAATCATTCTCAAAGGAATGGACATTGGCACGCGCACCACTAGCCCAAAGAAATATGATGAACACTAATTTTTTTGTCATTAATCTAACACCGTTAGTTTAAAGGAGAATACCCATGTCACTTTTATCAATTACGCACATTAAGAAATCTTATTCAACTGTTGATGGACAAACATTGCCTGTTTTAAAAGACATCACAGCCTCGTTTGATACCGGAGAGTTTGTCTCAATAGTCGGAGAATCTGGTGGCGGTAAATCGACCCTTATGAATATTATTGCCGGATTGGACAGCCATTTTTCAGGGGATGTCCAAGTAAATCATCAATCGTTACGCGCCATGTCAGAACACCAGCGGGATCGATATCGGCGCGAAAACATTGGCTTTATCTTCCAATCTTTTAATTTAATCAGTCATTTAACGGTACTAGAGAATGTCCTAGTTAGCCTCGAAATGACAAATCTATCCCGTAAACAACAACACGCACGTGCCGAACATTTACTCACCCAGGTTGGCTTACATGATCGCGCCAAAGTCTATCCAAACCAGCTGTCTGGCGGGCAAAAACAGCGTGTCGCAATTGCTCGCGCTCTGGCAAGTGACCCAGAAATCATTATTGCAGATGAACCTACTGGTGCACTTGATGAACAAAACACACAAGACATTTTACATTTACTGGACCAAATTTCTGCCTCTGGCAAGCTCGTCATTGCAGTCACCCACTCACAAATCGTTGCTGATCACGGTACCCGTGTTTTACACCTAGAAAATGGACAACTTGTGCACGATACCCAGTTAAAGCCTATTAATTCTCTCAAGCAAAAAACCGAAAAGCTTGCCACACATCGTTTGGGTATACGGGCAACTTTTCTAATGGCGCTCAAACATATGCAGCGGAACCTTGGCACCAATCTGCTGATCACGTTTGGTGGTGCAATCGGTATCTTCAGTGTTGTTGTGATGTTAGCTCTCGGCCGTGGCGTCAGTGGTTACATGCATCACGAAATTAGTGGCAACCTCAACCCCACCACCGTTGAAGTAACCCATAAAGTAAAAAACGGTAATTCTGCAGCTGTACAAATGACGGCTCACGACATGAAAACTTTGAGCAATCTCCCCCATGTCACCCACGTTGAAAAAGGATACTTTATGCCTAGTGTCCAGATTCAGTATCATGGGCAACAAGTGACGACTTCATACTCTCAAACATACAATAAAACTTTCCTCAGTAAAAATCTTATCAGTGGTCACAATCCAACGGGTAATAACGAAATTATCTTAAGCCGTGATGTCGCAAAGAAATATAATCGCCATCATTATCAACAATTACTTAATCACCAAGTGACTATTTATGTAAACGCGGTGGACACCCAACAAAAACCAGTTGTTCTTTCACACAACATGAAGGTTGTAGGATTCACAAAATCCAGTAATACTGCTGTCGTCAGCTGGGCAACCATTGATAACATGGCAAAAGCACAGCGTATCAAGTTGCAACCAACTTTCTTAGCTGTTACCACAGACCGTCTAAGTCATGTTAAGCCTCTCCAAAGTAAGATCAAAAAGCTTCATTACAATCTAACCGGTGTTGATGCGTATATCGATACCATTGATCGGTATGTATGCCTCGCATCTTATGTTCTAGCTGGAATTGCGGCCATTTCATTATTGGTTTCGGCTATTATGATCATTGTCGTTCTTTATATCAGCGTTGGCACCCGTACTAAAGAAATCGGTATTTTACGCGCACTTGGTGTACAAAAAGCTGATATACGATCACTATTTGTTTCAGAAGCACTAATTCTAGGTATCGTGTACAGTCTTCTTGGTTTACTTCTGGCCAAAGGTTTGTCGATTTCGATAAATAGTGCGGCACACAGCTTCATCCACTACCCAATCATGCAAGTCGCGCCAGCGTTTGCCCTATTCGCACTCGCCACTGGCATCGTCATTAGCCTAATTGCGGCATGGGCACCCGCTCATAAAGCCGCCAAACTCGATCCTGTCGAAGCGTTATCTTATGAATAATCTCCCTACTCTCCGTTTTAAAGAATTAGGAATCTTTAATTTTAGAAAGAGATTGCGTTACGCCCGCTAAATTTACCGGTGCCATAAATCGCGAATTAGTGAGAATGTCGGCAACTTTCTCAATCGAATCAGGATGTGAATCCATGACCCAAACCGTTACGATACCGACGACACTGTCAAGAACAAGTTCCTTGGCGTACTTTTCTGGAATTATCGGGTGCGAATACTTTGTTTTAACATGTTCAAGACTGTCCTCAACATACCATAAAAACATCCGTTTAAGCTGATTGGTAAACGTAATATCCCCTTGGTCACTCATCAGAGCATTGAATAATGGTCGTTCAGAATCAATGTAGGTTAATGCCGTAGTGATCATGACTTTAATTTCTGATAATGGTCGTGGCATCAACGGCTTATAACCATCAAAGATAATCTTCAAGTGGTCAATTAACGTTTCCTCATAATGGTCAATCAGGTCATTTTTATCCACATAGTGTAAATAAAATGTGCCTCTATTAATCTTTGCGCCCCGCGTAATATCCGAAATTGATAATTTAGCTAATGATTTCTGCTTAATTAATTCAATTACGGTCGCTTTAATTGTTGCCTCTGTACGGGCGATTTTGACATTATCTTTCATTTTTAGTCTAACTCCTTTAAACGAAATGAACATTTTCACTTAAATTGACGATTGATTCATCTTTGAATGCTAGTAGTATAAGCGTCGAATAAAAGATAATCAACACGTTGTTCATTTCGTTTTCATTAAAGGGGTTTTATTTATGGTCATGATTAAGGTTCAACACAGTTCAAAAATTTATGGCAGTGGTGAAACTGAAGTTCGCGCAAACGATGATATCAGTTTTGCTATTCGTTCGGGAGAACTTACGGTTATTGTCGGTGCATCCGGGGCGGGCAAATCAACTTTACTCAACATTATTGGCGGGATGGACACTAATACTAAGGGCAACATCATTATCGATGGGACCGACATTAGCCAATACTCCACAAAAAAATTAACAACCTATCGTCGAAATCAAATTGGTTTTGTCTTTCAATTTTACAACCTTGTTCCTAACTTAACTGCAATCGAAAATGTTGAGCTGGCTTCAGAAATCGCACCCAACGCATTGAATCCGGAAGATATTATGCGTGAGGTTGGGCTTGGCAACAGAATGACTAATTTCCCGGCACAGCTTTCTGGTGGTGAACAGCAACGAGTCGCGATTGCTCGGGCAATTGCGAAGAACCCTGATTTACTACTTTGCGATGAACCAACGGGTGCGCTTGATTACAAAACGGGGAAAAGCATTTTGCAATTACTTCAAAATTTCTGCCATGAAAACCACAAAAATGTCATCATCGTCACCCACAACGGTCTAATCAAACCAATGGCTGATCACGTAATCGAAATTGGTGACGGTCAAGTAAAGCAGGATACGCGTAACACTGACCCCACACCAGTTAGTGAAATTGAATGGTAGGAGGCCGAAGATATCATGAAATTGCTCAATCGTAATATTCGTCGCGAATTCAAACTATCAATGGCCCGCTTTATTTCCATTACAATTTTAATCACGCTGGGTGTGTTTATTCTTGTAGGTCTCAAAGCTACGGGGCCAGACATGAAAGTAACGGGACAACGTTACTTTTCACAGCATCACCTTGCTGACGCAGAAGTCACCTCAACCACTAATCTGACTCAGTCGGATGCTAAATATTTGCGGACACTCCCACATGTTAAAAAGGTTATCCTTGGTCAACAAGTTGATCTGCGTTTGAATGACAACGGACAACGTGTGACACGGGTTATGGCACTACCGAAAACGTTGTCCACGGTTTCCTTAACAAGTGGTCATCTACCCACAGCTGATAACACGGTCGCGTTGAGTAACAAACTAAAAAACCGTTATCACATCGGTCAGTGGATTACGCTAACGGCAAACAGCGACCGTAAGAGTTCACAATTAAAACACCGCTTGTTTAAAGTAGTTGGCTTTGTTAATTCCGCCAACTACATCAAGGAAAATGATCTCGGTAACGCTAACGTTGGTAACGGCCAACTGACTGGCTTTGCAGTCGTTGCCCACAGTGCATTTGCAACAAACAACTATCAGGTGGCACGAATTAAGTTTAATAACACTCACGGAGCCGCCTACTCAGACCGGTACGAAAAACAAACGAATCGTAACGTCAACCAATTACAAAAAGAGTTGAATCATCACGCTCGGAATCGGCGTACTCGGTTAACTAACAGCGCCCAAGAGAAAATCAATCAACAATCACAAAAACTCCAAACCTTACAACAGCAATTATCAACCCAACAAGCTGCCTTGAAGCAAACCACTCAAGACACTGCCTCGACATCACAAGCTCAGCAACAACTTCAACGTCAAGAAGCGCTATTAGCTAAAAAGGTTGCCAAACTTTCGTCAGCCAAACAGCAGCTCAGACAGATCAACAGTCTTAAGTACACTATCCAAAGCCGGAATGATTACAACACCGGCTACAACGAATATGGAGAACGCGCTAACCGGATCAGCATTCTCTCGAACACATTTCCAATTATCTTCTTTGCCATCGCAGTACTGGTATGCACGACGACAATGGGACGAATGGCTGAGGAAAAACGAATTGAAATGGGGACCTTCCGTGCACTCGGTTTCAGTAAACAAAATGTTATGAAAGAATTTGCGGTTTACGGTGTTTCGGCCGCAGTAGTCGGTTCCACGCTTGGTGCCATTCTAGGGATTATTTTGCTTCCCCACATCATATTCAGAGCATACACCGCAGGAATTAATGTCGGTACGCTCCAGCTTCATGTTCCTTGGCTATGGTTAAGTATCTCCGTCGTGATCGCACTATTATGTACGACCCTGCCTGCCTTGTGGAAAGGTTATCAGCTGCTGAAAGAAATTCCAGCTACACTGATGCTACCAAAACCACCTGCCAACGGCTCCAGAATTTTGCTGGAGCGCATCACATGGTTATGGCGTCGCTTGCCATTTTCACAAAAGGTAACGTTTAGAAATCTCTTCCGCTATAAAGAACGTATGTTGATGACGATTCTTGGTGTCTTTGGTTGCGTTATGTTACTAATTACTGGATTTGGTATTCGTGATTCTCTGCAGGATTTGGAACATATCCAGTACTCTCAGATTATTCACTACGATGCCTTAGGGGTTTATAACAGTCAGGATAGCGATCACAACGTTCATCAATATCAGCAGACGGTCACGCAAAGTAAGTCTGTCAAACGATCGATGCTGGTACATTATCAATCCATGTACGCTAAAAATAGCGCGACATTGGATAATCAAAGCATTACCATGATTGTGCCAAAGTCAACCAATCACTTTAGTAAATTCGTCACTTTACGCAATCGCCAATCCGGAAAAAAGATTACGCTCAATAACAATGGTGTAGTGATCAGTGAAAAGTTGGCCAACCTGTTCAATAAAAAAGTGGGCGATCATCTCACAATCAAAGATGCCCAGGGTCATCGCACCAGCGTTAAAATTAGCGGCATCACCGAAATGTACATTGGCCATTCGCTATATATGACATCAACTTACTATAAAAAGGTATTTAATAAGACGGCGACTGCGAATACAGAAATGATTCAGTTGCATCATCACAATGCAGCAAATGTGAACCGTTTGTCACGTAAACTCACTAAACAGTCAGCCAGCCTCAGCGTTGTTCAATCACTGACGAACAAACGCATTATTTCAGGCATTCTTGGCGGACTAAACAATGTCGTCCTAGTTATCATCATTTGTGCCTCTCTCCTCGCCTTCGTCGTTCTATATACGTTAACGAATATTAACGTGTCCGAACGCATTCGAGAACTGGCTACAATCAAAGTGCTAGGATTCTACCCTTTTGAAACAACCATGTACATCTATCGTGAAACAATCTTGTTAACGATTGCGGGAATCCTATTTGGTTTTCTCGGTGGTGATTGGCTCCATCGTTATATCATCGCCGCGTTACCGCCTGAAACCGCCATGGGTGTACCTTCCATCCTAGCCTCGAATCTTGGTGTTTCAACTTTATTAACCGTCATATTCTCGCTTATTGTTATGGGATTAATGGCACGTAAAATTAATCGTGTCGACATGTTGGGGGCACTCAAGTCCGTCGATTAAACATTATCTCTAACTAACTAATCGAACGACCAGTCGACGAATTCATTTTGTCAACTGGTCGTTTTTTACGATTCATCACCAAATACAACTTTTTCTCAAAGTATTTTATCCTATTTCGATTCACAGCTGAATCCGCGGATACATTCTCACGTTAACTCATCAATTAATTAAAATTGATAAGACAAATTAGCACAGGTGTCTCATTCTTGTGTACAGTGTTCGACAACGATGATATACTGTATCGATTGTATGAGTAATTACTCAAAAAAAGTCCGTTTATCGGCGGATTACATACTAAAATCACAGCCTGAATTATCTTTAAAAAATTAGACAACGGCACAACTCAAGGAGGCCTTAACATGCTCGCCAACCTGGCGGCACCACAAAAAAGTGCGGTGCCAATGGTGTTTGAACGCCATGAACAAAAATATGTCATGGATCAGTCCACCTATCAACAATTACTTAAAAAATTAGGCAATCAAATTCGCATGGATCAATATGGTAAACAGACGATTTCTTCCCTGTATTACGATACCGAAGATTACATGTTTGCCCGTCGTCAACTCGACAACAGTAAGTACCGTGAGAAATTACGTTTGCGTGCTTATGGCGACCCTGTTGATCATCATCAACCGGCCTTTGTGGAATTGAAGAAAAAAGTCAATGGTGTCACTTACAAACGGCGCGTTACCCTGCCTTATAATCAGGCTCACCGATATCTTGCCAGTCGCAGCGGTAGCATCAGCCGTAACGATGATATGAACGCACGCGAAATTGACCGTTTCACACACTCGCATACGTTAACACGGCAAACAGCAGTCATTTATGAGCGCACAGCGTACAGTACGGCTGACGGTCTGCGACTGACGTTTGATGAAAATATTCGTTGGCGCTCTCGTAATGTCAATCTAATTAACCACAATCAGGGCATCCCTTTACTGGCATCAGGCATGGTTGTCATGGAAATCAAACTGCCACGTGCACTGCCCTTTGAGTGGAGTCAATTATTCGCCTCCCTCAGACTTTATCCACAACCATTTTCAAAATACGGCCTGATCTATAAATACGGCATTCAGGGAGGGCAACAATGCTTATCAGTTATTTAGGACCCAAACACCACCTCGTGACGTTTGAACAGATTTTCATCACGACGCTAGTCACGTTGGTACTTGGTCTTATAATCGCCTTTGTTTATATGTACCGGAATCACTATTCCAAACACTTTATTTTCTCGATTGCGTTACTGCCGATCCTAGTCCAATCCATTATCATGATTGTTCACGGAAATCTGGGCGCCGGGATTACTGTGGCTGGGGCCTTCAGCCTGGTTCGTTTCCGATCGGCACCGGGTAATGCTCGGGAAATGGTCACCATCTTCTTTGCCATGACGATTGGTTTGGCAACAGGCCGTGGTTACCTGCTTTATGCAACTTTTTTCACCATCGTCGTCAGCTTAGCGATGTTGTTGTATACGATGCTCGACTTTGGTGCCAGCAATCAAAACGAACGGTTAATGAAAATTACCGTGCCGGAAAATCTCGATTACGAGCATGAATTCGACGCTATCTTTGACCGTTATGCAAAAGAAGTCACCCTCGATAATGTTCGAACGACTAATTTGGGGAGTCTGTTTGAACTGCAATATCGACTCGTGCTTAAGAAACCGGATCAACAAAAAGCCTTTATCGACGCCTTACGGGAACGCAACGGAAATCTCGAAATTTCCATGCGGACAGACGTCACCAGCAACAATTCACTGTAATCGTTTAGGTTAGGAATCACTGTTTCAAGAGGAAGTACCAAGGAGAACAGTTATGAAAAAAGCACTATCACGCGACTACATTGTCACGGAGGCCTACCACGTTGCTGAACAGGACAGTCTGCAAAAGCTCTCTCTACGCGGCATGGCCCGTCATTTGGGTGTGCAACCGCAAACGTTATACCATTACTTTCCAAGTCTGGATGATTTAAAGGCGGGCGTTGCCGATTACGGTCGTCAACTCGTCGAACATGAGCTCTACACTAAGCTCGTCCCTGTTTCTGGCAAGGATGCACTTAAGGTTTTCGCCATCACACTCTTTTCGTTTGCCCAGGACCACCCATCCTTCCAGGAAATGTTAACGACGGAACATCACGGCTTTCGTTCACCACTCAAACTCGAAGACGCACCCGCTGGCGCAATCGTAAATATTCTGCGCGATATTTTGACACCAATGGTTACTGACGAGCAGGAACGTGAGCGAATGATGCGGTTCTTTTTGAGTACCCTGTTTGGATACGCCAAACTGTCGTTTAACGGTTTCTTCCCACAAAGTGTTAACGCAGAAGCAGACCTGAGTGATCTTATTGATATGGTCACTCAAGTTATCCCCAATGGATCGAAATAAATCACGGAGGGTCTTGAACCATGTCTAAAAAACGCCGCCCACGCGTGGCGCTCATCAGTTTAGTTGGCCTCATTCTAGTCTTGCTGGTGGGTACGTTTACGTGGCTTCATTTTAATTCCACGCGTCAGTTACCGCTGGGTTCACGGCAAAAAGTTGAGCGTTTGCCACGTGTCAAAATCAAGGGTGCTGTCTCACAAACAGTCGATAAGAACCCCACCGTCCGTTTTTCGTTTAAAGACCGTAAAACGGGTGTTCAAGAAGACGGCTACGCCACCATGAAGTGGCAGGGTCAAAGCTCGCGCCGTTATCCGCAGAAAAACTGGAAAATTAAGTTTTATAAAGATAAGTCACTGAAACACAAACTAAAGTGGCGGGCAGCACCGGGGTGGAAAAAGCACAGCAGCTACGTGTTAAAGGCCAACTATATTGATGCCACGCAATCGCGTAACGTCGTTAACTCACAGTTATGGTCAGACATGGTTGCCACCCGTTCTGGTGCTCCAAAACAGTTAGCTGACTCACAAAATAACGGTGCCATCAGTGGCTTTCCTATTGAAATGAAAGTTAACGGTGACCGCTGGGGCCTCTATACACTTAACACGCCTAAAGATGCCAAGCTGTGGGGGCTTGATAAACATGACCCTACCAACATCGCCATCAGCAGTAATGAGTGGGATAAAGCCGACATGTTTTGGTCCGACAAGGTTCGTTACAACGCGACCGGTTGGACCCCTGATGTGCCTGATTCGTTAACTCGTCAGCAAAAACAAGACTTTGAACGGTTGGTTCACTTCGTTAATACCAGCGACACGCAAACGTTTAGACAACATGCTCCTGAATATTTAGACGTTAATTCCGTCATTGATATGTATTTGTTTGCCAACCTTATTCACGATCAGGACGGCCTTGGACGCAACCTTGAACTGCTCACTTATAACGGTCAAATCTGGCACGCCACCATGTACGACCTCGATTCCACTTGGGGTCTGTACGAAAATGGTCGCCACATTTATCCTTCTGGTGAAGCAGTTTCTCATAACTATCCGAATCACGGTGACCTCAAAACGGCAGAGGGCAATCGCCTGCTACAACAAGTGGTCCAAGCCTATCCTGAACGCGTTCAGTCGCGTTGGCGTCAGTTACGCAAATCCACACTGACACCGACTAAGGTTAATGATGAATTCACAACATTCATGACCACAGTTGGTGACCCTAATTATCAAGATAATTTCCAGCGTAATCCTGGGATTCCATCTAAAAAGATCACGAGTTTGATGCAAATTCGCAATTCAGTAAATCGTCAATTTAAGGACTGCGACGCACTTTTCAACGACTATACAGGTAACGTCAAGCGACTGAACTTCAATTACGTTGCCCCGACACCGACTGAATCCGAAAAAGCAAGTTCTCGTGCAAAGGCTAGTTCAGCGAAGGCTCAGTCTGAAAACAGCCGCAATGACGATAGTAGTGATGTCAAACTCCCATAGCTAACTCTGCCTGCATAAGGTGTAAACTATTGTTGACTGAAGTGCTGATTGATTAACAACTATTGTCAGCACTGTTAAACATACGGAGGAAGGCCCTATTATGCAGTATGAAGGCGCACAATTGGCACATTATGTGGACCGACCAAGTCGCTTTACATGCCGAGTTGAACGAAACGGCGAAACCATTGAAACTCATCTAAAAAATACGGGTCGCGGTGCAGATCTGCTAATTCCCGGCGCAACCGTTTCAATCGTGCCAGCTAAAAATCCTGAACGAAAAACACACTGGGATATGGTCTCCGTCATCAAACGCACTGACCATGGTGACTTCTGGGTAAACATTGATAGTGCCATGCCAAATAAGGTAACTAAGGAAGCGGTAGACGCTGATCTACTCACCTTTCCTGACTTACCTGGCACAATTACAGAATTTCGTCCTGAAGTGCCGTTTGGCGATTCCCGTGTCGACTTCAAAGGTAAGACAAGTACCGGACAAGAGTTCTTTGTTGAGACTAAGGGCGCGACGTTAGAAAGCCACGGAATCGTCGGCTTTCCAGATGCACCAACGATTCGGGCAGTGAAGCACGTTTATAATCTTGAACATGCGATTGACGAGGGCTACATGGCCTACCTATTTTTCGTCATTCAGATTGATAATATCGATGTGCTCACCTTGAATCACCACATGGCACCCAAACTTACAGCTGCTATTAAGGCGGCTGTGCCACACGGGGTTAAAATTGCCGCCTACTGTTCAAAAGTCGACGAAAATGGCATGGCATTGCACCGACCGGCTGAGTTTCGGATTGATGAACCATTTATTGATCCGCAGGTAGAGATGGGTTTGATTAAATAGATTATTCAACAAGCACATCTGGTGAAGAACAAGTGTCGCTCATGATATGGTTAGGCCATAACTAAACCGAAATGAGGTACACGCTTATGAACGAGGTTTGTCAGAGTTGTGGTCTACCCCATATGAACCAGTTTGGAACAGAAGCCAATCAACGCGCTTCAAACATTTACTATCATCGTTGTTATCAGAATGGTGAATTTGTTGATTCCGCCATTACGTTCGATGAAATGAAAGTTCGCGGGTTAACCATTATTGATCAGCTAAATACATCTACACTGAAGAAACGCTTCATGAAATTCTTCTATCCGGGTGTGTTGAAACGAACTAAGCGTTGGCGTCAACCGGAAATAAGTTAACTGCCGAAACTGTACCAAGCAATTTAGTGTATAGAAAATAATCTCTTTTGAACTCACCGAAGATGATACCTGTCTGATGATTTCTAAAGGGATTATTTTTGTGCAATTTAGGGCTAAAGACACTATTTTCAATAGTTACTGTTGCGGCATTGCATTCAGTTTACAAGCTGCTATTAAACGCTGCTCGCACGAAAACAGCTGTGGAGCCAATAGGAGGGCGTCAACAGTGATACCGAACCGTGAAAGTGTTGTTAATCCGAATGGCTCTCTCGGATTTACAACACGGACGGTCACCAAGACTCGGTTTCCCACGAGGCTTGATGGCGAGGTGAAAGACTTCGGGTTTCAGAAGGTTCGAACCGGTCCCACGGTAAGCGTGTCACTGTTGACAACCGAAAGCACCACTCAACACTTCTTCAAAAGTCTGACACGAACACGTATAATTAAACCTGTAACTCGCAGGATTTAATCGGAGGAAATATGGCAACCCAACTTGATTCAACTTTACTCAAACAGGTGGCTGATGCCTTACCAGACATTCGGTCACGGCAGATTACTGCCACGCTTAACCTATTGAATGATGGCAACACAATTCCGTTTGTATCACGGTACCGGAAGGAAATGACCGGCAGTCTTGACGAAGTGCAGATTCGCACCGTTCAAGATACTTGGAACCATTTCGAAAAACTGGCTAATCGAAAAACGGAAGTCATCAATAGTATTACTGAACAAAAAGCCCTGACACCGAAGTTGCAGCAACAAATCACCGCTGCGACAACGGTTCAGGAAGTTGAAGATCTATATCTACCCTATAAACAAAAGCGGCGTACTAAGGCCACCATTGCTAAGGAAGCCGGTTTAATGCCGTTTGCCAAATGGCTACTCGGTTTTCATAAAGAATCTGTTGAAACGGAAGCAGCTAAATATATCAACCCAGATAAGGAACTCCCTGATGTTGAAGCTGTTCTTGCTGGGGTTCACGAAATCCTGGCAGAAGCTTTCAGTGAAGAAGCCTCATTCCGTGAATTTATCCGTGACTATACGCGTAGTCATGCCAAATTAACGACGACGGTTAAGTCAAAGGGTAAAGAAGCCGATGAAGACGGCGTTTATCAACAATATTATGAATTCGAACAACCCTTCACGAAGATGGCAGCGTACCAAACTTTAGCCATTAATCGTGGTGAAAAAGCTGGCGTGTTGCGTGTGAGTCTCGACGTTGATACTGACGCCATCATGAACTTCTTCCACTTTCGGACTGTCGGCCATCGGCAGGGTCCGGCAGTGGCAGTGATTGAGGATGCTTACGCAGATACTTACAAACGGTTTATTGGCCCAGCTATCGAACGTGAACTACGTAATGAATTGACTGATGCGGCCAATGAACACGCCATCAAAGTGTTTGGTACCAACCTGTATCACCTGCTGATGCAGGCCCCGATGAAAGGTAAGATTGTGCTCGGCTTCGACCCTGCCTACCGGACTGGCTGTAAGCTCGCCGTCATGGACGCTAATGGCAAGTATCTCGATAAACTTGTTATCTATCCACATAAGCCTGCTCCTGCTAATAAACGTGCAGCAGCCGCTGGCGAGTTCCATGATTTTCTTGAAAAATATCAAGTCGAAATGATCGCCATTGGTAACGGAACTGCTTCGCGTGAATCGGAAATTTTTGTCAGCGATGTGTTAAAAGGCATCAAACGCGACGTCGAATACGTCATCGTCAACGAAGCTGGTGCCTCCGTTTATTCTGCCAGCCAAGCTGCTCGTGACGAATTTCCCGACTTACACGTTGAACAGCGTAGTGCCATCAGCATTGGCCGTCGTTTGCAAGATCCGTTGGCTGAACTGGTTAAAATTGACCCTCAAAGTGTTGGTGTTGGTCAGTATCAACACGATGTTCCAAACAAAGAACTGTCTGCTCAACTGGACACTGTCGTCGAAACGGCCGTTAACCAAGTCGGCGTTAACCTCAATACCGCTAGTTCAGAATTACTGGAACACATTTCTGGTCTGAACAAAACGATTGCCAACAACGTGGTCGCCTACCGTAATGAGAATGGCCGCTACACGGACCGTCGTCAGTTGAAAAAGGTTCCCCGTCTTGGACCTAAAGCCTATGAACAAGCCGTTGGTTTCCTGCGCATCATCGGTGGTAAGAATCCTCTGGATAACACGGATGTCCATCCAGAAAGCTATCCTGTTGCTAACGAGATTCTGACGCTGACCAATACAGATGTCGATAGCCTGGGATCCGATGAATTTAAACAGGCTACCGCTAAGCTCGACAAACATGCGATTGCAACGGAAACCGGTGCTGGTCTAGAAACGGTCACCGACATTCTCGATAGTTTGGCTAAACCAGGTCGTGACCTACGTGACGATATGCCGGCCCCACTGTTACGTCATGACGTGCTGACCATCGAAGACCTGAAACCCGGTATGGAACTTCAAGGTACCGTCCGCAACGTCATCGACTTTGGCGCGTTTGTCGATGTTGGTGTGAAGCACGATGGCCTCGTCCACATTTCCAAACTAACAAAACGGTTCGTCAAGAATCCGGCTGAAATCGTCTCCGTTGGCGATATCGTCACCGTATGGGTTGATTCCGTTGATTTGAACCGGCAACGAATTCAGTTAACGATGCTGAAGCCAAATGAAGAATAGAAGCTAGAAAGGGACCATCAACAGGCTCAGAAAAGCTGTTGATGGTCCCTTTTACGTTAAATGGCGTAATTACTCAGACAGGCATCGGCTTTTGTTACGCCAATGCTCGCCGATTGGCTAGATAAACCAGTACAATCAATGGTAGCGTCAACACCATAACTGGATAGAGCCATTTCCACGGCAAAAAAGCCGTGATTAATCCCGCTAGCATCGGTCCGCCTGACATACCTAGGTCCACACCGATATAGAATGTACTATTCGCTAATCCGCGATCCGAGGCCGGCACCAGCGTCAACGCTTTAGCCTGACAAATTGAAAACATCAGACCATATCCACCAGCAAATCCAAATGCCCCAAGAAACAACATAAATAAATTATTTAAATCGGTCAGCCCGATTAATCCCAGCAAATTCAGTCCTAAACACAGCCAAATAAACCTTTTAAACGGCACGTGGTCAAATGCATCACGCAACACCATTCGCATAACTAACAAAATAACGGCGTATGTCGGAAAGAAAAGTCCGGCTGGTACCGCAAAATGGCGATGGGCAATGTAGCTCACAATGTAAGTTTCTGTTGCGAAGTACGGCAACGAAAACAACATTAGAATTACCATCACGGGTACAGCTTTAGGTTGAACGAACTGCATTTTCTTCTTAGTTGGCGTGGTCGTTTGCTTCGTTGGGCTTGGAAGGCCTCGATTGCCTACAAACTGAATGACGAACAACATTAAAACGCTAAACACTGATGCCAACCAGAAAACACTTTGGTAACTATAGTGTTGATATAAATAAACACTAATCGCGGGTCCAATAGCCATCCCCAAAGCACTAGCTAATCCATAAATACCCATTCCAGAACCAATCCGGTCCGCCGGCAGTAGGTCCGTCATCCAAGTGGCCATGCATACTGAACATAATGTATAGCCAAGACCATTAATCACTCGAAAAACCATGATCAACGCCACATTAGTAGTAAACGTATAGCCTAAACTCGCCAATAAAATGAAGACGCCACCAGCTAAAGTTAAACGATACTTAGAAACACGATCAGTTAAATTGCCCGCTAGTGGCCGTAATACTAGTGCTGTTAGGTTCATTGTCCCGGCAATCACGCCAGCCAAAATGCTGTTAGCCCCAACATTGGATGCAAAACCAGCAATAATCGGGTTAATCAACATTGGACTCATTAAATAAAAAAAGCTAGCCGCTAAAACTAATTTCACATCTTTTGTATATAGACGCGTTTTCACGCTAAATCATTCCCTTTCCAAGTTGGCATTAGCTCGACGCGCTAATGTTAAAAAGCATTGTCGTTCCTCAGGCGTAAACCCAGTAAATAGTTCCTCACTTGTTTGCCACCCATGTTTATCTAACTGAGCATATTTAGATGCCCCAAGTGGCGTTACCTGCACTAGTTTTGATCGACCATCATTAGGATTGGGTATCAAAGTGACAATTCCCAAGGTCACCATATGTTTCACGATCACCCGTGCAGTTTGATGCGTAATTCCTTGATAATCTTTGAACATTGCGATTGTCTGATTAGGATTTTCTGCAAAATACTTCAACGCATCACCTTGACCCAGAGTTAAATTCAAATCCTGGATATGTAAATTTCGACGTTGTTTAATTCGCCGGGCCAACTGTAACAGTTGCCGTGAAATCATTTCATCTTCATTCATAAGATCACCTCATGGACGAATTGTACAGCATACTGTATATTTTCGTAAGCACTAATTTATTTTCAAAAAAATTAACTAAGATCATTTTTCGCCAACCATTACTAATACTGCGAAAAAACGCCATCGCCTTCTGAAAGTGGTCAAAAACATACTATGATTTACCTATAAAACAAATAGGACTGCCAATGCTCAAAATGAGCTTCTGGCAGTCCTATTTGTTCCTACATAATAAAATGTACTCGTGAATAGTACTTTCCCCAACACTATTCAGACCAACTACTATTACGAGTTGCGGCCTTAGCTAAACCCTCATTAGTCCTAATTTCTAGCATTTAACTCTGTGTGTCTGTGTAATCTTTTTTAATTTTGAATAAACCATATGCGAATAATGTAGTAGCTCAAACTTTTGCTTCCATTTAATCATTTGCAAGTTCTCTGCGTAACCCTTCGGTCAGCACATGCGATAACACAATGTGCCGTTCTCGGGCTTCATCGCGTAAACCTTCAGGAATCGTCACAGTCACCTTCACCTTTTTGGTTTGTTGCTCCCGACTGCGATATTCATTGAGATCCAATGGCACAATCACCAGTTGGTCGCCTGGAACGAGTGGAATTTCAGCGACATCAGTTGGTTCTGGATAATGTTTTTCAGAAAACAAATAGCCGCCAATAACGTCTTGGGCACTGTGAAACGCTGTCATCATATCATTGCCATACGTCACCGCACCTTTTAAATCTGGCACTTTAACGGTGAAAGCACCGTCCTCTTGATGGTGAAAAATAGCGGGATAAAATACTTCATCCTTAGACATAATTACTTTCCTCCTTTAAACATACGTTGAACCATACTAATTTTTCAATTAAAAATACGTACCATACGTCCCAATAAATAAGATTTTAACACGTATTTGACATCTTTTGATCTTGTGATTTAACATAAACGATTTTAATATCGGGCATATCAATATTTCAGCCAAAATAATTGAATTACGATAGCAAACTTGCTATTGCTAAAGATGTTCGCGCTCAGTTTATGAAAGGTCGTGAATGATCATGCGGACAATGAATGATATTTTACAGGAAGAGTTGAAAGATCCAGAATTCAGACAAGGCTATGAATATTACCTGCGAGCTGGAGAAGCCGCCGTTGCGGTATACCAACTACGCAAAAGTTTAGGCTTGTCTCAAGCAGAATTGGCAAAAAGGGCGGGCAAAGCAAAATCCACTATTGCACGAATTGAGAATGGTAATCTTGCGCCTCGTCTTGATACCTTACAAGATATCGCTAATGGCGTCGGCAAGGAAGCAAAAATCGTATTCATCTAAAAAATCCACCATTGGAGCGTCTGCTAACGCTCTCCAATGGTGGATTTTGAATTCTACTACTTATTTCCGATAATGAACCTGCACTGTTTTAGTTCCACTTGGCACGTAAACCTGTACCGTCCCGCGTTCAGAAACACTCACATGTAATCGCTTGGCATCACCCGTTCTCACCACATAATGCTGACTGCCGTAGTTAAAAACCGGTAAGTCTACCCGGTGACCACTTACCGTCTTGGGCAACTGAATGGTCATCCCATTAGGTTGTGCAATCATCTTTACATGTGGATGACTAATGGCTTCATCGCCTTCAAAGACCACTGCCTGATGTGCATAGATAGCTTTCAGATGATGCACACTGCGTTTGGGCGCGTAATCGAAATAATTCGCATCCGTCGCAAACTGTTCATAGCTATTGGCACTCACCTTTGGCGACGATACCCCGGCATAGACGAATCCGGTCACCATCGTGAGTAACAGTGACAATCCTACAATCCAACCCTGCCAGTTGAAACGTAATTGCATGCGATCAACTAGGATGACAAAGGCGACCAGGACAAAGAAACTGATAAACGTATAGAACCGCCATGGATGCTGAATTAGGTTGATCGGCGTATGTTCCAGAAAACGCCATGGAAAGAGTTTTGTTGTCATCCAGAACAGAACCGTGCTTAAAATAGCCAGTGTTTTGCCAAACCGATCGAGATGACGAAAACCGATCCATAGCGCCACAAGCGCCAACAAGACAATCGTGCCCAAGGTCACGCCGTGCGTCAACAAGCCCGTTTTCGTGACATTGCCAATACTAAAGACGACTGCGACGAAGGGTGAAATCGCCTGTTTTGCCAGCGAACCGATCAACGGTGAGGCCACTGTTACTTGTTTCGTAGTACCAAGCATCCCCAGTAGTTCTGGCAAACTTAGCAGACCGGTTACTACTGCTGTGAGTACTAAATCCAGCCATGTTTGCCACCGATTAAGGTAGCGCCAACCAAGAGCTAGAACAACAACGACCGTCCCCGCTGCTAACAAGGCTGACAAGACGTGCGTGTATACGAGCATCGTCGCGCCCAGCGTTGTCAGCAACCAGCCACGTCGGTGTTCAGTCAGTGTGAGATATAGGCCCAAAAATAAGATGGGATACCACATCATTGATTGTGCTTCGGGCAAGTCGAAACGCACGGTTTCATTAAAGACCATGTAACCAGACAGGTTATACAATATGGCGAATAACCATGCCCCGGAGATTGGCCGCCGTGCTGCTCGCAGTTTTAGAAATACGCGCATACACCAGTATGAAATCCAGCAACTTGCGATGATATAAAAAGCATTGCCTAGGTATAACGCCATAATCCCCGGTAGGCCGACTAACCTCAATATCGCATACGGATACAGAAAGACATATGGATAAAAGATTTGAATGCCAAGACCAGACCCACGAAACGTGTATGTGCTAATCGCGTTATGCCATACGCCATTTTTAGCAGAGAGATACAGTTCTTCGATACGATTGACGTGGAATTGTTGGTCCCACCCGCCGAACAGGTGATTATTCAATAAAAACGGCAGCTCCACTGCTATGGCGACGAGTACAAACGTTAACCACAGCCAGAGTTTCCGGTGTTCTCTGGCCCAACCATAGAAGCCAGCCGTTCGTTGATGCTGACTTCCTTGTGCCATTAATGATTCACGATAGTCCACAATGTTCACCCCAAAATTAAAAATAACGTTGGTATCTTACCATAGTTAAAGTGAAGACAAAATGAACACCGCATGAGAATCCGTTATTGATGTGTAACTTTCTACAACCACGTTTGTTTTACCTTGAAGAAACTACCACGAATTTCACCCGCTAGCTTAGAACGTTGATGAGCAAACTTAAATTTACCTTCCAACTCAGGTGGTACTGGTGCACCAACTGCTAACTTGATACCAACAGCACGTTTGGGCTTTTCACCCGTTTTTTCGTATAGCACATTCAATACCATACCGTTTTCAAAGTAAAATTCTGGCCAGTACAGATCATCGTCTTCATAAACGGCGACTTCTAACAGTTTCTCACTGAATGTTAAATCGCGTTCCGCCTTAATTAGCTTTTCAAACCAGGCTACTTCTTCCTGCTTTTCACTGGCTGGGTAGGTCACGTATTCAAACTTGTATTTGTTCCAGAAATAACGGGCTTCGTTTGCCCGCAAGCCTGCCAGTGCATCGGCGACCGGTGAACTTTCCAATCCAACTGGCGAAACTTCTTTAAAATCAACTTTGTATGCCATTTGCATAACCTCATTAACTGATGTTTTTAAACTGAATCATGCTCATAGTTTATCGCCGTTTCGGACTGATTGACAGTTTTATGACCACGTCAGTTTAGAATTATGACTGGTGCCGATCATCTTGTAGCTGACGCATCTGTTTGTCCAGCTTCTTCTGCGCCTTCATGGAGCCGCGATCCAGATCACGCTGGAACTTATAGTCATCGTACTTCTTAAATAACCGTGTCATGTCATACCCTGCAGGATATAAATCAGCCGCTTTACCTAGTCGAGTTAATCGCCGTTCCGGAATCGTTTCAAACTGATTGTTGACGTAAACAGTCACCGTCTCGGCTTGCTTGTCTTGAGCGTAGACGAGTCCTTGACGACCATCTGTGTTAAGACGAACACGATCCCCTTGTGTGTAAGTAATTTGCTCACGTTTTTCAACGTGTTGAACGGCCTTCATCTGGTAAATATCCGTCCGATAATCATGGTCAGTTAGATAATGATCTGCTTGCTCGATAATGTTTGGATTCAATTTCAAACGACGGGCCAGCCAAAAGGCATTACTATCGCCAACCTCATTCATCAATAACTGATATTTCGGCATCAAGGTCGCTTCATCAAACGCCATCGCCGCAGTGGTAAAGGCAGGATGCTGCTGAGCATACCGTTTGATTTCACCATAATGCGTTGTGACAACGACGAGTGCGCCATGCTGATACAGATATTCAATCACCGCGATAGCCAGTGCTGCCCCTTCATTTGGTTCAGTCCCGCTACCAATCTCGTCGAGCAGAACTAAACTGTGTGGCTTAATCGCATTCGTGATGGCCGTTAAATTAGTCAAATGACTCGAGAAAGTACTCAAGGCATTCTCAATGCTCTGGTCATCCCCGATATCAGCAAACATCTGCTGCAAGATTGGCAATTCAGTTGTATCGGCGGCTGGCACCTGTAGTCCACATTGGGCCATGATGATAAAGAGGCCAATTGTCTTTAGGACAACCGTTTTTCCACCGGCGTTTGGCCCGGTAATAATCAAACCACGATGGTCATATCCCAACCGGACAGATAGTGGTACCGCATGTTCGCCCAATAGTGGATGACGGCCTTTGTCGATTCTCACTTGATCTCGCTCATTCAGATGTGGGCGCACACCATTGATCGAGGCACTGTACTTGCCGCGAGCCATGATTTCATCTAACGCCGTGATGACGTCTAGATTACGTAAAATTGTGGTTTCATATTCACTAACGCGAGCGTTTAAGCCAGCCAAAATTTGATAAACCTCAGCTTCAACGCCACTCGTTACTTCGGCCAGTTCACTATTCAATCTGATGGCAGTTTGCGGTTCAATGTAAATCGTCGAGCCCGTCGCAGAACTACCGACAACCGTACCCGGAACCTGATTTTTAAACGTCGCTTGGACGGCCAGCACAAGCTGATCGGCTTTGGTGACTGGCAAACGTTCCTGAAGCATCCGTGCGTATCGCTGACTCGCCTTCTGCACAACCGCTTGAACCTGTGCCTGAACATCGCGTTGATGACGCCGCAGCTTTCGCAGATTCCCTGTTGCATCATCGATGACCTGGTTGTTATGAATAACGTTATAAATATCATCTGCCAGATCGGTCACTGACGTTAAGGCGTCCGCGTAACTGGCTAGTGTCGGTGCAATCGTTGCGTTACGTTTGAGCACCGTGGCTACGTCAGCATTGCCACGAACAAAGTCGGCCACTTGCACGAGTTGTTCGGCCGTAAGCAAATAACCACGGTGCAGCTTAGTTAATAAATTTTGAACCGTATCCAGGCTCAGAAATGGCAAATGTACATTAGCATCAAGTAACTGCCTAGCCTCAACCGTTTCTGTTTGCAATGCTTGAACTTCAGCTAGGTTCGTTAGGATGGTCATGTGTTGCAAATGTGTCTGCGCTGCTTCACTCGTAGCAAGTTTGGCAACCTGCTGGCGAATAACGTTAAAGTCCGTTTTTTGATAAGTTTCTTCATTCATGATGGTTTGATTCTCCTACAATTCCGCATTTGTGCCGGAAAAAAGTGCACAAAAAGACCGTGCTTATTGCGTTTCAGCAACTCACACGGTCTCCATCATGGATTAACTCCATTTTGTCTGGCGTGCGAGTGTCCTAACCTTTAGTCCAGCACAAACTAACCCCTGTTTCGGGTTCGTTCAAAAACTAGTTACTAAAGATTAATCACACTCATACAGCCCAACCTCGTTTTAATTGATACGAATAAGGTAACACACGTCACGTATAACTACAACTGGCATGATCTAGACTCTCAGTGGTACATTATTATTGAATCATTAATCATACATAATATTCACAGGAGGAATAACTATGTCAACTAACGATAAAGAAACCATCCTCGGCCTTTTCAGTGAATTCAAACGGGCTGTTGCCACTGCAAACGAACAAGAGAACAATCGTCAACACTTATTAGAAATCATTGACCAATCCAGTGAAAAGCTGGCTCATCAACAACAAACACCACAAAACGAAGCGCGCTCTGTCTACCAGAACATCAACACGATGTGCTTGGCTGATCACCTTAAGCTAACCGCCGATGAAGGCGCGGCTCTTAGAAAGATCGGTGATGCCGCACAACCTAAATCAGCTTGGCAAGGTTTGAATAATTTTAATACAGTCAATACTTGGCCAAGTAACTAAACAATTCGAAACAAATTAGTTCCCTTATTTTGTTGATCGTAGTAAAACAATGTTCAAATATAATCATTTTGTGCAATTTAACTGCTCTCAATGAAACGAGGTCTAATTATGACAAAAAAGGCGCTTGTTTTAAATCTACTCATTTTGGTGACAGCACTAACAACAATCTTCGGCACATTGTTTATCGGAGACAATAGTCTGATCGTCCAGTTATCTTATATCACCATTTTGGCCGAAATGTTTGGTTACTACACAATCTTTGACGATGGAAATTAACTTTTATTGCAATAATGCACGCTTTTTGTTTACAGATGAATGTTTCGGCAGATGTACTGAGAGTAAAATGAGTTCACTTGAATAGATCCGCTGAAATGAGGCCCCATTATGGAGACTAAAGATTTCGTTTTACGTTTGTTAATGCTCTTCACACTTGTTGTCGCACTATTTGGGACTTTTGCAATCGGATTTGACAACAACATTGTCCAAATCACATACATGGGGTTAAGCCTGGAAGTTCTAGGTTATTACACACTCTATAAGAAAAATCACAAAAACTGATTCACTATCATGGCCTTAGTCTTAAGCCCTGATAATGAACCAGTTTCTTTTATTTCATAAAATTAGTTTGTTACCTTTTCGTTAGCCTTGGCAACCGCGGCCATGGCCACCGCATTGATCCAGTTTAATGGCTGGTCAAAGTTTGGTTGGAACAGCATGTCAACCATGGATAAGGTTTCAATGGTCATTTCTGTTTGAATAGCCATGGAAATAACGTTGGCTGATTGTGAAACATCGTGATCACTGTAGAAGGCGCCACCGAGAACTCGGTGTGTTTCAGGATCCCACGTTAAGCTACATTGCACCGGTGTGGTACTCAACATGAAGTCTGGGCGGTAGTCCTGTTCAATCGTCACGGAGTCCACATCAACGTTGCGAGCCTTAGCACCCTCAGTTGTTAAACCGGATGCAGCAATTGTCTTGCCAAACAGCTCAACGGCTGATGAAGACTGCGTGCCAAGGTATTTAACCGTTGGCTTCTCGATGTTGTGACCGACTAAGATACCTTGGCGAACCGCGTTAGTAGCTAAAGGAATGTAATCATTCTTGTGCGTTGGGTTGTAGTGAACGGCAGCTGAATCACCGGCAGCAAAGACGTTTGGTAAGCTCGTCTGCATGTATTCGTCGGTCACAATGGCACCGTTTGGTAACATGTCGACCTTGTCCTTCATCAAGCCGGTATTTGGACGGAATCCAGTACATAAAATGGCAATATCGGCAGTGTAACTTCCCTTGTCGGTGGTAACCGTTACTTGATCATCCCCGCTGAAGCCAGTTACCATTTCGCCCAATGCTAGCTTGACCCCATGATCCGTGTATTCTTTTTCCACACGGTCCGTGATGTCCTTGTCAAAGTTCTTCGCTAGAACTCGTGGCAAACCATCGATCAAAGTCACTTGCTTGCCCGTCAATGCATATTGTTCTGCCAGTTCTGCACCAATATAGCCAGCGCCAATTACAACGGCGCTCTTGATTTTACCAGCCAAGTTCTTCAGTTCATTGGCGTTCGTCCAGTTCTTACATAGGTAAACATTCTTGTTATCAATCCCGTCGATTGGCGGAATAACGGGCCATGAACCCGTGGTGACAACCAGTTTGTCATAAGCGACCTCGCTGACTTCGCCTGATTCCAAATCCTTAACCGTAACGGTTTGATTATCCGTGTCGATGTCGGTAACATCATGCTTCATTTCCATGTCTGCACCAAGTTTAGCCAAGGCTTCTGGACTTGAATAAAACATCTTGTCTGGGTCTGACACATGACCTCCGACCCACAAAGCAATCCCGCAGGACAAGAAGGACAAATTATCGTTTCGTTCGTAAACTGTGACGTCATAATCCGGGTGTTCAGTCAAAATCTGTTGAGCGGCAAACGTACCTGCATGTGTAGCACCAACGATGATTACTTTCATGGTGAAGGCCTCCAAAAAATTTAAAGTTGAATTTATATTGTGTACAATTTAATTTAAACATACTACCAGTAAATGTCAACGCTTACACTTTGATATAGCGCTTCTTCACAAGCGTTGTTTGCTCTCATCAAAACGTTTAAAAACACTTTGTGAAATTAATTCAGGGCGTGTTATAAAATCCATCTTTGTAGTGAAACTTTTCCAACTACTATTTCGATTTTTGGTCGTATACTAACATTGAAAATACTATGTTACACCATATCAGAAAGGTCATGGATATGCGAAAACTTCTACAAAAACGAGCAGGTTTCGTCACACTAACTGTCATCTATGGTTTACTAGCTATTTTTCTGTTATTTAGATCAACTAAACAGACATTACTACCGCTAATCGGGGTCTTGGTGATTGGGGTTGCATTAACAAGTATCTGTGCCGTTTGGATGGATAATCATCAAACTAATTTTGCAAAGGGATTAGAGGTTCCGACAAATTACACGTTGAGTTTTGATTTATTACTTTTAACATTCGCTATTTGGCCAAGTTTCCTAAAACCAAGTTTGGCAACTGGCATCGGCATACTATTTTTCTTAATTGGCGTTGGAAGTCTATTCATACCACAAAATCATCTGATGGGCATTCGCATTCCACCAACCTACAGGTCACCTGAAATGTGGCATAAAGTGAATTACTTTGGCGGTTGGCTGATTGTGGCGGCTGGCTATACGATTATCATCCTCGGTAATTTTTGGCCGGCTAAGACCGTAACGTTTATGTTGACAACCGTGGTTATCGCACTTGTGCTCACGATTGGTTATGCTTATTTACCGCAACGACCGAAAACGCCGTAATAGTTACGAAAAAGCGTACTGTATTCTCACTCTCGAGCATACAGTACGCTTAAATATTATTATAACCATTTTACTTTTACTTGCAGGCACAGATTTTAAAACAACCATGCATACAGTAACTTTTTTTAAAGTGTGACGTTTAAAAAGGGAATTTCAGTTCCATATATTACGATTTCACAAGTTTAAAAAGGTATGCTGTATCATCATCCTCTAATACCAATCAAAGTGGCTGATTTCACACCATTTCTTTATGCAACATGCTTTTTTTGTAAATCCATTTCACTATTTTACAAATCAAAAATGTCCTTCACCCTCGCTAACAATGTGTTCAATAAGCGAGGAGAAACATGACCAACAATTCTGCCATGGCGACCATCAAAATCATAAAATGGCATTTGCCAAAGAATAATTGATCCGTGAACACCACTTGTCCCATCGATAAACTGCATAAACCGTGTGTTATCATCCCTCATCTCATGTGTGATTGGCATTCCGCTAACCATACCAGTAAATTGGTTATAACCAGTGTTACTTAGCACTATTAATGGGCGTTGAATGTTGCCATGCCTAGGATCATGTCCGCCAGTCTCATGTCCTGCATGTGGTTCAGCATCGATAAAAATAATGTCCCCTTGTTCTGGGTAGGCCATTCTTACAATTCCTTTCCAACACGTCTTTCCATGCCAATATTGATTTCAGCTTCTTTCATACCACCACGAAAATCCACGTCAGCGTATTTACCATTCAACCAAGGATTTTCATTTGACAACGGCTTAAACTGAATTACACCATCGCTCCCCTGTGAGAAACTAACTTGATCGCCTTTATGCACATTTATTCCCTTGGGAACCGTAACCACAAGTGAGTGTCCGCTTTGTCGGACTTTAAAAACACCTAGTTCTCTATTTTCCATAATGTGTACCTCCGATTTCAGTCGTTTGAAATCATCAACTCATTTACATAAGTAATTATATACGTAGATACATGTAGATACAAGTATCTACATGTATCTCTTTTGTCATTCATTAATTTTCTTTGTTGAAGGAAAAAAGGCCCAAAACTTACAATTTAAAAGCGAAAAATGGGCTACTTAATGTCATCTGTTCTCTTCGCATTCCAAGTGAACACAAAAAGCGAATGCAACTTCGAATAAGAGTTACACTCGCCTTTTTTCAATCCACATAACATATTTTATTTTTGATCATCATTCAACCGTGACTCCGGCGTTGGATACGTAATCTTCATCACTGCTGGCATGATAATCGGAATCAAAATAACTAGTAACAGAATCCCGACAATCACAACTAGCGCCACTTGAATCAACGTCATCACACCAGACGGAATCAGTGCGGCGAATGTTCCGCTCAGGATAATTCCCGCTGAAATAACCACGGTTCCAATAATCGTCGTTGCCTTGAGCATCTTAGCATCGGTCGAAATTGGCTGATGCAGGAACTCACGGTACTTCGCCATGAGGAAGATACTGTAATCAACACCCAGTGAAACCAACATAATGAAGGCAAAGAATGGCGTGTTCCAGGTCAGCATGCTTTGACCTAGGAATGCCTTCACCAGCCAGTGTACGATGTTCGTTGCGCCACTGTAAGCAATCAACAAGGTTCCCTCAATCGCGATTGGTTGAACCAATGAATGGGTAACAAACATCAACGCAATGAAGATTCCAGCTAACATAATGATGGCGGTACGACTGAAGTCTCCAGCCGCCATTTCATTGATATCATTGGTTTGCGAGGTACTACCACCAAACGCAACCTTGGCATTATTCATCGATGTTCCTTTAAGAGCGCCACGAACAATGCCTTCCAACCGTGGCAAACGTTTCATCGCAGTCTGTGAGCTTGGATCGTCCTTAAGAATGACCGTCATCTTCGTGATCTTGCGATCCGGCGAGAAGTACGTTTTAAGGACCGGGGCAAACGTTTTGCTCTTTAACTGCGCAGCTGGAATATAGTAGGTTTCCGCTGCGCTGGCATGTTGCAAACCACTCAAGTACTTATTTGCCTGACCTGAACCAGCGGAAATCTTGCTGAGCCCGTCTGTCGCGGTTCCTAAGCCATTGGACAAACTAGCTGTTTGACCGCCAAGTTGTGACAGTTTCGAAGCCATTTCTTGGTTTCCACTCGCAACTTGGTTAGCGCCACTGACTAGTTGACCAGTATTGCCATTGATCGTACCCATCGCGCTGGCTAACTGATTGGTGCTACTACTCAATTGTGAGAGACCACCGCTCAACTGCGTGATTGCTGTCGCAGACGCCGGCAATACTTGATTCGAGGCTGTGTTCAACTGACTAACGGCTTGCTGCAATTGTTGCGTTGACCCTTGCAGGCTCTGTAATTGACTAGCAACGGATTGATCACTGCTACCAATGTTTTGTGCATCAGCACCAATTTTGCTTAATGAACCTGCCAACGTTTGTTGCAAACCAGCACTGGCCTGACTCTGCTGTTTCAGTGCTGCATCAATCGTCGCCGTGACAACTTGTTGCTGCTGAGCGTTTAAGTTAGCACCTTGGCCCTGCATTGCAGCAACTAACTGACCAGCGTTAACATTTGGCGTGCTAATGCCCTTCATCGCATTTTGAATGGCACCTAGTTGACTGCCAATATCACTGGCAGAGCTACCGATGCTAGTCAGGGAATTCGTTACGCCACTGGTCGAACCAGTTGAAGCAGCGTTAACCTGATCATTCAAACTGCTGATGGCCTGATTCAATTGTGGTAATGCCGTCGTTAACTGTTGCAATTGCGCCTGTTGACTACCACTAGTACTATTTTGAAGCTGTGCGTTTAATTCATTCACACCTTGAGTCACTTGGTTAATCCCGGAACTCAACGTTGATGTCCCAGTAGCAACCTGTTGCGAGCCAGACGCTAACTGATTAGCAGAATCAACGCCACCACTGATATTAGCACCGTCCAACTGCTGTTTTGCTGACCCTAGGCCGCTATTAATTTTATCCAGTCCTTGTTGTGACTTAGTTAAACCACTGGTGACCGTTGCCATCTGATTACGAACATACAGTGCCTTAATGGCTGAACCACCAGGCTGTGACGCGGACAAAACCGTTTTAACGCCGGCTGAATTCTGCAATTGTTTGGTCAAACGATCAATAATTTGGAGCGACTGTTCGTTGTTCAAACGATGATCACTCTGAATGTAAATCGTTGTCGGTTCAGCAGTCCCCTTTGAAAAGTGTTTTTGAACCACTTGAAAACCACGTTTGGCAGGGACATTGTCAGCAATTTCAACGGTATTGTCATAATCCAACGTGCCGTGGCCCATTAAGGCTAACGGAACCATCACGATCGCCATCACAACTAGCGTCAAAATCGGACGAATCATAGCCGTACTGCCGAGCGCGTGCCACAACTTGCTGTCACCTTCACCGGCTGACTTACGAACCGGCCAGAACATGTTTGGTCCGAGAACGGTCATAAAGAACGGATTCAGTGTGAGCAAAACTGCTAGCAACACGACGACCCCAACGGCAATGCCGACCGCCGAACGATACAGGGAGAACTTGGCAAACGCCAACACGGACATCCCGATTAATACAGACAAGCCGGAGTAAAGGATAGTCCGACCACCGATTTTGATCGCACTGGCAGTTGCATCATGCGGATTCTTGCCATGCGCCATTTCCTGCCTAAATTGATTGTATAGGAGAATGTTGTAGTCCGTTCCAATCCCAAACAGCACAATGATAATGAACACTTGCGTAAAGTTTGAAAACGGAAAGTTGAAGTGCTGGACCAAGTTGGTAACCACGCTAATGGATACCAAGCCCGACACTGCGACGGTTAATAAAGAAATAATCGGTGTGATTGGTGAACGGAAGACCAACAGCAACACCACGAAAATGAAAATCGCCGCAATTACCTCCGTCTTTCGCACCCCAGCCTGAGTGGCATCCGAAAAGTCTTGGTTCAAAATATCTGAACCAGTGACATAGGTTTTCACACCGCTCGTTTTAACCGCTTTCGTCAATTGATCACGGATTAAACTTCGCGTGTGCGTTTTACTCAACTTAACGTTTAACTGAACCAGCTGGGTTGTCTTGTCTTTGGATACCAACTGTTGTTTAGCGGTAGCACTGTCTTGAGCAGTTGTAATGCCCTTAATCTGATACTTTGACTTATCAGACTTTAGCTTATCAATAGTCCGTTCAATCGCAGCATTCTGTGCGGGTGTCAGTTTGTCATCACCATTACTGAACACCGCGACAACTGCCGTCGTATTTTTCTGGTCGCTACCCCACTTTTTTTGCATCTGCGTAGCGCGGACACTTTGATATGTACTAGGAATCTTAATTTGGCCCTTGTCGGCCACCAGCTTCCCCGTATCAGGCGTCATCATGATGGCAGCTACTAAAACGATCAACCACCCTAGTAATCCCCAAACGTGATTTTTAGTCATCCACTTCATGTTCTCTCTAACCTCCTAAAACTTACCGAGCTGCGGCATAACCCGAAAGCCGTTCCATTCGGAAACCCACCGAATGTGACGCCTTCCACGTTATTGCTCAACTTCTCCCTGGGCCTGAGCATCACTCTTCGCTTGCAACCATGGCGTCCAATCGATTGTGATCAGTTTGCCGTCACGATGCGGGCACAACTCATTGAGTGTGGACGCAGCCAACTTGTCGCGATAACTCTTCTCGGCCTCCGCAAAGATTGCCAACGCCTCTTCCTTGGCATCCCCAGGATTATGCCCCTCATCCAAACGTCCCATGTGATAACAAGCATCAAACGACGGATCCTTGGACATACCGAAAACATGATCGGCAAGTCCGGATGAAACCCCGAACGGACCAGTTCCCTCAATCGTGTTAAAAACGTCCAGCATCGTAATTTGATCCGGCTCGCGATTGATCACGAAGCCACCATCTTTTCCAGAAACAGATCGAACTAAACCGGCCCGTGACAGATGCTGAATAACTTTCTTGGTATATGAATCCGATAGTCCCAGCCGTTGTGAAATCAAAGTACTGTGTAATGGTATTTCACGTTTTTGAATCGCCAAGAGCATCAACACACAGATGGCTTGTTCCAAACTTGGTTTAACTTTCATTGCGATATCCTCCAGAAATGCACGTTTATAAACACGACATTCGGTATCCTTTTTATTAACAGGATATATAATATCCCGTTTAAAAATAAATACAAGATTAAATTTTAATTTGGAGTTTGTTCATTACTCATTGATTCGCTATACTGACAGCATTAGTAACCGGTTACAAAGGCAAAATAAAAACGAGGCAAACTATGGCATTCGTCACTGAACATTACATTTTGGCCGTGGATCAAGGCACCTCTGCATCGCGGGCAATTATCATCAACAAAAATGGCCGACGGGTTACCGCGGCTTCCCAACCATTACCACAAATCAATCGCCATCCAGGATGGGTGGAACACGATCCGAATTTACTGTGGAATTCCGTTCAATCAGTAATTTCGTCTGTCCTGATTAACGCTGGTATCCATCCGGACCAAATTGACGGGGTTGGCATTGTCACACAACGTGAAACGACCATTATCTGGGACCGGACAACCGGTGAGCCAATTGCACCGGCCGTTGGTTGGCAGTCTAAGCAAACGGACGATGTTACCCGGCAACTCATCAAAGATGGTTACGGTGAGATGATCCACCAAAAAACAGGACTCTTTATTAATTCTTACTTCTCAGCCGCCAAGATTCGTTGGTTACTTGATCACGTCGAAGGCGCGCAAGAACGCGCTGAAAAAGGTGAGCTCTGTTTTGGCACGGTTGATTCGTGGCTGGCCTGGAAATTGTCGGGCAGTGCGCTGCATGTCACTGATTACTCCAATGCCAGTCGAACAATGCTGTTTAACATTCACACATTGGACTGGGATGATGAAATTCTCAAGCTGATGAATATTCCCCGTGCCATGTTGCCTGAGGTCAAATCATCTTCTGAAGTCTACGGTCACACCCAAAACTATCAATTTTTCGGTGCCGAAGTCCCTATTGCTGCCCTCGCTGGTGACCAACAGGCCGCTTTGTTTGGTCAGATGGGCTTCGATAAGGGTGTCATCAAAAATACGTATGGTGCTGGTGCCTTCATCGTGATGAATACGGGTGATGAGCCGTTGATTTCAAACAACGGGCTGCTCACAACCATCGCCTACGGTCTAAACGGCAGTGTGCAATACGCCCTTGAAGGCTCTATCTTCGTGGCCGGTTCGGCGATTGGCTGGCTTCAAGATGAAATGAAAATGATTCCCGACGAGCCAGCCGCCAAACGTGCCGCGTTAGCTTCAACCGATCACGATGAAGTCTACGTAGTCCCCGCTTTCTCTGGCTTGGGTGCTCCCTATTGGGATGACGCGGCTCGTGGTGCTGTTTATGGAATTACCCGCGGGACAACTCAAAACGATTTTGTTAAGGCAACCTTACAATCGATTGCCTACCAAACACGTGATGTAATCGAAACCATGCGAAAAGATACGCATCTTGCCATCCCCCGTTTAAAGGCCGATGGCGCCTCATCACGAAACACTTATCTTATGCAATTTCAGGCAGACATTCTCAATATGGAAATTGATCGTTCCGCTGATGAGGAAACAACAGCACTAGGTGCGGCTTTTCTAGCGGGTCTCGCCGTTGGCTTTTGGGATAATGTCGACGCCCTTCAAGCTATTTACCAGCAGGGCAAGACATTCTCGCCCAATATGCCTGAGGACCACCGTCAACGTTTATATCAAGGCTGGCAAACAGCGGTCAAAGCAACAGAATTGTTCAAACTATAATTAAACAATGAATTTCAATTTTCTAAACTGTTGGTCCATCTTAATAATGGATTCAGCAGTTTTTTAGTGGCATTTTGCAGAAGAGTACTGGACTGTTGACTGATAGCTAGTCGATTGTGCTGTTATATGAGCGAAGGGCGTCAATGTTGCCAACCGTAGGCGTCAGCCTCTCACCTAAAGATAATATCGAATCAATCACCAGACCTTGTAGAAAACTTTTTTCACCATTTTTTTCCATAAATGTAAATTTTTTTGAAATTCATTTTGGTGGACCAGACCAATGCTAATCGTTGATATGATAAGTTTTCATAACTAATTCACGGCCTGAACCTAATGAAACCGGTTGCTCACGGTGGTGCATCGCGCTAGATATTGTTATATAATGAACCAGTCAACGACAGAAAGCGGTTACGTTTTCTGTCAATACAACCCTACATTTACAGGCATTTAAGGAGTGAAAACCGTGGCAACAGAATACAGCTCATTGTTTACTTTCTTTGGTGGTACTGGTGACCTTGCCAAACGTAAACTGTACCCATCCCTCTTCAAACTTTACGTTCGCGGAAACTTAGGCGAACATTTTGCCGTTCTCGGAACTGCTCGTGATAGCTGGACCGACGACAAATTCCGTGAAGTCGTAACACAATCCATTAAGGATGACCAACCGGATGCAGATATGCACGCGGCAGAAATTTTCGTGTCACATTTTTACTACATTGCACACGATGTTACGGATAAGGCGCACTACGCTGTGATGAAGGACCTCGTTGAAAAGCTGGACAAACAGTACAGCATCAACGGTAACCGGATCTTCTATCTGTCCATGGCACCACGCTTCTTCGGTGAAGTTGCCCTCAACTTGAAGTCAGAAGGTTTGCTCTCTGAAAATGGTTCAAACCGTTTGGTCATTGAAAAACCATTTGGTACTGACTTCACGACTGCTGAAACTTTAAACGATCAATTATCCGGTGCATTTGATGAAACTCAAATCTACCGAATCGACCACTACCTTGGTAAGGAAATGGTTCAAAACATTCAGGCTTTGCGTTTCGGCAATACGCTTGTTGAATCTCTGTGGAACAACCGTTACATCGACAACGTTCAAGTGACCTTAAGTGAAAAACTTGGTGTTGAAGATCGTGCCGGTTACTACGATACCGCTGGTGCATTACGTGACATGGTTCAAAACCATATCATGCAAATCGTTTCTCAGTTAGCAATGGAACAACCTGTTTCATTCACTGACGCCGATGTTCGTGTTGAAAAGATCAAGGCATTGCGTTCACTCCGGGTTTACAGCCCAGCCGAAGCAGCCAAGAACTTTATTCGCGGTCAATATGGCGCTAACGATACTGAACCTGCTTACCGTGATGAACCAAACGTACCAAAGGATTCACACAACGACACATTTGTTGCCGGTAAATTATTATTCGACAACTACCGTTGGTCAGGTGTTCCTTTCTACGTCCGGACTGGTAAGCGTTTGGCTGACAAGTTTACACGGATCGACGTTGTCTTCAAGAAGCCTTTGATCGACATCTTCGCCTTCCCACAAAACCGTGATAACTCATTAGCACCAAACGTTTTGACCATCTACGTTGAACCAAACTCAGGCTTCTCTCTCCAATTGAACGCTAAGACTGCTGGTCAAGGTTTCGAAACGGAACCAATCCACTTGGACTTCCAGCAAGATGTTGCTCAAAAGGAAGAAACTCCAGAACCATACGAACGTTTGCTGCATGACACCTTGAAGGGTGACCAAACGAACTTCGCCTCATGGGATGAAGTTTCATACGCATGGAAGTTCGTTGATGTTATCCAGAAATTATGGGATTCAGAAACACCAGACTTCCCTAACTACATCTCCGGTTCTATGGGACCAGCTGCATCAGATGAACTGTTGCAACGTGACCACCGGGCTTGGGTATATCGCTTAAACCGTTAATCAAAATTGACGCGAAAAAGTTGAATTGAATTCAGCTTTCAAACTTAAATATTTCAAAAAGGCAGTAAGCAGCTATTCAATTAGTTGCTTACTGCCTTTTTGATTATAAGGATAGCGCCTAGCCCAAAGCTGAGCCATTCCCCTTCTCACTATTATTCATTCTTGTCCTTTTAGGATTGATTCAGATTATTGTGAGCATACAATCTATGTTATTTGTCATTGATACCAAGGTTGCGACCATTATATTCCTGTGGATTTCGAATAATGTTCAAAACGAGTTTGGCCATGTTTTCAGGAGACACGTCGCGACCACCAAATGGCTGCCCTTTTTCAGTGACCTCATAGTCTTGTGCAGTCGGACCTTGGTTGATCCAGCCTGGCCGAATTACCGTATAATGCTTTGCACCTTTTTCAACGATATCGGCAGCTTCTCGATAGGGTTTTAAAACGGCATTTTCGTTCAAATTCCAATTGGACCCCATCGCCTGAGGAATTTCATTATAAACACCAAGGGAAGATACAAGAACCAAATATTTATCAGTCCCCTCAATAAGAGAAACTAAATTCTTAGTTACTGAGATAATTTGTTTGCCACTAACTGCAGAGAAGATAAAATCTTGATTGCCTATTAATGGTTCGATGACATTAATATTTGTCGCGTCACCGGTTTTTATCGTTTCTCGTTTCGAGTCTGTCGTTAAACTTCCTGCTGACCGAGAAAAAAGAGTAACATTAATATCAGCTTCAATCTGTAATCTCTTTCTAAGTGCACTACCAAAACTTCCGGTAGCTCCAATAATTAAAACGTTTTTCATCTGAATTTCATCCTTTCCATCATCAACTACTTTATTTAAAGAACTAGGAGACCCCTTTTTGAATAAAAATCGACTTGAAGCATTTTCTGATGGTGTTTTTGCAATCATCATAACGATTATGGTCTTGGAATTAAAAGTGCCTGAAACACCACACTGGTCGGAAATAAGCTCTATTATTCCAACCTTCTTTGCTTACTTAATGAGTTTCATATTTGTTTTGTCTTTCTGGGTGAGTCACCACAGAATGTTGTTTAAGCTTGAAAAAATTGACGTATCTACCCTTTGGCTAAACGGACTCTTCTTATTTACACTTTCAGTCTTACCGTTTTCAACTGGCTGGGTTGGACGCTTTCCAATGTCTGCTGCTCCTGAAGTCACTTACGGTATTTCGTTTGTAATTAGTAACCTCGCCTTTCGCTGGTTATCCAGCAATATTCATGCAGAAAAGACGAAAAATAACATTCCTGATGCGGGTTATCGAAAAATCCGGTTTGAAGTGCTCACTTTAACGGCCGTACAAGCAGTTTTAACGGGGCTCGGTTTCTTTTTTCCAATTATCGTTTTTACTGGTGTTTCGATTATTGCTATCTACTGCGCAATATCACAGGGGCAAATTAATCGTAAATAATTTCATGACTTTTCCGCCGCGTATACAATTGCCAATATTGATCAGCAATATTCGTCGCCGAGAAATGTTCATCTTGATCTATTGTTCCCATAATTGTCACAATTCCCGCAAAGATTCCCATTGGTTCCAACTCTTCGGCTAACACCAACGCCAGATTTCGCAACGCCGCTTTATCAAGCGACATCGTCGTATTGGATGCGGCAGGAAAACTGGAAAAGCCGCCACCTGTAAACAATAACGTTCCTTCGCGATTGTCTTTTTGCATCGAAATCACTTGTTGTGCGGCGGCTAGTGCACCAACAACATCAGTTTGATAGTGTTCTAATAGCTCAGCAGGCGTTAGTTCTAAGGGGCGGTTTCCACTCATCATGGCGACATTATAAACTAATACGTCAACCCGATTGTACTTTCGTTTCAGCTCTGCAAAAGCCGTTTGAATAGACGCGTTGCTTGCCACATCAACAACGAAATAATCAGCATCTATTCCTTGTGACTTCAACGATGCCACATATTCCGCTAGTCTCGAAGCGTTTCTCGCCATCAAGACAACGTTAAAGCCTTCACGGCCAAACCTTTCAGCAATATGGTGACCCAGTCCTGCTCCTGCACCAACAATTACAATTGTTTTTTTCATTCGATTTGCCTCACCTTTCTTACCATGCATTGTAGTGAGAACAAGGGAGCGCATCAAATACATTTATCGGAATGTGAGGATACCCGTTTGGCTATCAACATGCACTGGATTAAAATTTTTATCATGGTTGCTCGCACTGGCAGTTTCACGCAAACTGCGGCTGAAATGTATATCTCACAGCCCAGCGTTAGTAAATCCATTCATAATTTAGAAGCGGAACTAAACGTTAAACTATTTATTCGTGATCGTAAAAACGGCCTGTCATTGACGGATACTGGCAAAAAGGTATTAAAGACTGCCCAACAATTATCCGAAGATGAGAACCTCTTGTTACAGACAGCTTTCGAGGCTAACCATCAACTAGGTGGTCGTTTACGAATTGGTTCTTTGCCAATTATTAGTACCACCGTTTTAGCTAAAGTATTTGGTATATTTAAAGCTCAGTATCCACTAGTCGAGATTGAGTTAACAGAAGGCAATGCCCGCGATATCAAACAATTATTACAGGACAACGCCATCGATGTTGGTATTACGACCTCTCCCAATAATCTTCAAAACGGGCAACGCTTGTTTACCGATCACATGGTTGCACTCTCTGCCGAAAGTTCCGAACCGGTTGATTTAACCGACAGTGAACAAACTTTCATCTTTTGCAAGGCTGGCGCAGAAACCGTCATTGATACTCTAAATAAGAAAAATAATTTCAATGTCAATAACTGGTTGATTGTTGATCGTGGTGAAACCGTCGTTGCAATGGTCGAAAATAACGTTGGCACTGGGATTATCTCTAACTATGTGCTCGAAAACACTGCTCATCCAAGCAAAATTCATGTCAAGACAATCTTGCCGAAGATAGATCTCGATTACGATTTACTAATTTCTGAAAACATTAAACATACATCACTAATTTCAAAGTTTGTCGAAATACTAAACACCTGCAAATAATACTCAAAATATTATTTGCAGGTGTTTTTACGCCACGTAAAGCAATGACTTTGATATTCAATTAAACGTGAACCAACATCACAATTAGTTCTGCGAATAAATCGCCTTCAAGCCAGCAATATCCCCGCTAGTTAACTGCACACGTCCTTGCGTTACTGGGTACATGACCGAATTCGGATCACTACTATGATCAAGTCCCAATGCGTGACCAACTTCGTGAATAGCGACCGCATCATTGTATGAACTCAAATAGGCTGTATTCAGCTTGGCACTTCCATGATTCGTTGCGTTAGCACAACTAAAATTCGTTTGGTAAATTTCTGGACCGCCGTGACCTACCTCGACCGCACCATCGCTAGCTGCTTTTGAAACTTCATGATAGGTGCTAAACGTCAACTGGTTTTGTCCACTCCCCGCGTGCCCGGGTTTAAGGGTAACGATACCGGTTGCATTATACGTTTGCACGGCAGTATCAAACGCCAAGCGCACTGCTGGCGAATCGGAGGCCGCGTATTCGTAATAGTACGTCGGTTGCAAATGAACATTGCTGACAATCGATTCAACTGGCGTCGCGTCAGTGGTAGTCGAGTTCGCTGTGGATGCCGCGACGTGTGGCGATGGTTTGGTACTAGCCGATGTGGACTGCGAAGCCGTAGAGTCCTGAGCGCCAGCATTGGCGTTCAAAGTGACGGCCGTAAAAAAAGTATTTACTTGATTATGGATTTTTTGAAATGATCGTTGAATGTTAGCTGGACCTACCTGATCAGCCAACTGTTTTTCCAATGGCGGGTGATTTTGTAAAAACAATGCGCCGCCAATGATAACAACGACAAGGCCTACAAGTCGACCCAAATAATTCTTGCGCATAAATAATAACCTCGCGTGAGCCAAACTCACTTTCCAAACGAGACAAATTCCTTAAACTACCCACAAAGTATAAAGGCTAAATACAGAGCCTTTCAATGTTATTGCTATTGATTAACAGATGTTTAAAGAATGAAAGCATCTGATTTGCAAAATGGAGCTTTGACACAAGTCCGGTTTGAGAACGAGCATTAATGTAAAACTGACCTATTCCCCAAGTTCGGGAATGGGTCAGTTTTAGGTTAAGCGGAATTCTCAGGACTTTGGAGCGCGATATTGCTTATATCATTCGTCCCCAATAAACTTATGTCACAACCTCGTTGTAGTATTTGATATTTTTATGAAACTAATTGGCCAACGACCGGTTTATCAGTTAACGTTTTTTTACCGTGCGGAGATTTTTTGATCATTTCCGTGAGGTCTCTGCCCGCCGTCAGACCATGGTGGTTTCCGCCCCGCCAAGCCTCAACATTCGTCAGATCATAAACAGTTCCGTCTACCGCCACATAGGCCTTATGACCATCTTTGCCATCAAATTGCTTTAGTTCGTCCACAGTGAAATTTTGCATTTGTAAGCGCCTCCTTATGTTTGCATTGAGTATAGCACCTCAATTAACAAACGCGGTAAATTTTGATTAGGTCTTTGTAGATTAAGTGCTGTCGCAAACGCCGTAAGTAGCTGAAAAGAATGTGTCTGCACATGAGGGCGAGGACTTTGCGAGACCAAATTTTTGCTGCTATATTGTCGCAAACGCGTTCACACCCCCAAAAGCCTGTGCATAACACAAAACAACCACCACAAAGACAAAGTACGTCTTCACGGTGATTATTTTACGTTATCGCTCGGCTTTTACCCCGGGGGTGTTCACGCTCTATTCATTTCCCTTTTCCGGATGCCTTTGCAAATAAACAACGTGGGTGTTCAAGAATTCATCCAAACCGTGTTTGCCATCAGCACCGCCAACACCGGACTCCTTCCAGCCGGCGTGGAAGCCTTGAATAGCCTCAAAGTTGTAACGGTTGATGTATGTTTCACCGTCTTGCAATTCGTTGGCAGCCTTAGCGGCGTTATCCAAGTTCTCAGTGAAGATAGATGACGTCAAACCTAGGTCGTTATCGTTTGACATCTCAATGGCTTCATCCAACGTCTTAAAGGTGACGATTGGGAGCACTGGTCCAAAGATTTCGTGCTGGATAATCTCAGAATCCTGCTTAACGTTAGTGATAACCGTTGGTAAGTAGTAGAACCCTTTGTCGATGTCTGCTGGGTGACCGCCAGTAGTTACTTTGCCGCCAGCCTTAACCGCACGTTGAACCATGCCATCAACGTTGTCCAACGCTGCTTTGTTGATCAGTGGACCCATGCCAATGGTTTCATCCTTGTTCGGGTCACCGACCGTGATCTTGCTCATCTTGTCGGTCAGCTTCTTAACGAATTCGTTGGCAACATCCTCTTGTACATATACTCGCTCGGCGTTGTTGCAAACTTGCCCATTGTTGTCGACACGTGAATCGATGATGGCTTGGACAGCCAAGTCAATGTCCGCATCCTTGCAAACAATGGCAGGCGCCTTCCCACCTAATTCAAGTGAGACCTTAGCTAAGTGGTCAGCAGCATCGCTCATGACTCGACGGCCAGAGTCAACGGACCCGGTCAAACTGATAATGCCAATCTTCTTGTTCTTGGATAATTCACTGCCAACGACTGCCCCAGGACCAGTGACAAAGTTAACAACGCCCTTCGGTAGACCAACCTTGTCACAAATCTTAGCAAACGCCAAAGCGTTGTTTGGTGTATCGGAACTTGGCTTGATCACAATGGTGTTCCCAGTTACCAAAGCTGGTCCCATCTTCCGAGCAATCAGGAAGAACGGAAAGTTCCACGGCAAAATTCCGGCAGCGACACCAATCGGCTGTTTGGCAATCATGATGTTTTCGTTAGGGTTGTCAGATTGAAGAACTTCGCCTTCATACATCCGTGCTGCGGCAGCCATGTAATCGAAATAGTCAGCTGAAAACATGATTTCCGTTTGAGCTAAGGATTTAATCTTCCCTTGTTCTTCCATCAAAATGGAAACTAAATCGTCTTCTTGGCTCCGAATTTCTTCAGCAATTTTATGCAGATATGCACCACGGGTTGCGGCTGGAACCTCTTTCCATGACTTTTGTGCTTCAAACGCATCATCAATTGCTTCACGCGTTTCTTCAACCGTTGCGCTTGGAACGGTTGAGATTGGTTGTTCATCGGATGGGTTAATGACAGTTAGTGTGTTACCTGATTTTGAGTCAACAAACTGACCATTGATATACATTTGATAATGCTTTAACGCAATTGCTTCAGACATAATGTGCTTCCTTTCTGCCTTGTCGCTTGTGGCAAGGAAACCTGAAAACGTCTTTTTGAATTTTGTTACCTGAATACAGTTATTGTGAGTCACGCTCACTCTGGCTTATACTGATCATCAATTACCAAAACTGGCTTGATGGTCTTGCCACTACCGGAATCGGCGTTAGCCTCGTTAATTTGCTCAAATGGATAGAACTTTTCCGTCTTGTCAAAGTCAAACATGCCCATCTGGTAGAATTTGATCAAACGAGGAATGTCGACTTGTGGAATGGAATCGCCCATGTTGACCCCAATGATAGAGCGATCGTTTGTGCAAAGGTCGTTCCATGTATCTAGGTCAATGTGGTTAGCTGTAACAGCAATAGTTGCGGTGGTTCCGCCCTGGGCGAGTGCCTGAATGGAATCTTCCATAACTTTCGTCACACCAGTGGTATCAACGGCATAGTCGACACCTTTGCCATCCGTCAGCTCCTTGATTTTAGCAACGGCATCTTCGTTCTTGCTGTTGATTGTGTCAGTTGCGCCAAGTTCCTTGGCTAATTGCAAACGTGAATCGACAACATCAACGGCAATGACAGTAGTACAGCCAGAAATCTTACCAGCCATCATGGCTGCCAAGCCAACGGCACCAGTCCCGAAGACAGCGATAGTTTCGCCAGGTTTTGGTTTCAATGTGTTCAGAACAGTCCCACTACCAGTTACATAACCACAACCTAAAGGTCCAAGACGGCGCAAATCCAAGTTCTTAGGAACCTTAACCGCGTTACGTTCGCGAACAACAGTGGTTGTCGTAAATGATGACTGATCAAACATGTCACTGACACGATGACCATCCTCAGTAAAGTGAGCACTACCATCCGGACGAACACCAGATAAATTATTCGCTGCATAATTTAGACAGCGGGTCGGCATCCCCTTCAAACAGTTCTCACAGTTACCACAACCGTAGAATGACAAAACAACGTGATCACCAACCTTGAAGTTCTTAACTTCTGGACCCACTTTTTCAACTATTCCTGAGCCCTCGTGTCCCAAAACAATTGGGTAGCCAATTTCAGCATCACCTTTTCTTAAGGCTTCGTCTGAATGGCAAATGCCACTGGCAACCATGTGAATTTGTAGGTCATCAGCCTGCATTTCGGATAACTCAACATCATCCTTGATCACAAACGGGCCACCCTTTTTTTCAACAACTGCTGCTTTAATTTTCATGATGTTTTTCCTCCAAATGATTATTTGGTGAATTATTGAGCAAATGAGCTCGCCAAGAACAACTTCAATTAAGAGCAACTGTAATAACATCTTTATGTGCTTGTTTATCTTTCCAGGCACATCGTTGATATGTAATTATAGCTACTTTGGAACGTTCCACGCCTTCATGGTATTTCTAAATGTAATCGGTTTCAACCCCTGCGTGCATAATTCAGTGAAATAAAATTGTTTATTTTAATTATCTTTGAGAATTACTGATCAAAACAAATTGATTCTCAAAATCTAATTAAGAATCATGTTTAACACCGATTTACGTCCGTCTTACTGCGCATAACTGGGACAAGTTTTTAACTATTGAGCAACCAAATAAAAAATCGAATTTTGTAATTGTAAGCTGACCGTACAAACCCTTTTCTTACCAATTAAAAACGATTGGAGCATAACACTGACATTTGCTAATCTAACATAAAATGGATGTTCACGGGAAAGTCACCCATAAACATCCATTTTTCGTTGCCTGAGAAAGCCAAACCGTGTTATGTCGCGCTCTCTGTTTGCATATTTAAAATTTAATCTGCTGCTTCATATAATCTTCATAACTTGTTGGTTTGCGTCCAAGTAACAAGCGTAGGACATTCGAGTTGCCATCGAGTCCCCACTTACTATACGTATCTGCTAGGTGGCGAAAGGCATCTCGTGAATAAACATTTTGAATGCCTGCCTGATTAAGAAACTCTGTCATATCGACACGCTCGGCAACGGCATGCTCGCCTGTTAACCGATTATACAATGCTACTAGATCTACCGGTGAAGCGTAATCCGTACCTACCAGTTCATACGTGGCTTTATTATGCTTCTCGGGATTTTGAGCAACTGCTACGACCACATCGCCAACATCTTCCGGTGCCACATAGGAAAGTTTGGTATTGATATCATAAAAGATATTATAGGCACCAGTTTCGTGAACCACGTTTGGATTGAAATTATGCATATAGTGCATCGGTTGCAAAATCGTGTATTGATAATCCTTAACCATCCCGGTATAAATCATGTGCTCTTCCACATCACGTTTCATCAAATGCTGACGTAACGTAGATAGAATTGGATGAGTAACCGAAATAAAGATAAATTGCTTGTGGGCAGCCGCCAACTGGTCCGTCAAATATCGGCCAATATCCGCCTCTTCCGCGACAAACAAGGGGGGAATTTCCACGACACTGTCGACATCCGCAATCAACTTATCAATTTCATCTGCACGGGTTAAATCTGCAACGACCCCTTCACGAATACCCGGCAAATCTTTCACGGCTGGATTAATGTCCGTCGCTTTTACGTCGAATCCAGCGGCCACTAGTTTGTCCACAATCACGCGACCAGTGTGACCAGCTGCTGAGGTTACTAAAATCATCATGCTTACCTCCTAATGAACTTTATCGATGTCATTTTTCCTAATTAAGGCATCCGCAAAATGGCCTTCACTGTGGTTCCGTTTAATGAGTCTTCAAAGGCTTGGTTAACATCTTTTAGGTCGTAAAACTTAACTAGTTTATCAAACGGAAAGTCACCTTGTTGATACAACTGAATTAGTTGGGGAATAAACAACTTAGGCAATGAGAATCCTTGTAACACACCCGTGACTTGACGCGCCGGTACCAGAATGTCATTCATCATGCTCAAGTCCGCATGCGCTGCGCCGCCAATAATTGCAGTGTGCCCGAGAATACCTGTGCTACGGATGGCTTGTTCTGGTAGCCCATTAGCAGGAGCGGAAACAACAGCATAATCTACACCACCATCAGTCATTTCTTGAATCATCGCTGGCACATCATCAACTGTCTTGCTGTTGATGATATCTGTTGCCCCAAGCGCTTTGGCTTCTGCCAGCCGCGTATCAAAGATATCAACAGCGATGATTTTGGCAACGTGCATCGCCTTAGCCGCCATAATGGCTGCATCGCCGACCGTTCCAGTACCGAACACTGCCATTGAACTGCCAACTTCGGGTTTAAGAATATGCATAACGGTACCAGCCCCCGTTTGTAAGCCACATCCCAATGGTCCAAGCAGGCTAACATCAACGTCCTTGGTTACTTTAACAGCGTTTCGTTCCTGAACCTTCGCATAGGTACCAAACGATGATTGCTGGAAAAAAGACGTTACTGGCTGACCGTTCAAGGTAAAACGGCTACCACCGTAGTAATCAACGCCGCCAAAATTCAATTCATCTGAGCGTTCACACGCATACGGACGACCGGCCAGACACTGGCGACAGTGACCACAGCTAGCATACGAAATCGCCACATGATCACCAACTTCAAATTCACGTACATCTTCACCGACCTGCTCGACAATGCCGGCACCTTCATGTCCCAAAACAATCGGAAATTCACTGCGTCCCATACCGGTTTTGGCACGCATAATATCTGCGCCACAAACGCCGACCGCAACGATTTTAACTAATAATTGATCACCATGTAACGTGTCATCTAATTCAACGGGTTCAACAACTAAGGATTCACCTTTAGCTGGCGCAACAGCTGCTGTAATTTGCATGATTTGTACTCCTTATCTTTGCTGTGTACACAAATTGACCATCAAATGCTTTGTAAGTTATCTCACATGAGTATCGTAACAATTTTGAGGCAATCTTCGCTAGAATCCGTTTTCATTTTGATTATTTATTTGCTCGTGCAAACATTTTAGTTCGGCAAGCCAGCTTACTAACACTCAACAGGTTCGCAAATTGATCATTTCACCAACAATTCGTTGTTCCTATCGCGCAAAAAAACACCAGTAACAAAAGCAACTGATGCCATCAACAATCATTTATTCAATTACTAACAATCTTAACTACTCGATTTCAATAACTCGTTCTTGATCACCAAGCGTGGTTAGAAACGTGCCATCATTACGACGCGATTCGACAATTCTTCCCTGATAAATCAAACTATCAATGTCGAACTGAAAAAAGCCACTCCCCAATTCCAACGCTGTCATTTTATAATCGCCAAGTTGGTCATCATGATACTGTTTCTTGTTTGTTAATGAAGCCTTTAATTTCTCCACGACTGCTATTTGCCTCCTAAGCACAAAAATGTCTTAACAAAATCATTTCCGTTATTCTAAAGATACAAATTGAAGATTAAAACTGCCTTGCAATAATTCAAAAATTATCGAAAAATTTGAGAACCACACGTTTAGTTTAGTGGGTAAATTAATTAATGGCAACAGTTATTTACGACACTGAGGTGGAATAATGAACAAAGAAGATCTTTTAGAGCCGTTTGAACGGCGACAGATTAGGATTTTGCAGTATCTATACCGTAATAATGGTGAGGCCAAAATTTCTGAAATTGCGAGCGCGTTACCTTTTTCAAGCCGAAATTTATTAATGGACGACCTGCAAGCCATCCAAATGGTGCTGAGACCTTCACTAACTCAATATGATATTTCCTTTAAATGGAATGACGAAAAAGTTCACTTGCATATCAACGGTCAAATGAGTCTGAAAACGCTCATTTTTTCGTACTATCGCCAGACACCCAAAATTAGTATTATCGAAAATATCGTTCTCAATCCCAATCTAACAAGCATTCAGTTAGCTACGAAACTCAACTTCAGTGTGGCCACTCTTTATCGTAAGATTGCCGAACTCAATGATCTTTTAGCGCCCTTTCACGTCAAAATCAATCAACTGCAACTCACTGGCCCAGATCTCGCTATCCAACATTTAATGTATGAACTGCTGTGGAATGTCTGTCCAAAAGACCAGTACGTTTACCGTCGTTACTTGCAACGCAACAGTCCTTTAGCGGAAACAATGCATCGTTTATTAATCGATGGGTCTAATAAATATCTCGCAGCCGACGGGCCTCGCAAACTGTACACTTGGCTACTGATTATTCGGCTACGTAATCGCCATGCCAACACGACAATGACCTTATCGCCCCTCGCTCGCCAAGTCTATAAGACCATGGTGGGTGCGCCTCATTTTCAACAGTTGTGGCGGCAACTACAGGATTCGATGCCGACGTTTATGCAGCGAATCGAGAAGACAGAACTGGAGCAAAGTTTATTGATTTTTTGTGTTGCTCATGAAGTTTTCCCCATTGACGACGCCTTTTGGCAACCCGCTGTGGATATGGTGAATCCCACCGATTCCTTAGCTAGTACGGCGCAAACCATCCACCAAGAACATGTTCAGCCAATGCTTAATTTAGACACGCCAACCATTACGCGATACAGTGTCGCTACTCTCTATCGTACATTGGTCAACCTGACCGTTTGTGCTGGTCATATCAACGTTATGCGTCCAGATACAACAACGCGTTACTACAAACGCCTTCATAATGAATTAATCATTCGTCAGGCCCACGAACTCACTCGCGTTATCGTTTCATCCATGGCAGACAAATTTCAACTTTCTGTCGATCCAGGATATGTGCAACAGCTTATGGTGCTACTGCGTTTAACGTTGAGACAGCGATTTGCACCGACCTACCAAATTGGCGTCGACCCGGAAATTGGTGAGATGTGGCTTGAACCCTTTATTCAAATTTGCCAAAACTACTTTAATCAGACACTTAGAACAACAGTTGAGGTCTTTGACCCAAATAAACAATATGACCTCTATTTATCTGACCATTGTCCCGATCAGCCTGTCATTCAAGCTACACAAACGTACATTTTGACGGACTTAGGATCCGAAGATGATTTGAATAAAATAACTGAATTACTCCAAACCACCCCAAATAATCGAGGCCTAACTGGGCATCCCCGCGAGCTATCGGCAACAACTCCACCATGCCATCGAACACCCAAGAACGTACTTTAATCGGCACAGAATATCATAAATTCATCATTTTTCTAGGTATATCAATTTTTCGCCAATCGGATTTCTCGTAAAAATCGAACTGACCGTGAAGTTTGAGATATTATCCTCTCATTTCTCTCGTACGCTATTTTCAGGAGTAATTTGGGAGGAAGATAGAATTATGAAACGTTCTCGATTAATAAACTGGCTACTTATTGTGTTCACCGTGATGATCGGCTTCATTTTCAACACTCAGACCGCACAAGCCGCCACATACGGCAATGAATTCATCACTAGTGGAGCAATTACAAATGGGCCCAATTTTAGTTATGCCAGTAACGTCAATGTACGCTACGACTGGGCAGTGCCAAGCGATGTTCACATCGCTGCTAACGATCAAATGAAAATTCAATTACCTGACGCCCTTCGTGTCTCAAAAGAATCAACTTTCCCGCTACTTGCAGATGATGGCACGGAGCTGGGAACTGTCGACGTAAAGACCGATGGCACAATGGTGGTTACGTTTAATGAAACTGCAGCAACCCTGACTAACCTTCATGGCACCATTACCTTCTCGACCAAACTCAATGCGGCGACAGTCGGATTAGGTGAACAAAACGTGCCATTTGAGACTAACAATGGCACGTTAACAAGTCCAGTGATTGTCAGTCCATCCACAAATAACTTGTCTAAAAAAGGCAGCTTCACGACTGACAGTAACGGCAATCCAGCAATCAAATGGACTATTTTAGTTAACCGTAACGAATTACCGATGGAAAATGTAAAAGTTTCAGATATCATCACTGATGCCGGTCAACAATTGGTTCCTGACAGCATTACTGTGTCTAATGGACATTGGACAGACCCCACCACACAAGCAAGCTATAAGCGTGATGAAACCCTGACTGCTGGAACAGATTACACAGTATCAGTGACTGGCGACAGTTTTGAAACAACGTTTGCTAAACTCGACTCACAGATGGTTGTCATTGATTACCTAACAACGTTTAAGGATCCGGCAGTTGCCTCAGATGGCAGTTCTATCTTTAAAAACACGGCCACAATGACCTGGGGCGGCAGCAACGGTAACGGCGCCAATTCTGAAAAAGCTACCGCCAGCGTGAAACAAACTGCTGGTTCTGGAACAGGCAGTGGTTCAGAGAATAATAACTCTGGCGAAGAATCAAATAGTAGCTCAGATAGCAACAACTCCAATGAGAGTTCTACTAGCGAATCCAGTAATGCCTCTGAAAGTTCGAATAACAGTTCATCAGAAAATAGTGACAGCAGTTCTGTTGAAAGTAATGACCATTCGGACAGTCATCACGTAGATACTAATCACACCAACGAAAGTTCAACGGATAATTCTGTAGTTGCTTCTAACGATTCAAGCGCCAGTCAGCTAAATTCTAGCAATCAATCTTCGACATCTGACAATCGTGACCAAACAGTAATTGCGGACCCATCAAATTCGTCATCTAACGGTCAATCCGTTTCAACCAAAGGATCTGCAAAACAGAAGGATTCGCTAGCAGAGGGATTGCCACACACCGGTCAGCAAATCAGCATTTCACTAATTATTGTCGGTGTTATCTCGCTCACCGGTCTCATTATTTACCGGCTACGTCAAAACTAAATTGGTGAAAAAGAGTCGATAACAGTCACAATTAGCATAGAAATTAAAAGTCTGAGTCATTTTGCTCAACTTTTATTTCAGCAAAATGGCAGCAGGTAGTTTCGGTAAGCAATTTTTCTTCAATCGCAAAAGTTCATGCGGATGAAAAATTGCCGCAAACGCGGGACATAACACTGACTTTTGCTCATCTAACATAAATCCGGCGCTCATGGGAAAACACCCATAAACGCCGGATTTATGTTACCTGAGAAAGCCAAAGCGTGTTATGTCCCGCTCTCTCATACTAAAGGTTTTAATTAACTTCCACAGAAAGCGCAATGCCAAGTCCGCCGCCAATACATAAACCGGCAACGCCTGTATGTTGATCGGCATGCTTCAAGGCATAAATCAGTGTCGTTACGATCCGAACGCCAGTCGCCCCAAGGGGATGACCGATAGCAATCGAACCACCGTTTGGATTCAATTTAGCCGCGGGAATCTTCAGGTCACGGGCAACGGCCACACTTGGCGCCGCAAAGGCTTCATTCAGTTCAAACAAGTCGATATCCGACACCGTCTGATGCTGTTTGGTAAGCAACTCACTGACTGCTTTAACCGGTGAGTAGCCCATTGTTTGTGGGTTGACGCCGACTTCTTGATAACCTTTAATAGTCGCCAATGGTTTCAAGCCTAACTCGTCAGCCTTGCTTTTACGCATCAAAATCATGGCAGCAGCACCATCGTTCAGTGGCGCCGCATTGCCAGCTGTGACGGTACCTCCCAGTTCAAAGCTCGGTCTAAGTTTAGCCAACTTCTCGAAACTGGTATCTTCACGAATCGTTTCATCGCGGTCGATAACGGTTTCCCCATGCCGATTTTTAACGCTTAATGGCAGCATTTCATCGGCAAACGCACCATCGTCACTGGCTTTGGCTGCGCGCTGGTGTGAGGCCAAGGCAAAAGCATCCTGTTGTTCGCGACTAACGTGGTACTGCTCTGCAACATTCTCGGCAGTCACACCCATCGGCTGATTTGAAAAGGCATCCGTCAGGCCGTCATGCTCCATGCTATCAACCATTGTTGTATCACCAAACTTAGTCCCCAACCGCATACCATTCGTCAGGTAAGGTGCATTGGTCATGCTTTCCGTGCCAACTACTAAGACCGCATCGGCATCACCCATAACAATGGCTGATTGACCCAATCGAATCGCTTTTAAACCTGATCCACAAACTTCATTCACGGTCATCGCTGGGCTGCTTTCCGGAACGCCAGCGTTGATCCCGATTTGACGACCAACATTTTGCCCCGAGCCAGCCTGTAGGACGTTGCCGACAATCGTTTGGTCAATGATACTTGGATTAACGTTTGCCCGCTTAATTGCAGCCTTAGCCGCTAAGGTTCCTAATTCAACTGCACTAAAGCTGGCCAATGCGCCGCCCATTTTTCCTACAGGCGTGCGCACAGCACTGACGATAACAACGTCGTCCATGAGTCTCCCTCTTTCTACTCCGTTTGACTGCTTCTTTTTCACAAGTAAACTCAAGTCTAACCGATGTCGAATATTACGGCAATTATTTAAGAACAATGACAAACGATTGTAACCAAGTTTTATAAACTGTCAGCGTAAATTTATTTCACAACTAATTTCATTAAACGAACCCCTAGCGGTTGAAAAATGTAAGCGTATCAACTACCATAATAGCTGTAATAGTGTTGCTCTTCACAATTGTGGAACATCGTTGACATAATGGGATTGTGCCCATAATGATAATGATTTTCACAATAAAACATAACAAGGAAGGTTTATCATGGCAGATCAAAAAGCACAAATTGGTGTTGTTGGTTTAGCAGTTATGGGTAAGAACTTGGCCCTAAACATTGAAAGTCGCGGTTTCACTGTAGGTGTATACAACCGTTCACGTTCAAAGACCGATGACATGATGAAGGACCACGGCGACAAAAAGTTAGTTCCTAGTTATACGATTGAAGATTTCGTTAAGTCTCTTGAAACACCTCGTCGGATTTTGATGATGGTTAAAGCTGGTGCCCCAACGGACGCCGTTATCCAAGAATTATTACCATTGCTCGACAAGGGTGATGTTTTAATCGATGGTGGGAACACTAACTTCCACGACACCATGGCTCGTAACGCTGAACTGGACAAGTCCGGGATCAACTTTATCGGCATGGGTGTATCCGGTGGTGAATTAGGTGCCCTTCAGGGTCCTTCACTAATGCCTGGTGGCCAAAAAGCCGCTTATGACTTAGTTGCCCCAATTCTTGAACAGATTGCTGCCAAGGCACCTCAAGATGGCAAACCATGTGTAGCGTACATCGGCCCTAACGGTGCTGGTCACTACGTTAAGATGGTCCACAACGGTATCGAATATGGTGATGAAGAGCTGATCGACGAAAGCTACAACATCATGCGTAACGTTGCCGGCATTTCTGTTGATGAAATGGCTGACATCTTTAAAGAATGGAACAAGGGTGAATTGGACAGTTACTTAATCGAAATCACCGCTGACATCTTGACTCATAAAGATGACTTAGGCGACGACAAGACAAAGCCTATCCTTGACATGATCTTGGACCGTGGTAACAACAAGGGTACTGGTAAGTGGAGTTCAGAAGATGCTTTGAACATCCAAGTACCACAATCTGTTATTACTGAATCCGTTTACGCTCGTTACATCTCAATGATGAAGGACGAACGTGTTAAAGCTTCTAAAGTATTACCAGCAGCTAAGAACCAAGGCAAGGCTGAAATCGGTGACAAGAAAGAATTCATCGAAAAGATTCGTCAAGCTTTGTTCTTCAGTAAGTTGATGAGCTACGCACAAGGTTTCGAACAATTGCGTGTTGCTTCTGAAACTTATGACTGGGACTTACAATTTGGTCAATTAGCACAAATCTGGCGCGCAGGTTGTATCATCCGTGCCGGCTTCCTTCAAAACATCACTGATGCCTTTGACAAGGATCCTAAGCTGACTAACTTGTTGTTCGACGACTACTTCAAGGACATCGCTGCTAAGTACCAAGAATCAGTTCGTGACGTTGTGGCAATGGCCGTTAAGGCTGGGGTTCCAGTTCCTAGCTTCTCAGCTGCCATCACTTACTACGACAGTTTCCGTGCAGAAGTTTTGCCAGCTAACTTGTTGCAAGCACAGCGTGACTACTTCGGTGCTCACACTTACGAACGTACTGACCGTCCTGGTAACTTCCACTACACTTGGTACGAAGAACAATAGACTTCGGATTAAATGTTGTGAGTGATCTATTTGTTTGAATTCATTTAGATTAGACAAAAAATCCTGTTCATAGTTAAGACGTTAAAATCTTAGCTGTGAACAGGATTTTTATTTATTTAAAATTGACCATCAATTATCCTCGAGCTCGTCACTAACAGTCATAGCCGCATGTAAACCAGCATTTCTACCGGAGTAAAATGCATAGCCAACGCAAGTACCTGGCATGTTGGGACCATAAGTATCGCCAACCAGTCCTGTCGCATCATTACCAATTGCATATAGGCCTGCAATCGCTTGACCATTATTATTAAGCACTTCATTATTAGGGTTTACCTGTAAACCACCCATTGTACAGAATGCGCCAACGTTTAAAGAAAAGCCGTAGAAGGGTCCTTCATTGATCGGACGCATGTACTTCGGATCTTTTCCGAACAATGAATCTTGCCCTAACTCACAATCCTGATTGTATTTCGTCATCGTCTGCATTAGTTGTTCAGAGGGAACACCCATCTTTTGTGCCAATTCTTCAATGGTATCTGCTTTGAAAATAAATGGCCTTTCTTCGGCTACAGCCTCATCAATTTCATCCTTCAGTTTTGTCATTTTTTGGCCACGTTTAACATAAACGCCTAAACCCATGAAGTTTCCGGATTTGGCCATTTCGTCAATAACTGCTGTATCAAGGATACTAAACACTTTGTTTTGCGTGTAAAGCGCATTCCCGGCAAATGAAAAGTTATAGACTACGGCCTCATCTACAAAGCGTTCACCATTTTCATTCACCCAAAGCAGTGGTTGTTGCCCTGCGGCTGTGTTCATTTCGGAGCTCATAAACTTAAAGGCAGGGACGCTGGGGTCTTTTAGGTATCCACCAAACAACATAGCAGTTCCTGTTCCGTACTTACGTGCACCAAGGTTCCAAGCCATTTGAAGCCCATCCCCAGTACCTTTGCCAGAACTGACTGTAACTAATCGTGATGTATCATAGTGAGTCATTTTTGACATCATTTCAGCATTATTCAGATAACCACCCGTTGCCAAAATAACGGATGATGTCTTAACAGACTCACTGAGATTATTGGCTAAATTTTTAATGGTCACTCTAGAAATTTTGCCATTTTCCTGATCGATATTAGTCGCGGCAGTAGAAGTCAGAACTTCAACACCAAGCTTCTTTGCCTGAGGAATTAAGGCGTCGTTAATAACGGCATTTCCCATTCCTTTGTATATATGCCATGTGGCCTCGCCATCACCCATTGCTTGGACACCTTCATACTCAACGCCTTGTTCGTTCAACCATTTTACAGTATCGGCACTATCATCTACGTAATTGCGCCAAATTCTGGAATCTGCTCGATACTTTGAATAGGCAACTTCCTCTTTTAAAACATCAGTTCCCGAAACAGTGATTCCTTGCTGCTTTTGTAAGTACGAATCAACGGCAAACAGCCCTTCTGTATAATTACTGCTGCCGCCCGTGTGACGCCCCTTTTCGAGCAGTAAAACACTGGCACCATTTTGTGCAGCGGTCAATGCAGCACTAGTCCCTGCAGCTCCTGTTCCAACAACGACAACATCATAAGCATCTTTTCTTGTAATATTTGGCATGATCAGCCTCCATGGTTGTTTGTTCATTCTTGAGCAATTAGTGCTAAATGATTTATAATGACTTTTTAGCACGCTTGCATTACAACCAAATATTAACTAGTTTTCCCGTAGCATTAAACTGAGGTAATTGTTCGCCAGGTCAACTTTTGGTTCTACTTTAAATTCGGAGGTTTGTTCATGGAAATAGAACGGTTAAAAACTTTTTTAAGCGTTGCACAATATGGCAGTTTTCAAAAGGCTGCGCAGCGGGCGTTTTTATCTCAACGTGCCGTTTCCAAACGAATCACCGCAATAGAACAGGAACTTGGTGTCACTTTATTTGACCGTGGTCGTAACCGAATAACACTAACCTCTGAAGGTCGTTTATTCTTGTCTTCTGCGCAGGATATTGTTAATAGCTATACAAATACGGTCGCCGAAATTCAACAGGTTAAGCAGTCTAGTCCTGAAGTATTGCGAGTGGGTTATTTTTCCGCCTTTGAACAACAGTTATTGCAAAATGCAATCTTTAAGATGCTTCAAGACAATCCACGAATGCAGGTGATTATCAAAGAAGGTAGTAATGAACACCTGACCCGCATGGTTAAAAATGGTGATCTTGACCTTGCTCTCTCCATTAATTATGGGCAACCGTCAGTGAAATCTACTGCTCAATTACAGACTAAAGCTATCTTTTCTGAAACTATGGTTATGGGTGTTAGTACTCTCAATCCCCTCAGTAAACAGACTGTTCTCGCTTCTGCGGATATAAAGGACGTCCCGATTCTGTATTATAGTTCTGAGAGCTCTACTTTTTTGTTGGAAAGTTTCTTGGCCAGCTTTCCGTTTATCCAAGATTATGAACAAATTCGTCGTGTCGCCAGTGTTGAACAGATGAACATCTTAGTAGCTTTAAACAAAGCGTTCGCTTTTTATCCTGAAGGACTTATCCCTTCAACCTTAAAGAACGACCACATTCGTTTTCTACCTTTTGCTGATAAATCAACGCAATCTTACACGATCGACGCCGTGTATAAGAATGTTCGCCTGTCTCATACACTAAAGCGGCTACTAACCGAACTATGCAACTGATTTATGGTCAGTTATGTGCTTGTGTTTGACACAGAGATGTTCAAATGGACATTTACCCTACTACTTCGCATTTGCTCAAAAACATGGTAAACTATCATTACACTGATAGTTAAATGTAACATGTTCGTCAAAACCCCGAAGAGCTGGCACTCTTCGGGGTTTTTTTTTCGAATAATATGTACTTAAACGGACGGGTTAGATTAGTAGTCGATTACCACTTATCATTTCGATCCAACCACTGCTTAAATAAGATAAGCAGCACGCCGACAACAAGCGGGCCCACTATAATAGTCAAAAACATTTGTAACATATTCGTCCTCCTCTCACCGTTTTTATGCGATGAGCCGGAATCGACTACAATAGAGATTTTACAGGAATGTTTGACTTAATTGGATTAGAAATACAGGTGAGTTTTGAGCAGAATGATTTTATTTTTCTCGATGACATACTTAGGTTAACTTTAAGTGCAAGATTGGAAATGGACGTCCCTGATTATCCTCAGCATCACGGTTCGCAATGTGAAACCCATTATGTTGATAAAAGGCTAATGCATCAGGATTTTGTTCGTTAACATCCACTGTTTGAATGTGGTTCTCATTGATCAGACGTTCCAAAATTTGACTTCCGTAGCCCTGATGCAGACAACGAACGTCCAGGAACAGCATTTCAAGTTTATAATTCTTAGTGCCAGAAAAACCGATTAGTTCTTCGCCATGAAACCATGTCAATAAATTGACTGCATCAAAGTACACTGGCAACATTCGTTGAATCTGGTCAATATCTGTTGCCTTCAAAAATTTATGCGTTGTTACAACCGTTTCACGCCATAGTATGGTTAGTGCATCATAGTCTTCTGACCTGGCATGATGGGAAATAATAGACATTTTGTTTCTCCATTCGATTCTATTTAACGTTACTAAAATAACCGTTTGGAAATTACTGTGCAACTTGTAATTTCCAAACGGTCATTTTCTTTATCCTTCAAGTCCACTTTAGAAACGTTTGCTACGCCCCAACACTGTCTTAATGGCATTCAACAACTTATAACGCCATGGAATCAACACTTTGGAGAATTCGCCGATCATTTCGTCGGTGTAGCCATTAAAGCCTTGTTTGAATTCAAACACACCGTCACTACCATCGAAAAGTCCGGCAACACCCAAGAAGTTGTACGTCGGAATCTTTTGGTCAACAGCGGCCTTCATCATGGCATCTTGCAACATGAATGGGCCTTTAAAAGTTTTGAATTCTTCGTTCGTGTAACTAAATACGTAATCGATTTCTTGTGGCTGAATCACAAACATCGCACCGGCAACGTTAAACTTAGCAGGATACCGTTTTTGAAGGTCTTTTGCGACATCGATTTTCTTTTGATGGTTAGCCTTTTGGCGTTCAAGATCATCGATTTTGTTCTGTTCATAGCCCTTGTTTTTCGCCTTAAGTGCCGCGATTTTATCATCAGTTGACTTAATCTTTTGTTGATAAGAATCAATGTATTCATTCGAGTCGATTTCAGCTACAACAAAGCGAATTTTATCACCAAACTCACGGTACACGTTTTGGTAGTAATCAAGTGACTTATCTGGGAAATGTAGCCGTTCGGCAGTCATTGCTGTATCCTTCTTGAATTCTGGCAATTCATCGAAGGAAATGTCCCTTAATTTAACACCAAATTCTTTGGCTTTTTTGATGTTATAACGTGCTTTCTTATCGAAACTCTTTTCAAGCGTTTGTTCCGTCATGTCACGGACATCTTTTTTGTATTCATAGTGCGTAACATGCGTTGCTTCGTCATAACCCGCAGCGTGATAGTCTTGGTAGTCGTAACCAAGCTCTTTAAACAATGCTGGCAAAGTTTCAAAGTGACTCGCAGTAAGTTCACCCGCGTCGTTGTACGTTTTAACTGGTAAGTTGGGAATTAGACGCAAGAACATCCCGTTTTGTTTACGAACGTATTCTTCGACTGCTTCAACAAACGCAGACAAGTTAGCTTTTGTTTCAGAACCTGGCATAAACAACGGTCCACCATAGATATCAAACCGATAACCAAAGTGAATCTTCATGCCGACCAATAATCCGGCCACAATGATCTTATCGCCGTCGACAAGACCCATGTAAGTCGCTTTGTGCCCTTCTTTCAACATCAGGTTACCCTGTTCTACAGATTGATAAAACGAGCCGTAAGGGCACTTTTCTTCAAACGCACCAAATTCTTCAGCTGATAATTCCCGAACTTTTTGCACCATTTTCACACCATTCCATTTTTTTGACACTAAAAAGGCATCGACCATCGATGCCTGTGAAGGAGAGTAAAGGATTTGAACCTCTGCGTCATTGCTGACCTCACAACCGAAATCGTGTCCCTTCAACCAGACTTGGGTAACTCTCCATTTTTAAAACTGTTAAATTATGCAACTATATGAGTCCACGTCAACAACACAGGCTTGTCATCAACCGGAACTCACAAAGGAGAGTAAAGGATTTGAACCTCTGCGTCATTACTGACCTCACAACCGAAATTGTGTCCCTTCAACCAGACTTGGGTAACTCTCCATAAAAAAAGCATTTTCACAAATTGCTAACATTGTGATTATAAATCCTTTAGCAATTGCTACATGAACCGCCAGTAAAAAATATAACCCTGTTCTAGAAGAGATTCAAGGTTATTTATGCAAACGTTGGTCATATGGCACAGCCTTTGCAAAAACGCAATTATTATATACTTAACTTAAGGTATATTAACCACTAAGTTGTTTACGCTGCTAGGTTTTATAAGCAATGTTTACCTTAAGTTGAACGACTTTTATCATTTCAAAACTACAACCATGATGGTGCTTCTTTAAGGTATTTCTCAACATTTTTCATACTTTCCAGATGCTGCGCTAAAACGTCTGGTTTTTCGTTGAACCAGGGGTGCTTAATAAGAAAGTCACGCTCCTTCTGTGAAAAACGAAATCTAATTTGCTTAGCTGGCACTCCCCCAACTATTTCATATGGCTTAACATCCTCAGTAACCACGGCGCCTGCAGCAAGGATTGCGCCGTCGCCAACCGTCACGCCGTTAAGTATATTCACGCTGTTGCCAATCCAAACGTCATTACCAATTTTTACACTAATAAACTCCTTTTCATCAACATATTTAATATCGTCAAAGAGCTGTTTTCTGGCGTAGGTAAAACCCGCCTGAGCCTTCATTGAATAAAAAGCCGGATGCGTAGAAACAAATGTTCTGGCAGGATGACTGCCTAAAACTACTGTAACGTGATCTCCAATTGAGCTATAGCGACCAATTGACACGTCGATAAACCTTGTATGACTGCCAATAAATGTGCCATAACCAATTGTTGAATTTGCAATCACATTGTTGTCATCAATACTGTTTTTCCCTTCAAACACTGTATTTCGAGAAACAACATTGTGTTTACCACTGATTAAAAGTCCCTTACGTTGAAGCTCCCATAAATTCACACGTCTTGCGAACCACTTTACAAACTTCATGTAACCCCCCTAATGACCAATTATTCGTTTTAGTAATCGTACAAACCGATAAGTGATTGGTTTAACCACTCGGGTATAAGTCCCCAGCACTTCATAAGTATTGCCAATAAAGGATTGTTTAAATCTTAGAACACCATCCTGACCGCTGAAATCCCCAGCTACACCATAAAAATTATACTGTGGGATATGCCGTTCCACAGCCAGCTTCATCATGTAATCCTGAATTAAGTATGGTCCAAAGAAATCCCGAAATTCATCATTCATGAAACTAAATAGGTAAGTAATTTCCTGTGGTTGAACACTAAACATCGATCCAGCCAATACCGGTTTTTGACCGAAGCGCGTAATTAACTTATTAGCGCGGACAATTCTTTTTTTATGATGTTGAATCTGATCTTCCAGTTCTCGTGCCTGTGCAGCACGATGTTTGCTCAAGTGCTGTTCACTTTTTTCGACAAGTTGTTGTCTTCGGTCAGCTAATGTTTTGACCTCATTTTCTTGCAGAATTACATATTGTTTTAAATCTAGCTCGGCAAAAAGAAATTTGTCGTCATCTTTAAATGCTTTAAAAGACTTCTGATAATAATCTAACGGTTTATCTTTAAATCCACGGCGTTCAGCTGTTGCCGTTGTATATTTATGGAATTCTTCTAACTCTGCATATGGAATTTTCCGAATTGTTACACCAAATTCCTTAGCTTTTTTGACTGAATATTGAGCATCTTTTGAGTAAGATTTCTCCAGTGTCGCAGCATTTAATCCATTAAGCCTTTTTATGAACTCGTAGCTCAACGCAACTTTTGAATAATGACCATTCTCAACCTTCTGCGGTTCATTATATTGGAACTCAGCCAATTCAAGATTATTTTTTGCTGCTTGGTTCATCGTTTCCAGTACATTACCATGATCATCAAACTTTGCCTGATGTAAATTGGGAATCCAGCGCAAGATCAGACCACCATGTTGACGACAAAACTTTGCCATCTCATCTGCAAAAGTCTTTACAACCGCTTGATCGTTATAATTCATAACTGGTCCACCAGTCACTTCGTACAAACGACCAATGTGCAACTTTCTGCTACCCAAAACAGCCGCCGCAATAATTTGATTATTGTCGTTACGAAGAGCGACTAGTTTTGCATCCCAATTGCGTTCATTTAAAACGTGGTACTGATTTACTGTTTGTAAAAAAATTCCTAACGGATGATTTTTCTCGAATTCGTTATATTCACTTTCAGAAATCTCCCCAAATTTCATAAACTCTCCCTGAATTGATACATTTTTTAATCTTCGTCAATAAACAATGTCACTGGAACTCCGTATGCTTTATGTAATTTGGAGATTTCAGATGACGTCCAATCAGACTTACCATTTAACTTTCTATTTACGCTGCTAACGTCTTTATGCAAAACTTCAGCCATTTGACGTTGTGATATTTTTCTAGCTGCTAGCCAGCCACGTAAAGGATAAATTGGCATAAGAGGGCCGTCCTTTTTTATTATACGTAATATAATTATTAACAATAAGAAATATACTGCTGTTCCACTAAAGATTCAAGAATGTTTTTCAAAACAAATGACCTTTACGCGCAATTATTGCTAAAATTGCAATTAGCATAGTGTTGGAGGGTCATTTATGAGAATAGAAATAAATTCCATGCAAGATTTCTTAAAATATCATCGTCAACAGCACAGATTAACTCTGTCACAAGTAACTGATCTATTACATGCCCAATATGGTGTTAAAATTAGCATCGCTTCATTAGCTCGATTCGAAGACTCTTCAAAAGAACTTACGATTCCGGCCAAAACGTTCATCGCATTATGTGACATTTATCAATTAGATTTAGACAGTGTCGCAACTTCTTGGTTGGCAACTTTCAAAAATTAGCAATTACCCAGACTTTATCAGTTGTGCGATGCATACCTCACAATCGTCAAAGTAGGCTTATAATTTAGTAAATAAAAACGCTACTAGTTTTATGAAAGCAGGCTAACCATACAAACTATGATTAATAATCTCGCATCACAGAAACTAACAAAAACAACGCATGCGCTTGGAACTCGTATTGTGTTAACGGTCATGGGGGAGACAAATGAAAAGGTGCTGGATGACAGTATTGCGCTCATTCAATTGTACGAACAACAGTTAACCGTTAACGCCCCTGTTTCCGAAGTTATGGCAGTCAACAACGCGTCCGGCAAACAAGCTGTGCAAGTGTCTCCAAGTACGTTTGCGCTCATCAAAGCCGCCGTTGAGCAGAGCCACCAACATTTTGGCTTCAACGCTTTAATTGGACCACTCGTTAAACTTTGGAAGATTGGCTTTGCTGGGGCAAATGTTCCCAATGAATCGGATATTTCCAAACGGCTGGCAATGTCTAATGCAGCGAACGTCATTCTAAATGACGCCGATCAGAGTGTTTACCTCACCGAGCCAGGGATGGAACTGGATCTAGGCGGAATTGCCAAAGGCTACATTGCTGATCGAATTCGCGATTTATGGCGTGCCAATGGCGTGCAAGCAGGCATCATCAATCTAGGCGGAAACATTGAATTTGTCGGTACTTCGCCTAAACGCGATAATGGTCAATGGCTAGTTGGTGTTCAGGCTCCAACAAAAGCTCGTGGTGAAGATCTTCTGACTGTGCTGATGCCAGCTGGTTCCGCCGTCACGTCAGGCACCTATGAACGTGTCTTAGTTAAGGACGGTCATCGTTATCACCACTTGTTGAGTCCTGAAACCGGTCATCCCCTGCAAACACACGTCAGCGGTGTCACCATTTTTGCCCGTGACTCAATCACATGTGAAATAGAAACAAAGCGGCTTTTCTTCGCCGGTAAACCAATTCCAGGTTGGGGAGAAGACCGCGACGATATTTACGGAGCAGCTTTCGTTTACGATGATGACACTGTTGATCTTGTAATCGTTCATCATCGTTTAAAGTTAATTGAGTAACAAAAGATAATAATAGCGGCAACATTCACATGATTACTTCACGTGAATGTTGCCGCTATTTGAGTTCTATTTAATTTGCCGCTTCAGCATCCGCCGCCAGCACTTTAGTTAGTGTTGCTTTCAGCGTTTTCTTCATCTCGTCAAGTTCTTCAGGCGATGGCCGGTTGTCGTCACTGAACATAACGTTACGATCTAGCCACCAAACTGGCCCCGGTGTTGTCGTATCGCCTTCTCGACGAGGGAATAGGTGCCAGTGAACATGGGTATCGCCATTTCCTAATAACTCATAGTTCATTTTTTCAGCATGGAAAGCATCGTAAACAGCCTCCGCTACCAAACTCATCTCGTGCAGAAATTGTTCTTTAAAATCGCGTGGCAAAAAGTGTAATTCTGTCTCATGTTGTTTGCACAGAAACAAGGTGTATCCCTTAAAGTGCTGATTGTCGCCAATTACCACATACCCCGTTGACAATTCAGCAACAAAATAGGGATTAGTCCCATCCTTAATCATTTGAATTCGTCTGCAAATTTCACAGTTATCGTGCATCATTTCATCCACCCTCTATATAATGTCGATTCTCTCCCCATGAGACTCGCAGTTATGCCATCAATTACTTTCTCAATCAGTAAATTATCACATTTTCAAATACTAGGCGAGCTCAAACTAATTTCTTATTCAATTATTAAAATTAAATGAATTAAGCTAAAATTGGACAAATTCTGATCATTAATATAGTATTCAATACTATATTAATTAATTCGATATTGTTTCAAATACGACTAAGAAGGTAAATTCTTGATGACAGAAGAAAAAATTGCTTTGCTCGTAGATTCGGCCTCGGATGTGCCTGAGCATATTTTTACACAGTATGAAAACATCGTCGCTGTACCAATGCAGTTAATGATCGATGGCAAAACATATTCCGACCGTGAAACAATTGAGCCTGATGACTTTTATCGTCTACAATCCGCGGCTAAAGAACTTCCTAAAACTGCCAGTCCCGTGATGGGAGATGTCATTAATCGCCTTGCAGAACTAAAAAAACGCGGTTTTACCCATGTCATCGGAATTACCATATCTGGTGCACTGTCGGTAACCAACAGTCTCTTCAAACAGGTCGCGGAAACACAGGACAGTGTAAGAATGGTGGTTATTGATACTAAAAACATTGGTGTTGGTAGTGGTCTGTTTGCCAACTACGCAGAATCACTGATTGACCAACAATTGCCATTTGACACGATCATCGACAAGCTCAATGCTTCTGTGCCAAAAAGCTCTGTCTACATTTACATTCCAACATTAAAATATCTAAGGGCTGGTGGTCGAATCGGCCGTGTTGCCGGATTCTTTGGTGCGGCACTTAACATTAAACCAATTATTACTTGTGATTCAGATGGCGTTTATACAGCTATTGCCAAAGCACGCACAGAAAAGAAGGCTGTCCAGAAAATGGTCGAACTGGCTACTCAAAAAATTGCAACCAACAAAAACGCCCGTGTTGCCGTAGCTCAAGGTCTCAATGAACCGCTATTAAAACAGGTAACAGGGGATTTACAAAACCGCTTTCCATCACTTAATATTGAAACAGGAAACATTTCCCCTGCCCTTGGCGTTCATACTGGTCCCGGACTTGTCGGTATTGCGGTACAGGTGGGTTAATGTCAGAAAGGACACCCCATTAATATGTCAAAGCCACTGAATCAATCATTCGAAAATAATAATTTGATGATTCTGCCACATTGGTCAGACCTGCCTGGATTCGACCTTCATCTTGACCAGCTGATTGAACTCACAAATGGGTATTTAAGGCCCATTACTGGTGATATAGTGACTAAAACAATGATGCATAATTACTTTAAGGCCGACGTTTTAGTCGCACCCGACAAAAAAAGCTATCATAAGATTCATTTGGCAGGTGCTATCATTGTTGGTCTCTTAAAAAACATTTTTTCGCTCGAAGAGCTTAGAGTTGCCCTTCAATACATCATCGACAATGAGTCACCGCAAAAAAGTTACGATCACTTCATAACACTGTTTAATCAAGAAGCTGCTAACGACTCTTTCAAACATTTTCGTCTGGCCGAACAGCAACAGCAAGAAATGTCTGCGGCAGAGGTTATTCGTTATGACGCACTGGAAGCCTTTCTATTTTGGCTTTCCGCTAAAAAGGCTCTGCATCGTGTAATTGATGCTAATCAACAATAAAAAAACTGATTTTCTTCTGTGCTCACGCGAGTTAACGTGTAAGTCATCAAGAAAATCATTTTTTTATTTATATTTCAATCGGTCGACTGGCATCTAACGCGTAAAGAATTTTGTGCGTTACAGGTAATCCAGTCATGTTTGTCAGCGCAGCGGCGTAAAGGTTCAGTTGACCTCGGTAACGCTCAACTAACTTTTTGAGCCCCTCATCCTGATGCGCAGGGTCAATATAATCAGTCTTGTAATCAAATAACGTGACCTCGTCATCCTTGATATAATAACCATCGATAATTCCGTGAATGAGCACTTGCTCTGCCTTCGTCTCATCTTCTGGCTGATGAATGCCCTGATATAACTGATAAGCAGGTATTAGCAAAGAAAAGGCCGCTTCACGATGAACCTCATTCGCATGTTCAATCACTTGCTTGCCTAAATCACTGTGAAAGAAGCTTTCAATCTGCGACAAGTTGATTTTCAAAGCCACCGCATCAGTCAACACATGATCTTTAACCAGTTGATTAACAAGATTCTGCAAGTCTTCGGGGCTTGGTTGACCAGCGCTTATGTCTACTTCCTGCAGAACTAGATGGGTCGCCGTTCCAATCTCAGTAGGTTTCGGCGCCGCGACCGTTTGCATAAACTGTGGTGTTCTCAATTCGTTGTTAGTGACACGTGACCGTGCCTTGTCTTGATCGTCTATTTCCAAAGTACCGAACTGATTCTGATCGGGTTCCTCGAACAATCGCTTCAATTCTGAGACAGATTGGTAAGCAGTCGTTTTCGTTGCGGCTTCGTTTGCATAACTAAAAGACAATACCTGCTCTAACGCATCAACGTTAAGGTCGCCAAACTTGGTTTGTTTGGCCGTTTCACGTAATTCATCTAAGTAGGTTTGTTGTTCGGCATCCGCGACTTGTAAAATGCCGGCGGCCTCTAAATCAGCCTTCGTTTTTAAGACAAGTTCGAAGCTGTCCGCTCGCGTTTCGTTCACAACCTCAGACGACAACGGAATCACAAAATCATCCACTCCTAATTGTTTGGCCACTGACGGCAAACGTAAAAGGGCCATCCCAATCCAATCCATGAAGTTCTTAGTTTCCGATCTTAATGTCGTGTTTAATGTTAAGGCCGCATTGTTAGCGGATTTTTGCCAATGCTTTAATAGGTCATCCTGATCTTTATATGTGCCAACCACGAACAAACGTTGTTGTGCTCGTGTTAGAGCAACGTATAGCACCCGCATTTCCTCAGATAAAGTCTTTTTGAGTGACTCGCTGGCAACCAATTTTTTCTGCAGTGTATCTATCTTCAAATGACGACTTTGATCGTACCACGTGATTCCAATGCCAAGATGGTCGTCCAACACCACCGCACTCCGCTGGTCCGATAGATTGAAGCCGTGGGACGCGTCCATGACAAATACCACTGGAAACTCTAACCCCTTGCTACCATGGATTGTCATTACTGAAACTGCGTTGTCATTGCTTGCCGTATTAACCTCAGCCAAATCCTTATCGCGTTTTTGCATTTCCGTAATGAAGTGAACAAACTGGAAAACACCCTTAAAGCTGCTGTTTTCGTAATCAGCTGCCCGTGCGTATAGCGCGTGTAAGTTACTTGCCCGTTGTTGTCCACCTGGCATTCCAGCCACATAGTCAAGGAAGCCAGTATCTTGATAGATGGTCCAGATTAATGTTACCAACTGGTTCTGACGAGCAATATCTCTAAAGTGATCTAACTGCTTTAAAAAGCGGTGCAAACGTTCGTGGACACGCTGACCGAAATCACCAATCTTATCAGGTTCTGATTGGACACGTTGTTCAAAATCCAGCAGAGCTTGGTAGTAATCACTTGTTTTATTTTGAATGCGTAGGTAGGCTAATTCATTTTCATTTAAACCGACAATCGGAGAACGCAAAACAGCTGCTAACGGAATGTCCTGGTAAGGGTTATCAATAATTCGTAAAAGTGCCATCATAATTTGAATTTCAGTTGTTTGAAAATAATTCGCTGTATCGCGGACTTCTATGGGAACCCCCAGCTTGGCAAATTGCTCTTGAAGTAACAGGTTGTTGTTACGAGTTGGGACCAGTAATGCGACATCACCATACGTCATGTCCCGATTGGTGCCTTGCTGGCGATCAAAAATTTGTGTCTTTTCGGCTACCATATCACGAATTTTAGCCGCTACCATCACGATTTGACCTTCTGCGCGATCATTAATGGCCAAAGCATCAGTGACATCCTCTTCGTCATCAGCGCTGTCCGTAGAATCATCGTCAGTGCCGCTCTCGTAAATCATAACCTGCGTTTTTGGAACATCCTTCTCCGGATAATCCTTTGGTCCATATTGCAATTCAGCATCCCCGGCATAATTCATTTCGCCAAGGGATTCATCCATTAACTGTGAAAAAATCAAATTTGTAAAAGCATCAACGTTCTTCATCGAACGAAAATTATCAGCCAGAATAATCCGTTCACCATCGCTATTCGGCTTTTGGGCCAATTGATCATGAGTATCAAATGTATTATATTTTTTCAAAAATAACGTTGGATCAGCCAAACGAAAGCGATAAATTGACTGCTTCATATCGCCCACCATGAACATGTTTCCATGACCAGCCGTCTGGTTAGCCACTGATTGCAAAATCGATTCTTGCAGCTCATTGATATCTTGGTATTCATCAACAAGTACTTCATGATACTTTTTCGTAATTTCTTGATGGACACTGTCATCTTGCAAAATTTGATACGCAAAATGTTCTAGGTCACCAAAGTCAACTAAGTGTCGTTGACGTTTTGCAGCTGCAAAGGCTGACATAAACTGCTTTACCACGTCAGCAAGTTGCGCAACTAATTCACTCGCATGCTGGTTAACCTCTTTAATGTCAGCTTCGCTTAAAACAAAGTAACGATCAATTAGCTGTTCTAGGCGCTTTTTTAAACCACCTCGTAACGTTTTTAACTGATCATGAACGCGTTGATCATCGGCTTCTAATTTTCTCAATCCAGGTGCCCGACCAGTGTCAACACTAGCCAATTCATCTCGCAATGAATCCCAGTTTGTCGCCGTTAATTCATCTTGCAACTTTGTAAACCGATCGGTTAAGGGTGCTAGGACTTTCTGCCACTTGGCAATATAGTCATCACTTGAGAAACCAGCAACAATGTTATTAGCCGTTTGAATATCTGCCAAACACTGTTGAATTGCGCTGGCCACACTCGGCTGAATGTATTGCTGTGCTAAATCACTTTCCCAAAGACTACCATCTGATAATTTGTACTGATTGACTAAACTCTTCAGCCACGCATCTGGCTTAGCTTTAGCAGTGGCAAACGTGGCGAGTCTAAAGACTAGGTCCTGTAATCCCTCATCATCACGATCGTTAGAAAAATTACGAGTTAGCTCAGCAAATCGGCCATTATTATCGTTGGCGTATAAGGTTTCACGCAAATCCCCCCAAACATCTTCTTTCAGTAACTGGGCTTCCGTTTCATCGGCCAGCTGACGGAAAACTGGATCAAGTTTAATGACATAATAGTATTTCTGAACCAGTCGCAAACAAAATGCGTCTAGGGTGCTAATATCGGCGCTGCCAAGAAGATTTAACTGATGCAACAACTGACGGCGACGTTTGTTACTGTCGGCATCCTCGCCGTCAGTTTTATTTATTTCACGCCTTAATGTGGTTTGAATACGGTCACGCATTTCTTTAGCTGCTGCATTAGTAAACGTCACCACTAGTAAATTGGTAATATCTGTATCATTACTCTCATCCAACAATTTGGTAATCACACGTTCGACCAATACCCGCGTTTTCCCAGAACCAGCCGAAGCTGAAACTAAAACATTGTGGCCGGCATGATGGATGGCGGCGTCCTGAGCCGGTGTGAAATTTAACTTAGTTGTTGCCATCTCTATCAGCCTCCTGTTGCTTTGGATCAATCCGATGAAGGACATCTGCTGGTGTTAACTTATCCAACACGTGATAGCGGTTTTCGGGTAGCATTGCGTCAAATCGCATAACCGCGGTGTATGGTGAATACTGCAACCCCGTCTGTTTGCGCGCGTTTTGGAATGGATTGAGCTTATCCGATCCGGCGAAAATCTGATTGCCTGCGTTAACAATGAGTTGTTCCTCGTATGACAATAAATCATTCAGTTGTTCAGCAGTAATGACCGTCTTAGCCGTCGCGGACAATGTTTTATCTTTTTTTAGAGCCAGTGGATAAACCTTTGAGTGACCACCATCTGCAATGTCCTGATCTAAATTCGTCAGAATTACAGGATCAGCAACTAGCACACCCTGGTATTTGTGAGCTGACAGCAAGGCATCACTGATAGATGCCAAGTCATTTAGGTCCAAACGCTTACCCTTACCCAGTTTATTTAGCGAAATACCTGCACTTTGAATGTGTAAGTATAAAGCTCCTGCTAACGAGTTTAACTGACTGGGGCTCACTGAATCGGCATCTTGGCGAAGGGCGTCAAGGTACGTCAACATCTGCATTGATAACCCATAATAGGCTTGTTCAAAATCAAATGTACGTCGTCCGGATTTATAATCCACAACACTCAAGTATTCTTTACTGCCAACATTCATCCCATCAACCCGGTCTATTTTCCCACGTACGTTAATGTGGCGATTCCCATGCAGTTTGAATGACAGAGCCGGCATTCCAGAATCCGCCCCAACATGGCCGAACAATACTTCCGTAGCTAATGTTCGCATCGGCGTAATTTGCTGTTGTTGCCCGATAATCGTCGCCATCCGTTTGATGGTTTCAATTAACTGATTGCGAATATATCCCATTCGGTGAGAACTGTTTAAAATGGCAAACTGCGGTTGGTCATTGACCATTGGCATCACTTCACTTACAAGATCATTGATGGCAGATTCACTCAGCTGACTTAAATCTAGTTGCCGACTGACCACTAATTTCATCAGCTGATCCAGCGCCATATGAAAGTACTCTCCAGTGCTAGCGGCAGATAATTCGAATTCATCTCGTTCATTTAAACGTAGCCCAAACTTAAGAAAGTACTCATACTGATTTCTATAGAATGTCTCAAGCTGTGAAATGGAAGTATTTAACTGATCACCATAAAGTCCTTGTACAATATCGGGCCGTAGTGGTTGTGGCGTATTTCGGTAGTCTATTCCCGCTAATAATTGATCCGTTAACGTCTTAACGGAGGACAATCTCAACCAGCGGTACACGAACACCCATGGCTTTGGCAACGGCAATTGGGTCTCTTTGGCTTGATAACTAACCTTAATCAAATTAGTCAGTGCGAATCGTGGCGACCCAATAAACGGTTGCAGTGCACTAGCTTGTTGCGTTGCCACATTTGGAGTGGCGGTGTAAGTAACAACAGGCAACTGAAAGTGGTTCACAATGCTCGTGACGTAGCGTGATGGTTGAAGACCGTTCTCGTCAGTCCCCCCTTGCGGATAAGATAAGATCAGCTGCTGGCAGCCTGTCAGAAATCCCATGTAGTTAATATATGAATCAAACGTCATTCGTGTACCCGCGCTTAACGTTAAAAATTGATTATCTGCGAGTTTAGGGGCTAATCGATCTCGATCACCATCGGTTAAAATACTGCTTTCAGCAACCTGATCTGGCATAACATCATCAGTGGCCCCGATTAAGAAAACAACCTGATAATCATTTAGCTGGACAATTCCCGTTTCTGAAATCGTCACCTGGTCTAAGGTTGCCGGAATTTGCGTATAATTGGTGCCTTCGAATCCATTCAACAGCAACGCAGCAAATTCATCGATATCAAAATCAGCAGTCTCTCCTAACAGACTTACATACTCGTCCAAAATGCCGGTAAATGTATTCCATGCCTGCTCATTGCGGCTTGCGCGATCTAAATCTCCGTTGTCAGTAGCCGTTACCCGCCAGGAATTCAGGCAGTCGATCACCCCATTATCAGCTAAAAACTGATACAAAATTTTGGCTGCCTCGGTGCCATTATTGGCCTTATCTAATTGTTTGAAAAATGGCGGCAAGACGGTCCCAATGAAATGGTGAATAACGTTTATTTGACGTTGAACCTCAACGTCTGCTTCCGTTAGGGTCTCATCATCGACATGTTGTAAACGCCAATACGTCCAATCTTCTTTTTCAACCCAACGAGAGCCCTCAATACCGGTTTTCAATACCCAATTTTCCGTTAGCGACAACGCTTGTCGAAAATCTTTGACTGACATTGCCTGCCCCGATGTACGGGGAATTAACAGCTCCGTTTTTAACAACCGCATCACATCTTGATAACGGTAATAATGGGCACGTACGTCAAATAGAGCACTGATTAATTCAATCAGTGGATGCTTGTCCATCGGTTTGTCTGAATCATCGAAATAAGGAATTTCCATCTGATCAAACACTGGACCAACAAAGTTTTCATACGGTGCTAAATGTCGGCTCAACACTAAAAAGTCACGATAATGATACCGTTCAGGCTGTTGGGCAACCATCGTTCGAATTTGGCGGGCAACTTGGTTGAGTTCGTCCAAACGTGTTTCAGCAGTGAACACACGTAAATTCGTTTGTGCTGAGAGTTGATCAACCGGCAGGCGCTTAGCGGGAACACTGGCGACCCAAAAGTCGTCTAACTTAGCTAATTCAGTGCTTACCCGCAATTTCTTAGCAGTCGTATCTAGCTGAATCTGAACCTGATTTTCACGAGCTAACTGAACTAGTTTCAAATACGTTAATGACGGTTCATAAAATAGGTCACCCAATTCAGGCGTTTGTTTCGGGGCGTGCTGCATAACCAGCGAAACGGTGACCGAAGCAGCCTGTTTCATCATTACGGTGACTAATTGTTGTTCTTGTGCAGAAAAAGTGGCGTATCCGTCTAAATAAATATGGGCGTGTTTAAGTTCATTGCCTTGCACCAAAAAATCAGTTAACTGGTTCACTAGGTCAGCATTATCGACATAATTACCGCTTAAGGTCTCTGTATATGCCTCGTATACAATCGCCAAGTCATGTAGTTTGCCGCCTAAATCTGCCTGTTCACTAGTTTCCAAAGAACCAGCAATATGTTGCAAATCCGCCGCGCTAACCTGACCGACCTTTAACTCAGAAAATTGGCGAACCAACTGATTAATAAAACCGGTTTGGTTAAGTTCACCGGCAAAAACGGTTAATTCAGTCTGGTGTTGCGCAATAATGTGATAAATTAGCATACTTAACCCAGCGTTTGATAAGCGTGGTAGTTGATAAGTCGGCGCGTTTTTCATAAAATACCAAGCTAATCGAGTGAACGAAAATACTTGAATTTGGCCATTCGCATAAAGTGACTGGCTTGTCTTATCCGTGGCTTCTTTCAGCGCATTTAAAACGCCAACCTCAGCATTGAACTTAATGTGGTTAGGCACCAAAACGAAGTATTGATCTTTTGGATGTTCAGCCATGGAGACACGCATTTGCTCAATCATTTCCTGACGATGATCAAATTTGGCCTGACCCAAAATAAAGTTTAATGACACGTTTTTTGCCCCTTTCTTCTGCGGAACTAACTTGTTGTGTCCATTTTACCCGAATCTGATTCTCGGTGAAATAGATAGACAAACATTTGTTCGATTTAAATTTTAATATCAAAAATAGTAAATAATGGTAGCGCTTTCATTAAACATTTGCTATACTTCTAAGTGAGGAAGGAAGTTGGCCTTTAATGAGTTTAGAACACAGTTTGGACTACGCGTCCGAATGGTTGGTGTTAGACATCATGAAGTCACTTCACCGTGAAATGGTATTGTTCTGATAAACATCGTCCAGGGAGCGAACATCCCATTACAATTAGATGCTTAGACGAATGGCCAGTGAGTGAATCATGACCACGAAAAAAGCGTTGGCCTTAGAAAGATTCCTTCCTAAGAACCACAGGGTCAGTTGGATGAAGTTGTTCATCAGCTGATAACAGGCAGGCGGCAACCTAGAATCCGCCACCAATATACGTGACTCCCGCGGGGTCGCACAATTAAACAGCCGGTGTGTGACCGGCAGTAATCCGTGAGCAAGGGTCAACTTGGCAACAGCGTCATGAGATGTTTGCGATGACCGGATGACAGAGAAACCGTCCATCTTAACTGATGGGCGGCTTTTTGTGCTGGTTTAAATTAAGGGCTCAATGCCGGCGCATAATTAGCCACCAAATCAATTGACAGGCACAAACGAAAATAACAACTATCCCTAAGATTACCAGTGAGAAAATTCGCAACGCAGGCGTTTGTGTCACACCTGCCCCATCCACCGTACGTGTCATGACGACTGCCACTGCGCATCCAAACAGAAAGCTCCAGATAATAGTCACCAACCACCACAATCGTTTCATCGCTAACCACCCCGAACATCAATGTTGAAAATGATGGTTCTCGGTGATCCTCCTAGTCAAACTAATAATAGCTTGTAACAGCAGCAAAATGCCTGCTGCAAAACAAGCAAATCGCATGCCAAAATTTAAGTCGATCTGCGACTTCCGCGCGGCAATAAGGTTTAGCACACCTATCAGTATCGTTGCAGAAACAAGTCGCGTTCTTCTAATCTTGAATATAAATAGCAACATTGCCACAATCACAATCAACCCATCCATCATTCTTAGACCAGCAATTGTGGATAACTGTGTCATTCGACTAGTTACCAAGATAGTTTCTGCGATTACGATCAAGACTTTTGAGAACTTAGCCGATATCGTTGTCACTGCGGAAGCATTCATCAATGCGTCAACAGACGTTTGATAGACGTCTGCCACTTGTTGCAGCAATAAAACATCTGGCAGATTGCGCCCTGTCTCCCAGTTAGAAATAGCCTGACGTGAAACATTTAGTTGTTTAGCAGCCTCAGACTGTGTGAGCCGTAATTGATTACGTGCCCTCTTTAAATTGGCCGAGAGAATTTCACCTTTTGTTTGCATCATCTTCACTCCTAAAAAGTACCAGTAGCTTGCTTCAATGACGAGCAAGGAATGCTTGCATCCGCATTAACACAGCGTTTGTAGACCAACATAAAATCGTAATTGCTAAGTTATACATTAGCATTGATGTGAATAGACTTGTACCAATTTTTTAATCTACGAGTATCTGGTATTTCAAAGAAATTGTCCACTATCTCAGCGACGGGGCCGTCAACAGTAAGCACAGTAACTAGGCGGCTGCATTTGAAACTTGAACAGAAAGCTTTGAACAATACTTTGACACACACAGTAATTGGTGATAAATTATACTCAATCAAACGAACAACTACTGGAGGTGCATTCATGAAACCCGAAATTTCTAAAGACATTATTCGGGGGCACACGACGACCATCATTCTTAATATTCTTAGCCAGGGCGACAGTTACGGTTATGAAATTGCTAAGGCCGTCCGTGAACTGAGCCACGATGCATATGAATTAAACGAGGCCACTTTATACACTGCATTTCGCCGCATGGAACGCAATGGTGATATCGAAAGCTACTGGGGCGACGAGACTCAGGGTGGCCGCCGAAAATATTACAAATTAACTGAACAAGGCACCCGTCTACTCACCAAAAATGTCGCAGACTGGGCGTTTGCCAAAAAGATTATTGATGACCTGATTACCGGGAGGATTGATGACAATGGACACAATTGATACGATGGTTAACCGGCGTTTGGATGAAACGTTTAAGGCTTATCCTGACACGGAAGAAATGCATGAATTACGTGAGGAGTTGGCCGCTGATCTGAGTGAGGCCGCTCATGACAATGAAAGAAAAGGCGCCACCATCACGGACGCTGTCAACAGAGCTTTTGAAGGATTAGGCAATCTCGACGACTTAGTGGATGAAATTAACGCCGAAAAAAATGCCACTGATCAAGATACTCATTCCGACGATGCTAAACAAACGTCACATGAGCATGCCTATAGTCATGGTCATCACATCGATATTGCCGATGGCAAGGTGATCATTGATGGTGGTAAAGTGCTCAGCATCGATGATAACGGTATTAAAGTTAACGGTGGTAAAGCGGTAAATATTGATAGCGATGGCATCAACATCAATAACGGTACGTTTACTGTCACAAACGACGGTATTCGGATGGGTAATCTTGTAATCGACAATCGTGGCATTCACACGGACGGCGGCAAAACATTTGCCGGTTCGTTTACGGAAAAAAAGCAGCAATCACATAACGACAAGTTCGATCCCCATGCCAATGACGACACATTTTCAAACTTCGACCAGCAATTTAATGAACAAGAACCGGTCGATACCGAAATCTACGTGGACAGTTTAGCACTTGCCAACGAACAACAATTTTCTGCTGATCAAGTTCAGCGAATCGACTTTAAGTATGCTGACAGTAGCGTCCGAATTTTAAGCAATCCCGATGATGAGCACATCATCTTCCGGGAATACATGAACCGTGCTAATGACAGCTATCTCGCACAAACTAAGTTGGAGAATGGTACCCTGTCAATTCATAATGGATCACGGCCTCACCTGTTACCACTGCGGGTTCGTGTTCAACTACTCATTCCAGCATCCTTTGCAGGTGATTTACTGGTTAACAGTGCCTCAGGCAGCGTTAATTTCAGCCACACCGGCGCTCTAAACCAGGTTCGTTTAGAAGCAAACAGCGGTTCAATTCGCATTAATGGTGCTCACTTTAAGGATTTGGATGTCAACGCATCCTCTGGTTCCGTTCGCATCAAGCAAACCACTGTTGCGGGACTATTACGTGCTCGTGCTCATAGCGGTTCAATTCGTTTGGCTGACACTACGGTTGCTAAGTTCAATGTGGACTCACACTCAGGTTCTGTCCGCGGCACTGACTTGATTGGTGCCGGTGCTTTCAACGCCAATTCAGGTTCAATTAACCTAAGTTTCAGCGATCTCACTGGCAATCTTGATACCACGGCACACTCCAGTTCAATCAAACTAGAATTCGCTAAGGATATCGAGTATAACTTTGACTTGGACGCCAAAAGTGGTTCTATCACAGGTCCCGATAATGCTATCTACGATCACAATACGACTAACTTCAAAGATGGTGCAGTTGGTGACGACCCACATTTCTATGTCACCGCAGCAACAAAGTCCAGTTCGATCCACGTTTCTTAGTATTATTAACTGGTTAATTGGTTCGATATCATACAATCAAAGTAACCTAAAACATCACGCTGATATTTTTTCGTATCAGCGTGATATTTTAGGTTACTTTATTTAGTTACTTCAGGAACACGCACTAAATCACGTTTGATCAGTTCCTGTGCGATTTGAACCGCATTCAATGCTGCCCCTTTAAGTAGGTTATCAGCAACGACCCACATGTGATAAGCTCCTGGATTTTCCCGGTCTGCTCGCATCCGGCCGACAAACGTTTCGCCATGACCAGCTGCGTTAATCGGTTGCGGATAAACTTGGTGTGCTGGATCATCCTGCAATACGACACCCTTTGAATGAGCCAATAGAGCCTGCATGTCTGGTACGGCTGGTGTTTGGTTCGTTTCAAAATAAACACTTTCACCATGGCCAATTGGTACGGGTACGCGGACACAGGTTGCAGATACCTTGAGTTCCGTGTCGTTCATGTCGCCACGTAAAATCTTTTTAGTTTCGTGAATCATCTTCCATTCTTCGTGCGTGAAGCCATCGTCCTCAAAGACATCAATCTGTGGCAACAAGTTAAACGCCAATGGATAGTGATGTTCAGCACCCTTGACGGGTAAGATGGCAGCCGTCTCCTCTTCGCCTTCATGACGTTGTTGGGCCTCATCGAATAACTCGTTCATTGCCCGTTGACCAGCACCAGACGCCGCTTGATAAGTCGAAACTAGAACTTGATGTAACTTATACTGACGATCAATCGGTGCCAACGCAACAACCATTTGAATAGTACTGCAGTTTGGATTGGCAACAATACCATGATGCTGACTCAACATTCCTGGATTCACTTCAGGCACGACCAATGGTACATCTGGCTCCATCCGAAAGGCACTGGTGTTATCGACACAAACGGCCCCTGCTTTCACCGCTGCTGGTAGCAATGCTTTGGAAACTGAACCGCCAGCTGACGACAAGACGATATCGATACCTTTAAACAAGTCTGTTGTGGCTTCTTCAATCGTATAAGATTGGCCACGAAAGATGCGTGTTTGACCAGCTGAACGTGCTGACGCCAACAGCACCAATCGATCGACCACGATATCAGACTTTTCCAATTGTTGTAACATCCGTGTGCCAACTGCACCAGTAACACCAAGAATTGCGACATTAAATGATTGCATTAAATTGCTTCCTTTCAAGTTTCACTCCACTCGATCATTTAGTTAAGCCGAAACATCAACCGATAATTTGTTGGCACGATAAGCTGCCAGTCGTTTTACGGCTTCCTGAAGTTTGTCCATATCGGCGGCGTATGACAAACGAACGTGGCCTTCACCGCCAGGGCCGAAACAACTACCTGGGACAACAGCAACTTTTGCCTGTTGGGCAACCTTGAGTGCAAAAGTGCGGTCATCTTGTTCCTCATCTGCCGGTATTTTAGCGAACACATAAAAAGCACCATTTGGTTGGGCCGTTGTAAATCCAAGTTGATTGAGCGCTTGTACCAGAAAATCACGACGTTCGTGATACTGTGCCTTCATGTCCGCCGTGTCTGCCGACCCATGCAGCAAAGCATCAGTGGCCGCCGCCATCATTGGTGTCGGTGCAGCGGTTACCAAAGCGCCATGTAGTTTGGCAATCTGCTGAGTAAGGGCCGCCGGGGCCGCTAGGTAGCCAACCCGGTAACCTGTCATGGCAAACGTCTTGGAAACGCCATTAATCACGATTGTCCGCTCTGGTAATAATGTGGAAATAGATACATGAGGCTGGTCGTAGGCTAATTCACAATAGATTTCATCAGCCAACACGAGCAACTTATGTTTACGAATCACTGCGGCCAATGCTTGCAACTGCGAGTCTGTGTAAGTGACACCAGTTGGATTGGTTGGATAATTCAAAACCAACATCTTTGCACGCGGATGAGCAGCCAATGTAGCCGTTAGCCGAGCCGGTGTTAATACATAGTCATCCACTGAGGTATCAACTAACACTGGTGTAGCGCCATCAATCTGGGCCGTGGTAATGTACAACGGAAAAATTGGTGTTGGGATAATCACCTCGTCGCCTGCTCCCAAAACGGTGCCCATCGCCGCCGCAATCGCTTCTGTGGCGCCAACTGTTACCAGTATTTCCGTTTGCGGATCATAAGTGACCTGATTCAGTTTGGTTAAGTATGTACTGATCGTTTCTCGTAGCTCTGGTAATCCAGCAGCTGGCGCGTAATGAGAGCGATTCTGATTGATTGCATCGATGGTCGCCTGCTTGACGTGATCTGGTGCGTTAAAATCTGGTTCACCAAGCGTTAATTTCAATATGCCAGGAATATCCTTTATTTGATTATCAAATTGACGAATCGCTGATGGCACAATTTGGTCAAACACGGGCCGTGTCATCCCCGTTAACTGAGCTTCTAATTCTGGCATATGCATTCTCCTTTGACCGCATCGATTCGCGGTATGACGCTAATCTAAAACCTGTTCCAAACCAACCTTTAATTCTGTTAATGTTGTTACTTTACTCAATGCTAACTTGACGCCGACCATAAATGACTCACGATCATATGTGTCCTGCCGAATCGTCAGCGCCTCACCCGTCCCGCCAAACAACACTTGTTCATGCGCTAAATATCCGGGCAAACGAACCGCGTGAATCGGAACGTTGTCGACAATTCCACCGCGCACACCATCCACGCTGCTTTCAGTATGATCGAGATCTGGCTGCTGTTGCCGACCGGCAGCGATTGCATGAGCTGTGGCAACCGCCGTACCGGATGGTGCATCCCGTTTATCAGCATGGTGCATTTCAATAATCTCCGCGTTTGGAAAGTATCTAGCCGCCTGTTTAGCAAACTGAGTTAGTAACACCGCCGACAATCCAAAGTTTGGAACGATCAACCCACCTAGATGAGCCGAGGCAGCTAACGCCTGCAATGCTTTTATTTGTGCTGTCGTTAAGCCGCTCGTGCCAACCAACGGGAACAACCCCTGCCGCAAAGCTACTTCGACGTTGTGTTCAACCACAGTCGGGGTTGTAAAGTCTAACCAAACATCTGCCTCAGGCAACTCGTCTTCCGTAGTGGCAACGACAACTTGGCTTGGCAAATGTGTGTCATTTCCGTCCGTCAGTGCAGCATGAGGATCAAACACACCAGTTAATTCAAACCGCTCATCGTTTAAAATTGTCTGGCAGCTAGCAGTCCCCATACTGCCGCGAAAGCCAGCGACAATAACACGAATCTTTGACTCACTCATTTTCTATACCGCCTCCGTGTTTTCTGCCAACGGAATGTCGCTTAGTTGGTGAACGCCTAGTCGTTGTGCCAAAATACTTTTCTCAGTGTCATTCAGAGGAACGATTGGCAAACGTGGGTTACCAACAGGTAGCCCCTGCGCATCTAAAACAGCCTTTACCGGTGATGGTGATGGATACATGAATAACGCCGCCATCTTTGGCATCAAGTCGCGTTGAATCTGGCCAGCACGTTCAACATTACCTTGTGCTAGAGCGTCATATTCCTGTCGCATCGCTGGACCATATACGTGACTGGCAACGGAAATGACGCCAGTCCCGCCCAGTGCCTTTACCAATAAAGCTTGGGAATCTTCCCCACTGTAAACAGCAAAACCTGTCGGCGCATCATTAATTAACGCCGCCAAATCTGCATCACTACCACACTGTTTTACACCGCTGATGTTCGGCACTTGTGCCAGTTGGAGAATCGTTTCGTTAGTCATGTTGACACCAGTTCGGCCAGGAATGTTGTAAATAACGATCGGCTTAGTAGCGGCTTGAGCAACCGCCGTAAAGTGGGCAACCATTCCCCGTTGATTAGGTTTGTTGTAATAAGGGACAACGACCAACGTTCCATCAATCCCGTCAATCGCATCTACTTCCCGATTAAAGGCAATCGTCGCAGCTGTATTATTACTGCCTGTCCCAGCGATAACGACACCTCGACCAGCCACAATCTGTGCAAAACGGGTATAAAGTTCAATCTTTTCTTCGTGCGTTAGCGTTGGTGTCTCACCTGTCGTCCCACCAATGACAAAACCGCGTGAACCAGTTTCAATGAGCATATTTGTTAATCGCGTTAATGCATCGAAATCAATATGATCATCTTCGGTAAACGGTGTGATAATTGCTGTTAATAAATCATTTTGTTCAAACATTTTAAATTCCTCCTTGTCAATGAGAGCCATCCGGATTCAACCGAATCCGAGCATCACTTTCTTGTCATCCGATCCTCCAAAAATTCAGTAATGGCGGTGACACCCTTGCTAATAGCGGACTCGTCCGGCGTCATTTTGGCAGAGTGCAACGGCGCGTGACCATCTACGCCTAACCAAAACATCGTGCCAGGAAATTGATGCAACATATATCCGAAGTCCTCGCCAGTCATGGCCGGCGCCGTTTCAACAAAGTCCACGTCTGGCGCATTTTTCATAAATTGAATAAATGGTACTGTCAGCCTTGGGTCGTTTTCTACCGGCAAGTAACCGCCCTGATTCAGTTCAACATTGACTTTGCACTCGAAACTCGTAGCGATGCCATTGGCGATTGCCTGTAGCCGCTGGTCAATGTGTTCAATCATCGCTTGCGTTAGTCCGCGAATGGTCCCTTCCAGCCTGGCACGGCCAGCAATGACGTTGCGAATACTACCAGCATTCAGTTTGCCAAACGTCACCACGCCGCCTTCAATTGGGTCAACGCTTCTAGAGACGACGGTCTGCGCTTGCATGATAAAACTGGCGCAAGCCACTACCATGTCGTTAGCCAAGTGCGGATAAGCCGCGTGCCCGCCTTTGCCAACAAAATCCACGTTAATTTCAGTCGTGCCGGCAAATAGTGTGCCATTGCGGCATCCAATCACGCCTGCAGACAGCTCCGGATTGACATGCAAGCCATAAAACTCATCAGGTCGCCATTCGCCAGTAAAGGCGCCAGCTTCAACGGCCAACTTGCCACCGTTGTCGTTTTCCTCAGCCGGTTGAAAGAAAAATAATAAGTCATCTTTGGGCTGATGATTAGCAAAGTAATTGAGCACCCCTAGGGCCACCGTCATGTGAATATCATGGCCACAAGCATGCATCTTGCCGGGATTTGTCGAGGCATATGGCAATCCTGTCGCCTCTGTAACTGGCAAGGCATCAATATCAGTGCGGTACCCAATACACCGTTGCGGCTGGCTTCCTTGAACTTTAACCATCAAGGCCGTTGGCAAACTTGGTATGTGATGGATGGTCAACCATTGCTGAGGCATCGTTTCGATAACTTGCCGTAGATATGCAGCTGTTTGGGTTTCATGCAGTGCCAACTCTGGAATTTGGTGCAAGTGACGGCGAATATGAATTAAATCTAACGTTTCAGACATGCAGTACCAACTTTCTTTCAGTCAAACGTGCTAGAGCTTTCGTAACGAATCTTGAAGTTTCGTTTTAGCCTGCGTTTTCGCATCGTTAACTTTAATTACCTTAGCTGGAACACCAGCAACAACGGTATTAGCTGGCACATCCTCAGTTACCACAGCGCCAGCACCAACTACCGCGTGTTCCCCGACATGAACGCCCTCAATAACCACTGCATTAGCCCCAATCAACACATCATCATCGATGCGCACGGGTTCTGCAGAAGCTGGTTCGATTACCCCGGCTAACACCGCGCCAGCACCGATATGACAATGCTTGCCAACAATCGCACGGCCACCAAGCACGGCACCCATATCAATCATGGAATCAGCGCCAATCTCTGCGCCGATGTTGATCAACGCACCCATCATGATGACAGCGTGATCACCAATCACCACCTGATCACGAATGATGGCACCTGGTTCAATGCGGGCGTTAATTTCACGTGCATCTAATAACGGAACCGCTGAATTAGTGGCATTAGTTTCCACATGCGTTTGCGCAATCACATCTTGGTGTACTTCAAGAAATGGTTTTACTACCGGCCAGCTGCCAAACAACGTACCAGTATGATCTTCCATAAACGCTTCAATGCCATCTGGAATCGTCAGTTGACGTAAGTGCTCGCCACTAACAGTGACCTTGACCGGCGTTTGTTTCTTAGCGGTCGCTATCGTATGAATGATTTGTGTCGCATCTAATTCTGCCATGTGAATCCTCCTCAATGATTGACTTACCTTACAGGGCTTCGGTGGCACTCTTCTTAAATGTGCACCTGTCGCTTGAGCTTTACCGAGCTTCGGCGGCACTCTTTTAAACGTGCACCTGTCGCTCAAGGCCCTGTGCACAACCCAAAGCTGTCACCCCACAAGCAAAGTGCGCTTGCACGCTGTCACCTTTACGTTGTTGCTCGAGCCTTACCGAGCTTCGGCGGCACTCTTCTTAAAATCCTCATCTAATGCGAGTATGTCGCGGTTAGTTTCGCGTCGGACAACGACGCTGGCATGTTTGTGATCGATAAAAATGACGGCTGGACGTGGATTACGATTGTAGTTGCTGGCCATCGAATAACCGTAGGCGCCGGTGGCTAAGAGGGCAATCACATCGCCCGTTTTTGTGACCGGCAACGTTGCTTCATTTACTAGAATGTCGCCGGACTCACAATATTTACCGACAATATGGATGGTTTCTTTAGAAGAATCTTCAACATGATTAGCCAATACCGGTTCGTATGCCGCCTGATACAACGCTGGTCGAATGTTATCCCCCATGCCACCATCAACGGCCACGTATGGTAACAAACCGGGGACACGTTTGTTTGCGCCAACCCGATATAAATTGATTCCTGCCGGACCAACTAACGACCGGCCAGGTTCAATCCAAATCTCCGGCATTTCTAGATGATGATTGCCTAACCTAGCCTCAATCGTCGTCAACACAGTATCAAGCTGGTCCTCCGGTGATTGTGGATCGTCACCTTCCACATATTTAATGCCGAACCCGCCGCCTATATTTAGCACCTGGGCGGAATAGCCAAACGCTTCATGCCAATGGGTCAGCAATTCAATCAGTTTCTCGGCTGCCATTACAAAGCCGGTACTCTCAAAGATTTGCGATCCAATATGTGCATGAACGCCACGAACCTCTAGATGGTCATCCGCTAAGGCTTCTGTCAGCGCTTGATCCGCTTGACCAGAACCAATGTCGAAACCAAACTTGCTATCGACCTGACCCGTTTGAATGTACTGATGTGTATGGGCACTAACGCCGGGGGTCACTCGAATTTGAATCGCAATGGTTTCGTCCCGTTCTTGTAGCAAACGTTGTAATAAATGAAGCTCAACAAAATTATCAACAATAATCGTGCCAAGATGATGATCCAGTGCCATTGTCAGTTCATCCACAGACTTATTATTCCCGTGAAAACTCAGGCGAGATGCTGGAAAGCCGGCCGCAAACGCCGTTGCCATTTCGCCTGCTGACACAACGTCTGCATGTACACCGAGTGGCGCCAACAGCTGATAGATTCCCTTCACGCAGAAGGCTTTCGACGCGTAACTCACGATGCCATCAATTCGATGGTTAGCAAACGTCTGTTGAAAGGCCTTCACCTGGCGAACGATATCCTGCGTATCGTAAGCAATCAGTGGTGTGCCAAACTGCTCTGCCAGTTTGACGGTATCCATACCGCCGATCATTAAATGATTTTTCGTTGACTCAACTGTTGTTGTCATTTTTTTGCTCCTTTTAGTTTTAGAAGTTATGTGTCTATTCGAACGGTTATGCGCTTTGCCTATACGGCGATCATCTTTGCAAGGTAGACTGAAGGGCGTCAACATTGACAACCGAAAGCACAGACACATAGCACGAAAAAGGGGCTCATTTGCATAGGTGCGTACGCAAAAGAGTCCCGAAAATAAATTCATTTCGTTTCTGAATGTCGTAAGCGCCCCGCGATGAATTTTTCATCACGACAGTTTGCTGATTGTTCATCAACATCCCAGCCAAAGCGATGGTCAATCGTCCAGCTTCGGCAACCGCCCCTTTCATCAGTTTCTATGTCGTGACCCGACTCCGCTGATTACTCTTGTTGGTTGCAACCTCTTTTCACATTTAATTTTAATGAGCATATCGCTCTTTTCATAACCCGTCAAGTCTTCATTTGAATTTTATATTTCCAAGTAAAACAGTGTACCAACGCGTTTACATTTATTTTCATTTAGCTATTGTAATTGAAAACTAATTCGCTATAATTGCCAGTAATCATAGAAGAGGTTGCGAAGATTAAAAGTAACTAAGAGGAAATCGACGAGGTTAACGACGCTTAGTGAAAGGATGATTCGCCGAAACTTTGACTGACTCGTCTCAGTTAGGGTTGGGACTTGGGTTAACAGCCCAAGGACTGTCGCAACTAACAAAAAAGTTGCGGGGCGCTATCTACGACCATACATAACCGGTACTATATCGATTACGTTCGATTAGACTAAGCGCACCCAATGACCTCGTTAAACAAAGTCATTGGGTGCGCTTTTTAAATGTAATCGTGGGTGTGAATGATTTCAGTGTCGATTCCCCTTCTAACATCAAAACAATGGTCAGTTTGGAAAAACGACCGTGGTAAGCGAGGTTAGGATCGATGAAAGTAATTAAGTTTGGTGGCAGTTCCTTGGCAGATGCGACGCATTTTAACGACGTCATACAGATTTTACAAATGGATAGGCAACGCCGCGTGGTGGTCGTTTCAGCACCCGGCAAACGAAATGAGAACGATGAAAAAGTTACCGATTTACTGATTGATTACGCACGTGCGCATGGTAAAACACAGCGGTCAATCGGCCAGCAAATCATCGACCGATATCAAGAAATCGCAACAGCGTTTGATATTTCGGCAGCTCAATTTAAGCCACTGGCAGATCAAATTTTGGCCCTACCAACGACATCATTTCGTGGCCCAGCCTTTAGAATGGCTGCGTTTAAAGCCCATGGGGAAAAGTTAAACGCACAGTTACTAGCGCTGGTGTTAAATACACAGGGATTAGCAGCTCGCTACGTTGACCCACACGAACTTGGCTTAATTGCCACGCAGGAGCCAAACAACGCGACCATTTTGGCCCAGACATACACACACCTGGCCGTGGCCCGTCAGGAGCTGCTAGCGGAAGATAAACTATGGGTCGTCCCTGGTTTCTTTGCCTATACAACCAGCGGTCACCTTGTAACCTTTTCTCGTGGTGGCTCAGACATCACAGGTGCTATTCTTGCCCGCGGTTTGCATGCAACTGAATACGAAAACTTTACGGATGTCGACTCCATATACGCCGCGAACCCCAACGTGGTCGCTAACCCAGCCCCAATCACTAAGATGAGCTACGTTGAGATGCGTGAGCTTTCATATGCCGGTTTCTCAGTGTTTCACGATGAAGCAATTATCCCTGCCATTGAAGGTCAGGTACCCATTTGCGTAAAGAATACCAATCATCCCAGTGTGCCAGGAACACTGATTGTACCAACGAATCAGTCACAGCCTAAACGATTAATCACGGGTGTCGCCAGTTCCAAACGGTTCGCAGCGCTCTACCTGCACCGTTATCTGTTGAACCGGGAAGTTGGCTTCACACTAAAGTTACTCAAGATCCTCTTCCGCTACCACATTAGCTACGAACACATGCCTTCAGGAATCGACGATTTAACGATCATCTTTGACCGCAACCAAATTCCGGCAGATGTTCTTCCTCATTTGCTCGCAGATATCAAAGAAACGTTGCAACCAGACCGCCTGCAGTGGATCGATGATTACGCGATCTTGATGGTGGTTGGTGAAGGTATGCGCAATCAGGTCGGTGTCATTGACCGGATTTTGCACCCGCTAGCCACTCACCACATCGGTGTTCAAATGATCAACCAAGGGGCGTCACGAATTTCCATCATGATTGGTGTTCGCGAAGCGCAGGCTGATGACGCCGTTCGCCTCATCTATAATGACTTTTTTAATCAACCAGTTAGTTTGCCACTCCGTCAACCAGCACAGGAGGTTACCCATGGTTAATTTAATTCGGGTTCATGGTTCTGAAAATAGTTTTTACCTGCTTGATCAACGACAACTTAAACATGCCCTCACCTCAGCTGAACTCAGTCATTTGGCGCAACAAGTCAACGACACAGCACCAGCAGGGCTGGGCAAAGTAGACGGCGTCCTGGTCGTCAGTGACAGTCGTCATCCCAACGCAATTGGCCGAATGCAGGTATTCAATCGCGACGGCAGCCAAGCAAGCATGTGTGGCAACGGCTTACGAACCGTCAGCCGCTATCTTGCAGAACAAACGCATCAAACGGACTTCCAAGTTGAAACAGATGCGGCTGATTTACCAGTTCATCAAGTGACGCCGTTTGCGCCAGATGTGCCCGCGTTTAGTGTCAGCATTCAACCCATCAGTTTCGATGCTGCTTCGATTGGTTTACATCAAATCCCGACAACACCACTTCTAAACGAGAACAACTTGCCGTTTTCAACAAATTCATCGGCAACCTTTTCCGCTGTGGCCGTGCCAAACCCGCATTTGATTAGTCTCACAGACCATAATCATCCCAATGCGTTAACAACCGCCTTTTTGGGCACACTCGGGCAACAATTAAACGGTCAAAACCCGTGGTTTCCTGATGGCGTCAATGTCAGCTTTGGTTGGGAAATCAATGACACTACCCTCTTTGTGCGGACGTTTGAGCGCGGCGTTGGTTTTACAAACGCCTGTGGTACCGGCATGTCGGCCACATCGCTAATTTGGGTACTGACTCATCCAGCCGCTCAGCTTGACCAACTCCTGACCATCTATAATCCAGGTGGCATGGTTCAAACGCGCGCCCATCACCAAAACGCCGCGTACACTATCGACCTAATCGGCAACGCGACCTTCACTGACTATTTGCGTTTGAGCGAAGCTGACTTACACGCCGGCAACCTTGCCAGTGCAGAGGTTGCCGCAACTCAAGAAGAGACCGCCTACCACCAATTCGTGTCCCAGTTACCACATTGGTCATTTGGTGATGTCCGTCCAACTGCAGATGAACATTAAGCTTGCAAAAAAGGGGACCGGTTCCGCAATCTAGCTGCGAAACCGATCCCTTATATTTATTCTCTACAGAATTGGTGACAATAGGCGTGAAAATGTTTGTTTGAACTTACGCCAATACGATTGTTGAGCAAACGTCTCATATGTCGTCAGTTCACTGACGCGCATATCGGCTTCAAATAGCTTAGCCAACTCCGCGGTCACTTTAGGATCATACAGAAAGGCATTGACCTCAAAGTTTAGTTTGAAACTACGGAAATCTAAGTTCGCCGATCCAACAGAGGCAACCCCGTCATCAACGACCATCGTTTTAGAATGGATAAAACCGTTGCGATACTTGAAAATTTTGACGCCGTTTCGAGACAACTGCTTTGCGTAATACTCGGTTGCCCGGTATACAAAGGCATGATCTGGCTTGCTTGGAATCATAATGCGAACATCTACACCACTGCCGGCCGCGACTCGAAGCGCATCTAGAACGGAGTCATCCGGAATTAAGTATGGCGACTGAATCCACAGCCGTTTGCGAGCTGAGTTAATCAATCTTAAGTAGCCCATCTTAATCTGCTCTTTATCAGAATCGGGACCAGATGAAACAATCTGCATGTTGGTTTCCCCCTTCACCTTGGTAATATGGAAGAAATCGTTGGTAACGTTTAACGGTTTGGTGCGACTGGTGGCGTTCCAATCACGGATAAAGCGTGACTGAAGCCCGTAAACGCCAGCCCCAACGATGCGAAGATGCGTATCACGCCAGTAACCAAACTTCTCTTTACGGCCAAGATACTGATCGCCGACGTTAAAGCCACCGGTATAGCCAATGGCTCCATCAATCACAACAATCTTACGGTGATCACGGAAGTTCAAACGAAAATCCACTAACGCACTACGCGTTTGCAGGAAGGGATATGCCTCCCCACCCGCGGCTCGCAACGGATCATAGAATTTAGGCCGCACACCCATTGAACCCCATGAATCGTATAGCACCCGCACAGCCACGCCAGCTTCCGCCTTACGAATCAACAAACGCAACAGCTCGTTACCAATGTCGTCATTATAGATCGTATAAAACTCGATATGGATACTCTGTTTAGCCCGTTCGATGTCTTCAAACATCTGGTGGAACAGCACTTTCCCATCAGAAATAATGTGCACTCGATTATTACGAGTTAAAAAGGCTTGATCTGACTCGATAAAAAGATTGACCGTACCTAACGCGGTGGCAGTTACATCATCCGCGTCATTTCGCTCTGATGACAACTCCGCTCGCTGGAGCGCTAGCTGCTCATCAAGCTGTAACTGCTCTTGTTCCTGAATTTGAAATAGTCGATTCTTCGGCAATCGCCGACCGACAAAGGCGTAAGCAATGAAACCGATGATCGGTAAGAACACCAGCACCAGCAGCCAGGCCCAGGTCGCTGAAATATCACGCGGTTCACGAAACACGGTAATGAACGCCAACACCGCGTTTACATAGATAATTGTTTCAAAAATAAAATGTGCCCAGTTCATCTGGATTGGTCCTCCAATACGCGTAAATGCTAATTTCATCTTACTCATCTTTAGGAAGCAACGCGACCCCTTTTTGTGGAAATTTGCTCACAAACAACTTATTGCTTTCTCATAATTTTTGTAATGCGTATAATAAGTCAAACAAAGTAATTTAGGAGGCAACACACATGTGGTCCATTTCAGGCGTCTTTTTGCCTCACGGGATTGGTTATTTCCGTTTGCTTCGACAGGCTTTGGGGCACGATTCGCGGAGCACAATCATTCTGCTCCTCATCATCGTTATCATTGTCGCCATTTATCTTCATCGGCGACATTAAGCTTCTATTCAGTTTTCCAAGGCTGCCCCGTTACGGCAAACAGGGACGCCGTTTCATGGGACCGACCCAAGCCCACAAGACGGTCTTGGGTCTCGATTCTGAGCTCATAACCCGATCTCAGAAGTCGCCCTGCAATACTAAGTGGTCCAAGTACGCCCACTAAGTATTGCTACCACGAAACTCTGTCCCTGTTTGCCTCCACTCACATTTCAATAAAAGCTCCGAATAGTAATTTATCTCACACGCAATTCTACACAGTGATAACGTTAATTTGATGCAGAATGTGAGCGAAAGGGCGTCAACATTGAAACGAAGCAGTGAAAGTGGTGTTAATTCGAATGGGCTTCTCGAATTTACAGCACGGACGGTCGCCAAGACTCGCGGTTCTCAGAGGCTTGGCGGCGAGGTGAAAGACGGTGCACTCCCGGCTTGAACCGGTCCCGCAGCGAAGTTTCAATGTTGACAACCGGTAGCATAAGCCCATCACCGAAAAATCAAATTAACAATAGTTCATAGAAAGAAGGTTAATTAACCTTGAAAATTATCCGCGCCAACATAAAACCCTTTGCCTGGGGGATCTTCTGGGCTGTCTTTTCAGCGGCCGTAATGGCTGCCGCCAGTTTGTGGCAACCTAAATTGCTGCAAAACGTGATCAATGCCATCATCGCCAACAATAATCATAAAATACTAACGATTGGGATCACATTAATTGTCATCGCGCTCGTTGGTTTGATTGCCGGTGTGTTGAACACCATCTTCTCCGCTAAAGTAGCCATGGGAATGGCCGCATCGATTCGGGAAATGGCCTATCGCAAAATTCAGGCATTTTCTTTTAGTAACATCGAACGTTTTTCAGCCGGCAGTTTAGTTGTCCGGTTAACTAACGATATCAATCAGGTACAAAACCTAATTATGACCGTCCTCCAAGCGCTGATTCGAGTTCCCATCATGTTTGTCGGTGCGCTGATTCTCGCGTTGAACACGCTGCCACAGCTTTGGTGGATCATCGTGATTCAGATTGTCCTTGTTATGCTTGTCGTTCTTAGTACGTTTGGTCGAATGGGACGCCGCTTTGGTTTAATGCAGACTTTAATCGACCGTGTCAACGAACTGGCTAAGGAAAACTTAACTGGAGTCCGCGTGGTTAAGTCATTCAATCAAGAAAACAATGAACAAAAACGATTCAATACTGTCTCTGACAAACTGAATGACCAAAATATTGGCGTCGGTATTCTCTTTTCGTTAATGATTCCCGCCTTTATGTTGATTGGGAACATGGCAGTGGTTGCCGCCATCTACTTCACTGGCGACATTGCCCAAACACATCCAGGTGCCGTTGCTGCCATTGCGTCATTTATTAATTATCTGATGCAAATCATGTTTGCCATTATTAATGGTGGTATGATGCTCACCTTTTCCGCTCGTGCAATGGTGTCCTTAAACCGGTTAAACGAAATCATGAACACTGAGCCGGACATCGTTTACAAGAAGGATGTGCCGGAGCAAGACTTAACCGGATCTGTTAAATTTGACCACGTTTCCTTCACTTATGATGGTGATGATCAACCAACCCTGTCAGATATTTCATTCGACGTTAAACCCGGCGAAATGATCGGCATCGTTGGTGCTACTGGGGCTGGTAAGTCCACCCTAGCCCAGCTCATCCCCCGTTTGTTTGACCCGCAAAGCGGGACGGTTAGTGTTGGCGGCGTTAACTTGAAAGACGTCAATGAACGTTCACTACGTAAAACAGTCGCCTTTGTACTACAACGGGCCATCCTATTTTCCGGTACCGTTGCGCACAACCTTCAGCAAGGTCTTAAAAATGCCTCAATTGCTGATATGGATCGGGCCAGCAAGATTTCGCAAGCTGCTGAGTTCATTGACCGTTTGCCCAATCGCTACGATGCTAATATCGAGGAACGTTCCAGCAACTTTTCTGGTGGGCAAAAGCAACGATTATCCATTACGCGAGGCGTGATTGGCCGGCCAAAGATTTTGATTCTGGACGACTCCACATCTGCGCTAGATGCCGAGTCAGAAAAGCTGGTTCAGGAAGCTTTGAACCATGAACTAAAAGGCACAACTACGTTTGTCATTGCAGAAAAAATTTCATCAGTAATCAACGCCAATCGCATTTTAGTCCTCGATAACGGGAAACTTGTAGGTGAAGGCACCCATCAAGAATTAGTTGCTAATAACCACTTCTATCAAGAAATTTATGAGACTCAAAAGGGAAAGGGGGAAGCCTAATGTCAGACGTTGGTCGCTCAATGCGTTTCTTCTATCATTATCTGAAACGTTATAAGATTAGTTTTACGATCGTTATTATTGCTATCATCGTTTCTACCTACTTTCAGGTTAAGGCCCCTATTTACCTGGGAAAGGCCGTCACCTCGCTGGCTAAATATGTATTTGGCCTAATGCATGGCGTCAGCAATAAAGGTGATTTTGTTCATTTTGTTTGGCTGCTTGGCCTATTCTATTTCATCGGTGTCCTAGGAACATTTGTCATGAACATCGCAATCACCTACATTACGGGCTACTCAACGAACCGCATGCGCCGTGGTTTGTTTGGCAAACTACAACGGATGACGATCCGATTCTTCGATTCCCATCAAGACGGTGACATTCTCAGCCGTTTCACCAGTGATTTGGATAATATTTCCAATGCCCTTAATGAGGCTCTAGGTGAAATCATGGCCAACATCGCGTTGATGATTGGTATTTTGATTATTATGTTCCAGCAGAACGCGCAAATGGCATGGGTCACCATCGCCTCAGCCCCTGTTGCTATCATCCTGGCTACCTTTCTCATTAACCGTACCCGCAAGTATACCGATATTCAGCAAGATGAAGTCGGCAAATTGAACGGGTATATCAATGAACAAATTGCCGGTCAAAAGGTCAACATTACTAACGGTTTGCAACAGGATTCCATCGACGGTTTTCTGCCTCACAACGAAAACGTTCGTAAGGCCACAACACGGGCGCAAACGTACTCAGGCATGCTCTTCCCACTGATGCAAGGCATGTCATTAGTCAACACGGCGATTGTTATCTTCGCCGGTAGTTGGATAGCAATGAACTCAGGCATGAGCCGCGCCGCTGCCCTTGGTTTGGTCGTTGTCTTCGTCCAATATTCGCAGCAGTTCTATCAACCAATCACCCAAATTTCAACACTCTACAGCATGTTCCAATTAGCGGTTACTGGTGCCCGACGTTTGAACCAGATGTTTGATGAACCGGAAGAAATCAGACCAGAAAAAGGCGCCATTATTCCTGCTGGCTCAACCAGCGCCGCACTAAATGATGTCCATTTCAGTTACGATAAAGGTCGTGAGATTCTGCATGGCGTTTCCATTGACGTTGAACCAGGTAAAATGGTCGCTCTTGTCGGTCCTACCGGTTCTGGGAAAACAACGGTTATGAACCTCCTGAATCGCTTTTACGATGTCGATTCAGGGACTGTTTCTATTGATAATAAGGATGTGCGTCAGGTTGACATGACAAACCTGCGTGACCACGTCGGAATCGTCTTACAGGATAGCGTCCTCTTCTCTGGCACCATTGCCTTTAATATCAAGTATGGAAAACCTGATGCCACTGATGAAGAGATGATTGCAGCGGCTAAGCAAGCCAACATTCACGACTTCATCATGTCGCTAGACGATGGGTACGATACCAAGGTCACGGACGAAAATTCCGTCTTCTCGACGGGACAAAAACAACTGCTTAGTATCGCTCGGACCATCCTCACTAACCCATCATTATTGATTCTTGATGAGGCGACTTCAAACGTTGATACCGTCACCGAAGCGCGCATTCAAAAAGCGATGGATGCCGTGGTTCAAGGTCGCACAAGCTTTGTTATCGCTCACCGTTTGAAAACCATTCTTAACGCTGATAAGATTGTGGTGTTGAAAGATGGCAATGTGATTGAGCAAGGAACTCATCAGCAATTGCTCGATAAACATGGATTCTATTCGGAACTGTATCATAATCAGTTTGTGTTTGAATAAAGATTTTCCTGAATTCTTAAAAAGCACCCGAAAATACCTTAAAAATAGTTTTAAATTCTACTACTATTTCTGATAACCCATGTAAGCACAATTTAAGTCTATGAACGACTTAAATTTCGTGATTGTATTTTCATCTACCCGTGTTAGAATTTTATATATATAAATGCAACGAATAGTACATCAAGACCCGATGCTCTCCACAAGCATCGGGTCTTTTTTACACTTAATTTAATTGAGCGGATGCTGGTCAAACAAATCCGTGCCCTAATGCTTGTTTCGATCTAACCAGTAGCCGAGTAATCGAAGATAAATGCCAACGATTATTCCGACAAGCACGGAAATAAGAAAATGTAGCACCGTATTAACGTAGCAATTTGCTGGTCAAGAATGACGATTATCAAATTTGTCCTTTAAATTGTGATTGAACCTCATTAAGGCAGTTTCCACTTTTAAATACCCATAAAACTGGAGACACTTAACTTGGGTAGAATGCTTACTAACAAATGAACATAGTCTGGCATCATATACCCCCTCAATAATACCGACACGCTTGTATCGACACAATGATTGAATATCTTGTTAAAGATCCTTTCGATATTGATTGTAAATCAATCTTTCTCCTCTACTTAGGTGTAAATACTGTATGGTGTTTGCATAATCGCTTAGCGGGAGCTTGGCTATTAATCTTATTCACCATATTGATAATTCCCTTTCGATTTATAATGTTTGGCTTCGACACCTTCACTCTAAATCCGAAGGAGGATTTGGATTGGAACGAATGAACGCCCACCCGCATAGCACGTGGTTTATTGTTTTGCGCGTTTGCGTGCTCAACTTGGTCTAAAAACACTAAATCAAAAAGTTCGTTATCACAGCGATAGCGGACTTACTTTGCTTAATGTGCATTATGAACTGCATCAAAAAAGCATAGATCGTATTTACCTTTGACGTTTACCCCGAAAGTTGTTCCAACTTTTAGGGTAAACGTCACTTGGATAACTACAAAAAGCCTTTTTTAGTTAACATCATCGTAATCGGACTCAATCTGCGTTTCAGTTACTTTCCCTGAATATAGAGAATTCTTTACAATCTTCTCGCAATCTCCTTTATCGAAACCACTCTCTACACTCAATGGTACTGCCGGCGATTCAGCCTTAGTCAGCTGGCCCGGACTTGGCTGAAAATATCCTCCGTTTTCGATTTTGTAATAATTAGCTACAACGTTACCAAATTTATAAACAGCCCACCATTTGTTCTCAATAGCAGCCCCCGCAGAAAATTTAACAAATCCATCTCGTTCCCACTGAGCAACATAATGTCCACCTTCATCAGGAGCATAATTATTATTCGCAAAGTCAAAAAGCAGTTGTCCACCATTCAACGCAAACACTTCACGAGACTTCTGGATTTGCTTCTGATGATTAGAGATCACCTTCATATATGCGTTTAATGCGCTCACTTCTGGTCCTTTAAAATCTACAGTTTTATCGTTATCCGTATTTTTATACACTTGGACTTTAAATAAATATCCTGCATCAAACTCAAGATTAACCAATTTCTGCTGGTCTGCTAATTCCATTTTCATTTCATTAATATTATTTAACACACCCTTATACTGCTGTACTAACTGTCCATCAATGAAACACAATATTATTGATACTATTAAAATAAACGAATTTAATACGATTAATGCTTTGCTTGTCTTAGCTTTACAAAAATAAGTAATGCTAAATCCAAAAATCAAAAAAATGCCCGTTCCCAAAAACACTATCAACCTACGAGCAGATAAAGCACTATTTCCCAAAATAATGTATAAACCATATAAAAAAATAGCGCCACTCAAAACCCCAACAAATAAATAGCACCACAAAAATATTCTACTAGAACTAGTATATGGAACTAAAGTGTCCCTTTTAAGAATACTTTCTAACTCGCTTTCAGACGGTTTTCGCCCGTTTATAGCCTGAAAATACTTAATTGCTTTTGATTTTTTCATGTAATGCTCCCTCATTAAAAGATACATCAAAACAACCTTAAACAATTCTGCCTAATTTGGTTAAATACCCTTGACATGATAAAATTCCTACCACACATCTGCTTAGTTATCAGTGTCATCTTCATTGTTAGAATCTACTTGATTCTCGTCGTCGGAATCACTTGAATCGCTGCTAACAGCACTATCATCGTTATTACCATCTGAGTTGTTTTGACTACTGTCATTAGAATCACTATCTGGTGCAGACATCTCTCGGCGTTCTTCACTGGCTTGCTTATCAAATCCTCCAAAATATTCCGTCAAGCTGCCTTGAATGCCCAGATCTTGTCTAGATAAAACTTTGTAGGTGCCTTCTTGTACGATAGCCTTAATATATGGATTTAGATCAATCCCATTACACATTAACACGGTAATTGTGCCGTCATGGTTATTAGTGAGAACGACACCGGTCATCGCTCCCGCACCACTTCTATTATTTCCGGCAACGAATATGCTATCCGGTGGAGTAACCGCACCACTATTTTCAAGAACAGGAATACCTTCACCTGGTTCTGAGGTATAGATAACGTATGTTTCCCCAACAATGTCGGCACCTTGAGTAGAACTATCATTAAGCTTTTGCAGAAAAGCAACGGCATTTGTGTTGTTTAACGATTGTTCATCCTTTGCAGTTTGGCTTTGATCAGTATCACCGTTAGTTTTCGAATTAATCGTTACTTTGTCAGCAACTGTCGTTGTTTCAGCACTCGTTAGCGTCTTATTTAAATAATTAACTACTTTCGCTAATGACACCTTTAATAGAATTTTATCTCGTGCATCAAAATAAGACACTTGGTCATGATCACTACCTACCAGGCTGTAGTAATTAAACTGAGACATTTTATCAGAATTTGTGCTGTACTTTGCCGTTGTCGAATTTACGATTCGAACGAACAGACTAAACCCTTTTTCAAAGTTTGTTCTATCCGTCGACGATAATTCTTTACTATGACTACTTGGGATATGTGTATCACCATACAATGTGATAGCTGTCGCTGACATTTTCGGGTGCTGTTTCAAATCATTAACAGTAAAGTTGCTCTTGTTTTTAACAGGCATTCCGACAATTTTTTCTGTTTTTTTCGACTCTTTGACATTATCTTTTTTACTACCAGAAGAACTAACAGACTTACAGCCAGACAAAGTCAACGTTAGTGCAACGCCAATCAAAGCAATACCGACCTTTTTCAATGAAGATTTTCGACTATAAGCCATTCATTATTCCCCCCAAACAAGTGCTTTTTAAAATTAATTTCATTATCCTCAACCTAGTCGCAACAATTACATGCAAAAAACGTCGTCATAAATTTTGACTGGCATCTATGTTAGAAAAACAAAATAGAACCACCGTTGTCTTAGTTATTGGCGTTATTTGAACCACCAAAATAATCAGTAAGGCTATCAACACCAGAAATACTATCTTGTCTTAAAATTTTGTAATCAGAGCCACTGACATCCACTGTTAAGTACGGAGCATCGTTAGGCTCATTACATAAAATCATCGTTACAGTATTGTCGCTATATTTGATAAGAACAATACTTCTACGTCCTGAACCAGAACCGTTACCTGATACTCCACCAATAATTACACTGTTCGGTGGCGCCGTAGCACCACTATCCGTATCAATGGGAAGTGTACTAGTACCCCCAGCATAATCAATTTGGGCCATATTAATAATTGACGCTCCCTGTGATGAAGCATCGTTCACACTCTTTAAGAATTTCAATGCCGCCTGTACGTTCCAAGACTGGTTGTTTATATTGTTATCAGTTGTTTCCTTCGTCTTCATTGAAATATTTATACTATCAGCAATACTCGTCATTTCAGCATTCGTTAAAGTCTTGTTCAAATAACTTATCACGTCTGATAGTGAAGTCTTTAAGAGCGTTTTATCTTGCGTATTATAATACGTTACCTGATCATGATTGCTTCCTACTAGGCTGTAATAGCTAAATTGCGATATTTTGTCAGAATTCGTGTAGTATTTTGCCGTTGTTGAATTTACGCTTTCTACTGCCAGACCAAAACCTCTTTCAAAATCAGCTTCATCCTTCGATGACACCTTTCCTTTTTGGTCTTTTTGAATATGTGTATCTCCATACAAAGTAATAGCAGTCGCAGACATCTTTGGATGCTGTTTCAAGTCATCAACAGTGAAATCGCTCTTGTTCTTAACCGGCGTGTTTGAAACCTTTTCTGTTCTTTTTGATTCTTTAACGTCATTTTTTTTATTACTTGAAGAATTGGAAGACGCACACCCACTAAGAGTCAACACAAACACCATCATAGCCGCTAAAATACAAATCCTATTAAATTTAACTGATCGATACAGGCTCAAATATTTCACCTTCCAGACACTTTCTAAATTTTTTTCTAACCGCTTAAAAGTCGAAATAATAAATACTCATTCTTTTTTAGTTATCCGTATCGTCATCATTATCGTCGTTCGTATCTACACTATTTTGATCAGAATCACTCGAGTCACTGTCATCGTCGTTATTCTCATCTGAGTCAGTGCTATCATCTGAATTTGAATCATTATTGTCATTACTGTCACTATTTGAACTCGAATCATCACTAGATTGCATCTCCGGAGGGACTTGTTGATTGGCAGGATCTTTATCATGTGAGACAGTCGCCATTTGATAATCCACATTTGCCAAAGTTTTACGACCACCGGCATTATTAACAAAGTCTATGATGTCGTCATATGACGCAAAGTATGGATCATGGCCAGCATCTGAGTACTCAATGCCATCTTTACTCGTTGAAGAATCATGTGTAACAACAAACTCTGGCCACCGAACATAAACACCACCTGCTTGACTATTTGAAAGGAAAAAGTGTGGCGAATCATAACCTTCAATTTGACTCAAAGTATTTGGAACTTCATTGGTGCCCACTACATACTGTTTCCACTGACGGGTAGCGTCAGAGTTTTGAGTCCCATAATAAATAATGGCTTTTAAAGCGTCTGAATTTGTAGAAACGTTCGAATCGAAATCACTGTTTGTTAAAAAATTTGAATCAACGTTTGTCTTTTTGGGGGTATCGCTTTTCCCACCTACGATTTTTTTAGGTGAGTTCTTATACCCTTCTTTACCATTGACGTGAACATTCTTTGATAGGGATTTAACTTTTCGTGCTAAATCATGACTGTTCAGATAATGCACAATTTCACTTAATTGAGTTCCAGAGAATTCTGACCCTTTTTTACCTCTGAAAATGACTCTACCTTGATTTGAACCTGTCAAAACAAATCCAACACTCTCGTTGGTATCGCCGTCATCAAATTCATAGATACCTTCATCGAAATCGGTTTTCTTCCAGTTTGACACGCTAGAAAATTGATTTTCAGCTTCGCCCCACTCCGATACTTTGAGTGCCCGCACAGCATATTCAGTGACCGCTGCCACCATCAGACTATTGCTCTTCTTTAATTTTCCAACGGTCAAGGTTCTACGATTCTCTCGGGCACGTTTAACGTCCTCTTGATGTTTCACAAAAAGAAAGGCTGAACCTAAGACAGCAATCAAAATGACTAAAACTAATAGGAATTTATAAAACGGACGTTTTCTAGACTTTTTAGATTGATTGGAACCATCTCTCGAATCTTCAAAACGAAAATCATTACTCTGTGCTTCTGTGTATTCATCAAATGTTGGTTGGCGATGGTTGCTCTCTTCAAACCATTTCTTCCACTGCTCGGATTTTGACATTTTGTCCTACTTTCTAAGTGACTTAGTGATTAATCCTATACTGGTTAGCACCATGACAACGACAGCTACAATTAATATCCAGAAGCCGGGTCCAAAATAATTTGAAGCCTGTTCTGTGATTTTCTGCGCCACGTCACTTTCTGAAATCGCATTCGTAATTTTAACTGCAATTGTTCCTAAAAAGGCCGCCTCCACAAAGGCTGATAATGCAGCAATCACCTTAGCTACTCGACTTGGCAAAATAGCAAACAGAATGAAAACGATCGGACAAATTGTGAGTATTGCAATGGATACCGTAAAATCACTCGTATCTATGTAACTACCTAAGCCAAACTTATTGACGAAATCTCCAGGCGCATTTAAGACGTCAGATAGTGTCGTCGCGTAGTTTCCCAAAATCGGAATATTAACTTGAATAAAGTTGAACGCATAAACACTGGCCAATGCCAGGGCACCAGCAATAATCGCAAACATTTCCGCCGCACCAAAACCGACTTTTTGTCGAGGTTGTGGTGTCGTTTCTTTAGTTTTTGAATTTTCCAAGGAATCCTGCACCGGAGCTTCTTGATAGTGAGCTACTTTTTGTCTTTCTGGTGCCTGTGTCTCCTCTCTACGTGGTATATCTGGCTGTCGAGGCATACGCTCCGCCATTTCGTTGGCTACATTCTTAAACATTGATCGAACGCGGGCTCCATCGAGTTGCATTTCAGTGAGCCGTTTTTCAAGTTTGGCATCCCACTCGAAGCGTTCACGCCTACTCAACAATGGATAAAGATACGTAAAACCCAAAATGATTAATAATGCCCAAAAGCGAAACATTGGCAGTGCTTCTAACAACGATGTTGGTAAAATAATGAAAAATAGTGCAAGGACTGCGAACGTAATGCCGCTATTCTTAATAAACTTCAAAATCAATATCCAATGTTCGCGCGTCGGCGTTAAGCGATTCAGTAGGTCGACATGTTCAGTGTCTTTTTCATACCTATCAAGTTTTTTCTGTAAACGATCAATTTCAGCTTGATTTTCCTGATTATCGGATTCTTCAACATCAGATTTACCTTCTGAATTCTCTACTGACGCATCAGAATTCTCTTTTTGATTCATTGCAGCAGATTTCTTCAAAAACTCAAGTTCATCATCGTCTGGCTTCCGACCATTAATCAATTCAAAATAATCACTTAGCTCCTGAGTATTATCTTTGTTCATAGTGCCCTCCCACTAATTCAAAAAACCGTCTGTCTCTAGTTCATTTGTTGTTATTTGCCCCGTGTAGTTCTTGCTGTTGATTATTTTTAAAGCAGTGTTTAGATCAAAGAAATTACTTAATGGTTGCTCGTCATTTGTAGTTTGAAACTTTTCCAACTTCTTAGAAAAAAGCTCGATTTCAAACTCGTAGTTACTCAAATCGGCTCTTCTTTTATTTAACTTAATCAAATAATCACGCCTGACAACTCTATCTAAGTCGTCTTCTTTTAATTGAGTTGTCTGGCTGGTAACACCTAAATTATCTATTTGAGATCCAAAAGTCTTTTCAATACGATTTCGTTGCTGTTCAGCGATTCTGTTGCCAATCGTACGGGCTCTATCACTTGGACCACTGTCTTTATCTACAATCAATTTGTATTGACCATCAAAATATAAACTCTCGGTTTTTTTATCTTCTACGATTTCTGTATTGATTTCATGAATTTTATTAAGTGCATCATTGTATGTATTTTGCAAAACAATTCCATAAATACTGACACCAGAAAAGACCAAAAAGAAAACCAAGTCTAATACAATGTAGTTCATTGGGTGATAACGATTGACTTTAATCAATGCAACAATTAAAAGCGCAACAATGATAACCAGCCCGGAGATGATAAAAAATTTTATAAGCAAATCTAACGACAAATATTCACTTTTAGACAAATGAATTAACCGAACAACATTGATAATACAGAGGAATATGAATAGTAGAAAAAATATAATCGAAAATCCTTTTATTTTTCTAGCGTATTTTACTGAAATTGCATATTTCTTTGGATGTTGTAGGAAGGTGAGTACAGTACCTATACATAACATTGGAAGTACAAACATATAGACACCGATAAGACTGGCATACAAATAAATACTTGCGTTCCCTAAGATTCCAATACTTACGACCAAAACTATTAACAAATCCGAAACCATGCTCCACGCTTGTCCAACTCTGCTCAGTTCAAGGATTTTCAACTTATGAGAAAAGTAAATTGTAAATACAAAAGATAAAATTCCTAAAGTACCGTCTATTATCATCCATGGATAATAGTACGTAGGTTTTAAAATCCATAAGGGTATTGAAAGAACGGTTAAAACAAGAAGCGTTATTTGAAAAACACCGCTCACTTTTGTGATTCTCATTTTCTTAATACGCTCTGAGTGATTAGATTCTACGGAACTATTCGTCTCATTTTCTTTATTCAACAAGTTTTTTAGTTCTGACTCTGTCGGTTTTCTACCCCTAATTAGTTCAAAATATTCGCTTGCTTTCTTTCTGTTCATCAAAATAACCCCTCATATTTTGGTTTATTTTATTTTAACCCGAAATCGGGTTACTAACGTAAAAATATATGAATCGGAATCCCCAACTTGTCATGAGCCAGCTGTGCTTCATCAACATGTAGCGGTGTTCGACCATGGATTTTGTTAGCAGCTGAACTGACTGAAACACCAATGGCATCAGCAAACTGCTCTCTCGTTATTTTGTGTGCATATAAGTAAGTTCTCAAATCCATTTTTTCGCTCACATTTTTACTCCTTAACATTTGACGTTTGACCCGCATTCGAATCATAACTCGATATCGGAACAAGTGCAACAATAAATTGACGGAAAGCGCAAAAAAAGCCCTCTTTTTGCTTTAAAATTAAGAGCAAAAAGGAGCTTTTATGTTAAACGATATCCTGCATAACGCGCGTACTTCACAGCGTTTATCAATTGCTGAGTTAACTGACGCGCTGAATAAACGCTATACGATTACATTTTCTAAAAGCGCCATTCAAAGATACGAAAAGGGCGCCGACATTCCACCGAGTCGACTCTTCGTTTTAGCGGACTATTTTGGTTGGTCTCTTGACTCGCTGGCTAAAGGGTATGTCGATAGTAGCCGCCGAAAGTAAATAGTTTAAATATTAATGATGACAATCAACTTCCTGGACATGACCCAGTCAAGTAAACAGTCGAAATAATATAAATTAACTTGCTTTGCGAACGGTCTGATTCCGATATTCATTCGGAGTCAGGCCGTTTAGTGTTTCTTGCGGACGACCATTGTTATACCAGTCGATCCCAGCGTCGACTAAGGCGACAAGTTCTTTGAACGTGCCGGCCGGTCGTAGATCAAACCATTCATCTTTGATATGACTCCAAAAGGTTTCCATGGCGCCATTATCAATAGGTTTACCACCACGAGACATACTGTGTGTGATGTGATGTTGACGTAATTCTAAGTCATAGATTCGAGCTGTATACGCAGAACCACGGTCAGTATGTAACAGTGGTTC
>NZ_AUAW01000008.1:57225-121635 GCF_000428925.1 Furfurilactobacillus rossiae DSM 15814 | reverse complement strand
CATCATTAACCGTGGATCATAGGCTGGCCGCCCAGTGGCGGCAGTTGCGTTCATGACGTCTTTTAAAGGAATAGAGTCTACGAATCGGCTTAACACCGTGACCACATGATTTTCACTAGGCGTAAAATCTAAATTCACTGCCAAACTGGTTTGATTATTGTTATAATTCTTGTACATGGAGATAACCTCGCTTTCTGATTGTTTAGTCGCTGTTGGATAAGCAGAGAATTGTCTCTGTGCCTACATAATAGTACGAAAATAAGGTTCGAAATCAAAAAACGATTTCGAACCTTATTTTTTATTCAAGAGTTTTGTCCCGCTCTCGTTTCACTTACTTTCTAAACATCTTAAATTGCAAGAACAAATCATTATACGTACCTGTTTCCTTAACACCAAGGTCTTGGTATACCTGCGTATCTTTGATGACACTAGCACTTGGATAAAACTCCTTGTCCTGACGAACATCCGCAGGCAATAACTGTTCCGCTGGTGCATTAGGTGTTGAGTAGCCCACGTACTCTGCATTCTGTTTAGCGTTTTCTGGACGGTTCATAAAATTAATGAAAGCGTAAGCGGCCTTCAAATGTTTGGCCGTCTTCGGAATAACCAGGTTATCGATCCACAGATTGGTACTTGGCTTCGGAATGACGTAATGAAGATGACTGTTATTACTGATCATCTCGGCCGCATTGCCAGAATATGTTACGGCAACTGCTGACTCATTTTGCTCCATATACATCATGATTTCATCATCGAGCACAGCCTTAACATTGGGCGTTAGCTTCGTGAGCTTCTGCTCCGCTTCGTCCAGCTGGGCTTGATCATGCGTATTCGCCGAGTGGCCTTGCGACATCAATGCCAACCCTAAAACATCACGGGAAGAATCGACTAACATGATGTTGTCCTTAAACTGTGGCTTCCATAAATCGTCCCAGGTCGTCAATTCACCCTTTTTGACAAACTTATCATTGTAAACAATCCCCAGTGTACCCCAGAAATAAGGCACTGAATATTCATTGTGAGGATCAAAAGCCAGGTTTTTAAACTGCGACGAAATGTTGTTCATACCCGTTAATCGGTTCTTGTCCAATGGCCTGAGTAAATGATCAGCCTTCATTCGCTGGACCATGTACTCGCTGGGAACCGTCAGATCATATGACGTGCCACCCTGTTTGATTTTTGTGTACATGGATTCATTACTATCAAATGTTTGGTAGGAAACATGATAACCTGTTTCGTGCTCAAACTTCGTTATCAACGCTGGATCGATGTAATCCCCCCAGTTGTATAAGTTTAGCACGTTGTTGCCAGAACCAACGACCCCTTCAACACGTTGTAAATGATGCGCAGTCAGACCAAGTCCCAAACTGACCGCTAAGATAACAACAACCAAACTAACTAATCGCTTCATTTGATCACCGCCTCAACTTGTTGACGGTTCTTGGTTTTGCGGCCCTGATTGTACTGTTCCAGGAAATAGTACCCCGCAATCAGTAGCAGTGAAACTAGGAACCACAGCGCTGACAACGCGTTGATTTCCAGATCGACCCCTTGCCGAGCACGTGAGTAAATTTCCACAGACAACGTTGAGAAACCATTTCCAGTGACAAAGAACGTAACCGCGAAGTCATCCAGCGAATACGTTACAGCCATTAAGAAACCGGAAAAGATACCAGGCATGATTGCTGGCAAGATCACCCGCGTCAACGTTTGCCAAGGATTAGCACCCAGATCAGCCGCAGCATCGATCATAGACGCATTCATTTCATTCAGCTTGGGCAAAACCAACAACACAACGATTGGAATCGAAAAGGCAATGTGACTCAGCAACACTGAGATAAAACCCAATCGCAACCCTAACATCGTGAAGAAAATCAGGAAACTGGCCCCGATAATAACGTCAGGCGAAACCATCAGAATGTTATTCAATGAAAGGACAGTCTGGCGGATCGCACGGTGACGCGTTTCATACACACCCAGCGCACCTGCCGTACCGATGATTGTCGCAAACAGTGAAGACAGCAACGCCACAATCAGTGTGTCTAACACAATTTGAATCAACCGTGGGTCATGGAACAACGTTTGGTAATGGTCAAACGTAAAGCCATGAAAATTGCTCATCGTATTGCCTTTACTAAAGGAATACATGACTAAAAATAAAATTGGTGCATATAAAATGATAAATACAATGATGAGGTAGGCTTTGGACCAGCCAGACAGTTTACTTTGCATGACGTGTCCTCCCCTTCTTTTTGCGTTCGCCGGTTAGCAACATCGTAATCACCATTGCCACAATCAAGATGACCCCGATTGTCGAACCCATTCCCCAGTTCTGTGTCACCAGGAAATGTTGTTCAATGGCGGTCCCCAGGGTAATGACTCGGTTACTCTTTTTTTATCTATGAGAGTAGATTGGAAATTTCGGCGACTGAACTAGCAGCTTTTATTTGCTTAACCCAGTGATCATCTTGGATTTTTTGCATAAGTTGCGATAGGGCAGATAAATGACTGGTTTGATCCAAAGGTGCTAGACCAATGACGATTTGAATCGTCCTTTTGTCTGCGTGATCTTTATTTTCAATTGTGACGGGGTGTTGTAGTAACAGTAAACTCATGCCAAGATCGTTGACACCGTCGTTTGGTGTGCCATGGGCTAACATGATGCCGTTACCAAGTACCATGTAGGGACCGTTGACGACTGTTAATCGAATGATTCGATCAACGTAACGTTGTTCGATAAGGTGTTCAGTCAGCAGTGGTTTCAAAGCTTGTTGAACAACATTTTTCCAATTGTCCAACTCATCATCGGCATACGTAATGTGGCTGCTGGGTAAAAGCTTTTGCAGGCTTGTTGGTCCGGTGGTGGGTGTCTTTTTTAGCGGCAGTTTTGCTCTTTGATTGAGGTAACCACGTAGAGCATCCGTCAGACCATCAAAGTTCTCGATACGAGCGTAATTACTGATAATATCGAGCAGAGAATTTACACTGGCTTCGTTAAAATGGTTATCAGTTAAGTGGCCATTGATGAATGCTTTTTCGATTGTTTCCCAATCTTTTTTATTTGGTAGCGGTGATACGCGAACAATGGGAATATGAACGGGGACATTGAGTTCGATGGTACTGATGATAAGCTTGATGTTGGATAAATCTTGATTCTTATACTGGAAAACACTAAGAGGCTGAGAAAAATCAATGTTGGGATAATGTTGAATGAGTTGCTGCTGAAGAATGTATGAGGTACCAATACCACTAGAGCAGACAACTAAGACGTCCACATGTTTGCCACGGCGACTTTCAATGGCGCGCAATTCACCGCCGAAATATAGTGCAATCAACGCGATTTCGTCATCACTAAGGTGGCCATTGATGAATTTTTCAAACGGACGAATGGCATACTTAGTGAACGAAAATAGTTCGCGAAAGCCTTCGGTGATTTGTTCAAGGTTGGGATGGTGATAGGGAATCATAAATTTTGAACGATAAAAGGTAGATAATAAGTGCGTAGATAGTGTTAATTCAAGCTTTTCAGGGGATACATTGGCCCCAGACACGGTGTTGAAGCGGTCAATAATTTCCCGGGAAATCGGGAAAATAGTTTGGATTAATCCGTCAGCACGATTGACACGATAAAACTGGCTCGTGTTGATGATACGACCCAAGAAATATGATTCACTAAAATTATGAATGTTGTTATCGCTTAAGAACTTAATTGACCAATTAATCGACATTGAATCTACATTGGTTGTTCTTAAGGGAGAATCCGGCAATTGATTTTCTGGCCGTTTGATTCGCTCCAAAAACCATAAAATAAAGTCATCAAGTGTTGATAAAGCGTCGTCACTAAAATAATTCCCCGTAATTTTTTCCAGCTTATGAATCTCTGTGTTGATTGCAATCAAACGTGAAGGATTAATGTCGATTTGACTGTACAGAATTGAGTCACGATCATTAAGCGCCTCTAATACCCAGTTTCGTTGCGATATTTCAGATCCGGAAATATGCTTTCCTTTAGGCTGTTGAATAATATCGAGCCCATGGGATTCTAAACGTTCACGAACAGATTTGAGGTCGGATATTGCCGTATGTTTGGAGATTTGAAATCTGTTGGTTAAGTCTGACAGGGATAGTGACTTGTGGTTGATGAGATCCCAAGCGATAAGCTGACACCGCTGATGTTTTGTAAATTGTTCCGTCACAGGTTGAGTTTCTGAATATCGATTCAGAAGCTCTTTTTTTGTTTCTTCAGGAATGAAATAGCCGACTCCAGCGAGATTCATGATGATATCAAGCTTAGAGTCATTTAACTCTTCATTCACGCGTTTTAGAACATAGAAAGTGCCGCGACGAGATAATCCCAGCTGTGTTTTCAATTCTTCAAGAGTGGTGTAATCCTGACGTGTTAGCAAGTAATTAAGAAGATCATTGCCATGTTTGATGTTAGTAAAGTTAATCATGAATGATGAGCCTCCAAATTAAGCACATTTTTTGACGGGGTGAATATTTTGCACTATTGGTAGTGTAAGTATTGCACTTGTTAGCGTTTTCATCAATGCTAGGATTAAATCATAAATTAATAGCGGAGGTGATGGAATGCTGAATGACCTTTTGAACCAGGAAACAGTCCAGTTAACGGATGCAACTGATTTGAGCTGGGAGACAGCAATCCGACTTGCGGCAAAACCTTTAGTTGCCAACGGTAGTGTGACAGAGCAATACGTTAATTCAATGATTGACGTGGTCAATGATCAAGGCCCATATATTAACATTGGTGATCATATTGCGCTTGCACACACGCGACCTGAGAATGGATCAAATCGTATCTCGCTTGCACTGCTCAAAACGAATCATGATATTGCACTTGTTAACCAGTATCATCCCATTACCTTATGGTTCGTTTTATCAGCTGTTGATAGTGAGAGTCATTTAGAAGTCATTAAGCAATTAATGACACTGTTAACCAACGAGGCAACAGTTAAACAGTTAATGGCTGCTTCGTCGGCTGAAGATTTGCTCACAATAATTCATAGTCGCAACGAATAACGGAGGAAACAACATGAAAATTTTAGCAGTATGTCAAAGTGGTTTAGGCAGTAGTTTTATGGTTCAAATGAACGTCCAACAAATTCTGAAAGATGAAAACGTGGATGTTGATGCAAACGACATCACGGTCGATCACTCAGATGTTGGCAGTGCCACAGCAGATTCAGCAGATTACTTTTTCGTTGAGTCAACATTGGCAGACGCGTTAGGCAGCATTCCAAAAGAGCGGATCGTTTTGCTAAAGAGTCTGATTGACAAAAAGGAAACTGCGGAACATGTCAATTATGTTTTAGATAACGAAAACATTGCTCACGATTAATTCGTAAAGGACAAAAAAGATGAAAAGTGTATTGAACTTATTTGTCTCCATTGCGACTCAACCAGCTATTTTAGTTGCCTTGATCGCTATGTTGGGACTGCTCCTACAAAAGAAAAAGGCGACTGAGGTTGTTCAAGGAACGATTAAAACGTTTGCCGGCTTCCTTGTTTTAATCGGTGGTGCTGGAATCTTAAGCAACTCATTAACACCGTTTGCCAAAATGTTCCAGTTTGCCTTACATGTTCAGGGTGTCGTGCCAAGTAATGAAGCGGTTGTCGCTATTGCATTGGTTAAGTATGGTACGACGACAGCATTAATTATGCTGGTGGGGATGATTGTCAATATCTTACTAGCCCGTTTCACTCGGTTTAAGTATATTTTCTTAACTGGTCAAGCAATGTTATACGTTTCGTGTTTAACGGCGGTTATTTTAATCAGTGCCAAACTTGGTACAGGTTGGCAGACCATTATTCTTGGTGGAATTTTCGAAGGAACATTACTCACTGTGACACCAGCTTTGTGTCAACCATTTATGCGTCAAATCACTGGTGGCGACGAGGTTGCCATGGGTCATACGGGTAACATTGGCTACGCAACTGCTGGTTTGATGGGTAAATGGTTCGGCAATAAGAAAAACAGTACTGAAGACATTGAAATGCCTAAGGGATTGAGCTTCTTACGTGATTCAACCGTATCAATCACATTATTAATGGGAATCGTTTATATTATTTTAGCAATTGTTGCGGGACCACATTTTGTTGAAACAAAACTCAGCGCTGGTACTAATTACTTGGTTTATGCACTGGTTCAAGCAGGTACATTTGCCGCCGGCTTCGTCGTTGTTCTTCAAGGTGTTCGCATGATCTTGGCCGAAATTGTACCCGCCTTTCAGGGTATCGCGACAAAACTTGTGCCTAATTCTAAACCTGCTTTGGATGTTCCAATCATCTTTCCATATGCTCCTAATGCTGTGTTAATTGGCTTTTTCACCAGTTTCATTGTCGGCACAATTAGTATGTTTATCATGATTGCTTTGAAAACAACGGTTATTATTCCCGGGGTTGTTGGTCACTTCTTCTGTGGTGCCGCGGCTGCAATTTATGGGAATGCGACGGGTGGTCGTCGTGGTGCGATTATCGGTTCAGCGGTCAACAGTTTATTGATTAGTTGGTTACCGCTTCTCATCTTGCCTGTCTTAGGTACGTTAAAATTGGCGGCTTCAACGTTTGCTGACACTGACTACCTAGTTCCTGGTATCTTACTGGGAAACCTTGGTAACTTGGGCACGGTCGCCGTTGTGGCTGGAATACTAGGCTTCTTAGTAATTGTTGTTTTGATTAGTCTAATTTTAAATGGACGCGATAAAGCAAACTCGAAGGCAGAAGCAACAAAATAGTGTTTTTGACCCGGTCAAGTTATTCTACCGGGTCATTTTTGAAAGGAAGATAAAAGAGAAATGACATTTACTGAAAAAGATACCGCTGCCGTTAATGCAATCCGCTTTCTGAGTGTTGACATGATTCAAAAGGCTAACAGTGGCCACCCAGGTTTGCCAATCGATGCTGCACCGATGGCCTATGTTTTATGGGAAAGATTGATGAATTTCAATCCCGAAGATCCTAAGTGGCTTAACCGTGACCGTTTTGTATTGAGTGCCGGCCACGGCTCGGCATTGCTTTACAGTTTGCTGCACCTTAATCACTTTGGCTTAACAACTGACGATTTAAAACAATTTCGTCAGTTAGGGTCGCTAACGCCTGGACACCCAGAGGTAACTGAAACAGCGGGTATCGATGCGACAACCGGTCCTCTTGGACAGGGATTGGGAATGGCCGTTGGGATGGCCATGGCGGAAAAACATTTAGCAGCTATGGTGAACCGACCAGGATATAATGTGTATGATCATTACACGTATGCGCTTGTTGGTGATGGTGACTTGATGGAAGGCATCAGTCATGAAGCGATTAACATTGCTGGTGACAAGCGCCTAAATAAGTTAATTGTGCTTTATGATTCAAATGATGTGTCATTAGATGGTCCACTCTCATTAAGTGCCAACGATGAGGTCAGTGCGCGTTTTAAAGCAGCTAAGTGGGACTATGAACGTGTTTTGGATGGCAATAATTTGGACGACATCTACGCCGCAATTAAACAGGCCCAGCAAAACGATCGGCCAACTTTGATCGAAGTTAAAACAATTATTGGTTATGGTACGCCTGAAGCGGGGACAAATAAGGTTCACGGCTCTGCACTGGGTGAAGAAAATGTTGCCAAGATGCGTGAATTTTATGACTGGTCCGCTGCTCCGTTTGAGATTAGTGATGACATTTATGGTACTTATAATGCAGCTGTGGATGAAAAACAACGCGATTACAAGAATTGGCAACGCATGTTTGCTGACTATCAAACGAAATTCCCAGATGTTGCTAAGAAATATTTGGATAATAAGCTGGATTTAGCGAATGTTTCGTTGGACTATGACACGTACAAGAAGCCGACGGCAACTCGGGTGGTTAATGCTGATTTGATGCAACAGATTGCCGCAGAGAATGACAATTTCTGGGGCGGTGCCGCTGATTTGTCCTCGTCCAACAAGACGAGTTTGAAAGCCGACGAAGCCTTTACACCATTAACGCCAAAAGGTCGCAATATTTACTTTGGTGTGCGTGAATTTGGCATGGCGGCAGCAGTTAATGGGATTACGTTGCATGGCGGTACGCGTGTGTTTGGTAGTACGTTCTTCGTCTTTAGTGACTATCTAAAGGCGGCCGTTCGTTTGGCTGCTATCCAGCAAATACCATCAACTTTCATCTTCACGCATGATTCATTGGCTGTAGGTGAAGATGGGCCAACCCATGAACCGATTGAACAGTTAGCCGCTTTGCGAAGTATTCCAAACGTTAATGTGCTGCGCCCGGCAGATGCAAACGAAACATTGGGTGCTTGGCAGACTATTGCCCAGATGACTGATCGGCCCAGCGTACTTGTCTTGACGCGACAGGCCACACCACTGATTGAAGGGGCGGCCGCTGATAAAGTGTCAAAAGGTGCGTACGTGATCTCACCCGCTAAGAGTCAAACACCTGATGGCATTTTAATTGCTACTGGTTCAGAAGTAGCCTTGGCGATAGAGGCACAGCAAACCTTACGCGATCGGTCATATGATGTATCCGTTGTTTCGATGCCAAGTATGGATATTTTCAAACAACAATCGGCCGAGTATCAAGAATCCGTCTTACCTAGAGATGTCCAGTTGCGTATATCCATCGAAATGGCGTCTTCGTTTGGATGGGGTGCCTTCACGGGTACTCGCGGCGCCAACGTGAGTGTTGATCGCTTTGGCGCAAGTGGTAAAGGAGCAGAAGTTGTTGCTAAGTATGGCTTCACACCTGAGACGATTATTACAACCTTTGAGCAGTTATGGAAGGTGAATGATAAATAGCTGATTTTAAAAAAATGCCTTGGTCTATGACCGGTTTTAAGAATACAACACTGTGAAAGATTAAAAATAGAACTGCTAATTGATTACCTAATGAGGGTAGTGGTTAGCAGTTTTTTTATCCATATGAATGGCGATTCGCCGAAAAAAGAAACTTTTCTTGTTGCGTTGAAGTGCAGTTGAAGGTCTAAGCTTTCAAACATTGCATAACAACAGGAGGACAACATGACAACGAAGAAAAGATTTGATTGGATACTATTAGTTATTTTGATGAGTTACTTTATGATCCTGCTCGATAATTCAATTATTTTTACGGGAACTGTCAAAATTGCTCAAGATTTACAGCTAAATCAGCAAACTTTATCTTGGATTAGCAGCGCCTATTCGTTAACGTTCGGTGGATTTTTACTGCTTGGCGGTCGGGCAGGGGATTTGTTTGGTCGGCGACGTGTATTTCAAATTGGTCTGGTTATCTTTGGAATAGGTTCGCTACTAGTTGGATTATCAGTTAATGCACCGATGATTATCGCTTCCAGAGCCTTTCAAGGAATTGGCTCGGCCATTCTTGCACCAACGACCTTGGCTATTTTGATGGATACTTATGACGGTCCTGCACGTGTACGTGCCATTGCATATTATGGTGCTATGGCCGGAATTGGTGCGAGTGTTAGCTTAGTTATTGGTGGCGTGTTTGCCAGCCTGCTGACATGGCGTGTTGGATTTTTCATCAATGTTCCTATCAGTATGTGGATGTACTACTTATCTGTTCGTCATTTACAGAAGGATGGCGGTCAATCTGGAAAGCTGGATTGGCTTGGTACGTTAAGCTCTTTATTTGGAATGAGTGCGTTGGTGTACAGCATTGTTGGTACTTGGGGAAAGTTATCCGCGCTCATACTGGCAATTGTGCTACTGGTGATCTTTGTTTACCAAGAATATCGAACGAGCCAGCCGATTATGCCGTTACGGTTGTTTAAAAATCGTGAACGTATTGGCGCGTACTTAGGACGTTTCTTATATTTGGGCGCAATGCTTGGCTTTTGGTTTATTACACCACAACTGATGCAAAGACAATTAGGCTTTAGCGCGTTAATGGCTGGTGTCGCTTTCTTTCCATTGACGATCGTTAACTTTATCGTGGCTCTACAAGTAGCTCGTTTAACAGCGAAGCTTGGCAATGGGCGCTTACTGACAATTGGTATATTCTTAACGTTGATTGGTATGACATGGATGAGTTTCTTTACGGTTAGCACTGGCTATTGGCTTGGCATTGCTTTACCAATGGTTGTCATTGGCGTTGGGCAAGGACTCTCGCTTAGTCCATTTACTGCTGCGGGCGTAGCCCACACTGATGTAAGGGACGCTGGTGCGGCATCTGGTGTTGTCAACGTGATGCATCAGATTGGTGGATCCGTGGGGTTGTCAATTTTGGTTAGCGTTCAAGATCTGTTTAAAAATCAGGTGATAGGCTTTCACTATGCTATTTTAATCGGCGCAGGTTTATTGCTGATTTCGTTGTTGGCAGCGATTTTCTTAATTTTGCCAGAAAAGCAAAAGTAAGTGTTGCCTTCAAGTTACTGTAAGGTTGTAAAGTAATCATTGTTACACGTGAAACAGGAGGTAAATTAAATGGCAAACGTACTTATTATCGGCGCCACGGGCTCAATTGGTCAGGTGACACGTCAATATTTCTTGGAACACACGGATGATCAGTTAACGTTAATGGCACGCATTCCAGATCGGTTAGGCAAACTGAATGAGCAGCGCGAGCGAGCAATTCAGGGAAATGTGACTGACACTCAAATCTTAAACGATGCACTTCAAAAGCAGGATGTTGTATTCGCTGCTTTAAGTGGCAATTTACCAGAAATGGCCACGGCAATTGTGTCAGCGATGGATCGTGCCAATGTTGACCGACTGTTATTCATTACGTCGATGGGAATCTACAACGAGATTCCGGCCAGCGTTGGTGCAGACGGTAACCTTGAACATAATCCAATGTTGCAAACATATCGGGATGCTGCCGATATTATTGAGGCATCTGATCTGAACTATACGGTGATTCGTCCGGGATGGTTTGATAACCGGGATGATACGGACTATCAAGTGACGAAAAAAGGAGAACCGTTTGGCGGCCACGATGTTTCACGCGAAAGCATTGCTGACTTAGTGATGCATCTTGCCCATGACGCCACGTATGGGTCACGTGATAGCCTCGGTATTAATAGAAAATAATTGGAGGACGTTAATAATGAAAACAGCAGTGTTTGTAGAGCCAGGAAAAGTTGAAACGCAGGATTTACCTAAGCCAGAAATTAAGCAGCCAACAGACGCAATTTTGAAAATCGTTCGGGCCTGTGTTTGTGGATCAGACTTGTGGTGGTATCGTGGCATTTCTGACCGACCAAAGAATACGCCAGTCGGGCATGAAGCCATCGGCATTGTCGAGGAGGTCGGCTCAGAGGTAACTGACGTTAAACCTGGTGACTTTGTCATTGCGCCATTCACACACGGTTGTGGTCACTGTGCCGCTTGTTTGGCTGGTTTTGATGGTGATTGTTTGAATCCAAGTGACGATGAAGTGGTCGGCTATCAGGGTGAATATTTACGATTTAAGAATGCCAATTGGGCGCTGGTTAAGGTGCCTGGACAGCCATCAGATTATACAGATGACCAATTGAACGATCTGTTAACATTAGCCGACGTTATGGCAACAGGTTATCATGCTGCGTCATCCGCTGAGGTTAAGAAGGATGACACCGTTGTTGTTATGGGCGATGGTGCTGTTGGTCTGTGCGGTGTAATTGCCGCTAAGTTGCGTGGTGCCAAACGGATTATTGCGATGAGTCGTCACGAAGATCGTCAAAAATTGGCCAAGGCATTTGGTGCAACAGATATCGTTGCAGAGCGCGGGGGTGATGCAGTGAAGGCTGTGATGTCCCTGACAGATGGTGCTGGCGCCGATGCCGTTTTGGAATGTGTCGGAACGGAACAATCAGTTGACACAGCAGTTAAGGTCGCACGTCCAGGTGCCGTTGTTGGTCGTGTCGGTGTGCCACAAAAAGCGGACATGAATACCAATAATTTATTCTGGAAAAACATTGGTCTCCGTGGTGGAATCGCTTCTGTAACGACTGATGATCGGAACATTCTCTTGGACGCAGTGTTAAAGGGTGAGATTCATCCAGGTAAGGTGTTCACTAAGCAGTTCGACTTGAACCACATTGCCGACGCATATGCCGCAATGGACAAACGTGAAGCAATCAAGTCATTACTCATAGTGAGTCAATAATTTACATTATGAACATTTCCTAATAAAATTGGCGAGTTCTCTAATAAACAGAGAACTCGCCAATTTTATTTGATATGCTTATGTAAGCGGTTTCTAGAACACTTAATTGAGGAGATTTTCATATGTCATTTAAGAAGAAATTTGCACTTATTCTAGGTACTATTACAGCTTTAGGGACGTTTGGAATGGCCAACGTTACTAGTGAACCGGCTATGGCTACTAGCACAAAACCAGTGACCATTTACTTGACTCGGCACGGAGAAACGACTGCCAACGTTATGATGCGTGTCCAGGGCTGGAGCAACTTTCCACTGACTAAGAACGGGGTTAAAGTAGCCGATGATTTAGGCCGTGGCTTGAAAAACACTAAGTTCAAGGCAGCCTACACAGGGGACTTAACCCGACAAACAGTAACAGCGCAGGAAGTGTTGAAGTACTCAGGCAATAAGCATGTCTCTGTTAACCAGAACAAAGATTTGCGCGAAGGTGGTTACGGTAGTTTTGAAGGTGACAGTATCGCTGCCGATAATAACAAGATTGCCGGTGTATATGGCTACAAGACTGGCGATGAGTTCATGCAGAAAACGGGTAAGGATTACTGGAATCAGCTGCAGGACGCCTACCACAAGCTCGACACTCAAAACAGCCAGGAGACTAAATTAGTCAAAGCTGATCGTGCCGAAAGTGCTAAAGAGGTGCAGCAACGGATGACGACGGAACTTAACCACATTGCGAAGACAACTTCGAAAGATGGCGGTGGTAATGTGTTGGTGGTTAGTTCAGGAATGTCCATCAACGAATACTTGTCCACAATGAGCAAGAAGTACGAGGGCAAGCCATTAAAGAACGCGGCTGTCACTAAGCTTGTTTACAAGAATGGTAAGCTCCAAGTGTCTGGTCCAATTGGAACATTAAGCTACGTTGATAAAGGCGCAAAAGCCAGCAAGTAATTTTCACATAATGAAACAAATTTAGAAACCGCGAAAAGCCCTGCATAGGCGACCAAACATTGGTCGTCTAGCAGAGCTTTTTTGAGTTCAGTTCACTTTTGTAAAGCATCAGGAGTAAGCGAGTCTAGCTCCGTCAACCATTGAACACTGTCTTCGTCTGCATCAGCTGGAATAGTGTACGTGAGCGGCTGAAAAACAGTGGCGACGGCTTGCCAATCCAGACTCTGCTCAGTTTGGAAACTGTGACGCAATTGAGCAATTTGTTGATTGGATACATTGCTTAACTGCTGTTGATTCCCCTTAAACATCAACAAGAAACTGTTGACTGTCAGTTGTGTGCTAAGCGATGTATGCCAATCATTTGGAGTTAGTTGATTGTCTGTAAGACGTTGATCTGCAAGCGGCACTGCAGGCACTTCTTTGGTTAAAAAGTGCTGCAGATGTGACCATTCGTGATTAATGATTGCGTAGAATTGCCATGGCACCTGAATGGCGAAAGCTTTCAAAGTATTGGTTGTAATTGTCGCAATGTTCCAAACAGACGTGTTAGTTTGTTGAGCCTGTTCGAGCCAAGTGCGTAAGAAGTGCTGCGTGGTTTGTTCAACCAACTGCGTCTGATTATGCTGAGTTAAATGCCAGCGGACGAGCAAAAAGTCGACTAAATCGGCCTCACCAATCGTATGTTGGCCTTTATTGCTAATTCGCTGCCGTAAATTGCGTAGCTGCTTTTGCCGACTACTGCCAGCGTATTTACCCTGTTTAACCATGTTACAAATTGTCCCTCCATTGGATGTTAACGTGCTTTTCAAACTGACGTACAATCGCCAAGTCGACTGGATCAATATTGATTGTATTCAGGTCTTGGCTGGGCACAAACTTGATTTTATCCATTTCGTCACCCTTGTGAAAAATAAAGGGCGTTGGTTGTAAAATATCACAGGCACAGACGGCACGATTTCTGGTCTCTTTTTTGTCTTCATCGAAGATAGTAGCTATTCCGCAAAGCGTCAAGTGCTGTGCGGTTTGATGTGTTTCTTCACACAGTTCGCGAATAGCCGTTTGTAAAACTGATTCAGTTGGCGCTTCTTTAGGCTCACGTTTGCCAGCGGGAATTTCCCATCGCAAACGCCAGTTGTTAAAGCCGACGAGGTAACGTGCCTGAAATTGACAGATGACAAACGCACTGGAAAATAGGTCATCCGGATATTGTGATGGATCAGTTATAGTTGTGTAGTCTTTTAAAAGCATTAGGCCATCATCTTTCATATTGCGCTATTTTAAAACTATCGTACAAGTGTGCCGCTACGGATGAAAGCAATTTAATTAAAAAAAACCGTTTTAAGTTCATTATTGACGAATGTATCAGTCTGATATATGATAATTTCACGAATAACATATCTGACTGATATATGGAGGTGTCATAATGTACGAATTATTTGTTTTGGGACAACTGACAGATAAACCGATGACTGGCTATCTGTTACGGAATGTTTTACAACGAATTGTCGGTAACCGGCGAAAAATTAGTTTTGGCATGATCTACCCGTTATTGGATCGACTGGAAACAAAGGGATTTATTACATTGACGGATAGTCAGGATGACGCTAATCGTGGCAAAAAGGATGCCACACTGACTGAGCTGGGTAGAGAACGATTTGAAGAACTCATGACGGCTCCAGTTCCATTGAATCAAAACACTGATTTTACGTATGAAGTTAAGTTTCGTAATTTTCATCAAATTGAACCGAGTTTGCAACTCAGTATTTTAGGCGAATTTGAACATTATTTGGAAAATAAAATTGAAGATGTTGCAGATGCCGAAGCTTATTTACAGCAGACGAAGATCACGCCAGATGATCTTAAAGATGCCGTTCGGCTGATGGCGTTGACTAAGGTTCAGGCAACGGCGGCATTGAAATGGACTAAGTCAACAATTGAGGAGGTACAGAATGGAAACAAAGACTAATGTTGGTGGGGTTCGCCGCTGGTTGAGCTTGGCAACACTGTGTGTGGCGGTGTTTATGTCACTGTTGGATGTGACGATTGTTAACGTGGCGTTGCCAACGATCCAAAAAAGCTTTAATGAATCATTTAGTGACGTTCAATGGATTATCAATGCGTATACCCTGGCGTATGCTGTTGTCTTATTGGTTGCTTCCAAACTCGGCGATATTTTTGGACGCAAACGAATTTTCTTTATTGAATTAACAATTTTCACGTTAGGATCACTCGCCTCAGCATTATCAACAACGGGGTTACAGCTTAACTTATTCAGAACGATTCAAGGAATTGGTGGCGCAGGCATTATGGGGCTGTCGATGACGATTGTGGCATCTACCTTTGTCGGACGTGACCGTGGACTGGCGTTTGGTATTTGGAGTTCCGTGATTGGGGTCGCCACCGCTATGGGGCCGCTACTTGGCGGGTACTTAATTCAGCTATTCAATTGGCGGGCTATTTTTATGATCAATGTTCCGATTGGTGTTATCGCACTGCTAGGTGCCATTTACTTTGTCGATGAAAGCTACGGTAATCGACAGGGTTCAATTGACTGGATTGGCATGTTGATAAGTATTGCCATGGTGTTTAGTCTCGTATTTGGTCTGGTTCAAAAGGAGACCCATTCTGCATGGCATTGGTCAAACGTGCATGTTGCCAGTTATTTGATTGCCGGAATTGTGCTACTTATTGTTTTCATTTTGCTGGAACGTCACCTTAAGAGTCCAATGATTGATTTAGCCATTTTTAAATCAATTTCCTTTGATGGCACCATTATTGCTGCTTTCTGTTTGGGCGCTGGGTTATATGCTTTCTTCACGTATTTGACGATTTGGATGCAAGATTATCTTGGATATTCTGCTATGCAAACGGGGGTTAGACAGTTAGCAATCAGTATTTTCAGTATGATTTTGGGTCCTATTGCTGGCATGTTGTCCGGTCGTTGGCAAAAACGTTGGATGATCAGTGGTGGGCTGTTGTTAATTGGCTGCGGCTTTTTGATTATTTACCACGCTGTTAGCCTCAACGTTATGTATATTGACTTTGTGGCTGGCTTTGCGCTTTTAGGCATCGGGAATGCAATTGTGAACCCGCCTTTGTCCTCGGCAGCGATGGATAGCGTGAAAATGAGTCAGGTTGGTATGGCAAGCGGCGTAATGAATGTCTTTCGGCAATTAGGGATCAGTTTTGGAGTGGTTATTTACGGTTTACGTTTGAGCCATATTTATGACCCTGCAGTTACGACAAACATAAAAGCAATTAGCCAGTTACCACAACAAGCAGTGGCAGGAATTACGAAAGGCCTTCACCAGGCAGGACCAATGGCCGGCCATAGTGTTGTTGAAGGCGCAAAGAGATTTACTGCACATTATGTAAATGGATCGGAAGTTTTACGACAAATGAACAAAGCGGTGTTCAGCGCATTTAATCAGGGCTATAAAGGTGTTCTTGTGACAGCTATTACCCTAGTTGTTGTGGGCGCAATTGCTGCAGGTCTTATGATTAAGGAACCGCATCACGCGCAAAAATAATGATGTGACATTTCCCGGGAAATACATTTTACACTGTTTCAGATTAAAATCTATTGACATTTCTCATCAATTATTTAGAATATCTAACAATAGATAAAACAAGTTATGAAGCAGAGGAGTAACAGGCAAGATGTGCTTGAAGCGAGCCCTAGTTGATGAGAATGGGTGGCACAATGTTTGTGAAAGTAACCTGTGAGCTTTTGAATTCCAAACGAAATTCAGTGGGGTGGTGGCCATTATCGTCACCAAACTCTAGTCGATTGATGGCTGCAGTTTATGAGATTATGCTGGTGACAGTGTAACGATGCAAGGTGGTACCGCGTTCGCGCCCTTCGCAACAGAGATGTTGCGGGGGCGTTTTTTTGTTTAGAGTGATGCCGAAGCTCGGGAAGGGCCGAGCAATAACGTAAAGGTGGCAACGTGTAAGAGCATTTTGCTTGCATGTTGACAGCTTTGGGTTATGCACAGGGCCTTGAGCGACAGGTGCACGTTTATGTGAGTGTGACCAACTCCGGTTGGGAGCGCGTTATAGCCATGTAGCAGTAACCATTCCAAAGACACTAGTCTCCTTAAACTTGGACCACAGAAAGCGAGGTTGACCATATGGATCAACGAGAAAAACATTTAACAAGACGCGATTACTACGTCTTAGGATCACTACTATTCGGTTTGTTCTTTGGTGCCGGCAACTTAATTTTCCCGATTCACTTGGGTCAACTGGCCGGTAAGGGATGGATCACCGCTACAATTGGTTTCCTACTCTCTGCAATTTTATTGCCGTTGCTGGCGATTATTGCTATCAGTGTGACACGTAGCGATAGCATGTATGATCTGGCTAGACCAGTGAGTAGACGATTTGCATCTTTCTTTCTGCTAACGACCCACGCCAGTTTGGGACTGTTGATTGCCTCGCCCCGGACGGCGACGGTTACGTTTGAAATCGGCGTCGTTCCTTTTATTCCAAAAGGGACTGAAACAATCAGTTTAGCCATTTTTTCATTTTTATTCTTCTTGGCGACATTCCTGCTGGCCAGCAATCAACAAAAAATCACGCTGTATGTTGGCAAACTCCTCAATCCAATGTTTCTCCTGTTATTAACGTTTATTTTCTTCTGGGCCTTGGTAATCAAAGGTGATTTAACCCATGTGCCCTTTGTGAGCGCGGCTAATTCAATTGGTGGGCTGACAAACGGATTTCTACAAGGGTATAACACGATGGATGCTCTGGCCGGTCTTGGATTTGGGGTAACGATTGTCAATGCGCTCAAGTATATGGGGGTGCACAATGAGGGCGCTCAGTCACGGGCCATCGCTAAGATTGGTCTTTTCTCAATGTCACTAGAAACAATTATTTACACGTTTTTGATCATGCTTGGTGCCGTTAGTTTACGGTACACATCAATGAGTGCTAACGGTGGGCTAGCCTTTGGTCAGATTATGGAACATTATACCGGGCTGATTGGGACGGCCTTATTAGCCGCACTGACGTTGCTAGCCTGTTTGACCACCGCCATCGGGCTCATCACATCACTGGCACAAGACCTCAGTCGTCGTTTTCCACGTGTTCAGTACCGGACTTTTTTGCTGGGGACGACGGTGGGAGCTTTTTTGATTGCTAATATCGGCTTAACTCAGATTATTGCCTTCTCAACGCCATTATTAATGTTGTTATATCCATTGGCTATCAGTCTGATTGTGCTGGGGATCTTGCAGCCTTTGATTCATCAGAATGCCACAATTTATCGGACGACGATTTATCTAGTACTAATTCCGGCAATCTTTGACTTCATTCATGCATTACCACCAGTGTTTGCCAGATTGACGGTTGTTAAAGCTTGCAATCGTTTTGCCCAACAGTTCTTTCCCTTGTTCAAAGATGGACTGGATTTCTTACCGTTTATGCTTATCGGTTTAATTATCGGTCTGGGATTAGTCGCCTTACAACGAAATCCAAAGCAAAATTCGGTTGAATAGTGTTGCACCTAAAGTGAATTAACGAAGCGAACTTTATTGGCTAATGAGAATTAGGCCGAAGTTCGCTTCTTTTATTGTCAATTTAGGTGAACGGTGTTATCCTAAAATCAAAATTCAAAGGAAATGATAGATGTGGCAGATTTGAGGACAACGGATACGCGCCAGCGAATTGTTGAGTATGCCGTTGAGTTTGTCGGTGAGAACGACTTTCACCTGCTATCTTTACGGACGGCGGCTAAGACCGTTGGTATTGCGCCATCGGCAGTGTATAAGCATTTTAAATCAAAAGATGATTTGTTGGATGCAGCCTTGCAAGAGGTCTCACGTCAGTTTGAAACCGAGGCTATTCAAAGTGTGGCGCAACTTAGTCCCAAGGAACACCGGGAGATTATTGCAAAGCTAGGGAAAATGATTGTGTCTTGGGCAGGAATAAAACCGCACGCAGTGGCGTTTCTTTTCTTTAGTCCTAGGGCACTTGCTGAGTATCGGCAGCAGAATTTTTTCAGTAATACTGAGGAGCCCTTTTTACGTTATATGAGTCAGGAAGTCTCAGGGTTAAAGCATGACTATCATCTGACCGAAGAGAGTGACTTGTTGTTTACCAAGCTGTGGTCTTTCATCTTTGGCTATGCGCAACTCATTGTTAACGGTGCGCTAACTTATGATGAGGCTGTTGTGGACAGTATGATTGATGACATTGTGAAAAATGGGGGCGTTAACGATGCAAAGTAAAACAACAATTGTTTATTGCCATCCGTATGATAAAAGCTTTAATCATCAGGTGTTGATGACGGTTCAAGAAAAGTTAGATCAGTTAGGTGAGGCGTATAACGTTATTGACCTTTATAAAGATCAATTTGATCCACGTTACTCGGTAGCTGAATTGGCCAAGTTTAAAGATGGTGACACCACGGATCCACTAGTCATTAAATATCAAACGGTGTTGCGGAGTAGTACGAATCTTATTATCATTACGCCGATTTGGTGGAACGACCTACCGGGTATGTTGAAAGGTTTCTTTGATAAAGTTATGAAGCCTCAGTTTGCTTACATCAATACTCCTCGAGGTGTTAAGGGTCGGATGACGAATATCAAACGGGCCGATGTTTTAACGACGTCTACGTCACCAACCTGGTATTTGAAGTTGTTTTCCGGGAATGCAATTAAGCGTGTTTTTATGGGGGCAACGCTTAAACAGCTGGGAATCAAGCAGCGGCACTGGACCAATTGCGGCGGCATTACGAACAGCCATTTTAGTCAACGACAAGCGTTTTTAAAACAAATTGTGAATCAAATTTGAGGGTGATCTTAATGCAAATTGGATCTTTAGCGGATTGGTTTACGGGTGCAGCGACGTTTGCAGCGGTGCTCACGACATTACTTTTCAACTTTTTCGAACGACGACGGGCGGCCAAACAGAGCATTTACAGGGCTAAGACAGCCATGGCACGTTTAAGTTTGGATGTGATTCGACAAGTTGATGGTTTGACTGACAACGTTAGCGATGGTGATTCATTGAGTGCCATTCATACAATGAGGATCTACGTCTTTGTGCTAACACTGATTGGCAATCATCAAGTCAGTGAACTCTTGGAGGCTAGCGAACTGTTTTTGGTGACTGCCAACAAGGCGGCTGTCGGTAAAACAGATAAGTCTGAATTGAAGGAAGCTTATGATCAGTTAGTAGCAAGGACAATCTAGAGTGGCTCTAATAATTCCCCAAAGGGTGTACACTATAAATGCGAACGTACATTCGGGAAATGGGAGATTATTTATGAAAATAGCAGAGTTTGTCCTTTTGGATCAATATGCTGACTGGGAGGGAGCCTATCTTTCCAGTCAATTGAATCAGAAGAAAGATTGGCAGGTTAGGACGGCATCAATCAAGTCGTCAGTCAAATCTATCGGTGGATTTACAACCCAAGTCGATGATCTGATTTCTGATGTCCCTGAGCACATTGATTTATTGGTTCTAATCGGTGGCAATTCTTGGAGCATTACCGATGAGGCACTTTATTAGCTTATTTCTGGTAGTCTAACAAACGAAATTCCAGTTGGGGCCATCTGTGGGGCCGTTGATTTTCTAGCGAGAACAGGTTTGTTAACAGGATTTAAGCACACTGGGAATGCCCAATATTTGTGGAAAGATTATGTAGACTATAAAAACCCAACAGATTTTCAAAACGTTCAGGTTGTCAGCGATCGTAATCTCGTTACTGCCAACGGGACTGCTGCATTAGACTTTACAGAACGGGTTCTTAAAATGATTGGTTCCTCAGCAAAGGAGATTGCGATGGGCGTCGAGTTACATAAACTTGGTTTTTATGCTTATACGGAGAAGTACGGCAACCCTTATCAATAATGGTGCTGAATTACGCGGACACATCAAATGTGGCCGTTTTTTTGTTTGCTTTTTATATCTTTTAGATATATATTATTTGCATCTAAAAGATATAAAGGGACGGCAAATTCTAAAATGATGAATGAATTATATATTTTGGGCGAACTGATGGAGAACCCTAAAACTGCTTATCGTTTGCGTCAATCAATGCAGGTTTCACTTGGTCGTCACCGAAAGATTAGCTTTGGTGTCATCTATCCATTGTTTGAACGTTTGGAAAAAGAGGGCTACATTACGCTAACGGTTCAAGGCGATGACAAACGGTCGACAAGATTGGCAGCCATCACCAAGAAAGGTGAAACGCGATTCTTGAAATTGATGTATGAACCAGTTCCTGAAGGTGCCCACACGGATGATATTTTTCAAATTAAACTGGATTCAATGCAGCATCTGCCATTGACCGACCAACAGAGCATGCTGGATCAATATATGAATGAGCAGGTTGCCATTGTGGGTGACTGTCAAACGGAACTGGAGCACTTAAAGAAGCATGAGCACAAGGATCACTGGTATGCGGCACAGAAGATGCAGTTACGTCTCCGCCAAGCGCAGGTGACAGAGCAGTGGATCCAAGGCTTTAAAGTAGCACTGGAGAAGAACGGGGGCTTTCAGTCGAATGACTAAAGAAATCAAAATTGCGTTATTAATGGCGGCGAGCCTCTTCATGGAAATCATGGATGGAACGATTGTCACCACGGCGTTGCCGAGTATGGCGAAATATTTTCGGACTGGCTCAGCCACCGTCGCACTACTAGTGAGTATTTACCTAATTACCGTTGCGATTTTTATTCCGTTAAGTGGGTGGCTCGCTGATCGGTTTGGCAAGAAACGCATGTGGTTATTGGCCGTTGGCCTATTTACGCTGAGTTCGTTAGGCAGTGCGCTGGCGCCTACGTTTGCGATTCTGCTGGGGATGCGGGTGATTCAGGGAATGTCAGGCGCAATGATGACACCAACGGCTCGACTGATCGTGTTGGAAAAGACGGTCCCGTCACAATTGTTGCGAATGACGAGTTACTTAGTATGGCCGGCCTTGATTGCGCCAGCGATTGCTCCGCTAATCGGTGGTTTGATCGTGACATGGTGGAACTGGCGCTGGATTTTTCTGATTAATTTACCGATGGGAATTATTATTATTTTGATTGGGATTTTGCTGATTGATCAAGATAAGCAATCAGCAGAACATCGCCAGTTTGACGTTATCGGTTTTGTTGAGATCGCAATTGCATCAGGATTAATTTTAGCTGGGGCAGAATTAGCGACTCATGGTCGTTCGGAATGGCTATTAGCAACACTGATGGTGGTCATTGGCGCGGGGATGTTAGTCTTTTCCTACTTTCACTTACGCAAAGTCGAAAATCCTTTGTTTTCCGTTTCATCACTACGAATTGAATCATTTCGGTTCACACAAACGGGCGATAGCGTTTTGTGGTTATCAGTCGGGGCCATGCCATACTTAATGACGGTCTATTTGCAAACGATTTTTCAGTGGTCACCGGTTAAAGCATCAGGTTTTGTGATTTTTATTTTTTTGGGAAATATTGGCATAAAACCCTTCACGACGGTGATTATCAAAACGCTAAAATATCGTGGCGCACTCTTTAGCGCCTTCTTGATGGTGATGGTTAGTTCGTTCTGTTTGGCACTGATTACGATATCAACATGGCCATGGATAATCGCATTGTTGGCGTTTATCTCCGGGGTTGGGCGTTCCTTAGCGTTAACTGCCTACAATGGGCTGACATTTGCCGATGTGCCGTTGGCTGAACGTAACAGTGCGAACACGTTAACGGCCGTGATTATGACCTTAGCGCAAGGATTAGGTGTGTCCTTAATTACAGTGATCGTCTCCGTTCTCAGTCAAACAATGACGTTGGGACATGCTTACCAGTTTGGTTTTGTTTTCTTAGGATTGCTCATGTTGTGGCCAATGTTTGAGTTAACGACGGTCAGTCGAAATATTGGTGAAAGTACGATTTAGTTTTAAACGAGTTACTTTCAGTAGATTATTTTTTCTCATTGACTTTTAATGATAACGGGCGTATATTTTTGTCAATCAAACAACAAAACGAATTGATCAGGAAAGTAATGTTGATTGCCAGCGCTTAGAGAGCCTCTTTAGCTGAAACGGGGTCGCAGGGCACAATATGAAAATGGCCTGTGATTGGTGTCACCGAACCGCAAGGACAGGTGGCAATGACCGGCACTCATTATTGTGCACGCCATGAAAATGGCTAGTAAGCATCAAGATGCAAGTCTTGGTGAAACAAGAATGGTATCGTGCGCGAGCGCTTCTTAAGTGGTGGACTTAGGGAGCGCTTATTTTTGTGTTCAATTTTAAAACTGTCGATTATTTGTTTAGTTAACCGCCGTGAATTTGATTTGATAGGGAGAGGTTCAATATGAAAAAAACGGGACGTTTATTAGCAGCATTAGGAATCACTTTTGGATTAGCATTAACATTAGCAGGCTGTGGAAAGAGTAGTAATAAAACGGTAAAGGTCGGTGTTGTGGGCGACCAGGATGCAGCTATTTGGAAGGCCGTTGGCAAAGAGACTGAGAAGAAGGATCACATTACCTTAAAGATTGTGAACTTTACCGATTATACTCAGCCGAATGCGGCACTGTCAGACCACAGCGTAGACATTAATGCGTTTCAAAGTTTAAACTTCCAAGATGCGTGGAACAAAGCACATCACACTAACATCGTTGCTATTGGGAATACCTATTTTCAACCATTAGCGCTGTATTCTAATAAGTTGAAGAAATTGTCAGAAATCAAACGTGGTGCGCAGATTGCGATTCCGAATGACGCGGCTAACGAAACACGGGCATTAGTGCTTTTGAAACGGGCTGGATTTATCAAACTGAACAAGGCTAGCTTGCCAACAACTAAGGACGTCACTGAGAATCGATTGGGCTTAAAGTTTACAACTGTTGATGCGGCACAAACAGCGCGTTCTCTATCCAGTGCGGATGCTGCAGTCGTCAATGGTAACTACGCTTCGGCTGCTAAGCTGTCACTTAAGGATGCTCTGTATGCTGAACACTTAAAGACAGGTGGTCAGTACATCAATGTTATTTCAACCTTGAAGAAAGATAAGAACAACGCAACGTACAAAAAGATCGTGAAGGCCTACCAGACGGAGGCAACTAAGCAGAATTTGAAGAAGTACTACAAAGGAAATACGTTATCGGCTTGGTAGAATTAATGCTAAATTAACGAGCATCTGAGAACTTCATCAGACACAAAAATACCCCTGGATGAATCCGATTCGAGATTCATTCAGGGGTATTTAATGTCTAAGCAGATCAAAAAATGTTACACGTGAAACAGACAGCTCTTTTAGGCGAGTGCAGATGGTGCCTTAAGCTGTGGTCCTTTGCCTTCGCGAGCTAAGACCCAGTCATCAAGGTTCCACTCTTCTGTTCCACGACGCCATTGACCGAAGTCCCAGCGTGATTCACGTTCGATTTCAACAATTTCGTTGTTTGGTCCAATTGAGACCCAATTATAGGAACCGTTGTGATGAGCGAACTTGACCCACAGAATCGGTGTGGTTACGAGTTGACCAGCATCATTGGTGAAGGTGCGCGTTTCTTGGTCAATGCGCATGAAGCTCAGTTGATGAGCGTAGGCTGAATCAATGGATTGAAAGACCTGAGTCGCAAGGTTGATTGCTTGTTGACTCCTTGGCAAGTTGCCTGGTTCTTCGAAACTGAAGTTGTTGTAACTGATGAGGCGATTGTCGCTACCGTAAATAACCGTTACGTGAGCGTTATTGAGAACTACTGGACCTTCCTTTTGGTAGCGAACGACGGTTACCTGTTCGCCATTACGAGGGTGCTGTTCACGGCTAACTGCGACAAAATCATCTGGAATAACAAGGTTGCGGTTTTCTTTGCCGTTAACGTTCAAATACTTTGTCATAAGGAACTCCTCCAATTTTAAAGAGATATTAGTGTTGATGAGCGAGATTGGCGTTTTTAGCAATCGTCCGTTTGCGTGCACGATTGAACACAATGATCCCCGCGCCAGCTAAGAGCAATAAGCCAAACAGATAGGCGGTTCGTTGTGCGGCAATAATATTAGCTGCAGACTGACCGATAGCTGTGGTTGTTCGATGACCTGCATCAAACGAAAGGTGAACATAGAAGGTTAGTGTTGAAAGCGTAGTTCCCAACACGAGTCCGAATTCACGCATTAATGAGTTAATCGATCCTGCCATCCCACGGTCGGCGGTTGAGACACTTTGCATGATCAGCGTGTTGTTTGGTGTGCCGAAGACAGCCGTGCCGATAGCGATCAGTGCTGAAACACCGATGAAGACGATTGGTTCAACATGACCATTGCTGAGCACTAGGCCAATCTGAGCCAGCAGAAGGATGATTAAGCCAGCAGCCATAACACGCTGTTTGTTGAATTTATCCGTTAGTGTGCCGGCAATAGGGTTTGCTACTAAAGCGACAATCGGTGAGGCCATTAGTAGCAAACCACTGACTTGACTGGAATACTTCAACACGATTTGCAGGTAGATTGGTGCCAACAATGTGAAGAAGTAACCGACAACAAAGCTGATCAATGCGGCAACAACGTTTTGCGTAAACGCGTTGTTTTTAAGCAGGTTGAGATTTAATAATGGACGCGCTGCCCGACGCTCGTGATAGACGAACACAGCGATCATCGCAAAGAAGATGATCAGGCCAATAGTGGCCCACAGCGGATGGGTCATGATGACACTGGATGCAACGAAGAAAGAAATGGCCAGGATGATCAAGTCACCGACGCCCAACCAATCTACATTTGGCCTGGAAAGTTTGCCAGGTCGTGGAAAGATAAACCATTCGGCAAGGAGGCAGATAATACCCAGCGGAACGTTGATCCAGAAAATGTAACCCCAGGGGAGGAAGGCCAAAATGAGTCCGCCTAACCCTGGTCCCGCAAGTGATCCTAATGAGATGAACAAAGCTTCAATGCCAAGTGCACGTCCCAGATACTGTGGTGGGAAAGTATCCGTTACGATGGCATAGCTGTTAGCCATCGTCATACTGGCACCTACAGCCTGAACAAAGCGACCGAAGAGGACAAACGGTAAGTTGATTCCAAAACCTGCCAGTCCTGAGCCAATCAGGAACAGTGCGGTGCCAATTTCAAAGATGAATGGTCGACCGAGCTGATCGCCAAGTTGACCGAAAAATAGTAACAACGCACTGATGGTGATGAGGTAAATGCCAATAATTGTCGTTGTTGCGTTTGTTGAGACGCTCAAATCTCTTGCAATGGTCGGAATGGCGATGCTAACGATGCTACCGTCAATGATGACCATGAAGAAGAATGAGCCAAGAATACTTAAAATAAGCCATCTTTTAAGCAACGATTCCACTTCCTTTCTTTCACCTTTTTTAAACAGGATTGCGTAAAGTGAATGGGGGAAGGTGTTTATTCGCCGTCTTCATCGAGTTCACGTTCCAGTTGGCGAATCTGTTGCTCGAGATCCTTGATGGTGTCCCGAACTTCATCCAGCGTTAGACCCTCTGAGCTGTAGCCCTTGTAGTAAGCAGTGACGTAATCGTTGTCTTCGAGACGTTGCAGTTCATCGCGTAATTGGCCTAAACGTTCAACGTCATAATCGTACTTGTCTTCGTTTAACATGATGAAGCCTCCTCGGAATTGTGTGGTTTCAAACGGAAAATAGTGAGCGGAGTAGGGCAGACGGTGCTATCCCAATGGCTGTGGTGCCGGTAATTGCCGACGTTTGCCCTCACGAACCAGAACCCAGTCGTCAAAATTCCACTCTTCGGTTGAACGGCGGGAGAGCAGGTAGTTCCAGCGGGAGTCGCGCTCGACTTCAACGATTTGTCCGCCAGGTCCTACAGAAACCCAGTTATATGAGCCATTGCGGTGTGAGAATTTGACCCAGAGAATTGGTGTTTGAACGGTTCGGCCACCGTCTGTGAAGGTTCGTGTTTGCTTATCAATGCGCATGAAGCGCAGATGGCGAGCAAAGTTCGGATCAATCGATTCAAACGTTTGCTGTGCAATCTGTAATGCTTCTTCGCCGCGTGGCAACGGTGCGTCACTATCGATACTAAAGTTGTTGTAGCTTAGTAGCCGACCATCGTTGCCGAAGATAACGGTGACGTGGGCATTGTTGGGGATGATTTTGCCAGCTCGTTGATAACGAATTACTGTTACCGTTTTGTGGTTGCGTGGCCGCAAATCACGGGCAACTTCCACGAAATCATCTGGTAACGTCAACATCTTGTTTGGTTCATGGTGAATATCAACAAATTTTGTCATCAGGTATGCCTCCTTAATTACGTTAAACTGACGGCAATTTGGACTAAGGACTCTGTAAACGCGTCCACCTGTGCTGCAGATAGGGCGCCTAAACTTTCCTGATTAATGTGGGCTAACACATGTTTAAGAGCTGGAATCAAACGAGTGCCTTTGTTGGTCAAACTGATATTCCAGGATCGCTTATCATCTGTGGCCCGTGTCTTTTTGACTAGTCCCAGCCGGATCAGTTCATCCAAACGACGCGTCACGTTGCTTGGACTGAGATAAATTTGGTGAAATAACTGATCCTGTGTCATTTGTCCTACCAAGTTCAGTTTTAAGAGGAAATAGTAGTTACTGGCGGTTAGTTGAAGTGGCATGAGTTCATTATTTAACTGCATTTGCAACTTACGAGAAACGATATTGAGTTGTGCTAAAATCCCGTCATCTGTTGCCAGCATTGGTTTCACCTTCCTTACCTTTTTAGTGTCTAGAATTATAAGACCAAAGATTTATTTGCGCAAGCAAGTAAATATCAAAAACTTCGCAAATACAAATCTTTTTGTATTTGGCGATGTTCAGTTTACTTATTAAGTCAGTTAATGATTCATCACGCCCTGATGGGACAGCTTCTGACGGTTTTCTATTTGGATAGCTAGCCGGTGCTGTTTTTAACAAGGTTGATTATGGCGTTGAAATTGGTTTGTTGATTTAAAAGTTTCACAGTAGGGGTAACCACTTGACCGCACCCCCATTGTTAGTTTTATAGTTAAGGCGAGTACACAACAACTTTTGATTTGGAGGAAAAACTATGAAACAACGCAACATTGGCGGTACCGACTTTAAGGCATCCGCTGTCGCATTGGGAATCATGCGAATGGAAGCATTATCCGCTGACGATGCTGCTAAAACGCTAGACAGTGCGTTTGACGCTGGCATCAATTACATTGATTCTGCTGATATTTACGGGATGGGCAATTCTGAAAAGGTCTTCAAACAGGCCTTAGCTAAGTCATCTGTCAAACGTGATCAGCTCTATATTCAATCGAAGGGTGGGATTATTTTTGATCCTGCTCGCAGTCATGGCAGTTTTGTGTTTGGCCAACGTTATGATTTTTCAAAGCAGCACTTGATTGAATCAGTTGATGGTATCTTGGAACGGATGGGCATTGATTATTTAGATGCCTTTCTGTTGCACCGGCCAGATCCACTGATGGAGCCTGACGAAGTGGCAGCTGCTTTCGATGAACTGCAGGCGTCTGGTAAGGTGCGTCATTTTGGTGTATCAAACTTCAATCCTGAACAAATTGAAATGTTGCAAGCAGCGACGAGTCAACGTTTGCTCATTAACCAGTTACAGTTCAGCATTATGCATTCTGGCATGATCGATGAAGGTTTGCATGTCAACATGACGGATGATCGCAGTGTGATGCATGATGGCGGCCTGTTGGAATATTCACGTCGTAAGCATATGACCGTCCAGACATGGTCACCATTCCAGTATGGTTTCTTCGACGGAACATTCATTAATAACGATAAGTTCAAAGAGTTAAATGACAAACTACAAGAACTGGCTGAAAAGTACGATGTTTCTAAGAATGCTATTGCCACAGCCTGGATTTTACGTCACCCAGCTAACATGCAAGTGTTGTTAGGTACAATGACACCTGCGCACATTATTGATAGTGCAAGAGGTGCCGACATCGATCTCACTAAGCAGGAATGGTACGACGTGTACTTTGCGGCGGGAAATGATTTGCCATAGGAGAGCGTGACTGGCCCGTTTTTGAATCCGAGCAATAACGGGAAATCGTCATTGTACAAGCGTTGTTGGCTTGTGCGATGGCGATTTCTTGTTATGCACAGGATTCGGGGTCAGGATCGCGTTTTGGATATGTAGTAGCAAGGACAGCACGGATTCTATGGGGAGTGAGCGCGTTTTAGATACATAGAAATGGGTGCGTCACATAACGGTCAGAGACAGGATAGCGTTATATCAATAAGCGCAAAATAAACCCCCATCATTCGCCAATAATGATGGGGGTTTGACGACGCATTTCAATTTCAATGTGATAATACTAGCGTTGTTATGGAAAAGCAATCATTAGGATGATCATTGATTGACATCCTTGGACGACATAGAAAGGCTTTTACTCTTTAAGGGCCGCCAACGTTGATTGTTGAAACTTTGCTAGGATTTCATGAATTGTTTCTATAGACTCCCTTTGTCCGTTACTCAGCCATTCACGCCAAATTGCGTAGACACCAGCGCTCATGAACTTAACCCAGTAGGTTTGTTGGGCAACGCTGATATCCTTCCAATTGATGGTCTCCTTATAGAAAGTGGCCATGTTTTCGTTGAACACAGTTTGAATAATGGGTTCAAATCCACGTTTGGCAGCCAGATTAAAAGTATCAGTCATGTCCGTAAAAAATTTTCCTAATGCTGCAATTTTCTGATCCTGTGGCGTGTTGGTCATAATGTCATTAAAGCGTGCGTCAATCTGCGGTTTAAAATACGCGATCAGAACATCCGCTAGTGTCTCAAAGTTTCGGTAGAATGCCATGCGACTGACGCCGGCTCGGCGGACGACCTGAGCGATAGTAATCTCAGCTAGGTCTTTAGTTTCCAACAGTTGTAGTAAAGCTGTGGTGAGATATTCTTGCGAGTCCTGTTTGATTTGTTGCGCATGTTTGGTGGCTGCCATTACAATTCTCCTATTCTGTCACAGATGCCCGTTTTTGGCTTGTTTAGCTATAAGAAACACTCTACAATTCTTCTACAGATGTTACAAGTATAACGTAAGCGGAGGAATTCAAAAATGGATAAGAAATTAGTTGTTGTTACAGGTGGTAGCGGTTTTATCGCTGTTCATATTATTTTGCAATTATTGCAGCAGGGTTATGCGGTTCGGACAACTGTTCGATCAATGAAGAAGACAGACTTAATCCATGAAATGTTAGCAAAGGGTGGTGTGGCGGATTTTAGCGACTTGGCGATTGTTGAAGCGGATCTCACGAATGATGATGGTTGGGCCGAGGCTGTAAAGGGTGCAACCTATGTGATCCATCCCGCATCACCAACGCCAACATTAAACTTTAAAAATGAAGACGAAATGATTCGTCCGGCCGTGGATGGCGTGCTTCGCGTTATGCGTGCCTCACGTGATGCTGGGGTCAAACGTTTTGTATTGACCTCTGCTTATGGTGCGATTTTTGCCGGTCACAAGAACCGAACCACGCCATACACCGAAAAGGATTGGACAGATTTGTCGGCCAAGAATATTCATCCTTACCAAAAGTCTAAGACAATGTCTGAACACGCGGCGTGGAATTTTATTAACAGTGAAGGTAATGGGATGGAACTGGCCACGGTTAACCCAGTTGGTGTTATGGGTCCCGTGTTGTCCTCAGATTACTCACATTCAAACATTCAAATTCAAGATTTATTAGAAGGTAAAATCAAAGCTGTACCAAAGGTTGATTCCGGTTATGTTGATGTTCGTGATGTCGCTAGTCTGCATATTTTGGCGATGACATCACCTAAAGCCGCGGGTGAACGTTTCTTAGCAACGACGGGTGAAACATTGTCGATGTTGGATGTTGCCAATATTTTACGGGAGGCGTTCCCACAATTTGCGTCAAAGCTACCAACGAAGACAACGCCAAACGCACTGGTGAAAGCTGCTGCACTGACTAATCCGATGTTGAAAATGGTGGCGCTACTAGTTGGACAGTATGCCGAGACAAGTAACGAAAAGGCAGTCACCATGTTGGGCTGGCATCCACGTTCAGCACGTGAGGCAATTATTGCCACTGCACAGTCAATGATTGATTTGGGAATTGTGAAAGCTTAATTTAAATAGCAGTGAAAGACGGAATCCGGATAAGATTTTGTCTTTTTTTAGTCTGGCAAACATTGCGCTATCAAAATGCGTATGTAAATGTGTAAGAACCTAAATTACTCGACGTAAAAAGACTGTTCCACGATATTTGAGCTTGGGTGTAAACTTGTAGCACACGATTAACTCGGAAAATAGGAGACCATTATGAAATTTTTGCACACGGCTGACTGGCATATTGGTAAAAAGTTGCATGGTTTTGATTTACATGAAGAACAGGACGATGCGTATCAACAAATTTTACAAATTGCGTTAGCAAATAAAGTCGATGCGGTCGTTGTTGCAGGCGATTTATATGACCGATCATTGCCCAGCGAAGATAGTGTCAAACAACTGAATCATATGTTGATTGATTTAAATTTGACTAATCATTTTCCGGTTTTGGCAATTAGCGGAAATCATGATAGTGCCACACGTTTGCATGTCGGCAGTGAGTGGTATGCCCAAACCAATTATTTCTTAAATACCGAGTTGGCGGATGCATTCGAGCCAGTTGAACTGGGCAATACGCAGTTTTTCTTGTTGCCTTATTTTGAACCGTGGCAGGCTCGAAACGTGTTTGAAGACGATAGCATTAAGACGGTTGAACAAGCGATGACATTGGTCGTAAATCGTCAACAAAAAGCGTTTAAGGCAGGGATGAAACACGTCCTAATCGCGCATTTCTTTGCCGCGGGCAGTAGTCAAACGGACTCTGAAACGAAAGTCGTTGTTGGTGGGCTTAATGCGGTGCCACTGGATTTGTTGGGTGCATTTGATTATGTTGCACTTGGGCATTTACACAATCATCGAGCGCTAACTGACGACAAGATTAAATACAGCGGCTCACCCGTCAAGTTTTCACTGTCCGAGGCTGACGAGCAAAAAGGCGTTTGGATTGTGGATACAGATGCCGGAACAACAACGTATGTACCAATTAAGCCATTACGGGATGTCGTTAACTTAACGGGTTCTTTCGAAGAATTAACCGATCCGGAAACGTATGACAAGCTAGACCGCGATGCCTATTATGGCGTGACATTGACAGACAAGGCCATCATTCCAGATGTAATGAATCGCTTGCGTCAGGTTTATCCACGAATCGTTAGTTTGGATCGACAGAACGGCCGCGATGAGCTACCGACTGTCCAAACGGTGGACCCAACCTTGGCACCAATGGCGTTGTTTGGAAAGTTCTTTGAGCACGTCAATGATGACGAAATGAGCGAGCAACAACAGAAGTGGGCTGAACAAGGCCTGCAGGAAGCTGAACACGAGGATTAACATGCGACCATTACGAATTCGCTTAGTAAATTTCGGGCCCTATAAGGACCAAACAATTGATTTTGAAGATTTTAACGACGCACCACTATTTCTGATTAGTGGCAAGACGGGTAGCGGTAAAACAACCATTTTTGATGCGATGTGTTTTGCGCTGTTTGGCCGTTCATCTGGTGGTGACCGCAATCCCGATGAAATGCGCTCGGACTTTGCTGACCAAACGGAAGAGACGTTTGTAACATTCATTTTTGAACATCACGGGCAACAATATGTGATCAATCGCAAACCTAAGCAGACGCTTGCTAAAAAGCGTGGCACGGGGACAACTGAACAAGTTGCCAGCGTAGATCTGACCGTTACTGATCGCGATGGCAAAGAACAAAGCTGGACGAAACGCGGAACAGTGGATCAGAAACTATTTGATTTACTCCATCTGACGCCGGCACAATTTACTCAGATCGTCTTGTTGCCTCAGGGCCAGTTCAGACATTTTCTTGAGGCAAACAGTAATGATAAGGAAGCTTTGTTGGCCGATTTGTTTGGGACCGATTTATACAAACGCTGGGCCAACAATTTAAATGATCAGCTAAAAGCGATGCGTCAGGCCTCAAAAGATCAGAGTACGCAATTGGCGACGTATGCAAAAATGATTAAGTGGCAAGATGACACAGAAGTCCCAGTCGCCGATGCGCCGGCAACAGACATTTTGGCCGCTCTGATTCAGCAAAATGAAGCGATGAAGCCGGAGTTAGCACGCAGGCGGCAAGTAAATGACAAGGAATCAGCCCGGTTGAGCCAATTGACGACCCAGGTTAAAACAGAAGAAAGTTTGTTAGCTGTCTTTAACCAACGTGAGCAAGCGCAATTGGCACTGACCAAGCTCAATCAGCAGACGGCTGATATAGAAAAACTAACTGCGCACATCAAACAGTTGGAGTGGGTTCAACAAACTGTGCCACTGCGAGAAAAGGCAGTAGAAACGAAACAACAGGAAATGCGGACCACGGAACGACTGACCTCGACTAAGACTAGTTTGACCACCGCTCAACAGACATTGACTGACGCTGTAGCAGTTGTCGAACAATTAAATGCGCAGAAACCAGAAGAGGTCAAACGGCAATCTGAACTGACACGCCTAAGACAAGTGCGACCGTTGTTTGAAACTGTGGCGACGTTGAATAAACGGCAAGTGGCACAACAACAGCAGTTAAAGACAGCTCAAACAAACGCTGAGCTAATTGCTAAGCAACTCAGTGAACAACAGCAATTACGCGATCAGCTGGATCAGCAACTCACGACACTGCAATCATTGGACGCTAAGCAGTTAACGGTTAGAGATCAACAGCATGCGTTAAAAACGTTAACTGATCAACAAGCTGACCTCGATCAACAACAACACGCGTTGCAAATGCGACATCAACGAATAGATAAAACAGCGCAACAATTGGCTGAACTGACCGCCAAGCAAAAAGATACGGCGGATCGTTATCAACAGTTAGATCACGATTGGACTGTCGGGCAAATTCAGCGTTTGAGTGCGAAATTGGAAGATGGTGAACCCTGTCCTGTATGTGGTTCTACAGAGCATCCTAAGGTTGCGGTAGCAACAGTCACAGCTGTAACCGAAGATGAACTGAAGGAAGCGGATAAACAGCGACAAGACATAAATCAGCGTGTCGCTAATGTTACAGGACAGCTCAATGAATTAAAGGCAGCGCAAGAAAAGGATCAGTCTGCTTATGAGGAAAACGAGTTAAGTTGGGCTAAACGTATTGATCAGCTAACGAACCAGTCAGTGGTTACTGATAATGCCCGCGATGTATTGTCACAATTTAGGCAACAGTTAGCTAACATGGTTCAACAACTGAACGATGCCCTGGAACACCGTACGCAACTCCAGCAACAATTATCCGTCATCAAACCGCAGTTAGAAACGTTGACTGCCCAGCGTGATGAGGCCAACAAAAAGGTACAACATGTGCAAACGGAATTGACTACCGTGACGGCACAACTTGAAGACCGTCGTCATGATCTTCCAGACCAATTCAAAGATTTAGCTTCCTTAGATGCGCATATTAAGCAAGTTGAACAGGCGAGTCAGGCTTATATAGAGCAGACGACCAAACAACAGGATGACCAAAATAAGGCACAACAGAACGTTACACAATTACAAACTCAGGTAACGAGTCTGACTCAGAATCAAGCTGAACAGCACAAGACTGCCACGGCCGCCCAGCAGACATTTGATGAGGCATTAAATAAACGGCGTCCCGTTGTGGAACTGGAAGCGTTTAATCAATTGGCAAATGAAGTTGATGAACTTGATGAGCAAAGAAAAGTTCATCAACGTTTCTTAACAGATAAAAGTCGTGCTACTGCGCAAGTTGAGACACTGACGAAACAAATTGGTGACCAAACCAGGCCAAATGTGGAAGAAACTGTCAAAGCCCGTGAAGTACAGACTGAAAAGCAACGGACTGCCCAGCAAGCATTCTATGACTTTCAACAGGTGGTTCAAAGTAATGAAGATGTGGCGACCAAGATGAAGACGTTAATGGGTGAAAGCCGTGAAGCACAACAGCAATTGGCCGAAATGGCTGAGTTAGCTGACACTGCTACTGGTAGAAGCGATATGCATCTGAGTTTGGAACGGTATATTTTACAAACTTATCTTCAAAAAGTGCTGACAGTGGCCAATGTGCGACTGGCCGTACTGACGAATAGACGCTATCAATTCCGTTTGGATACGTCGGCTGGTTCGCGGGCCACAGATACTGGGTTAGAGATCAACGTATTTGACGATCAGGCTGGCAAAGTCCGTAGCGTGCATACCTTGTCGGGCGGCGAAAGTTTTATCGCAGCATTGTCACTGGCCTTAGCGCTAGGCGAAGTCATTCAAAGCGAAGCGGGCGGAATCACAATTGAAGCACTCTTTGTGGATGAAGGCTTTGGTTCACTGGATGGCGAGGCTTTGCAGATGGCGATGGAAGCTTTACAGACCATTGAAGGTAATAATCGGATGATTGGTATTATCAGCCACGTGACAGAAATGCAGGAACAAATTCCGGATCAACTGCAGGTTGTTTCGTTAGCGAATGGGCAGAGCACGATTAAGTATCAGCATGAACTGTAGTTAAAGATATTTCCTGGGAAATAAAAAATCGACCAATTTGAGAAAATTGATCGATTTTTTGAATTCTATTTGAAGAAAATTGATTTAAAAAGAAGGATTACGCCTAGATAACCATCTTTTTCACTTTGCATGATACCAGCCCACATTCCTGAAATCATATCATGAATAGACTGCGTTATGCTCGGAATAAGCAGAAATGTTAAACAGAGTCCGCCGATTATTAACGTTTTCTTTGACAAGATTCGATTCATTTGTGTCCAGTTGATTGTACAAAGGAGCCAAATCAATGTAATGATGAAAGGCAATTCTAACCAATCACGAAGGTTACTAGCAGACATGTGCAGTGCCAAGCCAATCAAGTACCCAACAATTGATAGGCCTGTCACACTAAGAACAAATTTGCTTAGTCTTGATAACGGTTCTGGCTCGTGTGACTCAAAGTTGTGAATCAGCTTGTCGTCGCCCTTAATTAAATCATCTAATGATAAATCAAAAAGTTCACCGAGCTTAATGACATTCGTGAAACTTGGTAACGCAGTGTCACTTTCCCATTTCGAAATAGATTCACGCGAAATATTCAAACGTTTAGCCAGATCAGCTTGTGACCAATGTCGTTGTTCACGTTGTTGCTTGATTTGTTGACTGATTTTCATACGCTTCGCCCCCTCAATTTCTCCTATGACCCAAGTGTAAAGAGTATTTCGCGGAAGAGGTAGGACTTTATAGTTACATCAAGCTGTTATTGACATAAAAAATTAGTTAACTAGGAAATTGTTAAATCAACATTTGTGTCGGCGACTGGTACTGTATTGACCAATAGCTCAATGTGATGCACCCCAGCATATAACGTGCGGGTGGTAAGCTGCTTCCACTTTATTGAGAAATGCCCGTTTATCGCTTGTTGTGATTTTAAGTTGACACGTTTGATAAAGAAATCCTTGGCAGATGTTTGCTGGTTCTTCTTAACATAGTGTACGCGGTAACCGAGATAAAGTGGTGAATCGTTCTTTGTTGAATTCGTGATCTGATAAGTAAAGTCAGAATTTTGATTTAGGGAAACGGTCGGTGAGGATGTTGTTAACGAGACGGTTGTCAGTAATGATGCATCACGTTGGCTGTAGCCTAGTAGTGCTAATACATCCGGATTTCCCGCCTTAAACAGCGTTCGCAGGGCTCGGTTAATAATCCAGTCCGTCGTTTGGGAGTCATGCCAGTGTGTCTTACAGAAATCGATGACCAACTGGGGATGATCTTTACTAATGTCGTTTAGGTTATTAGCGACGCTTTTTTGAACGTACGCGCTTTGATCGTGAACTAAATTTTCCAGAATCGGGAAAATTGGTGTTGGATCTTCCACAAACTGTTTGAGACGAATCCCCCAGGGCAGACGTGGCCGAATGCCTTCGCTAGCAAGGCGACGCTGATCTTCATTTTGACTCTGAGACCAAGTGACCATTTGCTGAATTGTTTGTTCTGGTGAGTCGACTAGAAAGGGACGGATGGCAAATTCTGCCGAGGATGTTTCGGTCAGAACGCCCAGTGTGCTCATGGAGGTTTGCCAATCGTTGCGGCCATAAAGCGCCACGTAGTTTGGCAGACATAGTGCGGCAAAGCCGGTAATAGTTGTACTAATATCACACAGAATACCGGCAGCCTCTGTAAAGTCGCTTGGTAACTGATGATGCAGCGCCCGTGTGATTTGGTCGCGACGTTCCATTAACTTGAGTGCCGGCCATTGCTCATCAACCGTGTCTCGAATAAATGTCGGAACATCAAATGTTGAATAGTGTTGTGTAATCGCTGTGCCTAGCTGGGTTAAGAAAGGTGTTGAATATACATCCTTTAGAGCATCTGCCATGATTCGTCCTCCATAAAAAGTTGATTATATTCTGATTATCATACAGTACAAAACATGACACCCTTTGTCAGGCTTTAATAATGAACCAAACATTTCTGAATTTCATCTTTCATTCGCTGCCGTAGTGAGCTTGGTTGTACCACGGTTAAGTGTGATCCAAAAGACAACAAGTAAGTAACTAACCAGTCATCGTCATTCATCTTTGTGTTAACCAGATAGTCACCGTTTGATTGTTGCACAATTTGATTTGTTGGAAAGGCTTCAAACAAGCGGTACTTCAAGACTGCATCCGCGTGCAACTGAATGTCGATACGGTTGGATGCGCTAGACTGTTGAACAGAATGGTTAGTTAACCACGGTTGTTTGCCATCTGCCAACGATTGTTTGTTCGTCACGCGTAGATGATCAATTCGTGACAGTTTAAAAAATCGGTCTGCCCGACGCTCTACTGAGTATCCCCTTAGATACCATGCTTTATCTTTAAAAATGACTTGGTAGGGAAACACTTCACGGGTCAAATATTCATTTTTAGCGCTTAAATAATTAAACGTAATTAGTCGAGAATGAATAATCGCATCGCGAAGCTTAGCTAGTGTGCTCTTTTGGTTACGTGAGTCAGACCATGTCGATGGGTCGATCGTAATCCAGGCAACGGGCTGTTGATGAAATAGAGCGGATAACTTTTCGACTGTTTCATTGTTATCGACACCGAGGTTTTTTAAGCCATTCAGAGCGGCTAAAATAGTCGTTTGTTCCTGCTTATTAACGATTGTATTATCGATTTTATATTCCGGCAGGAGGGCAATACCACCATTACGACCTTGTAGGACATAGATAGGGACACCGGCGGCCGACAAGTCGTCGACATATCGGTATACGGTTCTGACCGAAACATCCAGTTGCTCAGCTAGAGCCGGCGCAGCGACTTTATTATGGTTCATTAGTAGATAAATCATTTGGAATAATCGATTGGACTTCATGAGATTTGGCCCTTCTATAGAGGATAGGCGTTATTAATCTGCGTTAAATTGACTGCGATAACGGAGACGAATAAAAGTAAACTTGCTCAATTAAGTTTGCTCTTTTTTGGAAAACATGACAGTCTATTGTCAGGTTTATGTTGGTAAGCTGAATTCAATCAGTAAGGCAGCGTGCGTTTGACACTAAGCCATTTGATTATTTATGACACACGAAAATTTAGGAGGAATTAGTTATGAGTAGTGAACAATTTGCATATAAACCGGGTACCGAGGCATTTTTCAATATTGTCATGGAAGGTCTAAAGGGTGAGGTAGACACAGATAATTACTGGGAAGCCGTTGATGAAAATGCTGTTTTTGAATTCATGTACAATATTCCTGGTTTTGCCAACAAAATTGAGGGGCGTCAGGCCTATATGGATTGGTTTGCCGGTTATTCAGCGGTGTTGGATAGTGCGGATGGTTTGCGAGTTTACAAGGATGCTGACAAACACGCGGTGATTTTAGAATATGCTGTTCACGGCGTGGTACCCAGTACAGGTAAGAAATATGACAACAATTTTTGTTCCATCGCAATTCTGAAAAACCGTAAAATTGTTCACTGGTACGATTACATGGACACGATGGCCGTCATGCTCAGCAACACGCCGGAAGATAAGAAATAATCGTTAACTTTGTTTTGAAGCAAAAGGAATTATTGTCTTGCAGGCAGCTTACCAAAAGGTGATAGTTAGACTATTAAAAGCGAATATAAGGTTATGGGTATGCTATTATTCGTTAATTTGGGAGAGTGCCTACATGACAATCCAGCAGCCAGAAGACAATGCACAGTATCAAACGGATAATAACTTATCAATTCGACAACGCCTGCATCAGCAATATAGCACAAATAAGCGGGGACTAATGCCATGGCTGCGTCACCAAATGACCATTCACTCAGGTGATTGCATCTTAGAGTTAGGCTGTGGCAATGGTAGCTTGTGGCAAGGATATTTGGGGCAACTGCCTTCAACGGTTGCGTTAACGCTGTCTGACTATTCACAGGGGATGGTCGATTTAGTGACAAACCAGTTTGGAAACGACCAACGAGTCAACTGTATGAAAATTGACGCACAATCAATTCCTTTTTCTGATGAATCATTTGATATTGTTATCGCAAATCACACGTTGCACACTGTGCCTGATATTGCACTGGCTATTCGTGAGATTGCTAGGGTATTGAAACCACACGGAACCTTTTATACCGCGGTCAATGGCAATCAGGGGATGGAACATTATCTGCATGAAGCGATTCAATCAATTCAACCGACGAACATGGCGTTTGCCGAGCAGTTAAGTTTTAATTTGCAAAATGGCGTGCCACAGTTAGACAGGGCTTTTAGTCAAGTTCATCGACGGGACTATCCCGATAGTCTGCATATTACCAAGACGCAAGATTTAATCGCGTGGATCCAGTCGACTAACATGGCAGATGATGGGATTGATGATAAGTTACTGCAAGAGCTGACCGCTTATTTTGAAACGTTAAGACAGCGTAATGGTGCGATCGATATTCCCAAGCAAGTCGGGTTATTAATTGCTGAAAAATAAACTAGGCTTAACAATGCTTGACTAAACAAATAGGCTGACGAGGAAATTAATCTTCGCCAGCCTATTTGCTTATTCAGTTTGGTGCTTAAAAACGAGAATTTTACTTACCATCTGGATGTTCCTGCAACCATTGTTTCAAAAAGGCGATTTCTGTTTTGCTCGAATTAATGCCGTATGCAAAGGCTAATTTTTGCCCGGTCGACATGCACCGATTATGTGATGGCAGATAGTCGCTAAGTCGCTGTTGAAGTTGCTCAATTTCTTCCGATTCCTGCTGGATTTCATCCTTAACGATTTGTACGATTCGTTCTGGATCGACAAATTCGCCAAACATTAACCGTGCCAAAAAATCGGATTTGACGCTTTCTGCTTCTACGGGCGAATGAAGGTACTCGGCAAATTCCGCTTCACCTGCTGGCGTAATCGAGAAAACGTTTTTATCAGGTTTACCCTGCTGGGGGACAATTTCCTTAGTGACCATTCCGTCTTTTTCGAGTTTTCGTAGCGCAGGATAGACCATTCCGGCCGAGCTATCAAAGAAGAATGCAAAACTTGTTTGAAATAGTTGGGTGATGTCATAACCTGTTTGAGGACCGCTTTTTAAAATACCGAGGACGATTTGCCGACTTTTCATGGTCTATTAACTCCTTTAGTGATTAAGTACAGGTTATCATAGAATCTTCAAAAACCGCTTTTTTATCGCGCAATTTTAACATCGTGCTTGATAATCGCCAAGTAATCTTTGCGCCGGTAAAACAAGAGCGCCACAAAGATGAAGCTAATTGCAAACGGAAAGGCGTGTCGATATAAGACCAGGAAGGCCTGCGATATCAGTGATTTAGTGTGCTTAGCAATACTGTCACCTGTGCTTTTGATTTCGTAATTATCCTTTTTCACAATAGCGACAACCTTCTGTGTTACCCGTTCTTGAATTTGTTTACGTACAATAACTTGTTGTTGAGCAGAAAGCTGATTAACGTGCGCTCTTTGGGTCGCAAGTTTTGTTTCCCGGGAAATAATCTGTGCCTGTTGGTGCTTGCTGATACCATTGCTCTGGTGAGTTGAGGTCTTGGCTCCTGTACCTATGAAACGTTGTTGAGTGGCACTTAGCATTTTCTGTTTGGTCGTTTGAGAGAGGGAAGTTTTCTCAATTTGGGTTTGCGCGTCATGCCAGGCGGTTGTTTTGGCCGTACTGATGTTACTAGTGAGTAGTGAGACAAAGATGGCGACGGCGAGAACATTGCCGATTTGACGCAGAACACCCATCACAGATTGAGACGCAGTTAGCTTTTCACCTTCAAAGTCGGAGGCAGCCAAGACGGTGATTGGACCGATAATCACACCATAACCAGTGCCAAGCAGCATGAGTCCAATCAATGTTTGCCAATAGTGGTCTGGGTTCATAAAGCCAAGGATGCCATAACCAATCGCCATAGAAAGGAAGCCAAAGCCAATAATCAAACGGGGGCCATAATGTTCAATCAAGGTACCGGCGATGGGCGACATAACAAAGATCATAAATGAAGCCGGCGTGATGAGTAATGCGGCCACTAGCTCCGTTTTCCCCTGAACCTGTGTGAAAAATGTCGGCATGATTACCATGACTGACACTAACAGTAGACCGGCCAAGATAACGGTCAGGGATGCGCCGGAAAACTGCCGATCTGCGAAGAGATCCAGCCGAACCATAGGTGATTTGACGCGCGACTCTAGGAAAATGAAGGCGACAAAAGCAATGATGGTTAGCCCGGCAAGAGATAAAATACGAGAGCTTGTCCACCCCCAGTCAGTGCCTTGCGTGAGTGATAGTGTCAAAGAGAATAACGTGATCATTAAGAGAAACATGCCGCCAAAGTCGATTTTAGCGTTGGTTCGTGGCTCGTGTCGCAGTGGTAACTGCAATGTCACGCCGATAAAGGCAATAAGTAATAATGGCAGGTTAATGTAGAAGACCCAACGCCAGCCAAGAAACTCTGTTACAACACCGCCAATGGTTGGTCCTAAAGTTGATGCCAGTCCTTGTGTGAGGCCAATGGTAAGCAGTGCCGTTTTACGTTTGGACTGAGACGTTGATGCAATGGCGATGGTCATGCTAGTTGGGAAAATGATGGCAGCACCAATACTTTGGATACCACGACCAATGATCAATGTTGCGGGAACGTTGGCATCTCCGGAAACAAATGAACCAATCGCAAACGTCAACAACCCAATCAGATAAACTTTGTTGCGCCCGAAAATGTCGGCAATCCGTGCTAGTGGAATTGTGAGCACGGCAAACGTAATTGTGTAAATGTTAAGCGCCCAAGATAAGCGATCTAAAGGCACGTTCATGCTAGTCTGAATTGCTGGGAGCGCAATGTTCATTACCGTTGTATCCAACATGCATAAGAATGTTCCGATACACATGGTTAGGATTAGTAGCATATTTTTATTTTTCATATTCAATGTCACTTTCATATTAACAATTATAGTATTGTTCGAACGTTTGATACTATAATTGTTAATAGTAACATTGTCAATATAAACTTGTTTTTCTTAAATCAAGAAAAGGCTTACAGTAGAAGTGAACATTAAACAAATCGAATGGAGGAGTTAAGATGCGTTCAGTTGTTATTAATGAGCCAGGGGATTCAAGTGTCTTAAAAATTGAGGAACGGCCAATTCCTAAGGCGGATGCTACGCACACCGTAATTCACATCAAGGCTTTTGGGATTCATCGCTACGAAGTATTGACGCGGGCTGGTGGTTCTCCATCGGTAAAGTTTCCACGGGTTATCGGTGTCGAGGCTGTTGGGGAAGTGTCTGAGCCAGCGACAAACTCAAGATTTACTAAGGGGCAACGTGTTCTTGTTATCAATGGTGGTTTTGGTCGTGAATTTGATGGCAGTTATCAAGAGTACGCATTGGTTCCAGATGATTTATTGTTTGCTGTTGATTACGATGTTGACTGGCAGACACTGGCACAGTACCCGGAAAACTTTTACACAGCATTTGGTGCTATGAAAATGACACGGGTGCAAAAAGGTCAATCATTGCTTGTTCGGGGCGGTACTACGGCTGTTGGCATGGCAATGATTGGACTGGCAAAGTCACTTGGAATTGAAGTTTCGGCAACCACTAGGAAGCCAGAACGAAAGCAATTGTTACTGGATCAAGGAGCCGACCATGTGGTCCTTGATAAGGATAATCAACTGCAAACAAGCGAAAAGTATGACGGCATTGTTGATATGGTGGGCACGGTCAGTTGTCAAAACTCAATTGAACACGTCAAACGTGGTGGTGTCTGCTGTATGATTGGTTTGTTAGCTGGTGAATGGGTCTTTAAAGAGTTTGACCCCTTCACATTAGGTGGTGCATATTTGTCTGTGTTTGACGGTGGCGAACCGAGTCAGGCATTATTTGATGAAATTTTCGATTTAATCAAACGTAATCACCTCAGTATTCCTATTTCCAAAACGTTTAAACTGTCGGAAATTGCTGCCGCACAAGATTACGTCATGGCCAATCCTCAACCAGGACAAGTGATTGTCACTACGGAATGATGCTATTTAGGTCAAAAAATAACGTGTAACCCATTCAAATTTTTGGGTTACGCGTTATTTTTTTGATTCAAGAGCGTTGGGGCGAACTTGAATACAACAATATAAAACTGGCAAGTGCGTTTGAATTTCCCCTTCAATTGCTTTGCAAAGGCGGTAACTATCCGCTGTTGTGAGGCGATTATCGACCATGATTTCAGCTTCGATGATAATGTTGTCACCTGTGAATCTACCATTGACATAATCTGTGTGAATAACGTCGTCGAACTGATCAATGAAGTGCCAAATTTGGCTTTGCAATTTGGGATTGAATCCATTAGACAATTTTTCGGCACTGGTACTGAGAATTTGGTTGCCATTAATGATGATGTAAAGGCCTAATATGAATGTTGACAGGCCATCAAACCAGTTGATACGTAGCCAGTAAGCAAGTAAGATTGCCAGCATGGTCCCGTAAGATGTGAGTGCGTCACTGAGCGAATCACGTGCTGAGGCGATGAGTGAACTATCATGTGCACGAACACCAATGAGGTGGTTAATGTGACTGATGACGAGCATTAAGGTTCCTGAAATCGCTGCGGCGTAGGCGGCAATAATACGAATTTGGCTTGCTCGACCGATGATAATGGCGGCGATGCTTCGACCTGCAGACCACAAGCAGTTGAGACCGACTAAGTCCATAATAATGCCAGTTAAGAATACTGCGATAGTTTCATACTGCCAATGACCTTCCTGGTGCATGGTGTCTCTTGGCAAACTTGAAAAGTGCAAACCAACCAACAGCAAAATAGATGACATGACGCCAGTAACGTTATTTTTACCATCTGCGACTAAGACCATTGCGTGGCTAAAGTGGCCGACAATCAGTTCGCCAATTGACATTAACAGGTAAACGCTCATATTGAGGTAAATTAGCCGTTTGGCAATGGCCATTTTGCGTTTACTATTCGTTTGTAACTTCTGTGAGACCGCGACTTCTTTTGACATAGGGCTCCTCTGGGTTTTATTCGCAAAAATGAGTAAAATAAATATATTAGGATGCATCAGAAAGAGGGTGTTGGCATGACGGAGAGCACTAAGGAAACTAATACAGAATCGGCACTTAGAAAGGCCTTTATTAAACTAATGGCCGCTAAGAGTTTTCGTAAAATGACCGTCCGTGACATTGCCACGACGGCACACGTTAGTCGTGGGACTTTTTATCTGCACTACGTGGACAAATATGCCATGCTGGACGCCTATGAAGATCAATTGGTAACGGGAATTGCGCAAATATTTGATACCTATTCGAAGACTTCCTGGGAAGTTGGTAGTCGGGTTGAAGATAATGTTTTTTATCACATGTTCGTTTACCTCAATCGTCACAAACAGATGGTGCAAACGCTGTACCGAATTCCGGAGTCAGACGTAATGCGGAAAATGACGGCGTTTATTACTGCCGAGGTTGCCCGTGAGACAGTCGCATCTGTTTCTAGTCCCGATGGTAAAGATATCCCACTAGATTACGCGCAAGCCATTCTTGTGCAGAATGTTTCTGGCATCATTACACAGTGGTTTCAAAAAGCACAACCGGAATCGCCCCGTGAGATTTTTGCCATTTTCATGAATAGTCGAACGTTATCGCCGGTTGATTTAACCTTACTTGTTCAGAGTAACAATCAATAAGTTGCTGCCATTTAGTCTTGGTTGCAACTTATTTTTAGTATAGGGACGAGCAGCGAGCACAAACAATGAGCATTTGGGTAAAAAGTGTTCATTTGGCGTTGTAACTTGAAGATATGAAACGGTTCATAACGCTGACATAGCAAGTATTTATGCCATTTGAGTGATTAATCAACCCCGTGCCAAATTGACACTTTCGGCTATCTTGCACATTGATTGGCCTTCTTTTCTCACTTAACATCGACAACCGAAATGAGTTACGAACTTCAGTTGAAGGAGAGTTTAAGAGAGATGATTAAAAAAGAATGGCAGCAATTATGGCATAGCCGCAGGATGCTCATTGGATTAATTTTAATTGCATTGATCCCGGCGATTTATTGCCTTTTATACCTATCGTCGATGTGGGATGCCTACGGAAAAATGGACCGGATTCCCGTTGCAATTGTGAATCAGGATCAGCCGCAGAACTATCGTGGCAAACGGATTGCGATTGGTAAACAATTAACAACTAAACTACGTCGTTCGGATTCACTTGATTATCATGTGACAACGGCTAAGATGGCTGCCGCAGGGATTCGGAACGGTAAATACTACATGGTCGTGACGATTCCCAAACGGTTTTCTAGGGACGCGACAACATTATTAACAAGTTCGCCACAACGTTTGCATATCCGCTACACAGTTAATTCTGGGCGTAATTTTGTCGTTTCCAAAATGACCTCCGGTGCGGCAACAGCGATTCAGTCTAAAGTTTCAAACCAGGTCAGTACGATGTACATCAGTGTGTTGCTGACGACAATTGAACACGTACAAGTGGGGATGGCGAATGCAGCTAAGGGCAGTAATCAGGTGACAACTGGATTGACCAGTTTAACTAATGGCATTCAGCAAGTTGGGACGGGAACAACTAGCTTGCAGCAGGGATTGCAAGCTGCTAACGTAGCGTCACCAGAGATCGTTGGTGGTGTGGGTAAAATGAATGCTGCCCTAGCAAAGCTCCATGATGGTAGTTCGGCGCTCACTCTAGGAAGTACGCGACTTACCACTAGTCTTGCAGGTAGCACTCACCAACTACAGCAATTGCATGAGCAACGTCGGACAGTCGATGACATTGCCTCGCCAGTGGTTGCTAACACAACAGACGTGGCGAAAGTGCCAAACAACGGAACAGGCATGGCACCATTCTTTATTGCCATCGGACTGTTTGTCGGCGGCATTGGTTTAGGAACTATGTTCGATGCCTATTTACCAAAGTCACGGCCTAAGTCTGCTGTTGCTTGGTGGTTGTCAAAATTTTCAGTTATCGGCGCACTTGGTGTTGTACAAAGTGGTTTACTCTTATTGGCGTTGACTTTGGGTAATCACTTAATGCCGACTTCCCAGATTAAATTGGCAAGTATGCTGTTGTTAGGTTCGCTGACTTTCTTGTCATTGATATTTTGTTTGCGAATTGTGCTTGGCGGTTTCGGTACCTGGTTGATCACAATTATCTTGGTGCTCCAACTGTCTGCTTCGGCAGGTGTGTATCCGGTCGAACTGACAAGTGGTTACGCTCGAGTTATCAATCCGTATCTTCCGATGACTTATCTCATCGACGGGTTGCGACAGTCAATTTCGCTCAATGGCAGTATTGCAACGGATGTACTTGTTTTGAGTGTAATGATGATTGTTTTTAACGGGTTGATAATTATGAAGTACCGATCTGACTTGCGGCGAGACGTATTTAAACTAGTCGATTTTGCATAATTCCATCAAAAGCACGGGCCGGTTGGCTCGTGCTTTTTTGGTTGTTTCAATCAGCAAGTTCGTTCTCGTTCAAAATTTGGTCGCCATCATAAAGTTGTTGTTTAATGACGCGTTTGCTTTGCAATAAATTACCCTTGTCGTCGAAGGTGAGGGCAGGGATGCCACCATCAAAAGCGCCGGATCTACTGCCTGAATCAATTAGGTAGCGGGGTGTATCATGCACGTTTGCTTGCATTTTAATGTAACCAGCATTTGGCTGTTGAAGTGATTGGACTGGCGTGTGTCCGGTGATAATAACTTTATTCAATAAATTTTTGTGCCATTGGTCAGGATGCAGTTCATTTTCGTAGTAATAAGGTTCTCGGATCCATAATAAATCATCGCGTGTTTGTTGCGAAAAGTCGTGTTGATGCCAGTAAAGACCAGCATGAACAGCTAGCATATAGTCATTTGACCAGTAAAGTGGTAATTGTTCTAAAAACTGTGTGTAAGGTTTTAATACCCCTTGTGTGAGTGATGTCCGAACGACCATTTCCATACTTGAATGAATTCCCAATTTACGCCATGTGTGTGCACCACCATTGGCACGCCAGAGTTGAAATTGGTAATCATCACCTCTGACGGTTTGTACCCAAAAATCATCGTGATTACCGAGCAATGCAATGTCGCCATGACGATTAACACGCTCCATAAGAATATCCAGCACTGCCAAGGGATCATTTTTCATTGTTTCTGTGTGGTTAGAAAAGTGTCGTGTCGTGACACCATCAATGTAATCTCCCATAAAGACTAAGCGTGTCTTCTTTATCACTGAGTCATCCAGCAGAATTTGTAAATCGTCGGCTGCAGAATGAATGTCGCCTATGAATGTATAGTCCATACTAATCTCCTAACATGGTTTTAAAATTGTTACACGTGAAACGCGGTTACGGTTTTGGCGCAAACTTCTTTGGCACATCCCAGGTAGTGCAATGAACCGCGCCACCAAGTGTAGAAACCTTGGTGATGGGGATGCCGACGACGCGTTTAGACGTGTGTGCTTGAATGGTATGGAGTGCTTCTTTATCTCTGGCCAAATTGAACTGTGGCACATAAATCGTGTGTGCCGTTTCCAGCATGTTGATATACAAACCGCGGGCAGACGCAATTTTTTTGTCATATTGTCCGGCATCAGTATAGGCCGATTTGAGCGTAATCAAACGGACGTGAGGGAGCGACTTTTTAACAATCTGTTTGAATTTGTTTTGGAAAGCTTGATTACCTTCAAAATCACTTATAAACGCGGTGTTTGGTGTCAGAAACTTGATCATACCATCGGAGTGGGCAAGCGTATCACCAGGCTCTGCGGGCACAATGACAACTTTGTTGACGTTAAGCTGGTGTTTAAGTTCGCTAATGATGTCATGATGTGACCAGTGTGGATTATCTTTAAACACCCGATTGGTAATTACTACTGCGTTGCCTTTGTTCCATTGGACATTGCCACCGTCTAAGACCAGCTTAGATGAGTGATAGTTGAAATGTGATTGGTTCAGCCAATTGGTGAAGCTCGTATTCAAGTAGCCACTATCGGCTTTGGGTAAATAGGCAGGTGAGTACCGGAATTTCACCATTGTTGTCGTGATAATTGGTGCCACATCACGGACCCAAATATCGTCATACGTGTAAGGAGTGGTTGCAAACTTACCACGCTGATTAGATTTGGTGAGGCTGGTTAGTTGGTCGGCGCTAGCCAATCGCTCAGAGAATGTTTGATTATATTGAATTAAATCTGGATAAATGCGGTGGTAATAGTGATCCGATTGTTTGGGCAGGGCCGTATAAATCATGGTTGAATCTCCTCGTGCGGACATTGGCAGGAACAACAATAGACTTGCCAGTAGAATACTGAACATGAATATCGATAACCGTTGATACTTCATATGTCTGACCACCTTTCAAGATGGCCTAAGTCTAACATGAGGTTTGGTTTATATATTTATATAAAAATATAACCCCGACAGGAGTGGAAAAGGTCGGGGTTGACAAGTTTGGTTTATATTTTTAATTAGCAATTAAATATTCCAGTCGTAGCACCGCAGTGGTGGCTTCTGGTAAACGGATATCTTCATCCATGTTGATTTGCCACAGTGGGCCACGGAGCGTGAGTTTATGTGCGACAGCGTATTGATGAATCAAATCGATTCCGTTACAAATAGCGGTATCGTCATTGTCGATATCGATGGCCAGATAATCGCCAGCGGGTCGATTGACCGTAGTAATGAACGCGTTATTAATATCCGTAGTCGCTTCTTTAATCAAATGGAAGGGCGCATTGATGAATTGAGCTGCATTTGCATTTGGCAGATCGAGGACAAAACCCGAACATTTACCATTAATACTAACGAGTGGATCCAGCCGTTTGTAAAACTCTGCAAAGGCCTCGGCAATTTGTTGGCGGGAACAGTCGTGTAACGTCGTCGATTGCCAAAAAGATTGCGTTTTATGTTCATGAATATAGGGCGCGTCGCAGTGAATCGGTGTCTCTGAATTAATAGCCGTCATTCTGCTGCCTAACGACTGTTTGACCGCTAATAAATCGTGAATTTGTTCATCAACGCGAGACTGCAGGTTTGTCAGTAGAACGTTTGGTGATTTCTTACTCTCGGTCGAACTAATTTGCTTGATCTCATCGAGTGAGAGACCGAGTTTGCGTAGCGTCAGAATGAAGGATAACTCATACAGCTGATCATAATTGTAGAATCGGTAGCCTTCATCGCTAACTTCAGCTGGTTTAAAGATGTTTTGCTCATCGTATAGAATTAACGTTCGCCGCGTCGTTTGCGCAAGCTTAGCAAACGCACTAATCTTCAACATAAAATTTCTCCAAATAATTTGCACTTTCGAATTGACTGTAACGTAGCGTGACAGTTTAGTGTAGGTTACATCAGTTAGAGGAGGAATTCAATTATGAGTGATAAGGCACAAGTGACGATTATTTACGTGCATCCGTGGGCTGGTAGCTTTTCGCATGCTGAACTAGAACAAGCTACGCAAACGTTGGCTACACGCCAACAGGATTACAAGCTTATTGATCTGTACGCGGATGGGTTTGATCCCGTTATGCGTGCCACCGACCTTTCCGTTTATGGCAAAGGTGACTTTAAGGATCCGATGGTGGCTAAATATATCGACATCATTCAGAAGACCAATAAGGTCATCGTGATGTTCCCAATCTGGTGGTTGAGTATGCCTGCCATGTTGAAAGGTTTCTTTGATAAGGTCTTTCTGGCCAACCATATTATTAATTTTGTTGGCAAAAAGGCTGTGCCACATACTGCAGTTAATAGTGCTATGGTATTATCCACTTCGGAATTAACCAACGATGAATTATTCAAGGGTTATGAAGGTTCTGTTGAAAGAATTGTGAACTTCCCGTTGGAATCGATTGGTGCAAAACAAGTGACGTGGCATAACATGGGTGATATTATTGTTGCCAAGCGTCCAGCATTAACGGATTATCTCAAACAGATTCCAGGTTTTGTGAACGCATTTTTGGACGAAGACGACACTAAGTAGTGATTGTTAGTTTCAAATTAAGCACTTCAAATTCACGATGATGTGACCAAGTTGGCTCATCATCTTTTTTATAATCGCGTATGTTAATTACAATAACGACCGGATTTGTTCGTAAAAGTCACAATTTCCTCTTTGCAAACGAAAAGGACAGTGCTACACTAAACCAAATTAAATAACCTTTAATTAAGTCCGAGAGGCTTAAAAGGAATTCGGTTTGGTTGCAGTACTGCATGACAATACTCGCAGACCATTTATAAGCAAACACAGCGAAGCCCCTGAAAGATTCTCGGAATTTTTCAGGGGCTATTTGTTTGCCAAAAAACAAATGAAGGAGCTGCAACATGAATCAATTTACGAATTTGAACAGGTTGACGAACGAAGAGGTCATGCAGTTAATCGAGCAAGCGATAGCGTTTAAACAAGGTACCGCAGAGATTCCAGAACAAAAAAGAACCGTTGCTAATTTGTTTTTTGAAAACTCGACGCGCACCAAAAGTAGTTTTCAAATGGCAGAGCTTAAACTTGGCTGGTCGCAGATTGTGGTTGATCCAAGTAGCAGCTCAACGGCAAAAGGTGAAAGCCTGTCGGACACCCTTAAAACCCTAGGTGCGATTGGTGTCGATGCCGTCGTGGTTCGCCATCGACAAACAAACTGGTATGAACCTTTGCTACATGATGAATCCGGGCTAATGCCAATTTTGATCAACGCCGGTGATGGTTCTGGACAACATCCTTCACAAAGTTTGCTTGACCTCATGACGATCTACGAAGAGTTTGGTCATTTCGAAGAGTTACATATTCGTATTGTTGGCGATTTGAGTCACTCACGAGTTGCACGTTCAAATGCAGAAATCTTGCAACGGTTGGGCGTTAGCGTCAGCTTTGCCGGTCCAGCCAGTTGGTATCCGGAGGATTTCAATCAGTTTGGCCAGCGTGTTGAGCTTGATGATGATTTGTCAGCAATCGACGTGATGATGATGCTCAGAGTTCAACACGAACGGTTGTCAGAAGCAGCCGATGAGCAGTTTGACGCGGCATCTTATCATGAAGCCTACGGTCTTACGGTAGCTCGGTATGAACGTTTGGCACCACAAGCGATTATTATGCATCCCGCACCTGTGAACCGCGGTGTTGAAATTGCGGATAGTCTAGTTGAATCACCAAAGTCACGGATTTTTAAGCAAATGGCAAACGGTGTTTTTGCCCGGATGGCCATTTTGACAAGTGTTACGGAGGCCAAACATGCGGTTACTAATTAAAGGTGCCACGATTGTTGACGAAACAGGTGCAGTGGCCCGTCGAAATGTTCTGATTCAAGGTGACAAGGTAATGGCAATTGTGGACCATGATCTTGAACCAAACGATGACGATCATGTTATTGAGGCACAAGGAGCAGTACTAATGCCCGGCTTAATTGATGTTCATGTTCATTTCCGTGAACCAGGTTTTGAGGATAAAGAAACGATTGCTACAGGGAGTCGAGCCGCTGCACGAGGTGGTTTCACAACTGTGCTGGCGATGCCGAACTTAAATCCGGTACCAGTAAAGGCAACACTATTGCGGCAACAATTGCGTCGTAATGAAGAATCGGGATTGATTCACGTGAAACAATACGGTGCTATTTCCGCCAATCTGACGGCTGAGACGGTGAGTCCTATCGAAGAGCTGGCAGCGGCTGGGGCCATTGGCTTTACGAATGATGGCAAGGGGGTCCAAAGCGCCGCTACAATGTTGGCTGCGATGAAAGCTGCTAAGGCTGTTAACCGACCACTCGTTGCCCACCTTGAAGATCAATCGTTGATGAATGGTGGTGTGATGAATATGGGCGAACGGGCAGACCAGTTGGGATTGCCAGGTGCAGATCCACTGGCGGAGACATCTCAATTGGCGCGTGATCTGGTGCTAGCGCAAGCAACGGGCGTTCATTATCATGTTGCCCACCTCTCAACGAAGGTTGGTGTGGAACTCGTCCGGGTTGCCAAGACGATGGGAGTGCATGTGACTGCTGAAGTTTCACCACATCACCTATTGCTGGATGAGACGGACATTCAATCTGCTACACAAACAAACTTAAAGATGAATCCGCCATTACGTACACCGGCTGACCGTGAGGCGGTTATTGCTGGTTTGCTGGATGGCACGATCGATATGGTGGCGACTGATCATGCACCACATAGTGTGGCGGACAAACGTGGCGATTTTCGCACTGCAGCATTTGGTATCACGGGATTGGAAACGTGTTTCCCACTGCTTTACACCCACTTCATTGAGAGCGGCTTGGCTACTTTGGCGCAGTTACAACAATGGTTAGTAAAGGCACCTGCATCGGCATTTGATTTAGATGCGCCAACTGTCCTGAAAGTTGGGATGAAAGCTGATTTAGCGATGTTTGATATTTCGCATCGACATACAATCAACGCAAATGAGTTTGCGTCTAAAGCGGTTAACAGTCCGTTTGTCGGCCAGACAGTGACGGGGATGACGGTATTAACGATGGTCGATGGTGAAATTGTGTATGACGCAACAACTGATAACACAGGAGGTCATGATGACAACGAATAAACGGGCACTGGTGTTAGAAAATGGATCAGTTTATTGGGGAGAAGGCTTCGGTGCAGACTGTGATGCGATGGGTGAGTTAGTGTTCAATACGGGCATGACCGGTTATCAGGAATCTCTTACAGATTTGTCCTACCGCGGTCAATTACTGACGTTTACGTATCCGCTAATTGGTAATTATGGCATTAACGCAGTCGATTTTGAATCACTAAAACCAGCTGCCAGTGCGGTGATTGTTCACGAAGTCGCCACTCAGCCATCCAATTGGCGTGCTACGCAGTCGTTACCGGAGTGGGCTAAAACGATGGGGTTACCAGGGCTAACCGGCGTTGATACACGGACGCTGACGAAAGAAATTCGCTCACTCGGAACAGTTAGGGCAGCACTGGTCGATGCACCATCAGATGACATTTTTGAACAGTTGAAGTCGTTTGAACAACTGGACTTAGTTGAACAAGCCACTACAAAATCTGTTTACGTTGCGCCGAATACAGGCTTGAACGTTGTCTTAATTGATTTTGGGATGAAAAGTTCCATCCTTCGTGCATTGGCTAAACGGCAAATCAATGTCACTGTGTTCCCGGCAGATACGGATGCTGAAACGATTTTGAACACTCATCCTGATGGCGTTTTGCTCTCAAACGGACCTGGCGACCCACGGACGATGACGTCTTGCCTGACACAGATCAGAACACTTGAAACACGCGTTCCATTGATGGGTATTTGCCTAGGCCATCAATTATTCGCACTAGCCAATGGTGCCGAAACATTCAAAATGCACGAAGGTCACCGTGGCTTCAATCATGCGGTGAAAAATCTAAAGACGGGACATCTTGCTTTTACCTCGCAGAATCACGGCTACGCGGTGGATGCTGCATCAGTGGCCGGTACTGCACTGGTAGTTACGCATGAGGAGGTCAACGATCACACCGTTGAAGGATTGCGGTTAACTGGTCAGTCAGCATTTTCCGTTCAATTTCATCCAGATGCAGCGCCTGGTCCACACGATGCTGACGACCTGTTTGACCATTTTGTTGACTTAATGACGCAGAAAGGAGCCCCTCAACATGCCTAAACGGACAGATATTCATAAAATTATGGTCATTGGTTCTGGCCCGATCGTGATTGGTCAAGCCGCTGAATTTGATTATTCCGGTACGCAGGCGACGATGGCATTGCGCGAAGAGGGCTATGAAGTCGTACTGGTAAATTCAAATCCGGCGACGATTATGACTGATCCGGAGATTGCCGATAAAGTCTATTTGGAGCCATTGACGTTACCATTTTTAAAGCAAATCATTCGTCAGGAACGGCCGCAAGCAATTCTGCCAACACTTGGTGGACAAACAGGTCTGAACATGGCCAAAGCGTTGGACGAAGACGGTATTTTGGCCGCATTAAACATCGAATTATTGGGCACTAAGCTCACCGCTATCGAGCAAGCCGAGGATCGTGAGCAGTTTAAAGAACTTATGGCCAAACTGAATGAACCGGTACCTGCTTCGAAAACGGTCACGGAATTAGCGCCGGCATTGGCGTTTGCAAAACAAATTGGTTATCCCGTCATCGTTCGGCCAGCATACACACTTGGTGGCACTGGTGGGGGGATTGCTAATGATGAGGATGAGTTGCGGGCAATCGCTGCAAATGGACTGGAATTATCCCCGGTAACGCAGGTTCTTATTGAACGTTCAATTGCCGGTTACAAGGAGATCGAGTTTGAAGTAATGCGCGACCATGCGGATACCGCACTTATTGTGGCATCTATGGAAAACGTTGATCCCGTGGGTGTTCACACCGGTGATTCGATTGTTGTATCCCCGGTGCAAACATTGTCTGACCGTGATTATCAAATGATGCGTGATTCGGCGCTAAAGATTATTCGCGCTCTTAATATCGAGGGTGGCGTCAATATTCAGATGGCGCTTGATCCAAACAGCGATCATTATGACATTATTGAAGTGAATCCGCGGGTGTCCCGCTCGTCAGCACTAGCTTCCAAGGCCACTGGTTACCCCATTGCAAAAATGGCCGCAAAGATTGCGGTCGGATTGAACTTAGATGAAATCAAAAATCCGGTGACGAACAAAACTGTAGCAGCGTTTGAACCAGCAATGGACTATGTAGTGGTTAAGATTCCGCGCTGGCCGTTTGATAAATTTCCATTAGCTGACCGTCAATTAGGGACTCAAATGAAGGCAACTGGCGAAGTGATGGCGATTGGTCGCAACTTCGAGGAAGCACTCAACAAAGCGGTACGGTCATTAGAAATTGGTGTTACGGACTTAAGAGAGTTGCGCTTTGAGCAGGTTACCACACCACTCTTGTTAGCGAGTTTAATGCCTGCGCGGGACGATCGACTATTCAGAGTTGCAGAATTACTGCGACGAAATGTGTCACGTGAAACAATTCATGGCAAAACGAAAATTGACATGTTTTTCTTGAGTAAAATTCAGCATGTTGTAGACCTTGAACAGTTGTTGGTTGATCACATTGGCGATGAAACCACGCTACGTCTCGCCAAACAAAACGGGATTAGTGATGCACTGATTGCGTCACTATGGCACTGGTCGTTTGACCAAGTTCGCAGTTGGCGAGAAGAACATCAAGTTACCGTCAGCTACAACATGGTTGACACTGTCGCAGCGGAGTTTGATTCGCAAACACCTTATTATTACGCAACGTATGATGGTGCCAATGAAGCCGTGAAGAGTGGCCGGACGTCCGTTCTGGTGCTGGGTTCCGGCCCCATTCGAATTGGGCAAGGAGTTGAATTTGATTACGCCACTGTCCATGCGGTTAAGGCAATTCAGCGTGCCGGCTACGAAGCAATTATCATGAACTCTAATCCAGAAACAGTTTCGACGGACTTCTCTATTTCGGACAAACTGTACTTTGAACCCTTAACGCTGGAAGACGTTTTGAACGTGGTGGCACAAGAACAACCGCTGGGTGTCATGGTTCAGTTTGGCGGGCAAACGGCAATTAATTTAGCTCAAGGATTGGCTGACCATGGCATCAAAGTTTTAGGTACCAGCGTGACTGACATGAACCGGGCGGAGGATAGACAGGCGTTTGACGACGTGATCAAGCAGCTGCAATTGCCGCAACCGGTGGGCATGACGGCGACAACGGTAAATGGTGCGGTCAGTGCAGCCAGTGAGATTGGCTACCCCGTGCTGATTCGGCCGTCGTATGTTTTAGGTGGCCGAGCGATGGAGATTGTTGCCGATGAATCGGAACTGCGTGACTACATGGTTCGAGCGGTGCAAGTTTCAAACGATCACCCGGTACTGATTGATTCGTACTTAGAGGGCACTGAAGCAGAATTGGATGTTATTTCAGATGGGGACACTGTTGTTATTCCCGGACTGATGGAACATATTGAGCGGGCTGGCGTGCATTCCGGCGATTCAATGGCCGTTTATCCGCCACAGCATTTGAGTGAGCACGTAAAACAGTCGATGGTGAAAGCCGCCATTGATCTGACTAAATCCTTAAACGTGTGCGGCATGATGAACGTGCAGTTTGTAATTCACGACAATAAAGCATATGTGATTGAGGTCAATCCACGTGCGTCACGGACAGTGCCGTTCATTGCTAAAGTGACGCATACACCAATTGCGCAGTTAGCGGCACGCGTAATGCTTGGCGATAAGTTGGCTGACCTCGGTTTCGAAACGGGATTGTTGCCTAACAGTAGTCAGGTTGCGGTAAAAGCACCAATCTTTTCCTTTACCAAACTGCCAGATGTTGATGCATTGCTGGGACCAGAAATGAAGTCAACGGGCGAAGTTATGGGGATGGCACCAACGTTTGAAAAAGCGCTATACAAAGCTTTCGTTGCGGCTGGGATTCAGGTGCCAACGTTCGGTCGGGTGCTGATTACTGTTGCCGATCGTGATAAACAGGAAGCATTGGCACTTGCCCGTCGTTTGACAGACCTCGGCTATGATCTGGTTGCCACAAGTGGAACCGGAGCAATGCTTGAACAAGCAGGTATCAAAACTGATGTGCTCGGTAAGGTATCCGAGTCTGACGATAATGCTGTAACCGCCATCCACGCGGGAAAACTGCAAATGGTGATCAATACTTCGAGATTAGATGAGTCTGCGCAAAGCGACAGCCTCCAGATTCGTGAAGCCGCAATCGCAAATGATGTACCGTTGTTTACGGTGCTGGATACGGTGGCAGCATTGCTGACGGTGCTGGAGTCGCGGAGTTTGGGTGTAGCGGCGATGTAAAAACAACAAAATTTGGCATCATTGATTTGTGTTTTACAATCAATGATGCTTTTTATTCAGTTATACACAGATAAAAATATTAATAGATCGTAAATGCATTGGTTCTGGGCGAAAAGTTCTTATTGTAAGGTTCAGTGAATGTAATAAAATGTAATTGTACAGCGATGAAAACGTTTGCGGAGGAATACGTGATGGATAAATCAAAACCATATGGAATTGGCCTAGATATTGGTACAAATTCTGTCGGGTTCGTGGCGACTGATGCTGAGGGGCACCTTATCCGATTGAAAGGAAAGACGGTTATTGGAGCGTACCTGTTTAATGCTGGAATATCGGCAGCGGAAAGACGGGGGTTTCGGACGACAAGACGTCGATTATCGCGGGTTAAATGGCGCCTAGGACTTCTTAGAGAAATATTTGAGACTCATTTTCAGGAAAGTATGGGAGAAAATGAGGATAATGATTTCTTTTTACGTTTCAAATACTCGAATATTTCACCTAAAGACCCACAATTTTCGACGGCTAAGGGTTTATTTAATGATCGAACGGATAAGGAATTTTATGATCAGTATCCGACTATTTATCATTTGCGTCGGGCTTTGATGACTGAAGACCATCAGTTTGATATTCGGGAAATATACATCGCAATGCATCACATTGTGAAATATCGTGGTCATTTTTTAAAAGAAGGACGCGCCAAAGACTTTAAAGTTGGGGATTTAAGACTGCTGGATAATTTCAAAATGATGAATGAACAAATTGAAGAAATTAATCCTTTGTGGCAGTTGAAATTACCAACTGATGACGCCTCTATTAAGTCGATAACCGCTATTTTACTAGACAATACTCAGAGCCAAAATGATCGTCAAAAAGCAGTGACGAAAGTAATTCTGGCAACACTTGTTAAGGCGAGTGACAAAGACATTAACGCTGCACGTAAACGGTTTGTTGGCGAATTGAGTAAGGCTATGGTTGGCCTTAAAACAAAACTTTGGGTTCTTGCAGATGTTTCGCAGAATGGTGATTGGGAAATTAAGTATGAAAACTACGCTGACTTTGCGGAAACGATCGGTTCCGGTGAAAGTGACACCATTCAAAGTCTTTTTAACGAGATTAATGATCTATATGGGGTTATTACGTTGGCTGGCATTATTCCCAAAGAAGCTGAGTCATTTTCTGACGGAATGGTCCGCAAGTATGAACATCATCGTAAAAATCTAGAACTGTTAAAAGTTTATTGTGCGGAACAATCAGATGGTAAACGGGGACGACAGATTCGTCAGACTTATGATAAATATATTGATGGGGTAGATAGCAAACAGTTTACGCAGGAAGACTTTTATAAGGCATTAAGCAAGTTCACTGCGAAGGATGAAGCGACTAGTGAAAATGCCAAATTAATTGCTCAGGAAATTGCAGTTGGAACTTTCATGCCTAAGCTGCGAACAAAGGCTAATGGCACCATTCCACATCAGTTGCACCAAAAAGAATTGGATGCAATTATTGAAAATCAAAAAAAGTATTACCCATGGCTTGGTGAAGTCAATCCCGTTGAGAGTCATCGTCGCGCATTGCCATACAAATTGGATGAATTAGTCAGTTTTAGGATTCCATATTATGTTGGACCAATGGTTACGCCAACAAAGGGAGATCCAGAAAAAAGTAAATTTGCCTGGATGGTTCGAAAGGAACCGGGTACCATTACGCCATGGAATTTCGATCAAAAAGTAGACCGATCGGCGTCTGGTGAAGCGTTTATTCAACGAATGAAAACGACTGATACATTTTTAATTGGCGAAGATGTATTGCCACAACAAAGTCTGCTGTATCAGAAATTTGAAGTACTAAATGAATTAAACAAAATTATGATAAACGGTAAGCCAATTTGCAGAGAACAGAAACAACGGCTTTTCAAACAACTGTTTATGCAATATAAGACTGTGACAGTGAAGAAAGTTCAACAAAATTTAATTGCGAATGGTGAAGAGTCTGAAAATGTGCCAATTACTGGCTTGTCAGATCCTTTACGGTTTAATAGTTCATTCAGCACTTATATCGATTACAAAGATATTTTGGGTACAGCTGCTGTTAACGATAATGCAAAGCAAAGCGATATTGAGCAGATAATTGCATGGTCCACAATTTTTGAAGATGCAGCCATTTTCCGAGAGAAGTTAAATGATATTACTTGGCTTAATGACGATCAACGCAATAAGCTCAGTCATAAACGTTATCGCGGTTGGGGTCGTCATTCTCGCAAATTGTTAGCTGGTCTTCGTGACGGAGAAGGCCAGACTATCATCGAACGGCTATGGAACACAAATGACAACTTCATGCAGATTCAAAACGATAGTGAAATAGCGCGTCAAATTACCGAAGCAAACTCAAGCAAGATGGCAACCGCTGAGGGAACAGACGAAATTATCGATGGCTTCTACACTTCACCCGAAAACAAAAAGGCCCTGCGTGAAGTAATGAAAGTTGTGAAGGATATTCAACGTGCGCATCATGGTCAGGCACCTGCTTGGGTTTATATTGAAAGTCCGCGAGAGACACCAAGACCCGGTCAGCGGACAGTTAGTCGAGAACAACAGTTAACAGATTTGTATGAGGGTGCAGCAAAAGAAATCGTTGATGATGCCGTTTTAAATGAACTAAAGGACAAGGTTAAATCCAAGGAAAACTTTACGGATAAATTAGTTTTGTATTTCTTGCAAAATGGACATGATATTTATGCGAATGACAGTATCAACATTGATAACCTTAATGCATATGATATCGATCATGTTTTACCGCAAAGTTTGATAAAAGATGATAGCCTAGACAATCGGGTTCTCACAACACATGAAAGAAATCTTAAAAAATCTAATCGGTTTGCTACAGAACTGTTTGCCGATCAAAGGAAAAAATGGGAAAAATGGCATCGATTAGGATTGATTTCGTCACGTAAATTAAAACATTTAACTATGCAGCCCAATTCAGTAGAAAAATTTGCACATGGATTTATTGCACGTCAACTCACTGAAACGAGGCAAATAATTCATTTAACGGCGAATGTACTTTCAAATTTATATCAAGAAAATGACACTAAAATCGTTATGATTAAGGCGGGATTAAACTCGGAGTTTAGGCGTACATTTGATTTTCCAAAGAATCGTAGTGTAAATGATTACCACCATGCCTTTGATGCATTTTTAACGGCCAAAATTGGACGTTACTTATTAGCGAGATATCCAAAATTAGAACCCTTTTTTGTTTATGGAAACTTCGTTAAGAATCCTAAAGCAATGAAGCGATTGAGTAGTTTTGATTTCATTGCTCAGTTAGCTGCTAAAACTGATGATACTAGTCATATAGATCAACGCAGTTTAAAACAAGTTCCCGTTGTTAATGAAGAAACAGGGGAAATTGTTTGGGATAAGGATATTGAGCTTGCTGAACTGGACAAGACGTATAACTACAAAACTATGTTAGTGAAACGTGCTCAGACTGAAAATAATGCTCAAATGTTCAAACAAACAGTTTTTAAGGCTCGTGACAATCAAAATAAAACGCTAATTCCTGTCAAAAATGGATTATCTACTGACGTTTATGGTGGTCATTCACAACAGGCGATTTCTTACTTATGTATCGTTTGGGTTGGACAAAAGAAAAAATATCGCGTTTTGGGAATTAGTACCGCCCATGCAGGCATATTGAACAATTTCGAAAAAAACTACGGCCGGTTTGAAGCGAAAAAGAAACTACAAGAAATTGTCTCCAATACACTAGATAATGCGGACAGAAACGATTTTAAGATAGTTGCTCCTAAAGTTTTGTTTGAACAAGTGGTTGAGGACGATAACATGAAGTTTGGGTTGGGTAGTGCTAGTGACTATAGAAATGTTCAACAGTTGTTTTTATCCCGGAAAAATCAGTTGCTATTGGCTAATATGATGACTGACCAAATACACGACCAAGATTTAGTCCACCTTTTTGACGAAATAGTTGGTCAAATGAATGCGCATTTTCCCATTTTTGATCGCGGAGGCTATCGAAGTTCATTGACCCAATCTCGTGATAAATTTTTGAAATTACCTTTTAAAAAGAATGAGGATTTGATCACGAAACAAGAGGTTATTCGAAGAATTTTAGATGGATTACATGCTAATGCAAATCGTAAAGATCTTAAAATCATTGGTAGTAAAGGTGATTTTGGGAGATTGGGAACAAAGAAAATCTACTTATCGAAAGATGCGAAGCTTATTTACACCTCACCAACATGTCTTTTTACTCGTACTGTTCCACTCAGTTCTTTGTAAAACTAAAGGGCGCCATCGAATTTGAACTCGATGACGCCCTTTTACTATGTACGGTCCGAATAGCGAACCCAAAGATTTAAACTTGGCTCGAAAGCCTTGCTTGATTTTAACGCTGTATGTCAGATCAATAGGGTCAAAAGTTGAGGTATGTCGGTCTCAACAACAAAAATATAGCACATAATTTTTCGAACTACAAGGAGGAACATATATGGGGTGGCGTAACGTGGTTATCACACAACATTCAAAGTTATCTTTATCAGCTAACAATCTTGTTGTGCAGACGAATCAGAATGTTTATCGAATACCAATTGATGACATTGACGTGTTACTAATTAGCACTACTCAAGCGGTCATTACAACTGCAGTGATTGCTGCACTGGCAAGTACACACGCTAAAATAATTTTTTCTGGAAAAGACGGCCAACCGGTTGGCGAATTTTGGGGAACTCAAGCACGTAAACGAACAGCTGACTCAATTACAAATCAAGTGAACTGGGAGACGGATAGATGTCAGCGACTTTGGACAAATGTCGTACAGGCCAAGATAACAAGTCAAATGCAGGCGTTAGATAATACGGGAATAGATACAACACCTTTGGTAGATGAACTAGATCAGCTGGAAGTAGGAGACATCACTAATCGTGAAGCAGTGGCAGCACACAAGTATTTTCCACTACTATTTGGCAACAAATTTTCTCGTCGCCAGTTGGATTCTACAAATGCAGCATTAAACTATGGCTATGCAATTCTATTGTCATTAGTAGACCGTGAAATTGTTAGCAACGGGTACTTAACTTGTATTGGTATGCATCATCGGAGTGATGAGAATCCGTATAACCTGGGATCAGACTTGATGGAACCTTTTCGTCCAATCGTTGATTACTGGTTGAGTCAGCAGAAATTTAATGAGTTAACACCAGATGTGAAGTTCGGTTTGGTCCAGCTTCTGGATTTAGAAATTCATTTTAATGGCAAAACGATGCTGGTACGAAATGCTTTAAGCGAACACGTTCGTAACTGTGTGAATTACCTAACTGGCGATGTGGAAAAAGTTGAAATCGATGTGGAGGTTCCAAATGAGGTATCGAGTCATGCGATTAATGGTCATGTTTGATTTGCCAATGGATACAACTGAAGATCGCCGAAATTATCGGCACTTTCGAAAGGCGCTGATTAACGAAGGATTTTTGATGATTCAATATTCAATATATGTGCGTGTTTGTGTTACACGGCAGTCGGCCGAATTGATGGAAAAAAGAATTGCAATGGTGACACCATTACAAGGGATCGTTCAGACTTTAATGGTCACCGAAAAACAATATCAAGCGATGAACTTTCTCGTTGGTTCTCCAAAAGAAGATTTGCGAAATTCAGCTGAAAGGACGTTGATTATATGAACTTGGCTTTTGCATCTTTTAAACCCTTTACTTTGGAGGACAGTACTATTTCAGTAATTGATGTTGCCAGTTCAAACTTATATTTAAAACTGATTCAAAGTTTTAGGGATGAAATCGATTTTGTTCATGTTAGCGATAAGGAATGGAAATTGCTACCAGTGACAAAGCTTTGTGAGTGGACAGGCGATTTAATGCTAGATGTGGATCTCGATAAACTATTATTACGAAAGGTACTACTGCATTTTGGAACAGTTATTGGGGATGAGTGGTCCAAAATGGCCGATGAAGCTAGGCAACTGAATACGCATGTGCTTGAAACCAGTTATTTAATGGATTTGCCTTTGGAAGTTAAACCGATACTCGATGTCGAAACAGTGTTGAAGAATACAGGATTGTCGTTTTCCGATGACGTGTCTAAGGATCCATATGCTAAAATAGAAGCATTAATTAAAACTTTTTCTGAAATTAATGAGCGTCGAATTATTGTTCAAACTAATCTGAGCCATTATCTCAATGTCACCCAGTTTTGTCAGCTGGAGGAGTTAGTGGAAACGATTGGTACCCAATTGCTTCTAATAGAATTCTCAGACCGCGACCGTCACGAGTTGTTTAAGAAATGCGATTATACCTTCATTGATGCCGATTTTGTTGATTGGCGTAGTTAACAAGGTTAAAAATGCGTGATAGAAAAACGGTTTTAGATGTATGTCAGATCAATAGGGTTAAGAACTTGGTGGATTGAGTATTTATTAAAATCAGTGTTTTAGATGTATGTCAGATCAATAGGGTTAAGAACCGGGTTTCCTCGGTGACGGCTCAGCGGCCAGTTTTAGATGTATGTCAGATCAATAGGGTTAAGAACCAGGGTCGTCCATTGCCTTAGCAATTCTCAGTTTTAGATGTATGTCAGATCAATAGGGTTAAGAACATTAAGTCACTTAATCTTTGAGCGACATTTGTTTTAGATGTATGTCAGATCAATAGGGTTAAGAACAAGTATCCCGAAAGAGAAATACAAAGGAGAGTTTTAGATGTATGTCAGATCAATAGGGTTAAGAACGTTATCCGCCTGCTGACCAACTGCTACAGCGTTTTAGATGTATGTCAGATCAATAGGGTTAAGAACTATTTTGAAGAAAAGTGAGCCACGTTGATCGTTTTAGATGTATGTCAGATCAATAGGGTTAAGAACATTAGCAGAAGTTAAAAAGATTGCAGGATTGTTTTAGATGTATGTCAGATCAATAGGGTTAAGAACCGCCAATCCTGCATTAGGGCCTTGGAACAAGTTTTAGATGTATGTCAGATCAATAGGGTTAAGAACTGCAGGTGCTTGGGTAACATCCATGCCTATGTTTTAGATGTATGTCAGATCAATAGGGATAAGAACGTGAGAATCAATAAACATATCCGCAATCATGTTTTAGATGTATGTCAGATCAATAGGGTTAAGAAC
>NZ_AUAW01000008.1:0-57215 GCF_000428925.1 Furfurilactobacillus rossiae DSM 15814 | reverse complement strand
ATGTATGTCAGATCAATAGGGATAAGAACGTGAGAATCAATAAACATATCCGCAATCATGTTTTAGATGTATGTCAGATCAATAGGGTTAAGAACCATGCAGAACCTTGGCCGCACAGCCACGATGTTTTAGATGTATGTCAGATCGGCGGGTGGAAAAATGAAGCTATCAATGGCTACAAAATTTTTACGCTTATGGAAAACCTAACGGAGTAATGGAACAAAATCATTAGTGTAATTACTATATTTGATCAAATTGTTGGTTAGATAAAGGGATAAAATGAATGTAGAGGTTTCATGTTTATGATACCCTTACATTATATCTAGCAATTTGGACGGTAGATGGTATATCGTGTTACAGGTTTTAGATGTATGTCAGATCAATAGGGTTAATTTGAACTAAAGTTTTGCTAGATTAAGAGACGTTCGAAAAAGATATTTCGAACGCTTTTTTATTTGGAATAAATTTTACTAGTAAAGCTGTCTGGTGAATTTTTTAGACAGCTAGTACTAAGAGGGTCTGCGGAAATAATTTGTTTACTTCGGTCTTTTTGAAATGTTCGATATCAATTAGTGATAGGATATGGATTCTGACTAGCGGATTTTTGAGTTAACGTGCTTAAAATTTGGTAATCACTATTGCATTTTTAGGGAGGCTTTTGGATTACTTGCATGATGCCCTGGGGGAGGGTTTTAGACAAATGTTATAATTCTTATTTCTGGAAGCCAACCTTTCATTTTTGTCTAATAGTTCACAATTGTGGCACTCTCCAATAAATAAAGTTACAATCGGAGACGAATAGATAGTATATCATTGTTACAGGGGAGATATTATGAAAAAGGTTTACACCTATTTGTCGACTGATGGTAGTTCTGCTTCTTTGGAATTTAATAAATTTATCTTGAATTTTTTTATTAATCACGCAAACGTCATTAATTTGGTGATCGGCTTTTCGGCGTTCGATGACGTGCATTATTTGAGTACTGAAGGGAAAAAAGACGGTTTTAATACTAACCTTCTATCGCGTGCAGATTTGGTTATTTTAGAAGACTCATATATAGACGCAAATATTGCTGGCCTACACGAGCTGGCAAAAGGGTTGTATAAAAGTACAATCTTGTTAAATCGTTTTGGTCTGACTTCGGGAATTTTAGATCGGGGAGACCTAGATTTAAATTTTGAATATAAAGACAAACGTGATTTATTAAAAATTATGAGGAGAATCGTTAAAGAAAATAATTTGAATTCTTAAGAATAGAAAAGTGAACTTTATGGCCTTCATAAGGGATTGCAATGTATTGTATTCTCAGTTGCTACTAGTAATGTTTTATCTCGCCGATAACACCAAGCCGCCAATAGTCAGCACGATGCCGACAATCATCGCCGGTGTAATTGGTTCCTTCAGTATGAGCCACGCGGCGATTACGTTAACGACGGGGACAAGGTACAGGTAGATGCTGGCCTGTACTGGACCGAGTTTTTGCACGACAAAGGTCCATAGCAGAAAACATAGCGCGGAGGCGCCCAACCCTAAGAACAGAATGTTGGCCAGATTTAATGGCTCTGCTAGGGTGGGAAGATTGATGCTGCCATGGGTCAGCCAGAAAATCGGCAGAATGAAAATGATACCGTACATAAATGTGCGTCGCGTCATTTGAAACGAATTGTAGTAAAAAGTATTCATACGTGTCACGATGTATGAATACAACGCCCAAATGACAGCCGCTAACAATGCCAATACATCGCCAACGATGCTGCCATGACCACTGCCGCCGGTTCCGTTGAACGAAATGAGTGCGATACCTGCGATAGCTAATACGAAACCGGCCATGAAGCTGCCAGATAACCGTTTGTGATCAAGCACAGCGGACAAGATGGCGATGAAGAGCGGGGAAACCGAGACAATGACCCCAATGTTAGCCGCAAGGGTGTAGGTCAACGCTAGATTTTCGCACAAGTAATAGAGTGAAATTCCTAGCAAACCGGCAAGGGCAAACGTCCCTTCACGTTTCCACGACGTAAACTTAAAAATTTTCGGATAAATGAGGAATAATGCGATTGCGCCAATGATAAAACGAATGAGTAAAATTTCTACCGGCTGAAAACTGCGTAACAGTACTTTTGTTGAAATAAACGTTGTACCCCACAGAAAAATGGTAATGAGTGCCCCAATATGACCACTTAATGATGATGTCTTTTTCATGATGCCCGCCTTTTACACTGATATTATTCAACGCTATCATGCTGTTGCTACAATTGTAAACACCGTTTGGGAACATTGCGTCTTTCTCTCTCACTAGAAAACGTTTACAATAGGAAAAGTAGAGTTATACAACAATATTTTTCTGCTAATACCTAAAAAGGAGCGATTATATGAGTACAGACAAGGATTTAACAGTTAGAGCAAACGCAAAGCAATACATAGATGATTTATACAATCAGTTGATTGTTCGAAAAGATCAGTCTTCGGAATTACGTGATATCACAGATGTGTTATTACAGTCATACAAAAAAATGGATGACGTCAAAAATCCCGAAGCGCTGGTTAACAGACTCGTTAACTATATTAGAAGTCAGGCGCTGAAGGCTAAGATTCATTTCCCATCCGACCAAGAAAATCTGGTGATTGAACTGGAAACGATTGGTCAAAGGGCAGGGCTAAACGGCGTCTACATGGCAGATTACTCTGACAAATCGCAATTCTACAGTTTGCTAGAAAAGATTCCTAAGCGATAAAAAAGTAATTTTGAGACATAAAAATAGTGGTCATCCAACATTTTGGATGACCACTATTTTCAGTTACTACTCAAATTTAATGTATCTTGTCAAAGCTTATTTAGCGTCGTAAGCTGCTTGGAAGATCTTGATGATATCTTCTTTAGTACCTTTACGAGGGTTGGAGAAGGCGTTCCCATCCTTCAAGGCATTTTCAGCCATCAATTCAAAGTCTTCAGGCTTTGCACCGATTTCCTTGATGGACTTTGGAATGCCAACATCTTGTGACATTTGCTTCATGGCCTTGATGGACAACTCAGCGGCGTCACGAGTTGACAAACCATCAGTGTTTTCGCCCATGATCTTAGCTAATTCAGCAAAGCGTTCTGGGTCAGCAACGATGTTGTATTCTTCAACGTAAGGCAACAGCAATGCACAGCAGACACCATGTGGGGCGTCATATTGACCACCAAGTTGGTGAGCCATGGCGTGAACGTAGCCTAAGTTAGCATTGTTGAAGGCCATTCCGGCTAACATTTCAGCCTCAACCATCTTAGTACGAGCTTCTAGGTTGTGACCATTTGCAACGGCTTCACGTAAAGAAGTTTCGATCAATTTGATCGCTTCGATACATTGTGAGTCAGTGATTGGGTTGTGGTCAACAGAAACGTAAGGTTCGATGGATTGAACGAAGGCGTCCATCCCAGTTGCGGCAGTTAAACCGGCTGGTACGTCCAACATCAAAGTTGGGTCGTTGAAGGAAACCAACGGAATGTTACGCCATGAAACAACAACGAACTTCAAGTGTGTTTCTTCGTTCGTGATAACGGCGTGACGGGTCAATTCTGAACCTGTTCCGGCAGTCGTGTTAACGGCAATCAATGGTGGCAAAGCCTTGTCCAAGGTTTCAATTCCGGCCAATTTAGTAATGTCGTCACCGTTTGTCAGGATGATACCGGCACCTTTACCGGTATCGTGAGCAGAACCACCACCGACAGTGATGATTGAGTCGGCACCAGATTCTTCATATAACTTCTTAACTTCTTTAATATTGCGGATCTTCGGGTTTGGTTCAACATTGTTGTAAACAACGTAATCAACGCCAGCTTTGTCCAATGAAGCCAAAGTTTGTTGAACGGCACCATCTTTCAAACCTTCCAAAAACTTGTCAGTGACGATAACAGGTTTCTTCATGCCTAACATCTTGGCACGGTCACCAATCTTTTCAATGACACCAGGGCCAAAGAAATTAACACTTGGCATTAAGAAATCGTAACTACGTTCAGCCATAACTGAAAAACCTTCTTTCATTATTTGTGAAAACATTTAACAACTCATTCATAAATAAACTATAACTATAAAAGTTACAATTATCAAGACCATTTTTAACGATTCACAAACTCGATTGTTGCGGGGATTATATGCTAGTTATCAGATTGCCGTTTTCACGGAATCGCTTTCATAGATAATAAACAAAATTCACAAGCATGACTATTTATTTGTTGCGTAATTCAACTGTTAACAAACGACACGCATTTGAAATAGTAGGAAAATTTTTAAGAAACGAACTGTTTGAGTCCTCTTAATGTGGAAATGATTCGGTATTTTGCTGGTCGTAAAATCTTGGTAAATTCACCAATTTCTTCAGCCGGATAACCATTAAATCCCTTTTTGAACTCAAACACGCCATCAGAGCCATCGAACTCACCAGCAATACCGAGAAAATTGTACGTTTGGATGTGTTGGTTGATTGCCTCATGCATCATGGCATCCTGAATAAGAAATGGGCCACGAAACATCTTGAATTCTTCGTTTGTGTAACTGAAAACATAGTCCATTTCTTGTGGTTGGATGATAAACATTGCACCGGCGATATTTAACGTCGTGCCATATTCGTCAGCAAACATTTTAGCTTGAGCGATTTTTCGCGTGTGGTTATTTAATTGACGTTTGAGATCAGCAATCTTGGCTTCGTTGTAACCTTTATGCTTGGCGGTCAGTTCGTTGATTTGTGTATCGTTGTGCGTGATTTTTTTCTGATAAATGGCAATGTAATTGTTCAAATTCAGTTCCGCAACGACAAACTGAACCTGGTTGCCATACGTTTCAAAAGCATCTTGGTAATAAGCGAGCGACTTGTCTTTAAAGTGCAGCCGTTCAGCCGTTTTATTGGTGTTGTATTTAAATTCACTGAGTTCATCAAACGGAATTTCTCGGAGGGTGACGCCAAATTCTTTGGCTTTATTAAGGTTATAGCGTGCTTTAGGACTGTAACTTTTGGTCAAGGTGTCAGTGTTCAAGTGACTTAGATCCTTTTTATAAACATAGTGATTAGCATGCGCAGCGGTCTTATACCCAACGGACTTGAAGTCAGCGTAATGGTAGCCGATTTCAGAGAGTGCTTGCGTTAGTGTTTCATTTTGCGAATCGATGATTGTGCCGTCGTTATCCAAAACGTGACAGTCTAGGTTCGGCACGAGTTTCAATTCGAGTCCTTGATGCTGAAAGGCATATTGCTCCAAGTCTGCAAGAAAGACACGTAGTCGGGTGACGCTGACTTTGTTCGGTGCAATCACTGGTCCACCGTATACTTCGAACCGATAACCGAAATGAATTTTTCGACCAACCAATAGTGCGGCCATAACTAATTCATTGTCTTCATATAGGCCACGAAACGTGGTGAGGTTATGTTCCCGTAATAAGAGTCGTTGTTGCCAGATGGTTTGATAAAAATTCCCGGTGGGACAATGTTGTTCAAACGACATAAATTCGGTAGGATCGATTTCTTGTACAGTTAACATAGGCAAACCTCCATCAAATCAAGATTAGACTCACTATCAGGGTTCGACCTTTAAATGGCCTTAAAGTTGATTATTAAAACGGTAACAGGAAATTTTTTTAAGAAAGTTATCAGTAGTTTTAAAAGATGGTGACCTAACTATGCCTTGGAAATATTAATACTGTTATTTACTGAAATGAAAAAGTTTTTAATGCAGTACTGCCTCTCTCGGTGATAGTTTGTTGACCTACGTCAAGAAGCTGATAATCGCAGAGTTCACATCGAGTGTCTAAGGGTGACGACTGTATGTCGATGATCATTGCCAACAACACGATCTCTGCAGGGCCAGTCAAGATCCCGGTATTCATGATTGAATCCATTCGCCTTGATGGTGACGGCAACAGGGTCTGGAACGTCAACGCCTGGGTCGGCCGCGGCTATAATAACGGCAAGCCGGTATCGATGAAGCTGCCAATGCGCGACAAGATCGCCACGAACGTCGGCATGCTGATCGTGCACAGCAACAAGGAAATGGCCCACCTCAACACAGTGCTGCCAGGCCTGTATCGCGATTACAGCAACAAGCCGCTGATCTAACTAAAGAAATAGGATTAACCAACGCGCATCTTGCCACTTGGGTAATCCTATTTTTGGATGCTGCACAGATTTCAGATTATTTTTATTTTGAATTTTTTTCGAATGTGCCAAGCCAAGGTAAACTCAACAATTGCGATGATCAAAACAATATGGTGAAAAATCATCTTAAATAAATAAGATTGCCTGAGTAGTGGCAGTCTTAATCATTAGGGTGGTACCCACGTAGCACAAATTCATAATCGTTTTATATAATGTTAGTATCATAATGCGCCTCAATAAGTGCATTACAGCAAGATTCTGTAAATTGGTTGGTCGACTAATTTATTTCCTGGGAAATAATTAGAAGCACCGGTAGAGAATGCTGGCGCTTTTTTATGTTTGCAGCGCTGCAGTGGAATGCCCTAAAAGAATGGAAAGCCGACCAACAAGCACTAACAAACGGCAATGTAAAAACGATTTATCGTGACTGACAAACATCTTGGATGGCAAAATTTGCGTATCCTGAGACAATTCAAAATGAGAGGTGCCAACATGCATATTGGTAAGCAGATTCAGTCTCATCGCCAGCAACTAAAATTAACCCAAGATGAGCTTGCCGAGAGACTATATGTGTCGCGACAAACGATTTCTAACTGGGAAAATGGCCGTAATTATCCAGACATTGAGAATCTGTTATTGCTTAGCAAGCTGTTTGACACATCTCTAGATGAATTAGTGAAAGGAGATGTGGCGGCGATGCAACATAAAGTGTATACCGACAAAACAGATCGTGATGTGAAATGGATGCTTGGTTTGACAGTCGCTGGATTTATTGCGATAGTGCCATCAATGTTCTTACCAAGAGGAGGATGGGTGCTGCTGGCTCCCGGATTTTTCTTTATTGCGGCTTTCCTGGTCAGTTGCCATATAGATTATCTAAATCACAAAGCTGATGTGCACACATATAAAGAAATCATCGCCTATATGAATGGTGAAAATGTTGATCAACTACGCCAGCAACGTAATTGGTGGCGTGATGGGTGGGACAAAACTAAAATTGTGCTGGCTTTCACGCTGTGTGGCCTAATCTTAACGTTTGTGGCTATGGTCCCGTATTTTATTTATCGTTTTATTGTTCAGTTAAGTTGATTGCGGAGCGTTGAATCTTTCAAATGTCAAAATCCCATAAAAAATCGTTGACGTGCTGAACTGAAATGGTTATGCTTACTTTCAGTTAGTCATGGGCTAATAAATTTTAAGCAAAAGGAGTGCCAAACATGTCATTAAAACAATTCTGTTGTTGTCAAAACTGTTTATCAACCAAGTCGATGACCATGGTGAACAATGTCTGTTGACACAACGGGATTTCTTTAATGACGATGGCACGCTAGCTTGAAATTTGGCGGTCAACGTAAAAAAAGAATCATGTGACAACGCATTTTGTCCATCTGTGGATAAGATGCGTTTTTTGTGTACGTAGACGATACTCTTCGTCCTCGGTCGCTGATACTACTCTTATCCACGACAATTAATAAATTTGAGGGGTATGACAAGTATGGAATTTTCTTTAAAGCGACGTAGACGAGTTTTAACGTTAATGACGGTATTACTGGCACTTATGGCATTGGTACTAACGGCATGTGGCAAGAAAGGTACTAGCAGTGATCGTCAAACACTTAAATTGTCGGCACAAACACCGCTAGATACTATTGATTTATCTAAAGCCACTGGCTATGGTCAAACCGGTAACGTATTCGAGAGCTTTTATCGGTTAGGCAAAAAGGGCAGTCTTACGCCCGGATTAGCCAAGTCCGCTGAGGTTAGTCAGGATGGTAAGACGTACACTTTCCATTTGCGACCAAACTTAAAATGGAGCAACGGTGATGCGCTGACTGCAAAGGACTTTGTTTATTCATGGCGGCGCACACTAACGCCTTCGACCAAGTCGCAATACGCTTACCTGTTTGACGGTATTAAGAATGCTAACCGCGTAAATGCTGGTCAAGCATCTGTTAAATCGTTGGGAATCAGTGCACCGAATAAAAGCACGGTTGTCGTTCAGTTAGAGCGGCCAATTGCGTACTTTAAACTGTTGATGGCGTACCCGCTGTTTGCACCGCAGAACCAACGGATTGTTGATAAATATGGTAAAAAGTATGCCACTTCTTCAAAGTATATGGTATACAGCGGTCCGTTTAAGATGACGGGTTGGAACGGGACCGGTAACCATTGGCAGTTCGTCAAGAACAATCAGTACTGGGATAAAAAAGTCGTTAAGCTACACAAAATTACGTATCAAGTTATTGGCAATAACACGACCGGTGTAGAAATTTTCGATCAAAAGAAATTAAGTTTGACGTTATTGTCTAACCAACAGGTCAAAAACTACAAAGATGATCCGCGCTTCCGGCAGTATCCTTATTCGTACATGACATATTTGAAATGGAATTTTCATGATTCTGATGCCACGAATAACAAAGCAATCAATAACTTGAACATTCGTCAGGCGGTCGCATTGTCTGTCAACCGAGCCCAGCTGACAGAGAAGGTTTTAGGTGATGGTTCTCGCGTGCCAACTGGGTTTGTTCCAGGTGGATTAGCCACTGATGCCAAGAACAAAAAGGACTTTGCTAGTGAGCAAAAAGTTGCCCATACAGTCGCTTATGAGCCGACACTAGCCAAGAAGAAGTTTGCCACAGGCTTGAAAGAAATTGATCAGAAAAAAATCACACTTACACTGCTGTCGACAGACGATGATGGCACGAGTCCGATGGTGGCACAGTTCCTTAAGAGTCAGCTTGAAAAGAACTTACCAGGATTAACGCTGAACATTCGCTCAATTCCTTCTAAGGCCGCTAATCAGCAAGGTCAAAAAGGTGAGTTTGACATTATGCTCTCAGGTTGGGGAGGCGACTTTAACGATCCGGTAACCTTTTTGCAAATCCCCCAGACCAATACGGCGTATAATTACGGTAAGTGGTCAGACACGAAGTACGACGATTTAATTGATCGTGCTCAGAATGCAGACGCTAATGATTCTAGCAAACGTTGGCAAGACCTGGTTCAGGCAAGTCAGTATTTAAATCAAGTACAGAGCTTTACGCCACTGTATCAAGCAAACTATGCATATTTGCAGCAGAACAACGTTCAGGGGATCATCCATAACACGGCCGGCACGCAGTGGAATTATAAATACACAAGCATTAAGTGATGGAAGTTTGTCGGTTGTCATGTATGGTTCACAATTATGTAACTGGATTTTTAAGGGTCCTATGTGATAGTCTTGTTGGTATTAAAAAGGATCTTTAAGTGGCATTGTAAATGGAGGAATCACCATGGCAGCAGACGTTAAACCACGTTTGATCGACGACCAGCTTTGTGTCGCCGTTTATAACGCGAATAAATTATTTAATCATTTTTATATTGAAACACTGAAGCCTTACGGACTAACATTCCCGCAATACATTGCCCTATGTGTGTTATGGGAGCAGGACAAGTTAACGGTCAATGAAATTGGTGAACGTGTCAGTTTGGACAGCGGTACGTTAACGCCATTACTACGTCGCTTGGAAACCAACGGCTGGGTCAAACGGACGCGGTCAAAGGTTGACGAACGTCAGGTTGTTGTTAAATTGACGGCTAAAGCCAAGTCTAAACGCGATGAAATCTACCAACATGTAACTGATTGTCAGGATTTGCTGAATTACGATGACGATACCTATGTAAACTCACGTTCAGCAATGTTCGATTTGTCAGATCGGTTAAAAGCTGTCGAAGGCGAAGATTTGTCCGCTAAGTAGTTGTTGTCGACACTCAGAAATAAGTTATACAAAAACGCTGTGTAAGAAAATGGGTCACTAATGGCTCATTGGCTTGCACAGCGTTTTTTATGTGGAATCGAGTGGTAGGTGAAGTCATCACAGACTGCTAACTTTTAACATTTTGTATTTTGACTACGCTTGAGGACTAATAGTCGCGGCCTTGTTTGAACGATACAAGGTGAGACTCAAAATAATTAGCCATACACCAGTAATTAAGAAGTTTCCCCAACCGAGTTTTGGAAGTAACGCAACCGCATTAAGACCAACACCGGGGATGAGGACTAACACGGTTATAAACGAGTTGGCTAGGCCAAGACTACTGGATTGACTGGCTGTATATACAGCGGCAAACGGCAATCTCATGCTTTGCCCAGCAATGATTTGAGAAATTAATAACGCATAAAGCGTTGCATTAATGTCAGTGATTAAGGCCTGCCAGCCAAGTAAAGGTGTTAATAACACGGCAAGTAGTAATGCCTGTGGGATTAATAATCTAGCCACGACCATCCAAACGGTTGCTTGGCGAAAGTCATGGGCGTGAAAACCAGGAATGATTTTGAAAACGCTGATGGCTTCGGGAGTACTGCTGTATCTAAGGTTGATGATCAGTTGCGGAATACTAAAGGCCATTGCGTAAACGGTCAGCGTTAGCCAACGATTCTGCAAGAGTGCTTCCCAATGACCGCCGTCGATACCGAATTCGACAAGAAAAACGAATACGATGACCACGGTGAGTCCCAAAACAGGATATACCCGCAGATGGTAGTCTCGTTCCGTTTGGTTGAGCCGCCAAGCCAGGTTGAAATACTCACGTTTGCGAAGATTGTGACGGTACGGCAAGACCATTAATCGTTGCCAAACGCCAACACGTGGCCTTTTATCCGAGTGAGTGGCTAATTTTTCTAGCATGACTTCAAACTGACTACTGATGTGAAGGTAGTAGATGACACTTAAGATTAACCCCAGGATAGCAAAGCCGGTGAAGATGATTAGGCTTGGCGTCCATGTGCCTTGCGACGCAGCCAATGGTGCGGCGAACCAGAATGGAAAAGCGATGACGCTCCACCAATGCCAAATTGGCGAAATCGTAAAGCTGACATTGAGATTGTCTAACAAGTTTGGCAATTGGGTAGCCGCATAGATTAAAATCATGAAAGCAACTTGAAAGATGTTAATCATGTTGCGTAGCTTGTCACCGTTAAATGTATGAAGAATGACAAAGTACAATAACAAAGCAACAAACGATGTGAATATTGTGAATAAAATGGTATCAATTAAAAATAAGATGGCAAATATTGGGGATGCTCGCCAAATCAATATCAGAAATGCTGGACCAACGAGTAGAAAGGCAATAATACCAACATAGTAGCTGATGTGAATCAAACGCGCAGCATTTAGCGTTTGATCATTAACGCCACGGATACCAATAATCTGTCGATCTCGTGGATCGAGTAATACAGACGAAAAACTCGATAAAATAGTGGTGAATAATATCATGAAATAAGCGAGAAAAAAGTAGCACATGGCTGAAAATGAAGTGCCAAATAATAGCAATAGGCCGAAAATTACGCCGTAAATGCCGTAATACCACAGTGACCGTAAAAGACCACGAGCGGTGGGAATTTCGTCATCTTTCTTAACGTTGTCCGTTTTCATTTGCATAAAGACAGTGAAGAAGGAAGTGTCGCGAGTATAAAGTAATAGCTTATATTTCAAAATAAGTCGCAGTTTCTGGTAATTAATATGACGCTTGGCGAACAACGATTGAAAGCGATCCAAAAAAACAAGTAGTCCACTTTCTTTGTTAGCTTTTCCTTTTTTATAGAGCATTTAGGACACCCCCAATACGTCGATGAACGCTTGGGCTTTTTCACCATGCTCTTTGAAACCGGTCATGTCATTGAACAGCTGTTGGAGGGTAGTGTCAGTGCTGTTTGATAGATCAGCAAACGTTCCGTGGGCCGCTACCCTGCCATCGTGAAGTAACAAGATTTGATCACTAACGGCCTGGACGACATCTAAAATATGAGAAGAGTAAAAGATGGTTTTGCCTTGATACCGAAGTTTACCCAAGACCTCTTCAATGATTAGGACGGTGTTGGCATCAAGTCCGTTCAGTGGTTCATCCCAAAACAGTAAGTTAGGATTGTGTAGAAGACTCGCAATAATCAATACGCTCTGCCGCATGCCTTTTGAAAAGCTGCTGATGGGTTTGTTGAAACTATCTCCATTACCTAGGATGGTGAGCAGCTGTTGCGCTTTGTAGCGAGCATCCGCCTCGGTTAACCCATAGAGTTGGCCAATAAAACTAAGGTATTCATTGGCAGTGAGGGCTTCAAAAATATCAGCATTTTCGGGTACATAACCGATTCTCTGCATGAGTTCATCACGATGTTCGTGCAGTGACTGGCCTAAAATAGTTATCTCACCGTCACTAGGTTGCTCTAGGCCAAGAATGATTTTTAAAGTGGTACTCTTACCAGCACCATTTTGACCGATATAGCCCACGATTTGACCAGCTGGAATTGCAAACGTCACGTCTCTTAGCACCTGATGATTTTCAAAATGTTTGGCAACATGGTTCAATGATAAAACATCTGTCATTTTTAAACGCCTCCTCGATAATAACTTTTTTATTATTTTATCGTAAGATGGCGTTTGAGTGGCGAAAAGACTACCGATTGAAGTGCTAACCTTCGGCACATTATGGCGGAATTTTTGTTAACTGGTGACCAGAAACCTGATTACGTTTCACGTGTAACAAATGGCCTAAAATTGTGAAAATGAGCTAGGTTGACTGCCGAAAAGTGAACTAAACATTGAGCTTTATATTCTCTGACAATCTTTTCTGAAAAGTTAGGCTAAGACTGTTGTGGCAAGGTATTTAAAGCACGTATTGTTAACTATTTCACAGCTTGACGGATGAAAAAGATGCGTTTACATTAATCACCGAAAGCGATTTCATTTTTCACAAAGTTTCGATATTGGAAATTTATATTGAAACTTTGATAAACAGTAATTAAAAACTGTCATGATTTATGAAAGGAGACCAGATATGGCCAATAAGATTAGTGGTTCAGATGCAGTACTGAAGGTAATTGAAGCGTGGGGCGTGGATCATATTTTTGGTTACCCTGGTGGTTCGTTTGATTCAACAATGAACGCTCTTTATAACCAGAGTAATAAATTGAAGTTCATTCAGGTTCGTCACGAAGAGGCTGGCGCATTAGCTGCCTCAGCGGAATCAAAGTTAACTGGTAAGATTGGGGTTTGTTTTGGATCAGCAGGCCCCGGTGCCATCCACTTAATGAATGGCTTATATGATGCTCGTCATGACCACGCACCGTTGCTGGCCATTGTGGCCCAGGTGCCTTCAAGTAATATGAACCGGGATTTCTTCCAAGCCATGGATGAGGAACCAGCCTTCAACGATGTTGCTGTTTGGAATAAAACCGCAATGAATGCTGAAGGGTTGCCACAGCTAGTTGACGAGGGGATTCGGCACGCCTATAAGTATCACGGCGTTGCCGTATTGACGATTCCTAAAGACTTTGGCTGGGCCATGATTGATGATACGTATGAATCAAACGCAGTTAATCACGTTGCGCCACTATATCCAGAACCAGATCCGCAAAAAATCGAAGAAGCTGTCAAACTGATCGAACAGGCTAAGGCGCCCATGATTTACTTTGGCAAGGGTGCGTTTGGTGCCGCTGATGAATTAAAGGCTGTTTCTGAAAAGTTTAAGATGCCACTGGTTTCATCCGTTTTGGGCAAAGGTGTCTTGGATGAAACGTATCCAGCTTACATGGGCTCAACGGGTCGAGTTGCACCTAAACCTGGTGCTGACCTTGGCTTTTCTACTGATTTGATCGTTTGGGTTGGGAATGACTCGCCGTTTAGCTCGATGCTCTTTACTCCGAAGGCGAAGGTTATCCAGATTGATGTAGATTCTGAAAAGCTTGGCAAACGGCATCATATTGACGTGCCAGTTCTCGCCGATGCCAAGAAAGCGCTAGCAGCTATTGCAGCTAAAGGTGAACAGCAGGAACCGAGTGCTTTTTATAAAGCTGCGCTAGCTGACAAAGAAAATTGGCGCTCTTGGCAAGATAGTTTCAAAGATGATGAAGAAGTACCACTTCGGCCAGAACCAGTCTTTAATGTGTTGAACCAAACGGCTAGTGATAAAGCTGTCTTTGCTGTTGATGTTGGTAACGTCAACATCAATTTTGAACGTTTAGTTGATATTCACGGCGATCAAAAATGGACGACTTCCGGTCAATACGCAACCATGGGTTATGGTTTGCCGGCTGCAATTGCTGCGAAAATCAATTACCCGCACCGCGATGTATACAGTCTGAGCGGTGACGGTGCGTTTGCCATGCTGATGGAAGAAATCCTGACTCAGGTCAAGTATCATCTGAATATTGTGAACATCGTCTTCAGCAATGAAACGCTAGGCTTTATCGAAGCTGAACAAAAAGACGACAGTAATCAGCCACTCTCTGGTGTTGATCTGCCAGCAACAGATTGGGCCGCTATTGCCCGTGGGATGGGTGCAGAGGCATATACCGTTAAGACATTGGACGATTTCAAACAAGCCATGGCCGCCGCAAAACAGGCAAGTGCGCCAGTGGTCATTGATGTGAAATTTACCCATGAAATGCCACTAACAACGCAACACATGTTCCTTGATCCGAGCTTCCAGCCTAAGGACAAGGTAGATGCCTTCGTCGAAAAGTATCAAGCTCAGGCATTAAAGCCATTTAGTTACTTTTTGAAACAAGCTTCTGGAGACAACGGAAACGAAGCCGATGCATCGACGGGCGCTTCTGAAGACACGGAGGAGGAAACACCAGTGGAAGCTGACCCACAATCAGGTGATATCGACGCGTCTACTGGAGCCTCGGAAGAAGATTAATTGCTAATATAAAATTTAGTTTGTTCGCTAACCGACAAATGCAAGATTGAATTTCAGCAAACACAAAATGCCATGTGATAAAGTCGCCACAAAAAGTGGGGATGATGCACATGGCATTTTTGTTCAATTGGGCCGAAGTTGAGCCAGACGAATACGCAATGACAACGACTGATGGCAGTATTGTTGACCTTGGTGAACGGAACTATCTGCGGATTGATGGCGAAGGGGATGAAAGTAGTGCCGAATTCATGCGTGATGCGGCAATTTTGCTAACGTTGGGGAAATTCCTGTCAACTGCACCGACACATGGGATTCCCATTGCAACCTTTCGTAAATTTGTACACTACCCTTTGATGGTGAATTGGTACGGAACTTTACACGATGACCATGAACGCTACCAGATGCGAATGAAACAACCCAATTTTATGCCTGCAGATGCTGTGATTGCTGCTATCAATCAACTAAGGGAAAGTATGCCAATGATTGGTGATGTTACTTATGAACGGTTCAAAGAGGGGCTGGAAGCACAGGTTAGCCAAATCGGTCTAGTTACACCAGCATTGGTTGAAAAACTGCAAATGTTTATCGGCAATAGCCCATTTGTTATTGATCACGGCGATGACTGGCACCGAGAACTGTACTTAAACGACGTGACGGCGTTGCCACGATCACAGTGGCAAATTATTTTGCGCCAGCAGATTAGCGTTGCTGATCCAGTAGCGGCGCGCAATTACCCCATTGTCATAAATTGAGCCATCATAATTTGTGCGTTGACAATTAATTTGAAAACTAATATCTTTATGCCAGTTGAATAAATCATTTCTTCGGGGCAGGGTGAAATTCCCGACCGACGGTGACAACAAGGTGTCGTTTGACAGCTTGTTGAAGTCCGTGACCCGCGCAAGCGGTTGATGCAGTGTGAATCTGCAACCGACAGTACAGTCTGGATGGGAGAAGAAATTGGTGATGATCATTTGTGGCCGACCAGTTAATTATGCAGTACGTTTTTTTAATTGGTGCAGTCTCACAACGATCATCGTTACAAACGTTGATGGAATGCTTTCATCAGGGTTTGTTTACCTAGGCAAATTTACCGCCCCGTGAATTTTTATATTCGCGGGGCGTTTTTTTGTAGAGTGGTGCCGAAGCTCGGGAAGAACCGAGCAATAACGTAAAGGCGACTGCATGCAAGCGGACTGTGCTTGTAGGCGGGTGGCTTTGGGTTATGCGCAGGATCTTGAGCGACAGGTGCACGTTTAGGTAGAGTGATGCCGAAGCCCTAGGAGAAGTTGAGCAATAACGTGGAAGATGTGGCATTCGATGGTTTCGCGAATGAAACGTCTTCCGGGTTATGCGCAGGCTTCTGGGCGACAGGTGCACGTTTAGGTAGAGTGATGCCGAAGCTCGGGAAGAACCGAGCAATTTTCAATACATTTAAAAACGGGGTGGTTGGATGATACAGTCGGACTATATGGCGCAAGCGATTGCTGCAGCACGTTTGGGCGCTGGTTTAACGTATCGGAACCCACTGGTGGGTGCTGTGATTGTGAAAAACGATCGCGTACTGGCTGTGGGACATCACGTTGGCTTTGGTCATGCCCATGCTGAAGTTGACGCGTATCAACATGTAACACACCCCGAAGATGTGATTGGTTCAACGATGTATGTCACTTTGGAACCATGCAGTCATTATGGCAAAACGCCGCCATGTGCCCACCAATTGGTGAGGTGGGGTGTCAAAGAAGTTTATGTTGCGCAACAGGACCCGAATCCCTTAGTTGGCGGGAAAGGCATTGCCTATTTGCGTGAGCATGGGGTTCAGATTCATGTGGGCCTGATGGAAACGGTCGCTCGGCAATTGAATCGTGCCTACAACTTTTACTATGAGTATCAACGACCGTTGGTGACCGTCAAAGTTGCTCAAAGTTTGGATGGTAAATTGTCATTGAACGATGGCAAACGGACGTATTTGACTGATATGGTAGCCAATGCGGACGTTGATCACTTACGCGCAACACAGCAGGCAATTTTGATCGGCAGTCAAACGGCAATCGATGATGATCCACGTTTGCTGGTCAAAGAAAGGGTAGCCTACCCACCTGTTCGTGTTCTTTTGGATCGCAGAAATCGAGTATCTCATACATCACGTTTGTGGCAAACGAATGAGGCGCCCCTATGGCATTTTGTGACAGGGAAAGAGTCGACAAAAGGCATTGAAGACAAAGATACACGGCGAACCTTTAAAACGTCGGAGTGGTCAATTGACAAGGTTATTCAAACGTTATCGGATCAAGGTGTTCAATCTGTGTTAGTCGAAGGCGGCGCTCATATCCAAGATGCTTTTCTTCGTGTTGGATTGGTCGATCAGCTTATTATTTATCAAGTTCCGGAAATCTTTGGTGGTCGGTCACTGGCATCCTTCGCCAGTCGTGCGGATTCAATGCGAATGAGATTTACCCCAGTGACGATAGAAAAGTGCGGGAATGCCACTAAAATGGCATTCATCCGGCCATCACTGGCGGCAGATTGGGGGCTGGACTGATGTTTACTGGAATTATTAGTGGTCTTGGTAAGATCACACAAATTCATCGTCAGGGCCATACCTTAATGCTAGAAATCACGATACCGTCGAATATTAGAACGGGTCTACAGCTGGGCGACAGTTTGTCAGTAAACGGCGTTTGTCTGACGGCGACATCGGTGAGTGACTCAAACGTAACCCTTGACGTAATGCCGGAAACATTCAAACGAACGACGCTGTCCTCAATGAACATTGGGCATTCTGTCAATCTTGAGCGAGCGCTTCCTGCAGATGGCCGGTTTGACGGTCATATCGTGCAGGGACACGTGGATGGCGTCGGCCGCATTATTCGAGAATGGCAGGATGAAAACGCACGGTTTGTTCAGATTCGATTGCCACAAGCGTTAACTAATCAAGTGGTGACCAAAGGTGCAATTGCCGTTGATGGCACCAGTCTGACGGTTGTGAAGGCAATGGCCAACTGGTTCACTGTCAGTCTTATTCCGCAAACGCAGTCCGCTACTATCCTTGCGATTAAACGGGCGGGTGCTGAGGTGAATATTGAAATCGACGTCATTTATCGCTACTTACAGAACATGAAGGGAGACCAAGCATATGGCAACGCTTACTGAAAAAATAACAACGGCACTGACGGCCTTGAAGCATGGCAAACTGATTCTAGTGGTCGATGATGCCAACCGAGAAGCCGAAGGGGACTTGATTGGACTTGCCTCGCTAGCAACGCCAGATTCAGTTAACACAATGACGAAGGATGGTCGCGGTTTGATTTGCGTGCCTATGACAGCCACAAAAGCAGAGCAGTTAAACCTGACTTTGATGACTACGCAAAACACAGAACATTTTCATACTGCGTTCACGGTTAGCGTGGATGAACGTCACACGAGCACCGGTATTTCAGCGTATGAACGCGCAACAACAATCCGCCGCTTGGGTCAGGTTGACGCGACTGAAGCTGACTTTGAACGACCCGGCCACATTTTTCCATTGATTGAACGGGAAGGTGGTGTGCTTGTTCGGCGTGGACATACAGAGGCGGCAGTCGACTTGGCCCGTCTGGCAGGCGAGGAGCCAGCAACTGCGTATATTTGTGAAACATTAACCACTGACGGTCATATGCGACGTTTGCCAGAACTAAAACAGTTAGCAACGAAGTTAGGAATTCCGTTGATCACAATCGATGACTTGACTCAATACCGTTACTTGATTAACGACAGGGCAGTCACGGCTGATGTACAGGTTAAGTTACCCACGCAGTATGGCAAGTTTACATTAACCGATTATGAGAGTGCGACGGATCAACGTTTGCAGTTACTCCTTCATTCAACTTCGGCGAGTGCAAGTGATGTTCCGTTAGTACGTTTGCACTCGGAGTGTTTTACAGGGGATGTGCTGGGTTCCAAACGTTGTGACTGCGGCCAACAACTTGCTACGGCGATGACTAAAATCGGCGCGGAAGGTGGCTATTTGTTGTACTTACGCCAAGAGGGTCGCGGGATTGGACTGAAAAACAAACTGCGCGCCTATCAGTTACAAGAACAGGGGCTTGATACCGTAGAGGCAAACGAACATCTTGGTTTTGAACCAGATGAACGTGACTACGGGATTGCCGCAGCAATGTTACATGATCAGGGTGTCGACAGAATTCGTTTGATGACCAATAATCCAGATAAAATTGCTGGTCTACAAAAATATGGCATCGAAGTGGTTGAACGTGTGCCACTTGAAGTACCTGCGTACGCCGAGGATCACGATTATTTAAGAACAAAGCAGTTTAAATTTCATCATGCTTTACATGTTGATTAAACGGTGGATAAATTCATAAGAACTATTAATAGTGGAGGATAAGAAAATGACAGTTTTTGCAGGAGAGTATTTAGCACATTCAGGTAAAATTGCGATTGTCGTCAGCCGTTTTAACGAGGCGGTGACAGGCAAACTACTGGGTGGTGCGCAAGATATGCTACACCGGCATGAAGTAAACGATGATAACATTGACGTTGTCTGGGTACCGGGTGCGTTTGAAATTTCAGGGATGGTCAGGCAATTACTAGCAACAAATCGTTACGCAGGGGTAGTTACACTTGGTGCGGTGATTCGTGGCGAAACTAGCCATTATGATTATGTCTGTAACGAAGTGGCCAAGGGCGTGGGTCAATTGGCCTTGAACAGTGACGTACCAGTCGTATTCGGTGTATTAACAACGGATACCTTAGAGCAGGCGCAACAACGGGCTGGTGGCAAGGCCGGTAACAAGGGGAGCGACGTAGCAGCGGATATTCTTGAGCTAATTGATCTGCATAAGCAATTAGCCAATGCTTAGGTGATCTACTGTCCGCATGTAGATACAAAAAATCACGAGCCAACAGAACTCGTGATTTACATAGATAATTATTCAGCTTGGCTTAATGCGTCCACAATGTCCGTTTCAAACTTCTCAGCTTTGTCTGTGGTGCATAGCGTTTGATGACCTGGCCGTCGCGACCTACTAAAAACTTGGTAAAGTTCCATTTTATTCGACCATGACCAGCAGCGTCCTTTAAATAGGTGAATAACGGATCTTCATCGTCACCATTCACAGCAACACGCTTTGTCATCGGAAAGGTTACGCCATAGTGAACTTGGCAGAAATCATCCGTTTCCTCATCCGTCTCTAGCTCTTGGTGGAATTGATTCGACGGCAGGCCAAGAACATTGAAACCCTGATCATGATACTGTTTGTACAGGCTTTCTAAGCCTTCCAGTTGTGGCGCAAAACCGCATTTGCTAGCAGTGTTTACAATCAAGAGAACTTGACCGCGATAGTTGTCTAATGGGATGGTTTGGCCGCTCATTTCAGTTTCCGAAAAATCATAGATTGATGCCATTAAATATGCTCCTTTCTAGTTGCTTGATATTGTTACACCATTGCTTGTGGTTATTGTGCGTCAATTTCATAAATAATGCGAGAATCGGGATTTTACAGTTTTGAGGCTGGTACCGGACGTTTCACGTGAAACAGACAAAATGGAAGTACCCTTCCAAAATCAAGAATTAGCAAACATGGAAATATACTTCCATTCCTCGAAAGGTAAATCATAGAAAAAGCCATCCAGAGGGGATGGCTTTTTTCTATGAAACCTCATTCTTTACGTTTACGCATACCGAAAATTGCTGAAACAATCAACACCAGAATTACCGCTCCAATAATGGACGGGAAGACTGCCATGCCAGCAAGCATTGGGCCCCAGTGACCGAAGATCATTTGACCCAGCCACGCTCCGACCAGACCGGCAATAATGTTACCAATGATTCCGGCTGGCAAATCACGATTTGTGATCATCCCAGCAACAACACCGATTATTCCACCAACAATAAGCGACCATAACCATCCAAGCATAAGCAAGCTCCTTTCTTATGAAAGCAATAAGGTTTTGCGTTGATTTAACGTTATCAAGAAATGATGAATAGCTCAATTTTTATGCCTAAAATAATTCACATTTGTGGTACATTTACACTTGTGCTACATTCACAGATGTGATATAGTATTTATCGAAGGGAGGTTACCGAGAATGTCATGAAAATTGATGTGAAGACGTATTTGGTCGAGCATGACTTGACCATCTATGAGGTGGCTAAGCGTAGTGGCTACGGGTATACCACCTTACACAAGTCGTTTAATAAACGACAAACAGATGCGACCCCGTTGAATATTAGGGATCTAGATGCATTGGCGCGTGCACAGCACGTTCAAATGTGGGAAATCCTAAGGGATCTGGAGTCACATTATATGAACTAACCTTTAAAGAGCTTTGAACTGAAGCATTAGTACAGAGGAGGAAATTAAATATGGCACAACAAAACTTTTCTAACGATCCGTTTGGCAACAACATGGACGATATTTTTAATCAATTAATGGGTAACATGAACGGGATTAACTCAGAATCACGTTATCTAGTTAATGGTCGCGAGATGACACCGGAAGAATTTGCAGAATACCGAAAAAATGGTCGTTTGGCAGCGTCTGAACAAGGGCGTAGCAAACAGGCGGCTCAAAGCGGAAAGAAGCAAGGCATTCTGGAAAAACTGGGTCGTAACTTAACTCAGGAAGCTCGCGACGGCAAGCTGGACCCGGTGATTGGCCGGAATAAGGAAATTCAGGAAACAGCCGAAATTTTAAGCCGTCGTACTAAGAACAATCCTATTCTTGTTGGAGATGCTGGGGTTGGTAAAACGGCCGTCGTTGAAGGACTGGCACAAGCAATTGTGAATGGCGATGTGCCAGCAGCCATCAAGGACAAGCAGATTTGGTCAATTGATCTATCTTCATTAGAAGCAGGTACACAATATCGTGGTAGCTTCGAAGAAAATATTCAAAACCTGATCAAAGAAGTTAAAAAAGCTGGCAATGTCATCCTATTCTTCGACGAAATTCACCAGATTTTAGGCACTGGTTCAACTGGTGGTGAAGATGGTGGCAAAGGCATGGCCGACATCATCAAGCCAGCACTGAGCCGTGGTGAATTGACGGTCATTGGTGCAACTACACAAGACGAATATAGAAACACCATCATGAAGAACGCAGCGCTTGCTCGCCGATTCAACGATGTTACGGTTAATGCGCCTAGTGCAGAAGATACCGTGGCGATTCTGAAAGGGATTCGCAAGTTGTATCAGGATCACCACAACGTTGACTTGCCTGACGAGGTTCTGAAAGCCGCTGTTGATTACGCGGTTCAGTACATTCCACAACGCTCGTTGCCTGACAAGGCGATTGACTTGCTGGACATGACAGCTGCACACTTGGCTGCACAACATCCAGTTACTGACAAAGTTAGTTTGGAAGCACAATTGAAGCAGGCTGAACAAGACAAACAGGCTGCCGCTGATAAGGAAGACTTTGAAGCCGCTGGTAAGGCAAAAGCCAAAGTCGATGCGTTAACCAAACAGTTGAAAGATGGCGGTCACGAAGAACGCCCAGTCGCAACTGTCAATGATGTCGCCGCCGCTGTTGAACGGTTGACTGGAATTCCGGTTTCACAAATGGGCGCCAGCGATATTGAACGGTTGAAGACCATTAACAAACGCCTTAAGGGTAAGGTTATCGGTCAGGATGAAGCGGTTGACATGGTTGCTCGGGCAATCCGTCGTAACCGTGCCGGCTTTGACGAAGGCAATCGTCCAATTGGGAGCTTCTTGTTTGTCGGCCCAACCGGTGTCGGAAAGACGGAATTGGCTAAGCAACTCGCGCTCGACATGTTTGGTAACAAGAATGCGATTATCCGTTTGGACATGAGTGAATATACGGATACCACCGCTGTTTCCAAATTAATTGGGACGACTGCTGGTTACGTTGGTTATGAAGACAACGCCAACACGTTGACGGAAAAAGTTCGTCGTAACCCATACTCCATCGTGTTACTTGATGAAATTGAAAAGGCTAACCCACAAGTGTTAACCCTGTTACTGCAAGTCATGGATGATGGCCGTTTGACAGACGGTCAAGGAAACGTGGTCGACTTTAAGAACACCATTATCATTGCCACATCTAACGCCGGCTTTGGCAACGAAAGCTTGAGTACCGATGAGAATCAGAACAAGAGCTTGATGGACAAGTTGGCACCGTACTTCCGTCCAGAATTTTTGAACCGGTTCAACGGAATCGTCGAATTCAGTCATCTAACTAAAGATGACTTAGGTCAAATTGTGGACCTGATGATCGATGACGTTAACCAAACGTTGGCTAAGAAGCAAATTACCTTGAAGGTAACGGATGATGCCAAAGCTTGGTTAATCGATCAAGGGTACGATGAAGCGATGGGCGCACGTCCATTACGTCGGGTTATTGAACAACAAATTCGTGACCGTGTCACTGACTTTTACTTGGATCACTTGGATGCCAAACATCTGGAAGCAGATTTGGTTGATGGGGAAATCAAGATCAAGGATTTGGACAAAGACAGCGTTACCGAATAGTGTTTGACCACATAACAAAGGCCAGTATCTTATTAAGATGCTGGTCTTTTGTTGTACATATTTTTTACTTGATGAAGGTAAAATTGGATATTTTAGAGTTCTTTTTTCTGGAATTGATTATGTTAATAATAAGAAAATATTGTATTGGTTAAAAAGTTTTTTTACCGAAAACGTGCCACCAAAGGGCGTTATGTTGTTTTTTTTATGAAGTGAAATAATGTGAATTACCATCTGACTTTTGCCGGCGTTGCACTATAAAATGAAACATATGGAAACAAGGTAAATTAGTTGGATTGCACATGGAGTGATGAAAAAATGGAAAGTACATTAGTTTCGATTATGAGTAGCAATGACATTAGTATCAGTAGACTGGCAAAAGTATCCGGTCTCACTAGAAGAACAATCACAAATTTTCAATATAATAAAGTCGCTCCAAGGTTATCTACGAGTGTAGCAATCATGAAGGGCTTGAGCATTTTGCACGTGCCTGGTAAACAAATGTTTGATATGTGGACAAACGGGCTAAATGAGTATCAAAAAGAATCAGTATGTGAAAAAATATATGCTTTTTCACATAGCAGACGGGAGAGACTGAATAATTTATTGCAAATGAACGGAGGGAGTCGGTTCTTCTTCTATCAAATCTATAGTTCAAACAGAAAAGTTAGCTTAGAATATAGAAACAATAACAACAGGAACATAGCTTTTGATGGAAACTTCATGGTTGAATGTGGAGTTCAAGGATTACAATTTAATGCTATAAATTTTGATTTTATGGTTAATTCGTCGAAAGTGAAGCAATTCCAAGTTAAAGATAATATAAGCCGTGTAGTAAAAACACTCAAAGAATACTGTATGGAAATAGGTTTTAAACGAATGGAGTTCCATTTTCTCTGTCAAAACGCGCGTTATGAACCAGAAGCAATATATGTGAAGGACAATGGCTTAGTGAAAGAAGAGTATGTCTGGTATGTTATTCAGAAAATGGGTTTTTACCTGATTACAATAAAAGGATTTTATATTTAGACATCGAAAATTAAAGGAGAAATAACAATGAAGACAGAACTGGAAGGTTTCAGGGTCAAGTCAGATAAACACGCAGAAGCCCAGGAATGGTTGAAATTTCTGGCAGATAATCGGCAAGCGTTCTTGGCAACCTTACCCGCAGAAAAAATGTTAGTAGAATCAGTCTTTTCGACAATGATTGGCAATGATCTGTATCTGTGCTGGTATTCTATTCAGGGTGATAATCCAAGGCCGGTTGAGGATTCTGAGAGTGAGCTGGACAAACGGCATGTCGCATACTGGGAGGACTGTATTGATGAAAGTGTGCCGTCACTGAAGTTTGATCATGTGGTGAACTATGTTCCGGATGAGTTGACGCAGAAAATGTCACGACTGTATGAGAATTAAAGTTTGATTGTTGCTAGTGCGTGCATGACGTCCACGGCGTTTTGCATTTGCGTGTCATCGAAGGGTGCCAGCGCGTTAGCGTAAAGGTCACGCTCCGTTTGGTGCATGTCGGCGTGCAGTTTAGCAATCAGTTGTCCAAGGTCGGTTACGGAAACGTAAACGGCCTTTTTATTATCCGCTTGGTGAAAACGCGTCAATAGTTCTGCTGACGCCAGCTTTTTAACGTAGCGTGAAAGCATTCCTTGTGAGAAGGGAACTTTGCCGACCAAATCTTGATAAGCCAGTGTTCGTTCAGGCGCTTCTGTTACGAAACTGAGAATCTGCATTTCCGAGTGCGTCATCTGCATTTTACGAAGTTTAGTAGCAACTTGATCAGTCAGTTGATTTTGAAAATGATCAATTGATGTTTGCCAAAAAGCTTTTTTAAAGTCTTCGTGAACATCATTTAAATCGTGGATAGATTGGTATATTTGCTGCATTTGCGAGTTAGTCATGCAATGTCTCCTAAAATAAATTACCGGTAATCTATTGTATTTTAATATCAAATGGTTATACTCAATTATAAATTACTGGTAATTAATAATCAAAAAGAAAGTTGGCAATAATATGAAAGCAGCAGTTGTAAATGATTTTAAAGAGGCACCAAAAGTTAGTGTAATCGAGACGCCGAAGCCAGCCGCAAACGAGCAGACGGTTCATGTGCTGGCTGCCGCAGTGTATCCCCGTGTACGCTCACAAGCAAATGGCACACATTACACAAGCACTGGCGAATTACCATTTGTACCAGGACTAGATGGTGTTGGGCAAACGGAGGCGGGCCAGACAGGTTACTTTATCACGTCAAATGCCAAATATGGCGCGCTGGCCGAGCAAGCGGTGATTGATCACCACCGTTTTATTCCCTTGGACAATGGTATTGATGCAGCAAGAGTTGCCGCGGGAATGAATCCAGCAATGTCCGCTTGGATGTCAATTAAGGTTCGTGTGGGAGAGTTGACGGGCAAGAAAGTCATGGTTTTAGGCGCAACCGGAGCAGCTGGTCAGATGGCCGTTCAAATTAGTCATTATCTTGGTGCCAGCGAAGTTATTGGTGTGGGCCGTAATCAAACAAAACTGGCAGCATTATCTGAACTAGGCGCAACACAGACGATTTCGCTTCGAGATGATCAGGAATCATTAAGAGTTGCGTTTACAGCAGCTGCCGACGTGGATGTTGTGTTGGATTACTTATGGGGCACCGCAGCATCCACAGCGATGAAAGTGATGTTACCAGCTCGCCAGAACCACAGTCAACAATTGCTATGGATTGAAATTGGCAGTATGAGCGGCGCCGATATGGTGCTCCCAAGTGCAGCACTCAGATCCGTAAACTTGAATTTAGTTGGTAGTGGTCAAGGTAGCATTAATGCTAGACAATATTTAGCGGAACTGCCCGAATTGGCGCAGTTAATCAGCGTTGGTCAATTCAAGATTGCTTCGACGACGATGCCATTAACAGAGTTAAATGAAACCAATTGGAATGATGTCACAAAACGCGTTGTTTATACGATGAATTAGTTTTTTGAATGGTTAGCAATAGTGCTATTTACTTGATATTTGATTAGAAAGGTCAGTGTGTTGCCTTCTTTGTCTTATATGATGTGTTAAAAGTTATAGCGATATTTTCAAGATACATTCCTGCGTAAATGTAGTGTAGTCAGGCAGAAACAGAGTTCCGTGAAGGTAATACTTAATGGTATGGTCTTGACCATTTAGTATTACAGGACGAGCTTGAAGACGATGGTTTTGCGACTTCAAGTCGAGGGCGAAGACCGTGTACTTCGGGCTGAGACCGGTCCCATGGAACGGCGTTTCAGCCTGACGAAACGACAGTTTAATTCGTTTGCAAAACACATATCTGAAGAATAGACGAAGAGAATGTCACATCAACGCTGGTGTGGCATTTTTTATCGTGCAAAGCTGGCATCACCACTTAATTGACACACTGAAGATAAACAGCTATATTGACCTTTGTAAAGCTAGGTTAAACGTTTACCTAAAAAGGAGATTTCTTCATGAAAACTTTTGATAGCAGTTGGTTTCGACTCGATGATAAGGTGGCAATCGTGACTGGTGGTGCTTCAGGACTAGGCGCATTTTATACGCAAGCGTTACTCAAGTCTGGTGCCAAGGTACTGGTTGTTAGCCGCTCACAAAAGGGCTGGCCAGAACTTAAAAATTTTGCCACTGATAATCAGGCGGATATTGCGTTCATTCAGTGTGATATTACTGAGACTGATGCCCCGCAACGAATCATGGACGCTGTTCAATCTACGTTTGGTCAATTCGACATTTTGATTAATAATGCTGGCCTACAGCGACGTGCTACCTGGGACAAATTCACGGACGAAGATTGGCGCGCCGTGATTGATGTGAACTTAAACGCTCTCTATTACTTGTCACACGCGGCGGCTAAACAGATGGCCCCGCAACATCATGGCAAGATTATTAACGTCGCATCTATGCAATCGTTTAGAGCGGGTAAGTTTATTTTTCCGTATACCGCTAGCAAACACGGTGTTGTTGGTTTGACCAAGGCGTATGCCGATGCGCTCGCACCCGATAACATTCAGGTTAATGCCATTGCCCCTGGCTACATCGATACGCCAATGACGAAAGCACTACAGGACGACCCAGAACGGAACACAGAAATTTTAGCGCACATTCCAGCTGGTCACTGGGCGGATCCGCGGGAGTTAATGGGAACCATCGTGTTTCTCGCCAGTGAAGCATCTAACTACATTACTGGTGCGACGATTCCAGTCGACGGTGGGTATCTCTTGCGATAGAAAGGAAGACTTTATGACAAAACAAGTTGTTGTACCGGAAAATTGGCAGCAGTCCGGCAAGGATTATTTAACTGAGCATGGGATGAGCCTCATTGAGGTGCCAAACGAACATGCAGACACGTTACGTCAATTAGGTGATCGTGTTGACGGCATCGTTTATATGCTTGATCCATTTACAGAGGACTTATATCCAGCATTGCCAAACCTTAAAGTAATCGCGCGACATGGCGTTGGTTACGACAATATTGATCCGCAGGTAGCTACAAAGCATGGTGTATATGTCACTATTACGCCGCAAGCGAACGCATCGACGGTGGCCGAAACAACCTTAGCGGATATTTTGGCCGTATCGAAGAACCTGTTTCAGGATTCTCAACATATGCGCCATGGCGACTTTAATTATCCGCAAACGCACCGTGGCTTTGACTTGGAAGGCAAGACACTGGGAATATTTGGATTTGGTCGGATCGGTCAGCTCGTGGCACAAAAGGCGAGTGCTTTGGGGATGACAATTTTGTATACCAATCCGCACCCACGTAAAACAATGTTTGCTAAGCAAGTCAACTTTGATGAACTATTGCAAAAATCTGATATCGTGACTTTACATGCGGCTGTGACGTCTGATACACGCAAAATCATGAACCGCGAGGCGTTTGCTAAGATGAAACCTGGGTCCGCCTTAATCAACTTAGGCCGTGGCGCATTGGTTGATGAAACAGCGCTGATCGATGCCTTAGATTCCAAACGGTTACGTGCGGCTGCTCTCGACGTTTTTGACGAGGAGCCATTGCCGTTATCTAGTCCATTGTATCAATTTGATAATATCTTGCTGACACCACACATTGCTTCAAACACAACAGAGTCTATGAACCGCATGGCGATTGGTGCTGCTAGTGAAGTGGTTCGTGTGTTGAACGGTAAGCAACCACAATGGGCGGTTAACACGTTACAGTGAGGAGCACCTGAAATGACGAAAAAGCCACTTACAATTAATGACATCGCGGCCCAGGCCAACGTTTCAAACGCCACGGTATCACGTTATCTAAACGGGCATTACGAAAAAATGTCTGCGGACACACGGACACGCATTCAACAGGTGATTGGCGCGACTGGCTTCCGTTTGAACCGTCAAGCACAATCGCTCAAGCGGCAGTCCAGTCATCTGATTGGGATGGTCGTCGCCGATGTTGAAAACTTATTCTCGTCACTTTTATTTAAGGGCGCGGATCAAGTTTTAGCGGCAGCGGGCTATCAAATCGTTTTGATGAATGCCGATAACAATCTCGATACAGAGCGCCAGCAGTTGCAGCGTCTACTGGCACTACAAGTTGACGGGATTATTTTGCAGCCTGTCAGTGCTACAGCTGCGCATTACGCATTTTTACAACAATCATTACCAGTCGTTGACCTCGTCGATCGTCAATTGCGAGGAACAGACTGGCCTCAAGTCACAACGGATAATTATCGTTATTCGGTTCAGCTGGCGAGGGCGGTTGCCGGCCACGGTTACGATCAACTAGTTGTTGTGACGCCGCCATTGGGTGATAACACAGCTCGTGATGAGCGTTATCGGGCAGTTACTGACCTTTGCGAGCGACAGACGTTTATCCAACCGCTGCAAACACTCATTGTTCAGCCAGAGACCCCAAACACGAAGTTGTATCAACAACTTCATACGACTCTGAAAAACCGTGCTGGTCACACAGCTTTGTACGTGCTTCAGGGTCACTTACTACTCCAAGTGATGACAGTGTTGGCGGAGAATCAGATTAAAATTCCTGATCAGGTGGGGCTAGTGGCCTATGATGATTGGTCATTGTCACAGCTGATGCAACCCGGCATTACCACAATTCAACAACGGCCACGAGCGATGGGGCAGCGGGTCGCGACAAACGTTCTCCGTCAGCTGGCAGGCCAGACCGTTGAACCACTAACGATGATCGACAGTACACTTCATGAACGCGACTCTCTGAGCATGTTTGCCAAAAACCGACCACTCACGTAGCAAAACTGACCGCTCATTCAAATACTATTTCATTTATTATCGTTTCGACGTTTAATTAGTCTTGTTCATAAGGGAGGGATGTCCATTGAAAGTTCATGTTGAAATTGATCCGGAATGCAAAGAGCCGGAAGTCATTATTCGCACGGCAACCGTAAATGATGAAGTCAAACAGCTTGAACAACGTTTGGTGGGCATCCACACGAACGAAAACGCCCTTGCTTGTTTTCAAGGGAGTACACAATACTTCGTGTCACTGGATGACATTTTATTTATTGAAACCGCTGACCGGCTGCTGCAGGTACACACGGCGTTGGACATCTTCAATAACAGGCAACGATTGTATGAACTGGTGGACGAGTTACCTGGATTTTTTTTACAGGTGTCTAAATCAACCATCATCAACTTGCACTACGTCAGCGCATTGAATAAGTCACTATCCAGTTGTCTGGTTTCGTTTGCTGGGAGCCACAAAGAAGTTTATGCGTCACGTCGTTACACAAAACAACTACAGGAACGATTAAATGAAATGAGGTCATTATCATGATGAGTACGAGAGTGAAATGGGGTCGTTGGTTCTGGGGATTATTCTTTTTAATCAGCGCAGGTTTATTATTAGCGGTTAAAATGGGCTGGCTAACTTACCAGTTCGGAGCCTGGACAATTGTTGGAACGCTCATATTGGCCGCGCTAGCAATCAAGAGTATTGCTTACTTTAGCGTTAGTGGGGTCATTTTCAGTTTAGCATTTATGAGTATGCTGTATGCCAAACCACTTGGTATTACAGGGTTAGTGCCGTGGACCATTCTTGGCGTAGCGTTGTTACTCAGCATTGGTTTGTCGCTTGTGTTACAACCGTTGCGTCACCGTTTCTATCGGCGGCATGCTTACTTTATGGCAAATCGCTGGGCCAGCCACCATGGCCGAACATTTCAAGGCACAACATCAACGGAAACGGACCATGAGTCATCCGTCAATGTAAACGTTCGTTTAGGGAACGCTGTTCGCTACGTTCAGTCCGAAGATTTTAAGCAGGCCAATATTAACGTGACGATGGGCGAGGCCAAAATTTATTTCGATAAAGCTCGGATTAATGGCGACCAAGCAACGATTTTCCTCAACGGTAATATGGGTGAAGTGGACCTTTATCTTCCCCAAGACTGGAACGTGGACGTTGAGATGGATGCAACCATGATCGACATTAACGAAAAAGGCGTGAAACCGACTAAAACGGGACCTGATGTCCTGATTACTGGCGCGTTTAAAATGGGTGACATTGATATTATCTATACGGATGTTCCACAATCAGCATAAAATTGATATCGTACAAAAGTGCGCCATAACTGTTGGCTGTGCATGCCTAACAGTTGTGACGCACTTTTTGCTATGTGTTGAAGAATTGGATCGATGAAGGTAGTGAATGTTTTAAAAAAAACAAAATGACGACAATGATTTAAAAAAGTACAGTGTTTCTAATGGAAACGTTTCTCATTCATATGCAAACTATTGCTTATCCAATAGGTCGACTTAAACACTGTTGTGTCACACGATTATCCGAAAGTGAAATGGGCAAATGGTGGTTGCAAAGTTGCGTACATGTGCTTGAATTTATTGATTGCTTGAACTATTCTGAGCTTAACGAGATTTTAATTTTTAAAATTATGAATTTTTATTCTTAGGGCCAGCTACAAATGTTTCATCGACCAGTCTACGGATTTATTAGGTTAATACATCCGTATTTTATTGTCCCTGTACGTTTGGAACGTGCAAGAATATCAGCATTACATGGTCTCCATTAGTTTTCATTATTTCAAAAAGATTAATTGTGAACCGTTAAACTTATTCAATATTAATTTATTGAATAAGTCATCAAGAATAAATGATTTACATATCGGGGGCATCTGCGATGAACAAAATTCAGAAAACTATGCAACTGAAAAGCAATCAAAAACTACCAGTGACGGCGAGAGCCGCAGTTGTCTGGTGGCCGTTCGAGGTAGCTGATAGATAAAAAATTTAGGATGTTCATCCTAGACAAAGATACAGTTAGTACGCTAACAGCAGAAATTGACTTTACCAACATTAGACTTAGCGAAGCCTTATTAACTTCTGTTCAAAACAACGTCTTGTAAAAAAGAGTTAAAGAGAACTGAAAGTTTCATTAGGAGAGATAAGTCATGTTAACAAGCAAGTTTAGGCATGTGGCCGAAAAAACCATTATAAAATGTATAAAGCGGGTAAAGCTTGGGTATTTGCAAATATTATTGCCTTGAGTTTTGGTGCGGCCGTGGCGACGTCAACGACTAAACCTGTGAAAGCTGACACAAGCGACAACGCAGGGACTGAACTGCCGAGTGGTAGTTCGAGTGCACAGCAAAATAGTGCCGTGATTCAGTCATTAACGAAAGCCAGCAGCACAAGTTCATCAACCGATTCAGCCAAAACAAGTGACGCAAAATCACTTGTTTTAAGTAATTCTGACTCAAGTGCCATAACAACGGCTAGCAGCAAAGATACTAGCTCGTCAACATCGGAAACCGCGCAGTCAGAGAATACTAGTTCAACTAGCCAGAGCGCATCTCAGGTTAGCCAAACTCAGACTGCCAGCGACCCAGCCGCCGATAAGGCTTCGGCGGCTTCTTTGGCATCAAGCGGTGATACTAGCAATAGCACTGAAAGCAAAACAATCGCAGACGTTCAAACGGCATCTGCTACATCGGTTAAATCTGCTAATCAAGAAAAAGAAAAGACAAGTGCGGTTTCATCAAATGGCAATAGTCAAAGTGAAGCGGCAACCGTTGCCTCGTTACAGGCTGACGAATCTGCCAGTGCACCTCAAACAGCTCCGACTGCAGCCGTAGCCCCGACACATTTAGATACTGCTAATAGTGACCGTAAAGAAGAGGTCTCTCAAGTTGAAACAAACAGTTCAGCGATGACATTGGTGTCAGTCAGCCCTAATACGGCGGCCAGCGTGTCGGCAGTTAATAGCTTACAAGCACTGAGTTTGGTTAAACCGAGTGAGTTCGTCAAAGGTACCCAAACTCAGTATGACGAAAATGGTACCTTGATTGTTAATTTACCAGCAGGTGCATCCGCCGACGATGTTCAGCAAGTTAAGCAAGCATTAACAAATGCACATATTCAAAAAATAGAAATTAATCTTAAAGATGCGGCTACCGATGACTACGTGACTGGCCAAAATGATGCACTTAGCGTGTTTGCACAAGCATTTTGGAGCGGGGCTGGTTCGGGGACTGGACAAGCATTTTCTGATTGGACTGGCACTGCTTTGGATGCTCCTGATTTTAGTCAACAATTAGCTGAGCTAAAGGCCGCTGACACGAGTAGTGCCCAACAGACGATCAATGATCAAGTTCAAGCAATTATTACTTCTTGGGCAAATCAAATCGTTGCTAAAATCGATTGGAATTCGCTTTCCAATAGTACTGCATATAAGAGTGGAATGGGTCCCTTATCGGTCAATACTAGCGATGGCCAACGAGGATACGCAGATGTTATGAAAAGCTTCGTGAAGGGGAGCATTACCGCTGAAGCTTATTATTTGTGGCTCGTAAAAAGCACCGATAATACAAGTAATAGCTTGTACTACGGGACTCAGGGCTATAACGATGCGGGGACAGATAGCGCTGGTACTGCCCATACTCACTTTAATCAGTTGATAACCACCTTAAATAGTTTTAGTACGAATACTGCAACGGATAGCAATCTGGTTAAGGCCTATGATGGTGGGCATGCGATGGCATTAGTCTGGCTGACCGGTGATGATAGTGAAGCATCTAAACTTCAGGACGCCTTTGGAACGAATACGTCTGATAGTACCCCTGGAGTCAGTGATAATGGTGGATACGGTGTAGATAAAAGTCATGCTGTCCTCTTGAATGAAATTGGGCAGGCAGCCGGAGACTACACATTGCAAAGAATCAACAGCACTTTACCTACTTTAGGGAAAGGTGTCTCTAGCGTTTCTTTTGTAACTTTTGACACGGTTAAAACTGCGTTCATGAATGCTGACAACTTTCCTTCATCTGCATACGGGAATGTTCCAGCAAGTTTTAATAATCTGACTAAACTTGAACAATCATTGGCTACTACGACTTTACGGGCCTACTACGATGAGTGGGAGAACATTGTTAATACTGCATTTAAACAGGCAACTACCGATGCCTTGAAGGGTTCGGCGCTGGCCTTAAATTATGCGACGACACCCGTTGCTAAAAACATAACTTACTCTAGTGATTATAATGCTACCCAACAGAAAATTTACCGTTATGCATATCGATATGCTAAGGCCTATTTATCAGGGTATGAAGCTAAAACGGATGGAGATTTTCCTACATCTCACTTTGGTAATGGTAACACGCCCTTAGGGAGTACTAATGCTGGCACTACAGACGGTGTCTGGTCTCCTTTGGACCTAGCGATTTATTCGGTTTTAACAGGCAAACCATATAGTTATAGCATTGCTGCTAACGGAATCAATACAGAGAATGGTGGAAAGCAGGATGCTGTTGTTGGCAGTGATTTTCAATCTGAAGGTTATTCAGCAACTAATGCTGATTGGATTGCGACTGCTGCCCAAAATGACATGTACCAGTTGGCCTTGAATGTGGCCAATCAGGCGAAAACGGACTTTTTGTCCGACATTCAGTTGGCAATTAATAATAAAGATTTAACGAAATTAGAGAGTGCGACTGCCTTTTTGCCAAGCGCTACCAATCATGGGGCACTGTCTGGCAGTCAATATATCTATTACTCTCAGCATTCTTACGTCTATTACAAAGTTTTTAGTGCACTTTACAATAGTTATTTCACCAATACCGATGGTACGCCAAATAATATCATTGAAAATGCGATTAAAGATGCCGACGCTTACGTCATAAAAAGTGGTGATTCTCATAATGGTCATCCAGTTGCACAAAGTTTAGCTGATGCCGAAAAAGCAACACCGTCCTTGGTTGCTAAAGTTAATGACAATAACATCACCTTAAATGGAGACGTGACTTATACAGCCCCTTATTCAGAAACAACTGACTCAACTGGTAAAACCACGCCCGTATCAGGAGTTACTACGGTGACCCCAGCCGCTGAAACAACGATTAAGAGCAGTGACTTGAGTGCCGCCAATACCGCCAATGCTCAGCAAGTTATTCAAAATGCGATTAACTATGCTTATGTACATGAGGAATCAGTCGCAATTCCGGCTTATGAAGCTGGGTATGCTGCGGTTCAAAAACATTTGAATGTGACCCCAGCGACTGCTGATCAAGCGGTTGTCGATACCCCAAACAGCACCTATCAATTTGAAAACAAGAGCAGTGTTACTGATACCATTACTCCCGTCCTAACAACGACTAATCCCGATGGATCCACCGTTTGGACTGCTAATTATAGTAATGCTGACGGTACGACAACGGTTGTCACGATTAACCGAGCTGCCAATTCAACGGACCCTAAACTTGGCGCCATTGCGACGATGGAGTTGGTTGTTAGAGGGACTAGTAATCCCAGTGGGTCTGACAGCGGGGCGGTTGTCCCAGCTACAGTTACACTCGACTCTGGTGCTTCAGTCAGCGGAGTGCAAGTTAAATACGACAGTTTACAGTTAAATAGCAACATTGCCCTAGATACGGCTAACCCTAAATATACCGATGTCACAATTGCTGACAACGGTGATGGAACGCTTGGTTATACGTTTGTGCGGGATGCTCAAAGTGAAGTTACAACGAAGAGTACTGGTACCAAAGTAACTACAGACGGGACTGAAACTGGAAATGTTTACCAAGCCGGTTGGAATTATCGAAAATCATTTGTAAGCGAAATCACCCTAAAACAGCAGACGGCTGATACCGATTACCGAAATGCAAAGGGGAACACTGATAATTCACTGACGAATCAACAAATTTATGCCGGCTTCTTTGAGAATAATGATCAAAATGGCAATCCAATCGCTAACGATAATGCCACTAGCTCACTGGAAATTGATCCGGTCACTGATGCCGATGGTGTTGTCGACAAAACGACTAATGTGAAGACTGCCTACGGGCAATTTAAGCAAGAAAAGATTACTAATCTCGACGGCTCATATGTCAATGTAACCCTAAATACCGATGGCAGTGTTAACTACCAGGTCTATGATACAAAGGGCAAGGAATCGGCCAAGAACGCTGAAGGCACGCTTGCTGCTAACGATTATTCACCTATCATAGTTACAAATCAAGATGCTGGTCCTAACGACCTCAACTCATCTTATGTCAAGATTACAAGGAGTTTGAATGACGCAATCACCGTGCACGAAATTGGCGTTCAAGCTAAGATGATTAATAATTTGGATGTTGTCAATAACGGGACGACTGCTACGGCGACTGTTTCAATGGGGGCAAACGTTGAACCGTCGATGACATCGACCACGATTGTGACGCCGGTAAGTGCGCTGCATCAAGGGGTGCTCTTTACCAAAGACACGGTTGATCCAAAGTTTGGCGGCATTGGTATTAACAGTGTCTACGATAATAAGAAGGATGCTCAAGGCAATCCTTTACCCAACACAAAAGGTTTGACCTATCAAGGGACTGTCAATGGTGCAAGTGTTGATTCAACAACGACGCCAAGTACACCAGCTTATTACGGTGAACCGGAAAACACGACGACCACCATTCAGTATTTGGCTACTAACGCTTCAAATTCGAAGACAGGTACGACGGCGACAATTGATGTCACTGGGTCGACTCCCAAAGTCGTGATTACCCTAGGGACGATGACTGATCCGGTTTCTGGCAAAACAGTGGTAAAGTCTTCATCTGAATTCGATCCTGCTAAGACGGCTGATAGCAACAGTGGTACGTCGGTCTTTGATTGGTTAAAGAGCGATGGAACGTTGAGTGTCACTAACTTGCCAACTGGTTGGGCATACGACGATGGGACTAAGACGTTGACTTACACGCCAACTACTGACGCCGATAAAGCTGCTTTGATAAAGGCAATCACGGATACTAAGGACGGCAAGTACTCGATTAATTGGTCTAATTCAAGTAATCACACGGGTCCGGCGTTAATTGATCAGTACAATGATGTCATGAACATTCAGGTCGATGCTACTCTCAAGAGTCAAGCCACGATTCCACAAACGATTGATACATCGGATTCAAAACAAGTTAATGCCGATCATCAGTATACTTTCACGAATGCGGCTATTGTTGGCGCAACCAAGTCGAGTGATCCTAACGGCTTGGTTACTGACTACATTGAAAAGTGGGCTAAGTCTGACGGTACCGATTCAAAGACGTACACCGGTGCGATTAATGGAATGCCTCTACCCAAAGGTGTCAGTGCTGTTACGTTGAAAGCTAATGGGGATGTTGTCGTTACTTTTGACCCAGAGGCTGCCACCAGTAACTACAATGCTCAAACTAAGAAAAATGACATTAAATTAGTGCTACCATTTACGGTTGATTCGACTGGCAAATATGTGCCAGCCAGTGCTGATACTACCGATCCAATGGCGGGGTTAACGCTTGACATGACAATGCAAGCTGACGTCAAAGTGTCATATAAACCGGCTGCTGGTGGTGCTAATACAACCGTCACCCAAAATGGTCAGTCCACTAATGTCGACTATGCGGCTACTACTGCCGATCTTCAAACACCGAATACCCAGACAGGCATGGCTTTGGGCAGTGAGTATTCCGCAACAGTTCCCGCCACCATTGCGGCCGATAAGACAGCTAACTTTGATGGGGCGACTTACAAACTAATTAACGGAACAGCAACTAACGACCCAACTGGTGTCAATATCGATAACGCCACCGTTGAGTTTGGGACAAATGACAAGACCTATCTGTACGCCAAAACGGTCGGGGTTATTCAAGGCGTGACGCCAAACAAGCCAACGGTTACTGTCAACAAGACGGCCACGGTTGCTGATGGTGTGACTGAAACCATTGATCTAAGCAAAGAAGCTTCAGATTATGACTGGAATACGGTTACGTTTACACCTGACGCCAATACTTCGACGAAGTATGATGTTAAGGCGGTTGTGAACAAAGCTGCCAAAACGGTCACCGTCACCTTTACACCAAAAACACGGGCTGATGATCTGGACTTCATGGCTGATGCTTATCAAGATGGGCTGCCATTAAACGGCTGGTTAACTGATCAAAAAACGGTCACTGGCAGTACGACTCCAGTTTTAAACAATGCCTTATATGTTGAAACAAAAGCCGAACCTGCTTTAGAGAATTACACGAAAGCGGCCACGATTGATGTGTCCAAGAGTGGTTCTGGCTATGATGCGACCGCGCACACTTACACATTTGATGTGCCAGCGAGTGCTTTGAGCACGCAAGAATTAACGTTGCTAGCTCAAGGCCAGACGCTGGTTTTGACGAACAATTCTTCAATGACTGATGTTAAAAAGGGGTACTCGTTATATAGCTCTGACAATTGGGGTAGCGTTAAGTCTATGGCAATCTCCTTGAACGCTGATGGGACCGCTCATGTCGTGGCGACATTGGATACGAGTTCGACACCGGACAGCAGTTTGCAAAATGGTGCGATTTTGATTGCTGGTGCCAGCACTGATTCACCAGCTGATTCTGGGATTTACTTAGCTTTGACGTTGACCAATGACTTGACGCAAGACAGTACTGGGTTACCTGCAAACGTAACGAAGCCAACCTACACGGATATTGATGGCAAGGCATTGAAGAGTACTGATAGCCTCACTTCAAAGGCAGTTGCGGGATACGCTATTACGAGTGTAACCTTTAATGGCACGCCTGTTCCATCCTCTGAGTTAACAAACAATGCCGATGGTACGACAACTTATAGCGCTACTCATGGTTGGGGTAGCAATAGCGGCGTAACGACGGCGGATAAGCTAGTGTGGAATTATGCGCCAGCCAAAGTGGCTGCTACGATTGGGACGCAATCCAAGTTTTATGGGATGGCGGATCCAACAACACCGTATACTGTGACAGGTTTGTCATCATGGTTGAAAGCCCCTAAAACAGGGTGGCAAGCTGATGACTTTACAAGAAGTTACGCTAAAACGAATACCGCCAAAGATCCGCTCAAAGATCCTGTGGGTGACTATACTGTTACCCTTAGTGACCAGGGAATTAAAGATTTGCAGGCTGCTAACCCGGACTACACGATTACTGATGCTGCTGGCAAGTCGACTGTTGATAAGATTGTGGCTGGTAAGTTAACAATTAAGCCAGCGCCAATCAAGTCAACGACTAAGAACGCAACACGAGTTTATAATGGTAAATCAGTTGCTGATGACAACACTAATTCGGACGGCACAGCTTATGTACCAACCTACTTCTTTAACCCAACAGATTCGACTAAATCAACAACGGTACCAGCTGATTTGAAGTTGACTGATCCGCAAGACTATAGCTATTTCTTAGCTGACGGCACAACGCCAATTGCGGCTAGTGACGCTAAGAATGTTGGAACGTATGTTTGGAAGCTGAGCGCTACTGGTAAAAAAGCACTTTATCAACGACTGGGCAATGCAGATGGTGAAAATCTAGATTTGGACTTCTTGTTGTCTGATGACTCGCTAGATAGTGGTGAATATACAATTACCGCTGATCCATTAGACGTTTCCGTTAATGATGGCTCTCGTGCTTATAATGGCAATGATATTGGTACGGATGATTCAAGCGCTGACAAGAAGGACTTCACCAAAATCACTTTTAAAAACAAGAAGGGTGATTTGACGCAGATTCCTGACTCAATTTCATTGGACCCCAAAACTGATTTCACCTATAAGAATGCCAAGGGAGAAGTAATTCCTTACAGCTCAGTCAAGGATGCTGGCACATATACTTGGACAGTGAACGATGCAGGCAAGGCTGCCATTGCAGCGCACTTCGGTGAAGTTAAGGATGCAAATGGTAAGGTAACCCAGCAAGCTGATTTTTCTATTGATGACAGTCAATTAACTGGAAGTTACACGATTACGCCGGTTGCGATTACTATTGGTGCGCCAACGTTGGAAAAGACGTATGACGGGAATGCTTATACCGGAACTGACGATGTTGCGAAAATTACTGGTCAACCGGCAAACGGGACGGCATTGAAGTACACAATGACTGACATCAGTAATGACAAAAATGTCGGCACTTACACGATATCTATTATGGCTACCGGGAGTGATAATCCGGATTACACAATCACGGTTACGGCTGGTTCGCTGAAGATTGACCCACGGACTTCGACAACGACACCGCCAAGTACACCGACGAATCCGGGGAATCCTAATAAACCCAGTGGCAATCAGCCTCAGACGCCTAATGCACCGCAACGTCCTTCGGCAACGCCGAACCATTCGGAACAAACACCTACACAAACAGCTGTACCGACGATTCCAGCTAAAACTGAATCACGTTCACAAACGCCGACGCCCAGTTTTTCAACTGAAACTAAATTTACGCACACAAGTGTTACTACTGAAGTGACACCTGCACAAACAAGTGCATTAACTAAAGTTGCACCCGGACAAGCGGCAACTTTGAGTGTTCCACGTGTAACAATGACAATCAATACACGCCGTACCACTGTGCCGTTTATTGCTCAAACAGTAAGAGAGTTGGCTGCACCAATTGTTGCAGCTCATAAAACGATACGAAGGGCACCTTCAAAAGAGAATGCTTTGCCAAATACTGGTGAGCAAAATTCGAATGTAACGTTGATTATTGGCATTAGTCTCTTCACTAATTGCTTAATATTTGCGGCTGTTCGCAAACTTAGACGTGAGCGTAACTAAAGCCTGTGGAATGTTTTATTAGCGAACTGCATTTAGACATGAACGACGATTCTTAAAAATTTAAGAATCGTCGTTTTATTTTGTCAATTTTACCTCGTCACTGGGAGAACCATCTTTAAATGTTCAAAAATGTAACTTAAATAGGGACTAATTGAGCAATCTATTGAAAAAAGGTTTGATTGGCTAAAAAAGATAACAGAAGATGATACTAATAGTTTAGTAATCGCTTACAAAAATCGCTATACAAACGCCAATTGCAGTGCTAAAATTTATTACTGTAAAGAGTATGAAAATTAAATCACAAGGGGTGCATTACATAATGAACAAATTAGGTATGAAGGCAGCTACTGTTGCTGCAGCATTAACCATGGGCAGTTCATTAGTAGTATTACCATCAGGAACTGCTAAGGCTAGTTCAAATAATAACCAAGTTGTCATCAAACAATTGGATGGCAGTCCTCACAACAACGAATCATTTGGTGTTACGACTGTTGCCATGAAAGGTAAGAAGATCTTGGCTGCTAAGGTTGATGAATTCCAATTCATCAAGACATCACAGTCGAAGGGCTTTACCAGTGTTCCTAACAGTGACAAAAAGTTTGGCCAAGAAGGTTACAAGAAGGGCGAAACTTTAATTTCCAAAGCTAACAACGACAAAGCATACTCTGCACTGATGAAGAATATTGCTCATTCAACTAAGGGCCGTGAAGAATCTTTGACTGCCATTGAGAACTATGTCAAGGGCAAGACCGCTAGTCAACTTTACGCTGCTGCTAAGAAGAACAAGGCAATGCAGAAGAAGGTTATCTCTGGTGCTACTTTAACCAGCACGAACGGTTACGTTAAGGCTATCGCTGATGCGGCTACCAAAGGTTACACCACTAAGGGATCCAAAGTTTCTGGTGATAATGTTGTGCTGAAGCAAACTAATGGTGCCCCACATGGTAATGAATCATTTGCTGTTACGACAGTTGCCATGAGTGGTGACAAAGTTGCTGCTTCAAGCATTGACGAATTCCAGTTCATTAACACAAAGCAAAACAAGGGCTACAAGGGTGTTCCAAACAGTTACTCCAAGTTTGGTAAAGAAGGTTACAAGAGTAACGAAATCTTGATTTCCAAGCAAGCCAACGACAAGAAGTACTCTGCTTTGATGAAGAAACTTGCTAAGTCTAAGCAAGGTCGTATGCAATCAATCAACGCCATCAACAAGTGGGCTGCTGGTAAGACTGCTGCACAAATCACGACTCAAGCTAACAAGACCGTAAGCAAGAAGAGTAACCTTGTTTCAGGTGCTACGTTAGTTGACTCTAACAACTACTTGAAGTCAATCGCTACTACTGCAACTTCCAATCAATAATTGAATCATTTTAAAAAGCTTCCACCATCTATGGTGGAGGCTTTTTTGTGCCAACGAGGCTTAGACGCAGGGCCGAAAATGTGATAACCTAGAACAACTTATACAACACTATATAAAGCTGTGGCATGAACATTTTTATGACGCGGCTTTTTCTTAAAGACGAGAGGATATTAATGTTAACAGTAAACAACGTCAGCATGCAGTTCGGCACACGAAAGCTGTATGAAGATATCAACCTTAAATTCACCGCGGGTAATTGTTACGGTGTAATTGGGGCAAACGGTGCAGGGAAATCGACCTTCCTAAAGATTATTGAAGGTAAATTAAAGCCAACGACTGGAACTGTTTCACTCGGACCCAACGAACGGATGTCCAGTTTGAACCAGAACCATTTTGCCTTCGAAGATGAAGAAGTTTTGAACACGGTCATTCAAGGCCACGCTAAGTTGTATGCCATTATGCAAGAAAAGGACGCCTTATATGCTAAGCCGGACTTCAGTGATGAAGATGGTATGCGCGCTGCTGAATTAGAAGGCGACTTTGCTGAAATGGACGGTTGGAATGCCGAGGCCGAAGCCAGCCAGATGTTGCAAGCGCTTGGCATTGATGAATCCATGCACCACATGAAAATGAGCGAATTGACTGAGCCACAAAAGGTGAAAGTGTTACTTGGTCAGGCGTTGTTTGGCAATCCCGACATTCTGCTGTTGGACGAACCGACAAACGGACTGGATGTTCAATCCATCGCCTGGTTGGAAAATTTCTTGGCTGACTACGATAACACCGTGATTGTGGTTTCACATGACCGGCATTTCTTGAATCAAGTTTGTACCCATATCTGTGATGTCGATTTTGGCAAGATTACGCTCTTTGTGGGAAACTATGATTTCTGGATGGAAAGTAGTGAATTGGCTGCCAAACTGAAGTCTAGTGCCAACCAGAAAAAAGAGGAACAGATTAAGGAACTGCAAGACTTCATTGCCCGGTTTAGTGCCAATGCGTCGAAGTCTAAACAGGCGACTTCGCGTAAGAAGCAGTTGGACAAGATTACGCTTGATGACATTAAGCCGTCAACACGGAAATACCCGTTTATTCAGTTCACGCCAGAACGTGAACTTGGGAACGATTTACTGCGTGTTGAGGATGTTTCGAAAACCATCGAAGGTGTGAAGATTCTTGATAACATTACGTTCACACTGCGTCCTGGAGATAAAACGGTATTGATCAGCCGTAATGAACTGGCGACGACAACTTTGATGCAAATTATTTCCGGGGAAATGAAACCTGATACGGGCACGGTCACTTGGGGACAAACGGTTAAGAAAACGTACTTGCCACGTGATATTAATAGCGAGTTCACGGACTCTGATTTGACTGTCATTGACTGGCTTCGGCAGTATGCGCCGAAGGGTGAGGATGACAACACATTCTTACGCGGGTTCCTTGGTAAGATGTTATTCTCCGGCGAGGATGTCATGCGCCAGGTGAGTGTCATGTCCGGTGGTGAAAAGGTCCGTTCAATGCTGTCCAAGATGATGCTGAGTAAGGCGAACGTCTTATTGATGGATGATCCAACTAACCACTTGGACTTGGAATCAATCACGGCATTGAACAACAGTCTGATTGATTTTAAGGGTTCTATTGTGTTTACGTCACATGACCATGAGTTCATTCAAACGATTGCAGATCACATCATTGAAGTGACCAGCAAAGGACTAGTTGAACGATTCGACACGAAGTACGATGACTTTTTGGAACATGAAGTTGTTCAAAAACAGGTTCATGATTTGTACGACTAGAAGTTTTATGTCTACTCAGGCGTTTGAGGGATAGCCTTGCTTGCCGCCTTCGGCTGATATTTGCGTGCCATGTAAACTTAGTAATCAAAAAACGTCTATTTCTATCGCACCTCAATTTTTGAGGCACGGGTGAAATAGACTTTTTTATTTGAATCAATATTTTCCTGCGTTAATCAGGCGGTGGCGTCGATATTCCAACGGACACCAAATTGGTCCGTGATAATCCCGAAGAAGCCGCCCCAATCTTTTGGAGTGAAGTCAATGACACGCTGACCGTTTTCGGATAGTTGGCCGTAGATGCCGGCTGCTTTTTTTGCGTTGTTAAAATGGAGACCCATAGAAACCGTTGCTCCTGACTGGATGTCTGGTGCACCGGGGATAACATCGAGTGCCGTAATTTGAAAGTCTGCATCGATGGTTAACACACCATGCACCACTAGATTGGCTGTTTTGTTATCGCTGGTTTCAAACAGTTCACCTGCACGCTGGATATCTAGGTGACCGCCAAAAACTGATTGATAGAATTTTAGTGCCTTATATGCCTGACCGTGAAACGTGAGATAAGGTAAAAATTGCATTGTATACACACCTCCTGTTGTGTGGCGTTGATATTAAGTTCAGCTTACCATATTAACAAAATTAATTAATTCACAAACGTTTGACTATGATTAGGCACATCGTTTATGCTTACGACGTAAGTGATGTGTCGTCTCTTCTGCTAGTATTAGTGAATTACAGAGCAAAGTTTGATCGATGGCACATCCAATTCCTAAATAGAATCAATTTTAGTCACTCATTTTGCAAACAAATAAGGAGCGTCAATTAAAATGGCCGAAAAATTTCGTTTTCAACCAACTGATATCAATGCACTTCAGGACAGCTATGATGTTGTCATCATCGGCTCAGGAAGTACTGGGATGGTAGCTGCCATTCAGGCACATGAACTTGGATTGAAGCCGGTTATCTTTGAAAAGATGCCAAAAATTGGTGGTAACACGATGCGTGCTTCATCTGGGATGAACGCCGCTGAAACCAATGTTCAGTTACATCATGGTGTTGTCGACAGTTACGAGGACCTTTACGCTGAAACCCTTAAGGGCGGTGGTGATTTAAACGATAAAGAGTTGCTTGGCTATTTCAGTTCACACGCTGCTTTATCAATTGATTGGTTAGCTGACCACGGTATTCGTTTAGACGATATTACCATCACTGGTGGGATGAGCAAAATGCGGACTCACCGGCCAGCAAGCATGGCGCCAATTGGTGCGTTCTTGGTTACTGAGTTATCAAAGGTCGTTCAGAAGGACGAATTACCACTGTTCACTGGCGTAACGGTCAACAGCTTGGTGAAAGATTCAGATGGCAAAGTTACGGGCGTTAACGCAACATTGCCTGATGGCAGCCAAAAGGTGGTTGGCGGTAAAGCTGTTATCTTGGCAACAGGTGGTTTCGGTGCCAACAACGATATGATTGAAAAGTACCGTCCTGACTTGAAGGGCTACAAGACGACGAACCAACCCGGGGCAACTGGTGATGGTTTGAAGTTAGCAACAGACGCCGGTGCTGCTTTAGTTCAGATGGATCAAATTCAGGTACACCCAACTGTACAACAAGATAACCCGCATGCATTCTTGATTGGTGAAGCCGTCCGTGGCGAAGGTGCCATTTTGGTTAATGCGCAAGGCAAACGGTTCGTTAATGAATTAACGACGCGTAAGGTAGTTTCTAATGCCATTACAGCTCTGCCAGAGCACAGTGCTTATCTGATTTTGGATCAAGGTATTCGTTCACGTGTTAAAGCCATTGAGTTCTATGACAGTATTGGTTTGGTTGTAACAGGTCCAAGTCTGTCAGAATTGGCTGGCAAACTGAATATGGATGTTGACACGTTGTCATCAACTGTTTCCACGTGGAACACCGCTGTGGCTGATCACGATGATAAAGAATTCGGTCGCTCAACTGGTATGGATCGTGATATTTCAGCTGGACCATTCTTTGCTATTCATATTGCACCCGCAATTCACTACACAATGGGTGGCATCAAGGCCAACCATAAGACGCAAGTATTGGACGAAAGCGGTCAGATCATTCCAGGCTTATTTGCTGGCGGTGAAGTTGTCGGCGGATTGCACGGTAACAACCGGATCGGCGGAAACTCGATCGCTGAAACGGTAATCTTTGGTCGTCAGGCTGGGGAACAAGTTTACGATTACATCAAAGGCTAAATAGTGTGTTAATAATACTGAAAAAAGTGGTTTGAGAGTTATTTTCTCGAACCACTTTTTGGTCTGGTATAAAATTTGCTTGTTTGAACCATTGAACGTTGATGTGGGTTGAACGAAAGCAACAGTATGTCAGCTAATGCCAAAAAAGGTGAGATCAGCATGATTAACGTGTCAATCACAAAGTTTACGCCCAGATTGCTGAAGTAGTCTGTAAACATGAAACTAAACGACACAGCAGGCGTTATGATCTGATGCGAAGGCATGTTAACTTCACGTGGGTGAGACTGTCGTGAAAGATGAAGGATGTGAAATAAATTTGGGAAGAATTGGTGAGCAAACGGAAAACTCATATAGGCAAGGACAAGATAATCGTCGAGTGGGCTGAAAGCAAAGCGAACGCCGACTCCAGGTTGTAATGAAAATAGTAATAACAAAAACAACATTGCCGGTAAGCCAATTAAATAACCCCGAATAATCTGTTTCAAAAAAATCCCCCCAAACCTGGATGAACGAATTGACGCATCGTGTTTTGGAGGGATTATACAATATTATTTTTGTTGTCGTCGAGTGAATAAGCTTCGAGAAATCATCTAATTAATGTAAGCTAATTACCCATTTTGTAATTAGTGTGTTTATCTAATTTAAACTTGGTCTTTAGGCCGTCTGTAACGTAGATTTTTTTGTCGTTTGTAATGAAGATAGCCTGAATTTTGGGCTTCTTATTCATGTATGCTAAGCCATCTTTTAGTCCCTTATCAAACGCAGCATTGGATAAGGCGTCACCGTCAATCGACTTTTTAGAGACAATCGTGACACTGGCTAGATTATTTTCATATGGGTAGCCAGTTTTGGCATCGAACAAATAAATGTATTTATGACCGTGGGACATGAGGTACTGCTCATAGGTACCAGCAGTCACAATTGACATGTCAGATTCTTTAATGGTGCCAACAGCGTCACCGCGAGGTTTGACTGGGTTCTGAATACCGACTTGCCAAGGCTTGTTATGGCCTTCCGGCGAATTACCCATCACAATTATGTTCCCGCCTAAGTTAATAATGCCGGAGGTAACGCCGTTTTCCTTAAAGACCTTTTTGACTTGGTCCGCAATATAACCTTTTGCAATTCCGCCAAAGTCGAGCCGCATGCCTTTCTTGGTAAGGTAAACAGTACGATTTTTATCATTCAATTGAACGTCATGGTAGTCGACAAGCGGCAATGCCGCATCAATTTCTGACTGTTTAGGGACTCGTGCTCCTGGCAAACCGATTTTCCATAAATTGGTAACGGCACCAATTGCCATGTCGAAACTACCCTCAGAATTTTCTGAAACGTCGAGGGCTTTTTGAACCATTGGATAAAAGTCTGCAGGCACTTTAACAGGTTTGATGCCGGCATTTGCGTTAATTTTATCAAGTTGTGATCCGCCACGTGTCAACGTGGATTCATCGTCCATGTGATGAATTTCCTTAAAGCCTTTATCAATGACGGACTTCTTACCTTTGTCGTAAATTGACAGGGTGCAGACGGTGCCCATCACCATCTCAGTTTTCTCATAAGGATTTTTTACCATTGTGTGCTTTTGAGGTTTCTTTGCACAGCCACTCAATACTGCCAATAAGGCAACGGTTAGGCTACCCCAAATAAGCGCTTTTTTCATAATTGCCAAACTCTCCTTAAATGCCACAATTTATAGCCAAAAATAAACTTTGATGGCACACTCATATGTCTTGTGAGAACTGTTACATTTTACCGCAAAACGCGGGCAATGTGGGGTTGATTTTGAAAACGATTACAAACGGCGGTAAAATTAAGCTAAGATAAGTCTAAGCAGATTGTTAACTTTCAATCAATGGAGGAACAAACATGAAAAATCATGGTAAATTGAACGCAACACTTTTAACCCCTGCATACTGGGAGAAATATCATCTGTCGGACGGTGTTGATTTCGCTAATCAGTTTCAAGCAATCGACGCGCAAGATCTGGGCGAAAATGATCGTAAGCAAGCGTTGGACGAACTGCTAAAGAAGATGGCAGCCAAAGGGTATAACAATCCAGCTAACTCAATGTATGTTCTGTATTCAGCTATTTTGGTTCAACGAAACTGATACTCGGTTTTGTGGTGGATGTCGCTTTCGCTTCCGGTTGTCAACATTGACACGCTCGCCGTGGGACCGGTTCAAGCTCCCTGAAAACCGGAATCTTTCACCTCGTCGCCAAGCCTCGTGAGAACCTCGAGTCTTTGCGACCGTCCGTAACCTAAATTCGGAAAACCACCGAATTAACGTTACCTTCACGGCTCGGTATCACTGTTGACGCCCTTCAGCTGCACAGTGATGAACCATCCACTAACATCAGCATCTTTTGATTTAAAAGTGGTCTGTAAGTATTTTTATCATTTGTCCATAGGATAGAAAATTGATAATGGTTTATTTACTGCTACATGAGTGGAGCTGGCCTGAAACATAGTTCCGTGTCGGCACCACTTGGCGGCATGAATTTGGCCGTTTAGTGGTGCGGGACGACTTATGGGACGTGAGTTTCGGCCCATAATCGAGGGGGAAAACCGTGTTTTTTGCGGGTTGAACCCGGTCCTCATGGAACGGCGTTTTAGGCCAGCGTAACGGCCCTGTCTGGACATGAATTATTTGGAGCTAAATTAATTACCAGAAACCGTAATAAAGGAAAATAGGTGTCTTCACTTATCGCTCATTTACGCAATGGAGCAGTGAAGACACCTATTTTTATACACAATTGAGTTGAATTAATCTGTAGTCGGCAACGTTAACCGCTTTTCCAACCAGTTTTGACCAACAGTCAGCAATGAGCAGCATGCCCAATAAATGAGTGCGACCAATAGATAGACGGTCATGTAGTCAAACTGCTTACCGCCCTGGATTTTAGCACGCATGAACATTTCGGAAACGGTGACCATCGCGGCCAGCGAAGTTCCCTTGAACATATCTAGCAAGATATTGCCCAGTGCGGGGATGGCAATCCGGAATGCTTGCGGCAAGATGACGTAATGGACGGCTTTACCATACGACATGCCAAGCGAATAGCTAGCGGCCCATTGACCATCTTCGACGCCCATAAAGGCAGAACGAAAGACTTCGGAAACAAACGCTGCTGCGTTTAGAATGAACGCAATGGCTGCAGCTACAAAGGCGTCCAACTGAATGCCGGTGTAGGGTAGCCCAAAATAGAGAATGAACAGCAGGACTAACGAAGGCACACCGCGCATAAACGAAATGTACGTCCGGGTCAGCCAGTGAAGCCAATGGCGTTTGCTCATTTGACCGAGGGTGAGGAAAAAGCCGAGTACGAGTGCGCCGATAAAGCTGACAACGGTGAGCTCAACTGTTAGTGGCAAGCCGCCAAGAATGTAGGGCAAAGCATGCCACGCGAAGTGGGCATTAAAAAAGTTAGGAATAGTCAGCCAATTTAGCAATGAATTCATGAGCGTTCCTTATTTAATCTTAAAGTAAGTTGTCTTAACGTTAGGCTTTTTGGAGACGTCTTGGCCGCCGTAAAATTCCTTCGATAGTTTGGTGATGGTGCCATCTGCTTCTAACTTCTTGATTTCTTTATCGACTTCCGCAGTCAACTTCGTGTTGCTCTTCTTCATGATGATGCCTGTACCATTTTTATCGTTTTGAGTGGTGAAGTAAAGATTCTTTGGAATGGTTAGAGGCAAGTTAGGCAATGCCTTGAGCGCCATGGATTGTAAGTAGTAATCGTTTAGAATGACGTCAGTTCGCCCGTTTACAACATCGCGGAGGTAAACGTCGTTTGACACGTTATCGTAATTAACTTGCTTAGCGCCGAGCTGACTGGCCAAACGTTGATAGCCGGTACCAGCTTCACCGGCAGCCTTTTTACCCTTTAGGTCAGCGAAGCTGTGAATCCCAGATTGATCTGACTTGCGGACAACCATGCTGTCAAAACTGAATTTATAAGGAGTGGAAAGGGCAAACTGTTTTTCACGCTGTTTGCTGATGCTAAAGTCGTTGGCGGCCATTTGAGCAGTCCCGTTGTTAACGGCTGTCAGCATTCCGTCGACATCCATTTCTTTGAAGGTCACTTTTTTATGGAGTCCCTTGGCAACGGCTTTGACGACTGCAATGTCGTAGCCAGTTAGGGCACTCTTTTTATTGGCGTGAAACGAAGTCGGATACAGTGTGCCAGACGTTGCGACGACCCACGTTTTTTGGTCAGCAACCTTTTGGTTAGTTGACTTGGCCGTTTTACCACAACCAGCTAGTGTGAAGATTAAAATCAGTGCCATGGCTGATGCCAAAGCGGTTAAACGAATCGATTTCTTGGAATGAAACACAACAATCGCCCCCTTTAATTAGATTATCTTAAGCATAAAGGTTTATGTGAAAAATGTAAACGCGTTCATAAAATAAAGCATTACCGTTATATGGCATTATTTTTGAAAATAAGAATATAAATTTCACAAACTATTCAAACGAAGGTTCAAGTTAGGGACTACTATCGTTAATATGCTATAGTTTAGTTTAGGTAAACAGCTTCACAGCTGTGTTTTAAAAGGTATTCACAGGAGGATTGAAGTCGTGACGAAAGTTTATAACGTTGGTGTTGAGGCAACATTGGATGTGATCGGCGGTAAATGGAAGCCAGTTATCCTTTGTGATTTGCACGAGGGGCCAATGCGGACAAGTGAACTGCGTCGGGCCATTCCAAACGTGACACAGAAGGTTTTAACGGCACAGTTACGTGATTTGGAACGTGATGGTATAGTGACCCGAAAAGTATTCAATGAAGTGCCACCACGTGTGGTGTACGGATTGACGGAACATGGTCAAAATTTAAGTGGCCTATTGGAACAAATTTGTCAGTGGGGTGAAGAAGACGTCCGTCGTCGGGCAGCCAATGGTGAAAGTGTGGTCATTCGTCATCTCGGTGAGACTGCACCGAGTCGAGAAGAACTGCTTGGTTAATCCACGTTTGTCAAGGTACTTATTGGTAACCTAGGCACTTGCAAGTACCGTCTTGTTTTACTAAACGAACGCGCTAGTATTGAATATGAAAGCAAGTTGAGGAGGAATTTCAATATGGATGAATTAACATTAAACAATGGACAAAAAATCCCTCAGTTAGGATTAGGTGTCTTTTTGGTGCAGGACGCAACAGACTTAAAACGTTCTGTTGCTGATGCTTTAAAGGATGGTTATCGTCATTTTGACACGGCGGCTATTTATCATAATGAGGCTTGGGTTGGCGAAGCTCTGGCTGAAAGTGATGTTAAGCGTGAAGACCTGTTCATTACGTCAAAAGTTTGGGACAGCAACACGACTTATGATGAGACAATCGCGGCCTTCAAGGAATCACTGAAGAAGTTACAAACGGACTATCTGGACTTGTACCTCATTCACTGGCCAAGTGAAGGGTACACTGAAAAGTGGCGTGCCATGGAAGACTTGTACAATGATGGCAAAATCAAGTCGATTGGCGTGTCAAATTTTGAAAAGCCACATCTCGATAAATTGTTGGCTTCCGCAAAGGTTAAACCAGCGGTTGACCAGATTGAAACGCACCCATACTTCCAGCAAAAAGAGTTGCACGATTACTTAACAAGTTTGAACATTGCCCACGAGGCTTGGGGCCCATTGGGTCAAGGTAAGAGTGGTGTCATGGAAGATGCAACATTGAAGCAGATTGCTGATGCGCACAAGAAGAGCGTGGCGCAAGTTATCTTACGTTGGCATTTGCAACGCAACATCATCGTCATTCCAAAGTCCATTCACGCTGAACGGATTGCGCAAAACATCGATGTGTTTGATTTCAAACTCAGCGACGACGAAATGAACGCTATTGCGGGTATCGACAAGAATCGTCGTGGGTCGGAAGATCCTAACGACGAGGAATGGTTGAAGAAATCATTGTCGATGAACTAAATGCACTTAGATGCAAATTAAAGCGGACTGTAAATCTCGGGAATTCCCCTGATTTACAGTCCGTTTTTCGTGGGTATTTGATTAAGAGGTTTTGCACTCGACTGAAATTGACAACTTTCGGTCCATATATCGAGACAGGTCAAGCTTTGCATCGATGGCCGAATTCAAGCGACTATTGTTGCGAAGCAAGTTTAGCACACGGTTAGCTAAAATCGAGAACTGGCTTATAACTGTCTAGTGCTATTGCGCTCAACGATTTTAATTGGCAAAAACTTGGACTGGATTGGCTCATTGTCGTCATTCAACAGAGCTGCACAGCCAGCGCGGCCGATTTGGAAGAAGTCCTGCGTGACACTGGTGATGGTCGGTCTGAAAATACGGGTCAGTTTGGTTCCATCAATACTCATGACAGAGAGTTGCGCAGGGACTTCTAAGCCGTAATCGCGGGCCTGGTCGATGACACCGATAGCGGTGAGGTCACTGTTAGCGATAATTGCGGTGACCTCTGGTTGTTTGCCAAAATGCGCCATGGCTGTTTCTCCGTCTTCAAACGTAAAGTAACCAGGGACTAACCAATCCTCGTTGACTGCTAGACCATATTCTGCCATTGCTTCACGATACCCGGTCATGCGCTGTGTACCGACAAATGATTGTTCATCCATACCAACTAAACCGATTTTGTGGTGACCATGCTCGATGAGGTATTTGGTTGCTTCATACCCGATAGCATGATCGTCAGAGGCGATAAACGGACCGAGGTTTTCTTTGGCGGCAGTTGAGAGGAAAATATGCGGAATACCACTCGTTTTCAAGCTCGACAAAGACTCATCGCCAAGCTCCAAGGCGACGATCAAAACGCCCATGACATCTCGTTCAATAACCGTTTTAATGGCTTTGTCCTGAAGTGTAGGATTATTTTCGCCGGCGTATAAAATCATGACACTATTGCCGTTTTTGGTCGCCACATCGTGAATACCGGCGATGATTTCATCGGCAAAATTTGATTTAGTGGCTGAAATCACGACGGCCAGTACGTCACTTTGATGGCTGGCTAAGTCGGCGGCGTAGGCATTTCGCTGATAACCTAGGTCGGCAGCGACTTTGCGAACATGATCAGCCGTTTTTGAAGCAAAAAAGTTTTCTTTGTTTGATAGCACACGCGAAACGGTCGAGACAGAAACATTCGCCGCCTGCGCGACATCCTTAATGGTTACTCGCATAAGCACTCCAATAAAATTTACTGTCTCAAGTTTACCATTCGTAATTATACAAGTATACGCAAACGTTTGTGTTATTGTTTTAACAATGTTGCAAACGTTTGTGTAATGTGATAATGTACTTTTTGAAAGCGCTTACGGTAATGCGTAACGCGAAGTCAACAAGACCCAGGTACATATTTATAGGAGGCTTGATTATGCAAGCGACGGATTCAGACACTAAAGTAAAAGCGTCGACGGAAGTTGATGTGAACAAGGGATTGCCAAAATTAAAGTTATCCGCAATCTTTGCGATGACTTTTGGATTTTTTGGTATTAACATGGCCTTTTCACTTCAATCATCACAAATGGGACGGATTTTCCAGACCATTGGAGCGGATCCAACTAAACTTGGTTTCTTCTTCATTTTGCCACCATTGGCAGGGATGGTTGTTCAGCCTTTAATCGGTAAATATTCAGACAAAACATGGAATCGGTTTGGTCGGCGGATGCCTTATTTAATGATTGGTGCCCCGATTGCCGCTTTGGTTATGATTCTGTTGCCAAACGCTGGTTCGTTCGGCTTCGGATATGGTTCATTATTAGCGCTATTATTTGGTGCCTTTACCATTTTATTCATGGACCTATCTTCAAACGTATGTATGCAACCATTCAAGATGATTATCGGTGACATGGTTAATGAAGACCAAAAGGACATGGCCTGGTCTTGGCAACAATCATTCTCAAACCTTGGTGGTGTGTTTGCCACCATTGCCCCATATGTTTTAACACTGTTCGGGATAAGCAATATTGCGCCAAAGGGACAGGTGCCAAACTCCGTTAAGTTGGCCTTTTACATTGGCGCCGGGATTCTGTTACTGACTTCGCTTTACACGATTTTGTCAGTTAAAGAATACAACCCAACGGAATATGACTTATATCACGATATTGATCCAAACGAAAAGAAGCCCGATGTTAGTCTGTGGCACTTGGTTAAAGTTGCCCCAAAGGCCTTCTGGGAAGTTTCATTTGTTCAACTCTTTGCCTGGTTTGCTTTCCAGTATTTGTGGACATACAGCACTGGAGCAATTGCAGATAATGTTTGGCACACAACCAACCCAGCATCCGCAGGGTATCAAGCAGCTGGTAACTGGTACGGGATTTTAACATGTATCCAATCTGTTGCCGCTGTGCTGTGGGGCATGTTGTTGCTGTCACGCACTAAGGCGACGCAACGTAAGCTATGGTACAGAATTGGTTTAGTTATGGGTGGTGTCGGCTTTATCATGGTGTTCTTCACCCACTCACAAATGGGCTTGATCTTCCCATTCTGTTTGATCGGGATTAGTTACTTAACGATGCAAACACAGGCGTTTTCACTGTTTACGGAATCTTTGGACGGCACAAATGAAGGCGCTTACTTAGGACTGTTCAACTGTGGGATCTGTTTACCACAGATCATTGCATCAGTGGCCAGTTTCGCAATTTTCCCACTTATCGGTCAGTCAATGCCTGGCATGATTGTCCTCGGGGGTATTTCCCTAATTCTTGGTGCATTTGCGGTCAGTGTAATTCACCCAGCACTTTCAGAAACAAAATAGTCAGTTTGAAAAAATGAATTAAATTAGCTAAGAGACAAATGAGGAGGTTCATCATGCAACATCAATGGTGGCAAGGTTCAGTTGTATATCAAATATACCCAATGAGTTTTCAGGACAGCAATAATGACGGGGTTGGTGATTTGCCTGGGATTACATCACGGCTCGATTACATTAAGCAACTTGGCGTCGACGTGATCTGGTTGAACCCAATTTACAAATCACCTAATAAGGATAATGGTTATGATATTGCCGATTACAAGGCAATCAATCCCTTATACGGTGATATGAATGACTTCAATACGTTGCTTAAACAGGTTCATGAGCACGGAATGAAATTGATGATGGATTTGGTTGTCAATCACACGTCTGATCAGCATGCTTGGTTCAAGGAGAGCCGTCAGTCTAAAGACAATCCATACGCTGACTATTATATTTGGCGCGATCCGGTTGACGGCCATGAACCGAACAACTGGCAGGCTGCATTTGGCGGTCCGGCATGGACTTACGTGCCAGAACGCGGTCAATATTACTTACATTTGTTTGCTCCAGCACAGCCGGATTTGAATTGGGAAAATCCCGATGTTCGTCAAGCCGTCTTTGATATCGAACGGTTCTGGTTGGACAAAGGCGTCGATGGCTTCCGGATGGATGTTATCAACCTGATTTCTAAACAACCTGGTTTACCTGATGTGCCTGGTGAAGCGACTGCTGGCACAACGATGGACTTTGTCGCTGATGGACCGCGACTAAATGAATTCCTGCACCAGATGAATGAAGAAGTGTTGTCGCATTATGATGTGATGACGGTGGGCGAAATGCCTGGTTCAACACCAGAGGACGCAATCAAATATACCGGGTTGAAGAGCGAAGAGCTGAACATGGTCTTTCAGTTTGAACACGTTGGTTTGAGTGCTAACCCTGATGTTCGGTTGGGTAAATGGAACGATCAACCGGTCAAACTGACAGAGTTGAAAGATTCCCTGAACCGTTGGGAACAGGAGCTAGATGGCAAAGGTTGGAACAGTTTGTACTGGAACAACCATGATCAACCGCGTGCCGTTTCCCGGTTTGCCAACGACGATCCAGCGGTCCGCGTTAGGGCTGCTAAGATGCTAGGGACAGCATTACACATGCTGCAAGGCACCCCATACGTTTATGAAGGTGAGGAGCTGGGGATGACCAACGCTCACTTCACGTCACTATCACAGTATCGTGATCTGGAATCATTGAACGGTTACAAGGAAATGGTTGAAGAAAAGCACCTCGTGTCCTCGAGTCAAATGATGAAGGACTTAGCCAACATTTCCCGTGATAATGCGCGGACACCAATGCAATGGAGTACTGCGGCAAACGCTGGCTTTTCTGAGCACACACCGTGGTCTGAGATGAATACCAACTATCCTGAAATTAATGTAGCGGTTGAAGAAAATGACCAGGATTCGGTCCTTAAGTACTATCAGAAACTAATTGCCTTACGTCATGGCAGCGACTTGATTAAGTTTGGTGATTTTGAGGCACTAGACGCGGATGACGATCAGGTTTATGCGTACAAACGTCATTATGACGGGCACACATTGTTAGTTATGTGTAACTTCACTAACGACACCGTTACACGCGATTATCATCAGGGTGAGGCGACCGGAGAACTTATTGGTAACTACGCCGATGACCAGGGTGTTACGTTACGCCCATATGAGAGTAAGGTTTATGAGTTTGACGAAAAATAATTAGATCGGTTGAAAGTGCGTTGCCAGATGGCGCGCACTTTTTTGTTTTCACGTGGAACATTTTTATATTTAGAATTTTCTGATTGCAATCATAAAATTTGCCTTAACATACTGGCGGTTGCTATTCTGGAACTAACAATTATGGTGGTCAACTTACAAGCATGCAAAGTCAAACGCACGGATGAATAGATGCAAGTTCAACTGTGCGTTCAAAAAGGAGGACCAAACATGTTTAAAAAAACACAATTATTTGGTGTCATCGCCGCTGCCGGGTTGCTCATGGGGCCCGTGATAGGCGCGAAGGCAGCTGGTGATGTGGGCACTGCGACAACACAAGTGACAGCAGGATTTATCGCTGGGCAAGGTCCGACTAACCCAGTTGATCCGGCAAACCCTGGTGGCGGTCCTATTACTGATCCGTCTCATCCAGGGACCGGTGCTACCGGCGCGTTACGGCTGAACTATGTTTCTAAACTGATTTCGTTTGGCACGCAGCCAATTAATTCGGCCACCACGAAACGAGTAGGAACGTCAGGCTCCGATATGATTGGGACTTATCAATCAGCACAGGTTGCAGACGAACGCGGGACTAATGCCGGATGGGCACTGAAGGTTTCTGGGACACCGCTGAAGTCTGGTACGGATGAACTTGCAGGTGCGACACTAAAGTTGCCTGCTGGACAAGTCGTGACGGAATCTGGTATCGATAATGGCGCAGTGGCCAGCGAAGTAAGTAACGCTTTGGGCACAGGTGGCACGCTGTTATCGGCAGCAGGAGGTAAAGGTGGCGGACTAACAGTTGATCGCTGGACGCCAGCTCAAACGGAACTAACCATTATTGGTGGAACGGCAAAAGCTGCAGATTATTCAACCAACTTAACGTGGACGCTACAGGATTCGCCAACAAGTTAACAACCATTCTGACCCCATAATTGAAGTCACCGGTCAGCTTTCAGTTGAACGGTGCTTTTTTAAGAGTGATGCCGAAGCCTGGGAGAAAGCGAGCAATAACGTGGAAGACGTAACATTCGGTGG